>CAVPXV010000001.1:0-124499 GCA_963709845.1 uncultured Thermoleophilia bacterium
CCCGGGCTTCGTCGCCCTCGCGCATCGTGAGGACTGCCGCGTCTTCGTGACCCTGACCGACTACGACGAGGCGACCCGCCGCTTTCGCCCCTCTATCGCGGCCGCGATCCTGGCGACGGCGAAGAGCCGCCGACGCCACGTCGACGTTGTCGCCCGGTGGTGCGCCGCCAACGGCGTCGACGGCGTCGATGTCGACTGGGAGGCGCTCGCGGCCGGCGAGCGCGCGAGCTACTCGCGCTTCATCGAGGAGCTGGCTGCCCGGCTCCACCACGACGGCCGGCGGATCGCCGTGGACGTCTTCCCCAAGACCAGCGAGCCGGGCGCCTGGTCCATACCGCGCGCGCAGGACTGGGCGCGCCTGGGGGGCGCGGTCGACGAGCTCCACGTCATGACCTACAACTACTCCGGCTCCTGGTCCGGCCCGGGACCGCTCTCGCCGCCGGGCTGGATGGACCGCGTCCTCACCTTCGCCGAGACGCAGGTGCCGGCAGGCAAGGTATTCATGGGTCTCGGCTTCTACGGACGCGACTGGCGCGGCGCGACCACGACCGACCTGGTCTGGCGCGACGTCCAGCGCATCCGATCCGCGCATCACCCTCGGCAGAGCCGAGCCGTTTCAGGCGAGCTCGTCCTCAACTACGGCACCGGCGCGAGCCGCCACACCGCCTACTTCCCGGACGCGAGGGCCATCGCCGCCAAGCTCGCGCATGATGCGCGCACGGCACCCGCACATCCGCGGCGTCTTCTGCTGGCTGATGGGCCAGGAGGACCCCGCCGTGTGGCAGGTGCTGCGCAAGGGCCTGCATTAGATCGGCGGCGAGCCGGCCCGCGCCTTCCCGCTGCCGATGAGCGCCCGGTCTGGTTCAGCCCTCGGGCGTCTCGCCGTCCCAGTAGTCACAAAGCTGCAAGCGTCCGACGACACCGAGCCCGCGAAACGAGAGTTTGCGCGAGCGCGGGTAGAAGGTCATCTCGTCGCTGCGCCGTTCGCCGTAGGCGAGGACGGTGAGTCCCCCGGGGCCGGCGCGCAGCGCGTGCGCGAGGGCGCTGCCGGCAGGCCGCACGACGACGCTGCCTGCCGTCAGCGGATGCTGTTCCGGGGGGCCGGGAGGTTCGCTCCCGCACGCATAGAGCTCGAGCGTTCCTGCCCCCTCGAGCACGACGAAGATCTCCTCCTCGGCCGCGTGCACGTGCGGCGGACAGCTGAGCGCGCCGGACTCCACCACCACGTGGTTGAGGCCGGTGAGGCGCGAGCCCGCGCTGCGCGCCAAGGCACGGCGCACGACGTGCGTGTCCCCCCTGTCCCGGGCGACGGGAGGCGTCTGGTCCACGTTGACCACGCTCGCGAAGCGCTCGCCGGGGTCTGGGCACTCGAGCTCCCCGGCGGCCGCTTCCCGCGCCCAGGGATGTGGCTCGCCGCCGATCTCCACCCACATCGGGCCCAGCCAGGCGACTCCCGCGCGCGGAAGCCGCGCCGTCGCCGGGGCGTGCCGGGTGCCGAAGGCGAGCGCCTCGAGTCCCTCCGGCCCGGCGATCAGGGTGTGCGCGGCGCCGCCGGCCACGTGCACGATGCAATCACCCGGGCCCACCGCGCAGGTCTTGCCGTCCTGCCACGACAAGCCTCCCCCGGCGAGCACGTAGAAGACCTCCTCCTCGGCGTCGTGCGCGTGCACCGGGGTGGAGCGCCGGCCCGGGTCGATGCGCGCGTGGCGCAGGCCGGTCGTGACGCTGCCGCCGGCTCTGCCCAGGTCGCTCCACGTGCCGGCCACCTGTCCGGCCTCCGCGCGCCGGCTCGGGGCGCTCCCCATCTGCACGATCACGTCGCTGCTCATCCCATCCTCCCCGTCGCCGCCCCGGCCGAGGGGTGTGCACCACGACCGGATGATCTGCGTCCGACTCTACCAGAGCCGCGCGAGCCGCACGCCTCGCGCCGAGGGGGCGGCGGCGCGCCCGCGCCGCCGCCCCCTCGGGCCGCTCGGTCTCGCGGGCCCGCGTGCCCGCCCGCGATCAGCTGCCCGGAGCCGGCGGCGCCGGCGGCGCCGGCGGCGGCGTCGCCGCGCGAAGTCTCGACCGCCGGGACTGCGTCGGTGACCGCCGTCTGCGGGGCGGTGGCCCCCGCGAGCGGATCGGCCGCGGCCTTCCAGGCGTCGGCGGCCGACCTCGTGGCGGCGGCCGCGTCGGCCCCGGCCACGCCGAGCGAGGCCGTCACGGACGTGCCCGTGGCGCCGCCCAAGACCGGCCGCGGGCCCGAGACCGGCGGCGACGCCGGAAGATACGTCTGACCTCCCGCCGGCGGGGCCGGGTACGCGGCTGCGTCCGGAGCCGGCGGAGCGGGCGGGACTGCGGCGCCCGCCGGGGTGGCGGCCACAGCGGTCTCGCCGCCGGCCTCGAGGTACATGGTGCTCACGTAGCAGATCGCGAAGGGCCCGGCCACGATCTCGAAAGCGATGAGGAGGATCTGGGAGACCGCGGTCGAGGCACGCCCGAGCACCGAGATCACGATGCCGACGGCGACGAAGACCAGTCCAAGCACGATGATCACGCCGAACGTCTTCCAGAATCCGGTGCTCCGCACCATGGCACGGCTCGCGGACGCGGCCTCGCCGAACGTCATCCCCCGGTCGGCGATGAGCGGCAACACGTACAGCCAGGTCACCTCGAGCCACACCAGGAACACGATCGCCGCGATGATCCCGATGATGGGGATGATGGCGACCAGTCCGCAGACGATGGTGATGCCCACGATGACGAGCCAGAAGATCAGGAACGACGAGAACTTGCGGAAGCCGCTGAACAAGTCCCCGAACTCGACGCCGCGGCCCTGGCGCGCGGCGCCGATGACCATCTCGAACACCCCGCCGTAGAAGATCATGGCGAGCAGTGAGACGACGAGGTAGCCGAGCAGGCCCACGACCAGGGCGCCGACCAGCGTACCGGCGCCGAGACCGGTCGGCCCGCTGACGGAGCCGTTCGAGTCGATCGTGATCCCGCCGATGCTGTGGACAGCCATGCCGGCGACGATGGCCACGACGATGACGACCATCACACCGATGATCAGGCCCACGACCAGCCCGGCCAGGATCAGCCAGCCTACGTCCCGCTTCCACAGCTCCCACGCTTTGGCGAACACCTGGCTGACGGTCATGCGCTTCTCCCCTTGGTCTTGGCTGCGGACTCGCCCACTCCGGCGGCGCCCCGTGCATCAGGATCCGGTCGTTGCTGCCTCGCGTCACACGTCTGGCTTGGGCGGCGCTGGTGGCACCGGCGGCTCAGGCGGCGTTACGGAGGGTGCCGACGGCGCCGCTTCGGCCGCCGTTGTCTGTGTATCGTCAGAAACGGGCACCGGCGTTACCGCCGGCTGTGGCGGCGCATATCCCTGTGGCGGCGCGCCGGGCTGCTCGGGAGCAGCCGGCACCCCCTGGGGCGGCGGCGCGTACGGCGGCGCCGGCGCAAGGACCGCATCGACGAGCGCCGCCTCGCCACGCGCGCCGAAGTACATCGCCACCAGATAGGCGAAGACGAACGGGTAGACCAGCACGGCGGCGGCGAGCGAACCGGCCAGGGGGACGAGCCCCAGGACGGTGCTCGCGGCGACCGCCGCCAGGTACAGCACGAGGAGAGCCGCGAAGGTCCACCACCAGCCGGCGCCGCGCACGAGCCGCCGGCTCTCGCGCATCGCGTCCACCACGCCGACGCTCCGATCGACCAGAACTGGGAACAGGTACGCCCAGCTGACCTGCAGGTAGATCGCCGCGACGCCGACGGCCAGCCCGAGGAGTCCTCCCAGCACGCCGAGGGCCCACGAACGCGCCAGCGCCGCCGCGACGATCAGCGCCGCCGGGACGACCGCGAGTGCCAGGAAGATGACGAGCACGAGGAGAGCGGCGCCCGCTACGCGCCAGAAGATGCGGAACCCCAGGAAGGCATCGCCGTAGCTCATCTGGCGCCCCTCGCGCACGCGGCGCAGGACGCCGTCGAGGATGCCCGTGTACAGAGGGACCGAGACGAAGACGCCGACCAGGACGGCGAGCGTGAGTCCAGAGCCGAGCAGCACCCAGCTCGTCGCGCTCACGCTGGTGACATCTCCGCTCCCGTCGGTATGGAACCCACCGAGCGCCGCGATGACGGCGATCGCCACGATCGCGCCGGCGGCGACCGCAGAGGTGACGAATGCGATGAGCATGCCGACGATGAGCGCTCCGATGTCTTTTGTGAACAGGCCCCAGGCGTCCTTGAAGAGCTTGCCGATGTCCACGGCGGCCCTCGTCTACCGGAAGGCCGCGTCGACGAGGTGGCCCTCGTTGCTGGCCTGGAAGTACATGCTCACGAGGTAGCCGACCCCGAACGGCACCGCGGCGAGCCCGACGATGAGCCCGATGATCGGCACGACGGACAGGACCGCGACGATGATCAGAATGACCAGGGCGCCGACGAACCAGCTGATGAAGGTGGTGAAGTAGCCGGGCGCTTTCGCCATCGCCAGACTTTCGCCCATGGCCGCGCCCAGGCGCTCGCGGCGGTCGACGACCAGCGGCAGCGCGTACAGCCACAGCGTGGTGACGATCAGACCGGGGACGACCAGGAGCGCATAGCAGACGCCGACCAGCACTCCGAGCACGAAGTACGCCGCGATGAACGCGCCGAGCTCGCTGAAATCGCTCAAGTCCGCGAGCTCGGCGGCCCGGCGCTCGCGCACGCGCCGCACCATCATGCGGATCACGACGGCCAGCATCCACGAGTAGACGACGACGCCGACCAGGCCAAGGACGAGCGACGCGAGGAGCCCGGTGGTGGCGCCCACCCCGGCACCGAAGCCGCCCAGGCGGGCGACCGAGACCCCGCCGCCGGCGAGCAGCCCGACGATGGCACTGGCGACGGCGAAGACGACCGCCGCCACCAGTGCGGTGACCACGAGCGGCATCCAGTCGAGCTTGAACAGACCCCAGGCATCACGGAACGCTTTGGCGATGTCCACCTCGTCTCTCCTCCTCGCGCGGCAAGCCCGTCCCGGCGGGCCATTGTGACACGACGGTGTCGGTAGGTGATGAGTTCGCCCCGTGGCGCTGCTCCCCTTGGCCGCGAGGTGCGCCTCAGCAGCGTCGGCGCGCCGCATCGCGTGGTCTGTGACCGCCCTCGAGCCCGCGATCCGCTCCCCACGGTGGCCCTGGCCACGGCCGACAGCCAGCGACAGTACTTCAGGCCGCGCCACCTGCTCGAGTCCCGAGTGCACATGTTCAAGCGCGGCCGCGCCCTCCCGGTGATGTCCGCCGCCCCGCCGACCGACCACATCGACGTCTTCCTCGACGCCATGAAGATGGACCACGGGCTCGACTTCCGCGACCGCCTCGAGATCAACACATACGCGATCGACCCCGGCGACATCTTCCTCAGCAAGCTCCCGATCGTGAACCTCAGCCCCAAGGACGTCCACGACGTCATCACCCTGTGCAAGGACGTCTACGTGGACTTCCGGCCGCACCCGGGGGTCCTCGACCTCGAGCACGTCGCCGCCACGCGTGCCGCCGACTGGGGCCTCTACATCGACGTGATGAGCAACATCGACGAGGTCATCGACAGGCTCCACGAGTACGACCTGAGCCCGAAGGAGGCCAGCCGCATCGGGCGCACCTCGAGCTCGCGCAGGACATGATGACGGAGCGCTCCAAGAGCCCGCGCCGGAGGGTGTGCGCGCGGATCGGCAAGCGCCTGAAGTGGTACGACGACGTCGACGCGACGTTCGGCGGGCGGACGGTGGACACCGCGGCCGCCGTGCGCACCAAGGCGGGCGCGGCGGTCCACGTCGCGGGCAGGCCCACCGACCCGGCCGCCTCAGGCTCCTGACTGCGGCAATCTCGGGTCTTCACCCGATTCACACTCCGCTTGCCGCTTGTGACGGAGGGCACAATAGAAGTGTGTCCGTCACGGGGAGGTCGGGCCGCCGAAGGGGGAGCCATGGAATGCATCGAGACCCTCAAACGAGAACACGGCATGGTCAGGCTCGTCATATCGGCCGCGCGCCGTGACGTGGCGCGGGCGGCCGAGACGCACGAGCTCGACCGGGTAGAATCGGAACAGTTGCTCGACTTCTTCCGCTACTTCGCGAACTCCTGCCACGACCCCAAGGAGGAGGATCTCCTGTTCGCCATGCTGCACCGTCGCGGCCTGCCCTGGGACGGATACCCGCTATGCGAGCTCGTCCGGGAGCACGAGGAGATGAGGGTCGTGCTCGACTCGGCCAGCGACTGGCTGCGCCCGGCCGAGGAGGGCGACGTCGCCGCGGTGGAGGCGCTCCTGCACAACCTGACCATGTATCTCGATCTCGTCGACACGCACATCGAGAAGGAGGAGGACATCCTCTTCCCGATCGCGCTGCAGTGGCTGTCGCCCGCCGACCTCGAGGAGCTCAGCGACGCCTTCGCCGCCATCGCCTGCGAGGAGCTCGACGAGGGCGTACACGCCTACTACTCAGACCTGGCGCATCACCTGGCGGGCTCCGCCGTCTAGAAGAAGGGGCCGCAGGGCCCCAGGCGACTGGCCGCGCCGGCAGACGCCCGCCGCCTGGCCAGGCGCGGCCCCGAGCGAGTGAGGGCGCCGACTTGCTCCCCCTTGTCGACGCCCTCCTCGCCTCACTCCCTGCCCCGACCGGGGTTCCCGATTCATGGCCACGGCAGCGGGGCGCAGATCAGTCCCCATGTCCCGGCATCCTCGCGTCTCCGCACTGCCGCCCAGTCGGTCGGCGAGAGCCGCGCTTCCGCGATTGGAGCGAGCACCTGCTCGTCCATCGCCAGGAGATCGTCGACGATATCGACCAGGTGGCCGCCGACTTCCACCACGAATGCCGCGTCGTCGCGGGCCACCGCCAACCGGACTCGCCGCAAGGTCTCGAGCGCTTCGTCCTGGCGGTCGCTGAGCAGCTCGGCGGGCCCACGAGCGTCGAGCGACGCCAGGACCGGGAACCAGGCGCCGCGCAGGCGCCGGTATCGAGACTCGATAGCCGTCAGCCGCTCGACGAGCCTAAGCACGAGCGGGCGCGCGGAGCGCCAGCGACGCCGCGTCGGCGACCCGCCAAGACGCTCGAGAGCGGCACGCAGATCGCCGCTCAGGGCCCGCACCTGCATGGTCTCGCTCCTCAGGGAGCGCAGCGGGTGGCCCTCCGGGTGCGAGAGCACGAGTCTGTCCGCCAGCGGCCCTGCGGCGGCCTCCATCTCTCGCCGCGCGGCGGCGCGTTCCGCGGCGTCTGCCTCGTTCAGGGCCCTCTCCAAGGCCTCGGCCTCCGAGGCGTCGGCGCCTCCCGCGGCGTCCTGCAGCTCACGCGCCAGCTCGAGCAGCGAGCCGCCTTCCTCAAGCTCCGCGGCGATCCTCCTGAGCACTCCCAGCCGCCGGTCGTCGCCGGCCACTACCGGGCCCGGACCGAGGACCTCCGGCGGCTCGCCGCCGGCACGTGCGACCTCGTCTACGATGCGGCGGGCCAGCTGGCGCCAGGTGAGGTCCGCGGCCACCGCCACCTCGCCGACGGTGACCCTGCGCGCCCACCGCTCGCGGCCCTCGACAGTCGCGAGGCGCTCAAGGCCCCCTCCGCAGGGCGCCAGCGCCTGCGCCAAGCCCGGATAGGCTTGGAGCAGCGTCCAGACGCTCGTGCGCGGCCCCAACGTGATCCCGCCGCCCGACCGTCGTCGCTCCACTGCCCGTCCCCTCGCGTCGAGAACCTGTCGGGCCTTAGACTAGCAGCGCGCCGCCGGTCGCGCCCGGACGCGTCGCATGGGCATCGTCGCTGTTGGCCGACGACGCGGCGCGGTGGTATCCTGCCGCTCCCGTCCCAGACCCGCCGCAGGCCCGCGAATGAGCATCGTCACCTTCAACAACGTCGAGAAGTCCTTCGCCGGGCAGCGACTGTTCACCACGGTCACGTTCGCCGTCGACGGGCACGACCACGCCGTCCTCGTGGGACGCAACGGCACCGGCAAGACGACCCTGCTGCGCCTCATCTCGGACGCCGAGCACGCCGACTCCGGCGCCGTGGTGCGCGCTCGCGGGCGACGCATCTGGCTCCACGAGCAGACCCCGGAGCTCGAGCGCGACCGCCCCGTGCGCGACTACCTTCTGGAGGCGTTCGGCGAGGCGATGGAGCTCGAGGCGGCGCTGCGCGCCACGGAGGAGAGCCTGTCCGGCCTCGCGGAACACAGCCCCGAGCTGCGCGACACGATGAGGAGCTACCAGCAGCTGCAGCGTCGCTTCGAGGCCGTTGGCGGCTACGGCTATCGCGACCGGCTGGGCGGAGTCGTCGAGGGCCTCGGCCTGCCGGACGAGATGCTGGAGCGCGACCTCCTCTCGCTCTCGGGAGGCGAGCTGACGCGTGTGACCCTCGCGCGCGCGCTGCTCGCCGACGCCGACCTTCTTCTGCTCGACGAACCCACCAATCACCTCGACATCGACTCGGTGGAGTGGCTCGAGGGGTTCCTCTCGGACTACCCTCGGGCCTTCCTGCTGGTGACACACGACCGCCGGCTGCTCGAGAAGGTCGGCCGCAGGGTGCTCGCCATCGAGCACGAGCACGTGGAGGTTCAGGGCGGCGACTTCGCCACCTACCTGCGCGAGAGCGAGGCACGGCTCGATCTCATGCGCCGGGAATACGAGCAGGATCTCGAGAAGATCGCCCAGCTGCAGCGCTTCTACGACCGGTTCCACGCCAAGAAGGACAAGGCGAAGCAGGCCAAGGCCAAGCTCACGCAGATCGAGCGCATCAGGCGCGACCTGCGCGAGCCACCCCGTCAGACGAGGAGCTTCAAGCTGGGGCTACCGCAGCCCAAGCCCTCGGCCCGCCTTGTGCTCGAGATGAAGGCGCCGGCCCTCAGCGTGGGCTCCGCCGACGAAGCGTCCGGCGTGCGCACGCTCGTGCGCGACGTGGACATCGTTCTCGAGCGCGGCGAGAAGGTCGCCCTCCTGGGCGCCAACGGCTCCGGCAAGACGACGCTGGTGGAGACCGTCGCCGGCCTCAGGAGCCTCGCCGATGGCGCCTCGCACCTCGGCCACAATGTGCGTGTCGCCTACTACTCACAGCAGGGACGCGAGCTCGACGAGAGCGCTACCTGCCTGCGCACCGTCCTGCCCCTGGTCGGGCACGAGGAGGAACAGGCGCGCAGGCTCCTCGGACGCTTCCAGTTCGGGCCGGACGAGGTGGAGAAGCGCGTCGAGATGCTCTCGGGAGGCGAGCGCAGCCGCCTGCGGCTCCTCACGTTGCTCGTCGGCGACGCCAACTTCCTGCTGCTCGACGAGCCTACCAACCATCTCGACATGGGCTCGGTCGAGGCCCTGGCCGACGCGCTCGAGGACTACACCGGGACCATCCTCCTCGTGACCCACGACCGGCACCTCATCGACCGCGTGGCCAGGCGCGTATTGGAGATCCACGACGGCGCCCTGCTGAATCACCTTTCGGCGGCGCGCTACTGGGAGGCCCGCGCCGGTCGCGCCGGGGAGTCCGCAGCCGGCGCCTCGGCGACGCCGGCGGGTCGGCCGGCCGCGCCGGCCGGCGCGGCCAAGTCGCGGCCGTCTCGGGAGACCGCCGAGGAGGCGCGCCGCCGCCGCGCCAGGTTGCGCGCCGCCGAGGCCGCGGTGCTACGCGCCGAGAAGCGGCTCGGCGAGATCGACGCCGAGCTCCTGGCGCCGTCGACCTACGAGGACCGCGAGCTGCTGAACCGGCTGCTCGACGAGCGCGGCGTCGTCGAGGGTCAGCTGGGGCGCGAATACGCCGAGTGGGAGAGGCTGGCCGACGCGGCGGAGTGACGTGCGCGCCCGCGACCGCGCTGACGTGGGACCCGCATGGCGCCCATGCTAGGCTAGCGACATGCCGAGCCCGTCGTCGCGCACGTCCCTGCCCGCGCTGGAGCCCTCGTTCGTCGCCGCGCTCCAGGCGCGACTCCTCGCGTGGTACGGAGTCCACCGCCGCGATCTCCCCTGGCGGCGCACGGCGGATCCGTACGCCGTGCTCGTCAGCGAGATCATGCTCCAGCAGACGCAGGCGTCACGGGTGGTCGCGAAGTTCGAGAGTTGGATGTCGACGTTTCCCTCGCTTGAGACCCTCGCCTCGGCCCAGCTGTCGGAGGTCCTGCAACTCTGGAGTGGGCTCGGCTACAACAATCGGGCACAGCGGCTGCTGAAGTGTGCTGCGGAGGTAGTGGCGCCCGCGGCGGGCGGTTCGCCGGCGACGCTGCCGCGGACGATCGGCGGCCTTCAGGCACTGCCGGGCATCGGCCCGTACACCGCCCGCGCCGTCCTCATCTTCGCCCACAACGACGACCTCGCCGCAGTCGACGCCAACATACGCCGCGTGCTCACACACGAGCTGGACCTCGACGAGCGCCTTTCCGCCGGCGCCGTGCAGGCGATCGCCGATGCCGTCCTGCCCCGCGGCCGCAGTCGCGACTGGCACAATGCACTCATGGACTACGGCGCCCTGGTCCTCACGGCGCGCGCCACGGGCATCGCGCCGAGATCACGCCAGGGCGTCTTCGAAGGATCACGGCGATGGTATCGCTCGCGCCTCCTGCGCACGCTCCTCGACGACGGGCCCCAGACCGTCGACGGGCTGCCGGGGAAGCTCGGCGTGGCGGCCGCAGTCGCCCAGGAGCTGGTCGCGCTCCTCGAGCACGACGGCCTCGTGCGCCGCGAGGGCGACGTCGTGAGGGTGGCCTGAGTCGCATGGTGGTGCACGACGTCGACATCGTCGCGGTGCCCGAGCAGTTCGTCGTGTCGCTGCGTGCCCGCGCCCCACTGGCCGAGATCGGCCGGCGCATGCGCCGCTTGCGCGAGCTCGTCGCGCAGGCGGGGCTCACGCCGGCGGGACAGATCATGGCGCGGTTCTACGACGAGGATGCCACGGGGCCGGAGCCCGACTACGACGTCGCTCTGCCGGTGCAGCCCGGGGTCGGTGGCTCCGTGCCGGACTCGATCGGCGAAGCGCGCGGCGAGATCGTGCCGCTGCATCACGCCCTCCAGGCCGTGCACGTGGGGCCCCACGACGCCATGCAGGACGCCTGGCGGGCGGTCCGGGAGGCCTGCACCGCGCTCGGCTATGCGCAGAGCGGGCCCGGCACGGAGGTCTATCTCAAGAGCGCCGGCGAGGGCGTCACGCCGGACGAGTATGTGACGCTGGTGCGCCTCCCCTACGCCCGCTGACGGGTGCTTCGGCGCGCGTGGGCGCGGGTCACGTGCGGAACATCGTCAGAAGGAACACGAGCTCCTCGTCGGCCAGCACCGCGTGCTTGAGCTCGGCCGGCATGTAGAAGAGCTTGCCGGGCGCGGCCTCGTGCCGCACGCCGTCGAGCACGACGGTGCCACGCCCGCGGAGGATGTGGATAGACGCCGGGACGCTGGCCGTGTGCTCGCTCAGCTCCTGGCCGGGGGCGAACGTGAAATGGATGAGCTTGTGGTGCTCGTTCTCGACGATCGACTTGCTGACGATACCCTGCTCCGCCACCTGTGCCATCTCGTCGAGGTCGGCGATCACCGCTTCCTGCGCTGCCATCGGGCTCTCCTGCCCTCGAATGTGGACTGCCGGCTGGGAGCGTACCCGCGAGCAGACCGGGGCATCCTTGACCTTCGTCAGCCCGGCTTGCGACCCTGTGGCGCGGTGCAGTTTGACAGATTCTCTCCTTGGACATATTGTTTGTGTCGCGCGACACAAGGTAAACACTTTTCATGAAGGGTCGCCATGACCGACCGGTTGTTTCCCAGGATCAAGCGCTTTCTCGAGGGTACCGGCGGCGTGACAGGTGTGCCCTCAAGGTCCACTCGCGGGCGCCTTCGCGAGCTCGACTTCATGAAGCACGACCTCACCGGCAGCGGGCGCTTCTTCAGCCGCTGAGCGGGGAGGTCAAGGTCGCCATGAACAATCGCCTGGTCCGCGCCGTACGCGGCTTCTTCGCCGGGACGATCGATGTGATCGCCACCCCGTCGGGCGATACCCGCGGCCACATGCGCGTCTACACTCCGCACGACAAGGTGACGCGAGGCCGTGACTTCTAGATACTCAGCCCCCTAGGCTCCGCCGGCGGCTTCCCCCAGCCGCTTCCGGCGAACGACAAGGCCCCCCGCCCCCTGGCCCGGCCCAACCACCAGGGACTCAGGCGGGGGGCTTCTTCCATGCGCGGGACCGGGCGGTGCGCGTCACCGGCCCGCCGACGGGCGGCGTCAGAGGCTCCGCGTGGAAGCAGCCGAAGACGGCGGCCGCAGAGGCGCAGCGAGCGTCAGCTCGTGAAGTAGGCCGGGTACCGCCGCGGACGCGTCTTGCGCCGCCGGTAGGTGCCGGCCAGCTCCAGGAAGATCCCCACATCGCGCTCGAGGTCGCCCTGCGTGCCGTCGAAGTAGAACGTGCGGATCGGCATGTTCTCGAGGTCCTTCTGGAGCGTCGGGTACACCGCCTCTGTGACGATGCCGTTCATGCAGGTGAACGGGCTGATGTCGATGATGCCGTCGGCGCCCTTCTCGAACAGGTAGATCGCCTTGCCGCTGCTCAGCACCATCTCGCCGAGGGCGCCCGTGTAGGGCAGGTACGGGAAGCTCATCTCCAGCACGTCGGTGACGTGCTCCGGCTCCTCGTAGCCGACGAAGTCGTCGGCGAACGGTCCGTAGATGGCGTGCTCGTCGCTGCGCATGATCCTGCTCTTGAGGAAGCGATAGGCGTTGTCCTTGGAGAAACGCCGGCCCTGTTCGGCGAGCCGCCGGCGCTGCTCGTCGTCGGTGTACCAGACCCACTCGCCGATGTCCGACAGCCAGCACTCCCCGCCCTGCTCCTCGACCACGCGGATGAGGTCGAAATTGGAGAAGGTGTTCTGGCGGCAGAAGATCTCGCCCACGACGCCGATGAGCGGCCGCGAACGGTCGTAGTCGGCCGCGATGGCTCGGAAACGGTCGCGGGCGCGCACCATCGCCGGCACGATGGCGGCCAACCGCTCCTTGTGTGAGACGCCGCGCAGACTCACGGCTTCGCCGACCTCCTCGAGGCTCTTCATGTAGGCGGCGTCCGTGCTCCCCTTCTCGCGCTCGTAGGGGCGCGTCTTGAGCAGCAGCTTCATGAGGATGTCCTGCGTGAGCACGGCCCGCCACGCGGTGCGGATGAGGTCGTTCGAGTACTCGCCGATGGAAGAGTAGCCGTCGCTCGACGTGATGCTGATGATGGGCACGTCGCCGTAGCCGAGCTCCTCGAACTTGGCCTTGATCAGGTGCAGATACTGACCGAAGCGGCACGGGCCGTTGGCGGTCGGCATGAGGAAGGCGACGTTGTCGCGCCCCTCGTCCTCGATGATGCGCAGGAAGTCGCCGATGGTGATCTTCTGCGGGTAGCACTCATCGCCCGAGGTGACCCTGCCGCCCAGGTCGAGCGTGCGCTCGTCCGAGTCGCTCGTGGGCCAGGCGTCGAAGCCGATGGAGCGGATTGCCGCCGCCAGAAGGTACGTGCCGCCGTAGGGCATCTGCGGCAGGTACATGCGGCGGCCCTCGAGGCCGTAGTCCTTGATCGCCTGCTGGATCTGGGCGTCCGGGGGGACATCACCCCGCGGCGAAGCCGCGCCGCCGCGCGCGCCGCCCCCCCCGTGCTGGCTAGTCGACGACACCGGCGACCTCCTCAGTCAGGACGCAGGTGTCGTCTTCGTCCTTCTGCGACCACCAGCGCAGGAACCCCTTGCTGTCGAGATAGGCTTCGCAACGCGTCATGGCGCCGGCGTCGTTCTGGTGCTCGTCGAACTGAAGTGTCAGGAACGGCTTGCCCGACGCCTCGCGCACGTAGTGCTTGATGTAGGAGTCGGGCCCGCACTTGAAGTTCGTCATGTAGATGAGGTGGAGGCGCTCGTGACTGCGCGCATACGTTGCCGCCTGCAGGATCTTGCGCCCGTAGTTCCAGTACATGTTGGGGACCACGGGGTCGATGTCGATGCCGCGGATGGGCAGGAAGTCGAGCGGGATCACGTTGACGCCGTAGAACTTGCGCAGCTTGCGCGGGATGTCCATGTTGACGCCCTTGTCGTACATGTTGTACGGGCGTCCGAGGAGGATGATGCCCAGCTCGCCGGCGTTCTCCAGCGCAGCCAGCGCCTCGCTCCCCGCGGCCTGAAGCGCCGAGCGGAACTCGTCCTGAGCGGCGAACGCCTTGCCGAGGGCCGCGCGAATCCGCGCCTTGCCGACGCCCAGCTGCGCGCCCATCTCGGCGAAGTCGCGCATCAGCCCGGCCATGCCCTCACGGAACATGACGCGTGGCGTGAGGAAACGGGCCCTGTGCTGTTCGATGCCCGGCGCGGTGCGCACGACGAAGGGCAGGGTCTGACCCCAGGGGCAGGCGTGAGAGTTGTACTCCGTGAACTCGGTCTCCTCGTTCACCTGGTTGGGCACGAAGACCCAGTCGACGCCGGCATGTAGCAGCCACTGGACGTGGCCGTGGGCGACGCGGATCGGGAAGCAGGGCTCGGCGACGCTCAGGTCGACGCCCGACTCGCGGATCTGCTTGTCGCTCTCGGGCGAGAGGACCGGCCGCAGACCCAGCTCGGCAAAGAACGCCGCCCAGAAGGGCAGCCGGTCGTAGGTGTACATGCAGCGGGGGATGCCGACGGTGGGCGCCGTCTCCGCGACGCGTTCGCGCGCTGCCTCGTACGGCGCCAGCAGCCGCGCCTCTCGGAAGGCGACGAGGTCGGCGATCACCGGCTCCTTGTCCACCTTGGCGGGCTTGCGGTACCGATCCGAACACTTGTCGCCCCAGTACGTCTTCTGCCCCTCGATGGTGAACTGCCGCACGTCACACTCGTTGGAACAGGCTTTGCACACGAAGTCCACGACCGTGTAGTCCACCGCGCCGAGGTCCCAGCCCCGGAAGGTCGTGGGCGCGCCCGTGCGCTGCATACGCTCGCGCGCGAGCAGCGCCATGCCGAGCGCTCCCATCACGCCGTTGTGCGGCGGCACGATGATCTCTTTGCCGAGGATCTGGCTGAAGGCCGCCGCCACCGCGTCGTTGTAGGCGGTGCCGCCCTGGAAGAAGATGCAGTCGCCGATGGTGCGCTCGCGCACCAGCCGGTTGAGGTAGTTGGTGGCGATCGAGAACGACAGCCCGCCGACGAGGTCTTCGCGGCGCGCGCCGCGCTGCTGGTAGGCCATCACGTCGCGCTCCATGAACACAGTGCAGCGCTCGCCGAGGCGGATAGGGGCGGGCGAGCTCAGCGCCAGCTGCGCGAACTCGTCCACGATGCTGATGCCCAGTTTCTCCGCCTGCTCCTCGAGGAACGACCCCGTGCCGGCGGCGCAGGCCTCGTTCATGGCGAAGTCGACGACGATGCCGTCCTGCAGGCTGATGAACTTGGAGTCCTGG
This sequence comes from uncultured Thermoleophilia bacterium, assembly GCA_963709845.1. Classification (GTDB taxonomy): domain Bacteria; phylum Actinomycetota; class Thermoleophilia; order UBA2241; family UBA2241; genus CAIXSE01. The sequence goes on from CAVPXV010000001.1 coordinate 15,347, forward strand.
CCGCCGATCTCGAAGATCGTGTCCACCTGGCGGCCGATCTTGCGGCTGATGAAATCGGCCCCGGTCTTGTGCGCCGTGATCTCGTCAGTGATGATGTCCGCCCCGCACAGCTCGCCGATGAGCTCTCGCCCCGAGCCGGTGGTCCCCACTCCGAGCAGGTTGAGCCGGGCGCCCAGCTCCTCGGCGATGTCCGTGAGGCCCTTGCTCACGACCTCCACCGGCCGCGCGTCGGTCTTGGTGTAGATCTCCTTGATCACGCGGCCTTCAGGGTCGATGACCACGAGATTGGTCGACACGGAACCGATGTCGATGCCCATGTAGGCGTCCACCACGGCCCCGTCGTCGGCGAACTCGAAGGGCGTGGCCATGTCGCGCAGGAGCACCACCCTGTCCATGGACAGCGGCTCTGTGACCGGGAAGTCGGCCGCCGGCAGGCCGGCGGCGTCCATGGCGCCCACGCGGGCCCGAGCATCCTCGTAGTCGGCCTCGATCAGAGCCGCGCCGACCGCCCCGAGCGAGGCGTGGAACTCGGGCACGAAGAGCTCGCCCTCGCCCAGGCTGAAGGCTTCCTCGAGAGCCTTGACGGCCCCGCGGTTGGCGGCCACGCCGCCGATGAACGCCACAGGAGCTTCGACGACCTTGCCTTTGGCGATGGTGCCCTTGAAGTTGCGCATCACCGCGTCGCACAAGCCGCGCAGCACCTCGGGCGGCTCATAGCCCTTCTGCTGCGCGTGGATCATGTCCGACTTGGCGAACACGCTGCAGCGCCCGGCGATGCTCGCAGCCTTGCCGGCGTCGAGGACGATGTCGCCTACGTCCTCGATGTCGTACAGGAGGCGGCTCGCCTGCTGGTCCATGAACGAGCCCGTGCCGGCGGCGCAGTCGCCGTTGGTCTGGTAGTCGGCGATCCCCGCGCAGCGCGCCTCGTCGCCGGCCTCGAGGCGGATGAACTTGGAGGTCTCGCCGCCCATCTCGAAGATGGTCTGCGTCTCGGGGTGGAGCGCCGAGATGCCTCGCGTGATCGCCTTGAACTCGTTCTCGAAGCTGGCGCTGAGCGCCTGGCCGATGAGGCGGCCGCCCGACCCCGTGACCCGCACGCCGTCGATCTTGCCGTCGGGCAGCGCCGCGAGGAGCTCGTCGAGCAGGGCCTGCGTCGCCTCGCCGGGGCTACCCTTGATGCGCCGGTACTGCGTGACGATCACAGGGCGCCCTTCGGCGACGCTGAGGCCGGCGGCCGGCGACTGGAAGAGCGAAGGGTGCCGGCTCAGCAGACCGGCGTACAGGGACTGGTCTTCAGGTTCACCGGCCAGCGCCGCTTTGAGGCTGATGCAGCCGATGTCGATGCCGAGAGAAGTCATGGGTGAGTGACGCGTTCCTCCTGCGGGCGGTGCCCGCCTCGCCGACTGCAAAGACTACCGCCCGCGCACATGCGTCGCAAGCCAGTAAAGAAGACTAGTACAGTCCGCATTCGCGGTCAATGCGATCATGCTCCGCTGCGGCCGGCATCGTGTGCCGATGGACGGCCGCGACGTCATCCCCGGCGCCCCATCGTCAGCCTCGGCCGTCAGCCGGCCCGCCGCTACCATGCCCTTATGGCAGGCCGGCCGGCCGCCCTCATCCAACCACTCCCGTGGGGGCACCCGTGAACGAAACGACCACGCTCACCAACCGCGAGCGGCGCGAGGACGTCGCCTTTCTCGGCCAGGCGTTCGCCGCCGACCCGCACCTGCCCGCGGACGTACTCGACGCCGACGAGCGCGCGCGCTTCCTCGCCGAGCCCGAGGAGCAGCCGCGCCTCTTCTTCAAGTTGCTCTGCTACGGCGCCTTGGCCGCCCAGCCCGCCCCAGAGTCCGTCGTCGATGCCGACTGGCGTCGCATCGCGGACGCCGGCGTCGTCGACTCCCTGTTCGCCGGCGAGTTCGAGCTCACACGCTACGCCGTTGATCCTCCCGTATCGCGGAGCGACAGCAAGGGCAAGATCATCGACTTCGCACGGCTGTCGGAGGCGCGCGAGACGTGGGCGCGTTTGCTGCCGCAGCCGCCCGACCCAGACGTCGCCGTTGACGTCCTGCACGCGGCTTCCGGCGGCGCCCTCAAATCGCGCGCCTTCTGGGCCGTGCGTGAGATGCGCCGGGGCGGACTCTGGCAGGACGACTCGCTCGACCGCTTCGCCTGCGTCCCGGATGGGCGCGTGCGCAAGCGCGCCGTGCGCATGGGGCTCATCGACCTGCCCGAGAAAGCTGACACGTTCGCCGACATGAAAGCGGTGTCACGGGCGCTTCACGCCGTGCTTCGCCTCGGCGAGGCGCCCGACGGTGCCTTCGACCTTCCGGTCAGCACGGCGGCGCAACGCTGCGAGATCTGCGACGCGGCGCGCATGGCGGCGTGCCCGATGCCGCATTGCCGTTGGCGGCGCGAGCACTCCGTCTCCTGAAGGCGTGGACGTGGAGGCCGGGGGGAGCCGAGCGGCATGCCCCGGCCTCCACGTCGTCACGAGCCACGCGCGACGGCTCCGGCGTCGGCTCCGCTTGTGAACTCAGGTACATGCCCCACCCGCGTCTACTACCACGCCCCGATGCTCCCCGACCCACAAAAGGGAGATAAGTACAGTAGAAGCCGTTCAGGCGGTTTCGCATGCGCGGAGAAAGGGGGGCAATCATGAGCGGATGGACCATTCTGGCTTGGGTCGCCATCGCAGCCGTGACAGTGCTCCGCGTTGCACTCGTCATCGGGATCATCGCCGTCGTCGTCGCCATCGTGCGTGGCGTGCGGTCCTACGACCCGGCGGCGCACACGTCGTAGGCGCGAGGGGCGCCGCCGCACTCCGGCGGTCGGCCCACCGCTCTAGCGCACAGTCAGCGCGGTCGTCACCGCGGCGTACTGGCGGTTCCCCCCCCGATCTACGCACGTCCATGTGATCGTGTAGCTGCCGCGCGCGGGCGCCTTCCAGGACAGTGTGTGGGCGACCCCTTGCTTGACCCAACCGCAGGCCACTCGCACCTTTGCCGCCAACTTGGCGCCGCTGACGGTCGCGGTGACGCTCACCGTTGGGCTGAACTGGTCGCGGACCGTATAACTGACGGCCGTCGGCTTGCCGTATGTGCCGGCGACGCTGGGCGACGCCGTCAGGCGCGGGGCCGACCGGTCGACGAGGAGCGTCGCCGCGGCGGACGTGGTGCCGAGGACACTCTTGGCCACCACCAGCAGCCTGTACGAGCCGCTGCTCGCATAGCTTCCGTCCGCGGCCTTGCCGTCCCAGGTGATGGATTGGGCGCCGGCGGGCAGGGGACGGGCGCTCAGCGAACGGATCACCGCTCCAGCGCGCAGCACCCTGAGGCTCACGCTCGCCTTGCGCACGAGCTTGAAGGCCACCGCCGCAGCGTCTTTGGCACTGTCAGTGCCCGGGGAGATCGCCGCGGGAGTCACCGTCACGGATCCCAGCGTGCGGTCGACCGTGACGGCATACTCCTGCGTGGCGCTGTTGCCGGCCAGGTCGCGGAGCGTCACTTGGAACGCGTAGTGACCGTCCGGCGCATCGACGAGGGCGGTGCCGGAGGTCATGCGGCCGTCCCAAGTCAGGTGCTGTGTCGTCGCGCTCACGGCGTGCCAGCCGGAGAGAGTGCGTACCGTCTGCCCGCTGCCGTCGAGCACGGTGACGCGGGCGCTGCCGCTCTCCGACGGCCGGAAGGTGAGCCTGGTCGTGTCCGAGGCCCTGTCGCCGTTGGGGCTGAACGGATCCGGGCTGACGCTCGCTCCGGCGATGCCGGGCGGCACGGTGTCGATGGTGACCTTCGCGCCCGCGGGCCTGGCGCTGCCGTCGGCGGCGGTAGCCGCGGCCGTCACCGTGTAGACGCCGTCCGGCAGCAGCTTGCCGCTGTCGTCCTTGCCGCCCCAGGTGGCACGGACGGCCGTGCCGCGCCCCGTCACGCGGCGCACCAGCACGCCCGCCGGCGACTTGACGTCGAGGCGCCAGTCGGCCGCCTCGGCGACGGTGAAGCTCACCGCGGTATCGTCCTGGACGCCGTCGCCGTTGGGGCTGAAGGCGGCGTGCGCAAGGCCGAAGGCGTAGATCTTGGGCTGTCCCATCGCCGCCACGGCCTTGCGCACCGCCGGCAGGAGCGCATACAGCTTGTTCCCCGGGCACGACGTGTAGTTGGCGTCGCGGTGGCCGGCGATCGCCTGGAACGTCACGCTCTGACCGGTCTTGAACTTCTGTCCGTAGTGGCACGTCACGCTCGCCTTGCCCAATGGGTCGACGTGATGCACGTCCAGCTTCCAGGCGAGAAGCCGCTTCAGCGACGCGACCGCCGCCGTCGGCGGCGCCACGCTCGAGAACGTGCCGATGATGGAGACACCGGTGCTCCCCGTGTTGAAGCCGAGGACCTGCGCCCCGATCACGCCCTTGGTGATGCCTCCGTACCTGCCTTCGAAGATGGTGCCGTAGCGGTCGATGAGGAAGTTGTAGCCCACGTCGCTCCAGCCCAGAGACTTCGTGTGGTAGTAGTAGATGGCGCGTACCAGCGCCGGCGACTGCGCGCGCGTGTAGCTGTTGCCGCTGTCCGTGTGGTGTACGAACGCCATCTTGACGGTGGCGAACGACGGTGTCCCGCTGCGCAGCGATTCGTTGGCCCCCCAGGCCGCCCTGCTGACGATCGCGGGCTGCGTGGTCATCGCTGCCGCCGGCGGCGTGAGCTCCAGCCCCGCGATCGCACAGGCGACCCGCCGCACCACGCCGACCAGCGCGGCGGCCGGGTCGGCGTTCTCCGTGCTGTTGATGGCCACGAGCCGCACGTCGTGCAGCCTCAGAGGCGCACGCCTCCCGACGGCCTGGGCGGCCACCTCGACGTACCGCCCGGGCCCCGTCCACAAGGCCTCGATGAACGCCTCCGGCGTGCGGGTCCCGGCCGTCAGCCCCACTTCGAGGGGCGCGGTGTACCAGCGGCTCCACGCCGATCCGTCAGCGCTCGTCCTCAGCCGGACGACGACCTGGCCGGGATAGGCGGGCGGACGACACGTGAGGCCAAGCGCAGTGAAGGTCATGCGCGGGTCCAGCTCCTGAGCACGCGCGGCCGGCAGGGCGGCGGCGACTGACTGACCCGCCGGCAAGGCCGCCGTCACGGCGCGTGCGGCCGGCGCGGATGCCGGCTGCGAACCCGTGACCGCGAGCCCCTCCCCAAGCACAAGCGTGTGGGCGTTGACTCGCGGCGTTCGCATCCATGCCGCCGCGGCCACGCTCAGGCGCGGCGCCAGCCAGACGGCGGCGACGGCCGCCAGGAGCGCCAGCGCCGAGACAGCCGCCGCGCGGGCCGCGCGCTTGTGAGGATGGGGATTCGCCATGTCGGTACCGACGGGAATCAGTTTCGACAGACTAGCACGAATCCCTTAGGCTCCAGCCGCGGGCTCCAGGCGAGCGGAGGTGGCGAAAGCGCCGCGCGGAGACTGCCGGGCACCAGCGTCGGGCGGGCGGGGAGCGCCGCCGGCACTCCCCGCCCGCCCGTCCCGCGGCCGCTGCGCGGCCGGGCTACTCGACGGGCACCTGCTCTTCCGCGCGGGTGCCCTCCTTCTCGCCGATCATGCACTCCCAGATGGGCGCATAGACGCGGCTCACCTCAGCCGAATAGGCGTCGAGAGGGCCGCGCAGCTGGGTGAACATGCTCTCCGCGCCCGGGTGGGTGGGATGGGCGCCCGTGAGCTCCATGATCTCCCGCGACATGGTCGGGTTGTCGATCAGCATGCACGGCATCAGGAGGTTGTGATTGAAGGGCTGCCGCCTGCGGATCTCGCGGAAGTAGTCCGAGTTGAACGCCTCGAGGAGACTCACGTCGCGGATGTTTTCGGTGGCGAAGTGCGTGAAGATGCACGGCTCCACCCAGCCCTCGCTGTTGATGTGCATGTAGTGCTTGCCAGCGATGCAGCCGTGGACGTAGGGGGCGTCACCCCAGAAGTCGACGGGGAACACCGGCTTGGTGCCGCGGATGTGCATGATCCCGAGGCGGAACTCGTTGCGCTCCTCGGGCGTGAGCATCATCTCGGTGCTGGGATCGCGACCGACGGGCATGTAGAGGAAATGCCAGCTGAGTCGCGCCCCTTTGGCGACCAACGGGTCCACGAACTCGTCGCTGACCAGCATCCGCCAGTTGTTGCGGGCGACGGTGACCGAGTAGCCGAAGAGCACGCCAGCCTCACCGAGGCGGTCCATGACGTGCATGACCTGCTCGTGCACGCCGGTTCCCCGGCGCCTGTCGGTCATCTCGGGCGTGCCCTCGAGGCTGAGCATGGGGGCGATGTTGCCCACCTCGGCCAGTTCGTCGATCGTGTCGTCATCGAGAAGTGTGCCGTTGGTGAACACCTGGAAGTAGGCGTCCTGGTTCTGGCGTGCAAAGTCGAGCAGCTCGTCGTACATGAACGGCTCGCCCCCGAGCATGGTGAACAGGTAGACGCCCATGTCGTTGCCCTCGTCCACGATCTTCTGAAGCAGTCCGCGGTCGAGGTCTTTGTCCGGCGAGTACTCCGCCGCATAGCACCCGTCACAGGCGAGATTGCAGCGCATGGTAGGGCTCATGAGGATCGTCGTCGGCGCGGCACACCCGGTCGTCTCGATCAGCTTTTTCCGCTTTGCCACGCCGCGAAGAAGAGTGTTCACGATAAGACATTCGATGAAGCGGTCGCGACAACGCGGGCTGAGGTTCCTGGTGACGTGCCTTGCGATGGTGAGCGCCGGATGGTCGTCCTTGACTTTCTCGGTGACGAAACGCACCGAGCCCTTGTGCTGGTCCGGGGTGATCTTCTCCGCCAGCTGGAACGCTCTGACGATCTTGTTCTTGTCGTCGCTGGCGGCCATCCTGAGCATCTGATTGATCACCTGCCTCTGCATGGCGCTGTAGAGGCCGTCGGTACGACTCATCTCTCCTCCCTTCTGCGACGCGCCGGTGCCCCGCCGGCGCGCGGGTCAGGTATGGCGAGACCCCGGAGGGAGGAGATGGAGATGCAGACCTGCCCATATGGCCGAGCCTGCTCCCCCCAGAGTCTCTGGGCAGCCACGTTGACAGTCTAGCACTGTCGTCGGACTACTCGAACGTAGATGGCGGCTGCCGTCCCGCTCATCGGCGCGACCGCAGGGCGCCGCGCGTCAGCAAGGCACGGCCCGCGTCGCGGGGCTTGGAAGGCCACGCCGTAGCCACCGCGGCTACGCTTTGTGTGTCCATTCGTCTAGGCGTGCTCAACTTCCGCGCCGTGTTGCCGATACCGTCCGAGAACGACAAAGGCAAACCTGCCGTGAGGCAGGGACGCAAAGCCAGAGGTCTTGGATGATCAAGACAGCTCGGTTGCCGAATCCGATCTTCGCCAGCGGGCACACCTTCGCCCGCGCGAACCTCGCGTTCAGCGCCCAGCATCCGACTCGCGTCCCACTGCTTTCCCGGGTGAAGCCATCCAGTGTCGGCCGGCTGTGAGGGCGCCGGTGGGCTCGAGGAGCACTGTCTGGAGGCGATACGGATGAGCAAGAAGATCCTCATCATCGTCGTCGCGCTGCTCTGTCTCCTGGCCTTGCCGGCTTCGGCACTGGCCGCGGACCAGCTCGACAACGTCAAGATCGACGCGAGCGTGCAGACGGCCGTCGACGCGGCCGGCGGCGACCAGGCGGTCCCCGTCATCGTGTACGCGCCCGATAACCTCGACGCCGTCGCGGCCACCGTGCCGGAGGGCGTCGACACCACGCCGATGCCCCTCGTGGACGGCGTGGCCGCGTACCTGACGCCGGACGAGATCGCCACCCTCGCCGACGACGACTCCGTCACCGGCATCGTGGCCGACAACCCGGTGTTCGGCGTCGATTACCAGAGCTCGATGGACATCACCAACCTAGCTATCGGCCTCGGCCACGTGCCCGCACCGGCCGATGGCGGCCCCGACGGTCACGGCGTCGCGGTCGCGGTGCTGGACAGCGGCATCTCCACCGGCACCGACCTGGGCGCCAGCCGCATCGTCGGCTGGAAGGACTTCGTCAACGGCCGCAAGACGCCATACGACGACGCCGGGCACGGGACGTTCGTGGCCGGTCTCATCGCCGGCGACGGCACCGCGTCGCTCCCGCTCGAGGGCGGCGGAAGGGCCACCATGCAGTATCGCGGCGTGGCTCCGGCCGCCGACATCGTCGGCATCAAGGTGCTGGACGAGACCGGCGAGGGTCGCTCCTCCTCGGTGATCGCCGGCATCGCCTGGGCCGTCGCGCACAGAAACGAATACGGCATCCGGGTGCTCAACATCTCGGTCGGCGGCGACCCGGTCGGCCCTGCCTGGATGGATCCCGTCGCGCGCGCCTGCGAGGCGGCGTGGAAGCGCGGCATCGTCGTGGTTTGCGCGGCCGGCAACGAGGGCGATTTCGGGATGGGCAGCGTGCTCTCCCCGGGCAACGACCCCTACGTGCTCACCGTCGGCGCCGTGGACACGAAGCAGACCGCCGACACCTCAGACGACACGGTCGCCACGTACAGCTCGTGGGGCCCGACGCTCTTCGACGAGACCGCCAAGCCCGACGTCGTCGCCCCCGGTAACAGGCTCGTGTCGCTGCGCGTGCCCGGCTCCTACATCGACACCAACTTCCCCGCCAATCTGATCCCGGTCTCGAGCTACGTGCCGGACGCCTCCGGGGACGCCCGGCCGGCCTACCTCATGCTTTCGGGCACGAGCACGTCCGCGCCGGTGGTCGCAGGAGTGGCGGCACTGCTCATTGAGAAGGACCCCTCCCTCAGCCCCGGCGACGTGAAGCACCGCCTGATGGAGTCGGCTGACCCGATCAGCGGAGCGAGCCCCTATCAGCAGGGCGCCGGCGTCGTCGACGTCGCCAAGGCGCTCAAGGACACCGGCAAGGCCTTCGGCTACGGTCTGTCGTCCGACCTCGGCAGCGGGCTGACGATCCTCACACAGGACACCTACGCCCGGTGGGAAACAAGAGTGTGGAGTCAATACGGCTGGACTAAGTTCAAGTGGACGAAGTTCAAGTGGACCAAGTTCAAGTGGACCAAGTTCAAGTGGACGGACGTGGCATGGACCAAGTTCAAGTGGACGAAGTTCAAGTGGACGCAGGCCCAGTACGACGCGATGAAGTTCAAGTGGACGAAGTTCAAGTGGACCGTGCTCATAGAGGGACAGTGACGACGGCCCAGACCGTCGCAGGCGAGCAGGAGACGGCCGAGCGGCAACGCTCGGCCGTCTCGCTGTTCGTGGCCGCGACCGCCCTGGCGGCGGCCACGGCCTTCGCGCTGGTGACGTATCGCGAGGGCGCCTCACTCACCCTCCCTCTGCTGGCGTTCGTCGTGCTGGGAGCCGTCGCCGACATCAAGGAGGTCAAGCTCCCCCTCGTGGGCGTCGTCGGCATGTCCTTCGTCCCGGTGCTGGCGGCGCTCGTGGCCCTCGGCTTGTGGCCGGCGATGATCGTCGCGGCGGTCTCGGGCGCCACGTCGGCCGGCTTCACCCGCGATCCACAGAAGGTCGTCTTCAACGTCGCCAACTACGTGGTCTCCACGTTCCTCGCGGGTCTCGTCTATCTGGCCCTCACGCCGGCGCCGGCGCAGATGATCGACAAGGTAGTACCCGCGTTCTTCGCCACGGCAGTGGACTTCTTCGCCAACACGCTGCTGCTGGCCGGCGTCGTCGCCTTGAGCACGTCGGGCGGCGTGCTGCGCGTGTGGCGGCGCAACTACGAGTGGGCGCTGCCCGGCTACCTCGCCGGCGCCACCTTCGCCCTTTTCGCCGCCTGGCTGTTCGAGCTGCTCGGCATCGCCGGGCTGGTCCTGGCCCTGCCGCCCATCGTCCTCATCTACTACTCCTACGAGATCTACGTGAGCAGGGCGCGCGAGCGAGTCACCTTCGACGTCGAGCGCGACTCGTTCCAGCAGGAGCTGGCGACCTCGGTGGCGCTGCATGACGAGCTGCGCGCGGCGCAGCTCAAGGTCGCGGCGGAGATCGAGCGCGCGCGGCGGATCCAGACCGACCTCCTCCCCGCCGCCACGCCGCAGGCGGACGGGCTGGAGCTCACACAGCGCATCGCCTTCCTCGGCGAGATGGGCGGCGACTACTACGACTACATCCCCTGCGGCGACGGACGTCTTGCGATCGTCTGCGGCGACGTCATGGGCAAGGGCCTCGCCGCCGCGCTCATCATGGCGATGGCCCGCTCGCTGTTGCACGACGCCATCGCCCCGGGCAAAGGCCCCGGCGAGGTACTGGCCGAGGTCAACGACGGCCTCGCGCGCGACCTCGAGGGCCAGCGTCTCCCCTACTTCCTGACGCTGGCCGTCGCCGTGTACGACCCCGGGGAGCGCACGCTCGTCGTCGCCGGCGGCGGTCACAATCCGCTGCTGGTGGCGAGCGACTCGGGGGTCCGCCGGGTACCGGCGCGCGGCGCGGCGCTGGGCGTGCGCACGGGGCTGCAGTTCCCCGAGGACGAGGTGGAGCTCGCTGCGGGTGACGCCGTCGCCCTCTACACCGACGGACTCACTGAGGCGCGCGATCCCAGCGGCGGCCTCTACGGGCTGGAGCGGCTCGAGAACGCCCTCAGGGGCTACCACGGGCGGCCGGTTGATGAGACACTGGACCGGGTGTGGAGCGACGTCGCCGCGTTCCGGGGCGACGCGGAGCCCAGCGACGATGCGACGTTGCTGCTCGCACGTCTCGCCTGAGCCGAGACCGCTCCCAGCCGTCAGCACGCAGGACGTCGAACGGGGGTCGTGATGAGTGATGCCGCTGCCGACGCACCGGCTTCGCTGCAGGTCTACCGCTACATGCCCGGCGAGAGGACGGTCAGCGCGGTCATCGGCGACCTCGAGCCGGATCTGTCGCATGAGGACCTCGTGGCGCACGCCGACGAGGCGCTGACGAGCGGCACGTTCACCTGCTACGCGGTGTCGCAGCTCGACGACTTCGTGGCGGACGAGCTCTGCTTCATCCCCCAGGGAGACCGCTGCGACATCCTCAGCATCCGCACCAACGGCTGGCAGCGGCATCACGGCGACCATCGCCGCAGTCTCGTGGAGATCCTCAACAACCTCGCCGCGGCCGTGGCCTGCGGCAAGCTGCGCATCCTGGACCGGGAAGAAGTGCTGCTGGAGTCGCGGGCCGGTGAGGAGGTCGCCCGCTTCGACATCGAGGACTCGGCGTCGCTCACGCAGGCACGCGAGGTCGCCGACGACCTGCTCAAGGAGTCCGGCGTCGACGACAAGACACGCCGGCGAACGACGCTCTGCATCTCCGAGGCCGCCACCAACATCCTCCTGCACGGAGGCGGCCGCGGCGACATGTCGCTGCGACGCCTTCCCGACCGCCTGCGGGTGGTCGTGGCCGACCACGGCCCCGGACTCAACTTCGTCAACTGGATGGAGCCGCCCAAGGCACAGGGGCAGGCCTCGATGGGGTACGGTTTCAAGATCATCCTCGACTACCTCGACGCCGTCGGGCTGAGCACCGGGCCGACGGGCACGACGCTCCTCTTGGACCGCAAGACCAACGACTGAGGCAGGAGACCATGCTGCGCACGACGATCGCCCAGGGCCCGGCGCCCACCGTGTTCCTCGCCGGTGAGATGGACCTCGACTGTGCCGACACCCTTCGCGAGGCCGTGGCCGAGGCCGCCCGCGGTGCCCAGATGGTCGTACTGGATTTCGCCAACGTGGAGTTCATCGACTCGTCCGGGACCGGGATCTTCGTGCGCCTCTGCCTTGACATGAAGAGCCAAGGGACGCCTCTGCTGGCGCGCAACCTGTCACCCGCCGTGCGCGGCGTGTTCGAGATGTTGCGCGTGCCGGAGCTGGTCGGCGAGGACGTCTTCCCCGACTGAGCCGCCTGGCGGCGGCGGTGTTCGTCAGCGCCGCCGCCCCAATCGCTTCGCCGGGCAGTCCGGATCCGCTCAGACCATACGCAGCGGCCCCATGCCGGTGAGGAGGACGACGGTCGGCGCGCTGTAGGCGTCGCTGAGGGTAGCCACGCACGCCTCCCCGGCGAGACGCACACCGTCCGAGGTGATCATGTCGAGGCTCATCGACGTCCCACTGTCCAGATGGGCGCGGAAGTCGTCGAGCTCAGACGGGGACTCGACACGGACCACCCATCCGGGTCCCGACTCGCCCTCGCGCACCACGCGAGCGCTCATGAAGCCGAAGTCCCGGTGGTCGTGTTTGAGTCTCAGCAGCCGTTTCGTGATCGTCACTTGCACCCTTCCGGGCTCGCGGCCCTCGCACCCACCCTGCCCGGGTGGTGCCAGACCAGACGCGCAGCCCACGACGCGACGCTCCGCGCCGCCCGGTGGCGGCATACGCAATGTGAGAGGAGTCGCGCGTGCGCGGGACGCCTCACGATGGCGTAGTGGGTCTCAGCCGCCCCAATCGGCCCAGTGTTCGCGGGCGGCCGTCTGCGGACGGGGCGCGTCTCTCAACCGGTCGGTCTCGTGCCGTAGGTCTTCACACGGCGCTCGTGTTCCTCTCGGCCGATAGGACAGGCGTCGAGGCAGATCAGGCACTCATGGCTGCCTCGCGGCGAGTAGTGTCCCGCCCACCTCTCCCAGGCCTTGTTGGGCTCCGCGAGCATCTCCTGCGGGACGATGCACTTCCAGAAATCGACCTTCTTGCCCGGCTCCACGCCCTGTGAGGGGCCCGGGATGATCGCCTGGGTCGGGCAAGCCTTCACGCACAGCTCGCACGCGCCGCACAGATCCTCCATGAAGGGTTCGTCGTGGGGCAGGACGGCGTCCGTCACCACGCAGGCCCAGCGGACATGTGGCCCAAGAAGGGGCGTGATGCACAGCGTCTGCTTGCCGATCCAGCCCAGGCCGGCCAGCGTGGCGGCGGCCTTAGCGTGCACGAAGTGCGTCACGGCGGTCCTGTAGCCGGCATCGCGCACCGCCTCCGCGAAGCGGTGCGCCCTCGCCTCGGTGATCTCGTAGTACATGTTGTAGTACTGCGAGCCGGCGACGTCGTCGAAGGGGATGGCGCCGTCGGGCAATACCGAGGTGACAACGGCGTTCTGCATCACGTCCCAGATGTGCATGCCGAGGACGATCACGGTCTTCGCCCCGGGCAGGAAGCCGCTCGGGATGTCGAGGCAGCGGTGCGGCGGGAAGGGGACCGCCGCGAGCGCGTCGGCGTCCACGACGCCGAAGAACTCGAAGCCATGCGTGGCGGCCTCATCGCGAAGCCGGTCTTTGAGTTCCTGGCTCACCTCGACCCTACCTTTCACTTCGCGGGGGTATCGACACTCTCGGCAGTCTCTGAAACCGGAGGACTACTCTCCTCATTCTCGAGAGGGTAGCACAACGCCACGGCGTCGTCAGCGTGTGGTGCGGCACAGCGGCGCGGCTTGGCGCCGAGCTCCTCCGTCGGTATGCTCGATATGCTGGAGAGACCTGGTCGCCGCCCACCGGGAGATCGCCGTGGGGATCTTTGACATGCCCGATTTTCAACGGATGTCCGACCGGGGCGAATGGCCGCGGCTGGTCCACTACGCGAACTACCTCAAGGACCCGGCGTCGAGCGCCGAGGCCACCAAGGTCGCGCGACGGGAGGTGGTCAGGCTTGTCGAGTATCTGTATGAGACCGCCGTCTGGGCCCGACAGAACAGCAGCCAGCACGGGCGCCGTCTGCCCCGTCGGGCTATCACGCAGATCAACGACGCGACCCTCCTCCTGCGCCGCATCGGCGCAGCCGCGGTCCCGCCGCTCGTGGCCTCCGTGCGCGCCTACGACGACTACGGCGTTCCCGAAGAGACCGCTCGCACGCTGTACCTCACCATCGTGTTCGACACGCTCGAGAGGATGGGCACCAAGGCCGCCGGTGGCCTCAGAGAACTCGCTCGGGTAAAGGACAAGACGATCCGCGGCCCGGCGGCGGAGGTGCTCGAGCGGTTCGTGGACCGCGGCCTGCTGGAGTCCACAGGACTTCAGACCCGTCGGTCCTCGCCCAAACGCTGACTCGTCTGACCGCGCCACCACGGAGCGAGTGCACTACCGCCGTGGCCCTCCAGGTGCCTCTGAGCGGATTGCCGAGAGCCACGCAAGGGTAGACTGCAGCCGCAATCATCTGGCGAGAAGGGGGAGCGCGATGGCGGACAAGATCGTAGTTGGGTACGACGGCTCCGATCACTCGAAGCGAGCTCTCAACACGGCCATCGAGTGGTCCAAACAGGCGCCCGACAGCGAGATCATCATCGCCTGCTCGCAGGAACGTCCCGACCCGGGCATCGGTTTCCGAGGTGCCGAGTTCGGCGTCGAAGAGATGTACGAGCAGCTCGTGGAGCGGATCGAAGCGGAGCTGAAAGAGGCCGCCGCGGTCTGTGAGCAGGCTGGCGTGAGAGCGGCCACCGTCTGTACCGCCGACCCGCCCGATGAGGGCATCGTGAAGATCGCGAAGGAGGCCAACGCACGCCTGATCGTCGTCGGGGTCAAGGGCGTCGGGGCGCACGAGGGACGGCGCACGCACCTCGGTTCCACGACGAACGGGGTGCTTCACGAGGCCGGCGGCACGACCCCGGTCCTCGTCGTATGAGCACCTGAGCGAGGGCGTTCGCCCTTCTGACACGATGGGCCGCGGCGGAGGCGAACAGCCTCCGCCGCGGCCCTGTTGCTGTGACGCTGCGGCGTAGCCAAAGGCCGACGCCGGCGCCAAGCGCCTGTCAGCGACCGAAGAAGTACCAGCCGGTGAACATCACGGCGAGGCCTGCGGCGATCGCCACGTATGGCAGCACGCCGGCCTTCTTCGCGCGCAGCTCGGTCTCTCCTTCGAGGACGAGGTCCGCGAGCATATGGTCAGGGAACTTGCCCTTGTCGGTGATGTAGTGCCGGTAGAGGAACACCGGGATGGAGATGAGCGCCGCTATCCAGCCCAGCAGCAGGGTGCTGCTGCCCCACACGTTGGCGCCCGAACCCATGAGGAACGCGTTCACATAGGCCATGGCGACGCCCGCAACGAAGAGCGGCATGGGGGCCTTGTACGGACGCGGCACATGGGCGTTGTCGATGCGGTGGATCCACCCTGCGTTCAGGTTGAGGAAGTTGAAGATCAGGTAGTTCACGTTGGACACGGCGAGCACGAACACGTAGTCCGACATGAGCAGGAGGATCAGGTTGAACGTGAGGTCCGTCCACATCGCGTACGTGGGCACGTGGTGCTTGTTGAGGTGCGAGAGGTATTTGGGCAGCCAGCCGTCCTGACCGCCCTGGAAGATCGTCCGCGACGAGCCGGACATGGCGGTCATGATGGCGAGGAGCAGGGTGAACACCAGAAGGACGACGATGACCTTCGTGATGACGGTGCCGGCGTGCACCATGCTGGCCAGCGCGTCGCCGATGCCAGCGCCGGAGTAGATGCCCGGTGCCAACATGGCCTTGGTGCCGAGCACGCCCTGGAAGACGAACGGCACCAGGACGAACACGAACATGCAGAACACGCCGGACCAGATGATGGCCCGCGACATGTCCTTGCCGGGGTTCTTGAACTCGCTCATGTAACACACGGCGGTCTCGAACCCGTAGGTGGACCAAGCGGCGATGAACATGGCCCCCAGGAAGAGGGTCCAGCCGGCGTGGTCCCAGGCGCCGTTGATGGGCACGAACGGCGAGAAGTTGCTCATCACGACGCTGCCCTGGAAGATCGGGATGATCGCCACGAGCAGCAGCGGCGTCAGCGCCCCGACGGTGAGGATGAGCTGGACACGTGCCGTGCGCAGGATGCCGTAGTGCTGGATGTTCCAGACGGCCAGCAGGATGAGGGCACCGATGATGAACGTGGCGTTGATGCGCAGTTCCAGTCCGGACTTGAGGAAATCGAGATTCACCAGCGTCACGTTCCACGTGTTGATGCTGGCGTCCGGCGCCCAGAAGACGGAGAGCAGGTAGCCCGCAGCCAGTCCGGAGCCGATGGCCAGCACCGGGCTCCAGGCTACCCAGTTGCACCACAGGGACATCGGCGCGGTGTACTTGCTGTAGCGGATCCAGGCGGTGGCGCCGTGCACGGCGGTGCCGCCCGACTTGCGCGGGTGCAGCCCGGCGATCTCGGCGTAGATGAAGCAGTCGATGAAGCCGATGACCATAGACAGGGCCCATGCCAAGGGCGCCACCGGACCCGTGAGGGCCGAGATGCCGCCCATGCTGAACAGCACCAGCGCCGGCACGCCGGCTGCGATGAAGAACACGTGCCACCAGCTGACGGTGCGCACCATGTTCGTCTCCATACGCGTCTCGGCGTAGGACTTCGTTTCCACTTGTTGGTCGTGTTGCTCGTCTGCCATTCAGTGTCCCCCTTGGCGTGCCATGAATACTTGAGAGGAGGTACGCTCGAGCAGTCAGCTCTCCGTCATCTCGGTTAGGGCGGCGACAGGGCGCTGATGAACCACCGCTCTGGGCCAGTGTCCTGCCTGCACGACCCCCTTTCTCAGCGTTAGCCTGCGCGTCCGCGGAGCCTGCTCGCCAGAAGCAACGTCATGCTCGGGCTCAGCGTCTTGGCGGACGGACCATTCGACCTTTTGGCGGGCCGAATTGCGGCGCAGTGTACAGCACGGTTAAGCGCGGGGCAATAAGGTGAACTACGGCCGAGGCCGTCAGAGTCACTCACACCATCCGCACCTCCGCGTCGCGACTGGTAGGAAGAAGAGGCAACGGGGAGAGACTCGGGGATCCCTCCGTCCCGGGATGCGAGCTGCACAGAACGATCGTCCGACCTGCGGACGATCACAGAGGTTGCATTGGACTCGAGACCCATCACAGTCGTCCCAGTCACCGAACCGCGGCCTCGGCATGGAATGCGATCGCCGAACCAGAATACGACCGGTTCGAGCCTGTGTCACCGTTTCGCGACGCCTGGCATTGGGCAATCCTGACGGCTCTGCCACGGAGGGCGGCACTGCGAGTGGAAGCGCGCCAGGACGCGGCTTCGCGCAGGAGCCCGACCGGTCGAGATCATGAGCGACGCGTCAAGCGCGTCGCGCTGTGGCCGCTCAGTCCTTGCGAGGACGGATGCAGGCGTCCTTGGGGAAGGCGAGTTCCGCTTCGACCTCGACGGCCTTGATGATGCCTGACGGGACCGGGCACGCCGGGTGGACGAGGTGCTGCGGGGCGAGCCGCAGGGTGAGCGGGCCCTCGCCCCGGTAGCTGATCTCGCGGTACGCATCGACCTCGGTGAGGTGCTCGGCCAGAGACTGCACATGCTCGCAGGTGGTTTCGAACTCGAGCCGCACCATGCGTCCGTCGCCGGACGTGTGGACCGTGGTGCAGAAGCCGCAGATGCCGCTGTCGATCTCAGCTGACGCCATGTTTGTTCCTCCTGGATAGTGAAAACCTGCCCTATCGTAGCGCGTCGCGGCATGGAGGGCATCCGCCCGGTCATGCCGCGGCCACGCGCGTGCGATACGTTGACGTGCTTTACCGGAATACACATACTCGTTGCGAACCCTTGGGACAACTTGGACACCGGTGCGTGGAGGCTCACGCCCGGTGTCGAGCGCGCTCGAGGGAAGCGAGTCTCTGTCACCCGAACGGGGAGGCGGTATGGTCGAAGATCAGCAGGCGGATGGCGTCGCGACAATGAAGGGAACGATATGATCCGAAGTCAACGAGCAGGCGTTGGACACCAGGGCGGCATCGGCATCGATGTCTTCAGCCCAGATGAGATGGCAGGCCATCCACTGGGGGACCGTCGAGGTGCTCGAGAAGGCGGGTCTGTGGGTCGAGGACGATGAGGCGATCGACCTCTTCGCCGACGGCGGCTGCAAGGTCGACCGCTCCACCCGCAAGGTCAAGATCCCGCAGCATGTGCTCGAGGAGGCCATCAATCGGGCGCCGTCGAAGGTCGTGCTCTGCGGCCGGACCCCCGACAAGGACGTCGTCCTCGAGGGCCGGCGCGTCACCTACACCAACTTCGCCGAGGGCGTCAAGGCCGTCGACCCGTGGGACGGCAAACTCCGCTCGACGACCAAGAAGGACGTCGGCGACCTGGCTCGCCTCGTCGATGCCCTGGACGACATCGAGGTGTACACCATCGCGGTGACGGCCACGGACGTGGCCCCGGAGGTCGCCGAAGGCGCACCTCATCGAGCAGTCGCTGCTGAACACCACAAAGCCGATCTGCAGCCTGGCCCTGGGTCATCACGGCGCCAAGCTCCACATCGACGCCGCGGCTGCGGTCGCCGGTGGCCACGACAAGCTGGCCGAGCGGCCCATGCTCGAGTTCCTGAGCTGCCCGGTCAGCCCGTTGAAGCTCATGGGCGAGTTCACGGGCTGCATCATCGAGGCAGCGCGCTCACACCAGATCGCCATGCCCCTTTCCATGGCCATGTCCGGCGGCTCCGCCCCCGTGACCCTCGCCGGCACCATGGTCACGCACAACGCAGAGGTACTCGGCGGCATCGTGCTGGCCCAGCTCGCCGAGAAGGGCGCCAAGTGCATCTACGGCAGCTCCACCACGGCATTCGACCTGCAGCGAGCTGCTGCCACGGTCGGGACGCCTGAGCTCGCCCTCATCAGCGCGGCCGTCCCAGCGATGGCCCGCTTCTACGGCCTGCCCAGCTATGTGGCCGGGTTGTAGGCAGACTCCAAGCTTGGTGGCGACGTGCAGACCGCACACGAGAAGACCATCACCGGACTTGTTCCTGCGTTGGGAGGAGCCAACCAGATCTACGGTGCAGGGATGATCGAGTCGGGCGTCACCATCGACTACGGCGTGCTCGTGATGGACAACGAGATCGCCCGCATGGTCAAGTACATCCTCCGTGGCATTCCCACGAACGACGAGACCCTCATGGTCGACGAGATCATCGAGGTGGGGTCCGAGGAGGACTTCCTCTCGAGGATGAGCACGCTCAAGCTGATGCGCGCTCACCAGTCCAAGGCTGGCATCATCGACCGGCGCGTCCGCGAGGAGTGGGACATGGACGGCGGGACCGACATGTACTACCGCTGCAACGAGAAGGCCAAGGAACTCGTGGAGAACCACAAGGTCGAGGAACTGCCGAGCGACGTCGTGGACGAGATCAGGGCGATCGTCAAGAAGAGCGAGAAGGACGCGGGAGTCGCCTG
This sequence comes from uncultured Thermoleophilia bacterium, assembly GCA_963709845.1. Taxonomy (GTDB): domain Bacteria; phylum Actinomycetota; class Thermoleophilia; order UBA2241; family UBA2241; genus CAIXSE01. Next base: position 34,401 of record CAVPXV010000001.1, read on the forward strand.
AAGCCCAGGCCTCCGGAGCGAACCCACGACGTGGAGGACAAGGATCCTATGGCAGACTTTGAGTCCCTCAAGAAGATGATCATCGACGGTGACGAAGGTGCCACCGCCGCGACCCAGCAGCTGCTCGACGGCGGCGCCGCGGCCCGCGAGATCCTCGACCAGGCGCTGTTGCCCGGCATGGACGTGGTCGGCGCCCAGATGAAGAGCGGGGAGAAGTTCATCCCCGAGGTGCTGCTGTCCGCGCGCACCATGCAGGCCTGCCTCGACCTCATCAAGCCACAGCTGGGCGAGGGCGGCGGCGCCCTCGGCACGGTCGTCATCGGCACAGTCGAGGGCGACATGCACGACATCGGCAAGAACCTGGCCGCCATGCTGCTCTCGGGCGCCGGTTTCGACGTCTTCAATCTCGGCAAGGGCATCACGCCTGCCGAGTTCGTCGCCGCCGTCAAGGAACACGATGCCGACATCCTCGGCATGAGCGGTCTTCTGACGACGACCATTCCAAAGATGCCGGAGACGATCCAGGCGCTCAAGGACGCCGGCCTGCGGGACAAGGTCAAGGTCATCGTGGGCGGCGCTCCCGTGAGCGTCGATTGGGCCACCGAGATAGGCGCGGACGCATATGCCGCCAACGCCTCGCTCGGCGTCGAGAAGTGCAAGGAGCTCATGGCCTGACGAGCGCCAGACGAGCTGCGCGGGGGCACCAGTTGCCGCGCCGCCCGCAAGAGCTGAGGGCACCCCGGTCGCGGCCTACGACGACCGGGGTGCCCTCTCTTCCTTCTGACGCCCCGCGCCCGACAGTCGCCGTCGCTCCCCGCTCTGGGCGACGCACCATCGAGGCAGGGGGCTGACGATCTGGTGGGAAGCGGTCACCCCGAGCGCTCGTTCGACGCGCACCTACGCGACGCGCGAGTCCTGGGGGATGGAAGAGGGCTGTCACGGCGGGCTGGCGGGCCTTCAAAGCGCCGTGGGCCGGGAGACGAGGTCTTGGGGAGCAATGCCAGCCCGGTCGACGTCGCGCTCGCCACTCCGGCAGGTTTGAGGTGACGACCCGGCGCGGAGGTCAGCGGCGTGCCGAGCCCTTCTCGTCATAGCGGACTCGGCCGCTGCGGGAGCCGCTGCTGCTCGGCGGCGACCACGCGCAACGCCTCGCGAAGCGTGACCCGCGTCAAAGGTCGCAGAATCGCCGTGTCGACCGCGTCGTCTGGGGCACGTCCCGCACGTAGTCCCTCGGCATGGTGCCGCAGCCTGAGATCCGACATGCTGACGAAGACTTCCCTGAGCACTGGCGCCGACTCGCTGCCCGCGGCTCCCTCTTGCTCCACGGCGACGAGCCGTTCGAGGGTAGTCGGAGCCGTGATGCCGGCGGCGAAGGCGTAGTAGCGCGCCATATTCTGAATGGGGAGCAGACCGCTGTTCTTGATGTCGATCGGTCCCGTGAGACGTTGGCGGAATCCCAGCGGCGAGCGGATCTCCGACGCCAGGTCAGCGAGCCCGGCCTTGAACCGCGCGTGCCTGGGCGTCTCGCGGACGATTTCGGCCAACTGCGTGACTATGGGCAGGTCGCCGCTCACGCGGCGAAAGTCAAAAGCGATGGCTGCGCGCAGAAGCCGATCGTTGTCCCAGCCCCCAAGGCACTGCCTGAAGGCTGCGATCCATGCGGATGCGGCCATGCGCCACTCGTCGCTCTGCGCCAGCACCCCATGCGTGTCGGGTCGAAAGCCGCATCGCCCCAAGCCCTCGTTGACATCTGCTGCGAGCCTCCGGAAGTATCCGTCCACGGAGGGGTCGTCGGTGTCCGCGTAGGCCAGGCCGTTGTCCTGGTCGGAGGCGAGCGTGAGCTCGCTCCGCGCCGCGCTCCCGAACGCGAGCCAGGCGTAGGCGACCGGCGGCTCTCCGTAGCGTTCGAAGGCGAGCTCGATCAATCGCGCCGTCATGGCGTCATTGAGCAACGTGAGTATCCGCGTCACGGCGCGCGCATCCAGAGGGGCGTCGATCAAATCGATGAACAGCTTGGGGACGCCGCGCGCGACAGCCACGAGGTCGGCAACGGTTCGCGCGGTGAGCAGAGACTGCCGTAAGGCGAAGGGGCTGAGTGCCTCGAGGCTCATGAGTCTGCCGGCGGAGAGGATGCCGAGCACCCGGCCGCCTGAATCTACGACGGGCATGTGGTTGACGCCGGCCTCCATCATGGCGAGGGCGGCCTCCGCCGCCATCACGTCGGCGCCGACCGTCTTCACCGGTACCGACATGATGGAACTCACGGCCGCCTCGCCAGAGCCCCCCGGAGCGATGACCTTGTCGCGGAGGTCGACGTCCGTCACGATGCCTAGCCCGCCGCGTGCCCTCACCAGGATCGCCGAGCGTCCCTCCGCGATCATCAGCCGGGCCGCCTCACGGATGCTGGCGTCGGGATCGCAGAAGATGGGCGGCCTCGTGAGCAACGCGGTCACCGGCTGCGTGCGAACATCAGGCAGTGCGCTCATCGTGTTGGCCGCATTGGTGAGGCGTTCGCGAAGCGTGCGCGCGACGAATCTGACTCCCTCGACCCGGCTGAGTATGTCGAGGGCGACGTCCATGGGGATGCAGTAGAGCCTCGACTCTTCGAGGGCTCGGGTCGTGAACTCGGGCGGGAGACCCGTCAGCAACGTCGGATGGCCGAACACCTCGCCGGTCGTGATGACGTCGATCGCCACCTCGTGGTGAATGAGTTCCAGGGTCCCGTCCCGGACGACGTAGAGCTCGGTGCCGGGAACGCCGTTCTCGACCAAGACCGCCTCTCCGCGCACGAGAACGCGCTCGATGATCGCCGCCGCGACCCGCTCCTGCTCATCACGCTCCAGCCCCTGGAAGGGGTCGAGGTGAGAGAGGAACCTGGCTCGCTCCTGCACCAGCTGGGAACGATCGACGGATTCTGCGGTCACGGCGACCCGCCCTCGGTCCGCGGCAGGAGGCCGCGCGCGCGCAGATAGCCGAGGCTGGAGAGGACATCCTCCTCGCAGGTAAGCTCGAGGACCATAGTCGCTCCAGCCGCGCGAGCAGCCTCCAGGACCGGGGCGACGTCCATCGTCCCTGTCCCCAGTGGCTGGTGACGATCATCGCCTCCGACGCCCTGATTGTCGTGAAGGTGCACGTGCAGGAGCCTCGCACCGGGACGTACCAGCCACTCCTCCAGCGTGCCGGTGAGGGCGGCATGACCTGCGTCCAGCGCGAGGCCGAGGCCCTGGAGATCGAGATCGCCGGGCGCGGTGAAGTGCGAGTACTCCGGCTCCGGCATGTTCTCGACGGCGACAGGCACCCCGAGGGCGTCCTGGAGGTCACGCAGCTCCGCGAACGAGCGCTCGAGCGCGGAGGCGACCTCGGGATCCCGGGCGTGCGGCTGGCCCTGCATGTCGGGGTGCACGATGTACAGAGTCGCGCCGAGACGCGAGGCCACCTTCAAGTGCCGCCGGTGCAGCTTCACCGCGGCGCGGCGCTCTGGGTCGTATGGGCTGCCTATCCCGTCTTGTGCGAACGGCCCATGGACGCCGAACGGCAGCCCCACCGCCGCGACGTCGCGTGCGTTCCTCCGCTCGAGCAGCGAGTGCTGCCCAGACGAGTAGATCTCGGCAGACGGAGCGAGGTCGGCGATGCGCATCAACGCCGCTGCCAGCGGGAGGTCTGCGTATGCGCCCGTGGAGATGCCGATGTCGCTGTGCCCTATCACTCTCCCGCGCAGTATCGCACACACTGGAAGGAGTGAGTCCTGCGCTGGCCTCCCTCCTGCAGCGTCTCAGTCCTCGAGTTCCAGGATGTGGTTCTCGAGGATCTGGGTCTTGTAGTCCCAGGGTCCGTTGATGGCTTCGAGCTTCAGGTACCACTCGGCCGTCTTGACGAGCACTTCGGCATTGATAGTGCCGCAGATCTGCCCCGCGATGACATTGACGCCGAACCGTGCAGCTTCGTCTCTCACGAGATTGAAGACCCGGTGGATCGGTGTGTCGAGCGGGTTGGAGATCTCGATGGAGACCTCCGACACCCTCTTGCCCGTCCGGCGATGAGTCTGCGGCAGACCGATCGTGCCCTGGACGTTCGTGAAGCCGCCGGTCTTGTTGCGGATGCATCTGGCGAGATGTCTGGCTATTTCGACGTCGTCTGTGTCCAGGACGACGTTGAAGTAGGCGTCGTGTTGCTCGAGCGCGCCGACTATGGTCGCTCCCGCGGTCGGATGCAGCCTCGCCGGCCCGATGTCGGGAGCCCGATTCGGGTCGACGAGGACGGCCTCTTTGAGCCCCTCGTAGTTGCCCTCACGGATGAAGGTCAGGCCCGCGTTCTCGGGGCGGCGGGCGTTCTTGCCCGTGAAGTAGATCGGCACGTCGTATCGCTCGAAGAGCTCCCGACCGAGTACCTCGCAGAAGTCCCTGACTTCGTCGATCGTGATGCCCTTGGCCGGATACACCTCGATGGTGTCCACAGCGCCGACGCGCGGGTGACGACCGTGCTGCGTCTCCATGTCGATGAGCTCGTAGGCCTTGCCAGCCATATCCAGCAAGGCTTCCTTCATCACCTCAGGACGGCCGAGGATCTCTGCGGGAAGCCGGTCGAAGTCTGCATCGGGCTCGTAGCCGATGAGCTTCATGCCGTCGCGCCCCCGCAGTTGGTCCATGATCGCTTCTATGACATCGGGGTGCGTGCCATCACTCATGTTCGGGTCTGAGAGAATGTACTGTGCCATCGCTCCCCCTCTCACTGCCGCTTGATCGCCGCTCGCACCTGCACTGGCTCGCAGTCCGTCCCTCGAAAAGCCGACGTCCGAAGACGTCTGCCCCTGCACCCCTTGCGAGGCAAGTCAACAACCTTCCGGATTCGCTGTCCATTGCGAGCTCGAGCCGCTCGGGCGTCGACGTCCGTGACTCTGACGTTGGCCCATGAGCGTGGATGGGAGACCCAGTCGTGCGCATTCGAGGACCACACGATGAAGCTCGAGGCACGGCCTTACCTGGCCGCCGTGGATGTTGGTGCGCCGGCCGCACCTCGGGGACGCGACAGCCGCCTTCACTGCGCGTAGGCTGAGCGCAGGCGACCACAGGAGGCAGGCATGGACGAGGGCCAGGAGAGCGCTGCGAAGTACGTGGCAGCGCATATCGACGAGATCCCGAACATTCCCTACGAGTGGGCGCCGGAGACGGAATGGAAGCCGCTGCGCCGCTACTTCGGTATCGGATCCTTCGGCACCAACTTGTTTCGGGCGCCAGAGCCCGGCGCCGTACTGACCGAGGACCACACGGAGGACCCCGACTCGGGCACGCGCCACGAGGAACTCTATCTGGTAGTGAGTGGCCGGGCCACGTTCAAGGTGGACGGCGAGGAGTTCGAGGCACCTGCCGGCACGTTCGTGTACGTACCTGACCCGAAGAGCGCACGCGGCGCTGTGGCCCGTGACGCGGGAACGATCCTTCTCGCGATCGGTGGCGAGCCCGGCTGCGCGTTCACGCCATCAGAGTGGGACACGGAGCCCCTCCCGGGGTAGACAGGGCCATGGACTCGCAGACGTTTCCACGATGACGATCACAAGGGAGTGAGCCACATATGGCCGAGCATTCCAGGGACGCCGCACCGGCGGGCGCGGGCGCGCCGGCCCGGCGGGAGGCCGAGACTTCCCCGGCGCCGATCCCCGTGGAGCGACCAGTGTTGCACAGCGACGGGGTCGTGTGCGCCTGAGCGGTGAAGTGGCGTCGGGAGGCACTGGCGAGGGGCATCCCCCGCTTGTTCGCAGCCGAAGAAGAGGACCGATCCTCCCAATGACGCCGGACGCGTCGCGTGACGGCGCGCACGAGGAGCGTTAGCGCAGGGACGGCGAGGAGCCACTGCGCCCCGTCCAAGACGCGGCACTGGAGCGTCCTGGAGCGGCGTGGCCGCAACCGCCGTGTCCATTGGGCGCCGGGGTCTGGAACGGGCGGAACGGCCGGGCGGGTCGCTGATTCCGACCCGCCCGGCCGCACCTTGCCTGTCAGCTCAACGTCAGTTGCCCATGAGCTGGTTGATCTTGCGAACGCCGTCGTTGGCGTCCTCGGCATAGGCGTCGGCGCCGATCTTGTCGGCCCACTGTTGGGTGGACGCCCCACCGCCGACGATCACCTTGTACTTGCTGCGCAGGCCGGCCTCGTTGAGCGCGGCGAGCACGCGTGTCTGTTCGCGCATGGTCGTCGTGAGCAGCGCGCTCATGCCGATCACGTCGGCGCCGACCTCCTCGGCCTTGGTGATGAACTTGTCGGCGGCGATGTCACGGCCCAGGTCGTAGACCTCGTAGCCGTTGGCGCGCAGGAAGGCGACGACGATCGTCTTGCCGATGTCGTGCACGTCGCCCTGCACAGTGCCGATCACGACCGTGCCCTTCTTCTCGGACGCTCCCTCGGGCAACGCCGCATTACAGACCTCGGCGGCACCGGTCATGGCGTCGGCCGCGAGCACGAGCTCGGGCAGGAACACCTCGCCGCGTTCAAAGAGGTCGCCCATCTTGGCGATACCCGGGATGAAGCCGAGCTTGAGCATGTCGTCGGGCGCCACGCCGGCGGCGAGAGCTCTCGTCGCCACGTCAGTGGCCTTCGCCCTGTCGCACGCACGGATAGCATCCATTGCTTCTTGGTAGAAGTCTTCGTTGGCCATGCCTGTGACCTCCATCGGTCAGGTTGGGCTGGGCTGCTGGTCTGACGTCTGAGCCCTGCGCTCAGCCCGGCATCTGCTGCTTGAGTATGTCGACGGCGGCGATCTTGATGTCGAGGAGGTCAGCGATGCGAGCCTTCGCCGCCAACCCCTTGGACAGACCGGGGACGGCCTCGACGAGGCCGATGTCGAGCTCCTCGCGCAGGTTGCGCATGACCGTGGAGTCCGATAGGTCGAACGTACTCACATGGAGCTTGTCCGCCACGTACTTCTTCGCCTCCGGAAGCCTCATCCGGTAGTTGAGCTGCATCCGTGCCACCAGATCTCCAGCGGTACGAATGCCACCCATGCCGGAGGCAATCGCGTGGGTCAAGGACATCCCGAAGGGATCGCCCACACCCACCTACAAGCCGTCGACCTTGGCGATCTCCACCATCGCGACACTCGCGCGGCTGAGGGCATCGACGGGCGGCGTCTCGAACATCGGCGTGCCACCCACTCCCATGCCCACGTTGGCGTGGATCGGGATGGTCGCCTGCTTGCAGACTTCCTTGACGAAGGTCACGGCCCGTGCCACGTTCCAGGGCGCCGACTTGTTGGTCTTGGTATTGACGACGGGACCGAAGATGTCGGCGCCCGCCTCCTCGACGACCTTGAGCTGGTTGCTGCGGGAACATGCCGGCGAGCTTCTTGCCCTTGTAGTCGACCTCACCGTGCATGCCGAGGATGAACTCGCCGGACATGCCGACCTCGATGCCGAGGTTGGTCGTCTTCTTGAGCTCCTCCACGGTCTTCAGCGTCGCCAGGAAGTCGGCGTCGCCGGCCGAGGCGGTGGTGTCGAAATCGATACCGTCGGCGCCGATCTCAGCCATGCGCTTGCAGACGAAGATCATGTCCTCCATGCAGAGCTCAGCGGCCTTCATCTCCTCTTCGCGAGCCTCGTCCACCTTCATCATGCCGAGCAGATCGGCCGGGTTGATGTAGGGACCGTCCGGTGTGTAGTACAAGCCCATGTTGGGCATCGCGCCGTAGAGGATCGGGAACACCGTGGTGGCCAGAAGGCGCTCGATGGAGACCTGGTCGAGCGAGACCATCGGCTTGGCCGGCTTGAAGGAGTAGTCGATCCAGCCGAGCTCCATGGTGTCGAAGGCGAACACGCGTTCGAAGATTTCCACGGCGGCTTCGCGACTTATCGGAAGGTGGGCACCGCTCGAGAGCTGCGAGGAGACGAGCGTGCACGCCGTTTCGTCCTTGGTCAGTGGGACTTCGTGACCGGGTTCGACGCCGATCACGCGCCAGGGTGCCGAGAAGATCTCGACGAGCTTGTCGATCTCGTTGTCTTCGAGAACCGGGACCTTGCCCTTGTCAGCGGCGTCTTCGGACGCCTCGATGATGTCTTGGCGCAGTTCGTCGGGAGTCATCTCGACGGCTTGGCCGTCACCCATCCGGGTCCATATCTTGCTCACTGCGTCACACCTCCATTGTGGTGGGAGAGCGCGGAGACAGGCCGGCGGGGGGCGGCGGGCGCGGCGCGGCGCGACTCAGCCGAGGCCCACATTGCCCTCTGGACTCGGCACGCTGATCAGATCGCATCGCTTCGGCCATCGCCACGAGGCGGGCCTCCCTCTGCATGCTGCCAGACATCGCAGCTGGCGTTGGGAACGGGTCGTCTGCTCACCCCGGAAGAGCGCCTGCCTTGCGAAGGCGCTCGCCCGTGTGCGACACAATGTAGAGTCGCTGAGCCTGCAGGTCAACGTTTCGCGGGGTCTTTGCTGGACGTGCAGTTCACAGTCGGGCCCACCGGCACCCCCCGGGCATGAGCGGGGCGTGTGAGTGGACCTGCGAGCCGGGGTGCGCGTCACGCGCGCCCACGCTCGGGGTCGTTGCGCATGATCCAGCGCGACCGGCCCCGAGCACCGCCTCAGGTGTACGGGAATCCCACCCGGACGTCCCCATCCTCGACCGTGATGGGGACGGAGAGTGGCCCTCCGGTTATAGCGGCGACCTCCCGCTCGGCCGCCGGATCGGTCGAGATATCGCGTTCCTCATAGGAGTCGCCGCGCTCGTCCAGATACCGGCGGGCTGCATCGCAGTACGGGCAGTCGGGTCTCGTGTACAGGATCACGGCCATAAACGTCCTTCCACGTAGCTGAGCGAGAACGGCGCGAGCCGCGCATCCGAACGTGCCGCGCATCTGAACGGTACCCGCAGACGACCACGACGCACCGCTGCTCCACCCGCCCGTCTGCCGGCGAAGAACGGGGCGGCGCTCGTCGTGCGAGCGCCGCCCCTTGGGATCGCATCAAGGCACCGGAGGCCGGTTCCGCCTGGCTACTTGATGCCCAGGAGCTTCTCGATCTTCTTGACGCCGTCGCTGGCGTCGGCCGCGTAGGCGTCGGCGCCGATGGAGTCCGCGTACTCCTGGGTGCACGGCGCCCCACCGACCACGAACTTCACCTTGTCGCGCATGCCGCGGTCCTTGAGCTCCTGCGATGATCTCCGCCTGCTTGCGCATCGTCGCCGTCAGCAGGGCGCTGGCCCCGATGACGTCGGCGTTGACCTCCTCGGCCTTGTCGACGAACGCGTCCACGGGCACATCGCGGCCGAGGTCGTGGACCTCGTAGCCGTTGGCCCGCAGATACGCGCAGACGATGGCCTTGCCGATGTCGTGGATGTCGCCTTCGACGGTGCCCATCACGACGACGGCGCGGGTCTCGCTCTCGCCCTCGGGCAGCGCCGCGTTGCAGATCTCCATGGCGGCTTCCATCGCCGCGGCCGCCAGCATGAGCTCAGGCAGGTAGACCTCGCCCTCGTCGAACTGGTCGCCGACCCTGCGGATACCGACGACGAAGCCCTTCTGCATGATGTCTTGCGGGGTGACGCCGGCGGCGATGGCGCGCTTGGCCACGTCTTCCGCCGCGTCCTTGTCGTGGTTCACGAGGGAGTCGATCGCCTCATTGTAGAACGCCTCATTTGCCATGTCCCTACAGCCTCCTCGAACTCGGCGTGATCGCTGTCCGCACTCCGCTTACCAGAGCTTGTAGTTGACGCCGAGACTCTTGAGAGCGGCGCAGGCCTTGTCGTAGACCTCGAGATACTCGTCGGTGGGGACGACCTTTTCCGTGTCGTAGCACTCGTAGTAGAACTTGCCTTGGTCGGCGGTCTTGTAGTCGCCCTCGTACATCTTCGACGAGAGCGTCGAGGATCTCGTTCGTCTGCTCGGTGGGCAGGCCGGCAACGGCATGCGCGACTTCGCCCATGAACCGTGCCTCCATGCCGGTGGTCTTGTCGGTGATGACGCCCTTGGCGGAGGCCACGCCGGACATGAGCTCGCGTCCGCTCGAGGTGTCGGTGATCGCCTGAGCGGCGGTCTCGAGCAGACACATGACCGTGCATGGGCCGGCGAGGGTGTAGTACTGGTTCCCGCTCATGAGCGTCGGCCAGGCGGAGTTGACCGCCATGATGGCGTGACCCGCGATGGCCAGGGCCTCCCTGGTCGTCGTGATGCCCCACCTCATGTGGACCGGGCCATCCTCATGCCAGGTGCCGCCGAAGGTGACGAACGAGTTGAGATGCGTGGCGACGTCGACGATGGTCGTCTCCTCGAGACCACCGGCAAATCCGCCGAAGATCGGCATCTGCTCGACCATCACGTTGTCCCGAGCCAGATTGTAATGAGAGGTGAAGGTCAACGCACCTACGTCGCACTTCAGCTCATTCAGCTGCGAGACTTCGTGGAAGTCCGTGGTCCGCATGCCGCCCGGGAAATCCATCGAGATAGTGGCGGCAGCGTTCAGAGTGGTCTCGGGGCCCTACAACCCCATCCCCGAGCGGCCGCACTTGGCCGTCGCCATGCGCACGTTCATGATCTCCTGGCGACCGGCAAGGACCTCCCAGGGCGTGTCCGGCCCCGGGTTGTAGCCGTTGACCGTGGAGAGCACGCCGTCGACGATGCAGTCGACGATGCCCTCTTTCGCGTAGGACTCGTGGATGCCGAAGAAGTGCTCTTCGCTGCAGGGTGCGCCGGTCGGGCCGCCCTGGACGAGCGGCGGGCGCGTGTCCTTGTGCGAGCGCGGGAACATGCGCCGAGCATCCAGTCCTTCGCCGACCACGCATTCCTTGGGTGCCGTGGACACGCTGAGGAGGACTTCCTCCTCGGTGTACTTGATCACGCGTCCGGTCGAGATGCAGTACACGCCACACTCGACGAGCATCTCGAGGCCGGCCTGATAGATCTTCTTGATCATCTCAGGATCGGTGGGAACCATGACGCTCTTGTCCATCTGGATCCCGTGCTTCTCTTTGAGGCGGGTCGCCGTCTGCGGGATGATCTCGAAGTTCCAGACCGCCTCGTCGACCTTGGGCCCCTTGCGGGCCCGCTCATACGCTTCGAAGACCGACATGCGCTCGCGCTGGGCTTTGGTCCCAGGTCCAGCCATGTGGTTCCCCCTTTCAGACTTGGATTGTCTGGTAGGCAGGTTTCTTCCAGATCCTCGTATGAAGAACGTCACCTCCTGTACCGGCCCAGTCCGCCCGAGTCACTCGCCCGGGGGGACACGCACACTCTGGCGTGGGCTCGTCAAGTGCAACGCCGGTGCCGATGGCCGCGGTCGTGGGGCACCGCCGACCAGCGGTCGGGATCACCGTCGGAGTCATCCGCTAATGGGCACCTCCTCGTGAAACGCTTGGCAGAGACTTCATGGCCCCGGCGCGGAACTGCACCGGTGGACGTGGAGTATACGCATTGTCCCGCGCCACTGGTCAAGCTGCTACCGTTTGTACAGCCTTGCACAAGAATCGCGGGCACGCCGGCATCGGCCAAAGGTACCTCGTAGGGATCTCATCGGTCGGGACGACGTGAGGCGCGGCAGCACGTGCCGCACGGCGAAACGTGGGCGAGCGTCGCACTCCGTCGCGGCGAGCTGGCCGGTCACCAAGAGAGCCGCAGACCGTACAAGGCGCAAGCATGCGGATCGGAGGGTGCGCGGGCGATCAGCCCGCGCGTGTCGTTATCTGCTCCCGGGTCCTGCGACGCCATGAGCGTCGCGAGGGATCAGTCCTCGTCAGCCTTCTTGTTCTTGGTGATGTGCACGTGATGCTTCCCGGCAAACTGCAGTTCAGTGACTTTCTTGTTCGCTTCCTCTTTGCTCTCGGTGGTCAACACGATCTCCTCGCCGCAGACGACCGCGTACTCCCACTTGTCCTTGGTCGACAACCAACCCATGACGCCACCTTCCTCGCTGATCGGGGCTCGTTCCCATGCGAGCATCCAAGCAGGTGGCCTCGCGCCGCGCATCAGGCTGAAGCACAGGCTTTGCATCGTTCGGATGGCCGAGACGGCCATCAGTCATGTGGCCAATGGGCGTTTGTGGTCCCTCTTCCGCGACCTTACGATTGCGGACATGCGGTCGACGGACGGCGCCGGTCCCGCGCAGGAAGGAGCCCTGTCCCAGGTGAGTAAGTCGAAGGGCGAAGGACACCCGTTTCCCCGCGTCATGGAGCGCGTCGTATGGCTGCGCGGGCGTCGCAACCGCGTGCTCGGGCTCACGTTGGCCTGCATCGCCGTCGCGCTCCTCCTGGACCTCCTCATACCGGGCTACGCGATCGCGGGGTTCTACCTTGTGCCGCTCATGCTCGTCGCCTTCGCCGTCTACGATCGACTCATCGTCGCCGGCGTCGGGGCGCTCTGCCTGGCCCTGGCCGTCTTCACGATGTTCCTGCAGGGACGCGCCAACGGTCAGAACATCCTCCTCCTGGGCTTTGGCGCCCTGGCCGGAGTCGGTCTGGTCGCGCTCGGGCACCTCTATCAGCGTTTCGACCTCCTCTACGAGACCGAGAGGGAGACCACGGCCAAACTGCACTCACTCACGGCGCAGCTCCAGGTGCTTCAGGAAGTGTCGGTGCTCGACTCGGACAGGCCGCTCTCGGCCCTGCTCGACCACATCGTGCTGCAGGCCGTGCAGCTGCTCGGATGCGACGGCGGCGTGCTCTTTCGCTTTGACTCCGCCGCCGAGCTCCTTAGAGCGGAGGCGGCGGTCGGCGTGCCGCGCGACATGACCCGGGACCTGCCGATGTCGAGCGAACAGGATCCAGCCGGCAGGGCCGCCAGAGAGCGCCGGCCGGTGGCCAACACGGGCCCGAGGACATCATGGGAAGACGACGCGACTGACGCTGAAGCACCGCCCATCGACTGGATCCGCGACTATGGGGCCTGCACCGCGGTCCCGCTCATGGTCGGGGCGGACCTGTTCGGCGTGATCGCCCTCTACTACCGCGACCCGCGCGTGCTGAGCAGAGAAGACATAAGTCTCGCACAGGCGTTCGGCGACCAGGCCGCGCTGGCGATCGAGAACGCCAGGCTGCGCGAACAGGTGGGGCGCAGCGCCGTGGAGGCAGAGCGCTTGCGACTGGCGCGCGATCTGCACGACTCGGTCACGCAATCGCTGTTCGCGGCCAGCCTCCAGGCGGAGGCGCTCCGACGCGGGTGGCGGCCGGCCTCTGCGGAGATGCAGCGGAGTCTGGACGACGTCCAGCGCCTCACCCGAGGCGCCCTGGCCGAGATGCGGACGCTGCTCCTGGAGATGCGTCCAGCCGCGCTGGCGCAGTCGTCGCTCGACGACCTCCTCCGGCACCTCGCCGCCGCGACCGAGGCGCGCATGCGGATACACGTCAAGCTCTCCCTCGACGAGTCCCCGCCGATCCCGCCAGACGTGACGATCGCGCTCTATCGCATCGCCCAGGAGGCGCTGAACAACGTCGTGCGGCATTCCAAGGCGCGCAACGCCTGGGTGACGCTGTCCTGCTCCGGCGACGACTTGAAGCTGGTCGTGGGCGACGACGGGCTGGGTTTCGACCCCGGACCGGTCGGCCCGGAACAGTTCGGTCTGCAGTTCATGAGGGAACGCGCCGAGGCCGTGGCGGCGACGCTGAGCGTCACCAGCGCCGCTCGCAGTGGTACGGTGGTGACGGCCGCAACGACCGTCGCACCGGGGGTAGACGATTGACTGCCCAAAGCAGTACGCCTCCCAGCCGGATCAGGGTCGTCATCGCGGACGATCACGCACTCGTACGCTCCGGGCTGGAGACCATCCTGCGACTCTACGACGACATACAGCTCGTCGGGCAGGCGGACGACGGCGCGGAGGCCGTCAGGCTGTCCCAGGAGACCCAGCCCGATGTCGTCCTGATGGACCTGGTCATGCCCGGCATGGACGGCAGCGACGCCACCCGGGAGATCCTGCGTCGCTGCCCGGCGACAAGAGTCCTCGTCCTCACCAGCTTCTCCGACGAATCGCTGATCGAGGGCGCTCTGAACGCGGGTGCCATCGGCTATCTGATGAAGAACATCTCCGGAGACGAGCTGGCGGCGGCCATCAGAGGAGCCGCGGTGGGCAGGCCCACGCTTGCCCCAGAGGCCACCGAAGCACTGATGCACTGGGTGGCGGCGCCCGCGTCCTCGGGAACGGATCTGACGGCACGCGAGCTTCAGGTGTTGACGCTCCTGGCGGACGGTCTGACCAACACCGAGATCGCCGAGCGGCTCGTCGTCAGCGTCTCCACCGTCAAGAGCCACGTCAGCAGCATCATCACTAAGCTTGGCGCGTCGAGCCGCACGGAAGCGGCCACGATCGCCCTGCGGCAGCGCCTGATCTGACGCCTACTCGGCCGTACTGACCGAAAGGTCGGTCGCGGCCTCCGGCAGATGAAGAAATGTTGCGGGTCGCACAAATGGCGCGCTTCGTGAGCCTGACGAGAAGCGCCGCACCGTCCGCACTTTGTGACACTTCGTACAATCTCTTGTCAGCGCCTTGTGCCTTCTGTACAGTACCGAACCCAAAGACGAACCATGTATCACGCCACCAGCACACCGACCCTTTCACGTATGCGGAGGTAGACATGGCGGTTGCCACAGAGTCGCGTGAGGAGCTCGAATACGCAGGCGGCGGACTCGCCGCCGAGACCAACTGGTGGGGAGCATTCGTCATCGGCCTCGCCGGCACCATCCTCGTCACGGGCATCGCGCCTGTCATGGTAACGTCGCTCGGCGCGGCCTCCATCCCGCTCTTCGTCGGGGTCACGCTGTCGGGCGTCCTCTTGATCCTGCTGCTCGCCGAGCTTTCGGCGATGATGCCGGAGCGCGCCGGGGGATCGCCCTCATACGCCTACCCGGCCTGGAGGGTCAGGTACCCCAAGCTTGCTCCGCACATCAATGGCTTCACGGCGTGGGCCTACTGGATGGGCTGGTTCCCGGTGGCGCCCCTGAACATGATCCTCGCCTCGTTCTACCTGGCGGACCTCCTGGGCCTGAACACGACGAGCGGCTTCACCCCGATCACCACGTTCGTAGCGTGGTCGACGTTCATCATCGCGTTCGGGGGCATCCTGCTGCTCTTCATCCCGTCCTACCTGGGGATCCGCTTCGGCACCATCTTCGCCACGGTCCTGGCGATGCTCGCCATGATCCCCCTGACGTTCCTCGCCGTCGTCTGGGTCTTCAATCCGGGCGTCGCGCACTGGAGTCAGCTGTCCGGCTTCCACCAGCTTAGTGGCGCGTCGTTCTTCTCACCGCTGATGGGGCACAACTGGTTCTACGTCTACACCGGCTTCACGTTCCTGCTCTCCTGGAACGTCATCGCGTTCGAAGCGGCGGCCTGCTACATCGGGGAGTGCCGGAACCCGGAGCGCGACGGCAAGATCACCATGATCCTGTCCGGTGGCTACGGGCTCTTCATCTACACCATGATCCCGATCGCCTTCGTCGTCGTCCTCGGCGCCAAGGCGCTGAGCAATCCTGCGCTGGTGGACCCCAAGACGATGTTCATCAAGTTCGCCGGGGAGGCTCTGGGCGGCGCCCTCGGCAGCGCCCTCAACTGGATCGTCGCCATCATGCTCATCATCGCCCTGCTGCTCTCGGCGCTGAACGCGATCATGGGTTCGGCCCGCGGCCTGCACCAGATGTCGGTGGACGGACAGTTCCCACGCTGGTTCTCGCACGTCAACAAGCACGGCGTGCCCGATCACTCCATGCTCGTCAACACCGGCGCGTCCCTGGTCGTGGTCATCCTCGGCGGCGCCGTGCAGATCTATTCCTTCTCGAACGTCGGCTATATCGCCTCGTTCGTCCCCGTGATCATCGGCTACTACCTGCTGCGCAAGTACAAGCCCGACGTGCGTCGACCCTTCAAGCTCCCCGAAGTGTTCAAGTACTTCGCTTTGGCGCTCGCCGGCTTGTACGTGTTCTTCTGGATCGGCGGAGGCATCACGTACTCCGTCATCGGGCACGTGACCGTGTACTACGTCCTCGGCTGGATCACGCTGTTGGCCTATCTCCCGCTGTACTGGTGGCGCCACCGCGTCGAGGATCCCAAGTACGCCAGGAAGGCCGCTGCCGGCGGCGAGATGCTCGGCACGCTGCCGCCCGGGACCGAGGCGTGAACATGTCGATATCAGTTCTCGGGGGGCGCCGCCCGGCGGCGCCCCCCGATCCCAAGACCATCGAGATCCGGCGCGTGCTCATCGCCTCAGATGGCCGGCCCATCCCCCGCCGGGTCATCGACTTTGCGGCCGATCTGGCCACGTCCGGCAGGAAGCGCAAGGCGTCCGTCCACGTCTTCTCGGTCGCGCGCATCTACGGGACGTCCCTCGGCATGCCCATGCCCGGCCTCCTTCCCAACCGTCAGGAGTGGGACGCTCAGCGTGAACTGGTGGCCAAGGCGGTGCGCGCGCTCAAGCAGCGCGGTCTGCGCTCGGAGGGCCACGTGGTGGCCACGCGCAATGCCACCAAGAACATCCTGAAGACGGCCGAGAGATACTACTGCGACGTGATCGTCATGGCCGCGGACCCACGTCGCCACGCTCTCCTCGGCGACCTCATGTGGAGCCAGGAGGCGTACCGCGTCGAACGGCGCTCGCCGCTCCCGGTCTACCTCGTCGAGGATCGCGAGGCGAAGACCGCCTGAGCGGTGGCGCCCTCCGCCACCGGGGTCCGACCGTGCGCCCCGGGGACGTGCCGCCTGCCCGGCTCGAGGGATACACTTGTGCGCAGGTCCGCCGTGAGCTCCGGCGGACCGCGGACCCGCGTGGTCAAGGTCGTCGTTGCAGGGGGCTGGAGATCGGCGCAGCGTGAGCAGGTCGGGCGTTTCAGCGGAACTCGTGCGAGGTCGGCCGTGAACGATGCGGCTCGATTCCTCTCGCGCTTCCCGCCGTTCGACCGCCTGGACCGCGCCGAACTCGCGCGCGTGGCCGCCGCCGCCGTGGAACAGACCGTGCCGGCCGGCGTGAGAGTGCTCGTCGAGGACGGGCCGCCGGGCGACGCCCTCTACGTGGTCCACACCGGGTCCATGGAGCTGCTCCGCAACGATCGCGTCGTCGATGTGATCACGCCGGGTGAGGTCTTCGGTCACCCCACCCTGCTCACCGGCCAGTCCCCAGCCTTCACGGTGCGATGCCGTGAGGACGCGTCGATCCTGGCCATCCCGCGCGCCTACGCGATGGAGATCCTGGGCAGCGAGCACGGTGTGGCGTTCGTCGCCGAGACGCTGCGCGAGCGGCTCTCCCGCGCGATGCGCAGTGTCCGCGCCGCGCCCGAGGCGAGAGCGGTGCACGTGTCCTCGCTGATCCGCAGGCCTCCGGTCTTCGTGGACCACGACGCCCCCGCCAGCGCCGTCGCGAAGCTGATGCGCGAGGAATCCGTGCGCGCCGTCCTCGTGCTGTCGTCGCAGGGGCTCGGCATCGTCACCGAGGGCGACCTGCGCGACAAGGTGCTCGCCGCCGGGGTCACGCCAGACACGCCCGTCAGCGCGATCATGACGACGCCGGTGCGCACCATGCGCGACGACAGGCTCGCCCCGGAAGCCGCCATCGAGATGATGCAGTCTGGCATCAACCACCTGCCCATCGTGGACGCACGCGGAAAGGTCCTCGGGGTCGTCTCCTCGGCCAGCCTGATGCGGCTCGATGCGCTCAGCCCGTTCTCGCTCGGAGCATCGCTGTCAGCCGCCAAGAACGAGGACGAGGTCGTGGCGCTGGCGCAGCGCATACCTCAGCTGTTCATGACGCTTCTCGACGCCAACCTCGAGGCTCGCGACGTATCGCGCGTCCTCACTGTCCAGAACGACGCCACGGTGACGCGCCTTCTCCAGCTCGCCTTCGAGCGCCACGGCTCCCCGCCCGTGCCCTACTCCTGGCTCGCGCTCGGCAGCGTGGCGCGCTACGAGACGACGGTGGCCTCCGACCAGGACAACGCGCTTGCCTACGCGGACACGGACGACCCGAGCGTCGACGTCTACTTCACGACGGTCGCGGCGGAGGTGAACGACACGCTGGCGCGCTGCGGCTGGGCGTTCGACATCTCGGACGTGCTGGCGCGCAACAAGGTATGGCGCAAATCCCTGTCGCAATGGGTCGCCGTCTTCGCCGAATGCCTCGAACACCCGGACCATTCGAACCTGGTCAGAGCCGCGCTCACGTTCGACTTCAGGCAGGTCACCGGGGAACTCGACATCGTCACCCCACTCGTAGAGCTTCTGCGCACGGCTCCCGCATACCCCGGGTTTCTCGCGCGCCTGGCGCGCACGGTCACCGACGTGCGCTCGCCCCTGGGCTTTCGCCAGCGCCTCATCGGCCCCATCGACCTGAAGAAGAGCGCTTCGCTGCCCATCGAGAACCTGGGCCGCTTCTACGCGCTTTCGAACCACGTGACGGTGTCGGCCACGCTGGACCGCCTCGTCGCCGTCGAGGGCCTCGGCGCGCTGGACGGCGATCTGGTCAAGTCCCTGCAGGAGGCGTTCACGATCGTCTGGGACGTGCGCCTGCAACACCACGCCGCCGCCATCGCCGATGGCCGTACGCCTGTCAACGTGGTGGACACCGACCGCCTGCCGCCGCTGGCCCGCCTCGATCTCCAGGCCGCGCTGCGCGCGGTGGCCACCGCCCAGCGGCAGCTGTCCCACTACGTCCCCCTGGGGATGTAGCACCCGGTCGGCGGCGAGTCCAGGGCCCGACGCGGCTCTGCGCGAAGAGAGGTGACGCTTTGATCGTCAAGACGTTCGCGATCTACGTGCTGGCGGCTCTCGGCGAGCTGAGCGGCACCTACGCCTTCTGGCGCTGGCTCAAAGGCGGCGGGCCCGCATACCTCGCCCTGGCCGGCCTCGCGGCGCTGCTCTTTTACGCCGTCATCCAGACGTACCAGCCCGAAGGCAGTTATGGGCGCATCTATGCCGCCTACGCCGGCGTCTTCCTCGTGGGCGCCATGCTCTGGGGCTGGTTCATCGACGGCAAGACCCCAGACCGCTTCGACTTCATCGGCGCGGCGATCACCATGGTGGGCGTCGTAGTCGTCATTTTCGGCCGGCGCATCTTCGCCTGACCACGCACGGGCCCACGACGGGTCAGAAAGGAGTCGACCGGTGCCGAAGATCCTCGTTGAGCCGATCGGCGTCACCGTCGAGGTCCCAGGTGGCGACACGCTGCTCGCCGCGCTCCAGAGCGCGGCGGTCGGGCTGCCCGTGGATTGCGCCGGCCGCGGCACGTGCGGCAAGTGCCTGGTCCGCCTCGGCGCCGGGGAGCTCAGCGCACCGACCAGCAGCGAACTGCGGAAGCTCTCGCCGGAGCGACTTGCCGAGGGCTGGCGGCTGGCCTGCCAAGCCATGCCGCTCTCCGGGCGCGTCAGCATCGAGGTGCGCAAGACCGCGGGTCGCCGGCAGATCCTCACCGCCTCGAAGCTCACGCACGGCCAGGCTGATCCCGCCGTGCGCAGACAGGCAGTCTCGCTGCCGCGCCCCACGTTCGAGGACGCGCGCAGCGATCGCGCGCGGGTCCGCGACGAGCTGGGCGCGACGAGCGTACCCCTGACGGTGCTGCGCAAGCTTCCGACGGTCATGCGCGAGAGCCGGTTTTCGGCCACGACCACGATGTACGAGGATCGTCTCATCGATGTCGAGCCCCGTGACGCCGATCTGAGCGCGTATGGGGCCGCCGTCGACATCGGCACGTCCAAGATCATCGTCTACCTCATGGACCTGCGGCAGGGTCACCTGATCGACCAGGAGGCGATCGAGAACCCGCAGATGCACCACGGCGAGGATGTGGTCACGCGGATCACGGAGGCCATGGACGAGGGGTCACTGCTCGAACTTACCCGCCTCGCCACGCAGGGCATCAACGAGACGCTCGCTACGCTGTGCGCGCGTCAGGAGATCGCCGCTCGTCACCTCTACGACATGGTCGTCGTCGGCAATACCGCGATGCATCATCTGGCGCTGGGATTGTCTCCGCTGGGCCTGACGGGCGCGCCGTTCGCCCCGGCGCTCGACGAGCCGATATCCGTGCGCGCCGCCGATCTGGGTGTGGCCATGAACCCCGAGGGGCGCGTGTACTTCATGCCGCCCATCGCCGGGTTCGTCGGTTCCGACTGTCTCGCGGTCATCGCGGCCACGCACCTCGAAGCCAGGCGCCTGCCGGCGATGGCCGTCGACATCGGCACCAACACCGAGATCGCGATCGTCAAGGACGGCGAGGTGTCGGTGACGAGCTGCGCGTCGGGGCCGGCCTTCGAGGGCTACCAGATAACCTGCGGCATGAAGGCGACGGAGGGCGCGATCGAGCGCGTCGCCTTCACAGCGGACGGCCGACCGCGCACTCTCCAGACGATCGGCGGGGTCGAGCCGGTCGGCATCTGCGGCTCCGGGGTCGTCGACATCCTCGCCGGCCTGATCGCCCACGGGATCGTCGACGCGTCGGGCCTGATGCAGCCGCACGCACTGGTGCGCCGGGGCGCGCGTGGCCTCGAGTACCTGGTGGCCACGGGGGACCAGGGCGACATCGTCTTCACCCAGCACGACGTGAGGGCCCTCCAGCTCGCCAAGGGGGCGATCGCGGCCGGGTGGTCGCTGCTGCTGGCGAGCGCCGGCCTCGAACCGGAGGACCTGCGGCACGTCTACGTCGCCGGCGCCTTCGGCAACTACCTGGGCCTCGAGAACGCGCTGGCCATCGGCCTGTTCCCTCGCATCGCCGCGCGGCGCATCGCCTTCGTCGGGAACGCCGCCGGGGTGGGCGCCCAGATGGCCCTGATCGACGTGCGCCAGCGGGAACGGATCGCCGCGCTCAGGCGCAAGATCACCTTCCGCGAGCTCGCGACAGACCCCCGGTTCCACGAGGTCTTCCTCAGAGAGATGGGCTTCGCGACGGCGTAGGGAACGGGCCGGCGACCGGCGTCAGGTGATCGTTCGGCGACTGTCGGTCGCCGGCTCCGCGCGCACCGCTGGCGACGACTTCCGGGCGGTCAGCCCGAGGCGCGCTGCGGCGCCGCCGCCTCGGGCTCGTCGGAGCCCAGCTCCCAGAAGATGCGCTCCTCCAGCACCTCGCCCGGCTCGACCACGATGAACTCGTCGTCGTGCGGCCCGTGAATGAGCTTGTCCAGCAGGCGCAGGGAGCCGGTGATCCTGTGGATGGGCAGGCCGTAGAACTCAGCCACCGTATCCACGTAGGCCAGCGCCTTCTCGAGGTCGTAGGTGCCGGTGTCGATGACGGCCACGCGCGTGTACGCCTCAAGGATCATGTGGGCCACCATGCGGGCCTTCTCCTCGCCCATGCGCGGGATCATCTTGAGGTACTCGCGATAGGGGTCTTCGAGCTCCTCGATCCAGCCGCGCGTGTAGTAGTAGGTGCCGGGGTGCTCGGCGAACTCGCGCGCGTACGCCCGCCGCGAGCCGAGCAGCAGGGCGATGCAATCGTCGCAGGCGGGGAGCACCAGCCGGTGCGGTCCCGCCACCAGACCTGCCGTGCCGTTCGAGCAGCGCCCGTAGGCGAGCAGGATGGTACTGTCGCCCGGAGTGGCGGCGATGCGCTCGTTGATCGTGTCACGCAGCACGTCGGGGGTGTCGTGGAGGAAGCCTTGGAGGTACTCGACGGGGACGTCGCCGCGGAGCGCCTCGACTTCGTCTCTGATGGTGCTGCAGGCGATGATCGTGGATGTCGTCATGTCGGACGGTGCCTTCCTTTCGGGAGGGCTGAATGGACATGCCGTGCCTGTGCAGGCTGTCCTGAGACCACAGCGGAACGGCGACACCGCGCTGTGCCTGTCGCCCATGATACGGACTTCGCGCCGAAATACCAGTCAAAAGTAGTCTGGATTCGCGGCACCACCGGCCGCAGCTCGCGGGTGCACGCCGTCCGCGGGTCCCGTGAGGCAGCCTCAGGAATCCTGGCCGAGCGCGTGCATTACCGCCTTGCGCCGTGCGGCGCCGGACGAAAGGCCTCGACCCGGTCGCCGGACCGTCAGCTTCCGGCCACGAATCTCCAGGCCAGCGCTTGATGGTCGCGCGCGCCCGAGCGCGTGTGCATGGCCCCCTCCACGGACGAGGAGAACAGCTTGGCGGGGCCGAGGCCGCTGCTCTTGAGCGCGTCCGTGATCCGCGCCGTGACCGCCTCGGCCTCCCGGGCGGGCACCACGATCTCGACCTTGAGCTTAGGGACCACATCGACCTTGGGGGGACCCCCCTGGACCTCGGGACTCTGGCGCACGCCCCAGCCTTGGACCTCGCTGATCGTCATTCCCGTCACGCCCTCGACCGCCAAAGCCTGGGCGACCTTCCGGACATCGCCGGGCGGGATGATGACCTCGATCTTCTTCATGGCACGCCTCCTCCGCTTGCTGCTGAGCACCTCTCTAGGTACCCGTGGACGAGCCGCGAGACGCAGTTGACGGCCCTTGGGGCTCGCCGCCCACGCGCATGTCTACACGTCCGCGGACACCCTCGGCCTAGCGAAGTCCGACGCGACCCTGGCCTCCGGCGTCGACCCACGCGCGCCCGTGACCAGGGCGCCCTACGATCGCCGTCCGCTCAATCCTCGGTCGCGGCGGACGCCTTCTGCAGCTCGTCCTCCACGTCCTTCTGGTTGGCCTTGAGCTCCTTCTCGATGTGGTCCTTGGCGTGGATGGTAGCATCGGCGAGGGCCTCGGACAGTTGGTGTCTGGCCATGATCACCAGCGCTGCGTCGCCCTGATCGAGGAAGTCCCCGAGCTCGTGCATATCCTTGCGCGACATGCCCTTCCACACGTGGCCGATGAGCCCGCCGGTGAGGGCGCCGGCGGCCACTGAGCCGATCAGTGCCGGCGGGAAGAGCACGCCGACGACGGCTCCCACGCCGACGCCGGTCCACGCTCCCTTGCGGGTCGTCTTCTCGACCTTGCTGACGTGGACCTTGCCGTCGTCTTCCTTGGTGACGATGGCCGCGTCGTAGCTCTCCACGACGCCGGCCGAGTGCAGGTCTTTCACGGCGGCCCAGTCCTGCCAGGCATCCGGCTGCGAGTGATAGAGCGCCATGTACACGAAGATGGTGTCGTCAGCCATGGAACCTCCTCGGGGTCGCCGGATGGTCTACCACGCGGTTTCTCGTCTGCATGCCCACGGTGACCGCTGTGCAAACGGAGCGCTGTCGTTCGGTGGAGTTCGCCCAACCGCCTGCGGCAAGATCGGTAGACCAGAGCCCCTGGGGACGCTGTCGGTCGTCAAAGAGGCCGTCAACGACGCTTCTGGAAGGCATCGGCCGCTGCTACGTACGGCTCGTATCCCTCGGCAGAGTCCGAGCAAGCTGTGGCTCTGGGACCCCTGACGTGGAGCCACAGGGAGTGCTTGTTCTTCGTCGATGGAGAGGTCGTCAGAGCTTGTCGTGATGCCGGCGCTTTGGCAGCGTAGCCGCGAGCCGGGTCTTTTCGAAACGCAGCCGATCAAGGAAACCACTCATCCGCACCCACCCGTAGGCAAACGGGCACCAAACCGGCACCAAGATCAGCAGCGGCGCGAGAAGTACCGGGGGGCTCTTGTGGGCACCTGGCCACAGCCCGTCGCAGTGCGAAGCGCGCGAACGCTGCCGCGTTCTTACGCAAGTCAGAAGGCGGTCTGCCAGTGCCGAAAGTCCCCGTAGAGCCTCTACATGCCCAACGGCACATAGTGGGCCATTTGCCGCTGAGCGGCGGCCACAGCGCGCAGGGCGGCTTGGAGATCCAGCCGGGCTAAGGGTGGCAGGCGGTCGGTATCCACGACGTTGTCCGGCGTGCGTCCCTCGGCAATGGCGGCCGCGTGGTGCTGGAGGCGCACGTTCAAGATGATGATGAACGCCTCCTGCAGCGACTTCGCGGTCTCACCAGTCAGGGCCCCGAGGCCCTCGATGGCGGCGAGGCGATCCAGGGTGCCGGGCATCGTCACACGGTTCGACAGCCCGTGGAAGCGCGCGAGATTCTCGATGGGCAACGCTGCGCTCTTCTTGAGGTCCACCGGGCCGATGAGGCGTTGGCGAAAGCCCAGCGGCGAGCGCACGTCGGTGACCGTGCGCGCCAGGCGGGCGAGGAAGCCGGGCCGTTCCGGAGCGCGGAGCAAGACCTCTACCAGCGGCCGGACAACGTCGAGCTCGCCGCTCACTTGACGGAAATCGAACGTGAGGGCCGCCCTGACGAGGTTCGAGTGGTCGGGATGCTCCAGGCAGTCGGCGAACACGGCGTTCCACTGTGAGAGGGACTTGCGCCAGAGCTTATTGCGTGCGAGCACATCCGAGATGTCGAGAGCGTAGCCGCAGCGAGCCAGTCCGTCGTTCACCTCCATGGCCACCGTCTCGAAGTACGAGTCCACATCCGGGTCATCGGTGTCCGCGTACGCGAGGGCGTTGTCCTGGTCCGACGCGAGCGTCGTCTCCCAGCGAGCGACGCTGCCTAGCGTGAGCCAGGCGAAGGGCACCGGCGGCGGGCCGTGACGCTCGATGGCGAGTTGCAGCAGCCGGGTAACGGCAGTGTCGTTCTGCACCGTGAGGACACGGGAGATGTCGCGTGCCTCCAGATTGGCGTCCACGAGCGTCAGAAACACCTCGGGCACACGTTGCGCGAGCGTGACGACCTCGGCGACGGTCGTGGCCCGCGAGATCGACCATGCGAGCGCGAATGGGCTGAGCGCGTCAAGCCTCATCAGGCTGAAGGACGAGACCACTCCCAGGACACTGCCGCGGGCGTCCACCACCGGCAGGTGGTTAACGCGGGCGTTCAACATCTCGATCGCCGCCTCCGCCGCCAACTGGTCGCCCCGCATAGTCTTGACCGGCGACGTCATGATCGCACTCACGGGTGCGTCCAGCGGCAGGCCGGCGACGAGCGCCCGGTCCCGCAGATCGCCCTCAGTGACAATGCCCAGGCCGCTGGGCGTGAGCACGAGGACCGCACGCACGAGCTCCTCTCTCATCACTCTGACCGCGTCCCTGATAGAGGAGTCGGGGTCCACGAACACGGGTGGTCTGCGGATGAGGGACGACACGTGGGCAGCCTGCGTCTCACGCGGGATACGCATGGTCTGCACGAGGCGATGCCGCTCAGCGATGACGGCCGCGTCGGCGCGGCTGGCGGCACCGAACTTGATGATGATGCTGCTCACGCGGCTCTCGACAGTGGAGAGACTGACCACGAGGCGCTCTGCGATCTCCGTGTTGGTGAGACCGTCCGCCAGCAAGGATAGGACTTGGCGCTCACGTGTGGCGAGGTCGTCGCCCAAGAGTCCGGGCTCTGCAACTCGGTGGATGAGCACTTCGGCGGCTTCGGGGGCCAATGTAGACTTGCCCAGGCTGGCCTCTCTGATAGCCGCCGCCAGTTGCTCGCCAGAGATGTTCTTCATGAGATAGCCGATAGCTCCCGCGTTCAGGGCGCTCTCAATCAGCGCCTCTTCCGAGAAGCTGGTCAGCACTAGGACTCTGGTAGTTGGGCACCGCCGTAGTATCTCTCTGGTCGCGGCGGCGCCGTTCATGCCAGGCATCACCAAGTCCATCAGAACCACATCTGGCTGGGCCTCTTCACACAATCGGATGGCCTCCGCGCCGCTATCCGCTTGCGCAACGAGTTCAATGTCTTTGAAGAACGCCAGTATCGTTTCCAGGCCACTGCGCACCAGAGCGTGATCGTCGACGATGACGACCCTGATCCGGCTGGGTGGCGTTTCGAGCTGCATAGTCAACCCTCCATCCCGGCGACAGACCATTCGGCCGTGACAACCGTACCGTGATGCCTCGCGCTCGCAATGCTCAGAGTCGCGGCCACCGCCTCGGCCCGTTCCTCATGATCCGCAGACCGAACCGTTCCGGCCCGACTAGCGACTCTTCAAACCCGCTCCCATCGTCGCCCACGGTCAGCTTCACGAGCCCGTCCGAGCAGCCCAATGTCACCCAGGCGCGGCCGGCCTTGGAATGGCGTACCACGTTGTTCATAGCTTCTTGGGCGATCCGGTAGAGCGCAATCGTCACATCGGGCGACAGCTGGATTTGCGGGGGATTCTTGGTGGCGAGGGTCAGAATTGAACTGACGACACCACGATTTTCAGTCGTGTGCTCTACCAACTGAGCTACCTCGCCACCGGGAGAAGACAGGCTCCCGGAAGAGCCTCGCCATGCTACCCGCGAGGCTGCGGGCGGTCAACCGACGCGCGGCGCGGCGGCGGCTGGGCGCGGCGGCGGCGCAGCGCCCGCCGCCTCACGCGCGCTCAGCCCTCGGACGTGTTCAACTCGGACTGCTCCTGGACCTTCTCCGGTTCCTCCTCCGGCAGGAAGACCCTGATGAGGTCCTTCTCCTTGCCCGGCGGCAGCAGGCACAACACGTAGTCGCCGGGCAGGATCTCCGTGGAGCCGCGCGCCACGAGCGCGCGGCCGGCGCGGACGATGGCCGCCAGGAGCACGCCGTCCGGCAGAGCGATGTCCTGTACGTAGGTGTTGGAGAACGGCGAGGACTCGCTGACCTCCAGCTCCACGACCTCCACCCCTTCACGCTTCAGCGAGAGCAGGTGGACGAACTTGTGCACCGGCAGCTCGTGCAGGATCATGCGCAGCATCGAGGTCGCGGCGCACACGGTGGCCTCCACGCCGAGCAGGTCGAACGTGGGCTGGTTGAACGGGTTGTTGACCCGGGCGACGATCTTGGGCACGCCGAACTTCAGCTTCGCGACCTGCGAGATGATGATGTTGTCCTCGTCGTCGCCGGTGACCGCGACGACCATGTCGGCGCGGCCGATGCCGGCCTTCTCGAGCACCCAGATCTCGGTGCCGTCGCCGAACACGAGCACGTCCTCGAGCTCCGGCGAGATCAGGTCGAAGCGCGACTTGCGCTGCTCCACGAGGGCGATCTCGTGCCCGAGCTGAAGCAGCTGGCGCGCCGTGTTGAGGCCGACTTTGCCGCCTCCGACGATGAGCACGAACACGGCTCAGCCCTCCGCGGTCGGGAGTTGACAGGAGCGGACGGCGTCGAAGAGCGACACGCGCACGTCGCGCGTCGGGCAGACCGTGCGGATGCCGAGCTGCTCGAAGAGCTCGGCGCGCAGCGGGTCGTAGACGCGCGCCACCACGCAGCGGATGCCGTACCTCTTCTGCGCGATCTGCGCGATCACGATGTTGGTGTTGTCGCCGTCGGTACAGGCCACGAACGCCACGGCGTCCTTGATGCCGGCGCGGCGCAGCGAATCCCAGTCCAGCGCCCGGCCCACGATGAACTCGCCGGGGAAATCGTCCCCCAGCAGATGGAAGGCGTCGGGGCTCTCGTCGATGATGGCGACGTCGAAGCCCTGGGTCACGAGGTCGCGGGCGAGCCCGGAGCCGACGCGTCCGCACCCGGCGATCACTACGTGCATTGTTCACCTCTCATGTGTCGCTGAGCCAAGACTACTCCTGCGCCGCAGGCACGTCGCCCGGAGCCTCCGGCGCGACTGTAGCCTCGGGCGGCGCGAACGGCTCAGCGGCCTCCGGAGCCGGTACCGGTCCCCCAGGCGCGACGACCGCCGCAGGGACGGCGCCAGGCGTACCGCCTTCCGCGTCGCCGGTGCCCTCCCCCGGGTAGCCCTTCGGCACCAGGTTGAGGAGCACCTCGCAGGGCGCGTGGTCGAGGACGTAGTCGACTGTGCGCCCGAAGGCGCGATCCGCGATGCGCCGCTTGCGCGCGGTGCCGACGATGATCACCTCGGAACGCCGCATCTCGGCCTCCTCGACGATCGCCCGTCCCGCCTGGCGCGCCGTGACCACGTGGGCGTGAACCGGACCTTGAAGGCGTCGGCCACGCGGGCCGCCGTCGCCAACACCCTGTCGGCCTTCTCGCGCTCGGCGATGAGGCGCACGTCGAGCGGCAGGTTGAGCGGCACCTCGATCACGTAAAGGCCGTCGACGGCCGACCTCTTCTCCGTGGCGAGCTGGCAGGCGAGCACCATCATCTCGTCGCTGATGCGCGATCCGACGATCGGCACGAGGATCTGGTCGTAGTCGATGTCCTCCTGGACCGAGGCGGGCAGCGGTTCCTCCACGACGGTCTTCGTGAGCGAGTACCCCTTGGCGCGCCGGTACAGGATGTAGACCACGATCCCGACGCCCATCCAGGCGAAACCCACCGCGCGGCCTTCCGCGTGCGTGAGCACGACGACGACCCAGACCGTACCGGTGCCGATGGCCCCGATCACCGCCAGAACGGGGATGCTCTTGCCGCGGAACGGGATGTTGATCGGCGTCCGCCACGGGCGCTCGAAGTCCGGCATCTTGAAGCGCAGCGCCACGACGCAGACATGCGCCACCGTGAAGGAGATCATGGCCCCGAACGCATAGAGATCGGCGAGGAACGAGATGCTGCCGGGGGTGATGAGCAGGGCGGCGACAGTGCCGAACAGTGCGATCGACACGTAGGGCGTGAAGCGTGTCCGGTGCACTCGCCCGAGGATGGGCGGCAACTGTTTGTGGAGGGACATGGAGTACGCCAGGCGCGACGAGCCGATGATGCCCGCGTTGGTGCCGATGACGAGGATGGTCGCCGCGAGGAGGGCGATCCACGGCGACAGCACGACCTTCATCCAATCGAGCTTCGCGGGCAGGTTCTGCACGATGCCCTGCAACGGGTCGGCCTCGTACACCGTCGCCAGCTGCGTGGCGTAGATCTTGGTCACCCAGCGCCCGTTCTCCTGGTAGATGGGGCCCGTGGTCAGGATCTTCGCGGTCGTCATCGTGGTCACGTCGACGGCCACGTAGACCTTCTGTGCAGGATCGCTCTTGAACACCCAGGGGCCGATATCGGCGTGCTTGCCGGGCTCGGGCTGGACGGCCTGCGGGATGGTCATCTTCGTGGTGGGATTGACCGGGAGGACGTTGGGCTGCACGGTCATGGCGGAGAGGCCCACCATGGAGATGGCGAAGTACACGCCGAGGACGGCCAGAAGGACGAACTTGACCGAGCGCGGCACGTCGCGCCCGGGGTTCGACGCCTCTTCGGCCATGTTGGAGACGGTCTCGATGCCCGTGTAGGCCACCGTGCCGATCGAGATGCCGTAGATGAGCTGGTGCCAGGTCGGCACCGTGCCGAGGTGGATCTGGCTGATGAGGATCTTGGGTGAGAGGAAGACGAACAGGCCCACGATCGCGAGCAGCACCTGCGTGCCGAGGTCGAGGATCGCGAGGACGATGTTGATGCGGGCGGCTTCCTTGATCCCGAGGATGTTGATGCTCACGAGGAAGGCGATGGTGAGGATGCCGCCGATGGAGTTGTACGGCCAGGTCTTGAGGATGGGCCAGAACGCGGCCAGGTAGTTGGGCACGAAGAACGCCGAGATGGCGATGGTGATGATGTAGTCGAGCATCAGCGCCCAACCGGCGAAGAAGCTCACGAACTCGTTGAACGTGTGGCGCGCGAAGCTGGAGGAGCCGCCCGCCTCCGGGAACATCGTGGTGCCCTCGGCGTACGAGAATGCCGTGGTGACGAAGAGCAGGCCGGTGAGCATGAACACGACCGGCGTCAGGCCCAGGGCGTAGGCGGCGACGACGCCGAGCGCGTAGTAGATCGAGGAGCCGACGTTGCCGTAGGCGGTGCTGAACAGCGCTGGTACGCCGAGCACCTTGTGGAGGCTCTGACCCTCCCGCTTCTTGCGTCGCGCCACTGCCCGTCAACCTCGTCCTAGGTCATGTAGCGCCAGCGCAACACCGCAAGGATCAGCAGGAAGACGCCGGCGATGAACTGCACGGAGAGCGGCCACACGCCGCCCCCGACGCCGCGCACCACGAGAAGCACACCCACGACTCCCATGATGATGGTGATGATCTTGCGCGCCGTCCACATGCTCCAGAATCCGCGAAAGGCCGGTCAGCGTGCGGACCGGCCGTTCGCCGCACACTAGCACCCGGCGACACGATGGACAAGACGGGTGTGAAGGAGGCGTGAACGACGCTCCACACGGGTCAGCGACGCAGCGCGGAAGAGGGGCGCGGCGGGCGGCCGGAGGGCCTCCCGCCGCGCCCCTTGAGACGCTGCGCTTCTACCGTTCCGCCGCTACTTGATGAGGAACGGGATGACGAGCAGGGCCACGATGTTGATGACCTTGATCATCGGGTTGATGGCCGGGCCGGCGGTGTCCTTGTAGGGGTCGCCGACAGTGTCGCCGGTGACGGCGGCGGCGTGGGCGTCGGAGCCCTTGCCGCCATACGCGCCGTCCTCGATGAGCTTCTTGGCGTTGTCCCAGGCGCCGCCGCCGCTGGTCATCGAGATGGCGAGGAAGATGCCGGTGATGATGCAGCCCATGAGCACGCCGCCGAGCACCTCGAAGCCGTGCTGGCGGAAGGCGAGGCCGATGATGATCGGCGTGAGCACCGGGATGGCGGCCGGCAGCATCATCTCGCGGATCGCCGACTTGGTGACGATGTCGACGGCCGTGGCGTAGTCCGGCTTGCCCGAGCCGTCCATGATGCCGGGGATGTCGCGGAACTGACGCCGTACCTCCTCCACGACCTGGCCGCCGGCCTTGCCCACGGCCTTCATGCACAGCGAGGCGAACAGGTACGGCAGCATGCCGCCGATGAAGAGCCCGGCGAGCACCCACGGGTTGTCGATCATGAACTTGATGCTGTCGTGGAAGTTGTACTTGGTGAGGAAGTGCTCCTGCAGGTCGAGCGTGTACGAGACGAAGAGGATGAGAGCGGCGAACCCGGCCGAGCCGATGGCGTAGCCCTTGGTGATGGCCTTGGTCGTGTTGCCCACGGCGTCGAGTGGGTCGGTGGTCTGGCGCACGGACTCCGGCATGTCCGCCATCTCGGCGATGCCGCCGGCGTTGTCGGTGATCGGCCCGTAGGCGTCGATGGCGACGATGATGCCGGTCATGGAGAGCATCGCCATGACGGCCACGGCGATGCCGTACAGGCCGGCGAGCTGGTAGGTGACGAGGATGCCGCCGGCGATGCAGAGCACGGGCAGCGCCGTGGACTGCATGGAGATGGCGAGGCCCTGGATGATGTTGGTCGCATGGCCGGTGACGCTCGCCTTGGCGATGCTCTTCACGGGGTTGTAACGACTGGCCGTGAAGTACTCGGTGATGACGACGATGAGCGCGGTGACGACGATGCCGGTGACCGCGGCCCAGAAGATGCGCGGCACGCTGGGCACGCCGAAGGCGCGCGCCGAGGCGCTGCCGAGCATCCACTGCGTGACCGGGTAGAAGAGCGCGATGGCGATGACGGCCGCGACCGCGAGACCCTTGTACAGGGCGTTCATGATGTTGTTCGACTTGCCGAGGCGCACGAAGAAGGTGCCGATGACGCTGGCGATGATCGACACGCCGCCGATGACCAGCGGGAAGATGATCGCCGGCTTATAGGCCACGCCGGCCTGGACGTTGACGAGCAGGCCCTTGCTGATGCCGGTGATGCCGACGTGCGCGCGGAAGGTGAGGAAGGCGAGCAGCATCGCCGCGACCGCCGTGACCGCGTAGGTCTCGAAGAGGTCGGCGGCCATGCCCGCGCAGTCGCCGACGTTGTCGCCGACGTTGTCGGCGATGACCGCCGGGTTGCGCGGGTCGTCCTCGGGGATGCCCGCCTCGACCTTGCCCACGAGGTCGGCGCCCACGTCGGCGGCCTTGGTGAAGATGCCGCCGCCGACGCGCGCGAACACGCTGATCAGGCTGCCGCCGAAGCCGAGGCCCACGAGGGCCGCGACGTCGCCGGTGAGCCAGTAGTAGACGCTCACGCCGAGCAGGGCGAGGCCCACGACGAAGAGGCCGGTGACCGAGCCGCCGCGGAAGGCGACCTTGAGGGCCGAGCCGAGGCCGCTGCGCGCGGCCTCGGCGGTACGCACGTTGACGCGCACGCTGACCATCATGCCGATGTAGCCGGCGGCGGCCGAGAGGCAGGCGCCGATGACGAAGCCCACGGCGGCGTGCCAGCCGTAGGTCCAGTTCTTGCCGAGGCCGAGCGCCACGAGCAGGACGGCGAAGACGACGACGCCGACCATGGCGATCGTGCGGTACTGGCGGCCGAGGTAGGCCTTGGCGCCCTCCTGGACGGCCCCCGCGACGCGCTGCATCACCTCATCGCCGGCGGGCAACGCGAGCAGCCACCTGATGAGCAGGCCGCCGTAGACGATGGCGACGAGCCCACAGATGACCGCAAGCCCAATGCCGTTGTTGGATACGAACGAAGACACCGCGTAGCTCCTTTCCTACCTCCGCGTGGCCTGCGGCCGGGTCAGACCCGCCGCCGCCACCCCTCCACTCGCGCGCCGGGCGCGCGGTCCTTGCCCACAGGATGTCGCCCCACCGCCCCTCCGGGCCGGCGGGGCGTCAGCCCAGATACTTCCCGATCAGCAGGTCGAGCTTGGCGCGGGTCGCCGCGGGGATGAGCTCGGCCGGCGTGTTGATGGCGAACTCTACCGCGTGGCGACAGGTGCAGTCGCGCTCCTGGTCCAGCGCCGCGACCACGCGGCGGACGATCGTCTGCGCCGTCTCGACGTTGCGCCGCACGTTGGCCAGCACCTGCTCGAGCGTGACGTCCTCTTCCCCCTCGTACCAGACGTCGTAGTCGGTGACCATCGCCATGGTGGCGTAGCAGAGCTCGGCCTCACGCGCCAGCTTGGCCTCCTGCAGGTTCGTCATGCCGATGACGTCGAAGCCGAGCTGGCGGTACACGTTGCTCTCCGCGCGCGTCGAGAACTGCGGACCTTCGATGCAGACGTACGTGCCGCCCTCGTGCACGGTCGCCCCGGCCGCGCGCCCGTGCTCGACGATGAGCTTCGAACAGTAGGGGCAGAACGGGTCGGCGAAGCCCATGTGCACGACGACGCCCTCGCCGAAGAACGTGCTGGGACGGGCCTTGGTGCGGTCGAAGAGCTGGTCCGGGACCACGACGTCGAGAGGCTTGAGCTCTTCGCGCAGGCTGCCGACGGCGCTGGCGGAGAGCACGTAGCGCACCCCCAGCGCCTTCATGCCCCAGACGTTGGCGCGGTAGTTCACCTCGCCGGGCAGGATGCGGTGCCCGCGCGCGTGCCGGGGAAGGAAGGCCACCGGAACGCCGCCGATCTCGCCGAGGAAGTAGGAGTCGGAGGGGGCGCCGAACGGAGTCTCGAGGGCCACCTCGCGGGCGTTCTCGAGGAGCTCATAGAAGCCGGACCCGCCGATGACGCCGACGCTCGCAGAGTCCGTGACCTTGGCCAAATCCGCCTCCCTTTCGCCGTTGCGCCGCCGGAAGTATACAGGGCTGGAGGCGGCGCACAAGCCCGCGCCGGCAGGGCCTGCCGGCGCCGGCGAGCGGCCCCCGGGCGCCTCATCGATGCGTCCCACCGAGCCGGCCGTGGCGGGCCATATCGGCGTCACGGACCGCCGGGGCGAAGTGATACTCTTCGCTCCGGAAGCGAGTGCCCCGGGTCCGCGCGCAGCTTGCCGCCGCCGGACCGGCGGCCTCTCCCGCGCAAAGGAGCGAAAGGTGCCGAAGAACAAGGTCGTTCCCCTCGAAGAGGCGATGAGCCACGTCAAGTCGGGCATGAGCATCGCCGTAGGTGGATTCATCGGCCAGGGCGACCCTCTGACGCTCATCGATCACCTCAAGACGATGGACGTCAAGGACCTGACCATCTACGAGAACGACGCCGGCTACCGCGAGCGCGGCGTCGTCGAGCTCGTCCGCCAGCGCAAGGTCAAGAAGGTGGTCGCCAGCCACGTGGGCACCACGCCGTTCATCGGCCAGGCCATGAACGAGGGCTGGCTCGAGGTCGAGCCGACCCCGCAAGGCACCCTGGCCGAGATGATGCGCAGCGGCGGCGCCGGGCTGGGCGGGTTTCTCACGCCGACCGGCGTCGGCACCGTCGCCGAGGAGGGCAAGCAGGTGATCGAGCTGGGGGGCCGCAAGTACATCCTCGTGCCGGCGCTCCGCTGCGACATCGCCATCATCCGCGCCCACGCCGGCGACACCTGGGGCAACCTGATCTTCCGCGGCACGTCGCGCAACTTCAACGTGCCCGCGGCCATGTGCGCCGACTACGTGATCGCCGAGGTCGAGAACCTCTACACGATGGGCGAGCTCGACCCCAATGCGATCCACACCTCCGGCATCTTCGTCGATGCCGTGGTGCGTGCCAACGTGGAGTACTGCACGCTGCGCGAGGAGGCGTTCCATGGCTGACGTCAAGCAGATCATCGCCGCCCGCGCCGGCCGGGAGCTCAAGGACGGCCAGATCATCAACCTCGGCATCGGCCTGCCGACGCTCATCGCCAACTACGTCCCCGAGGGCGTCGACGTCGTCATCCAGACCGAGAACGGCGGCATCGGCGTGGGCCCCGCGCCGGACCCCGGCTGCGAGGACCGCGACCGCGCCAACGCCGGCAACCAGCCGATCACGCTGATCCCCGGCGGCAGCTACTTCGACTGCGCCACGTCCTTCGCGATGATCCGGGGCGGGCACATCGACGCGACCTTCCTGGGCACGCTGCAGGTGGACGAGAAGGGCAACATCGCCAACTGGATCGTGCCCGGCAAGATGCTCGCCGGCATGGGCGGCGCCATGGACCTCGTCACCGGCGCCAAGGTCGTCTACATCGTCAGCGAGCACTGCTCCAAGGACGGCGTCTCGAAGCTCATGAAGCGGTGCACCTTCCCGCTCACGGGCGCCGAGGAGGCCGACGTGATCATCACCGAGCGCGCCCTCTTCCGCCGCTACCCGGACCAGGGCTGGGTGCTCGAGGAAGTCGCCGAGGGCTACTCGCTGGACGACATCGCGGCCTGCACCGACATGGCCTACACGGTCGCCGCGACGGTCAAGCTCGACGCGTTCGGCGGCTGACCGCTGCCCCATGGACACGCCGGCGGCGCGCGTTTCCGCACCGCGGCCCCGAGGTATGCCTGCTAGCGGACGACACACCGTACTGGGAGCTGGACGATGCCCGACCTCAAGACCAAGTTCAAGCGCAAGGAGTGGAA
Source organism: uncultured Thermoleophilia bacterium (assembly GCA_963709845.1). Taxonomy (GTDB): domain Bacteria; phylum Actinomycetota; class Thermoleophilia; order UBA2241; family UBA2241; genus CAIXSE01. The sequence goes on from CAVPXV010000001.1 coordinate 69,264, forward strand.
GGACTGCTGCGGCAAGGGCTGCAAGAAGTGCGAGATCGCCCAGACCTACATCGGCGTGTACGGGCGCACCAAGGGACTCGAGAAGCTGAACGAGGACCGCAAGGAGATGCAGGCCAAGAAGAGCCGCAAGAAGTCCGGCAAGAAGGACAAGTCCTGACCCCGACCGAGACCATCGGGTTCGTCGACATCGGCACGAACTCGATCCGCCTGCTGGTGGCGCGCGTGGAGGCGGACCACTCCTGGAGCACCGTGACCGCGCAGAGGGAGCCCGTGCGCCTCGGTGAGGGCGAGTTCGGCGGCGCCACCGAGCTCCAGCCGGAAGCGATGGACCGCGCCGTCCTCGTGTGCCGCAGCTTCGCGGAGCTGGCGAGATCGCACGGCGCGACGTCGTTCGTGGCCGTCGCCACCTCGGCCACGCGCGAGGCGGGCAACCAGGCCACCTTCGTGCGCCGCCTGCGCGACGAGGCGGGTCTCGAGGTCCACGTCGTGTCCGGCCCCGAGGAGGCGCGCCTCGTCTTCCTCGGCGTGCTCAGCGTGGTCGACCTCGAGGATCGGCGGGCGCTGGTCATCGACATCGGCGGCGGGAGTACCGAGATCGCGCTCGGCGGAGCGGCCGGCGCCGAGTTCATCGACTCCCTGCGGATCGGCGCGATCCGGCTCGCCAGCGAGTTCCCTGAGGCGTCCGCCGAGGGGCCGGTCCCGGCCGCCGCCTACCAGGCGATGCGTCGGCGGGTACAGCTCGAGGCGGCGCGCGTGCGTCGCAAGCTCAGAGGCGAGCGCATCGACGTCGCCTACGGGACCTCGGGGACGATCCGCAATCTGGCCAGCGTCTCCGTGCGCGCCCTGCATGGGGGAACGCCGCAGCGCATCGACGCCCTCACCTCCGCGGACCTGCGCAAGACGGTCAAGCTGCTGCGCGGCAAGACCCTGGAGCAGCGCCGCCTGGTACCCGGGCTCAACCCATCGCGCGCCGACATCGTGGTGGCCGGCGCCGCGATCCTCGACGCCCTCATGGAGGACCTCGATCTCGCGAGCATCCAGGCGGTCGGCGAATGCGGTCTGCGCGAGGGCCTCGTCAGCGACCACCTGGCGCGCGCCGCCCACGCCGTGCCCGGGCACGCGCCCACCGTGCGTGAGCGCAGCGTCCTCAAGCTTGCGCGAGCCACCGCCTTCGACGAGACCCACGCGCGGCACGTGACGGCCCTGGCGCTCGAGCTCTTCGACAGCGCCGGCGCCGCCGGGCTGCACCGCTACGGCGACGAGGAGCGTGAGCTGTTCGAGTACGCCGCCCTGCTGCACGACATCGGCACCTTCCTGAGCTACAACGACCACCACGTGCACAGCTACTACCTCATCCGCAACGCCGACCTCCTGGGGTTCGACGAAGAGGAGGTGGAGGTGATGGCGGCGACGGCGCTGTTCCACCGCAAGGGGCGGCCCGGCCTGAGCCACGAGGCGTTCGCCGGTCTGGGTCCTGCCGCCCGCAAGACGGTACGCCTCCTCGCCGCTCTTCTGCGGACCGCCGAGTACCTCGACCGCGGTCACGCGCAGGCGGTGGCGCACGCCGCGCTGCTGCGCGACGGCAAGAGCTCGCTCGTGCTCGAGGTCCAGCCGGCCAGGGACTGGCACCTCGAGCGCTGGCGCCTGGAGAACCGCCGCGCGACGCTGGAGAAGGCGCTCGGAAAGCGCCTCACGCTGCGCGAGGCGGCTCCCTCAGGCGGTGCGGCGCCCGCTGACGCGGGCGTGAACGGCGCCTAGATCTCGGCGATCACCGTAGCCAGCTCGCGGCTGAACCCGCTGCCGGCCACCGTCGGCCACACCTCGGGGAACCCGGCGACGAGCCGCTCCATCTCCTCCTGGCGCGCGACCAGATAGCGCGCCGCCCCGGGCGCCACCGTGACCTCGATCGGTCCCGGCAGGTCGTGGCCGGCGTGCCGCCAGGTGCCCCAGGTGATGTAGTCGCGCAGGATGCCGCTGGTGACCACGGCGTCCTGCAGGTCGCCGAGGTGGTCCTGCATGCCTTTGACCTTCTTGATGAGCGGCCGCGCGCCGGGCCCGAGCACGTCCTCGAAGAACTCGAGCGTGTAGCGCAGGCCCTTGCACGCCTTGCGCAGCGCGTGGAAGCGCGGCAGCGGTGTCTCGAGCCCGCCGAGCTGGCCCTCGAAGGCCCACACCACCGCCATGTCCTTGTAGAGCACGCCCGGCAGGACCTGGGCCACGCGCTGCGGTCGCGGGTCGGCCGGCGGGCGCGCGGCGAGCTGCTCCACGGGACCCTCGAGGAGCTCCGCGAAGCGCTCTACGAACGCGCGGTAGCGCGGGCCGTCGAGGTACGCGGCCATGCGTTCGCGCTGGCGCTCACGCTCCGCGCGGCAGGCCTCGAGCAGACCGTCGAGCTCGCCGCGGCGCTCCTCCGGCAGGGCGGCGAGGTAGTCGCGCGTCTTCTCGCCGAACACGTCGAGGTCCCGCACCGCGCCGAGAGTACGCCCGGTGCGCCGCAACCCCTTGAGCACCGGTCGCATGACGTCGGGGTCGAGGTACTCGTCGAACACGCGCAGGGCCATGCGCATGCGGCGCGTGGAGACGCGCATCACGTGCAGCTCCTCCGGATCCTCCCCGAGGCGCGTTCCGGCCTCGTGCTCCAGCATGCGCGCCAGGTGGAAGCGGAAGGTCTTGACCGCCGCCTCGGCCATGGTGTCGGCCGGGAGGATGCCCGGGCGCTTCTTCTTCTCGGGCTCCGAGCCGGGATCGGCCGCGGCGACATCGCCGGCCCGGGCCGCGCCGTAGATGGCGACGCCCTCGGCGCGGTACCGGGACAGCCAGTAGCGCGCGCGGCGCCCGGAGAGACCGGCGCGCGCCGCCGCCTCGGCCGGCGTCAGCCCGTCGTCGAGAGCGAGCAGGAGCTGCGCGCGCCGCACGCGGACGTCGGTGCCGGCGGCGCGCGCCTCGTGCAGCCTGCGCTCGGCCGGCGGGAGCAGGGCGCCGGCGGAGCCGCCCGCCCTCGTGAGCTCGAGGGCCCGCGCGAACTTGGCGCGCGGCTCCGGTTCCAGGCCGGGCTGCTGGCGTAGGACGCCGGAGAGCGCCGACAGGTCCTCCTCGCGGCCGTCGCCGCGCAACTCGAGTTCGAGCTCGAACCAGCGACGGGCCCTGCCCTCGACCGCGACCGTGACGTCGTCGAGGCTCAGCTCGGCCACCTCGCGTGCGCCGTCGTGCACGCGCCGCGCCAGGCGTTCCTGTTCGAGGAAGAGGAACGGCTCCAGAGACTCCTCGCCGGCGATGCCGCGCACGCGCTCGCGCAGCTCCCCGTCGGGCCACTCGCTCGGCGGCACGTCCGCCGCCACCAGCGCCTCCAGCTCCTCGCGGCGCAGGAGGCCGCCGTCGCCGGTGACCAGCTGCTTGAGCGTGAGACGCACACCCTCCGAGGTCTCGCGCCGGCGCAAGTAGTAGCCGGCGGCCAGGAAGCGCCGGTCGGGGGTGTCGAGGAAGGTGTCGCGGTCGCGCCGCCGTGCGCCCGGGTCGACCTCGTAACCGCCCAGCTCCGCGACCTCGGACAGGCGCGCCATGGTCTCCGGCTCCGTCACGGTGAACTTCAGCTCGATCTCCACGCGTCACTCTCCCGTGAGCAGCGCCGGCGTGAGCAGCCACGTCAGCACGGCGTCTTCGAGGCCCGGGCCGGCCGCGTCGACACACGCGAGACCGCCCTTCTTCATATCTATGTACCCGCCGCCGATGAGCTCCGCGATCGTCGCGCTGAACTCCGGCTCGTGGCCGACGACCATGAGGCCCCGGGCTTCAGGGTACTCAGCGATGAGCCGCTCCAGCACGCGCGCGTCGAAGCCGTGGGCAAGCCGGTCGTCCTCCACGGGGCCGGCGGCGGTCTGCAGCGCCGCGGCGACGATCGCCGCCGTTTCACGGGCGCGCACCAGCGGGCTGGTGACGATCACGTCCGGCGCGAGGCCCAAGCGGCGCATGCCGGCCGCCTCGCGCTCCATGAGCGCCGCCCCCTCGGCGGTCAGCGGACGCAGCCCATCATCCTGGTCCCAGGCGGCGCGCGATGCGGCCTTGCCGTGGCGCAGGAAGAGGATCCGGCGCTTCACCGTGACCATCGTCCTATTCCTCGCCCTGGCTCAGCACCGCCTCGCGCGCCTGCGCCACGAACAACTCCTGAGCGTTGAGCGGCTTCTCGCCGTCCGCCGGCCAGACGTGCTCCCAGCTCCCGTCGTGGTGCAGCACGCGTGTCTTCTGGTTGTCCGCCAGATATGTCGCCAGGATCTCATCGCGCAGGCGCCGGAGGATCGCCCGGTCCCGCACCGGGAAGAGGATCTCCACCCTGCGGTTGAGGTTGCGCGGCATGAGGTCGGCGCTGCCCAGCAGGATCTCCTCGTCACCGCCGTTGCGGAACCAGTAGATGCGGCTGTGCTCGAGGAAGCGGCCCACCACGCTCCGCTCCGTGATGTTGTCGCTCACGCCGGCGACGCCCGGGAGAAGGCAGCACATCCCGCGCACGTTGAGCTCCACCCTCACCCCGGCCTGCGAGGCGCGGTACAGGCGCCGGATCATCGGCTTGTCGACGAGCGAGTTCATCTTGAAGATGAGGTGCGCCTCCTCGCCCTTGAGGGCGTGGTCGGTCTCGCGGTCGATGCGCTGCTCGATGCCGCGCCGCATCGTGGTGGGCGCGACGAGGAACTTGCGGTACTCGCCGGCGGTGGCGTAGCCCGTGAGGGAGTTGAAGACCACCGAGGCGTCGGCGCCCAGGTCCTCGTCGCAGGTGAGGTAGCCGAGATCGGTGTACTGCTTCGTCGTGACGCTGTTGTAGTTGCCGGTCCCCAGGTGGACGTAGCGGCGGATGCGGTCGCCCTCGCGCCGGACGACGAGCATGATCTTGGAGTGCGTCTTGAGGCCCACGAGCCCGTAGACGACGTGGACCCCCTCACGCTCGAGGGCCTTCGCCCAGCCGATGTTGCTCTCCTCGTCGAAGCGCGCCTTGAGCTCCAGAAGCGCCGCCACCTGCTTGCCGTTGGCGGCCGCCTCCATGAGCGCGTCCACGACGGGGGCGTTGCGGCCCACGCGGTAGAGCGTGGTCTTGATGGCGAGCACGTCCGGGTCCTGGGCGGCTTTGCTGACGAAATCCACGACCGGATCGAAAGAGTCGTAGGGGTGATGCAGGAGGATGTCCTTCTGGCGGATGGCGGCGAAGATGTCGGGCGCGTCGGCGCCGGCGAGGACGGCGGGCGTCGACTGCACCAGCGGCTGGTAGGAGAGCTCCGGCCGGTCGATGCGCTGCAGGTCCCAGAGGCTGCTGAGGCCGAGCGGCGACTTGACCGTGTAGATGTCGTCGTCGCTGAGCTCGAGGTTCTCCTTGAGGATGCCGCGGATACGCTCCGGCATGTTCTCGTCGATGGTGACGCGGATCACCGAGCCGAAGCGCCGGCGACGCACGAAGCGCTCGATGGTCTCGAGGAGGTCGTCGGCCTCCAGCTCCTGGATCGCGAGCTCGGCGTCGCGCGTCACGCGGAAGGCGTGCGACTCGAGCACCTCCATGCCGGGGAACAGCGACGCGAGGTTCGCGGCGATCACCTGTTCGAGCCACGTGAACCACTGCTGCGGCGCGTCGTGGCCGTCGGCGCCCGCGCTCGACTCGTGCCCAGACGGCGGCGCCACCGGTACGAGCCGGGGCAACGGTGATCCGGGCACCTTGACGCGCGCGAAACGCTCCTCGCCGCTCTCGTCACGCACCAGCACGGCGAGGTTGTGGCTCATATTGGAGATGTGCGGGAAGGGCCGGCCGGGATCGAACGCCAGCGGCGTGAGGACCGGGAACACCTGCCGCTCGAAGTAGCCGTCCAGCTCGGCCTGCTGGCCGGCGTCGAGCGTGGCGTAGTCGACGATGTGGATGCCGGCCGCGTCGAGCTCCGGCAGGAGGCCGGCGAAGCACTCGCGCGCCTCCTTCATGAGACCCCAGGCGCGCTGCTGCACGAGCGGCAGCAGCTTCTGCGGGGTGTAGCCGTCCACGGAGACCTCGGTCACGCCGGCCTCGACCTGCTGACGCAGGCCGGCGATGCGGACCATGAAGAACTCGCCGAGGATCGAGCCCACGATGCCGACGAACTTGACGCGCTCGAGCAGCGGGTTGTTGACGTCGCTGGCTTCCTCGACGACGCGCTCGAAGAAGTCGAGCATGCTGAGCTCGCGATTGACGTACAGCGCCGCATCGCGCAACTCGACGTCGGACGTCTCGGCGACGGACTCGGAGGTGAACTCCTCGTGAGCCGCCTGCGTGCTGCGCTTCACAGCCTGGCGGCCGTGGTACTCGTCGGCGCGCGAGTGACTGTCGGACCCTCGCATGGTTCCCCTCCTTGGCGGCCCGCGCGCGACGCCGCGAGCCGGTATGCACCAGGACCTGCAGTATATCCCCGGCGGCGCCGTTCGCCGGTCACGAAAAGGCCGGAGGCCGGCGGCGGTACCTCTCGGTAACGCCGCCGGCCTCCGGCACGCTTGTGCGACGACTCACATCGCCATGTTCTCGACCCGCTCGACGCCGGGCACCACGTTCTTGAGGTGCCGCTCCACGCCGTTGGTGAGAGTGAGCTGGGACATGGGGCAACCGGCGCACGCGCCCTGAAGGCGCACCTGCACCACTCCGTCCTTCACGTCGATGAGCTCGATGTCGCCGCCGTCGGCCTGGAGGGCCGGGCGGATGTCACCGAGAGCGTTCTCCACCTGCTCCCTGATCTCTGCCATACGTTGTCACCTCCTCGTCGCCTGCGGGCGGCCGCGTACACCAGACTCTCGTCGCCGTGGGTCGGCTAGGGCCGCGAACGTCACGGTCTGCAGCTCCTGAGTGAGGAGCGCTTCGACACCTCTCCAGAACTCGTGGGTGTCGCACACGTCGTCGCCGCACGGTTCTACCCGCTGGCGACATCGGCAAAGCAGGATCGGGCCCTCCACGGCCTCGTACACGTCGCGCACCGTGATGTCGCCGCAGGGCCGCGCCAGCATCACGCCGCCCTGCTGGCCGCGCTGGGTGCGCACGAGGTCGGCGCGAGCCAGGTCGTGGACCACCTTGGCGAGCCGCGCGCTCGGGATGTGCTGGCGCGCGGCGATGTCGCCCGTGTGCAGCACGGTCCCCGCCGGATGCAGGGCGAGTTCGAAGACGGCGCGCACGGCGTAGTCGGCCTGGGTGGAGAGCTTCACCCCACCTTTGTACACGAATCGGACAACAATGTCCACTTTGGCCGGGGAAGCCGGCCCTCAGACCTCGTCCCAGGCCCACATGAGGTTGTCCCGGTGGACGCCCGCGTACGTCTCGTCGAGCGCCACGTCCTCCCCGAGCAGCCCGGCGATGGGGACGTCGAGCTCGTGGCGCCCGGCACCGGCGCGCTTCTGCTCCGCCACCGCGTCGTAGACGCCGCTCAGGTACCGCTCGTTGGCGTCGATGATCGTCTTGCCCATGGCGGGTCCGTGAGTGGGCACGATGAGGTCGACGGTGAGCTGCTTGAGCTGGCGCAGCGTGCGCACCCACTCCTGCATGCCGTCGCGCTGCTGGAAGTTGGGCAGCGGCCATTCCACGGTGTCGCCTGCGAGCAGGACGCGCGCCCCGGCGAGGAAGACGCACAGGGAGTCCTCGCTGTGGCCGGGGGTGTGGATGAGGTGCACCGCCTCGTCGCCGTCCACGTAGGTCAGGCGGTCGCCGAACGTGATCGTCGGCAGCGGCACTCCCTCCGGCGGCGGCAGGGGGATGGACTCGTCGGCGGTGGTGAGTTGGGCCGTCAGGAGTCGCGGGCAGGCGCGCTGCGCGACGATGTCGACCCCCGCGAAGGCGGCGTTGCCGTACACGTGGTCCCAGTGGTGGTGGGTGTTCACGACGACGACGCGGCGCTCGCCGGCGGATGACTCGAGGAACCCCAGCACCGGCGCCATGTCCTGCGGACGCATCAGCGTGTCGACCACGAAGGCCCGGCCGGGCGTGAGGGCCACGGCGGTGATCGTCGGGAAGCCTTCGGCATCGATGCGGTGGACCCAGAGATCCTCGGACAGTCGTTCCACGTGCCCTCCTGCTCGTGAGAGCGGGCCGCGGCCCGCCGCTCCTACTCTTCCCCGCCGCGGCGGGCCCAAGCCCGCGCCCTCAGACGACCACGCGGATGTCGTCGGGGGCGTGCGTGAGCGGCTCCAGCCCCGCCGCCGTGACCAGCCACGTGTTCTCGACGCCGATGGCGCCGAGGCCCGGCAGGACGAACTTGGGCTCGAGCGCGAACACCATGCCCGCCTCGAGCACGAGGTCGCTGGCCGTGAGCACCGGCAGCTCGTCGAGCTCGAGCCCGACGCCGTGACCGATGAAGCGCACCTGGCCGGGCCCGTGCCCCATGAAGTACTCGGCCAGGCCCTCCCCGGCCGCCGCCGCGAGGGCGGCGTCGTAGAGAGCCCGGCAGGTGACACCGGGCCGGGCCAGCGCCACGACCGCCTTCTCGATGCGCAGCGCGGCCTCGTAGGCGCGGCGCAGCTCGCCCGGCAGCTCGCCGATGACGAAGATGCGCGTGAAGTCGGAGATGTAGCCCTCTCGCACGCTCACGAAGTCGAACACGACCTGGTCGCCACGGCGGATGCGCCTGAAGCTCACGCCCTGGCCGATCGCGGGGCTGAGTCCCGTCCCGGCGAGCGGCGTGTCGGGGTAGCTCGAGGCGCAGCCGCTGACGCCCGTGAGCAGCTGCCCGTAGAACATCTCCTGGTTGAACTCGCGCATGCGGATGACGCCCTCGTGGCCGAGGCGGCGCGCCTCGGCCTCCACGCGACCGGCGAACTCGGCCTCCGTGAGGCCTTCGCGGAGGATGCCGGGGACGCGCTCGTAGACGCCTTCGGTGACGGCGGCAGAGGCGCGGATGCGCTCCACTTCCCACGCCGACTTGACCGCGCGCTGGCGCACAAGGTCGCGGCCGACGTCCTCGAAGGCCGCCTCGGGAAAGAGCTTCTCGAGGCGACGGAAGTGCGTCACGGGCAGCACGTCGAGCTCGAGACCGATGCGCCGCGGTACGGCGCCGTAGCGCTCGTCGATCAGCCGCGGCAGGTCCCGCGGCCCGGGCAGGTCCACGATCGCCGCCAGCGCCGACTCGAGCCGGGCGCGCTCCGCGAGCTTGCGCACGAACAGCGTGGGTTCGCCCGTGGCCGGCACGTAGAGGTGCGCCTGCTGCACGCTGCCACTCAGGTAGTACAGGTCGGCGTTCTGCACGATCAGTGCGGCGTCGAGGCTCCGTGCCGCAAGGGTGGCACGGAAGGCGTCGTGGCGCCCCGCGAGCTCGCCGGCGGGCACCAGCCCAGCGGACGGCTCCACGAACGGCGGCTTGGTCTGGGGCGCGCTCATCTGGCCGCGGCTTTCAGATGACGAACGTGTTGACGCGCCACAGGGTGATCGCCACCAGCGCGGCGACGATCACCAGCAGCCCGACGACGTCGACGACGTCCAGGGGCGCACGTCCCGAGCGACGCCCGCCGCGCAGCAGGAACAACGTGGTCGCCATGCCCACGACGAGCCCACCCACGTGTGCCTGCCAGGAGATACGACCGTTGGCGAAGCTGAAGGCCAGGTTGATGACGAGGAGGAAGATGACGTTGTACAGCAGCCGACGCGACTGGAAGTCGCGGCCGCGGTCCAGGTACGCGTGGACGGCGAGGGCGCCGAAGATGCCGAAGATGGCCCCGGAGGCACCCACGACGAGCGCGTTGACCGGGGCCGCGACGAGGATCAGCACCGATCCCGCGAACCCGGAGACGAGGTAGATGATGGCGAACTTGAGGCGCCCCATGACGGCCTCCATGAAGCCGCCGATCACCCACAGTGCCCACATGTTGAAGACGATGTGCAGGAGGCCGTCGTGGAGGAACATCGAGGCGAACATGCGCCAGTACTCGTGCTTCACGAGCACGAGCGGCGAGTAGAGCGCGCCGAGGCGCAGCAGGGCGGAGCTCGAGCCGCCGCCCATGAGGGCCGTGGCGCCGGTCGCCAGCTCGATGAGGAACATGAACACGTTGAGGGCGACGAGGACTTTGGTGACGGACACGCCGCCGCTGCCCGGCAGCGAGCCGGCGGCGCCCCAGCGCGAGCGGATCTGCCCGCGCGTGACGACCTTGGCGCGTGAGCCCTTCGTCTGCTCCCCGTACACGCAGTCCGGACAGCGGAAGCCGACCGGCGCCGGGATCATGCACTCGTGGCAGATGGGCCGGCCGCACTGCGCGCACGACACCCCCGTCTCGCGCATGGGGTGCCGGTAGCAGTGCCTCACCTCGAGGTCGTCCGGCAGGTGCGCGTCGAAATCCGGCGGCAGGTCGTCGTATGGCGAGCGCGGCGCGTCGGGCGGCGGCGGGCCGTCGGGCGGCGTCGTGCTCACGCCACCGTCTCCGCCGCGGCCGGGATGCGCGTGAACAGATCGCGCAGCCACGCCGGCATGGGCATGGCCCGGCCGGTCTCGCGCTCGCAGACCGCGAGCCGCGTCCAGCCCGTGGCGAGCAGCAGCCCGTCGCGCTCGACCTCGTAGTCGAAGGCGAACGACGCGGGGCCGAGGGACTCCACCTCGAGCGACACGTCGAGCAGGTCGTCGAGGCGTGCCGGCCTCAGGTACTTGAGTCGCGCCTCGACGACGGGCAGGAGCACGCCACTCTCCTCGATCGCGGCGATAGGCTGCCCGAGGGCGCGCAGGAGCTCGACGCGCACGACCTCGAAGTAGGTGAGGTAGTTGGCGTAGTAAACCACGCCGGCCGCGTCTGTCTCCGCGTAGCGTACGCGGATGCGCGTCGTGAACCGGGGCCGTTGCGAGCGGGGGGAGTCCATCGTCCGCAGTGTAGCACGAGCTCGTGCGAGCCTCGAACGACGGCGGGCGGGGCGCCCACGCGCCCCGCCCGCCGGGGACGGACCCTGTGTCGGGACAGGCCCTCGATCAGGCGAAGGCCACCTTGGCGGCCTCGCTGAAGATGCCGAACGCCAGGTCCATCTCCTCGTCGCTGACGTTGAGCGGCGGGAGGAAGCGCACACAGTTGCCGAGGGAGCCGGCGCCCATGAGGATGAGCTTGCGCTTGCTGCACTCGGCGATGAACGCCTTGGCCGGTGCCGCGTCGGCGTCCTTGGTGCCGGGCTGCACGCACTCGATGGCGTTCATGAGGCCCTTGCCACGCACCTCGCCGATGCACGGGTACTGCGCCTGCAGGTCGGTGAAGAAGGCGCGCAGCTTCTTGCCCTGACGAGTGGCGTTCTCGAGCATGCCGTCTTCCCTCATGGCCTCGATGGTGGCGACGCCGGCGGCGCAGGCCACGGCGTTGCCGCCGTAGGTGCCGCCCATCGAACCCGGCAGGCATTTGTCCCAGAGCGCCTTGGGGGCGGCGACGGCGCCCAGCGGGTAGCCCGAGGCGATGCCCTTGGCCACGGTGATGATGTCCGGGGTGACGTCATACTGCGTGTGGCAGAACCACGTGCCGGTGCGCCCGAAGCCAGCCTGGATCTCGTCGACGATCAGGCAGGCGCCGATCTCGTCGGCGATGGCACGCAGTCCCTGCATGAACTCCCTGGTCGGGACGATGAAGCCGCCCTCACCCTGGATCGGCTCGACGATGATGGCGGCGACGTCGTCGCCGTAGATCTCGGCGTGCAGCACGCGGCGCACGTCCTCGAGGGCGTAGGCCGTCGGGTCTTCGCTGGCCGGGGTGCGGTAGGGGTAGCAGTAGCGCGCGTGATACACGCACGGCACGAGCGGCTCGTGATGGCCGCGATAGTGCACCGCCGAGTCGGTGAGCGCCATCGTGAGGTGGGTGCGGCCGTGGAAGGCGCCCTGGAAGGCGATGATGCCCGGCCGGCGCGTGACCTGCTTGGCGAGCTTGATGGCGTTCTCGACCGCCTCGGCGCCCGAGTTCGCGAACATGAACTCGTCGTGGCCCTCGGGGACGATCTCCGCCAGCTTGTCGGCGAGCTCCAGCATCGGTCCGTGGCGGTAGATGTTCATCTGCGCGTGGGACACCTTTGCCGCCTGCTCCTGCACGGCCTTGACGACCTTCGGGTGGCAGTGCCCCGTGTTCACGACGGCGATGCCGACCACGAAGTCGAGCCACTTGCCGCCGTCCGTGTCGTAGACCCAGCTGCCCTCGGCGTGGTCGAGCGTGATCGGCGCCACCGGCCCCAGGAAGTGCGGCATGTGCTGCATGTACGCTGGCTTGTCCGTCATGGATGAACCTCCAAAGAAGAGCGTCCTGTCGATGCGAAGGGCGATGCCTCAAGCGCCGCCGCGCCGCACGGGGCGACCAGCACTGGCGCGGACGGAGAGCCGCGCCCGGCACTGCTCCCCCATGGCTCAGGCGGATAGTACCAAAGGACGCCCCCGGACCACGTGCCAGGACAACGCGCGGAGGACACGTCTTCGGCCCTCCGTTTGTCCATGTTGTCCATGGAACCGTCAGTTGACAGCGGCGCCCTCGTGGCAGAGAATCGTGACAGATTTCACAGCGTTTGTTCTGTAACGAACGTAGTGAACGTCTTACTGGGGGAGCTGGAGCCATCATGGTGTCGCGTAGGACAGTGTCGCGGATGAGCCGCTACCGGCGCCTCCTCACGTCCCTGCGCGCCGAAGGCGTCGAGAACATCTACTCCCACCAGCTCGCGCGCCACGCCGTCGTAAGCGCCGCGCAGGTGCGTCGCGACCTCATGGTGATCGGCTACTCCGGCAGCCCCAACAAGGGCTATGACGTGGACGCCTGCATCGAGAGCATCGGCAGCTTCCTCGATGGGGCCACGCGTCAGGAAGTGGCCCTCGTGGGCGTCGGCAACCTCGGGCGCGCCGTCCTGGCCCACTTCGCCGGCGAGAGCGACTCCGTGGCCATCGTCGTCGCCTTCGACACCGACCCATCGCTCACCGACACCAGCGTGCACGGCTGCCGCTGCCTCAGCGTCGCGCGCATGGAGAGCCTCGTGCGCGACCTCGGCATCGAGATCGCCGTGCTCACGGTGCCCGGAGAAGCCGCTCAGGAGGTCGCCGAAACGCTCGTGCGCGCCGGCGTGAAGAGCCTCATCAGCTTCGCCCCCGTGCCCCTGCGCCTGCCCAACGACATCTTCGTCGAGTACATGGACATCACCGCGGCTCTCGAGTCGGCGGCGTACTTCGCGCGGCTCGGCGGGCGCGGAGCGCCGGGCGATGCCGGCGCCGGCGAGATCGAGCCGATGGTCAAGAAACTGGAATCCCTGCTCGCGAGGTCGAACATGAAGCTCGAGGATCTGGCCCAGCACATCGGCGCCCGCGTGGTCACCCCGGGGCGCGCGGGCGGCACCGAGATCGCCCGCATCTACGCCGGCGACCGCGTCAGCGACCTGCTCAACGAGGCCTCGGAGAGGACGCTGCTCGTGAGCAACCTGGCGAGCGTCCAGATGCTGCGCGTCGCGGAGCTCATGGACGTGCCCGGCATCTGCTTCGTCAACGGCATCGAGCCGGAGCCCGGCGTCGTCCAGCTGGCCGAGGCCAACGGCACGATGCTGCTGGTGTCTCCGGCGGGCGTGTTCGAGACCTGCGGCCTCATCTACCGCCACCTGAGCGAGGAGAGCGCCAGCTGACGCCATGGAGCATCTGGCCTACGAGATCACCAGCGGGGACTTCAGCGGGGCCGGGGCGGCGTCGCGCGACCTCAAGCAGCACCTCAAGCGCATCGGCGCGGAGTCGGACGCGGTGCGCCGCGCCATGATCTCCGCCTACGAGGCCGAGATGAACGTGGTCATCCACACCGACGGCGGCCGCCTCGAGGCGACCGTGAGCGACGGGCAGCTCGACGTCGACGTCGTCGACCGCGGCCCGGGCATCCCCGACGTCCCGCGGGCCATGCGCGAGGGCTACTCGACCGCACCGGCGGAGGCGCGCGCCCTCGGCTTCGGAGCAGGCATGGGCCTGCCCAACATCGAGCGCAACAGCGACCGCGTGCGCGTGACGTCCGCGGTGGGCGAGGGCACGCGCGTGAGCTTCTCGATCATGCTGCGCCCGGAAGCCGCCGACCACGGCGCGCGGCCATCGTCGCTGGGCATCGTCGCGGATCTCTGCCGCGATTGCCGGCACTGCCTCGTCGCCTGTCCCACGGCGGCGATCCGCGTGCGCCAGGCGCAGCCGGCCGTGCTCGACCATGTGTGCATCGATTGCACCTGCTGCATCGCCGCCTGCGTCCCCGGCGCGCTGACGCTGCTCGACGCCCCGGGCGGGCTCCAGCCGGAGGCCGGTGGCGTGCTCGCCGTCCCGCCGGCGCTGCTGGCGGGCTTCGGCGATCAGGCCGTGGACACCGTCCTCGAGGAGCTCCGTGGCCTCGGCTTCGCCGACGTCCTCTCCGTGCATCCCTACGATGACGAGCTGCGCCGCGCGGTGCTCGAGCTCAGCGCCTCCGGCGCCGGCGAGAGCCCCGTGATCTCCCCCGTCTGCCCCGCCGTCGTGAACCTCATCGAGGTCAAGTTCCCGGCGCTCGTCGGCCATCTGGCACCGCTCGCCTCCCCCTGGGAGGCGCTGCAGCGTGACCTCAGCGAGCGCGACGTCACGTTCGCCGTCTCCTGCCCGAGCCAGCGCACGGCGCTGCTCACCCAGCAGCCCACGGCCCAGCGACGCACCGTGTCGGTCCGCGCCGTCCGCGAGGCCGTCCTCCCACGCCTCGCCGCGCGCCGACGCGTCGCAGCGGTGCCGGCGCCGCGCCCGCAGGCGGCCGGCGCCGACGACCTGCTCGTGGTGACCGGCGTGGCGCACGTCCTCGCCGTGCTCGAAGAGATCGAGGACGGCCGCCTGCCCGGCGTGGCCGCCGTCGAGCCGTTCGTCTGCGACGGCGGCTGCTTCGGCTCGCCGCTCCTCGACGAGGACGGCTGCGTAGCGGCCTGGCGCTGGGCGGCTGCCGCCGGCGACGGCGTGGCCGGCGGGCGCAGCTACGCGCGCGCACGCGCCTTCCGCCCGCGCCCGGGCGTCCGACTCGACGCGGACATGGGCGTCGCCATCCGCAAGCTGGCCGAACTGGACGCAGCCACGCGCGCGCTGCCCGGCAAGGACTGCGGCGTCTGCGGCGCCCCCACGTGCGCCGCGCTCGCCGAGGACATCGTCATGGGGCGCGCCACGCGCGCGCTCTGCCCCTACGTTGAATCGAAGGAGGAGAGCGCTTCATGAAGCTCGAGGAGATCGCCCGCGAGCTCGGCCTGACCGAGCTCACAACCGAGCCGGCCGGCGACCGCGACGCAGAGATCACGCGCGGTTACGCCTCGGACCTGCTGAGCGACGTGCTCGCTCACGCCCCCGAGGGCGGCGTGCTGGTGACGCTGCAGGTCCACCTCAACGTGATCGCCGTCGCCAGCCACGCGGAGCTGGCCGCCGTCGTGTTCGCCGGCGGCCGGCGCCCCGAAGACGACGTCCTTGCCAAGGCCGTAGCCGAGGGCATCGCCCTGTACGGCTCCCGGGACGACACCTTCGACGTCGTCGGCCGCCTCTACGCGCTGGGCGTGAAAGGGCACCATGCGTGAACGTCTGCTCGGCAGACCTGCACGTGCACACCGCGCTCTCACCGTGCGCGGACGAAGGCATGACGCCCCCGACGCTGGTGGCGAGGGCGCTCGCTGAAGGCCTCGCGATGATCGCCGTCTGTGACCACAACAGCGCGCGCAACGCCGCCGCCGTGCAGGAGGCGGCCGGCGAGTCCCTCATGGTGCTCGCCGGCATGGAGATCACCACCGCCGAGGAGTGCCACGTGGTGGGGCTCTTCCCCGACGCCGCCGCGGCCGAGGCCGCGGGCGCCGAGGCGGGCGCCACCCTCGGGCGAGCGGATGCCGGCTACGAGGCGTTCTTCGGCTCGCAGCGGCTGCTGGACGCCGCCGGCGCGGAACGCGGACGCGAGACGCTGGCGCTGGCCACGGCGACCACGCTCGACGTCGACGCCGCCGTCGCGCTCGTCCACCGCCACGGCGGCCTCGCCGTGGCGGCGCACATCGACCGCAGGAGCTTCGGCGTGATCGGCCAGCTCGGCCTCTTCCCCGCCGCGGCCGGGTTCGACGCCGTGGAGGTCTCCCGCCACGTGCCGCCGGGAGACGAGCGCGAGGGCGAGTTCGCCGCACACGGCCTGCCCGTCCTGCACTCGTCCGACGCCCACTATCCAGGCGACATCGGCGCCGCGCGCACCAGGCTCCGCTGCGCGCGCCCCAGCTTCGCCGAGCTGGCCCTGGCGCTGCGCGCCGAGGGCGACAGGGGCGTGGGCGATGCATGACCTCTCCCTGTATCTGCTCGACATTCTCGAGAACTCCGTGCGCGCCGGCGCAGGGCGGATCGCCGTGGCGATCAGCGCCGACCGCGCCGCCGACACCCTCACCATCGCGGTGGAGGATGACGGTCCCGGCCTGCCCGTCTCCCCGGACGAGGCGCTCGACCCGTTCTTCACCACCAAGAGCGACAAGACGACCGGCCTCGGCCTCAGCCTGTTCCGTCAGGCGGCCGAGGCCGCCGGCGGCGGCCTCAGCGTCGGCCGGTCCCCTGCTCTGGGCGGCGTCGCCGTGAAGGCCTGGATGAGCCTGGCCAACGTCGACCGCCCGCCGCTCGGCGACGTGGCGGCCAGCGTGCTCACCATGGTCGCCACCAACCCGCAGGCCGAGTTCGACGTCGACCTGCGCGACGGCGACGAGCGCCTCACGCTGCGCGGCAGCGAGCTGCCGCGGCGGCTGCCGGCCCTCGTCGCCTACCAGGAGTCACTGTCGTGACGGACATTCTCCGCGAAGCGGATCGCAGTCGGAACGAGTGAAGGAGAGCCACATGAAGGAAGCAGTCAAGGCGTGCAGCTGCGGCGTCGAGGAGCCGACGGAGGAGGAGCTCCTCGCGCGCCTCGACGCGGTCATCGCCGACTACCGCGGCAAGCCCGGCGCCCTGATCCCGGTGCTGCAGCTCGCCCAGGGCATCTTCGGGTACTTGCCCGAGGTCGCCCTCAAGCACATCTCCAGGGAGCTGCGCAAGCCGTACAGCGAGGTCGCCGGCGTCGTCGGCTTCTACTCGTTCTTCACGACCGTGCCGCGCGGCCGGCACCTGGTCCGCATCTGCATGGGCACCGCCTGCTACGTACGCGGCGGCGTCCAGGTGCTCGACGCGTTCAAGAAGGAGCTCGGCATCGACATCGGCGGCACGACCGACGACCGCATGTTCTCGCTCGAGATCGCCCGCTGCTTCGGCGCCTGCGGCCTCGCCCCCGTGATCACCGTGGACGACGACGTGCACCACCGCGTCAAGCCCAAGCGCGTCAACGAGATCCTCGCGCAGTACGCCGAGGAGCCCGTCCTGGCCGAAAGGAGCGCATGACCATGGCCGAGAAGATCACCAGCCCGGACCAGCTCATGGCCATGGCCGACAGGGCCAGAGCCGACCTCGACCTGCGCCAGGGCCGCAAGGAGACCCAGGTCACCGTCCACATGGGCACCTGCGGCATCGCCGCCGGCGCGCGTGACATCGTCGCGGCCTTCATGACCGACATGGCCGGCGCCGGCGTGACCTCCGTCAGCCTGCATCAGACCGGCTGCGCCGGCCTCTGCGAAGAGGAGCCCATGGCCACGCTGACGATGGCCGACGGGTCGATGTACCGCTACGGCCTCCTCGACAAGGACAAAGTGCACACCATCGTCCGCAACCATCTCGTAGGCGGCACCCCCGTCGACGCGTACCTGATCAAGACCTGAGAGCGAGTGACACGACTATGGCTGATGTGAGAACCCATTTCCTGATCTGCACCGGCGGCGGGTGCATCGCCTCGGGCGCCCTCGAGGTGAGCGAGGCGGTACGCGCCGAGCTCAAGGCCCGCGAGCTGGCCGACGAGGTCGAGGTCATCGAGACCGGCTGCCTCGGTCCCTGCGTCCAGGGCCCGGTCGCCCTCGTGTACCCGGACGGCGTCTTCTACCAGAACGTCCACGTCGAGGACGTCCCCGAGATCGTCGAGGAGCATCTGCTCAAGGGGCGCATCGTCGAGCGCCTCGTGAGCCACGCCCCCGGTACCGACAAGACACAGGCCGAGATGAGCGACATCCCGTTCTTCAACCGTCAGGTGAAGATCGTGCTGCGCAACTCCGGCATCATCGACCCCCTCAAGATCGATGAGTACATCGCCCGCGAGGGCTATCAGGCGCTCGCCAAGGTGCTCACCTCGATGACGCCCGAACAGGTCGTCGACGAGGTCCTCGCCAGCGGCCTGCGAGGCCGCGGCGGCGCCGGCTTCCCCACCGGCATGAAGTGGCGCTTCGCGCAGCAGCAGGACAACGATGTGAAGTACATCCTCTGCAACGCCGACGAGGGCGACCCGGGCGCGTTCATGGACCGCTCGGTGCTGGAGGGCGACCCGCACTCGCTCATCGAGGGCATGGTCATCGGCGCCTTCGCGATCGGCGCGCACCAGGGCTACGTGTACGTGCGCGCCGAGTACCCCCTGGCCGTCGAGCGCCTCGAGCACGCCCTCGGGCAGGCGCGCGAGTACGGCCTGCTCGGCGACGACATCATGGGCAGCGGCTTCGCCTTCGACCTCGAGATCCGCATGGGCTCCGGCGCCTTCGTCTGCGGCGAGGAGACGGCGCTGATGACGTCCATCGAGGGACACCGCGGCGAGCCGCGGCCGCGGCCGCCGTTCCCGGCGGTCTCGGGCCTCTGGGGCAGACCCAGCGTGCTCAACAACGTCGAGACCTTCGCCAACATCGCGCCCATCATCCTCAAGGGCTCGGCGTGGTACGCGAGTACCGGCACCGAGAAGAGCAAGGGCACCAAGGTGTTCGCCCTCGGCGGCAACGTGCAGCACACCGGTCTCGTCGAGGTGCCGATCGGCATGCAGCTCGGCGAGCTCATCTACGAGGTCGGCGGCGGCATCCCCGGCGGCAAGGCCTTCAAGGCGGCGCAGCTCGGCGGCCCGTCCGGCGGCTGCATCCCCAAGCAGCACCTCAACGTCCCGGTCGACTACGCCACCCTCCAGGAGCTCGGCGCCATCATGGGCTCCGGCGGCGTCATCGTCATGGACGAGGACACCTGCATGGTCGACATCGCGCGCTTCTTCCTCGAGTTCACCCAGGAGGAGAGCTGCGGCAAGTGCCCGCCCTGCCGGGTCGGCACCAAGCGCATGCTCGAGATCGTCGAGCGCATCACCCGCGGAGAAGGCGAGGAGGGCGACATCGAGCGCCTCATCGCCCTCGGCGAGACCATCAGCCAGACGGCCCTCTGCGGCCTCGGGCAGACGGCGGCCAACCCGGTGCTCTCGACGATCCGTCACTTCCGCCACGAGTACGAGGCGCACATCAAGGACAGCTACTGCGAGGCCGGGGTCTGCGCGACGATGTTCAAGGCGCGCTGCTCCAACGCCTGCCCCGCGAGCGTCAACATCCCCGGCTTCGTCAGCCTCGTGGGCGAGGAGCGTTACGAAGAGGCGCTCCGCCTGCACCGCGAGCGCAACCCGCTGGCCAGCGTCTGCGCGCGCGTCTGCTTCCACCCCTGCGAGAGCAAGTGCATGCGCGCCGGCCTCGACGGCCCGCTCGCCATCCGCCACGTCAAGCGCCACATGGTGGAGCAGGAGACGGAGCCCGTGCTCCCCGAGATCGTGGTGAACGAGGAGAACGCCGGGCGCAAGGTCGCGATCGTGGGATCCGGTCCGGCCGGCCTCTCGGCCGCCTACTTCCTCGCCCGGCTCGGCTACAAGCCGGTCGTGTTCGAGGCGGAGCCCAAGGCCGGCGGCATGCTCGTGCAGGCGATCCCGGCCTACCGGCTGCCGCGCCGTGAGCTCGAGCGCGAGGTGGCGATGATCGCCGCCATGGGCGTGCGCTTCGAGTACGGCAAGGCCCTGGGTCGCGACTTCACCCTCAAGAGTCTCAGGGACGAGGGCTACGAGGCCGTGTTCGTGGGCGTCGGCGCCCCGCAGGGCATGAAGATCGGCGTGCCCGGCGAGGACGGCCCGGGCGTCTACGACGGCCTGTCCTTCCTCAAGCAGTACAACGTGCACGGCACCGGCGAGGTCGGCAAGAACGTCGCCGTGGTCGGCGGCGGCAACGCGGCCATAGACGCCGCCCGCACGGCCCTCCGCCTCGGCGCCGAGTCGGTCAAGATCCTCTACCGCCGCACGCGCGCCCAGATGCCCGCTTGGGGCGAGGAGATCGACGCCGCCGACCTCGAGGGCATCGAGATCATGACCCTCGTGGCCCCCGAAGCGATCGTCCGCGACGCAAGCGGCACGGTCACCGGCGTGCGCTGCAAGGAGATGGCGCTGGGCGACTACGACAAGAGCGGCCGGCGCCGCCCCGTGGCCGGCCACAACCCCGACTTCGTGGTAGACGCCGACACCGTGATCGCCGCGATCGGCCAGTCTCTGGACGCTCCGGCGATCGTCGACGGCACGCCCGTCGAGCTCGACCGCTGGGGCTACCTCGCCGCCGACCCCGACACCGGCAAGACGTCGACCGAGTGGGTGTTCGCCGGCGGCGACGCCGCCACCGGACCGTCGTCGGTGGTCGAGGCCATCGGCGCCGGCGAGCGCGCCGCGGCCGGCATCGACGAGTTCCTCACCGGCGCCAACCACGCCTTCTGGCGCCGCGACATCGAGCCGCCCGTGCCCTTCGATCCCGACCTCGACCCGGTGGAGATGCCGCGCCACGAGGTCGAGGAGCTGCCGGTGACGACGCGCGTCAGCAACTTCGACGAGGTCGAGCTCAGCTGGGCCGCAAAGGTGGCCGTCGCCGAGGCGAAGCGCTGCCTGCGTTGCGACTACGGCAAATACAGCTCGTGAGCAAGGAGAGCACCAGGATGCCAACCCTCACCATTGACGACATCAAGGTCGAGGTGCCGGAGGGCACCACGCTCCTGCAGGCCGCCCGCCAGGCCGGCGTGAAGGTCCCCACCCTCTGCTACCTCGACGAAGTCCAGTCCATCGGCGCCTGCCGCGTCTGCCTCGTCGAGGTGGAAGGCGCGCGCACGCTGGTCGCCTCGTGCAGCCAGCCGGCGACCGACGGCATGGTCGTGAAGACCAACTCCGGCAAGGTACGCGACGGCCGCCAGATGGTCGTCGAGCTGCTGCTCTCCGAGCACGACGGCGACTGCCAGGTCTGCGGCCGGTCCGCCGACTGCGAGCTGCGCAACCTCGCCCTCGACCTCGGCATCGGAGAGCTGCGCTACCAGGGCGAGAAGACCTTCAGGATGATCGACGACAGCACGCCCGCGCTCATCCGCGACACGGGCAAGTGCATCTCCTGCCGGCGCTGCGTCACGGTGTGCAACGAGGTCCAGCAGGTGGGCGGCCTGTTCGCGCAGGGCCGCGGCTTTGCCACCCTGATCGGCCCGGCCTTCGCACAGAGCCTCAGCGACGTCGTCTGCGTGCAGTGCGGCCAGTGCGCCGCCGTGTGCCCCGTCGGGGCGATCCAGGAGCGCAGCCAGATCGACGAGGTCTGGGACGCGCTCGAGGACCCCACCAAGACGGTGATCGTGCAGACCGCGCCGGCCATCCGCGCCGCGCTCGGCGAGTGCTTCGACTACCCGGCGGGCACGCTCGTGACCGGCAAGATGGTCGCCGCCCTGCGCCGTCTCGGCTTCGACGCCGTGTTCGACACCGACTTCACCGCCGACCTCACGATCATGGAGGAGGGCACCGAGCTCCTCGTGCGCCTCAAGAAGGCGCTCGTCGACGGCGAAGAGGTGGCGCTGCCGCAGTTCTCCAGCTGCTCGCCGGGCTGGATCAACTACATGGAGCACTTCAACCCGGACATGCTCGACTGCCTCTCGAGCTGCAAGAGCCCGCAGCAGATGTTCGGGGCGATCGCCAAGACCTACTACGCCGAGAAGATCGGCGTGAAGCCGGAAGACATGGTCGTCGTGTCGGTGATGCCGTGCACCGCCAAGAAGTACGAGGCCGCCAGGCCGGAGATGAACGACAGCGGCGTGCGCGACGTCGACATCGTGCTCACCACGCGTGAGCTCGGCGCCCTGATCACGCAGGCCGGCATCGACTTCCGCGGCCTCGCCGACGAGCAGATGGACGCGCCCCTGGGGATCAGCACCGGCGCCGCCGACATCTTCGCCAACAGCGGCGGCGTGATGGAGGCGGCCCTGCGCACGGTGTGGGAGATCGTCACCGAGACGCCGTTCCCGTTCCCCAACCTGCACGTCGAACCCATCGCCGGTCTCGAGGGCGTGAAGATGGCGACCGTCACGGTCGAGGGCGCCAAGGGCGACTGGGCCTTCCTCGAGGGCGCCGACCTCAAGGTCGGCGTGGCCCACGGCCTTGGGAACGCGCAGAAGCTCATCGACCAGGTCAGGAGCGGCGCGGTCGAGTGCCACTTCGTCGAGGTCATGACCTGCCCCGGCGGCTGCATCGGCGGCGGCGGGCAGCCGCGCTTCACGACGAACGCGGTGCGCAAGGCGCGCATGGCCGCCATCTACCGCGAGGACGAGGGCCGGGAGCTGCGCAAGTCGCACGAGAACCCGGCCGTCTGCGCCCTGTACGAGGAGTATCTCGGGGCGCCGTGCGGCGAGATCTCGCACCGCCTCCTGCACACCCACTACTTCGAGCACGACCGCGTCTGAGGCGCGACGTGCCCGACGCTTTCGGCAGACGACGGGCCTCGAGGCCGCTCAGGGACACCCGGAGCGGGGCGCCGGCGAGCGCCCCGCTCCGGCGGGCCGCCGGTCCGGCCGGTCGCGGCGGCACACCCGCTATACTTGCGAGCAGGCCATGACCGGGGACCACGCGCTCATACTCATCGTCGACGACGACTACGACTTCCTCGAGATCAACCGCATCATCCTCGAGGGGGCCGGCTACCGCGTGGCGACGGCCACCAACCCGGCCGAAGCCGCGGCGCGCGTCGCCCAGGAGGTGCCGGACCTCGTCATCACCGACCTCATGATGAGCAGCATCGACGCCGGCTTCGTGTTCTCCGCGCAGCTCAAGCAGGACCCGCGCACGAGCCGCGTCCCGATCATCATCTCGACCTCGGTCACCAGCCAGTTGGGGCTGAACCTGCGCCCCGAGTCCGCGGAGGACCTCGCCAAGATGAACGTCGATGCCTACTTCGACAAACCCATCCCCGCCGCGGAGCTGCTCGCCAAAGTCGAGGAGCTCCTCGGCCGCGCCGGCTGACGCCGGCCTTGCCGTTGCGCATGAACAACGACGTCGTCGCCCACGCCCAGCTCGTCACGACCATCGGCGAGAAGTGCCGCATGTGCTACACCTGCGTGCGCGAGTGCCCCGCCAAGGCGATCCAGATCCTCGACGGGCAGGCGAGCGTCATCCAGACGCGCTGCATCGGCTGCGGCAACTGCGTCACGGTGTGCAGCCAGAACGCCAAGCAGGTGCTCAGCGGCATGGAAGACACCGAGCGCCTCCTCGACGGTGCGACCCCGGTAGCCGCCATCGTGGCGCCCAGCTACCCGGCCGAGTTCACCGAGTGCGACACGGGCGCGCTGGTAGCGGCGCTGCGCCGCCTCGGCTTCGCGCACGTGCACGAGGTCGCGTTCGGCGCCGACCTGGTGGCGGCCGCCTACGCGCGCCTGCTCGAGGGTGGGGACGCCCGCTGGGTGGCCACGACCTGCCCGGCCGTGGTGAGCTACGTGCGCAAGTACCATCCGGACCTGCTCGACAGCCTCGCGCCCATCGTCTCGCCCATGCTCGCGACCGCGCGCGTGCTGCACGCCAAGCACGCGCGCGAAGACGTCAAGGTCGTGTTCGTCGGCCCCTGCATCGCCAAGAAGGGCGAGGCGTCCTACGAGCAGTTCGCCGGCGAGGTGGACGCCGCGCTCACCTACGTCGAGCTGCGCACGCTGTTCGCGGCGCGCGGCGTCGAGCTCACGGGCGCGCCGGCCGACGACGAGTTCGACGCGCCGCACGGCAGCCTCGGGGCGCTCTTCCCCATCACACGCGGGATGCTGCAAGCCGCGGAGCTCAGCGAAGACCTCCTCAACGGCGACATCGTGAGCGCCGACGGGCGCGCCAACCTGGCCGACGCCATCACCGACTTCGAGCACGGCGACACCGAGGCGCGCCTCCTCGACATCCTCTGCTGCGAGGGCTGCATCATGGGCGCCGGGTTCAGCCGCGAGGCGCCGGTGTTCAAGCGCCGCTCAGACGTGAGCCGGGAGACGCGCGCCCGCCAGGAGGGCTTCGACGGGGCCGCCTGGGAGGCGGCCGTGGCCGAGTTCGCGAGCATCGACCTCGGCCGCACCTTCGCCCCGTTCGACCAGCGCTTCGACGACATGCCCACGGCGGAAGAGCTGCGCGAGATCATGGCGCGCATGAACAAGTTCACGCCGGCGGACGAACTCGACTGCGGCGCCTGCGGCTACGAGACCTGCCAGGACCACGCAGTGGCCATCCGGCAGGGCCTGGCGGAGGCGGAGATGTGCCTCCCCTACTCGGTGGAGGAGTTGCGCCGCGCCGTCGACGAGCTCCAGGAGTCCAACCGCTCGCTCGAGACCACCAAGGAAGCGCTGGTCAAGAGCGAGAAGCTCGCCAGCATGGGCCAGCTGGCCGCCGGCATCGCCCACGAGGTCAACAACCCGCTCGGGATCCTGCTCCTGCACGCCAACCTGCTGCTCGAGGACTGCGAGGAAGACGCCGCCGTCGCCGACGACGTGCGCCTGATCGTCGACCAGGCCAACCGCTGCAAGAAGATCATCTCCGGGCTGCTCAACTTCGCCCGTCAGAGCCGCGTCGTGCGGCAGCCCACCGATCTCCCTGCACTCGTTGAGGAAGTGCTGCGCACCATCCCCGTTGACGAGGGCATCGACGTCCGCGTGGAGGACCGCCTCGGCGATCCCGTCGCGGAGGTCGACGCCGACCAGATCGTCCAGGTACTCACCAACCTCCTCACGAACGCGCAGCACGCGATGCACGACGGCGGCGTGATCCTGGTCACGCTGGACGGCACCGAGGAGAACGTCATCCTCATGGTGGCGGACGGCGGCACCGGCATCGCCGAGGAGCACCTCGGCAAGCTGTTCAGCCCGTTCTTCACCACCAAGCAGGTGGGCAAGGGGACGGGCCTCGGCCTCGCCGTGACCCACGGGATCGTCAAGATGCACCGCGGGCAGATCACCGTGGAGTCCAATGCCGACCCGAGCCGGGGACCCACGGGGACCACGTTCACCATCGTCCTGCCCCGCTTCGAGGCCGCGCTCGACCATCCCGCGAGCCTGCAGGAGATCACGGAGAGCTGACATGCAGACCGACGCCGCCCGCGAGACGCTGATGGACCCGCAGCAGGTCACGCTGCAGGTCGTGATGGTCGACGACGAGGAGGCGCTCTGCCGCGGCGTGCGGCGCATCATCGAGCGCTACAAGGTGCACGTGCCCGACGTCCTCGTCGACGTCACCTTCGCGTTCCGTTACTTCACGACCGGCGAGGACTTCCTCATCTACCTCAGCGAGGGCGGCGTAGTCGACCTCCTGCTCCTCGACCTCAAGCTGCCCGGCGTCGGCGGCATGGACGTGCTCGACGCCCTCAGCGGCCAGGGCCGCGAGGTGCTCACCATCATGATCACCGCCTACGCCACCTTCGAGACCGCGGTGAAGGCCACCAAGCTCGGCGCCTACGACTTCCTCGCCAAGCCGTTCACCCCGGAGGAGATGCGCTACGCGCTGCGCAAGGCGACGAGCCAGCTCATCCTCAGCAAGCAGGCGCGCAAGCTCGCCGAGGAGAAGCGCCAGGTGCGCTTCAACTTCATCTCGGTGCTGGCGCACGAGCTCAAGGCGCCGCTCAACGCCGTGGAGGGGTACCTCAACATCCTGCGCACCACCGAGGAGGACCAGAACCTGCAGATGGTGGAGCGCAGCATCGTGCGCGTGGACGGCATGAAGAAGCTCATCGGGGACCTGCTCGACCTGACGCGCATCGAGTCAGGGCAGCGCGAGCGCGTCATCCGCAGACTCGACCTGCGCGAGCTCGCCAAGGCGTCCATGGAGCTGTTCGCCGTGGACGCCGAACGGCGCGGCATCGCCATGGAGCTCGACGCCGAGCCGGGGGTCGAGCTCATGGCCGACGCCGGTGAGGCGGAGATCGTCCTCAACAACCTCATCTCCAACGCCGTCAAGTACAACCGCGACGGCGGCTCGGTGGCCGTGCGCCTGGCGCGCAAGGGCGACGGCGTGCGCATCGCCGTGAGCGACACCGGCATCGGTCTCGCGCCCGACGAGGCGGCCAAGCTCTTCAACGAGTTCACGCGCATCAAGAACGAGCACACCGTCAAGATCCTCGGCAGCGGCCTTGGCCTCTCCACGGTGCGCAAGATCGCCAACATGTACGACGGCGACGCCGAGGTGGCGAGCGAGCCCGGCGCCGGCAGCACCTTCGCGGTCACGCTCCGCGACGCCCCGGCCGGCGGCGAGCCCGCGGCCGAGGCCGCCGCGGCCGCCCCGGCACCCTCGGCCTGACCTCCTGCGGGCCGCGGCACCGGGCATACCCCACCCCGATCCACACGTGGCTTCCCTGAGGGTGCCGGCTCGCACCCGGCCAGGAGGTGTGAGAAGATTCGACCAACGCTCGTGACGCCTTGCACAAGCGGCGGGAATGCGTTAGAACAGGTGAGAAGCTGAGGCCAAGTCGAACGTTGATCCTGTGGAGCGAGTGGCCAGCACCGATCGTCGATCCCACCGCGCGTCATCGCCCTGCCGGCGCCTGTCGGCACGCGTGTCGAGCGCGCTGCGGGAGGCGGCGGCAAGGCCACGAGAGGCGTCCCGCGCCGCGGCGGCGCCGAGGGGAACGGCAAGCGACAGAGGGAGTCTGTGGTGCCCAAGATCCTGATCGTTGACGACGACCCGGACATCGTCGAGGCCGGACGCCTCGTCCTCGAGCGTGAGGGCTACGAGGTCGAGGGCGCGCCAAGCCGCGCCGCCGGCATGCAGAAGATCGAGGAGGAAGGGCCGGACCTTCTCATCCTCGACGTGATGATGGAGGAGCCGGACGACGGTCTGCGCATGGCGCGCGAGATCCGCAAGGCCGGGCACACCTTCCCGATCATCATGCTCACGAGCGTGAATGCCGCCATGGGCCTGAACATCGACAAGGACGAGGAGATGGTCCCTGTCGACGAGTTCCAGCCCAAGCCGGTCGACCCGCAGACGCTCATCGCCAAGGTCGGCAAGTTGCTCGCAAAGGAGAGTTGACGGAGATGCTGGTCACGCAGCAGGAGCAGCTCCGCTCGGAGGTCACGGCCCTCGTCGGCAAGCTGGGGCCGGGCCGGAGCTCGCTCATACCGATCCTTCAAGCTGTCAAGAGCCGTTACCACGGCGTCGACAGCGACGCCATGCAGATCGTCGCCGACCTGCTCGACATCCACCCCGTGGAGGTCTACAGCGTCGCGACCTTCTACGCGTTTCTTCACCCGGCGGCGCAGGGCGAGTTCGTCGTGCGCCTCTGCCGCACGGTCTCGTGCGAGCTCGCCGGCAAGGACGCCGTCGCCCGCGCCCTCGAGGCCGAGCTCGGCGTCGGCTTCGGCGAGACCTCGGCGGACGGCCGCTTCACGCTCGAGTGGGCGGCCTGCATGGGCATGTGCGATCAGGGGCCCGCGCTCCTCGTCAACGACCGGGTGCATACGCGCGTCACCCCCGAGAAGGTGCGCGAGATCGCGGCCGAGTGCCGTGCCGCCTACAGCGGGCACGCGGCCGAGCGCAAGGAGGGGTACCTCGTATGAGCATCGCGACCCAGGGCAACACACTCACCTTCGCGTCCATCGACGCCGACGCGGGCCTCAAAGCGGCGCTCGCGCTCTCGCGCGCCGACATCATCGACGTGATCACCGCCTCCGGCATGAAGGGCCGCGGCGGCGCCGGCTTCCCGACCGGCATGAAGTGGAACTTCTGCGCCGCTGAGAAGGGCCCCAAGAAGTACCTCGTCTGCAACGCCGATGAGGGCGAGCCGGGCACGTTCAAGGACCGCGTCATCCTCAGCCAGTTCGCCGACCTCGTGTTCGCGGGCATGACCATCGCCGGGCGCGCCATCGGCGCCGACGAGGGCATCGTCTACCTGCGCGGCGAGTACACCTACATGCGCTCTCACCTCAACGAGGTCATCAAGAAGCGTCGCGCCGCCGGCCTGCTCGGCAAGGACGTCGGCGGCGTCGAAGGCTTCGACTTCGACATCATCGTCGCCCTCGGCGCCGGCGCCTACGTGTGCGGCGAGGAGACGGCGCTCATCGAGTCGCTCGAGGGCTTCCGCGGCGAGCCGCGCAACCGCCCGCCGTTCCCGGTGGTGGCAGGTTTCCGTAACCGCCCGACGGTCGTGAACAACGTCGAGACCCTTGCCTCCGCGGCCTGCATCTTCGCCAAGGGCGTGGACTGGTTCAAGGGCTTCGGCACCGACCGCTCCACCGGCTTCAAGCTCTTCAGCATCTCGGGCGACTGCGCCAGGCCCGGCGTCTACGAGTTCCCGTTCGGGATCACGGTCGCCGACCTGCTCACGGAAGTGGGCGGCGAAGAGGCCAAGGCCGTGCAGATCGGCGGCGCCTCGGGCACCTGCGTGCCGCGCGAGGACTTCGCCCGCCAGATGGCCTTCGAGGACATCCCCACCGGCGGCTCCGTGATCGTCTTCGGGCCGCAGCGCGACATGCTCGCCGTCGCCGAGAACTTCCTCGAGTTCTTCGTCGACGAATCGTGCGGTCAGTGCACGCCCTGCCGCCTCGGCAACGTGAAGATGCTGGAGGCGGCCGAGCGGCTCAAGGAGGGCACCTGCACGTCCGAGTACCTCGCCGAGCTGCGCGATCTGAGCGTCACGATGCAGGTCGCCTCCAAGTGCGGCCTCGGCCAGACCAGCTCCAACGCCTTCATGTCGATCCTGGAGCACTTCGGCGACGAGATCACCAGCCGGGCCCCCCAGGCCGAGACCGCGAGGAGCGGAGCATGAGCGACAATCTGACACACGACGAGAAGGGCCCACGCATCCCCACGAGCCAGGTCGGCAGCACCGTGCCCGTGTCCGACAACCCGGAGGCCATCGGCGCGCTCGTCGCGGTGACCATCGACGGCATCGAGACCAGGGTCCCGTTCGGCATGACCATCCTCGACGCCGCCAAGGGCGTGGGCGTCGACATCCCCACCCTGTGCCACCATCCAGACCTCAAGGTCGCCGGCGTCTGCCGCATGTGCGTGGTCGAGATCGAGGGCCAGCGCACGCTCCAGGCCGCCTGCGTCTTCCCCATCACCAACGCGTTGACGGTGAACACGCACACACGCAAGGTGCGCAAGGCGCGCCGCCACGTCGTGGAGCTGCTGCTCAGCGAGCACTACGGCGAGTGCTACAGCTGCGTGCGCAACGGCAACTGCGAGCTGCAGACCCTGGCGGAGGAGTACGGCATCACCGAGTTCACGTTCGGGCACCCCACCGAGTCGCAGGTCGAGCCCGACTTCTCCAGCTACTCCGTGATGCGCGACATGGACAAGTGCATCCGTTGCCGCCGCTGCGTGCGCACCTGCATCGACCTCCAGGAGGTCGGCGTCCTCGAGGCGATCAACCGCAGCGCCAACACCGACATCGCGACCTTCGAGGACATGCCGCTGGGCGAGGTCGTCTGTATCAACTGCGGGCAGTGCGTCAACCGCTGCCCCACCGGCGCCCTCTACGCCAAGGACGAGACGGACGCCGTGTGGGCCGCCATCGACGACCCCACCAAGCACGTCGTCATCCAGACGGCACCGGCACCGCGCGCGGCGATGGGCGAGATCTTCGGCCTCGAGCCGGGCACGCCGGTCACGTTCGAGATGAACACGGCCCTGCGCCGCGCCGGCTTCGACCGCGTCTTCGACACCAACTTCACCGCCGACCTCACGATCATCGAGGAGGGCACCGAGCTCATCAAGCGCCTCTACGGTGCCCTGGTGCAGGGTGACGAGAGCGTGGCCCTGCCGCAGTTCACCAGCTGCTCGCCGGGCTGGGTCAAGTACCTCGAGCACTTCTACCCCGAGTACCTGCCCAACGCCTCGAGCGCCAAGAGCCCGCAGCAGATGTTCGGCGCGCTCATCAAGACGTACTACGCCGAGAAGCTCGGCGTCGACCCGGCCAGCATCGTGAGCTGCGCCCTGATGCCGTGCTCGGCCAAGAAGTTCGAGTGCAACCGGCCCGAGATGCACGACTCCGGCTTCAAGGACGTCGACTTCGGCATCACGACGCGCGAGCTCGGCAAGATGTTCAAGGAGGCCGGCCTGCACCTGCCGAGCCTGCCCAAGAGCGACTTCGACGACCCCTTCGGCACCGCCACCGGCTCCGGCGTGATCTTCGGCGCCACCGGTGGCGTGATGGAGAGCGCCCTGCGCACGGTCATCGAGCTGGTCACCGGCGAGAAGGTCGAGAGCATCTACGAGCACGGCGACATCGTGCCGGTGCGCGGCTTCGAGGGCGTGCGCTACGCCGAGATCACCATCCCCAAGGTCGGGCCGGTGCCCGAGATCCTCGCGCACCTGGTGCCCGACTGGAACTGGCTCGACGGCGCCACCCTCAAGGTGGCCGTCGCGCACGGCACCGCCAACGCCAAGAAGGTCATGGACGACATCAAGGCCGGCGGTCACTTCAGCGAGTGCCACTTCATCGAGTTCATGGCCTGCCCGGGCGGCTGCCTGGGCGGCGGCGGCCAGCCGATCCCGACCAACGCCGAGATCCGCGCCGCCCGCGCCAGGGCCATCTACTCGGAGGACAAGGCCTACAGCGTGCGCAAGTCCTACGAGAACCCGGCGGTGGCGCAGACCTACGCCGAGTTCCTCACCGACGGTCCCTGCGGGCACAAGAGCCACGAGCTGCTGCACACCTCGTACACGGCGCGCGGCAAGTACATCCCGCAGAAGTAGCGGGCCGACGAGTGGCCGCGACGGCGGGGCGCCTGCGAGCGCCCCGCCGTCGCTTCCCGTACACTGGGTCCATGGGCAAACACGTCAACCAGACACCGCCGTCGACCGCACGTTTCGTCGACCCCTTTCACGATGCGCGCGTCCTCACGCCCATCACGCCCGAGGAGCGCAAGGTCCTGCGCACCGTGAACCAGAAGATCGCGGCGCGCCCGTCCCTGCGCGCCATCGTCGACTACCTCTTCGACAACACGCAGACGCTCATCCCGTGCGACCGCATCGGGCTCGCCTTCGTCGACGAGCGCGGCGAGCGCGTCACCAGCTACTACAACCGCGCCTCCTACGCGCCTCTGGCGATCGACAAGGACTACTCGGAGGCGCTGCAGCAGACGTCGCTCAAGGAGGTGCTCGTCAAGGGCCAGCCGCGCATCATCGGCAACCTCGACCTCTACCTCGAAGCGCATCCGCGCAGCCGCAGCACGCGCCGCCTGGTGCAGGAGGGCGTGCGTTCCAACCTCACCTGCCCGCTGACGGTGGAGGGGCGCGTCCTCGGCTTCATCTTCCGCAGCTCGCGCCGCACGCACGCCTACCGGCCGCGCCACATCGAGCTGCAGATGGCCATCACGGAGCGGCTCAGCCAAGCCGTGGAGAAGGCGTGGCGCATCGCTCAGCTCGAGGAGGCGAACTACGCCTACACGCAGATGCTCGCCTTCGTCAGTCACGAGCTCAAGAGCCCGGTGGCGTCGATGGTGACCGACGCGCAGTTGCTGTCGCAGGGCTACCTGGGCGAGCTGAGCGACGCGCAGCGCGCGAAGATCGAGGGCATCACGCGCAAGGGCCAGTACCTGCTCGGCCTCGTCAACGAGTACCTCGACCTCGCGCGCGTCGAGGGCGGCGAACTGCAGCTGGAGCCGTGTGCGCGCGTCGACGTGGCGATGGAAGTCATCCACGAGGCCTTCGAGCTCATCCGCCCGCAGTTCGAGGCCAGGAACATGAGGCTCGTCACGTCGATGCCCGAGATGCCGCCGCTCGTGTGCTGCGACCCCACCCTGCTGCGCATCGTGCTGGTGAACCTGCTCGACAACGCCGTGAAGTACGGCAACGAAGGCGGTGAGGTGCGCGTCGTCGTCGAGGAGACCTTGCCCCGCCGCGGCAGCCCGGCCAAGCTCAAGGTCTCCGTGCGCAACGAGGGGCCGGGATTCAGTCAGGGGGAGAAGAACAAGCTCTTCCGGCGGTTCTCGCGCCTCGACGATCCGGCCCTCAAGAACCGCCGCGGCACGGGGGTGGGCCTCTACAACGCCTGGCGCATCATCCAGCTGCACAAGGGTCGCATCACGGCCGACGCCAAGCAGGGCGAATGGGCGGAGTTCAGTTTCGAGATACCGGCGACGCCGGATTGTGCGTGACCGGCGCACTCCGGACGAGGAGCATGAGATGAGCAGCAGCAGTGTGGTCGAGACCGGCAGCTTCATCGACGAAGCGGCCATCGACGAAGCGCTCGCGGCGGCGGGCACCAAGGACGCCGGCCGCGTGCGCGAGATCCTCGCCAAGGCGCTCGAGCTGAAGGGCCTGGCAATGGACGAGGTGGCGGTCCTCACCTCGGTGAGCGACCCGGACCTCCTCGGCGAGCTCTTCGCCACGGCGCGCGACGTCAAGGACGCCATCTACGGCGCGCGTCTCGTGCTCTTCGCCCCGCTCTACGTCTCCAACCTTTGCACCAACGACTGCCTCTACTGCGCCTTCCGCGTGCGCAACAAGGAGCTCAAACGCCGCGCCCTCACGCAGGCCGAGATCCGCCACGAGGTCGAGCTGCTCGTCGACCAGGGCCACAAGCGCGTGCTGCTCGTGGCCGGCGAGTCGTACCCCAAGCAGGGTTTCGGCTACGTGCTCGACTCCATCGCGACGATCTACGAGGTCAAGCGCGGCAACGGCGAGATCCGCCGCGTCAACGTCAACGTCGCCCCGCTCTCGGTGGACGACTTCCGCGCGCTCAAGGGCACCGGCATCGGCACCTACCAGCTCTTCCAGGAGACCTACCACCGCGGCACCTACAGGGCCGTGCACCTGGGCGGCAAGAAGAAGGACTTCGACTGGCGCGTGACCGGCATGCACCGCGCCATGGAGGCCGGCATCGACGACGTCGGCATCGGCGTGCTGTTCGGCCTCTTCGACTGGCGCTTCGAGGTCCTCGCGCTGATGCAGCACGTGCACGAGCTCGAGCGCGCCTACGGCGTGGGGCCGCACACGATCAGCATGCCGCGTCTCGAACCGGCGTCGGGCAGCGACATGGCCGCCGCGCCGCCGCAGCCCGTGGACGACGTCGACTTCCGCAAGATCGTCGCCATCCTGCGCCTGGCCGTGCCCTACACCGGGATGATCATGAGCACGCGCGAGACGCCCAACATCCGGCGCGAGACCTTCGCCCTCGGCGTGAGCCAGATCAGCGCCGGCAGCCGTACCAACCCCGGCGGCTACGCCGAGGACGAGAAGTTCGACGCGGCGCAGTTCCAGCTCGGCGATCACCGCAACCTCGACGAGGTGATCCGCGACGTCGCGGGGCTCGGCTACGTGCCCTCCTTCTGCACCGCCTGCTACCGCCTCGGCCGTACCGGCATGGACTTCATGGACCTGGCCAAACCCGGCGACATCAAGCACCACTGCGACCCCAACGCCCTCGCGACCTTCGAGGAGTACCTGCTCGACTACGGCAGCGAGCGGGCGCGCGCGGCCGGCGAGGAGCTCATCGCGCGCAAGCTCGGCGAGATGGACGACGTGCGCCGCGCGCAGACGCGCAAGATGCTCGACAAGGTGATCGGCGGCGAGCGCGACGTGCTCTGCTGAACCCGGCACCCACGACCTGACCGACGACCAGAGAGGACGCCCGTGAACGACCACATCATCCTCGGCATCCACATCAGCGACCGCCTCAAGAACGCCGTGGACGTGCAGAAGGTGTTCACCGAGTACGGCTGCAACATCAAGACGCGCATCGGCCTGCACGACGTCGACGAGCGCAGCTGCTCGCCGAGCGGCGTCGTCCTCATCGAGTTCTTCGGCACGGAGGACGAGGCCTCGGCGATGATGGGCAAGCTCGACGAGGTCGACGGCGTCCACGTCCAGAAGATGGTGTTCGGCCACTGAGCCGGGCGCCGCGGTGGGCGGAGAGCGCGTGAGCGACGGGACCCGGGCCGAACGCGACCTGCTGGGCGAGGTCGCCGTGCCGGCGGAGAGCCTGCACGGCGTGCACACCGAGCGCGCCCTCGAGAACTTCCCGCTCGCCGGCGAACCCGTACACCGCGAGCTGGCGCGCGCCTTCGGCACGGTCAAGCTCGCCTGCGCGCGCACCAACCGTGCCCTCGGCGCCTGGGCGGGCGACGACGCCAAGGCCGACGCCATCGAGGCCGCCTGCCGCGAGCTCGCCGACGGCCGGCTCGCGGCGGCGATCGTCGTCGACCGCCTCCAGGGCGGCGCCGGCACCAGCACCAACATGAACGTCAACGAGGTGCTGGCCAACCGCGCCCTGCAGCTGCTCGGCGAGGCGCCGGGCGCGTACGCGCGCGTCTCGCCGCTCGACGACGTCAATCTGCATCAGAGCACCAACGACACCTTCCCTACCGCCCTGCGCCTGGCGGCCATCAGCCTGCTTCACCAGCTCGAGGAACAGGTCGTCGGCCTCCAGGAGGCGTTCCAGCTCAAGGAGCAGGAGTTCGCGCACGTCGTCAAGGTGGGGCGCACGCAGTACCAGGACGCCGTGCTCACCACGCTCGGGCGCGAGATGGGCGCCTACGCGGAGGCCCTCAACCGCGACCGCTGGCGCATCTACAAGTGCGAGGAACGCCTGCGCGTGGTGAACCTCGGCGGCACGGCCATCGGCACGGGCTTCGCGGCGCCGCGCCAGTACATCTTCCGCGTCGTCGATACCCTGCGCGAGCTCACCAGCATCGGCTTCGCGCGCGCCGAGAACCTCACCGAGGCCACGCAGAACGTGGACGTCTTCGTGGAGGTCTCGGGCATCCTCAAGGCGCACGCCATGACCCTCCTCAAGGTCTGCGGCGACCTGCGCCTGATGAGCTCCGGCCCCGAGGCCGGGCTCGGCGAGATCCGCCTGCCGCAGCGGCAGGCGGGGTCGAGCATCATGCCGGGCAAGGTCAACCCCGTGATCCCCGAGGCGGTGAGCCAGGTGGCGCTGCTCGTCGCCGGCTACGACGCCACCATCGCCGCCGCCTGCGGCCTCGGCAGCCTCGAGCTCAACGCCTTCCTGCCGCTGGTCGCCGACTGCCTGCTGCACAGCCTCTCGCTGCTGGCGCGCGCCTGCGAGACCCTGCGCCGCTTCTGCGTCGAGGCCATCGAGGCCGACGAGGCGCGCTGCGCGGCGCACGTGCACGCCTCCAGCGCCGCCGCCACCGCCCTCGTCCCGGAGATCGGCTACGAAGCGGCGTGCGAGGTCGTGCGCCGCGCCCGCGAGCGGCAGGCGACGGTCCGCGACGTCGTCGTCGCCGATGGCCTTCTCACCGCGGCGCAGTACGACGAGCTGCTGAGCGCCGAGGCCGTATGCCGTCTCGGCACGCCGCAGCCGCTCGGGCGCCCCGTGGAGGACTGATGCGCGAGGAGCTCCCGAGCCGCCGCCCGGGCGCATGGCAGCCTCCTCTCCCGGAGGTGCGTTCGTGAGCTTGATGGACGCGCCGAAGGGCATGAGGCTGCAAACCGCTCATGGCGGGCGGGACGCCCGCCCGGGCGCATGGCAGCCTCCTCTCCCGGAGGTGCGTTCGTGAGCTTGATGGACGCGCCGAAGGGCATGAGGCTGCACATCGGCATCTTCGGCCGCCGCAACGTCGGCAAGAGCAGCCTGCTCAACGCCATCACCCGCCAGGACGTGAGCATCGTCAGCGACTTCGCCGGCACCACCACGGACCCGGTCGAGAAACCGATGGAGCTGCTGCCCCTCGGCCCGGTGCTCTTCATCGACACCGCCGGGATCGACGACGTGGGTGCGCTCGGGGAGCTGCGCGCCAAGCGCACCCTGCAGGTCTTCGAGCGCACCGATCTCGGCGTGCTCGTCACCGAGGCCGGATCCTGGGGCGAGTACGAGGACGGCATCCTCGACGAGCTCCTCGAGCGCAAGACGCCCGCGGTCGTCGTGTTCAACAAGAGCGACCTGGTAGGCAGGCCGGCGCCGGTGCCGCGCCTGCAGGAGCTCAAGCTCGCGCCGGTGATGACCGCCGCGCGCGAGGGCCGCGGCGTGCTCGACTTCCGCCAGGCCCTCCTCGACGCGGCGCCACCCGACTTCATCGACAACCCGTCGATCCTCGGCGACCTCGTGAACTCGGGCGAGCTCGCCGTGCTCGTGGTGCCGATCGACAAGGAGGCGCCGCGCGGCCGCCTGATCCTGCCGCAGGTGCAGAGCATCCGCGACCTCATGGACAGCGACGCGATGGCGCTCGTGGTGAAGGAGCGCGAGCTCCGCAACGCCATCGAGCGCCTCAAGCGCCCGCCCAGGCTGGTGGTCACGGACTCGCAGGCCTTCCTCAAGGTAGCGGCGGACACGCCGCCCGAGGTGCCGATGACGAGTTTCAGCATCCTCTTCAGCCGTTTCAAGGGCGACCTCGTGAGCCAGGTCGAGGGCACGCTCGCCGTGGACGACCTCAGGAGCGGCGCCAACATCCTCATCGCCGAGGCCTGCAGTCACCACCCGATCGCCGAGGACATCGGCCGCGTCAAGATCCCCCGCTGGCTCACCCAGTACGTCGGGGGCAAGCTCAACATCGAGCACATGCAGGGTCACGACTTCCCCGAGGACCTCTCCCGCTGGGACCTCGTCGTCCACTGCGGCGCCTGCACGTTCAACCGGCGCGCCATGCTGGGGCGCATCCTGCGCTGCCGCCAGCAGGGCGTGCCGATCACCAACTACGGGCTCGTGATCGCCTACAGCCTGGGCATCTTCGAGCGCGCGCTTCAGCCCTTCCCGGCCGCGCTCGAGGCGCTGCGGGCGGCGCGACTGCGGCGGGCAGGCCACCCGCCGGCGGAGCCGGTGACCGGCGGCCTGCCGGACGGCGCCGCCGTCGACGACCTCTGCTGAGCCGTTCGCCGCGCCGTCCGTCAGGCACGAACGAGGCCGGCGCGCGGTAGCGCCACCGGCCTCGTTCGGGTAGAATCCGTCTCCGCGTCGGGGTGTGGCTCAGCTTGGTAGAGCGCTCGGTTCGGGACCGAGAGGTCGGCGGTTCAAATCCGCCCACCCCGACCAGTCTCCCGTCTCCCTCAGCCCCCGCCTTCGCCCGTCTCCAGGCCCAGAAGCCGCGTGTAGGCCTCCGGGTTGTAGCCCACGACGAAGTCCTCGCCGATCATCGCGAACGGGAACGCCGCCGCGTTGTGGGCGATCATCTCCTCCTGGATGTGGTCCTGGACGTCGGTCTCCGCGAGGTCGTAGTCGATGTAGCTGTACTTGACGCGACGGTCGTCGAGGAACGCCTTGGCCTTCCTGCACCAGGGACAGGTGCTCAGCGTGTACAGCCTCACCGTCTTGCTCTGCTCGGGCATGTGTTCAGCCTCCGTCGTCGCTGCTTCAGGCGCCTTTGAGCAGGCGCTCGAAGGCCGCAGGGTCGTAGCCTCGCACGACGCTCCCGCCGATCTTGACGTAGGGAAAGCCGTCGGCCCCGTGCTCGCGCATCTCCGCGGAGATCTTGGCGCGGAGGTCGGGGCCGGCCATATCGTACTCGATGGCGTAGAACTTCACGCCGCGCTGCTGGAAGTAGGCCTTGGTCTTGCGGCTCCAGCCGCAGGTGGTGAGCGAGTAGATGGTCACTGGTGGCGTGGTCATTGATGGGCGCCTCCGCGCATCGTCGTGTGCCTGTCTGCAACAGGTATACCCGCCGGCTACCGCGCGTGGCTTCCTCCTCGGCGCCGGCGCTGCGCCGAAAGACTTGCGCGGCGGTAGGCGACGCGCCGAACGATGCGCTCGTCCCGGCTAGTCCAGCGTGACGATGAGCGGCTCGGGGCGGCCGCCGGTGACCGTCACCAGCGCGCAGGTACGCGGCTGCCCGAAGCGCGGGCGCCCGGCCGACCCCGGGTTGAGGAACAGCGTCCGCCCGCGCCACTCCACG
Source organism: uncultured Thermoleophilia bacterium (assembly GCA_963709845.1). Lineage (GTDB taxonomy): Bacteria > Actinomycetota > Thermoleophilia > UBA2241 > UBA2241 > CAIXSE01. The sequence goes on from CAVPXV010000001.1 coordinate 107,144, forward strand.
GCCGCGCGGTGGCTGTGCCCGCTGATCACGAGGTCGGCGCCCTCGGCCACCGGATCGTGGCGGCTCATCAGGCTGGCGCCGATGTGGCAGACGATCGTCTTCAGACCGGCGATCTCGGTCTCCACCTCCCAGGGCAGCTCGAGCCAGGGATCGCCGAGGTCGGTGTTGCCGGCGACCGCGGTCACCGGCGCGAGCCGCCGCAGGCGCTCCAGCGTCTCGTAGTCGTTGATGTCGCCGGCGTGCACGATGTGCGCCGCGCCGGCGAACAGGTCGTCCAGCGCCGGCTCGTAGAAGCCGTGCGTGTCGCTCAGCACGCCGATGAAGGGGTCGCTGCCCACCGTGCGATACTATCGGCCCGAGGCGGCGGCGCGAAGGAGGAGCGGCATGAAGGGTCTGGGCGGCAAGCGCGTGGTGGTCACCGGCGGCTCCAGCGGCATCGGCGAGGCCACGGTGAGGCGCTTCCGCGACGAGGGCGCCGAGGTCATCGTGCTGGCGCGGCGCCCGGGACCCGGCGGCATCGCCTGCGACGTCGGCGACCGCGGCCAGATCGAGCAGGCGTTCACGCTCGTCGGCGACCTCGACGTGCTCGTCAACAACGCCGGGGTCAGCATGCGCAGCCCGGCGGCGGACATCACGCCCGAACAGTGGGACCAGGTGGTCGCCACCAACCTCAGCGGCGCCTTCTGGGCGGCGCAGGCGGCCGGCCGCCTGATGCTCGAGGGCAGGGGTGGGGTCATCCTCAACACCGCCTCCACCAACGCCCTCGTCGGCTATCGCTACTACGCCGACTACAACGCCACCAAGGCGGGCCTCGTGGCGCTCACGAGGTCACTGGCGCTCGAATGGGCACCGCGCGTCCGCGTCAACGCCGTGTGCCCCGGCTACGTGCTCACGCCGATGCAGGCGGCCGAGTACACGCCGGAGATGCTCGAGGCCGTCGACAGCCGGATCCCCCTCGGGCGTCATGCCACCCCCGAGGAGATCGCCGGCCTCTTCGCCTACCTGGCCTCGGACGAGGCCGCCTACTTCACCGGCTCGGTGATCGTCATGGACGGCGGCGAGACCGCCGGAAGCGTCGTCAGCGGACCGGGGGGCCCGGGCGCCTGACCGCGACGGCAGCACCGCGCAGAGTCGCCGCGTGAGGCTGCCCACGGTATATTTCGTATGCAGAAACGCGTATACTGGAGCAGTCTACGGAAAGGTCCACCCATGGGCTCTCCCCGCCCCGCTCCACCCTCCGCGTGAAGTCCCGTGCGGTAGGTTCCTTCCAGTCTCCCAGCACCAGCAGGAGCAGCCATCGAGTCCTGGCCTACGGACGCGGGCGCGTCTGCGAGGAACCGGGCTGCGGCACCCTGCTCTCCACGTACAACTCGGCGGCGTTCTGCTCGCTGCACGAGGCCGGGCGCACGCCACGGGGTCGCACGCAACCCGCGGCCGTCGCGGTCCGCACCGCGAGGGCGTCGACGTGCGACGCTCTGACAGCGGTGCGAGGAGCCGAAAAGGCCTGGTAGCGGCGGTAGGACTCGAACCTACGACACGCGGATTATGATTCCGCTGCTCTGACCAGCTGAGCTACGCCGCCACGGCGGATGCCTACGGTACCACACGCCGGCCGCCGCGCTCAATCCGGTCGAACTGACGCGGCGGGACGGCGCGGCCGGGCCCCACAAATGACGGCCACGTGCGACATCCTGACCAAGGCCGGCCTCGCCTGTTCGGCCAAGCTGCGCTTGTCCAGGCCGGTATCTCGGCTAGAATGTGCCTGTCGTCACAAGCGCCTCGGCCGACTTCCTCAGCCCCGGGCGCGGCATGGTGGCGACAGTTGGTCGCCGCGGCCGCCCGCCTCCCCCTGGACGGGCGGCCGCCTCCTTCTCCGGCTCCCTCTTCCCTGCGTACGACCCCTGGACGGCCGTGCCTGTGAAGGTTGAAAGGGGGCCGCGTTTCCTCTAGCATCTGACTTCGCTCCTGGGGGAGTGCCCGAGTGGTTAAGGGGGCGGACTGTAAATCCGTTGGCGCAGCCTACCTAGGTTCAAATCCTAGCTCCCCCACCAGCTTGCCCGGTTAGCTCAGCAGGCAGAGCACCTCCATGGTAAGGAGGGGGTCCGCGGTTCGAATCCGCGACCGGGCTCCATTGCCACCGGCGATCGCTGCCCCTTGCCGCCTTGGGCAAGACCCAGGCGACCACCAGGGACCGGAACACATTGGGAAGCCTCCTGAGCGGGTACGCCTGACGGGCAGCGGCGGAGCCCGCCGACTTCACCCGCTGCGCGCCGCCCTCCGCTGTTCCATCGAACGCCCGGCCTCGGCCACCAGCGAGACGATGACGAAGATCCAGGCGGCGAAGTAGAGGAACCAGAACGGCTCGTACCAGCGCACGAGGACGAGGCCAAGCACGTAGAGGCCGACGGCGACGAACATCGCCCCCGTCCACCACAGCCGGGCGCGGCGCTGCCAGAGCTGCCAGACCCCGAGTCCGAGCGCGAATGCGCACACGAGGAGCGGGATCGCCGGCGAAGTCCGCAGCGTCAAGGTGAACACGATCAGCCCCGCGAGCGTGTACTTGAGCCAGCGAGGCATGGTCGGTCGCGGCTGCGGAGCGCTCGGCGTCTTCCGCGTGACGGCGGTCCTCTTTTGAGGTCCTGCCGGTCCCTTTGCCATGTTGCTCCTTCGGGTTGGGCCACGGGCGCGACGAGCCGGACACAGGCCCGCTAGCAGATCCGCGGCAGCAGTTCTCCCACGGGCATGTCGAGCACCCGGCGCGTGCCGAACTCGGTACGCAGCGCGACCCGGCCGGGATGGGCGGCGGTGACGAAGCCGATGCGCCGCGCCTCACGGCCGTGCTCCACCCTTTGGACGGCAGCGACCACGGCGTCGGCCGCCTCGGGGTCCACGACGAGCACCATCTTGCCCTCGTTCGCGAGCGTGAGCGGGTCGTAGCCGAGCAGGTCGCACACCGAGCGTACCGCCGGCGAGACGGGGATCGCCTCTTCCTCGACCTCGATGCCGAGGCCGGACTCCTCGGCGAGCTCGGCCAGTACTGTGGTGAGGCCGCCGCGCGTGGGGTCGCGCAGAAAACGCAGAGCCTCTTGCCCGCCGGCGGCGCGCGCGCCGGCGAGCGCCGCGTCGACGACGTCCCACAGCGGCGCACAGTCGCTTTGCACCTGGGCGGTGAAGTTGAACTCGCCCCGGGCCGCGAGGATCGCGACGGCGTGATCGCCGATGCTGCCGCTGAGGATCACGGCGTCGCCGTCGCGCAGCGCCGCGGCGCCGAGCTCGTGCGCCACCACGACCTCGCCGACGCCGGTGGTCGTGATGAAGAGACCGTCCGCGGCGCCGCGCTCCACCACCTTGGTGTCGCCGGTGACGATCGGCACGCCGGCCTCGCGCGCCGTGGCCGCCATGCTGGCGCAGACGGCGCGCAGGTCGGCGAGCGCGAAGCCCTCCTCGATGACGAAGGCGGCGGCCAGCGCCAGCGGCCGCGCCGCCGCCGTCGCCAGATCGTTCACGGTGCCGGCCACCGAGAGCCGGCCGATGTCGCCCCCGGGGAAGGTGAGCGGCTGCACCACGTGGCTGTCGGTGGTGAAGGCGATGCGCCCCAGCGGCGCCAGCAGCGCCGCGTCGTCGAGTCGCTCGAGCACCGGGTTGGCGAAGGCCGCGACGAACACGTCCTTCACGAGGTCGCGGTAGAGCCTGCCGCCGCTGCCGTGGCCCAATAGAACGCGCTCGCCGGCGGCGCCCCGGCTCGGGCGCAGGCGGTCAGTCATCGAGGCCCCGGTAGCGGTAGCGCGCCGCGCAGGCGCCTTCACTGGACACCATGCAGGCGCCGACGGGGTCCTCCGGCGTGCAGCGCCCGCCGAAGAGGGCGCACGCCGCCGGGTCGGTGACGCCGCGCAGCACCTCGCCGCAGCGGCAGCCGGCCGGCTCGAGAGCCGGACCCGGGTCCACCGCGAAGCGCCGCGCCGCGTCGTGCGCCGCGAACTCCTCGCGGATGGCCAGCCCGGAACGCGGGATGACGCCGAGACCGCGCCAGTCGGAGTCACAGGGCTCGAACACCTGCTCGAGGAGGCGCTGGGCCACGAGGTTGCCCTCGGGCCGCACGGCGCGCGTGTACTCGATAGTGACGGCCGGCGCGGGCTGGCGCACGAGCATCAGCAGGGCCTCGAGGACATCGTGAGGCTCAAAGCCCGCCACCACGCCGGCCACGCCGTAGTCGCGAGGCAGGAACTCGTAGCAGCCCGTGCCGGTGATCACGCTCACGTGCCCCGGCAGCAGGAAGCCGCCCACCGGGGTCTCGCCCAGGTCCAGCAGTGCCTTGAGCGCCGCCGGCATCGTCTTGTGGAGGCTGAGCAGGGAGAAGTTGGCGAGGCCGCGCCCGCGCGCCTCGAGCAGCGCCGCCGCCGTGGTGGGCGCCGTGGTCTCGAACCCGATGCCGGCGAAGACCACCTCCCGCGCGGGTTCGCGCGCCGCGATCTCGACGGCGTCGCGCGCCGAGTACACGACGCGCACGTCCGCGCCGGCGGCACGCTCGGCCGCCAGGGTGGTGTGGGACGCCGGCACGCGCACGAGATCGCCAAAGGTGACCAGCGTCACGTGCGGCAGGCGCGCGAGCGCCGCCACACGGTCGAGGTCCGCCATCGCCGTCACGCAGACGGGGCAGCCGGGCCCCGAGACCAGGCGCACGCCGGGTGGGAGCAGCTGGCGCAGCCCGTAGCGGGCCACGGCCATGGTGTGCGTGCCGCACACCTCCATGAACGTCAGGCCCGCGGGCGCCTCGGCCTCGAGCGCCTCGGCGAGGCGACGCAGCGTGTCAGCCGCCGCCATCGGCGTCCCCGGGCAGGTCGAGCCCGGCCCCTCCCGGCGTGGCGTCGCCGGGCTCGACGTCGCCGAGCCCGCCGATCTCGCGCAGCAGATCGTACGTCTCGTGCGCCTCGGCCTCGTCGATGACGTTGAGGGCGAACCCCGCGTGCACGAGCACGTAGTCGCCCACGCGGGCGTCCGGCACGAGCATGATGCTGCAGCGTTGCTCGAGCCCCGCGGCGGCGATGGTCGCGAGCGTGCCCTCGACGGCGGTGATACGCATGGGGAGAGCGAGACACATAGGGGGATCCCGTGGGCCTGGCCGGCGGCGCTAGCCGAGCTCGCCGCGGCGTTTGAGCACAGTATAGCCCGCCACCGCGGCCTGCCCCACTGAGACGCCGCCGTCGTTGGTGGGCACCAGTCCCGCGCCCAGGACCTCGAAGCCGCCGGCCGCGAGGCGCGCCTCGCAGAGGTGCACGAGCAGGCGGTTCTGGAACACGCCGCCGGCGAGCGCCGCGGCCGTGAGGCCGCCGGCCTCGCGCACCCGGCGGCAGAGAACGGACACGAGGTCCGCGACCGTGGCGTGCAGGCGGGAGCCGCAGGCGCCGGCGGTCGCGCCGGCCTCGAGGTCGTCGAGGACGCCGGCGAACAGCGGCGCGAGGCGCACGACCGCCGGGTCCCCGGCATGGCCCGCCGGGACGACGCCGTCGATGACCAGGGGGTACGGCGCGGCGCCGGCGGCCGAGCGCATCTCCAGCTCGATCGCGGCCTGGCCTTCGTAGGTGACGGCGTGGCGCACGCCGGCCAGCGCGGCCACGGCGTCGAACAGCCGGCCGGCGCTCGTGGTGAGCGGCGCATTGACGCCGGCGTCGACCTGCGCGCGCACGGCGGCGATCTCCTCGACGGACGGGACGGGCTCGAGGACGCCGGCGCGGCTGCCCAGCAGCCGCGCCGCCCGCTCGAGCCCGTCCTCCCCGAGCAGGGCGTAGCTCCAGCCCAGCGCCGTGCGCCAGGGCGCGGCGATCGCCGCCGCACCGCCGGGCAGCGGCAACGCCTCGAGGTGGGCCACGCGCCGGTAGCCGAGGAGGTCGCACACCAGCACCTCCCCGCCCCAGAGCACGCCGTCGTCGCCGTAGCCGAGGCCGTCCATGCTCACGCCGATGAGGGGCGCCTCGCGGCCGTGCTCGACCATGCGCGCCGCCACGTGCGCGTGGTGGTGCTGCACCGCCACCTTGTCCGCCTGGGGCAGGCCGAGGGCGAACTTGGTCGCCAGGTACTCGGGATGGAGGTCGTAGGCCACGACCTCGGGCTCCAGACGGAAGAGGCGCTTGTACGCATCGATGCTGGCCTCGTAGTGCTCCAGCGTCTCGAGGTTCTCGAGGTCGCCGATGTGCGGGCTCAGGAAGGCGTTGGCATCACGCGTGAGGCAGAAGGTGTTCTTGAGCTCGGCGCCGCAGGCCAGCGTCTGCGGCAGCGGCCGCGGCAGGGGCAGCGGGAACGGGGCGTAGCCGCGGGCGCGGCGGATGAGCCGCGGCCGGCCGTCGCGCACCTGCGCCACCGAGTCGTCGTAGCGCACGGCGATCTCCCGGTCGTGGACCAGATAGGCGTCGGCGATCGGCGTGAGCCGTGCGATGTCGCCCCAGTCCTTGACGATCGGCTCCTCCGCCAGGTTGCCGCTGGTCATGACCAGGGGCCTCCCCGCCGCCCGCAGCAGAAGCAGATGCAGCGGCGTGTAGGGGAGCATCGCGCCGAGGTAGCGCTGGCCGCACGCGACCTCGGGGTCCACCGCCGCCTCTCCCCCACCTCCGAGCTCAGCGCCGGTCTCCCCGGAGGGCCCGACGTTGCGCCACTCCAGCAGCACGATCGGGTGTTCGGGCGAGGCGAGCAGCTCCGTCTCCGGCGCGTCCGCGCGGCAGTGCGCGGCGAGCTGCGCCAGGTCGGCGAACATCACGGCCAGGGGTTTGTGCGGGCGCCGCTTGCGCTCCTTGAGGCGGCGCACGGTCTCGCCGCTGGTGGCGTCGCAGGCGAGGTGGAAGCCGCCGAGCCCCTTGACGGCGAGGATCTCGCCGTCGCGCAGCAGCCCGGCGGCCGCGCGGATGGGCGCGGCGGGATCGTCCGGCTCGCCGGCGGCGAGCTCCACGATCCCGCCGTCCCGCGTGCGGCGCAGGAGACGCACGCGCGGCCCGCACACCGGGCAGGCGTTGGGCTCGGCGTGAAAGCGCCGGTCGGCCGGGTCCTCGTACTCCGCCCGGCAGGCCGGGCAAAGCGGGAAGTGCCGCATCGTGGTGCGCTCACGGTCGTAGGGCAGGTCCTCGATGATCGTGAACCGGGGCCCGCAGTTGGTGCAGTTGGTGAACGGGTAGTCGTGGCGCCGGTCGGTCGGGTCGAGGACCTCGCGGCGACAGTCGTCGCAGGTGGCGATGTCGGGTGACACCAGCTGGTAGGCGCCCGGGTCCACGACGCTGCTCCAGGATCACGAAGGCGACCGCGCCCTCCGGCTCGGCCGTCGCCCGCTCGTACTCGGCGATGTGCGAGCGCGGCGGGGCCTCGCGCGGCAGCGCGTCCACGAAGCCCTCGACGGCGGCCGGCGTGCCTTCCGCGAGGATCTCCACGCCGGCGGAGGTGTTGCGCACCCAGCCGCTCACGCGCGCAGCGCCGGGCGAGGGCGTAGACGAAGGGCCGGAAGCCCACGCCCTGGACCACGCCGCGGACGCTCAGCCTCACGGCCGCGCGCTCCTCCCCGGCGCCGCTCTGTCGGTTCACGCCGGGCATCGGAACTGGTAGTCGTCCTTGTAGTGGAGCTCGCCGCACTCGGGGCAGCGCAGCTCGTACCAGTAGCCGATGGCGACCTGATGCGGCTCGCAGAAACGGATGCGCGCCGCCAGCACCTCGAGCTCCGTGGCGCCGCAGGCCATGCAGGTGAGAAGCACGTCGTCGCCGAGGTCGTAGGCCTGCTCGAGGCGCTGCATGGCGCCGGTGGCGCCCGCGTGCACCGGCAGCTCGGCCTCGTACGCGCAGGCGTCCTGTGCGCGCGGCAGGTCCGCCAGGTCCAGAGCCGTGACCAGCCCGGGCAGATAGGCGAGCGTGCGCCCCTGCTCGCCCAGGAAGCGCTGGAAGACGCAGCCGTCGTCCTGCTGCTCGCTCATGAGCTCGCACTCGTGGCTCGACACCAGCTCGTGCCGCGTGACGAAGCAGCGCATGTCGAGGCGCTCCACCGGCAGCGGCTCGACGTGCACCGTGCGCGGCCGCCCGCGGCCGCGGTGGTAGTCAGGCGGCTGCACCAGCGAGAGACAGCCGATCGTCGGGGTCCGCCTCGAGGGCGGCCACCGCGCGCTCGAGCCACCCCGCGCCGAACTCGAGCGTGTCGTCCACGCGCACCAGGTAGTCGCCCCTCACGAGGTGGTAGGCGCGGTCCAGCCCGCAGTGGTTCCGCGTGCGGCCGCTCTCCAGCTGGAAGCCGCTGATGCGGCCGCGCAGGTACTGGCGCACGAGGTAGGTGGCGACCTGCTCCGGGCAGTCGCTGGCGAACACCACGAGGTCGACTGGTTCGGTGACTGTGTCGTGCAGCCCGCGCAGCGCGGCGCGCAGCGCCGGGAGCCCGTGGCTCGTGAAGACGACGATGCCGGCTCCGCTCACGCCGCCTCCACCTCCTCGCGGACCAGCGCGATCACGCGTTCCGCCGCCGCGGCCACCGGGCCCGAGAGCTCCTCGCCGAACGTCTCCACATCGAGAGCTTCGATGGCGAACACGATGACCTCCTCGGGCATGTCGTAGCCGAGCTTGTGGCCGAGCTCGAGGGCGGTGTCGAGGCCGATCGAGTGGGCGGAGCCGTAGCGGTGCCCGCCCTTGAAGTCCTTGGCCTCGTAGCGGACGACCTCGCCCGGCCGCCGCCCGCTCTCCTCCGGGCTCTTGAGCGCATCGATAATTATGACGCGCGTGAATCCCCGCACAAGTTCGAGCAAGCGAAGCCCCCCGACCTCGCTCTGGCGCACCTCCACATCGTCGGGCAGCGGCGCGCGGCCGAGGCGCTCGGCGACGAGCAACCCGACCCCGTCGTCGGACAGGATCGGGTTGCCCATGCCGAGGACGAGCGTGGAGGTCACGTCACATGTTCCTCTTGACCCTGGTGACGACCTCGCGCGTGCTCTCGCGCTTCACCGTGACCTCGAGCGGCATGTCGCCGGGCAGCGTGTGCGTGGCGCAGCCGAAGCAGGGGTCGTAGGCGCGGAAGGCCATCTCGATCATGTTGAGGTTGCCTTCGCTGATCTCCTTGCCGCCGGTGAGCAGGCCTTCGGCGGCCTTCTTGAGCGACATGGAGATGGCGGCGTTGTTGTTGGTCGTGCCGACGATGAGGTTGACGTTGGTGACGATCCCCTTGTCGTCGGTCTTGTAGTGGTGATACAGCGTGCCGCGAGGGGCCTCGACGACGCCGACGCCCTCGCCCACGATCCCGGTGGGGATGGTGCGCACGTTGGGATCGATGATCTCGGGGTCGGTGGCCAGCTCGTGGGCGCGCTCCGCCGCGTAGAGCAGTTCCACGAGGCGCGCCCAGTGCGTCGCGAGCGTGGCGTGCACCGGCTTGCCGCCCAGCGTGCTGTAGAAGCGCTCGTACTCCTGCTGGGCGAGCGGCGTGGCCATGCCGTCGGCGGCGTTGAGGCGGCTCAGCGGCGAGGCGCGGTACACGCCCGAGTCCTTGCCGTCGACGAAGCCCTTCCAGCCGACGCTCTTGAGGTACGGGTACACGAGGTAGCTGTAGGGCTCGACGTGCTCGGCGAGGTGCGCCAGGTAGTCCTTGCCGTCGAACTTCTCGTGCTCCACGCCGTCGGGCCCGACGACGCGCACCTTGCCGTCGTAGAAGTTGACCTTGTTGTTCTCGTCGACCATCCCCATGTAGTAGGTCTGGTGCGTGAACATGTCGCTCTTGATGAGGTCGACGTAGGCGCTGTTGCCGAGCACGACGTCGTCGAAGAGCTGCAGCGTGAACTTGGCGAACTCGACCTGCGCCGCCGTGACCTCGACGATGCGGTCGCGCTGCTCCGCCGTGATCGCCTGGCTCACGCCGCCGGGCAGGCCGCAGACCGGGTGGATCTGCTTGCCGCCGATCATGCTGATGACCTCGGCGGCCTCGGCGCGCAGCTTGATCATCGCGCCCGCGGTCTCGAGGCCGACCTTGCCGATGACGCCGAGGATGTTGCGCGTGGCCGGGTCGCTCTCCGGGCCCATGATGAAGTCCGGGCCGGCGAGGATGTAGAAGTGCGTGGTGTGGTCGGTCACGTAGAACGTGTTGTAGAGCAGCTCGCGCAGCTTGCGGCCGGCGGGCGCCGAGCTCGACGCCGAAGACGGCGTCGATGGCCTTGGTGGCCGCCATGTGGTGCGCCTCCGGGCAGACGCCGCAGATGCGCGGCGTGATGCGCGCCAGCTCCTCGACCGGGCGGCCGACGCAGAAGCGCTCGAAGCCGCGCAGCTCGGGGATCTGGAAGTAGACGTTCTGGACCTTGTTGTCGTCGTCGACGAAGATCTCGATCTTGCCGTGACCCTCGAGACGGGTGATGGGATCGACGCTTACCTTTTTCATCAGACCCTCGCCCTCCTGAGCAGCGAACTGGGGAGACCGAAGCGGTAGAAGGTGCCCACGGGGTCGGGGACGGTCGCGGCGATCTCGGCGATCTCCTCGGGCGTGGGGGCGTCGACGATGGACGCCACCGTGCTCAGCATCTTGGCGCCCTGGTCCAGGACGCCCTCGGGGGCGCCGTAGCAGCCCCGGCACGGCATGCCGACGCCCGTGCAGCGGGCCCCGCAGCCGGCGCGCGTGGCGGGGCCCATGCACACGAGGCCCTGCTCGAGCAGGCACTTCTCGGGATCGGGCAGGAACTCCCAGATCCGCCTGAAGCCGCTGATCTTCTTCTCTTCCTTGACGCGCTCGCACTCGTCGCAGCAGGTCTTGGGGGCGACGCCTATGGTGGCGCCCTTGGGCGGCAGCTCGCCCTCGCCCTTGAGCGCGGCGGTGACCACGTCGAGCACCGCCGCGATCTGGTGCGCCTCCGGCGCGCAGCCCGGCATGTAGTAGTCCACGTCGACCGTCTGGTCGAGCGTCTTGACCGTGTCGTACATGTGCGGCAGGTCGAGCTCGCCCTCGGGCACCGTGAAGTGCTCCTGCGGGTACACGCCGTCGGGGTTGTCGACCGAGGGGTTCTGCGATGTAGACGAGGTCCTTGATCTCCTGGGCGCTGGCGAGGTTGGCGAGACCGGGGATGCCGCCCATCGACGCGCAGGCGCCGAAGGCGACGAGCACCTTGCTCTTGGCGCGCAGCACCCGGGCGATGTGCTCGTTCTCGCTGTTGCGGATGCAGCCGTTGAAGAGGCAGACGTCGATGTAGCCGTCGTCGTAGGCCTCGAGGTCCTTGTACTTGAAGTCGGTGGCGGCGGGCCAGAACACGACGTCGAAGTTCTGGTCGACCTCGACGATCTTGTCCTTGATCTCGAGCAGGGCGATCTCGCAGCCGCCGCAGCTCCCGGCCCAGTACATGGCGAACTTGAACTTGCCGAGCGGTGCCCCTTCGGTGCCCCGCTCGATAGCTTTGCTACGAGGGCTACTCATGCCGGCACCGCCTCCCTCACGGCCTCGGCCGCGTCGCCGGACTCGTCGTGGAACTGCGCGCCCCAGCCCAGAGGCCCGAGGGCGCGGATCTCCTCGGTGAACTCCGTGACCACGCGCTGGAACTTCTCGCCCTCGGCGGCGGAGACCCACTCGAGGCGCACGCGGCCCGGCTCGAGGCCCAGCTGCTCGAGGAGCTTCTCGACGAGCGGGTAGCGGCCGGCGGTGCGGTAGTTGCCGTTGATGTAGTGGCAGTCGCCCGGGTGACAGCCGGCGATGAGCACGCCGTCGGCGCCTTCCTTGAAGGCCTTCAGGATGTGCGTCGGGTCGACGCGTCCCGAGCAGTTGGTCTTGATGGGTACCATGTTGGCCGGGTACTTGAGCCGCGAGGTGCCGGCGAGGTCGGCGCCGTTGTAGCTGCACCAGCGGCAGAGGAACCCGATCAGACGAGGTTCGAACTGATCACTCACTGTGCTCTCCTTCACTGACGCACGGCCTCAGAGGGCCATGGCCCCTTCGATCTCGGCGAAGATCTGCGCGTCGAGATAGCCGCTCTGCTGCGGCACGTTGCTGCCGCAGGCGGCGACGCAGACCCCGCAGCCCTTGCAGGCGGCCGAGATGACCTCGGCGACGCCCAGCTCCTCGTTGTACTGGATCGCGGCGTGGGGGCAGAGGCTCACGCAGATATGGCATCCGGAGCACTTCTCCGGATCGATGTACGAGATCGTGGGCTCGACCTTGACGGTGGCGTTGTCGACCAGCGCCAGCGCGCCCGCGGCGGCGGCGCCGGCCTGGGCGACCGTGTCCGGGATGTCCTTGGGGTACTGGCAGCAGCCGGCGATGAAGATGCCGTCGGTCACCGTGCTCACCGGCTCGAGCTTGGGGTGACGCTCGAGGAAGAAGCCGTTGGCCGAGCAGCCGAACCCGAAGGTCTGGGCGACGCTCTTGGCGTCCTTGGCCGGCGAGAGGCCGCTCGAGAGGATGACCATGTCCACCGGGATGCGGCGCACGATGCCGAGCAGCGTGTCCTCGGCCTTCACGATCAGGTGCCCCTCCTCCTCGGGCGACATCGGCAGGTCGCTCACCTCGGCGGCGCGGCCGCGCACCATGTGCACGCCCTCCTCCATGAGGCGGCGGTAGAACTCCTCGTAGCCCTTGCCGTAGCAGCGCATGTCGATGTACAGCTCGTACACCTCGGTCTCGGGCAGGTGCTCCTTGATGAGGTGCGCGAACTTGAGCGAGTACATGCAGCAGACGCGCGAGCAGTACTCCTGGTGGTTCATGTCGCGGCTGCCGATGCAGTGCAGGATGGCGACCGACTTGGGCGCCTCGCCGTTCTTGCAGACGATGTGCCCGCCGGTGGGCCCCGAGGCATTGGAGATGCGCTCGAACTCGAGGCTGCTGATCACGTTGTCGAGGCGCCCGTAGCCGTACCGCGGATCGGCGTCCGGCTCCCAGAGCTCGAAGCCCGTGGCCATGATGATGGCCCCCACTTCGAGCTCGAGCATCTCGTCCTGCTGCTCGAAATCGATGGCGCCCGGGCCGCACGCCGTGGTGCAGGGCTGCTTGCACTTCTTGCCCTTGAGCGTGAGGCAGTTGGCCGGGTCGATGGTGGCGCGCAGCGGTACGGCCTGCGGGAACGGGATGTAGACGGCGCTGCGCTTGCCCAGGCCCTGGTCGAACTCGCTCGGCACCTTGCGCACCAGGCAGACCTCCTGGCAGGCGGCGCAGCCGGTGCAGGTGTCGGTGTCCACGTAGCGCGCCTTCTTGCGCACCTTCACCTTGAAGTTGCCGACGTAGCCGTCGACCTCCTCGACCTCGCTGTAGGCGAGCATCTCGATGTTGGGGTCCTTGCCCGCGGCCGACATCTTCGGGGTGAGGATGCAGGCGGCGCAGTCGAGCGTCGGGAAGGTCTTGTCGAACATCGCCATGTGGCCGCCGATGGACGGCTTCTTCTCGACCAGGTAGACCTTCTTGCCGGTGGCGCTGAGCTTGAGCGCCGCCTCGATGCCGGCGATGCCGCCGCCGACCACCATCACGGCCGGGTTGACCGGCACCTCGATGGCGTCCAGCGGCTGGTTGAACGGCAGCCGGTGGATCTGCGCGTTGAGGATGCGCTTGGCCTTCTCGGTGGCCTCGTCCCTGTCCTCCGTGACCCAGGAGCAGTGCTCGCGCACGTTGGCCATCTGCAGCAGGAACGGGTTGAGGCCCGCGTCGGCCGCGGCCTTGCGGAACGTGGGCTCGTGCATCGTCGGCGAGCAGGCCGCCACGACGACGCGATCCACGCCGAGCTTCTGGATGTCTTGTTTGATGAGGTCCTGGCCCGGGTCCGAGCACATGTACTTGTACTCGCGGGCCACCGCCACGTTGGGCTGCTCCGCGGCCCAGGCGACGACTGCGTCCACGTCGACCTTGCCGGCGATGTTGCTGCCGCAGTGGCAGAAGTAGACGGCGATCTTCTCGTCAGGCATGTTCGATTTCCTCCTCGCCGCGGAGCGGTGCCCCTCCGATGCCCCGCTCGACAGCTTGCCTACGGCGGCTATTCACGCCGGGATGGCCGCGACCACGCGGTCACAGGGGACGACTTGCTTGTCGAGGGCCAGCTGCTTGGGGCTGGCGCCGAACGCGAGTCCCGCCAGCTGCGTGAAGTACATCACCGGGATGTCGTAGTCGGTCCCGAAGGTCTTGTTGACGCGCGGCTGGTAGCCCTCCAGGTTCATCTCACAGAGCGGGCAGGCGCAGACGATCACGTCGGCGCCCGACCTCTTGGCGCCCTCGAGGAGCTCGTGACAGAGGCGCAGCGCGCCCTCCTCCCTGGTGAGCATCATCATGCCCCCGCAGCACTTGACCTTGCCCGGGTAGTCCACGACCTCAGCGCCGAGGGCCCTGAAGAAGGCGTCCATCGTGGTCGGGAACTCGGGATCGTCGAAGGCGCCCATGGGGCGCGAGTACTGGCAGCCGTAGTAGGGCGCCACCTTGACGCCGGTGAGGCGCCGGGTGACCTTCTGCTCGAGCGCCTCGAGGCCCACGTCGTTGACGAGCACGTCCATGACGTGGCGCACCGCCTTCGTGCCGTCGTAGGAGCGATCCACCGCGCCCAGCGCGCCGTTGACCGCGGCATGCACCTCGGGACTCTCCTCGATGTACCGGTTGGTCTTGGCCAGCGTGGTGTAGCAGGCGTTACAGATCACGCAGAGGTCCTCGTCGCCCTGCTGCTGGGCGATGGCGAGGTTGCGCGCCGCGATGGCGAACGAGTCCAGCTCGCGCACGTTGAAGTAGCTGGTGGCCCCGCAGCAGTTCCAGTCGTCCAGCTCGATGAGCTCGACGCCGAGCTTCTCCATCATGGCGCGGGTGGACATGTCGTAGGCCTTGCCCGTGGCCTCCGACGAGCAGCCTGGATAGTAGAGGTACCTCATCGTGCCTTCGCCTCCTGGGCCTCGAGGTAGGCGCTGATCTTGTCCAGCTCCTCGCGGCCCCTGATGTTCTTGGCGAACAGCGGCAGGCGGCCGGCGCTGAAGAGCTTGAGACCAGTACCCGCGAACTTGAAGGGCAGGCCCCAGTCCTTCGTCATGCTGAACTTGGCCATGAGCTCGACCTCGTGATTGCGGCCGTGCTTGTGCACGCTGTCGACGAAGTACTTGGTCATGGCCGGCGACTTGCCGTCCTTGGGGGCGAGGTCGTACTTGATCGCCATGCGCTTGAGCTCGTACATCAGATCGGTGATCTTGATGCCGGCCGGGCAGCGCACCGTGCAGTAGTAGCAGGACGTGCAGAGCCAGATGGTGTTGCTCTTGACGACCCTGTCGATCATCCCCGCGCGGAAGGCGGCGATGATCTCGCGGGGGCCCCAGTCCATGAGGTAACTGGTGGGGCACGACCCGGTGCAGGTGCCGCACTGCTGGCAGATGCTGATCTTCTCGCCGCCGGGCATGCCCATGACGTCTTCGCAGAACTGCTTGTGAAGCGCTTTGGCTTCAGCTGTCGTCGCTAGCTCCGTCATTCTCCTCTCCAGTCCGTCATCCGCCGAGCTGATGCACGAGCTCCGCGTCCCGCCTGGGAGCCGGAGCGTGAAGACGTACTGCGGGCGTCCCGCACCGTGCGATCCGGCGCCGGGCACGGCGGCCGCGCCGCGCACGCTCGGCTCCCCTCCGGGACCGACACCCGTGCACCGCGCCGTCGCGGCTCCCCCGCGTGACAACTTTCACAAGATACAACGTAACACGAACGCGAGACTGAAGCCTCCCTCGTTCTGTACAAAATGTGGAGGCCCGCAGTCCCACATGTCTCAGGGAGGAAGAGCGCCCGACAGGCCGGGTTGGACAAGTGCCGACGGGCCGCGCGAAGACGGTTCAGTCGAGGCCGACCATTCCCTCTCTGATCGCGTACTTCACGAGGTCCGTGACCTTGTGGAGGCCGAGCTTCTCCATGATGTTGCCGCGGTGCGTCTCGACCGTCTTGCGGCTGAGGCAGAGGACTTCCGCGATGTCCTGGTTGGTGTTGCCCTCGGCGATGAGCTTGAGCACTTCGCGCTCGCGCGCCGTGAGCTCGTCGGCGGGCCGGCGGGCGCGCGGGTCGTGGACGCGCTGCAGGTAGTCGTCGAGGACCGCCTCGAGGGCCTTGGGCTGGAGCACGCGGTTGCCGCCCACGACGCCGCGCACGGCGTTCACGAGCTCCTGGGTCGTCACCGTCTTGAGCAGGTACCCGGTAGCGCCGGCCTGGACGATGCGCAGGACGCAGTCCTTGCGGTCGTTGCGCGTGAGGGCCAGCACCTTGATCTCCGGGTAGCGGCGCAGCACCTGGCCCGTGAGCTCGAGGCCGTTCATGCGCGGCATGATCGTCTCGGTGATGATGACGTCGGGGTGCTGCGAGCCGATGAGGTGAAGCGCCTCGAGCCCGTCGGGCGCCTCGGCGACGACGGTCATGTCGGGCTGTGCGTTGAGAAGCGAGCGCACGCCTTGACGCTCGATCGCGTGGTCGTCCACGAGCAGCACGCGGATGGGACTTCCCAACCCGGCCACGGACCCCCTCCGATGGCGGCGCGGGCCGGCTCCACCCGCCCGCGAAACTGGTTCCCCTTACGGCCTGATACTAAGGGTTTCGCCCCACAGGCTCAATGTGAAACGCTGCACGAACTAGCCAATCCGGCGCGCCGCGTTGGACAGCGCGGCCACTCCGCGGCCGTCGCCGCGGGCCGGGCGCCCTGCGCGCCCGGCCCGCCCACAGTCTGCGCCGCTCAGTTCACCTTCACCGTCTTGACGGCCGACGTGCTGAACGTGCCCGCGTGCGCCAGGCGCACGCGCAGCTTGTACGTCCCCTTCTTGGCCGGCGCCTTCCAGGTCACGGAGTACTTGCCGGTGGACAGCGACAGGCTCTTCACCGCGCCGTTGACCCAGGTCTTGGCAGTAGAGATGCGGCTCTGCAGCGTGACCGTCACCGTGTGGGCGGGCGCCTGGCCCTCGGTGCCGGTGATCTTGACCCTGGTGCCGTGTACCGCCGTCGCCGGCGCCACGATGGTCGGCTTGACGCTGTGGCAGATCGTGGGGGTCGCGCTCGTCTTGGGCGACGCGACCGCCGCGACCAGCATGACGGCGGCGGCGATCGCCAGGGCGAAGATGGTAGCTACCTTCATACGTCTCCTCTGCTCAGTGGGATGCCCGCCCTCGCGGCCGATAGTCCGGTCCGGCCGCGGCGATGCGGCAGAGGCCGGAGGCGCGCGAGCGCGGCCCGAAACGGGCCGATCGCGGCATTGGAGCCACGGTCGACCCAGATTCGTGACCCTAACCGCTCAAAATGAACTCGGAGTTGCGCGCTGTTAAGTCCGTGAGAAGCTGCCGCGCCACCCCGGCTTTGCGCCGGCGCCCGCCGTGGCCTACAATGCCATGGTTTCTCAGGGCCGACGTAGCTCAGCTGGCAGAGCACATCACTCGTAATGATGGGGTCCGGGGTTCGATTCCCCGCGTCGGC
>CAVPXV010000002.1:0-81342 GCA_963709845.1 uncultured Thermoleophilia bacterium
GAATGTGAATCGCCCGCCTCGACGAGGCGCGCGGGTGCAGGTCTGGGAGTCGGGCGCCCGGCCTTGTGGAAGCCGGACGACCGCCTCGGGGTCACTCCTCGGGGTAGGCGATCGCCTCGATGGTGAGCTCGCGGTCGCCGGCGGGGCGGCGCCAGTGGATCTTCGCTCCCACGCGCTTGTCGAGCAGCGCCTCGGCGAGCGGGGAGACGTAGCTGAGCTTGCCGATGGCCGGATCGGCCTCGTCCTCGCCGACGATGGTGAAGGTGCGGCTGGCGCCGTCTTTCTCCTTGACCGTGACCGCGGCGCCGAACTTGACCATGCGCCGCGGCTGCCGGCTGAGGTCCACGAGGACGGCGCTCTCGAGCCGCGTCGTGAAGTAGCGCAGGTCGCGGTCGATGAAGTCCAGCTGCTCCCGCGCGAGCGCGTCGTCCTCGGCCTTGTCGCGCAGGTCCAGCCGCCGCTGCTCGAGCTCGCCGATCTTCTCCTGCAGCTGGCGAAGGCCGGCGGGCGTGACGTAGTTGGTGTGCTCGCTGACCTGCCGTTCGGGCAGGCCCTCGTCCGGCGCGCCCTCGTCTGGCTCTTTCACGAATGCTCGGTTCATCTCATCACGTCCGTGCAGGATCGGTTGCGTGGTCGGCGCCGGCCGGCGGTGCCAGGGCCGGGCCGCTGGGCATGTGTTCGACGGCTGGCGGTTTACTCCCCCTGCCCGAGGTGGGTAGATAGGCTGCGAAAGCGACGCCGAGAGAGGGTGGGACCATGCTCGACAAGCGGATCCAGGACGCGCTGAACGCACAGATCAATTGGGAATTCTACTCCGGCTACCTCTACCTTGCGATGTCGGCGCAGTTCGCCGAGCTCGGCATGCCCGGCGGCCAGAACTGGATGACGGTCCAGTACCAGGAGGAGCTGGCGCACGCGCGCAAGATGGTCGACTACGTGAGCACGCGTGGCGGGCGCATGGTCCTCGAGGCCATCCCCAAGCCCACCACGGAGTGGCCGGACGGGCTCGCCATGTTCACGGAGGCGCTGGCGCACGAGCAGGGCGTGACCCAGCGCATCTTCGAGCTCGCCTCACTCGCCCTCGACCTCAAGGACCACGCCACGTACAACTTCCTGCAGTGGTTCATCGCGGAGCAGGTGGAAGAGGAGGAGAGCGCCGCCGACATGGTGCAGAAGTTCACCATGGCGGCCGAGCATCCGGCCGGGCTCTACGAGCTCGACAAGGAGCTCGCGGCGCGCGTCTTCACTCCCCCTGTCGCGACGGCGCCGTAAGTCCGGAACTCGCGCGGCCCGCGCCGGGCCGCGACTCCCTCAGGTGACGTCGCGGCGCATCGAGATGTACACGGCCAGCAGGCTCACGGCGGCGATGTAGGCGACGCCGACCACGAACGCCTCCGGCCGGGAGAGGCTCGCCGTACCGGCTTCGGTGCCGGCGCGCGCCCCGAAGTCGAGCTGCTGGAAGGCAGCGAACGGCAGGTACTGGCCGACGCGCGGCTTAACGACCGTGATGATGCTCTCGATCGCCAGCGCCCAGATGAGCACACCGGCCACCGTGGGGATCTGCGCTCTGAACAGGGCGCCGAGGCCGACGCCGAACGCGGTCATGAGCCCCACAGTGGCGAAGAAGAGGAGCACGTCGCGGATGGTACGCCAGTCGCCCGCCTGGGAGACCTGCAGCCAGCCGAGCTGGATGTCGCGGAAGGAGGCGACCGCGGCGATGGCGGCCAGCACGAGCAGCGCCGTGAGCGCCATCACCGCAGAGCCGACCAGCGCATAGCAGACGAGCTTCACGACCATGACGAGGCCGCGACGGGGAGTCGCCAGGTAGGTGTAGGTGATCGTGCCGTGGCGGTACTCGTTGGTCATGCCGAGGATGCCGAACACGACGGCGAGCATCGGCACCAGCGTGAGCCCGGTGGCCGCCGCCGCGCTGCCCCCGCTGTCGCCGCCCAGCACGCTCACGGGGAAGAACGACATGATGAGGATGGCGGGTACCAAGCTGACCAGGAGGGCGGCGACGAAGAGGCCGAGCGCCGTCCGTGTGCTGCGCAGCTTGAGGAACTCGGCGCGGACGAGGTCGATCACGACTCCCTCCTCGTGCCGGCGATCTGCAGGAAGAGGTCCTCGAGGTTGGCGCGTTCGGTGAAGAGCTCATGTAGGACGATACCGTTTGCCTGCGCGAGCTCGCCGACCTCGGCGCTGGCCGGGCCGCGGATGGCCAGGGCCGTTCCGAGGCGGTTCACGGCCGCGCCGCGTGCGCGCAGCAGGCCCTCGAGCAGCTCCGCTTGGGGGCTGGTCGCGCGCACCACCGGCGCGGCGCCGGCAGCCAGCTGCGCTATCGGGCCCTGCGCCAGGAGCTTGCCGCCGCTGATGATGAGGACGTCGTCCACGGTCTGCTCGACCTCCGCGAGCACGTGGCTCGAGACGAGCACGGTGCGCCCTTCGGCGGCTCGCTCGCGCAGGAAGACGCGCAGCCAGCGCATGCCCTCCGGGTCGAGGCCGTTCGCCGGCTCGTCGAGCAGCAGCACCTCGGGGTCGCCGAGCAGGGCGCATGCTAAGGCGAGGCGCTGCTTCATGCCGGTCGAGTAGCCTTTGACCGGCCGCCCGGCCGCGCCCTGCAGCTCGACCATCTCGAGGGCGGCATCGACGCGCTCGTCGTCGATGCCTGCGGCTCGCGCCACCACTCTGAGCGCGTTGCGGCCCGAGCGTCCCGGGTGGAAGCCGGAGGCATCGAGCAGGGCGCCGACGCGTGTCGTGGGGCGGGGAAGGTCCTTGTAGCGCCCGCCCAGGACGCGCACCCGGCCGGCAGACGGCCTCACCAGATCGACGAGCATGCGCAGCGTCGTGGTCTTGCCGGCGCCGTTCGGGCCGAGGAACCCGGTGATCGTGCCGGCCTCCACCGAGAAGGAGACATCGTCGACCGCGAGGATGCGCTTGCCGAACCGCTTGCTGAGGTGCTCGACCTCGATGACGCCCATGGTCTCCCCCGGTGGTATGCCGGAGCCGAGTCTACAGGAGAGCGGGATGGCTCGGGCCGCGAGGACGGGCCGTGTAGGCGGGGGCCGCCTACTCGGTCTGCTTTGTAGAGCCCGCGCCTTGCTGGGTGCGGCGGACCGCCGGCCCGGCGCCTCCGCGCCGCCGCCGGCCCCCCGACGCTCAGTGCTTCAGCCGACCTCGTCGAGACGGCATTCGCCGCCGGGGCCGGCGATGATGAGCAGCGCGTCGCCGACGGCGATGCGCACGTCGGGCCCGGGCATGATCACTTGACTGCCGCGCAGGACGGCCGCCGGGTAGCAGCTCGTGGGCATGCGCAGCTCGGCGAAGGTCTTGCCGGCCAGCGCACCGCCTTCGGTGGCAGTCATCGATGTCACCGTGACGTCGCCCTCGCGCAGATCGAGCAGCTTCACCAGGTCGGTGAGGGTGGCCTCCTCCTCGATGATGCGCGCGACGATCTGCGCCGAGTCCAGCGCCACGTCCACGCCCCAGCTGCGGTTGTAGAGCCAGCGGTTGCGCGGGTTGCGCACGGCGGCGATGACCTTCTTGACCTTGAACTCGTTCTTGGCGAGGAGACAGCCGACGAGGTTGTCCTCGTCGTCGCCGGTGGCGGCGACGAACACGTCGGCGCGGTCGGCGCCGGCCTGGAGCAGCACCGACGGTTCGTCGATGTCGCCCTGGATCACGCTGACCTCCTCCCAGCCGCGGAACTCTTCGGTGACGGCCTTGCAGCGCTCCGGGTTCTGCTCGATGATCGTGACCAGGTGATTCGTGCTGACGTAGCGCGTGACGCGGCGGCCCAGCGTGCCGGCGCCGGCGACGATGACCTTCATGTCTTCCACCCCATCATCTTCTGGAACTTCTCGACGGCGGATTGGTGGACGAGCACGTGTACCTGGTCGTCCGCCTCGAACGTCGTCCCGGAGACGGGCAGCAGCCCGCGGCCCATCCGCACGATGAGCGCCACCCTGATCTCCCCGGGGACGCGCAGGTCGTTGATGCTCTTGCCCACGAAGTGCGCGGGCACGTAGGCGGCCAGCATCTCGATCTCACCGTTGCCGAACGAGATCTCGCGTTCGAGGTCGCCGCTCGTGAGGAACTCGATGATCTTGCCGGCGCTCCACGCCGTGGGGGCGAACGTCTGGATCCCGTAGCGGCGGTAGATCTCGGCGCGCTGCGGGTCGTAGATGCGCGCCACCACGTCCGGCACGCGGAAGACCTCCTTGGCGACGCGCGCCGTGACGGCGTTGGTGTTGTCGCCGGCGCAGGAGGCTACGAGCGCGTCCGCCTCCCTGATCCCCGCCTTCTCCAGAGAATCGCGATCGAAGGCGTACCCGACGAGCGTCTGGCCGCCGAAGTTCGGGGGCAGCCGCCGGAAGGCGTCGTCGTCCTTGTCGAGCACGACCACGTCGTGGCCTTCGCGGGCGAGCGCCGCCGCCGCGTAGGCCCCGACGCGGCCGCACCCGACGATGATCACCTTCATCAGGCTGACTCCCTCCCGTTGGCGGTGGCAGTGGCGGTCGCCGCGGCCTTGGCGTCCTTGCGGCGCAGCAACCATTTTCTCGCTTCTTCGGCGAAGAACAAAACGACGGCGGAGAACACGAGGAACACCCAGTCGGCGAGCGTGAGCGGACCGGTCTTGAAGATGTCGGCGATGAAGGGCACGTAGCTGATGGCGAGGATGATGCCGATGCCCACGAGCTCGCCGATCACGAGGAAGCGGTTGGTGAACAGGCCGACCTTGAAGAGCGACTCGCGCTCCGTGCGACAGCCGAAGCCGTTGGCGACCTGGCCGAAGACGATGGCCGCCTGGGTCATGGTGAGGGCCTCACGGTAGATCGCGTAGTGCGGGCTCGCGGGGTTCATCCAGCTGCTGTCGCCCCAGGTCCAGCCGTGAGACAGGAGCACGTAGAGGAAGCCCGAGACCGCGAAGAAGGACTGGATGGCGCCGATGTAGGCGACGCGCCTCAGCACGGGCCCGCTCAGGAGTCGCTCGCTGCGAGGCCGCGGAGGCAGGTTCATGACGCCCGGCTCCGGCTTCTCCGTGCCCAGCGCCAGACCCGGCAGCACGTCCGAACCGAGGTCGATGGCCAGCACCTGCAGGGCGCCGAGCGGGACCAGGCCGACGCCGGCGAGGGCGGTGAAGATGTAGGGGAAGAGCTCGGCCATGTTGTGCGAGAAGATGTACGTCACCATCTTCTTGACGTTGGCGTACACGCCGCGGCCCTGCTCGACGGCCTTGATGATGCTGGCGAAGCTGTCGTCCAGCAGGATCATGGTGGCGGCCTCGCGCGAGACGTCGGTGCCGCTCAGACCCATGGCCACGCCGATGTCGGCCTTCTTGAGGGCGGGGGCGTCGTTCACCCCGTCGCCCGTGACCGCGACGATCAGGCCCATCTCCTTGAGGGCCTTGACGACCTCCATCTTGTGCTCGGGAGCCACTCTCGCGAAGATCACGTCCTGAGGCATTGCGAGCTCCGCCCTGAGGTCGTCCTCGCTCATCTTCTCGAGGTCGGTGCCGGTGATCACGCGCACGTTGCGGTCGCCGCGCACGATGCCGATGCGGCGCGCGATCGCCTCCGCCGTCAGGCCGTAGTCGCCGGTGACCATGATGATGCGGATGCCGGCGGTCAGCGCGTGCTCGACCGCCTCGCTCACCTCCGGCCGTGGCGGGTCGATCATGCCCACGAGGCCGAGGAACGTGAGGTCGGTCTCGACGCTGTCCGGCGTGTAGGTAGTCAGCTCGTTGGGCAGCTCGCGCTCGCAGACCGCGAGGACTCGCAGCGCCTGGCGCGACATCTCGTCGTTCTGCTCGACGATGCGCTCGCGCAGCTCGTCGGTCATCGGCACGAGCTCATCGTCGAGTCGCGCCTGGGTGCAGCGCCCGATCGTCTCGGACGGCGCGCCCTTGACGAACGCCTTCTGGCCGTCGCCCTCCACGTGCACCACGCTCATGCGCTTGCGCACGCTCTCGAACGGGAGCTCGTAGATCTTGGGCCGGTCGATGAGTTCCTGGTCGAGGTCGAAACCGGCCTTCTGGGCGGCGACCAGTAGGCATCCCTCCGTCGGGTCGCCGATCACGCGCCATCCCTGGTCGTCGGCCGGCGCCAGTACTTTGGAGTCGTTGCAGAAGCTCATGGCGCGCATCATCGGCTCGAGGCGCCGCCTCGCCTCGTCCTTCGGCAGCGTCGCGTCCTCGAGCACGAAGTCGCCGGTGGGCTCGTAGCCGGCGCCGGTGACCTCGAAGTCCTGGTCCCCAACGTACAACGACTTGACCGTCATCTCGGCCTTCGTCAGCGTGCCCGTCTTGTCGGTGCAGATGACGTTGGTCGACCCGAGCGTCTCGACGGCCGACAGCTTCTTGATCAGCGCTTTTACCTTCGCCATGCGCTGCACGCCGACCGCGAGAGCGACCGACATGGTGGCCGGCAGGCCCTCGGGCACGAGCGCTACCATGACGCCCAGCGCGAAGAGGAGCGCGTTGACCAGGCCGAACTTGAAGATCACCAACGCCAGGACGAACAGCAGGACGCCACAGCCGAGCGCGATGAACGACACCGTGCGCGCCATGCGGTCGATCTCGCGCTGAAGCGGGGACTTCTCCTCGGAGACGCCGGCCGTGAGCGAGAAGATCCGCCCGAACTCCGTGTTGAGGCCGGTGTTGAAAACGACCGCCCTCCCCGTCCCGGCCGCCACGGTCGTGCCCATGAACACCATGTTGGGCATGTTGATGGCGGCGAGCTCCTCCTCGATGATCGGGTCCGAAGTCTTGCGCACGGCGTCGGACTCGCCGGTGAGGGCGATGTTGATGGTCGACAGCTCGTACTGGCGGATCACGCGCGCGTCGGCGCTGATGCTGTCGCCCTCCTCGAGGACGATGAGGTCGCCGGGCACCAGGTCGGCCGCGGCGACGATGGTGACCTCGCCGTCCCGCACTGCCTTGGCGTTGGCGGGCACCATCTTCTGCAACGCTTCGGTCGCCTTCTCGGCTCGGTATTCCTGAAAGAAGCCGATGACACCGTTGAGGATGACCACGCCGATGATGGCGATCATGACGTTGATCTGATCCTGCCGGTCGCTGCCCGTGGAAAGCATGGCGGCGACGAAGACGAGCAGCGCCGCCGCCTCGAGCATGATCGCGAAGAGGGTGGTGAACTGGTCGAGGAGCTTGAAGATGATCGGCCGCCCCACCTTGGTCGGCAGGGTGTTGTGGCCGTACTTCTGCAGGCGCGCGAAGGCCTCGTCTTCGGCGAGGCCCTTGGGGGACGTGCCCAGCTCTTCGTAGACCTGCTCTTCGGGCAGCGCCCAGATATCCATAGACTCAGTCACCATCGATTCGCCGAGGCCCGCCCGCTCGCGTCAGGGCGCCGCAGGGCACTTTACTCCGGCCCGGAGCGCCTTGCAAAGACGGCGCGTCTGTAGCTAGACGCGCCGTCTCAGGGCGGATGGGAAGCGGGGCTTGACCCGCGGGCGTGGTCAGGTGTGGTGCACCCGCCCGCGAGTCCGGTAGTAGTGGTGCTCGATCAGGCAGGCGCGGCAGAGGCCGACGAGCGAGATCGCGACGACGAGGATGCAGGCGATCATCACCACGTAGATGGCGTCTATCTCGAATCCCGCGATCGTCATGGCTTCTCCCGTCCTCGACCTGTGCGCATGCCGACGGAAACCGGCGGCTGCCTGTTTCAAAAATAGATGGAACGGGGTTAACGACGCGTGAAAGTGGATGCCGCGTCCATAAAGAACGCGTTAAGCTGCAAAGATTCCGTTAAGGCGCGCCAGCAGGGACCGCCTGCCGGTCCCGTTGAGCTGGCTGCTACACTTCGTCGGGCTTGCGTGACGCCTTGCTCGGGTCGGCGACCACGAGCAGGTCCACGTGGTCGCTGTCGCGCATGATGCGGGCAACCAGCGAGCCGCGCACGATCTCGTCCATGCGCGAGCGCTTGGACTGACCCATGACGATGAACGTCGCGCGCTTTTCCCGAGCGAAGCGCAGGATCTCGTTGGCGATCGAGTCGCCGTCGACTTCGACGACCTCCCCGCCGAGGGAGCGCGTCAGCTCGAACAGCGCCTCGAGCTCGTGCCGGCCTCCGCTGACGACCTGACCGGGTGTCTTCACGTGCAGGGTCCAGAACTGCCCCTGGAAGCGCTTGGCGAGGCGATAGCCTCGCCGTATGAGCTTCTTCGCCTGCTCCCCTGGACGGATGCACACCACGATGCGGTCCTCGGTGGCCCAGGGATGCTCCGCCCTGTGCTCCTCGATCAGGTACTTCTCGAGGAAGTCGTCCACCTCTTCCGAGGTCTTGCGCAGCGCCAGTTCGCGCAGCGCCAGGAGGTTGCCGCGCGTGAAGAAGTTCTGCAGCGCGCCGGGGATCTTGTCGAGGTCGTAGACGACGCCCCGGCGCAGGCGGTTGAGCAAAGCGGACGTGGTGAGGTCCACAAGGACGATCTCGTCGGCCCGGTCCACCACGGAATCGGGCACGGTCTCCTTGACGCGCACGCTGGTGATCTGGAAGACGCTGTCATTGAGGCTCTCCAGATGCTGGACGTTGACCGTCGTGAGGACGTCGACCCCGGCGGCGAGGATCTCCTCGACGCTCTGCCAGCGCTTCGTGTGGGTCGTACCCGGGACGTTGGTGTGCGCGAGCTCGTCGACCAGCACCACGGCCGGCTTTCGGGCGATCACGGCTGCGGTGTCGAGCTCCTCGAAGACCTTGCCGCGATACTCGATGATCTTGAGCGGCACCTGCTCGAGGCCGACGACCAGGTCGCTGGTCTCCTTGCGGTCGTGCGGCTCGACGAAGCCGATGACGACGTCCTCTCCGCGCGCCGCCCGGCGGTGGGCCTCGGAGAGCATCGTGTATGTCTTGCCGACTCCGGGGGCGTAGCCGAGGAACACCTTGAGCCGCCCGCGCTTGCGCAGGGTACGAAGCGAGAGCGCTTCGGAAACGTCGTCCTCGGAGAGCGTGTCGCCGGCTCGTGGCTCGTCCGCCGCCGGACCGTCTGGCTGCGGCTCGACCGGCATCAGGGTCCTTTGATCCCCTGCGTCGCGTCGAGCGCCAGATTGAGCCTGAGCACGTTCACGTGCGGCTCGCCGAGGAAGCCGAGTTGGCGGCCTGTGGTGTGTCTTGCGACCAGGACGAGCACGCTCGCCAGACTCATCCCGCGAGCCTTCGCCACTCGCGGCGCTTGGGCGTGGGCGTTCGCGACGGTGATGTCCGGGTCGAGCCCACTGCCCGATGTGGTCACCATGTCCACGGGGATCGATCCCCTCGTCAGGGCGGGGTTCTGCACGAGCAACTGCGCTGCATCCGCCTTGACGCGATCGATCAGCTTGGCGTTCGTCGGTCCGAGGTTCGAGAAGGACGAGTCCATGGCGTCGTAGCCGTTGCCTGCGGCCGATGGACGTGGCTGGAAGTACTTGGCCGTTGTGAACTGCTGGCCGATCAGGCTCGAACCTACTACGCGGTCGTTCACCTTGATAAGGCTCCCGTTGGCCGCGCCTGGGAAGAGGACCTGAGCGATTCCGGTCATAGCCAGCGGGTAGATGAGCCCGAACACGATGGCGGTCAGGATCGTCATGCGAAGAGCTATGCCCAGATACTTCATCTTCGGCTCCCGATCTCAGGTCGTGAGGTGGAGCGCCACAAGGAGCACGTCGATGATCTTGATCCCGATGAACGGGGCGATGACGCCGCCAAGACCGTAGACGAGCAGGTTGTGGCGCAGCAGGGCCGCTGCGCCGATCGGCCTGAACTTGACCCCCCGCAATGCCAGCGGGATCAGCAGGATGATGATGATGGCGTTGAAGATCACGGCGGAAAGCACGGCACTGTTGGGTGAGTGCAGGCGCATCACGTTGAGCGCCGCGAGCTGGCGGAAACGAGATCATGAACATCGCCGGGATGATCGCGAAGTATTTGGCCACGTCGTTGGCGATGCTGAACGTCGTGAGCGCTCCGCGCGTGATCAGAAGCTGCTTGCCGATCTCGACGATCTCGATGAGCTTGGTGGGGTTGGAGTCGAGGTCGACCATGTTGCCGGCCTCTTTGGCGGCACTCGTGCCGGTATTCATGGCGACGCCCACGTCGGCCTGGGCGAGCGCCGGCGCGTCGTTCGTACCGTCGCCGGTCATGGCGACCAGCTTGCCCTGCTGCTGCTCCCGCTTGATGAGCTCCATCTTGGCTTCGGGGGTGGCCTCGGCGAGGAAGTCGTCGACGCCTGCCTCCTTGGCGATTACGGCTGCGGTCAGTGGGTTGTCACCAGTGATCATGACCGTGCGGATGCCCATCGCGCGCATCTGGTCGAAGCGCTCGCGGATGCCGCCCTTGACGATGTCCTTGAGGTGGATGACGCCGAGCGCCTTGTCGTTGCGCGCCACGGCCAGCGGAGTGCCGCCCTGCTTCGAGATGTCATTCATGGTCGTCTCGAGCTGCGGCGGGGCTTCGCCGCCCTGCTGTCGGATCCACTGGATGATCGCCTCGCCGGCGCCTTTGCGTACGGACTGGCCGTCCAGGTCGATGCCGCTCATCCTCGTCTGCGCGCTGAACTCGATGAACGTGGCCTTCTCAGGGTCGATATGGCGGCCGCGAATACCGAAATCCTTGGCCAGCACCACGATAGAACGGCCCTCAGGCGTCTCGTCCGCGAGCGACGCCAGCTGCGCGGCGTCGGCCAGCTCCTGCTCGGTGATGCCAGGCATGGGGAGGAATTCGGCAGCCTGGCGGTTGCCGAGCGTGATCGTGCCGGTCTTGTCGAGCAGCAGGGTGTCGACGTCGCCGGCCGCCTCAACTGCGCGGCCCGACATCGCGAGCACGTTGTGCCGAACCAGGCGGTCCATGCCGGCGATGCCGATCGCCGACAGCAGGCCACCGATCGTCGTCGGGATCAGACAGACGAGCAGGGCGATGAGGACGGTGACCGTCACCGGGGCCTTGCTGTAGATAGCGAATGGTTCGAGCGTGATGATGACGATGATGAAGATGAGCGTCAGGGCGGCCAGCAAGATGGTGAGGGCGATCTCGTTGGGGGTCTTCTGACGCTCTGCCCCTTCGACGAGGGCGATCATGCGGTCGAGAAAGGTCTCGCCGGGCTCGGACGTGATCTCGACCCTGATCTGATCCGAGAGGACCATCGTGCCGCCGGTGACGGCGCTGCGGTCGCCGCCGCTTTCGCGGATCACGGGCGCCGACTCGCCGGTGATGGCCGACTCGTCGACCGAGGCAATGCCCTCGATGACGTCGCCGTCGCCGGGGATCATCTCGCCAGCCGAGACCACCACGATGTCGCCCCTCCTGAGCGCGCCGGCCGCGACGTGAGTGATGCCCTCCGGCGTCACGAGATTGGCGAGCGTCTCGGTCCTCGTCTTGCGCAGCGTCGCGGCTTGAGCCTTGCCGCGACCCTCGGCGAGCGCCGTTGCGAAGTTGGCGAACAGCACCGTGAACCACAGCCAGCCCGATACGGAGCCTACAAAGGCGGTGTCGCTGCTCGAATGGATGAGACCCATCACGAAGTAGACCGTGGTGATCACACTGCCGACTTCGACGACGAACATCACGGGGTTGCGGGCGACCTCGCGCGGATCGAGCTTGACGAAGGAGTTGCCCACGGCCGGCCAGATGAGGCCGCGCATGGAAGCGGCTTTGCGCGTGTGCTCTTGTGCCTGTTCGCTCATCCCACGTTCATCCTCAGAAGAGCTTGCCGGCGTACATCAGGTAGTGCTCCACGATGGGGCCGAGCGCGAACGCCGGGAACCAGGTGAGGGCGCCGACGATGAGGATGACGCCCACGAGGAGCACGACGAAGATGATCCCGGTGGTCGGGAAGGTGCCGCTCGAGGGCGGCACCGACTTCTTGGCCCCGAGCGAGCTGGCAAGGGCGAGGCAGGGGATGATGAAGAAGAACCGGCCCCACATCAGGCAAAGGCCGCCGATCGTGGCCCAGAAGGAGCCGCTAGCGGTGAGACCGGCGAAGGCACTGCCGTTGTTGCCGGTCTGCGAGATCGTGCCGTAGAGGATCTCCGAGAGGCCGTGGGGCCCGGGGTTGAGGATCGCGTTGTACCCTGCCGGGACCACGCTGGCGAGGGCCGCGAAGCCGAGGGCGGTGACGCAGAAGTAGAGGACCGCGAGCGAGGCCAGCTTCATGTCGCGGCCCTCGATCTTCTTGCCCAGATACTCGGGGGTCCGCCCTACCATGAGCCCGGCGATGAACACCGCGAGGATCGCGTTGACCAGCAACCCCATGATCCCGACGCCGACCCCGCCGAAGACCACCTCGCCCAAGGCGATGTTGAGCATCGGCATGGCACCGGCCAGCGGCGTGAGGCTGTCATGGCCGTTGTTGACGGCCCCGCACGAGGTGTCGGTCGTGACCGTCGCAAACAGCACCGAAGCGCTGATGCCGAAGCGGGTCTCCTTGCCCTCCATGTTGCCGCCGGCCTGCGTTGCGCTCGCGGCCTGCGTCACGCCGAGCTTGGTGAAGTTGGGATTGCCCTTCTGCTCGCTCACGTACATCACGGTCACGCTCATGATCAGGATGACCATAGCGGCCGCGAACAGCGCCCAGCCCTGTCGCTGGTTGCCCGCGTACCTCCCGAACGTGTACGTCAAGCTCACCGGGATGGCGAGCAACGCCAGCATCTCGAGCAGGTTGGTGAACGGTGACGGGTTCTCATACGGATGGGACGAGTTCGCGTTGTAGGAGCCGCCGCCGTTGGTGCCGAGTTCCTTGATGCTCTCCTGTGAGGCGAACGGGCCCTGCGCGATCGTCTGGGTGATGCCCTCCACGGTCACCGCCTTGGTGGGGGCGCTGAGGTTCTGCACCACGCCCTGCGACGCGAGCACCAGACCGAGAACGACTGCCAGAGGCAGCAGCACGTACAGGAGGCTGCGCGTGAAGTCGACCCAGAAGTTGCCGAGTTCGCGGCTGGTCTTGCGCGTGAGGCCGCGGATGAAGGCGACGGCAACGGCCATGCCCAGGGCCGCCGAGACGAAGTTCTCGCGCGCCAGCGCGAGCATCTGCGTGAGGTAGCTGACCGCGGTCTCCGGCACGTAGACCTGCCAGTTGGTGTTGGTCGCGAAGCTGACTGCTGTGTTGAACGCGTCAGCCGGGCCCATGCCGGGCACGTGCGCCGGGTTGAGCGGCAGGTGGCCCTGCAGCCTGAGGATGGCGTATATGAAGAACAGCACGATGAAGTTGAGGACGAGCATCGACATCGCGTAGGCGACCACGCCCATCTCACGCGTCTCGTCGACGCCGCAGAGGCGATAGGTCAGGCGCTCGAGCGGGCGGAGGACCGGGTGCAGAAACGTGCGCTCACCACGGTAGACGTGCGCCATATAGGCGCCGAGCGGCTTGGCGATGAGCGCGAGCAGGGCGATATAGACGACGATCTGGAAGATTCCCCAGCCCATGGCTCTACTCCTCCGCCGTCAGAACTTCTCTGGCCTGACGAGGGCGTAGAGGAGGTAGAGGAGCAGGGCGAACGCGACGATGCCGTTGACCAGGTAGCCCCAGTTCACGGATCACCTAGAGACGCGGCGCGATGCGGGCGTACGCCACGGAAAGCCCGAAGAACGCCAAGGTGATCAGGATGAACGCGATGTCTGCCACTGTCCCCCCACAGCCGTCCTCCCCAAGCTCCCCTGCTCACGACCGCGCGCCGGCTCCATAGTACCCAGTCCCCGAGGCAAAGCCTACGTCAAGCCGTTGTGTCGCGGTAGTACGCTTTACTCGTCGATCCCCAGCAAGAAACCGGGCTGGCCACCTCCCGCTCGGAGTCGCCAGCCCGGTCCATTCATGCCATCGTCATCCGTGATGCGCGACCACGTCCCCAGTACGTGCCGCCGCGCTCTTGCGCTCCGACGGCAACGACTGCCGGGCGGCCTGCGCTGCAGGTGCGACCAAACCGGGGCGGAGGTGCCGTTCGCGTACGGTCAATGTGACGAGATAGACCAACGCGGCGATGGCCGCAAGCGTGGCTGCCACGAACACGACGCCGATCGCGATCTCTGCCAGCATGAACATGACTGCCTCCGCGTGCAGCCGCCGGCGCCATCGCCAACGGCACATTAGGCAATCAATACCCGAGGGCGGCTAAAGAGCGAGTAATCGCGGGGGCGGGCGCCGTGAAGGTTGTGTAAAGGCGGCAACGCGCCGGCCTCAGGCCTGGCCTGACTCCGGGACGGAGAAGCGGAAGCCGACTCCGGGCTCCGTGACGATGTAGCGGCGGCTGCCCGGGCCCGGCTCGATCTTCTTGCGCAGGTGGCTGACGTGCACGCGCAGGGTCTGCGCGTCCTCCACCCACTCCGGCCCCCAGACCTCCTCGAGGATCATCTTCTGCGTCACGACGAGGTCGGCGTTGCGCGCCAGGAAGGCGAGGATGTCGAACTCCGTCGGCGTGAGCGGGACGTCGGCGCCGGCGAGCGTGACGCGCCGGCGGGCGATGTCGATGACGAGGTCGCCCGCTTCGACCACCGGCGGCGGTGACGTGAGCGAGGCGGCGCGCCGCAGCAAAGCGCGGATCCGGGCCAGCAGCTCGCCGGCCGAGAACGGCTTGGTGAGGTAGTCGTCCGCGCCCTCGTCGAGCGCCTGGATCTTGTCGGCCTCGTTGGAGCGGACCGACAGGATGAGGATCGGGGCGCTCATCCACGTACGCAGCTCCCGGCACACCTCTATGCCTGAGCGGTCCGGGAGCATCAGGTCCAGGACCACCAGGTCCGGCGGGTCGTCGATCGCCTTGAGGAGCGCGTCGTGCGCGGTCGCGGCGAGCTCGAGGACGTAGCCGCGCGAGCGCAGGATGGACGTCAGCGCGCGGCGGATCTGCTCCTCGTCGTCGACGACGAGGATGTGCGTCGGTCGTTCCGGAATGCTCACGCTCCCCCCTTCGCGGCGCCCGTACTGGCGCCCTCCATGGGCAGCATGATAACGAACCGCGCCCCGTGTGGCTTCGCGTCCTCGACGTGGATGGTGCCGCCGTGAGCGCGGACGATCTCGCGGGTGATGGCGAGCCCAAGCCCGGTGCCCGAAGGGGCCTTGGTCCCGGCGCTGCGCCCGCGGTAGAACTTGTCGAACACGGCCTCCTGCTCGTCGCGGGGGATTCCGGGCCCCTCGTCCGCCACCCAGATCAGCAGACCCTCACCGGCGACCTGAGCACCGGCCGTCACCGGGCTGCCGGGGCCGGCGTAGAGGAACGCGTTCTCGAGGAGGTTCTGCATCACCCGGGCCCACTGCGAGAAGTCGACGGCCACCGCGGGCAGGTCGTCCGGGAGCTCGATAAGCACGCGGGCGCGCTCGTGGGAGGGCAGCGTGTCCACGCCGGCCGCTACGATGTCCTCGAGGTCGTAGAGCTCGCGGCGCGGCTCCCAGGCGTGCGCCTCGAGGCGCGAGAGGTCGAGGAGGGCGCCGATGCTGTTGTTGAGACGCGTCACGTCGCCGACGATGGCGCGCAGCTCGTCGCGCACGCTCTGCTCGTCCCAGTCGACGTCGCTCTCGAGCAGGTTGCTGACCGTCGCCGTCAACGCGGCCAGCGGGGTCTTGAGCTCGTGGGACACGGACGAGAGCAGGCTCGACTTCAGCCGGTCGGCTTCACGTGCGGCCTGCGCGCGGGTCGCTGCGGCTTGCAGGTTCTGGCGCTCGAGGAAGACGCCCACGAGGTTGGCGAGCGAGGCCGCCAGCCGCGCGTCCGCCTGGCCGTACGCGACGCCGCCGGCGCGGCCGGCGATGGTGAGGACGCCCGAGGCGCCAGACGGGCTGCGCAGCGGCAGATACATGCCGCCGCCGTCGCCGACCGCCTGGAACGCCGGCGCCGGGGGCTCGCTCGAGGGGCCGGATTCCGGCACGCCCAGGGGCTGCTCATGCCGGAAGACCCACTCCGCCCGTTCCACGACGCCGAGGTCGGGGTGCTCGTCCGGCGGCGCCGTGCAGTAGCTGTGGAGCCCGTCGCGCTCGGCCACGAAGAGGTCGGCCGACCTCGCTCCCAGGAGCTCGACGATCTCGGCCAGCGCCGCCCTCGCCATGGCCTCGGTGGACGTCTGCGACACCAGCTCCGCGCTGAGGCGGTTCAGGGCCGCCGTCTCGTGCTCGCGCGCCACTGCCCGCGCCTCGCGCTCGCGCATGCGGCCCGCGAGGATGCCGACGATGACGCCGACGATGAGGAACGCTCCCAGCGAGAGCCAGTCTTTCGGGTCGCGGATGTAGAACGTGTGGTACGGCGGCAGGAAGAAGAAGTTCCAGGCGAGGAAGGCGAGGATCGCGGCGAGCACCGACGGGCCGGGGCCGGCGACGCTCGCCACCAGCAGGATGACGAGGATGTAGAAGATCGCCCACTGGCCCTTGGCGAAGTCCGCGCGACCCGGCAGGAAGAGCAGCGTGGACACCGCGATGGCGACCGTGGCGAGAATGTAGCCATGGCGGGTCAGACGATCCGCGGTCTTCCTGATCAAGCCGTCACGCGCTCCCGGTCGCAGGTGCCGCTCGATTGTACCAGCGAGGGCGGGGAGAGAGCCGTCGGCCGCTTCCCCGGATCGTCCGCCAGCGTGGTTGCGCGTCCGGCCGCCGCGGGAGAGTATGGGGCAAGCTTGGTCGGATTCTGTGACAAATGGTGGATGACCGCCGTGCGCGGCGTCGTCGCCCTCGGATTCGGCCTGCTGGTGCTCCTCTGGCCCGGTATCGACGCTGCCGTCCTCGCGATCGCCTTCGGCGTGTTCGCGCTGCTCGACGGCTTGGTGCTGGCGGCCGTCGCCATCGTCGGCCGCGACGTACTGGAGCAGTGGTGGGTCGTGCTCGCGGAGGGCGCCGTGGGCGTCGCCGTGGGCGCCGTCGCCCTCCTTTGGCCCGATATCGGCGGCCTGAGCCTCCTCGCCCTGCTGGCCGCGTGGGCGGTCGTCACGGGCGTCTTCGAGATCGAGGCCGGTGTCCGGCTGCGGCGCCTCGCCCGAGGCGAGACCTCGCTGCTCGCGGCCGGCGCCCTGTCGCTCCTGGTCGGCATCGCGCTCATCGCCCTTCCCAAGGACAACCCGGTGGAGATCGCCTGGGCCATCGGGGTGTTCGGCATGGCCTACGGTGGCCTGCTCGTCGTGGTGGCCGAGCGCCTGCGCCGCCTCGCGCAGGTGGCACGCCTCTCGCTGCTGCGCTGACGCCCGGCCGACGCGCCCGGCGCGGTGACGGTCGCGGACGCGCCGTGAACCGGAGTGCCTCTAGGCGCGTCCCTCGGGCGGACCAAGGCGCGACGGCAGCGTCCGGGACCGGGCGCCGATGAGACACACGGGAACGGCGCCGGCGGCCGCGGCCGTTTCCGCGGCGCTGCCGTTCGCCGCCTTGGCCTCTGCGGCTTCTTCAGCCGTGCTCGCGTGTCCACGATCGCGCCGCCGGACAGGGCACCCTCGGCGAGCGCCTTGAACGCGACACGGTGCTCCCTTCGCCGCCTCGAGACATCGGCCGCGACGCCGAGACCGAAGCTCGTCGCGATCGCAGACAGATTTGCCTAAGTTTTGCTTCGCCCAT
Source organism: uncultured Thermoleophilia bacterium (assembly GCA_963709845.1). Classification (GTDB taxonomy): domain Bacteria; phylum Actinomycetota; class Thermoleophilia; order UBA2241; family UBA2241; genus CAIXSE01. The sequence goes on from CAVPXV010000002.1 coordinate 17,494, forward strand.
GCCGATACTGGGCCTGCACGGCAGATGACCATGACCGCACGACCTCTGACATCAGGGCTGCTGACCGTCGCGCAGGCCGCGGCGGAGCTGGGCGTGAGCCCGGCGACCATCCGCCGCGCCTGCGACGCCGGCGTGGTGCCGTGCCGGCGCAGCCCCGGCGGCCACCGCCGTTTCGAACGCTCCGCCCTCGCCGGGCTCACGCGTGATCAGGTGATCGGCGGCGCTCGCGCGGGGCAGGGCGCAGCCGGGATCGTCGTGCGGGCGCTCGCCGACCTGGGAGAGGCGGCGATCCACTGGGAGGACATCGGTGAGCTCCTCCGCGCCGTCGCCGCCCACATGCTGGCCGCCACCGGAGCCGCCACCGTCGACATCTACAGGTTGGAAGAGGAGGGGGTCTTCCGCTGCCTCGTGAGTCTCGACCGGGAAGGCCCGGACGATCCGGCCACCGGTGGAGTCCTGCGCGTCGAGGTCTTCCCGATCGCGGGCCTGGCGATCAGGGACGGTAGCGCCGTCGTCGTCGCCGATCGCTCCGACGAGCGGCTGACCGACGCGGATCGTGAGGTCTACGACGAGTATGGCTTCGCGTCGGAGGCGCTCGTGCCGCTGCTGGTCGACGACCGCGTGGTCGGCATCATCGACCTCTACGCCGATCGTCCAGAGGCCTTCGCCGATTCGCTCGACTACCTGCGCGGCGCCGCGCACATCGCCGCCGGAGCCCTGGAGAAGGCCCTGCTCGTGAGCGAGCTATCGGACCGTAACGACAACCTTCGGGACCTGCTGCAGCTGGCGGGCCTGCTCTCCCAGACGCACGACCAGGAGCGCCTCATACGTGCCGTCGCGGAGCGCGTGCGGACGGTCACCGGGGCGAGCGTCTGCGAGATCTTCCGGCGGGAGGGCGACGAGTACCGCGCGCTGGTGAGCTCGGCGCGCGACGGCTTCGACGAAGCGGCCGTGGGTCGACTCCTCGACCGCCTCGCGAGCGGCTCCACCATGGCGGCGCTGGCCGAGCGCCGCACGCTCGTCGTCGCGGACGTCGCCGACTCGGACCTCTCCGAGGACGAGCGTGCGGGGCTGCTCGGCCAGGGCTTCATCAGCGAGCTCCTCATCCCGCTGGTGCTCGACGGCGAGGTCGTCGGCTTCATCGACCTCTTCGACGAAGCGCCCAGGGACTGGCAGGACAGCATGGTGTTCGCGGCGGGGGTCAGCCAGCTCGTCGCCGGCGCCCTCGACAAGGCCGACCTCGTGAAGCAGCTCGAAGGCAGCAACCAGGAGCTGCGCACCCTGGCGGAGGGCGGTCTCGAGTTCGGCTCGACGCTGGACACCGACCTGGTGCTGCTCTCCATCGCGCGCAAGATGCGACTCGCGACCACGGCGTCGTCCTGCGACATCTACACCGTGGACGGCGACCGCCTGCGTGCCGTGGTCGCCGTCGATCACGCCGACACGCCCGACACCGAGTACGCCGGGAAGGAGTTCCCGGTCGCGGGCTTCCCGCTGAGCGCCACCTCGATACGCCTGCGCGAGCCCATCGTGGTCGAGGACATCACCACGGATCCACGCGCGACCGAACTCGAGCGCCGCACCTGGGGCGGGTTCGGTCTGCGGTCGGGCGTCATCGTGCCTCTCATCAGCGGCGCGCAGGTGGTCGGCGTAGCCAGCGTGTACGATCGCGAGCCACGCGGCTTTGCCAACCTCGATCTGCTGCGCGGTCTCGGTCAGGTCGCTGGGCAGGCCATCGCCAACGCTGCCTTGTACGAGGCCCTCGACCACAGCGCTCGCCGCGCGGCGGTCCTCAATCAGCTGAGCGCCGAGCTCGCCCAGTCGCGCGAGCCGGAGGTGCTCCTCGAGATCCTCGTCGGCCGGCTGCGTGGGGCTCTCGAAGCGAGCGAGTGCGCCGCCTTCCGGCTGATGGACAGCGGCGTGCTCGAGTGCTCCGCCGCCTCCGCCGCCGACGACCTGCCCGCTCCACTGGCGCGCGGCGCGAGCTACGCCCTCGAGGACTCTCCGGTCACCCGACTGGCCATCGACGGCCGCTGCGCGGCCGCCGCCAGCCTCGAGGATCCCCGCCTCGGCGCCCGCGCCCGGACGGCGCTCCGGCGCCGCGGCGTGCGCAGCTATCTCGTGGCCCCTCTCGTCGCGCAAGGCGCGGTCTACGGTACCGTCGAGCTCGCCGACACGCGAGCGACGCGGGCGTTCTCGCGAGAGGAGACAGGGCTCGTGGAGGCGGCCTGCCGGGTCGCCGGGCTGGCCGTGGACAACGCTCTCCTCTTCGCCGACCTGGAGCGGCGCAGCCGGGAGGCCGAGCTCATAAACGAGGTCGCACGCCGCACCGCCGCGAGCCTCGATCTGGGCGACATCACCGACGCGGCGGTGAAGGGACTGGATCGCCTGGTGCCGGTCTCGTCCTATGGGCTCGCGCTCCGGGAAGCGGGCGAGTTCCGCTTCGTCCACGGCCCTGCGTCGGTTGGGCCGATGGCCACGGTCGGCTTCAGCGCGACGGCGGCCGGCGGCGCGCTCTTCGAGCAGCTGGAGCGCGACGGCTTCGTCGTCGTCGACGGCGATCCAGCCATCGCCCCGGAGGCGCTCCGTCAGATGACGCGGGGCGCGCGGGCGGCGGCCGCGATCGGCCTGTTCGAACGTCAGGAACTGATCGGCGTGCTCATGCTCGCCAGTGAGGAGCACGACGCCTTCGCCACGCTCGGGCGCTCGGCGCTGGAGCGCCTCGGCGTGCACCTCTCCCTGGCCGCACACAACGCCCGCCTCTACCAGGAGATCAAGAGCCTGCACCTCGGCAACCTCAAGGGCCTCTCCACGGCGCTCAACGCCAAGGACTACTACACGCTCGGGCACGCGGCGCGGGTGGCGGCCTACATGGTCCTGCTCGGGCGCGAGCTGGGATGGAGACCAGACGAGGTGGAGCAAGTACGCGAGGCCGCCTACCTGCACGATATCGGCAAGATCGGCGTCTCGGACCGCGTGCTGCTCAAGCAGGGGCCGCTGAACGAGCGCGAGTGGGAGATGATGTGGCAGCACCCCGTGGTCAGCGCCGAGATCATCGGGCCGCTCTTCCCGGAGCATCTCGTGGCCGCCGTGCGGCACCACCACGAGCGCTACGACGGCGAGGGCTATCCGGACGGCTTGGCGGGCGACGCCATCCCCGAGCTCGCCCGCGCGATGTGCGTCGTCGACTCGTACGACGCCATGTCGCTGCAGCGCCCGTATCGCAACGCGCTGACCGCCCAGCAGTGCCTGGAGGAGCTCAGCCGCTGCCGCGGCCGCCAGTTCGACCCCGGCATGACCGATGCCTTCGTGCGCGTGTTGCGCACACTGGCCGACCTGCGCGATGCGGCGACCCGCGCCGCCGAAAAGGCCGCGGCGCGCATCGATCCCGCCAGCCACGCCAAGCTCGTGAGCGCGCCGGCGGCCCCGGACCGCCCCGAGTACCAGTCCATCCAGGTGGTGCTGCGCGAGGTCCGCGACGCGCATCCCGAGGTCCGTTTCGTGACCACCGAGGCCTACGTCGACGGGCGCTGCGCCATCATCGTCGACGCTGAAGAGACGGGTTCGGAGGACTACTCGCCGCCGGGCGAGGAGGTCATGGTCGACGACGCCGCCCGTCGCGTCCTCGCAGGCCGGTCGATCGTGTCGAACGTGCTGTTCGTCGACAACTTCGGCGTGTGGGTCAACGGCCTCGCGCCGCTCCGCGACGACGATGGGCAGATCGTCGCCGCCGTGGTCGCGGACGCGCCGGCGCTCGGCGCGACGGGTGCCGGGGGATTCGCCCGGCTCACCACCGACACGCCCGTGGGGACACTTCAGGAGGCCGCCGTGCGCCTGAGCCGCGCCGAGATCGAGGCGATCACCGACGGCCTCACGGGCCTCTACAACCACCGCTATCTGCACGAGCGCCTGACCGAAGAGCTTGACCGCGCCCGCCGCGAGGAGCGCCCGCTGTCGGTCCTGTTCTGCGACCTCGACTTCTTCAAGGACTTCAACGACCGGCTCGGCCACGCCGCGGGTGACGACGCGCTGCGCACCGCGGCGCGCCTGATCGAGCGTTGCACGCGGCGCAGCGACGTGACCGCGCGCTACGGCGGCGAGGAGTTCGTCGTGGTGCTCACGGAGGCGGCGGAGCCGGAGGCCGTGGAGATCGCCGGCCGCATCCGCGCCGCCGTCGCGGAGCAGTACCGTGAGGGCGGCGAGCTGACCATCAGCATCGGCGTCGCCTCGTACCCCGGGCACGCGGACGGCAAGGAGGCGCTGCTCGAGGCGGCCGACCGCGCCATGTACGTGGCCAAGCGTCTGGGCCGCGACCGCGTCGTGACCGCCGGCTCCCTGGGAGGCTGAGGAGGCCGGCGAGGCGCTCCTCAGCCGGTGTGCATGAAGTTGATCACGTCGCCGTCCTGGACGACGTAGTCCTTGCCCTCGGTGCGCAGCAGCGCCTTCTCGCGCGCCGCGTGGAACGAGCCCAGATGGATGAGGTCGTCGATGGCCACGACTTGTGCGCGCACGAAGCCGTGCTCGATGTCGCTGTGGATGCGCCCCGCGGCCGCCTTGGCGGTCCAGCCGCGGGCCAGCTGCCAGGCGCGCGACTCGCTGCTGCGGAAGTCGCCCGTGAAGAAGGTGATGTAGCCGAGCACCTCGTAGGCGGCGCGCAGAAGGACGTCCACAGCGCCGGCTTCGTCGGCGCCGAGCTCCGCACGGAACTCTCCCGCTTCCGCCGGATCGAGGTCGGCCAGCTCGGCCTCGAGGCGCGCGGCGACGGCGACCACCTGGTCGCCCCGGCCGTGCGCCCACTCGACGAAGTCTGTGTGCTCGGCGAGCGCCTGCGCCGCGCCGCGTTCGTCGTCCGTGTTGAGCACGAAGAGCACCGGCCTATCGCTCACGAGCGCCAGCTCGCGGAACAGCGCGACGTCCCCGGAGGGGCGCTCCAGGCTGCGCGCGAGGCGGCCCTCCTGGAGCGCCGCCAGCAGCGCCTCGAGGACCTCGAGCTCGTGCCGGGCCGCGTTGTCGCCGCTGCGCGCCGCCTTGCGCGCCTTGTCGATGCGGCGCTCCACGAGCTCAAGGTCGCCGAGCACGAGCTCCGTCTCCACGAGCTCGGCGTCCGCGCGCGGGTCGAGCGCGTCGCGCACGTGCGCGACCTCCGGGTTGGCGAAGGCGCGGATGACGTGCGCCACCGCGTCGACCCCGCGGATGTCGGCGAGGAAGCGGTTGCCCAGACCCTCGCCGCGGCTGGCGCCCTCGGCCAGACCCGCGATGTCGACTACGTCGATGGTCGCGTTGACCTTCTTGGGCGTCTCGAGCACCTCGTGCAGGCGGTCGAGGCGCGGATCGGGCACGGGGACGACGCCGACGTTGGACTCGGCGGACGTGTACGCGTAGGCCGTGGCCGCCGCGTTGGCGTGGGTGAGCGCGTTGAACAGAGTGGTCTTGCCGACGTTGGGCAGTCCGACGATGCCGAGTCTCACGTGTGCGTCTCCAGTTTGCTCGTGAGCAGCGCCTCGAGCACCCGCGAGAGCCCCGCCATCTGGCGGCGCACGCGCCCCGGGTACGTCCTCTCGATGTAGGCGACGCTGTCCTTGGGGGTGTGCCAGATGGGCCCGTCCTCGGCGGTCACCACGGGGGCTCCGCGGCCGCTGAGCGTCCAGTTCAGCGACGTGAACGAAGCCGTCGCGATGTCGGCCATGGCGAAGGCCTCGTCGTCGCTCGGCGCGACCGCGACGCCGGCGGGTCGCCCCGGGCCGGCGGGGCTGCTGCGCAGCGGGACGCCCAGCTGTTTGGCTGCGGTGAGCGCGTCGTCGCGCAGCCACGTGGGCCCGCCCAGGCGGCTGGTCACGCAGATCTGGTCGCCGCCCGCGACCGCGTCGAGATCGATCATGCCGACCACCGCGGTGCGCTGCAGCGCCGGCATGCTCTTCACGTAGTAGCGTGATCCGAGCGCCCCGTCCTCCTCGGCGCCGAAGGCGACGAAGACGATCGTGCACGGGGTCGCCACCGGCCTGATCCGCCCGGCGAGCTCGAGCAGCAGCCCGATGCCGGTGGCGTTGTCGAGGTAGCCCTGCCCGAGCGCCGCCGAGTCATAGTGCGCCCCCACGATCAGCTCCTGGGCGGAGTTGCCCTGTTTGACGGCGATGATATTGGCGGAGTGGATGCGGCCGCCGCCCGTCGCGGCGATGAACTCCTGCGGGCGCGGTGTGTAGCCGAACTGCTGCAGGACGCCGCTGACGTAGGCGCGCGCGCGGATCTCGCCCCAACTGTTCGCCGTGCGCGGATGCGCGCTGCGCGCGAAGGTGCGCGCGATGACCGTGGCGATCTCGCCGTGGCGTGTCGCCGACACCCGCGCGGACGGGCGCGCAGAGTTCGCAGGGGGGTGGCCGCGGCCCCCGAAGATGCCGGCCGCGGCCACCCCCACGAGGAGCAGCAGGGCGGCGCCGACGATCAGCGCCAGCCGCCCGCCGCGTGTGCGCAGGCCCGACACGTCAGTGGGGCGCCGGGACGAGAAGGACCCAGGCGGCGCCGAAGGCGAGCCCGTAGGCAACGCCCCCAAGTACGTCACCAAGGTAGTGCACGCCGAGGTAGACGCGGCTGAAACACAGGATCGCGGCCATCGCGACGAGCCACGGCAGCGCCGCCGGGTAGAGAGCGGTCACGGTCAGCGTGCCGACCATCGCCATGCTCGCGTGAGACGAGGGGAAGGACTTGCTGGCGGGCAGCGGTATCTGCCTGGGCTGGCTGGGGTCGGCGACCGGCGGCCTGGGCCGGGCGACGAGGCGCTTGATGCCGTAGCCGGTGGCCTCCACGGCGGTGACCGGCACAGCCACGTACAGGGCCCGCAGCAACGGCTGGGGTTGCCCGAGCAGCCAGGGCACGAGCGCCAGCGCGTACCACAGCACGCCGTAGTTGGCGGCAAGCGACAGCGCACCGAGGGGCAGCGTGAACCAGCGCGGGTGAGGCCACGCGAGGGCGGCGTGGCGCGACAGGCCGCGGTCGAGACGGCCCAGGCGGCCGGGGGCGTGATGCGGGAGGGCGTCTGTGGAGCGGGGGGGAAGGGGCATGGGGATCATGGACTAGTATACTATCCGGCTGTTCCCGCCCACCCACTCCCGAGGGATCGTGCCATGCGGAACACGGTCATCGTCACCGCGCTCGGCCCGGACGGCCACGGGCTCCTTGCCCGGGTGGCCACGACGATCGCCGAGCAGAACGCCAATGTGGACGACGTCAGCCAGACGGTGGCCAACGGCATGTTCACGATGATCATGTTCGTCTCCTTCGACGAGACCGAGACGACGATGGCCGCGCTCAAGGCGGCGCTGGAGCAGACGGGCGCGCAGATCGGGCTGCAGATCCACGTGCAGCACGAGAACATCTTCAAGTTCATGCACCGCGTCTAGCGGTCTCCGCCGGGTCAGGAGTCGAGCCGTGGTCTTCATCACCGAGCAGGAGATCCTCGAGACCGTCAGCATGATCACGTCGGAGAACCTCGACGTGCGCGCGGTCACCATGGGAATCTCCCTGGCCGATTGCTCGGAGCGCGACGCGCGGCGCACCGCCGCGCGCATCCACGCCAAGATCGTCAGACGTGCCGGCCGGCTCGTGGCGGTGGCGACGGAGCTCGAGCAGAAGTACGGCATCCCCATCGTCAACAAGCGCGTCTCGCTGACGCCCATCGCCGAGGTCGTCGGCAGCGACGACCCCGCTGCCTACGTCGAGGTGGCCCGCGCCCTGGACGCCGCCGCCGGGGAGATCGGCATCGACTTCGTCGGCGGCTTCAGCGCCATGGTCCAGAAGGGCTTCACGCACGGCGACGCCGCCCTCATCGCCGCGATACCCGAGGCCATCGGCGGCACGCAGCGCGTGTGCTCGTCGGTCAACGTGGCGTCGACGCGCGCCGGCATCAACATGGACGCCGTCGTGCGCATGGCCGACGTCCTCCTCGACGTCTCGAAGAGGACGGCCGCGGAGGACTGCATCGGCTGCGCCAAGATCGTGGTCTTCTGCAACGCGCCCGAGGACAACCCGTTCATGGCGGGCGCCATGCACGGGAGCGGCGAGCCGGAGGTGAGCGTCAACGTCGCCATCTCCGGCCCGGGAGTGGTGCGCAACGTGGTGGAGCACCATCCCGACGCCTCGCTGATCGAGCTCGCCGACCTCATCAAGCGCACCACCTTCAAGATCACGCGCGTCGGCGAGCTCGTGGCACGCGAGGCGTCCCAGATGCTCGACGCCGAGATGGGCATCATCGACCTCTCGCTCGCGCCCACGCCGGCGGTCGGCGACTCCATCGCCGAGATCCTCGAGAGCATGGGTCTCGAGCAGGTCGGCGCACCCGGCACCACGGCGGCGCTGGCGATGCTCAACGACGCCGTCAAGAAGGGCGGCACCATGGCGACGTCCTCGACCGGCGGGTTGTCCGGCGCCTTCATCCCCGTGAGCGAAGACGCCGCCATGGCCAAGGCAGCGGCGGACGGCACCCTGAGCATCGAGAAGCTCGAGGCCATGACCGCCGTCTGCTCCCTCGGCCTCGACATGATCGTCGTGCCCGGGGACATCCCCCGCAACGCCCTCGCCGGACTGATCGCCGACGTGATGGCCATCGGCATGATCAACTCGAAGACGACCGGCGCCCGCCTCATCCCGGCCTACGGCAAGAAGGTCGGGGAGTGGGTCACGCTCGGCGGCCTGTTCGGAGAGGGACCGGTGATGGCGGTGAGCAGTGCCGGCAACGACGCGTTCATGGCGCGCGGCGGGCGCATTCCGGCCCCACTTCAGAGCCTTACGAACTAGCGGGGCCGCTCACCAGTGCTGCGTGGGGTAGTCCGGCCCCACTTCAGAGCCTCACGAACTAGCAGGGCCGCTCACCAGCGCTGCGTGGGGTAGTCCGGCCCCACTTCAGAGCCCTACGAACCAGCGGGGCCGGCCGCGCTCAACCCGCGTCCTGCATGCCCCGGATCATGTCGCGGATGCCAGCGGCCGACTCGTTCATCCCCAAGGCGCGCGAGATCTTCTCCGCCTCTGTGAGCTGCAGGACGGCGTCGATCGTCTGGCCCTGTCGGCTGAGCAACGTGGCCTGATCGATCTCGAACTTCACGAGGTCGGTGAGCATCCGCCGCACCTCCGGATCCTGCAGGTCGACGAGCTTGCGGCTGGTCGTGACGATGATGGAAGAGAGCGGCACCATGCGCTCGCCGTGGCCGGTCTCCGGAGCCGCCGCGGGGGCGGCGGACCCGGCATCAGCAGGTCGCGCGGGCTCCGGCGGCGCATGAGTGCCGCCCTCTGGGCTGGGGCTCGGGGTGATCGGCTCGTCGGCCGGCGGCGGGCCGGGCGCCGCCGGCGGCTTCTCCCCGGCGACCTTCGCTTCCTCCACCTTGGGGGGAGCCGGCGCGCCGGCTGCGGCCGGCTCGGGCCGCACGTCGTCCCCGGACGGCCCCCAATCGAGGCCGAGACCCTCGGGTCCGCCGTTCTCGGCCGATCTCTGAAGCGTGGCCGTCCCGGCTGCGGCGGCCGCGGCGGCCTCACGCTCCACGCCGGGATCGACGGTGACCTCTTCCACGGGTCGCTCGGGTTTGCCGAGGGCCGACAGCGTGTCCTGGGGGGCTTCGTCGAGGAAGGAGGAGCTCGGCGCGTCCGCGTCCGCCGTTTCCTCCGGCTCGCCGCGGCGGCGCGTGACCAGGAGCGCGACGACGAGGAGCAGCACCACTGCTGCCGCGACGGCGATGCCCACGATCTGGACGGTCGTCATGTGTGTCACGTCCTTGCTTTGATGCTCCCCTGGGTGTGACGTAGACATTCGCCCAGGCGCGCGCCAATCCCTGCACGGCGCGCCTGTACAATGGCCGGGTGATCGCTCCCGAGACCATCAGCGCCACCCTCACAGACCTCGGCGAACCGTCGTATCGCGCGCGTCAGGTCTACGAGGCGCTCACGCGCGGGCTGGTCACGGATTTCGCCGGGATGACGAACCTGCCCCTCCCCCTGCGGCGGGCGCTGTCGGAGCGTCTGCGCCCGTTGTCGCTGGAAGCGGTGGAGACGCGCGCCGCGCCGCGCGGGGCGGCGCGCAAGACGCTCTTCAGCACCGCCGACGGGCACCCGGTGGAGGCGGTGCTCATGCTCTACAGCGGCCGTGCCACAGTCTGCGTGTCCACGCAGGTGGGCTGTGCCGTGGGCTGCACCTTCTGCGCCTCCGGGAGGCTGGGCCTGCGCCGCGACCTCACGGCGGAGGAGATCGTCGATCAGGTGCTCCACTTCGCGCGCGAGCTGCGCCCCATCGATCGCCGCGTGACCAACGTCGTGTTCATGGGGATGGGCGAGCCGTTCCACAACTACGACGAGACGCTGCGCGCCTGCCGCCTGCTGAACGACGACGGTGGGTTCGCGCTGGCGGCGCGCGCCATCTCCGTCTCCACGGTGGGCGTCGTGCCGGCCATCGACCGCTTCGCCGGCGAGCCGGAGCAGTTCAACCTCGCCGTCAGCCTCCACGCCGTCACGGACGCTCTGCGCGACCGGCTCGTACCGCTCAACCGCACGTACCCGCTCGACGACCTGTTCGCGGCCTGCGCCCGCTACGTGCGCAGCACGCACCGCAAGCTGCTGTTCGAGTACGTCGTGCTCCGCGGCCTCAACGACACCGACGAGCAGGTGCAGCTGCTGGCGGCGCGCGTGCGGCCGCCGCACTATCACCTCAACCTGATCGCCTACAACGAGACCGGAGGCGCCTTCGCGCGTCCGGCAGCCGCCGACGTGGCGGCGCTCAAGGCGCGGCTCGAGGCGGCCGGGGTGAGTTGCACGGTGCGTCGTTCGCCGGGTGCGGAGATCGAGGCCGCCTGCGGGCAGCTCGCCCTGCGGCACGCAGGCCCCTTGCCTGCCTGAGCCCGTGCGCCGGCCGCCTATGCCGGCGGCAGGGCCGCGCGCAACGCTTCTGCGGCGGCCTCTGGGTCCAGGCTGACCAGGCCGATCTCGGCGCCCAGTTCGAATCCGGCGATCGCCGTCAGGCGCGGCGCGATCTCGACGTGCCAGTGGAATGTGCCGCGCAGGTCGGCCGGTGCCGTGTGCAGCCAGAGGTTGAGAGGCGCGTCGTCCAGCGCGGCGCGGGTCGCCGCCAGCGCGCGCCGCAGGGCCGCGGCCAGCGGCCGCATCTCCGCCGCGCACACGTCGGCCTCGTGCTCCGCCGGCGCGAGCCACAACTCTCCGGGGAAGCGCGAGGCGGCAGGGACCCAAGCGTTGACGGCGCCGCCGATGACGCCGCGTGTGCTCGCCGCGTCCATCTCTCGGCAGAGCACGCAGCCACCGTACCGGTTGCCGAAGCGTTCGAACTCGAGGAGTTCCTCGAGAAGGAGCGGCGGTACGACCGGCGTGCCGAACAGCTGCGCGTGCGGGTGCTCGAGAGAGGCGCCGGCGTCGCGACCGCGATTGACGATAAGCGTAGCGGCGGCCGCGCCGCCTTCGAGCTGCGCGGCGATGCGCCGCCGCCACACGTCGAGGACCTCGGTGAGCGCCACGTCGCCGAGGTCCTCCATCTGCGCATGATGCTTCGGCGAGTGCACGATGACCTCGTGCCTGCCGGCCAGCGCCGGGTACTTGTTGGGGACGACGCGTACGCGCCAGCCGGGAGTGTCCGCTTCGCTCCCGGGGGGCCGGACCGCGTCGATCTCGGGGGGCGTGAGCGTCTCGTTGCCGGCGCAGAACGGGCAGGGTCCCGGGGCGCCGTCGGCAGGCTGCGCGGGCGCGTCGGCGGGCCGGCCCGCGCGCTCCGGGGCGATGATGCTCAGCTTGCCGTTGACGGGGTTGCGCCGCAGCTCGCCCACCCTCACTCCCTTCATCGCCCCCGAGGGCCGGGATGAAGGCTACTCCGAGTCGAGTGAGGCGTCGAGCACCGCCTTGGCGTCGTCTTCCTTGGAGCGGTACAGCTGGCGCGCGTCGCGCAGCTTGTCGTAGTCCTCGTCGAGCACCGCGCCCATCTCGCGCCACAGGCACACATCCTTCTTCAGGTGCCGGCGCCGGATCCCCTCGGTGCACTCGTCATCCAGCGGGCAGGCGTAGCAGACCTCGTTGTCGACGACCACCGCCACGGATTTGCGCGCCCGTTCGCCCTCGTCGATGCGGCGATAGGCGTCGAGCAGGAGGACCTGGACGTCGCCCTGGATCGCCACCTGGAAGTGCGGCATGCGCTCGGGCTCGTCGTAGAGGAACACACCGTTGCGCCAGTGGGCGAGCTCGAAGACCTGGTCGTGCGTCTGCCGCGCCATCACCTCGCGCACGCGCGCCTCGCTCGTGAACCCCGCCTCGATAAGGCGCTGGCCGAGGGGCTTGAACTTGCGCTCGTCGTGCGAGAGCGTGGAGTCCTCCATGAGGGCCTCAGCGAGCTGCTGCTCCGTGAGGCAGCCCGCCTTGACCAGTCGCGTGCCAAGCTTCTCGTCGGTGATCGGGAGGGAGATGGCCTCGACCTGGCCCCTGACCAGGTAGATGAAGCCGTACTCCTCGAAGTCGCGGACCTCGAGCACGCCGGTGCTGGCGCCCTGGGCAAGGAACTGCAGCACGCCCGCCAGATTGAACCTGTGGATCGATCCTTGAAGCAGCATCGCCCCGCCCGTCGACTGGGCCTCCGTCCACTCGGCATATCGGCAGCTTGCAGGGAAATGCTTAGGCGGCCCAGGCACGGGCGGCGCGGCTCCGGCCGGCCGGGCCAAATTGACCCGGCCTCCGCCGCGCCGCTATACTGCACGTTCTGAGTAACGGCAATCATGCGAGGAAGCTGTGAAGAGGACCTATCAACCGAACACCCGCAAGCGCAGCAAGACTCATGGCTTCCGCAAGCGGATGAGCACGCGCGCGGGTCGGTTGGTCATCAAGAAGAGGCGGCAGAAGGGGCGTAAGCGCCTTTCGGCCTGAACCTCCGGCGATGCCCGCCAAGCGTTCGCGGCTCTCGCGTTCTTCCGACTTCCAGCGTATCTACCGGCAGGGGAGCTCGACGGCGTCGCGCTTTCTCGTCCTGTACTGGTTCAAGCGTCCGCAGGATGCGGGCGCGGGGGGCCCGAGGCTGGGTCTGTCGGTCTCGAAGAAGCTGGGCGGCGCCGTCGTCCGCAACCGCGTCAAGCGCCTGCTTCGCGAGGCCTTTCAAAGCTTCGCGGGGCGATTGGCCGAGGAGTACGATCTCGTGGTGATCGCGCGTCCGCAGCTGCTCGAACTGGTCGCTCGCGAGAGCGAAGGGGAGAAGGGCGTCGTGAGCGCGGCGGTACGAGAGTTGCTGAGCCGCGCCGGTCTGCTGGCCGATACGGAGACTTCATGAACGTCGTCCTCATCGCCCTCATCAGGGTGTACCAGTACACGCTGTCGCCGCTCCTGGGCCAGCGCTGCAAGTACTATCCGTCCTGCTCCAACTACGCGATCGGCGCGCTGCGAGAGCACGGCGCGGTGCGCGGCACCGGCCTCGCGGCCTGGCGCCTGCTGCGCTGCAATCCGTTCAGCAATGGCGGCTTCGACCCCGTGCCGCCCCGGCACAAGGCCTGCGAGCACGGCGATGCCGACGTGAGCGCCCATGTATAACCTGCCGGGCTTCAAGCAGCTCATCGAGCTGCTCAACTGGGTCCTCGTAAGCATCGACCACTTCCTGGCCTCGCTCGGCCTTGGGCCCCAGTGGACATGGGGCCTCGCGATCATCGGCCTCACCATCATCGTGAGGCTGGTCCTGTTCCCGCTCACCTGGAAGCAGTTCAGCTCGGCCCAGGCGATGCAGGCGATCCAGCCCAAGATCAAAGAACTGCAGAAGAAGTACAAGGGCGACCGCGCCACGCTGCAGGCGGAGACCATGAAGCTGTACCAGGAGCACCGCGTGAACCCGTTCGCGTCGTGCCTGCCCGTCGTGCTGCAGCTGCCCGTGTTCATCAGCCTCTACTACGCCATCAAGGGCACGCCGTACCTCAATCCGGTGAACACCGCGGCCCTGGCGCACGCCCCGTTCCTCTGGATCCCGCATCTGGGCCTCCCGGACCCCACCTACATCATGCTCATCCTGTACGTGGTCACGCAGCTCATCTCCACCGAGCTCATGCTCACGCCCACCACCGACAAGTCGCAGAAGATGATCATGCGGGCGATGCCGGTCTTCTTCGTGTTCATCCTGTTCCGCTTCCCGGCCGGCCTGTTCGTGTACTGGGTCACGACCAACATCTGGACGATCGGCCAGCAGCTGATCATCCGCAAGGTCATGAAGCCGGTGCCGGTGGGAGGGCCGCCGCCCTCGGGCAAGCCGGCCAAGCGCAGCCGCTTCATGGAGGCGGTCACCAAGGCCCAGGACGACCGCACCAAGACGCGCGACGACCTCATCGCCAAGCGCAAGGCGAAGGCCGCCGAGCTGGCTGCGGCCGGCGGCGCCAAGAAGGGCGCCTCGAGCCAGAGTCAGGGCGCGAAGAAGGGCGCCCGCAAGCCGCCGCCGGGCAAGGGCAAGCGCAAGGCCAGCCCTCCGCCGGGCAACGACGCGAATCGAAACGAGCCCTCGCAGAACTGAACGCGCGGGTCTCGTAGTCACTCCCTCACGAAGGCGAGGCAGCCATGGCAGAGCTGGATGATCTGCAGCCGCTGGACGAAAGCGAAGAAGAGGAGACCGACTTCGCGACCATCGCCGGCGGCGCGACCATCGAGGAGGCCAAGCGCAAAGCGCTCGACCAGCTGCGCAAGGTCGTCCCGTACGTGAACGAGGCCGACATCGACTTCCTCGTCATGGAAGAGGGCAGCAAGGGCGGCCTGTTCGGGCGCGGCAGGATGGCCGCCCAGGTCGAGGCGCGGCTGCGACCGAGCCACGAGCGCGTGGACGCCGACTTGCCGCCGGGCGCCGAGGTGCTCCGTGACTTCGTGCAGACCGTCGTCGCGCTGATGGGCGTTGAGGCTCACGTGAGCGCCGGCGAGACCCCGGAGGCGGTCAGGGCGGACATCAGCGGCGACGATCTCGGCCTGCTCATCGGTCGTCACGGAGCCACCATCGACGCGCTCCAGTACATCGCCGCCATCGTGGTCAACGGCGACCGGCGCGACCGCCGCCAGGTCATCGTCGACGCGGAAGGCTACCGCGAACGCCGCGAGGTGGCGCTCCAGGGGCTGGCCGAGCGCATGGCGCAGAAGGTGGCGCGCGAGGCCGCGAGCGTCACGCTCAAGCCCATGAGCGCGGCCGAGCGCAAGGTCATCCATCTGCACCTGAAGGATCACCCGCGCGTGGAGACGATGTCGGAGGGCAACGAGCCGTACCGCGCCGTCGTCATCTCCCCGAGGCACGGCGGCGCCTGACGCCGCGGGCGCCCGGTAAAGGAGGAGCGTCCGGCGGCCGACAGAAGTAGCGGGACGCCCCGCCGGCGCGGCGGGCGCGGGGTGGAATCATGCCAGAGGGAGGATAGTCATGCTCCGCAAGCCAGTCTCAAGGTGGGCGCTCGCTGGTCCTCGTGCTTGCGCTCGTGGCCGTCGCGGCCGCGGGCTGCGGCAGCTCGGGATCCGCGAGCAGCTCTCCGTCGGCGGCCGCCAACGCTGCGGGCGTGTCGCCCGATCAGGTCGTCGCCCAGAGCGAGGCCAAGATGCAGACCGTCACGAGCGCCGCGTTCTCCGGCGATATGGCGCTCAAGGTCGAAGGCGACCCCAGCAAGATGACGGACCCCACGTCGAAGGCGCTGCTCTCCCAGGGCGTCGCCTTCCACATGGAGGGCAAGAGCCAGAACGATCCGGTCGCTGCCGACGTGAAGATGAGCCTTGGGCTCGCCGGCCAGACCATCGACCTGGGAATGCTGGCGCAGGACACCAAGGTCTGGGTGGAGTATCAGGGCCAGTGGTACGCGGTGGACCAGAAGAGCGCCGAGGGCCTCGGCGCTCAGGCGAAGCTCGGAGCGGCGCCGACTCAGCAGCTCAAGAGCCTCGGCCTCGATCCGTCCCAGTGGGGGACCACCTACACGATGGTCGGCGCCGAGGATCTCGATGGCACCCAGGTCTACCACGTCAAGGCGACGGTCGACCCGCTCAAGCTCGCCGCCGCGCTGCTGAAGGCGGCCAACGACCCGAGCCTCGCCAAGAAGCTCGGCGCCTCCAGCCAGCTCAAGCAGCTCGAGCAGAGCCTCACGCAGAACAAGAAGCAGGCCGATCAGTTGAAGAAGAGCCTGAAGAACACGTCCGTCGATTACTGGATCGGCGTGGACGACCAGCTCATCCACAAGGCCGAGTTCGCGGCCTCGCTCAGCACCACAGGCCAGAAGGGCATGCAGGGCGTGAGCGGGCTGACCGTGATGATGACGGTCGCGATGTCCGACTTCAACAAGCCGGTGACCGTGACCCCGCCAGCCAGCGCGCTGCCGTTCAAAGACCTCATGAACCAGATGCTCGGCGGCATGATGACCGGCGCCAGCTCGTCGGGAGTGTCGTACTGAGCGTGCACTGAGTGAGCTTCGGCCGCGAGACCGGGCCCGTCGTCGTCACGGACGCTTCGCGGCGGCCGCGGCCTCAGCGGTCCCAGTCGAAGTCGCGCGCCTGCGTCTGCTCCCAGGAGGCCGCCTCGTCGTCGCTGCGCTGCCCGAGCAGCGACTTGCTGAGGATCTCGGGCGGCTTCTGCGCGGCGACGCTGGGCGGCTCGGGTTCCGCGGGCGCGCTCTCCGCCGGCACCGCCTCCGGCTCCGGCGCGCGCTCCGGCGGACGCTGCGCGGCCGCGCGGCTGATCTGCGCCGGCGCCAGCTGGACGGTGCCGTCGCCGCGCACGGCGGCGTTGGGCTGCAGGTCGCTGCGCTCGTCGTAGCCGCGGTCGGCCAGGCGCACCTCGCCGCTTTCGAGCCCGACGGTGAAGCAGTACCAGCCGATGGGCCACATGAACGTGGCGGCGACCGTCTGGCCGTCGAAACCGATGTGCACGGACGGCAGGCCCAGCTGCTCGTTGGTCTCGGCGACCTTGCGCGGCACGCGGCTGACATTGAGCAGGTCGACGCCGCGCTGAAGCATGGTGAGCGACGTCGCGTGCGCGGCGAGCTCGTCCTCGCTCGGCCCGGCTTCTGCCTCCGGGGCGAGCGTCGTCTCCGCGTCGCCGGGCAGTCCGGCGCTCGCCGCTGCCTCTGCCTCCGCGCCGGCCGCGACGAGCTCCTCGTCCTCGAGCGCCGGGATGGGCTGCGTGTCCTCGAAGGCCACGGCCGGCGGGCCATCCGCCGGGGTCTCTGCCGGCTCAGCCTCGGCCGCCGGCTCCGCGACGACCTCTTCGCCCGCCGCCGGCTCCGCGACGACCTCTTCGGCCGCCGGCGCCGGCTCCGCCTCGGGCTCGTCGCGCAGCGCCGCCAGCTCGGCGGCGAACTCCGCCGGCGTCTCGCCCCACGTGCGCTCGCCGGGCTCCGACGAGTCGCCGGTGATCTCATTGACCACCGGCCCGTCGGAGGCCGTTGGCACGAGCGGTTCCGCGGGCAGCGCCGCGGCGCTGATCGTGGGGTCGGCCGCGGCAGCGCCCAGGCGTGCTAGTCGGCCGGAGAGCTCCTGCTTCTCGGCTTCGGCGCGGGCGAGCTGCTCGTGCAGCCGCTCTATCTCGGCGTCCTTGTCCCTGAGGGCGATCCAGAAGGCGTCGCTCTCGCCGCGCGCGCTAGTGCCCTCGCCGGGCGCCTCGCTGCGGGTCTCGCGCACGCGGCCGTTGTTGGCCGGCGCGGCGCTCCCCGTCGGGGGGGCGTCGCCGAAATCGCGGTTCTGCCCGCACAGCGAGCAGATGAGTCGTTCGTGGCCGTCGGCGTCGACGACTGTCTGCGTCCATTCGCCGGCGAGGAGGGTGCGGCCGCACTCCGCGCAGACCGCCTGGTCGGAGTCGTCCTTGTCGCGGCCGAAGATGCGTCCGAACATCATCACTCCCGTGTGCGTGCGGCCCCGTGAGGCCCGAAATCGCTGCAAGAATGCACCATGATAGCAGACGCCGGGACCCTACTCGTCGTCGGCGTCCACGTCCGGCATGGCCTCGTACTGGGCGAGCACGTCGCGGGCGCGCCCGGCGTCGTCCTCTCTCACCAGGATGTGAAAGGGGTTGACCGACGGCATGGGATAGACGTCTCCGCTGCCGCCGCCGGAGACGACCGACTCGATGCCGGCCTGCTCGAGGACGCCACTGACGACATTGGCGAGACCTGCGTCGTTGACGGTGGTCACGGTCACGAGTTCCATGGCGTCACCTCGCAGTCCGGATCGGCGGCGTCGCGGCGCGGCGCACGGGGAGTATACCCGCCGCGCGTCGGCCGGACTCAGGCTCCCCGTCAGACCGTCGCCGCCTGAAGGCCGCGGAGGATCTCCACGTTGCGCGCGTCCGGACCCTCGCCGTCGAAACCTGGGACCTCGAGGATGCCGGGCAGGCCGGCCAAGGCTGCGTGGCCGACGATGGCGCGAAAGCCCTCGAGACCGATCTCGCCCTCGCCGATGTTCTCGTGGCGGTCGCGGTTGGAGCCCATCGGCGTCTTCGAGTCGTTGAGGTGGAGCATCCCGAGACGGCCGGCGCCGCAGGCCGCATCGAGGCGCGTGAGCGCCTCTTCGAGACCCGCAGCGGTGCGCACGTCGAACCCGGCCTCGAAGATGTGCGCCGTGTCGAGGCAGATGCCCAGGCGCGGATGCTGGTCGGCGGCGGCGATCATCGCGCCGAGCTCTTCGAAGTCGACGCCCATGGTGCCGCCGGCGCCGGCCGTGTTCTCGAGCAGGATGCGCACCTGAGAGCCTTCGCTCGCCACCAGGGCCCGTCGGAGAGCCGCCTGCACGCGCTTCAAGCCGGCCTCGAAGCCCTCGCCCTGGTGCGAGCCGATGTGCGTGACGATGGCGTCGGCGCCGAGCTGCTCCGCCGCCGCGACGGCACCCACGAGCGAGGTCACCGACTTCTCGTAGAAGTCCTCGCGCGCGCTCGCGAGATTGATCAGGTAGATGGTGTGGATCACAACGAAGCGGATCGGCGACGCGGCGCGCGCCTCGCGGAAGTGCCCGGCGTCCTTGTCCTTGTAGAGCGTGGGGGCCCAGGTGCGCGGGCTGCCGGCGAAGAACTGGATGGCCTCGCAGCCGATGTCCACGCCGTTGCCGATCGCTTTCCACACCCCGCCCGATGAATTGACGTGCGCACCGATGTACATCGTCGCCCTCCCGCAGCCGGCGCTCAGACCAGGTCGCGCGGCACTTCACGCCGCCAGGCCTTGGCGGACACCTCTCGCTCGGCGTCCTCCGCACCCTGAGTGAGGAAGACCTCGTTCTCGAGGAAGAGGGTCGCCGCGTCGCAGGTCATCTGCCCCTCGGAGGGAATGTGGAAACGGCCTTGGGCGGGCGGCAGGTACGGCCTCGAGGATCGCCGGCACCGGATCGCGTTCCGCGTCCTCGGGGAGCCAGAGGCGCGCGGCGAGGCGGGCGCCGTCGCTCAGAGGTATCCACTCGTAGTCGACCTGCCTCACGGCGCAGGCAGCGACGTTCGCCATCGGGCGACCTCCAGCCGGTGTGCTCCACAGGGTCGCGGCGAGTGTAGGGGCGCGTACCGCGGCGGCAACGGGCAGGAGCGCGCCCCCGTCGCGTGGAACGTACAGACAAGGCCGGCGCGTGGCCGCAGGCAGCCGCGCCGGCCAGACGCACTGAGGAGGCGTGATGGATCAGGACGGCCCACAGCGCTGCGCGACGTGCCCGGCGTTCGCGCCCGAGCCCGGAGAGGGGGACGCCGGCACGTGCCGCTCGGCGCCGCCCGTGGTGCAGCTGGGCGAGACCTACTTCCGCGGCTCCACGCGCGAGCTGCCCTTCGGGGCGTACCCGGCGGTCGGCGCCTTCCCCCTGGTGCGCACGGACGACTACTGCATGGCGCACCCGCGCAACCGCGGTCTGCTCTCGCGCTGACGCGGCCGAGGCTGTGATAGGGTGGACCGGCGCGGCGGCCGGAAGAGCCGCCGCGCCGGTCAACGGCCCCGATCCCCAGGAGACTCCCCGCGGATGTGCGGCATCTTCGGTTTCGCCGGCGCTCCCGATCGGCAGCTGCTCGGACGCATGGCCGCCGCGCTCGTGCACCGCGGCCCGGACGACGCCGGCGCCTTCGAGCACGCGGGCGTCAGCCTCGGCCATCGCCGCCTGAGCATCATCGACCGCGCCGGCGGTCACCAGCCCATCGCCAACGAGGACGAATCCGTCTGGCTCGTCTACAACGGCGAGGTCTACAATTACCGGGAGCTGCGCGCGGAGCTCGAGACCGCGGGCCACGTCTTTCGCACGAACTGTGACAGCGAAGTCATCGTGCACGGCTACGAGGAGTGGGGCCCGGGTTGCGCGGCACGCTTCAACGGCATGTGGGGGTTCGCCGTCGCCGATCTGCGCGAGGGCGACGGCAAGCTGGTCCTCAACCGCGACCACTTCGGCATCAAGCCGCTCTTCTATGCGCGCTCGCCGCTCACCGGGCGACTGCTCTTCGCCAGTGAGATCAAAGGCCTGCTGCAGGATCCCGAGCTCGCGGCCGTGCCGGACGAGCAGATGGTCTTCGAGTACCTCGAGCATGGCTTCCACGACCACCGCGAGGCCACCTTCTTCGCCGGCGTGTTCCACGTGCCGGCGGCCGCCTGGATCGAGGTGCCGCTCGCCGCGGCGCCCGCCGGCGCCGCGCCCGGCCTGCTCGCGGCGCCGCTTTCGAGCACGCCGTACTGGGAGCCCGAGCTGCGCACCGACGCCAGCGCCGACCCAGGGCTCTTCCGCCGCATGTTCCGCCGGAGCGTCGAACGCCGGCTCGTCTCCGAGGTCCCCGTCGGCTCCTGCCTCTCCGGCGGTCTCGACTCGACGACCATCGTCAGCTTCATGAGCGAGCTGCTCAAGGAGGACGCGCCCGACGCCGTCTCGCTCCGCGGCCAGCTCAAGACCTTCAGCGCCGTGTTCGACGGCGACCCCATCGACGAGCGCGAGTACATCGAGATGGCCGTCGCGAGCACGGGCGCGGACACCACGTACACGAACCCCACGTCGCCGGAGTTCGTGGACGAGCTGCGCGACTTCATCTGGCACCAGGAGGAGCCGATCGTCAGCACCGGGCCCTACGCGCAGTGGTGCGTGATGCGCTCGGCGCGCGAGCAGGTGACGGTGCTGCTCGACGGCCAGGGCGGCGACGAGCTGATCGCCGGCTACGTCCCCTATCAGCTCGTCTATCTGCGGCAGCTGCGTCGGCAAGGGCGCTACGCCGAGCTGCGCCGCGAGGCGGCGCTGTCGCGCGACGTGCTGTGGCCGCTGGTCCGTCGCAGGGTCGGCCAGCGGCGCAAGCGCCTGCCCGCGCGCCGCCTGTTCCGACCGCGCTACCTCGCCCGCGTCAGCGACCCGGGCTACGGGCGCTCCCAGGACGATCTCAAGCTGCGCCTGCAGCAGGACCTGCTCACCTACAGCCTGCCCTGCCTGCTCCGCTACGAGGACCGCAACTCTATGGCGTTCAGCATCGAGAGCCGCGTCCCCTACCTCGACCAGGAGCTCGTGGACCACATCCTGGCGCTGCCCGACGACGCCATCGTGCGCCAGGGCTGGAGTCGCTGGATCCTCCGCGCCGCGCTCAAGGGCACCCTCCCCGAGAAGATCCGCCTGCGTCGCTGGAAGGTCGGGTTCACCACACCCGAGATGCGCTGGATCAAGGCGCGGCGCGCGGCCTTCACCAGCCTCTATCAGTCGCCCTCGTTCCAGGCGCGTCCGTACTGGGACGGCGCCAAGGTGGTGAGCGCCTTCCGCGCCTGCTGTCGCGGCGAGGTCGAGGAGAGCATGTTCTTCTGGCGCGCCGCCAACGTGGAGCTCTGGCTGCGCGAGTTCGTCGACCGCAGCGCCTTGCTCGCCGGCGCCGACACCGAGGCGGCGCTCACGGCGCCGGCGGCCGTGGGCCCCCGGCGCCGCGGCGCGCTGGCCGAGGCTGGCGACGGGCGCGTGCCGGCGCTGCTCGCGGCGGCCGCGGGCCCGCAGGGCCCCGCCGCGGCCGCTGAGGCCGAGCGCCTGCTGGCGGAATACCAGCCCAACGAGATGAAACATCTGTTCGCCGCCATGGGCGGCCAGGTGTACGCCCGCCTGCCGCTCAAGACCGACCTCGTCGGCCGCGGCGACGACCTGGCGGAGCTCTACCGGCGCCAGGTCGTCCCGCACGTACGCGCCGGCGACGTCGTGGTCATGGCCGAGAAACCCATCGCCGCCAGTCAGGGCCGCAGCTACGCTCTCGATGAGATCCACCCCACGCGGCTCGCCAGGGTGCTGAGCAGGGCGGTCACGAGGACGCCGCACGGCATCGGCCTCGGCATCCCCGAGACGATGCAGCTCGCCATCGACGAGGCGGGGGCGCCGCGCATCGTCGCCGCCGCGGCCGCCTCGGCGGCCGGCAAGGTCGTGGGCAAGCGCGGCCTCTTCTACAAGGTCGCCGGCGCCAACGTCGAGGCCATCGACGGCCCCACCTGGAACACGCTGCCGCCGCACAACACGCACGCGAAGCTCGGTCCCGCCGACCCCGACGGCGTGGCCGCCCGGCTCAGCGCGCAACTCACCGCCGCGGCCGGGGGTCCGGTGGAGATGGTCGTGATCGACGCCAACGACCTGACGGCGACGGTGCTCGGCGCTTCGCCGGGGACCGACCGCGACCTGGCCGCCCTGCTCATGCGCGACAACCCACTCGGCCAGGGTCACGAGCAGACCCCAGTGTGCGTCCTGCGCCGTCTGGGGCCGCTGCCGCCTCAGAGCTGAACGCCTCCGCCACGGATCGTGAACGGACCGGCATACGGCATCTGCTTTATTTGCCGGCCGTTTCGCCCGATACTATGGGCACAGCACGATAGGGAGCCTCCATATGCACTTTACTGACCGGCCTTGCCGTCTGGTCCTCGTCGTCCTCGCGGTGGCCTGCGTCGCGACGGGCGTCGCCGCGCCGCCCGCGTCCGCGTTGGCAGGCCGGCTCGCCCCGGTCACGCCGGCGTTCCAGCGCTGGCTCGACGCTGGCGTCGGCCGCCTGTCATTCGTCCCGGCGGCCCACGGCCTCGGGCACATCCCGGCGCCGTTGGCGGCGCCGACGGTGCAGCCCTCGGCCCGTACCTTGAACGCCGCCCAGGCGCTCGCCGGCGCCTACCCGGCCACCTACGACCTGCGCGTCGACGGACGCGTCACGCCCGTGCGCGACCAGGGCATCTACGGCACCTGCTGGGTCTTCGCCACGATCGGCTCGCTCGAGTCCAGCCTGCTGCCGGGCGAGATCTGGGACTTCTCCGAGGACAACGTCGTGCTCAACGCCGGGTTCGACAACGGCGGGGATCCCTACAACTACGGCGGCTGGGGCAGCTGGACCGCCGCCTACCTCCTGCGCTGGGACGGCCCGGTGACCGAGGCGCAGGAGCCCTACCCCAGTTTCACGACTCCCCCGGGGCTGACTCCCGCAAAGCATCTGCAGTCCTGGCTGCGCCTCCCTGAACCCTCGTCGCCGGCCGCCAACGACGTCATCAAGGCGGCGCTCGTGCAGTACGGAGCCGTCGACGCGGCGTTGTACTGGACGCAGTCGAGCTACCGCGTGGTCACGGCCGGCGGAACGTCCTATCCGTCCTACTACTACGCGGGCTCGGTCCCCGCCAATCACGAGATCGACATCGTCGGCTGGGACGACGCCTACCCCAAGGGGCGCTTCGCCAGCACGCCGCCCGGAGACGGCGCCTACCTGTGCCGCAACAGCTGGGGCACCGACTGGGGCAACAAGGGCTACTTCTGGGTGAGCTACTACGACTCGGTGATCACCACCGACACGGACGTCTTCCCGGCCGCGCAGGCGACCGACAACTACAGCCGCATCTACCAGTACGACCCGCTCGGCGAGACCCAGGACTACGGCCTCGGCTCCTCGACGGGCTGGATGGCGAACCGGTTCACCGCCGCGGCCACGGAGTCGCTCGCGGCGGTCGGGCTCTGGGTGCCTTCGGGGCAGGCGTCGTACACGGTCTACGCCGGGCCCACGCTCGACCAGCTCGTGCAGGTCGCCGCCGGGACCGCCCAGTACGCCGGCTACCAGACGGTGGACCTGGCCTCGGGGGAGCACATGGCGCTCACCCAGGGGCGGCCCTTCGTCGTCGCCGTGAAGCTGACTACACCGAAGTACTCGTATCCCATCCCCGTCGAGTACCCGTATGCCGGCTACTCGAACGCCGCCATCGCGGCGGCCGGGCAGAGCTTCGTGAGTGCCAACGGCACGAGCTGGTCAGACCTCACCACGGCCTCCGGCTACGCCAACACCAACGTGTGCCTGAAGGCCTACACCTCGACCGCCCCGGGCCAGGACCTGAGCGCGCCGCGGACCACCGTTTCCGGGGCGGACAGCGCCTGGCACCGCACCGCCGTCCAGCTCACGTTGACGGCCACGGCCACCGGCTCCCCCTTCGCCGAGACCCTGTATAGGATCGACGCCGGAGCGTGGCAGACCAGCACCTCGGCGACCACCCTCGTCACCATCGCGGCGCCGGCCGGCGGCGGCAACGACGGTGTTCATACGGTGACCTATCACTCTGTCGATGCCCTCGGCCACGCCGAGATCGACCGCACATGCACCGTCCGCATCGACACGGTGGGCCCTTCCGGGCACACGCGGGTGCCGGCGACGAGCGTCGCGACTGGGCGGCTGGCCACGGTCTACTACCGGGTCGACGACGTGAGCCCGCGGGCGCACGTGGTCCTGATGGTCTGGCGTCTCCACGGGCGCCTGATGCAGCGGCTCGACCTCGGACTCGTGCCGACCGGCAGGCGCCTCTCCCTGAGGCTGCCGTGCACGTTCGGCCGGGGCAGCTTCACGGTGACGCTCGGCCGCGCCACGACCGACCTCGCCGGCAACCCCCTCAAGGCGGCCACGCGCACCGGCATCCTCGTCGTGCGCTGACGCGCCGGCGGGCGTCACATCCCTCCATGGTGACGCTCACGGCAAGGTGATATAACCGGCGGTCGGGACCATCTTGCTCGGGGGAGGCCCATGGTGGAGATCGTCGAGGTCAAAGACCTGCGCAAGCAGTACGATCCGCCCAAGGGCGTGCTCGCTGTGGACGGCGTGAGCTTCTCGATCCACGAGGGTGAGATCTTCAGCCTGCTCGGGCCCAACGGCGCCGGCAAGAGCACGACCATCTCGATGCTCTCCTGCCTCCTGCACCCCAGCGGCGGCGACGCGCTCGTCGCCGGTCACTCCGTGATCACCGGCGCCCAGGCCGTCAAAGAGTTGATCGGCGTGGTGCCCCAGGACATCGCCCTGTACCCGGACATGAGCGCGCGCGAGAACCTCGTCTTCTGGGGCAAGATGTACGGCCTCGCGGGCGCCGAGCTGCAGAGGCGAGTCGACGAGGTGCTCGAGCTCATCAGCCTCGTCGACCGGCAGAAGGACCGCGTGGAGAAGTACTCCGGCGGCATGAAGCGGCGCGTCAACATCGGCGTCGCGCTGCTCCACAAGCCGCGCGTGCTGTACCTCGACGAGCCCACGGTGGGGATCGACCCGCAGAGCCGGCGGTCGATCCTCGACGGAATCCTGGCGCTGCGCGACCAGGGGATGACGATCCTCTACACCACGCACTACATGGCCGAGGCCCAGGAGCTCAGCGACCGCGTCGGCATCGTCGACCACGGCAAGATGATCGCCGTCGGCACCAACGAGGAGCTCGTGCGGATCGTCGGCGCCGAGGCCCACGTCGTCCTCAGCGTCGACCACTACCTCGAGGGGATGGTGGAGCGCTGGCGCGAGGTCGAGGGCGTGACCAAGGCGATGGTCGACGAGGACCACGCCGAGCTGCTCGCGCGGGACGCCAACGAGGTGTTGCCGCGGCTCTTCGAGGCGGCCGCCGCGGCAGGCGCCCGCATCACCGAGGTCAGCGTCACCGAGCCCAACCTTGAGATGGTCTTCCTGCACCTGACCGGAAGGGCCTTGCGGGAATGATCGCCGCAGACGGATCATCGTGGGGGGCGCCGCTGGGGCACCCCACCGTAGGGGCGCGGCCGTGAGCCGCATCCTCGCGATCGCGTTCAAGGACCTGCGCAGCACGTCGCGCAACCTCCCGGCGCTGGCCATGATGCTGGCGGCGCCGCTCGCCCTCTCCGCGCTGCTGGGCTTCGCCTTCGGCGGCAGCAGCGGGTTCTCCATCGCCGCCACCAAGGTCGCGGCGGTCAACCTGGACCGGCCCCCTGTGGCCGGCGCCGCCGGGGGGCAGCAGGCGCGGCCGGCAATCGGGGGGATCGTCGCCGGGATCCTGAAGAGCAGGGATCTCAAGGAGATCCTCGCAGTCACGACCGAGCCTTCGGCCGCAGCGGCGCGCAGGCGCGTGGACGACGGTACGTCGGCGGCGGCGGTGATCATCCCCGCCGACCTGAGCCGCGTCCTGTACGGGACCAGCGCCACCGCCACGAGCGCCGTCGAGCTGTACGAGAACCCCACGCAGACGGTGGGCGGCGCGATCACGCAGAGCGTCGTCGGCCAGTCGCTGCTCACGTTCAACGGCGCCCGGGCGGCGGCGCTGGCGGCGCAGAGTCTGGCGACGGCCGGCGGCAACGGCGGCAGCGGGGGCCGAGCCTCGCGGCGCAGAACGCCGCCGCGGCGTTCATCCACCAGAGCGAGAGTGGCTCGGGCGGCCTCACGATCGCGCAGCGGCCGCCCGAGCTCGCCGGCGGCAAGAAGTCCAAGGACATCGGCATCACCGGCCTGGTGCTCGCCGGCATGATGGTCTTCTTCATGTTCTTCGGCGCCTCCAACGTGGCGCGCACGATCCTCGACGAGGATCGCGCCGGGACCCTGCCGCGGCTGTTCACCACGCCGACGCGGCAGCGCACCATCCTCGCCGGCAAGTTCGCCTCCACCTTCCTGACCGTGCTCGTGCAGGCGATCATCCTCGTGGTCGCCGGGCGCCTCTTCTTCTCGATCGCCTGGGGCGCTCTCGACGCGGTCACGCTGCTGATCCTGGCGGCGGCCGCGGTCGCGTCGAGCCTCGGCCTGCTGGTGATCTCGCTGGTGCGTACGCCGGCGCAGGCCGGCGCGATCGGCGCCGGCGTCTACCTCGTGCTCGCGCTCCTCGGCGGCAACTTCACCGGGACCGCGCAGTCGGGAACGACCTACGCCACCGTGGAGCGGCTCACGCCCAACGGCTGGCTGCTTGTGGGCTGGAACGAGACGCTGCGCGGCGGCGGCGTCGGCGACATCGCCCTGCCGCTGCTCGTCCCTCTGGCGTTCGCGCTCGCGTTCTTCGCGATCGCAGTGCTGCGCTTCCGGCGGCGGTTCGCGTGAGGCGGCCGATGAGACGCATCCTCACGCTGGCGCGCAAGGACCTGCTGGAGACCCGGCGCGACCGGCTCGCGCTGATCTTCACGCTGGTCATGCCGGTCGCCTTCACCGCCTTCTTCGGCGTGCTCTTCGGCGGCGGCAGCGCCCGTCTGCCGCTCGCGCGTATGGAGCGGCGACAGCGGGCCGGTCGCCACGCAGCTCGTCGCCGCGCTCCAGAAGTCGAACGTGGTCGTCGTCCACCGGGTCACGAGGGCCGAGGCCGAGCAGAACGTCGGCGACAACAAGGTGGCGGCGGCGCTGGAGATCCCGGCGGGGTTCTCCGCCGCTGTGGCGGCGGGCAAGCCGGCCACGCTCACCGTCGTCGGCGTGTCCGGCTCATCGGGCGCCCAGACGGCGCAGACCGAGATCAACGCACTCGCGGGGCGGGCGGTCGCGGCGGAGCAGGCGGCACGGGCAGCCGTGGCGACCGGGGCCGGAGTTCCGCGCAGCTATCCGGTCGGCTCGCTCGCCGGGCTGCAGGCCGCGGCGCTCGCCAAAGCTCGTCCGGATCGCCGCCCAGGCGCTGGCCCATCCGGCCGCGACGATCAAGGTCGGTCGAGGCCGGCGCGGCCGCCGGTCAGGTGCCCGCGGCTTCGTGCTCAGCTCACCCGGCATGATGATCAACTTCATCCTGTTCAGCATCATGGGGCCGGCGCAGCGCTGATCGTGGAGCGCAAGAACTTCACGCTGCATGCGCCTCATGACCACGGGTCTGCGGCGCTGGGAGATGATTGCCGGCAAGATCCTGGGGATGTTCGCCCTCACGTTCATCCAGCAGGTCATCCTCATCGGCATCGGGCAGTTCCTCTTCGGAGTGGACTATCTGCGCGATCCGGCGGCGTTGCTGCTCATGATGATCGCGCTGTCGGCCGTCGCCTCGACGCTGGGGCTGTTGCTGGCGTCGCTGCTCAAGACGAGCAGGCGCTGATCGCCGCGACGGTGCTGACCTCGATGGCCGTCGCGGCGCTCTCGGGCGCCTGGTTCCCGCTCGAGATCACCGGCCCGGCCTTTCGCTTCGTCGGCCACCTGCTGCCGACGTCGTGGATCCTGGACGGTCTGCGAGGGATCATCCTCCGGGGCTTCAGCGTCCCCGACGTCATGCCGGCCTTCGGCTTCGCGCTCGTCTGGGGCGCCGGCCTGTTCCTGATCGCCGTCTGGCGCTTCCGCCTGAGCGACTGATCGACCGCGCCTGACGCCCGACACGCGCCGGCGCTGGGCTTCAGTCCTTCGCGGGTTTGATGCTCGCGTCCTTGGGCAGCGCCAGGCTGGCCGCGACCTCGATCGCCTTGATGATGCCGGACGGGACCGGGCAGGCGGGATGGACGAGGTGCTCGGCGGCGAGGCGGAGCGTCAGCGGGCCCTCGCCGCGATAGCTGATCTCGCGGAACGGGTCGACCTCGGTCAGATCCGCGGCGAGCTGCTCCACGTACTGGCAGCTGGTCTCGAACTCGACCCGCACGACGCGGCCCTCGGCCTTCGTGCGGACCGTCGTGCAGAAGCCGCAGATACCGCTCTCGATCTCGGCAGACGCCATGGACACTCCTTCGCCCGGTCAGCGGTCGCGCACATGGTACCCCGCAGGCACGCGGCGCATGCCGCGGCGCCCCCGGCGTTTCTCTTCGGAGCGGCGCGGCAAGAAGGCAGTACGGAGGTCGCGACCGCTGAGGGGTCGCGCGGAAGGAGGTCGTCGTGAGCAGCCGCATCCTGGTCACCGGCGCGTCGGGTCGCGCCGGCACGGAGATGGTCAGGCAGCTGGCGGCGGCCGGTGCGTCGGTGCGCGCCGCCGTCCACTACCCGGACCGCGAGGCGGAGTCGCGGGTCGGCCGGGTCGACTTCGTCGAGGTCGATTTCGCCCGCCCCGACACACTGGACACCGCGTTCGAGGGCGTGGACGAGGCGGTCCTCATCACGCCCGAAGACGCGCAGATGGTCGCCATGACGGCGAACCTCGTGCGCTCCGCCGAGCGCTCGGGCGTGAAGCACCTGGTGCGCGTCTCCTTCCTGCACGCCGGCACCGGCGTCGGCGGCGCTCTCCTCGAGTGGCACCGCGAGGCCGAGGAGATCGTCACGGCCTCGTCGATCCCGTGCGTCATCCTGCGCCCCAACTCCTACATGCAGAACTTCCAGACGATGTACGCGCCGAGCATCTACGTGCGCGGCGCCTTCTTCACCCCGATGGGCGCGGGGCGCATCAGCTACATCGATGCCCGTGACGTCGCCGACGCGGCGGTGCAGATCGTGCTCCAGGGCGAGCGCGACGACCGCGCCTACTCGCTCACGGGTCCCGAGCCCCTCGGTCACGAGCAGATCGCCGCGATCCTCACGCGCGAGGTGGGCCAGCCCATCCGCTACGTCGACGTGGGCGAGGACGATGCCTGTTTGGCGCTGCGCCGGCGCGGCGCCTCGGAGGAGCTGATCGAAGCCCTGTGCGAGCTGTGGCTGGCGATGCGCCGCGATGCCTTCGCCACCGCCACCGGAGACTTCGAGGAGCTCACCGGGCGTCCGCCGCGGGGCTTCGTGGAGTTCGTGCGTGAGCAGGTCGCCACGCTGCGCGTGTCGCCCACCGCGCGCGCCTGAGGCGGCAGGACCCGGTCTCCAGGCCCGCCGCCCCACGCGTTCGCGCGTCACGCGTCGGCGGCCGTCCTCATCGCCCCGCGGCGGACTCTTCCGTGCGTGCATGAACGGCGCGTGAACCGCGGGCACCGTCCCGGGGCGATGCCGCCGCCCTCAGGGCAGCGTGGAGACGGCGCGCTCGACGAGGTGGATGAGCGGCGTCGGGTACACGCCGAACACCAGGACGAAGACGGTGAGCGCGGCGAGCACGGCGCCGGAGGCGCCGAAGGCGGCCGCGCTCACCGCCGCGGCGTCCTCGTCCGGCCGCCGCACCCACATCGCGACGATGATCCGCGTGTAGTAGTACAGGCCGATGGTGCTGCTGATCACGAGCACGATCACGAGCGTCCAGAGGGCCGCGCCGGCGCCGGCGTTGAGGACGTAGAACTTGCCGATGAAGCCGATGGTGAGCGGGATACCGGCCAGCGACAGCAGCGCGATGGTGAACGCCGTCGCCGTCCAGCGTCGCCGGCCGGCGAGACCGCGGTAGTCGGCCATCAAATCGGCGTCGCGCTCCGGCGTCGAGAGCAGCGTCACGACGCCGAAGGCGGCCAGCGTGGTGGCGAAGTAGGCGACGAGGTAGAAGGTCACCGCCGTGGCGGCGCGCTCGCCGGTGGCGAGGAACGCCACCAGCAGGTAGCCGAGATGGGCGATCGACGAGTACGCCAGGATGCGCTTGACGTTGTCCTGGCGCAGCGCCAGGAGGTTGCCGGCCAGCATCGAGGCGACGGCGACGGCGGCGATGGCGAGGAACACCGCCGACTGGGGGTGCAGGCTCACGGAGTGGAAGTAGCGCAGAAGAAGCGCGACCACCGCGCCCTTGGACACCGTCGCGATGAACGCCGTGACAGGCGCGGGCGCGCCCTGGTACACGTCCGGGGTCCACATGTGGAGCGGCACCACGGCCAGCTTGAAGCCCACGCCGACGAGGATGAGCACGACGCCCAGAGCGACGACCGGGTCGTCGGCGCCCAGTCCGGAGGCGACGATGGGCGCCAGCCCGTAGGCCGTCATCAGCCCCGTCTGCGCGTAGACGAGCGCCATGCCGAACACCAGGAACGCCGAGGTGGAGCCGGCGAGCACGAGGTACTTGATCGCCGCCTCTACGAACTGCTCGCGATGCAGCGGGTACACGATGAGGCAGTAGAGCGACACGCTGAGGATCTCGAGGCCGAGGAAGAAGGAGGCGAAGTGCGTGCTCGCGGCCAGCGTCACGGCGCCGAGCGTCGCCGTGAGGAGGAGCACGTAGTACTCCTCGGGGTGCACGCCGCGCCGCTGCAGGTAACCCCACGAGACGATCGCGACCACGGCCGTGGCCGCGATGATGAGCCCCGCGTAGAAGAGCGTGTACGTGTCGAAGGAGAGCAGCGGCGTCACCTGTCGCGGGGTGCGGCCGGCGGACACGAAGAGGCAGCCGCCGGCCGCCGCCAACCCGACGAGCGTCAGCGTCAGGGCAAGGGCGTGCGAGCGGTGGTAGACCGCCGCCAGCATGACCGCCACGGGGGTCAGCGTGAGCGCCACCAGGGGTGCCAGCGTGAGGACGTCGCCCCAGGTCACGGGGAGCCTCCGTCCGCCGGGCTTTGCGCCACGGCCGGCGCCGGCGCCGCGGCTCTGGCCACGCCGGCCCCGGAGCTGAGGCCGCTGCCCGCCGTCACCTTCTGGACGGCGTCCACCGTCTGGCGCGCCGTCACGATCAGCGGCTGCGGGTAGAAGCCGATGGCGATGAGCGCCGCGATCATGGCGGCGAACATCGCCGTCTCGCGCGGCACCAGGTCGCCCAGCTTCCAGCCGTGCGTCTCCTCGCCCTGGAAGGCGCGCTGCATCATCCACAGGGCGTAGACGGTGGCGAACACGAGGCCGACGGCGCCGAGCACGGCCGCCCACTTCGCCACCTGCCAGGTGCCCACCAGGATGAGGAACTCCGCTACGAAGTTGCCGAGCCCGGGCAAGCCGAGCGAGGCGAGCGCGAAGAACATGGCCGTGCCGCCCATCCGCGGCGCGATCGTCCAGAGGCCGCCCATCCTGCCCATGTCGCGCGTGTGGATGCGGTCCTGCAGGCCGCCGACCAGGATGAAGAGGGCGCCCGTGGACAGGGCGTGGCAGACGAGCTGCAGCACCACGCCCTGCAGGGCCAGCGTGTTCCAGGCGAAGATGCCGAGCAGCACGAAGCCCATGTGGCTCACGCTCGTGTAGGCGACCAGGCGCTTCATGTCGCTCTGCGCGTAGGCCATCACGGCGCCGTAGATGATGCCGATCACGGCGAGCACGAGGGCGACGGTGCGGAACTGGTACGCCGCCTGCGGGAAGAGCGGGATCATGAAGCGGATCATGCCGTAGGCGCCGATCTTGATGAGCACGCCGGCGAGGATCACCGAGCCGGCCGTCGGCGCCTCCGTGTGCGCGTCCGGCAGCCAGGTGTGGAACGGGAACGCCGGCAGCTTGACGGCGAAGGCGGCGAAGAAGCCGAGCATGAGCAGGAAGGCGGTGCTGGACGACATCTTCGTGCCGAGCAGCGCCGGGAAGTCGAAGGTGTAGTCGCCGGTCGCGCGCCCGTGGATGAAGTACAGCGCCAGGATCGCGACGAGCATGAGCAGGCCGCTGACCTGGGTGAAGATGAAGAACTTGATGGCCGCGTACACGCGCCGCTCGTGCCCCCACAGCGCGATGATGAAGTACATCGGGATGAGCATCATCTCGAAGAAGAAGTAGAAGAGGAACAGGTCGAGCGACAGGAACACGCCGGCCAGCGCCGCCGTCGTCCAGAGGATCATGAAGTGGAAGAAGCCGACGCGCGCGGTCACGCCTCGCCAGGAGGCGAGCACGGCGAGCAAGCCGAGCGCGAGGGTCAGCGCCAGCATGATCACCGTGAGGCCGTCCTCGGCGAGGAAGAAATCGATGCCGAGGGGCGCGATCCACGGGACCTTGAAGTGGGCGAGCCAGGCGCTCTGGACGAGCGCCGCGCCGCTGAGCCCCGCGACTCCGCTCGTGTGCCAGACGGGGATCGTCCGGAGCGCGCTCGCCCGTGTGATCCACTGCGCCGCCAGCAGCACCAGCGGCGCCGCGGTGCCGGCCACGGCGATCCAGCGCGCGACCAGCGGCCGCCGGCGCGCCAGCAGCCACGCGAACGGCGCCGCCACGGCCGGGATGAGGATGTACCAGAGGAGGATCATCCCGGCCTCACTTGAGCATCACGAGGGCGACGATGACGGCGAGTCCGGCGCCGGCTACGGCGATGTACAGCCTCAGGAGGCCGTTCTGCGTGGCGCTCAGCGCCCGCCAGGCGGCGACGTTGGCGCCGGCGATGCCCTTCACCACGGGCTCCACGAGGTCGTTGCGCGCCAGGTGCGCGAACCACGTCACGGGGATGACGAAGAGGCGCTCGTAGAGCCAGTCGAAGCCCCAGCCGGCGCGCCAATAGCGCTCCAGGGCGCCGGGCACGGGCCGCACGGCGAGGGCGTCGGTCATGTCGCGCCACGGCATCCAGAACAAGTAGGCGACGAAGATGGCGAGCAGCGAGAGCACCTCGACGATCGTCGCCTCGCCGAGGCCGAAGGCCCAGCCGTTCATCTGGATCAGCGGAAGAGATGTCTCGAGAAAGCGCGCGAACGGGTCCCAGCCGCCCATCCATTCCGGCAGCCACACGAAGCCGCCGATCACGGAGAGGACGGCGAGCACGACGAGCGGCACCTGCATACGCCAGCGCGGGCGCCGCGTGACCGGCGTGTGCTGCTCGCCGAAGAAGACCACGAAGACGAGGCGGAAGGCGTAGAGGCCGGTGAGGAAGGCGCCGACCAGGGCCCCCGCCCACAGCCACGCGCTCCCGTCCACGGACCCGAGGCTGGTCGAGATGATGAGGTCCTTGCTGTAGTAGCCGGCCGTCACCAGCGGCAGCGCCGCGAGCGACGCGGCGCCGATCGTGAACGTCCAGAAGACGACGGGCAGCTCGCGCCGCAGGCCGCCCATCCTGAAGATGTCGTGCTCGTCGGCGAGCGCCTCGATGACAACGCCGGCGCCGAGGAACAGCAGCGCCTTGAAGAAGGCGTGGGTCATGAAGTGGAAGATGGCGGCGTCCCAGCCGGACACGCCGAGGGCGAGGAACATGTAGCCGATCTGGCTGACCGTGGAGTAGGCGAGGGCGCGCTTGATGTCGCGCTGCGCCAGGGCGCTGAAGCCGGCGTAG
This sequence comes from uncultured Thermoleophilia bacterium, assembly GCA_963709845.1. Classification (GTDB taxonomy): domain Bacteria; phylum Actinomycetota; class Thermoleophilia; order UBA2241; family UBA2241; genus CAIXSE01. The sequence goes on from CAVPXV010000002.1 coordinate 51,537, forward strand.
AGCAGCGTCACGGTGCCGACGATGGCCACGGCCAGCCGCACGTCGGGCGCGAGCGCGTACAGCGTGAAGGTGCGGGCGATGAGGTAGACGCCGGCGGTCACCATGGTGGCGGCGTGGATGAGGGCGCTGACCGGGGTGGGGCCGGCCATGGCGTCGGGCAGCCAGGTCTGCAGCGGCAGCTGCGCCGACTTGCCCACGGCGCCGCCGAGCAGGAGCGCCGCCGCGGCGACGAGCACGCCGGCGTTGGCGGAGTACTGGGTCGCGGCGGCGTGCAGGATCGGCTGGATCTCGAGGGTGTGGAACTGCGTGAAGAGCAGGAAGAGCCCGACGATCATCGCCGTGTCGCCGACGCGCGTGATGATGAACGCCTTGCGCCCGCAGTACACGTTCTGCGTGTCCTTCTGCCAGAAGGCGATGAGGAAGTAGCTGCACATGCCGACGCCCTCCCAGCCGAGGTAGAGCAGCAGCAGGTTGTCGGCGAGCACGAGCACCAGCATCGAGGCGACGAACAGGTTCATGTACATGAAGAAGCGCGTGAAGCCCTCGTCGTGCTCCATGAACTCGGTCGAGTAGAGGTGGATGAGGAAGCCGACGACCGTGATCACGAGGATGAAGATCACCGTCATCGAGTCGAGGTAGAAGGCGACCTGGGGCCGCAGGCCGCCGGTGTCGAACCACGTCCAGAGCACCTGATGGAAGTGGTGACCCGCCGGCGGCGAGAGCATGAACGAGGCCGAGAGGAGGATCGCTGCCACGGCGGCGAGACCGACGGAACCGGCGCCGATGATGCCGGCGGCCGCGCGGCTGAGGCGCCGGTTCAGCAGCGTGAGGAGCACGAAGCCGGCGAGTGGCAGGGCGGGGATGAGCCAGAGAAGGTGCAGCATCCCCTAGCCCTTCATCTCGTCGGCCTCGTCGATGTCCAGCCGGCCCAGGGTCTGGCGGAAGCGGATGGCCAGCGCCAGACCGACGGCGACCTCGGCCGCGGCCATCGCCAGGATGAAGAGGAACATCACCTGGCCGTCGGCGCGGCCCCAGCGCGCGCCGGCGACGACGAAGGCGAGGCCGGCGGCGTTGAGCATGATCTCGATGCAGGCGAGCACCACGATCAGGTTGCGCCGCGTCAGCAGGCCGACGAAGCCGATGACGAACAGGACGGCGGCGAGGATGAGGCCCTGATCGAGCGACACGCTGGCCATCAGTCCCCCGCCCCCTCGTCCGCCGCCGCTGCGGGCGCGGCGTCGACGGCCGCGTCGCGCGCGGGCGCGTCGGTGGGCTCGGCGGCGATGTGGCGCGCGCCGATGAGCGCGGCCAGCAGGAGCATCGAGGCGAGCTCCACGCCGAGCACGTAGGGCCCGAACAACGCCGTGCTCACCTGCTGCGGGCCCACGCTGACGCCGTGGAGGGCGTGGTCGGTCAGGCGGATCCCGTAGACGACCTCCCCGAGCAGCACGGCGCCGAGGAGCGCGGGCCCGATCCAGGCGCGCGCCGGCACCGGCGGCGCGGCCTGGGCGCGCACGTCGAGCAGCATGACGGCGAACACGAACAGCATCATGATGGCGCCCGCGTAGACGATCACCTCGAGCGCCGCCACGAAGGGCGCGCCCAGCGTGAAGAACACGACCGCCACGGCGAACAGCGAGATCACGAGGTAGAGGAGCGCGTGCACGAGGTTGGTGCGCGTGATCACCAGCAGCGTGGCGAGCACGGCGACGGCGGCGGCGATGTAGAAGAGGATCGTCATCTCACGGCAGGAGGTCGCGGACGTCCACGGGCGGCGCCTCGTTCTCGGCCTCGCCCTTGTCCTTGCCGCCGACGGCGAGGCCGGCGACGCGGTAGAAGTCGTACTCGTGGCGCTTGCCGGGCCCGGCGATCTGCAGATCGTCCTTCTCGTAGACGAGGTGGCGACGCTCGTACTCGCACATCTCCACGTCGGGTGTGAGCTGGATGGCGTACGTAGGGCAAGCCTCCTCGCAGAAGCCGCAGAAGATGCAGCGCGAGAAGTTGATGCGGAACCATTCCGGATAGCGGCGGCCGTGCTCGTCCTCCGTGGCCTGCAGGGCGATGCAGTCAACCGGGCAGGCCACGGCGCACAGGTAGCAGGCCACGCAGCGCTCCTCGCCGCCTGGGTCGCGGGTGAGCACGATGCGCCCGCGGTAGCGCGGCGGCAGGTAGACCATCTCCTCCGGGTACTGGATGGTGGCGCGGCTGTGGAAAGCGTGGCCGATGACGACGGCGATGCCGCCCAGCGTGCTCGCGACGGTGCGATAGATGCGCGGCACCAGTCTCTGGCCGCGGCGCGCGAGGCGCCCGGTGGTCACCACGTCGGTGGTGAGCGGCGGATGGCTGTCGTCGGGTCCGCTCAACTGCGCTCCTAGCCGCGGTGCGCCACGACGATGGCGCCGGTCACCAGCAGGTTGACGAGGCTCAGCGGCAGCATCGCCTTCCACCCCAGCTCCATGAGCTGGTCGTAGCGCGGCCGCGGGAACGTGGCGCGCGTGAGGATGAAGAAGGTGATGAAGATCGCCGTCTTGAGGAGGAACCACACGATGGCCGGCAGCCAGGGCCCCAGCCAGCCGCCGAAGAAGAGCGTCGCGATGAGCGCCGAGATGAGCGTGATCGCGACGTACTCGCCGACCAGGAAGAGGCCGAACTTCATCCCTGAGTACTCGGTGTGGTAGCCGGCCACGAGTTCGCTCTCGGCCTCGACCAGGTCGAAGGGGATGCGCCTCGTCTCGGCCAGACCGGCGATCACGAACACCACGAAGCCGATGAACTGCGGCACCACGTACCAGAGCCCGCGCTGACCCTCGACGATGGCCTGCAGGTTGAACGACCCGGCCATGATGACGACGCCCACCAGCGAGAGGCCCATGAAGACCTCGTAGCTCACCATCTGCGCCGCGGCCCGCAGGCCGCCGACCAGCGAGTACTTGCTGTGCGACGACCAGCCCGCGAGCACGACGCTGTAGACGGCCAGCGACGACATCCCGAGGAAGAAGAGGAGGCCGATGTTGACGTCGACGACGACGATGCCCGCGGCCACCGGCACGACCATGAACGAGAGCAGCGCCGTCACCAGCACGATCGACGGCGCCACGACGAACACGCGCCGGTCGGCGAACGGCGGCACCCAGTCCTCCTTGAAGAGGATCTTGAAGGTGTCGGCGAGCACCTGCAGGAGGCCGGCGGGGCCGACGCGGTTGGGCCCGTAGCGATCCTGGAAGAGGCTGAGCAGGCGCCGCTCGTACCAGATCAGGCCCGCGGCGATGAGCATCACGACGAGCAGCACGCCGAGCACCGTGAGGAGCTGGCCGACCCAGGCGGGGACGCCGGAGGCGGTCGCCGTCGTGAGCACCGCGGGGCTCACGAACGGCCTCCCGTGGAGGCTGGAGGGGCCGGCAGGCGGCTGATCCGGCCGCGCCCCGGCAGCGAGACGAACGGCATGCCGGCGAGACCAACCGGCACCCCGGCGACTCCCTGCGGCAGCGACGGCAGCAGGCGGAGGGGCGCCGGCACGTCCATCCAGGGGAGCCAGAGCTGCAGCCAGTCGCCCTCGACTGCGCCGAGCCTCTGGGCGTCCGCGGGCCCGAGCGCGATGTACGGCCCCGGCGCGCGCTCGGCGACGCCGGCGGTGTGCATGCTGAGGTCGTCGGAACCGAAGATGTGGTGCACCGGCACGAGGACGAAGTCGTCCGGGCGCGCGGCGAATCGCGCCGGCGCCGGCCGAGGCGAAGAGGGCTCATCGCGGGCGCCGCCGTCGAGCAGGCGCACCCCGGCCGTGCCGCCGCGCAGCGGCCCGTTGACCTCCTCCTGGAGCTTGTGCAGGCCGCTGGCCGAGTTCCACCCCGGCGCCCACGTGCGCGGCAGCAGCGCCGCCGGCGCCTGATCGGGCCCGATGCCTTCCAGCGAGTAGGCCAGCGCCGAGTCCGGGTCCACGACGGGCGGCGGCTCGAAGACGTCGGCGGCGGCGTCGACGGCCGTGCGGCCGCTCCAGCGCCGCGCCTGCCTCGCGACCTCGACGCCGTCGCGGCGCCAGTCTGCCGCCGGCGCCGCCGCGGCCACGCCGCGGAACTGCGGCAGCTCCATCTCCAGCGCGGCGATCACGTCGTCGATCCCTTGCCAGCCGCGCGCCTCCTGGCGCCCCAGCCGCTCCATGAGGTCGCGCAGCCAACGCCACGCGTCGCGCGTCTGCCCGGTGGGCGCGAGCACGCCGAAGTAGCGCTGGGCTCGCCCCTCGTTGTTCACGAAAGTGCCGGCCGATTCGGCGAAGGTGGCGCTGGGCAGCACCACGCTGGCCGGCGCCGTCATGCCGTCCTCGAGGGGCGTCAGGACGAGGAGGTCTGGCCGCCGCGCCACGAGGTCGTCGACGAGCAGGGCGGCGGTGCGCCGGTACAGGTCGTTGTCGAGGACGATCACCGTGTCGGCCTCGGCGCGGGCCACGGCCGCGACGGCCTGCGCCAGGCGGCCGCCGCCCATCATCCGCAGGCCGACGCTGTTGGCCTCGGGGACGGTGAGGACGAGGCGTGCCGCGTCGCCCTGAGCCGGCAGCGCGCGCGCCAGCTGCGTGGCCGCGCGCAGGACCGCTTCGGAGCCGCCGCAGGTGCCGGCGACGATCAGCGGCCGGCGGCAGGCGCGCAGGGCCTGTGCCCAGCGGTCCGTGCGCGCGCGCTCGTCCTCGCTCAGGTCGGCGACCGGCGGCCAGCTTGGGTCGAGCTCGTGCGCCAGGGCGAGCGCGAGCCGCGCGATGTCGTCGGGCGCGGCGTGCCAGGCCTCCGCGGCGAGCTCGTCGAGCTTGCCGGCGTAGGGCGCGGCGATCCACAGGGCGCTCGGCTCGCGCCGCTTGGCGCGACCGATGGCCGCGTCGTTCCAGCGGCGGATGTGCACGCGCTCCTCCTGCGCCGTGGGCCGCAACCGCAGCCAGGTGCGCACCGTGAGGTCGAGCATCGGCGCCGTGTCGGTGAGGTCTTCGCCGAGGACGAACACGGCGTCGGCCTCCTGCACGTCGGCCAGCGCGGCCGGCCGCAGGCCCTGGCGCGCGCTCTCGACGACCAGGCCGACGAGGTCGTGGTCGGTCTCGGAGAGCCCGAGGTAGAAGTTGCCGGCGCCGACGAGCGTGCGCAGCGCGAAGTTGTCTTCCAGCGACGCACGCGGCGAGCCGATGCCGATGGCGCGGCGGCCGCGCAGGAGCACCGCCGCCGCGTCGAGCGCCTGCTCGCGCCGCGCCCGCGCGGTCGCCTGGCCTGCGACCTGGGAGGCGGGCCGCCAGGCGACCCGCGGCTCGCGCACACGCTCGGGCGCGTTGACGAAGGCGTAGCCAAAGCGGCCCCGGTCGCAGAGGAACATCTTGTTGACCTCGCGGCTGTAGCGGCTGACGACGCGGCGCAGCTCCCCGTAGCGGGCACCGGGCGTCGTCGCGCAGCCCAGGCCACAGTGCGGGCACACCGACGGGGCCGTCTGCAGGTCCCACTTGCGCGAGTAGTGGCGCGCCAGGGTCTTGTCGGTGAAGACCCCGGTGGGGCACACCTCGGCGAGGTTGCCGCTGAACTCGCTCTCCAGCGTGCCGTCGGCCACGCGCCCGAAGTAGATCTGGTTGCGCAGGCCGAAGACGCCGAAGTCGTGCCCGCCGGCGTAGTCGTTATAGAAGCGCGTGCAGCGGTAGCAGGTGATGCAGCGGTTCAGCTCGTGGGTGATGAACGGCCCGAGGTCCTGGTTGCGGAAGGTGCGCTTGAGCCCGTCGTAGCGCCGGTAGCTGTGCCCGGTCATCACGGTCATGTCCTGGAGGTGGCACTCGCCGCCCTCGTCACAGACGGGGCAGTCGTGGGGGTGGCTCATCATCATCAGCTCGATCATCTGGGCGCGGAAGCGGATGGCCTCGTCGTCCTCGATGTCGATGCGCGTGCCCTCCTGCGCCTCCGTCATGCAGGCCATGGCGATCTCGCTCTTCTCCTCACCGTCACGGCCGGTCCAGTAGAGGCGCACCGCGCACTGCCGGCAGGCGCCGATCGAGCCCATCACCGGGTGCCAGCAGAAGAACGGCAGGTCGTAGCCCAGGGAGAGGGCGATGTCGAGCATGTTGCGTCCGGCCTGCACGCGGTGCTCGCTGCCGTCGATGACGACGGTCACCAGCTCGGGCGCGCCGCTACGCGTCTCGGCACTCACGCGCCCGCTCCCGCGTCCGCCACGGCCGGAGCCGCCGCCCCGGGCGCGCCGGCCGCCGCCCGCGCCCACACGGTGCCCGCTTGCACGGGCAGCCACGACCCGCGGCGCGGGTAGCGGCACCCGCCCTGCTCGATGTGGTGCACGAAGTCGTCGCGGAACAGGCGCAGCGCGGCCTCGAGGGGCTGCGTCGCGCCCGGGGCGAGGTCGCAGAAGGTCTTGTCGGAGCCCATGTACCACACTTGCTCGGCGAGCAGGTCGAGGTCCGTCAGACGCCCGCGGCCCTCCTCGATCCCGCTCAGGACCGCGACCGTCCACTGCAGACCCTCGCGGCACGGCGTGCACCAGCCGCACGACTCCTGGGCGAAGAACTGCTGCAGGTTGAGCGTCATCGCCACCGGACACGTCTGATCGTCGAGGAGCACCAGGGTCCCGGTGCCGAGCCGGCTCTGGACGCTCTCCATCGAGCCGAAATCCAAGGCGACGTCGATCTGGGCGGCGGCGACGAAGGCGGTCGACGCGCCGCCGGGGCTCACGGCGCGCAGCTCGTAGCCGGGCAGCATGCCGCCGGCGTGCACCTCGATGAGTTCGCGCATCGAGGTGCCCATCGGCAGCTCCACACACCCTGGGGCGCGCACGCGCCCGGCCACGCCGTAGATCTTGGTGCCGCCCTCAGCGGCGGCGCCGATGCTCTTCCACCAGTCGACGCCGTTGCGCACGATCGACGGCACGGCGCAGAACGTCTCCACGTTGTTCACCACGGTGGGCCGCGCGTACAGCCCGGCGCCGGTCATGTGCGGCGGGCGCGCGCGCGGGTTGGGCCGCTGACTCTCCAGGGCGTTCAGCATCGCCGAGGCCTCGCCGCAGATGTAGCGCCCGACGCTCTCGTGCAGGTACAGCTCGAACGAGAAGCCGGTGCCCAGGATGCGCTCGCCGAGGTAGCCGGCCGCGGCCGCCTCGGCGAGCGCCCGCTCCAGGCAGCCGTAGGGGTCGTCGTACTGGGCGCGCAGGAAGATGTAGCCGGCGTCGGCCTGCACGGCGTAGGCGGCGATGAGCATCCCCTCGATGAGCAGGTGCGGGTTGCCGCTGAGGAGGAAGCGGTCCTTGAAGCTGCCCGGCTCCATCTCGTCGCCGTTGCACACCACGTACTTGGGGTGCGGCGCGTCCGGCCCGAGCGGCATTGTGCTCCACTTGCGCCCGGTCGCGTAGCCGGCGCCGCCGCGGCCGCGCAGGCCGGAGTCGGTCACCGCCCCCGTGACCGCCTCCGGCGTGAGCTCGGTGAGCGCGCGGCGCAGACCCTCGTAGCCACCGGCCGCGACGTAGTCCTCGAGGGAGGCCGGGCGCCCGTCTTCGCGCATCGCCCGCGTCATCGGGCGCTCCCAGCCGCTCACGTCGGGCGCGCTCACCGGTAGGCCTCCAGGATCCCGGCGATATCGGCCGGCGCCACGGGACCGAAGAGTTCGGCGTCCACCATGAGCGCCGGGCCGCGGTCGCAGGCACCGAGGCAGACGATCGGCAGCAGCGTGAAGCGGCCGTCGGCCGTGGTCTCGCCCATGCCCACGCCGAGCTCGGTCTCGATGCCCTCGAGCAGCTCGGCGTATCCCAGCGACCAGCAGGCGAAGCTGTTGCACACGAGCACGACGTGGCGGCCCACGGGCCGGCGGAACAGCATGTTGCCGAACGTCGCGAGGCTGTCCAGCTCCTCCACGCTCATGCCGAGGAAGGCGCCGGCGTCGGCGAGCGACTCGTCTGAGAGCCAGCCGCGCCGCTTCTGCAGGGCGCGCATCGCCGAGTCGGCCGCGGCGCGCCGGTCGGGGTAGTGCCCGAGCAGGGCCTCGAGGTCCCGCAGCTCGTCGTCCGAGAGGCTCATCGGTCCACGTCCGCCATGACGAAATCGATGCTTCCGAGGATGGTCACGAGGTCGGCGATCTCGAGGCCCTCGACGAGCAGCGGGAGGACCTGCAGATGGGCGAACGAGGGCGTGCGGATCCTGGTGCGGTAGGCCGTGTTCTCGCCGTCGCTGATGGCGTAGTAGCTGTACTGGCCCTTGACGCCCTCGGTGTGCACGCAGGCCTCGCCGGGTGGGACCACCGGGCCCCAGCTCACGCCCAGGAAGTGCGTGATGAGCGACTCGATGTGGTGCATCGTGGCGGGCTCTTTGAGCGGCGGCGTGGCCAGCGGGTGGTAGGACTTGTAGGGCCCGCCCGGCATCGCGTCGAGACACTGGCGGATGATGCGCAGGCTCTGGCGCATCTCCTCGACGCGCACGGCGGCGCGGTCGTAGCAGTCGCCGGTGGTCCCCACGGGGACGTCGAACGTGAAGCGCTCGTAGCCGGAGTAGGGGCGCTGCTTGCGCCAGTCCCAGGGCACGCCGGTGGCACGCAGGTTGGCGCCGGTGACGCCCCAGTCCACTGCGTCGCGCGCGCTGATGCCGCCCACGCCCACGGTGCGCGCTTTCATGATGCGATTGTCCATGACGAGACGGTCGTACTCGTCCAGGCGCGGCGGCAGGTAGTCGACGTAGTCGCGCACCTGCTGCTCCCAGCCGTTGGGCAGGTCCTCCGCGACGCCGCCGATGCGGAACCAGTTGGGGTGCATGCGCCCCCCGCAGATGGGCTCCACCACGGCGTCGAAGAGGCGCTCGCGGTCCTCGAACATGTAGAAGACGGGGGAGAGCGCGCCGATGTCCTGGGCGAAGGTGCCGTAGAAGACGAGGTGGCTGGCGATACGGAAGAACTCTGTGAGCATCACGCGGATCACCTGGGCGCGCTCCGGCACCTCGATGCCGCAGAGCTTCTCCACGGTGAGCACCCAGGGCAGGTTGTTGCTCACGCCGCCGAGGTAGTCGATGCGGTCGGTGTAGGGGATGAACGTGTGCCACGTCTGGCGCTCGCCCATCTTCTCGGCGCCGCGATGGTGGTAGCCGATGTCGGGGACGCAGTGCACGATGCGCTCGTCGCGCAGCCCGACGATGACGCGGAACGGCCCGTGGGTCGCCCCGTGCTGCGGGCCGATGTTGAGGTACATGAGCGTGGCGTCGTCGTCCGCGCGCGGCAGGCCCCACTCCTCGGGCCGGAAGGTCAGGCTCTCCTGGTACTCGTCGAACACCGCCGGCGGCATCTCGAAGCGGCCCATCTCCGTGCCGCGCGAGGGCGACTCCTTGCGCAGCGGGTGGCCCTCCCACCAGGGCGGCATGAGGATGCGGCGCAGCAGCGGGTGGCCGCGCACGTCGATGCCGAACATGTCCCACACCTCGCGCTCGTACCAGGCGGCCGCCGGCCAGAGGTCCGTGATCGTGTCCACCGCCGGCGTGCCGTTCAGCGCCACCTTGAGGCGCAGGTCGGCGTTCCGCTCGTACGAGACCAGGTGGTAGAAGACGGTGAACTCGGCCTCGGGCTGGCCCTCCCGGTGGTTGCGCAGGCGCTCGTCGATGGCGCCCAGGTCGTAGAGGCTCGCGAACGGCTTGGGCGCCTCGTGCTTGAGGTAGGCGAGCGCCTCGTGCGCGAGCGCCGCCGGGACCCACGCGGTGGGGATGCCGTCGGCCGTGCGCTGCGCCAGGAGCGGCATGTCCGGGAAGCGCTCGCGGAGCTCGCGCACCACCTCCGGGACGGGCGGCTCGCCGCGGTCGCGCGCCGCCGCGCCACTGCGTGGGCTGCGGCGGGTGCGTCAGGCGTGACCTGAGCCGCGTCGTCGCTCACGTCACACCTCGTCCTGGGGGGCGAGCTCGCCGGTCGCCTGGACCTGCGGCCGGCGCAGGTCGCGCAGCGAGACGCCGTCCTGCCGGGGCACGGTCTGCGAGCCCACCACCCAGCTCAGCGGCCGGCGCTCGGTCTGCACCTTGGCCTGCAGCAGCAGCAGGCCCTCCATGAGCGCCGTCGGCGCCGGGGGGCAGCCCTGGACGTAGACGTCCACGGGCAGGAACGAGTCCACGCCCTGCACGACGCTGTACACGTCGTACATGCCGCCGGAGTTGGCGCACGAGCCCATCGAGATCACCCAGCGCGGGTCCATCATCTGCTGGTAGAGCTGCATCACCGTGGGAGCCATCTTCTGGAACACGGTGCCGGCGACGATCATCACGTCCGCCTCGCGCGGCGAGATGCGCAGCACCTCGGCGCCGAAGCGCGCGATGTCGTAGCGCGGCGTGAGGCTCGTCGCCATCTCGACGAAGCAGCAGGAGAGACCGAAGCCGAACGGCCACAGGGAGTTCTTGCGGCCCCAGGCGACGAGGTCCTGGAGGCTGCCGAGGACGACGGACTGCCCCTCGCCGGCCTCCGGGTCGGTCTCCAGGAGCGCGCGCAACGCGACCGCCGTGCGCGACGGCCCCGGGCCGCGGCGCGGCTTCACGGCCGGCCCTCCGGGCGGGCGGCCGGCGCGTCGGCCGTGGCTTCGCCGCGCGCGAGGCGCGCCCGCCGCCGGCCGCTGCCCCAGTCGAGGGCGCCGGCCTTCCACAGGTACACGAGGCCGGCGAACAGCAGCGCGACGAACACGGCGACCTCGGCGTAGCCGGTCCAGCCGAGCCGTCGGGCGTTCACCGCCCAGGCGAAGATGAACACGGCCTCCAGGTCGAAGATCACGAAGAAGAGCGCGACCTGGTAGAACTCCACCGAGAGCCGCCTGGGCAGCGGCCCCGCCGGCCTGATGCCCGACTCGTAGGGGATCGTCCGGTCGGGCGAGCGGCTACGCTGGCCGAGCAGCGAGGACACGATGAGGATGGCGGCGGCGAGGAGCACGACGAGGCCGGCGTAGAGGACCGCCGGCCATACCGCCGCTCCCACCAGAGGACCAGTCACCCCACCCCCCGTCGATCGTCTTCATCACAGGGTCCGCGACACCCGGGCTGCGATGCGCCCCAAACGAACATGCCCCGTCAGGCTAGACCCGATGCTCATCTCATGGTAGACAGGAGCGAGTGTCAAGGGGAGCGGTCGGGTTCGGGCGGCGCACGGGGTGGTCTCGCGCCTTGCGAGGCGCGCACCGGCGATGGCGTTCGCGGTGTTCGGGGGTCTGGGCGGATGAGCCGAGAGGTCGCTGTTCGCAGGCGGTGGGGCCGGTTCGTGGCGGCGCCGCTGGCGCTTGCCTTCATGACGGCGCTGAGCCTCGCGGCGGCCACTCCCGCGGGCGCCGCGGCTTCGGCGTCGCCCTCCGCGGCGCCGACGCCCGCGTTGATCTCGGCGTCGCCCTTGCCCGCCTCCGCCGCGCCCTCCACGGCCGCCTCGGCCTCGGCGATCGCGGTCCCGACGCCGGCAGCACCGCCCGGCTCCGGCGCGGAGATCTTCGCCCAGAACTGCTCGGGCTGTCACGGCGTCCGCGGCGAGGGCGGGGTCGCGGTGCCCACGCTGCCGTTCCCGCCGCCGCCGCTGGCGCCGGACGGCTTCGCCAGTCTGGTTGCGCCTATGGTCCAGCAGGGCGGGATCCAGATGCCGTCGTTCGCGCACGCGCTCACCGGGGACCAGATCCAGGCCGTCGCCGGCTACGTGGCGCAGTACATCGCCGACCCGGCCGCGCGGACGGCCGACCAGGCCTACGGCGGCCAGATCTTCCGCCTGTACTGCTCCGGCTGCCACAGCACGACCGGCCGCGGCGGCGCCCTCACCCGCGGCCGCAACGCGCCCAACATCGCCCAGTACCCGGCGGCCGAGGCGCTCGCCGCCATGATCCTCGGCCGCGGCAACATGCCGGTGTTCGCCGGTCAGGCCCTGGACGTGCGCCAGCAGACCTCGGTGGGCCTCTACGTGAACACGCTCATCGATCCGCCTTCGCCCGGCGGCCGTGGCCTCGGCTACCTCGGGCCGGTGCCCGAAGGCGCCGTCGGGGCCATCGCCCTGCTCATCCTCATCTTCATCGCCGTGTGGCTGGCGTGGCGCTCGCGCAAGGCGGTGCCCTCGTGAGCGCGACGCCGCCCGCCGGTGGGCCCCAGCAGCGGCGCGGCGGCTTTCGCATCCCCACGTGGCCGGCGACGCTGGGCCTCGTGGTCGCCGTCGCCGGCTCGATCATGTTCGTGGTCGCCTACGTGCGCGACCTCAGCAACGCCTGGCTGGGCGGAAGCCTGGCGGCGGCCCTCCTCGGCCTCGGGCTCGCGCTCGCCTACTGGGGCCGCGACCTGGCGGGCGACGACGTCGTCTCCGGCCCGTACCCGGTGCCGTCCACCGACGAGAAAGGGCGCGCGGCCTTCGCCGCCCAGCTGGACGAGGACGCCGGCGTGGTCACGCGCCGCGGCTTCCTCACCGGGATGCTGGTCGTCGGCTTCGGCGTGTTCGTGCTGAGCCAGATCGTGCTGCTCGCCAGCCTGGGCCCGCGCTCGCGGGGCCTGAAGACCACGGCATGGCGGGCCGGCAGCCGGCTGGTGACGTTCGACGGCGTGCCGGTGACCCGCGACAGGCTCAACCCGGGCGGCTATCTCATCGCCTTCCCGCAGGGTCACGAAGGCTCGGCCAACGCCCAGGTGGCGCTGCTGCGCATCACCGACCGGCGCTTCAAGACGCTGCCCGGCCGTGAGACCTGGAGCCCCGAGGGCTACGTGGCCTACTCACGCGTCTGCACGCACGCCGGCTGCTCGGTGGCGCAGTACGAGGACGAGGCTCAGGTGCTGGTGTGCCCGTGCCACCAGTCCACCTTCGACCTGCTCGACGGCGCGCAGCCGGTGGCCGGCCCGGCGGGCCGGCCGCTGCCGCAGCTGCCGCTGGCGATCGACGCCCAGGGCTACCTGGTGGCCCAGAGCGACTTCACCGTGCCCGTCGGCCCCGGCTTCTGGAACGCAGGATGAGCGACAGGCGCCTCAAGAAGAGCCTGGGCCGGGCCTTCGGCGTCGCCCCGACGCCGACCCGTCACGCGGCGCGCTGGCTCGACCGCAACCTCGGCGGCAGCAGCGTCCTGCGCGAGGAGCTGCGCCACATCTTCCCCGACAGCTGGGCCTTCTTCCTCGGCGAGATCGCCCTCTACTGCTTCATCGTGCTGGTGGCCACCGGCGTCTACCTGGCGCTCTTCTTCCGCGCCTCGCAGGTGCTCGTGGTCTATCACGGCAGCTACCAGCCGCTCTCGGGCGTGCCCATGTCCGAGGCGTACCGCTCGGTCGTCGACCTCTCAATGAGTGTGCGCGCCGGCCTGCTCGTGCGCCAGGTCCATCACTGGGCGGCGCTGGTCTTCGTGGCCGCCCTCGTCATCCACATGCTGCGCATGTTCTTCACCGGCGCCTACCGGCGGCCGCGGCGCGTCAACTGGCTCGTCGGCCTGTCGCTGCTGCTGCTCGTCGGGTTCAATGGTCTGATGGGCTACTCGCTGCCCGACGACCTGCTGTCCGGCACCGGCCTGCGCATCGCCTTCTCCATCACCGAGTCGATCCCGCTCATCGGCCCGACCATGGCGTCGCTGCTCTTCGGCGGCGAGTTCCCCACCACCGGGATCATCGCGCGCATCTACCCGGTGCACATCTTCCTGCTCCCGGCCGCCATCGCCGGCCTGCTCGGGCTGCACCTGGGGCTCCTCTGGCTGCAGCGCCACACCGAGTTCCCCGGCCCGGGGCGTGACGACCGCACCATGGTGGGCACGCCGATGGTGCCGGCGTACGCGCTGCGCACCACCGGCTACCTGCTCCTCCTGGGCGGCGTGCTCACCGCCTTCGGCGGCCTCCTGCAGATCAACCCTGTGTGGCTCTACGGTCCCTTCCAGGCCACCGATGCCACCACGTCGGCGCAGCCCGACTGGTACATGGGCTGGCTCGAGGGCGCCGTGCGCATGTTCCCCGGCTGGGACGTCCACATCGGCGGCTTCCTGCTGCCGGCGATCTTCTGGCCGGCGGTGATCCTGCCCGGCCTGATCTTCACGCCCATGTTCCTGTGGCCGTGGCTCGACGCGCTGGCGATGCGCGACAACGGCTTCTACAACGTGCTCCAGTTGCCGAGCATGCGGCCCGGGCGCGTCGCCGTGGGCGCCGGGTTCGTGACCTTCCTCAGCGTGCTGCTCGTCGCCGGCGGCGACGACGTGTTCGCCAAAGTGTTCGGATGGAGCCTGCCGGTGCTGCTGCGCACGCTGCAGATACTGATCATCGTGCTGCCGCCCATCGTGGCGGCGCTCGCCTACGCCATCACGCGGAGGAGGGCGGAGCGCTGGCTCGTCTCGACGCGCTAGGAGAGCAGATGGTCGGCGATCGCCGCCACGAGCACGAGGGCGAGGTACGGCCCCGAGACCTTGAAAAGCGCCCAGGCGGCGCGGCTCGAACGCTGCGCGAGCAGCCGCGCCGTGAACGCCCACAGCGCCACTCCGGCGGCGGCGGCCGCCGCCAGATACGGCAGGCCGAAGAGCCCCGAGACGGCGGCGGCCAGCGTGAGCGCGGTCACCGCGGCGACGAAGGCGGCGATGAGCAGACGCGCCGCCGGCTCACCGTAGGCGACGGCGGGCGTGGGGATGCCCGAGGCGCGGTAATCGTCCTCGCGCGCCAGGGAGAGCGCCCAGAAGTGCGGCGGGGACCAGACGAGCACGAGCGCGCAGAGGAAGAGCATGCTGCCGGACCAGGCGACCCCGCACGCCGCCCAGCCGATGAGCGCCGGGAACACGCCGGCGACGGCGCCGGGGACGGAGCTCAGCGCCAGGCGCGGCTTCAGCAGCATCGTGTAGACGAGCACGTAGTAGCCCGCCCCGAGCAGGGCGAAGAGGGCGGCGAGGCCGCCGGCCGCGGCCCACAGGGCCATCCCGCCGCCGGCCACCAGCGCCAGCCCGCCGACGAGCGCCCGGCCGGCCGGGAGGCGGCCGGCGGCGATGGGCCGGCGGCGCGTGCGCTCCATGCGCGCGTCGACTCCACGCTCCAGGTAGTTGTTGAGCATCGCCGCGCCGCCCACCGTGAGCGCCGTCGCGACGAGGACCTCGGCCATGCGCGCCAGCCCAGGCTGGCCGGCCAGCAGCATAGCCGCCACGACCGTGAGCAGGAAGAGCCCGACGATGCGCGGCTGGGCGGCCTCGAGGTAATCCATGCGCGCTATTCTGCCGCAAAGCCGGTCCCATGTGCGAAGATGGGCGCGACCGGGGGACTGAGGAGGCGAGCATGGGGACCGAGGGCGGTGGCATGACGCGACGCGCTGACGAGGCGGTGGGCGGCGACCGCCCTGGGCGCGGCATCCGCGGCCGCCTGACCGCGCGCACGCTGCTCATCGTCGCGACCTGGATCATCATGCTCGCCATGGCCGGGGCCGCCGCCGCCGCGAGCCATCCCAACATCCTCAACCCCGCCGGCTCGGCCGCGAAGGACATCAAGACGCTCACGCTTCAGGTCTTCGCCATCCTCAGCGTCGTGCTCGTCACCGTGTGGGTCCTGCTCGCCTACGTGATCATCAGAGGGCGCCGCCGCCCCGAGGCGCAGGCCTCCCGCACGTCCGGCAACATGCGCCTGGAGATCATCTGGACGCTCATCCCGGCCATCATCGTGGCCGTCCTCTTCTTCCTCACCGTACGCACCACCGAGCAGCTCGCGTTCGGCGACCCGTCGGTGCGCTTCGACGTGGTGGGCCACCAG
Organism: uncultured Thermoleophilia bacterium; assembly: GCA_963709845.1. Taxonomy (GTDB): domain Bacteria; phylum Actinomycetota; class Thermoleophilia; order UBA2241; family UBA2241; genus CAIXSE01. The sequence goes on from CAVPXV010000002.1 coordinate 67,198, forward strand.
TGGTGGTGGGAGTTCGACTTCGGGCCCCAGGGGTTCAAGACGGCGAACGAGGTCTACGTGCCCAACGACCACACCCTGTACGCTGACCTTCGCTCGGCCGACGTGATCCACGGCTTCTGGGTGCCTCAGATGGGGGGCAAGGTCCAGACGATCCCGGGCCGCGTCAATCACATCGCCTTCACTCCCCTCCAGCTGGGCTCGTTCCTGGGTGAATGCTCGAACTTCTGCGGGATGCAGCACGCCAGGATGCGCTTCGTGATGAAGGTGGTGCCGCCGGCAACCTACGCCGCGTGGCTGCAGCATCAGCAGCAACCCGCTCAGACGGCGACTGGCGCCGAAGCGGTCGCCGGCGAACAGCTCATGCCGACGATCGCCTGCGGCGGCTGCCACACTGTGCGCGGCACTGCGATGCAGGGCACGTTCGCACCCGATCTCACCCACTTCGGCAGTCGCGGCGGTATCGGCGCCTACACACTGGTCAACACGCCGTCGAACCTGCTGCGCTGGCTGGAGGATCCGCAGGCAGTCAAGCCGGGCTGCAACATGCCGCGGATCCCGCTCTCGTTGCAGCAGCAGCAGGAGCTCGTCGCGTACCTGGAGGAGCTCCAGTGAGCGACGTCATCCTGACCGCGGACGTGGCGGCGGAGGCCGTGCGCCCGCACGGCATCGGCGCCTGGCTCACCACGACCGATCACAAGCGGATCGGCGTGCTCTACCTGTGCACGGGCCTCGCGTTCTTCCTCTGCGCCGTCGGCATGGCGATGGTCATGAAGACGCAGCTCATCCGGCCCGGCATGCATGTGCTCACCCCGGAGCAGTACGACCAGGTCTTCTCGATGCACGGCACGACAATGGTCTTCCTCTTCGCGATGCCGATGCTGATCGGCCTCGCCAACTTCCTCGTGCCGCTGCAGATCGGCGCCAAGGACATGGCGTTCCCGCGCATGAACGCCCTGAGCTACTGGTTGCTCCTCTTCGGCGGGCTGCTTCTCTACAGCAGCTTCTTCTTCGGGGGCGCGCTCGACACCGGCTGGTTCAGCTATGCGCCGCTTTCGCTGCCCGCGTACTCGCCACACGACGGCGTGACCTTCTGGACCGTCTCGCTCGCCCTGCTCGGCGCATCGTCGATCATGGGCGCGGTCAATTTCATCGTCACCATGCTGCGCTTCCGCGCCAAGGGTATGGGCCTCTGGCAGATGCCGGTCTTCTCGGTGGCCACGTTCATCAACTCGTTCCTCATCTTGTTCGCCTTCCCGAGCCTCACCGCCGCCATCGCGATGCTCTACCTGGACCGTCACTACGGGACCGCCTTCTTCAACCCGGCCAAGGGTGGCGAGCCGATCATCTGGCAGCACCTCTTCTGGTTCTTCGGCCACCCCGAGGTGTACATCCTGATCCTGCCTGCGTTCGGCGTGATGAGCGAGGTCGTGCCGGTCTTCTCGCGCAAGCCTCTGTTCGGACGGAACTCGATGATCGTGATGCTGGGCATCATCGGCTTCCTGGGCTTCATCGTGTGGGGACACCACATGTTCACGACCGGGCTGCCGACCTTGTTCAACACGATCATCGCCGGCACGAGCATGCTGATCGCCATCCCTACGGGCGTGAAGATCTTCAACTGGCTGGCGACGATGTGGGGCGGCGCGCTGCGCTTCAAGCCGCCGCTGCTGTTCGCCTGCGGCCTCATCGCGCTGTTCACGATCGGCGGCATCACCGGGGTCATGCAGGCCGCCGTGCCGTTCGACTGGCAGGCCAACGACACGTACTTCATCGTCGGCCACTTGCACAACGTGCTCATCGCCGGCACCGTCTTTGCCGTGTTCGCCGGCTTCTACTACTGGTTCCCCAAGGTCACGGGCCGCTTCCTCAACGATCGCGTGGGCAGGGCCCAGTTCTGGCTCACGCTCGTCGGGTTCAGCCTTACCTTCCTGCCGATGTACGCACTGGGCTTGATGGGGATGCCGCGCCGCGTGTACACCTACGCGCCCAACGTCGGCTGGAACACGCTCAACCTGGTGTCGTCTCTCGGCGCCTATCTCCTCGCAACCTCGTTCGTGCTGCTCATCTACAACATCGTCACGAGCGCGCGCTCCGGCGAGGTCGCCGGCGACAATCCGTGGCGCGCCTGGACCCTCGAGTGGGCCACGACCTCGCCGCCGCCGCACGGCAACTTCCGCTGGCTGCCGCCGATCCGCAGCCCGCGGCCGCTGTGGGACCTCCAGCAGGAGGCGGCCGCGTCAGGCGAGACCGACGACCGCGCCCCACTCATGACACTGGCGGCGGCCGCGGGCGAGGCCGGCACCGTGATCGGGCCCGAACCGGAGCAGTCGACGATCGCGCCGTTCTTCGTGGGCATCGGCATCCTCCTCGTGGCGATCGGCCTGCTCAGCACGCTCGATGGTGACGGCCCTCGGCGGCGCCTTCATCCTCCTGGTCGCCGCGGTCTGGATGACCCAGCACTGGACCGAGCCGATGGACGAGGACATGACCGGCCACCGGTTCTCGTTCATGGGCCTCGCGATGCTCGTCTTCATCGGTTCCGAGTCCGTGTTCTTCGCCGCGATGATCGCCGCCGACATCCACCTGCACATCCACAACAACAGCCTCTCGGCGGCCGGCCACCTGCACGCCACGTTCCCGGCCTTCAACACCATGAACCTCGTGCTCAGCGGCGTTGCCGCCCACTACGCGCAGGTGAGCTATCGCAAGCGGCGGACCGGCGCGTTCAACGTCTACCTCGTGCTCACCGTTCTGCTGGGCGCGGCGTTCATCGGAGGTCAGGCCTGGGAGTACTCGCACCTCGGGCTCGGGCTTTCCAGCGGCCTGCTCGCCTCGACGTTCTTCCTGCTCACCGGGTTCCACGGCCTGCACGTCATGTGCGGCCTGGGCCTGCTCGTCTTCCTCTTCTTCCGCGCCCGCCGCGAACGGCGGCTGGAACTTGCCACGTCGCCCGGCACCAGCGGGATGGTCGACGCCGCGACCTATTACTGGCACTTCGTCGACGCTGTCTGGGTCGCGGTCTTCATCGTCGTCTACCTGCTCTAGCGCGTGAAGCCGAGGCTCCACGCGCCGCTCACTCGCGGCGCCGCCGGTGCGGCCCTGCTCCTGTGCGCGGCGCTGCTGGCCTGCCTCGCGGCGTGGGCGCCGCCGGCCTCCGCGCACGCTTTGCTCAGCAGCTCGGTGCCTGCCGCGGACTCCTCGGTCGCGACCTCGCCCGCCCAGATCCTCCTTACGTTCACGGAGCCTCCAGACCCGGCTCTTTCAGTCGTGAAGGTCGTGGACTCGACGGGGCGCCCCGCGCCCGGCGTCGGTGCCGCGCGGGCCGTGCCCGGCCAGCCCACGCAGCTCTCGGTACCCGTCAGGCAGCCGCTGCCCAAAGGTGTCTACACGGTCAACTGGCGCTCGGTCTCGACGACCGACGGCCACGTGGCGGACGGTGCGTTCGCCTTCGGCGTGGGCGCTGTGCCGGGACCCGGCAGCGTGGTCAAGGTGAGCCTTCTCAACACCTCCCCCTGGATCTCGGCGGCTGCGGCCGCCGGACGCTGGCTCCTCTACATCGGGCTGGCATTGCTGGTGGGCGCCGCGTCGACGGTCCTGCTGGTGTTTGGTGCGTCGCTACCCCGTCATGGGCTCGGCTTGCTCCGCGCGGCCGTGATGGTCGCGGCTCTCGGCGTGGTCTTGATGATCGCTGCCGAGCGCAAAGCCGTAGGCGTGGCCTCTCTGCTGCCCCTCTTCGTGACGCACGAGGGAATGCTGCTGCTCGCCCTCGGAGTGGCGGTCGTCTTCTGCGGCGTCGCCGTGGTGGCCGTGGACTTCTGGCCGGGCCGCTGGTCGCTGATCGCCGTGGGCGCCACGGCGACCGTTGCCGTGCTCGTGCACGTCCTCGCCGGCCACGCCAACGCCCCCGCGACGCTGCGGCTCTTGAGCGTCGTCGAACAGTGGATCCACATGACCGCCATCGGCGTCTGGACCGGCGGACTCGCCTGGCTGCTGCTCGGCATCCGCGGCCAGGGGCGTGCGCAGCGCGCCGCGGCCGTGCGCGCCTTCTCGCGCATCGCGACGGTCACGCTCGTGATCGTGCTCGCTCACCGGCCTGCTCCGCGCGCTCTGACCGAGGTCGGCCGCCCTGTCGAACCTCTTCCATACCACCTACGGCGTGACGCTCCTGGTCAAAGTCGGCCTCGTCGCGGTGCTCGTCCTCTTCGCGGCCTTCAACCACTACCGCTTCGTGCCGGCACTGGAGGACGACGTGCCGCGGGAGAGCGATGAGGCGCCGGGCGGCGGCCGGCCCGCGCGCCGCTTCGGCCTCAGCTCGCGCGCCGAGCTGGTGCTGGCGGCCGGCGGTCCTCTTGGCGACTGCGGTGCTCAGCGGACTGGCGCCTGCCAATTCCGCCGTCGCAGGCGGCGAACTGGCGGTCCAGGCGGCAGACCGTGGTCAGCGGGAGCGACTACGCCACCACCGTGCGCACCACGCTGCGCGTGACGCCCGGCACGGTCGGCGCCAACGCGTTCACGCGTCGCGGTCGACGACTACAACACCGGCAAGCCGCTCATCGCCGTCACGAGCGTGTCACTCGGCTTCTCGCTGCCCACGCAGCCCAGCGTGAACGCCTCGACGCTGCAGCTGCGCCGCGCCTCCGACGGTACCTGGCGCGCCAGCGGCCTCGAGCTCTCCATCGTCGGCACGTGGAGCGTCACGGTGCTCATTCAGGAGTCCTGCGGCGGTGTCGATGTGCCGCTGACGCTGCGGGTCACGCGCTGACTTCCGCGCATCCCTGACCGCGTGGTCGTGCGCATTCTCGTTTCGCGCCTTCGGGGCAAGGGCAAGAAGGCTCCAACTTCGGCCGCGGGACAATCGCTGCCGTTTCTCAGGGGGGTGCCGAGATGAAGCATGTCGCTGTCCGGCTCGTGTTCGCGGCTGCGCTTGCGTGTGCGCTGCTCCTGCCCGTCGCGGTGCCTGCTTCGGCACACACGGTCAAGAACGTCGGCGCCTACAAGTTCACCGTCGGCTGGGGCAGCGAGCCGGCCTACGCCGGGCAGCTCAACAGCGTCCAGCTCGTCCTGGACACGCTCAGCCACGGGCAAGCCTTACACGACCCTCACCGACACGCTCAAGGTGACGGTGATCTACGGGCAGCAGCAGATGGAGTTCGCGCTCACGCCGACCTTCGATCCCGACACCGGGTTCGGCACGCCGGGCGACTACCGCGCCTGGCTCTTCCCGACCGCCCCCGGCGACTACACGTTCCACTTCACCGGCAGCATCGGCTCGCAGAAGGTCGACCAGAGCTTCACCAGCGGGCCGACCACGTTCGCGACGGTCGAGGACCCGGCCGCCGTCCAGTTCCCCCTGAAGGCGCCCAGCAACGCCCAGATCGCGGCGCGCGTGGCCGCCGACAGCGCGCGCACGGCCACGCAGAGCCAGGTCTCGAGCGCACGCACGCTTGGGATCGTCGGCGTCGTCGTCGGCGTGATCGGCCTCGCTGTGGCGTGCGTCGCTTTGGTGCGCAAGCGCGCGTGACCCGGCCGGCGGGCCCGCAGAGCGCCGCCGCCGGCCGCGCCGCTACCCGACCTTGAGCGAGCGCAGCACCGTGTTGAAGACGGGCATGATCACCTTGGCGTCGGGGGCGCCGGAGACCATGTAGAAGAGGTAGTTCCAGCGCGGCGTGAACACCGACACGCTCCAGATGAGCGCCTTTTCGCCGGTCTTGTCGGCACGGTACGAAGCCGACGAGATCGCCGGATAGCCGCTCACCCTGGTCACCTGCGTCTGCGTCGACGGCCCGTAGACTGCCCGGTTCTTCACGTGCAGCTCCTTGGCGTAGGCGCGGAAGTTCTTGGTGCTCGTGAACTTCTTGTAGGCGTCGGCGGAGAGCGTGTCGGCGGTGACGCCGATCGCCTGCACGGGAACGGGTACCTGCCCGGGCGCCGGCGAGGCCGACCCACTCACCGGCGGGTAGAAGGCGACGACGAACCGGGTCTTGCCGCCCGAGCCCAGCGCCCTGGTGAACTGGCCGAGCCACTGCGAGCCGCTCGGGAGCTCCGCGCGCAACACGCGCGAGTCGTACTGCACCGAGAAGCCGTGCGCCGGGTCCGAGAAGGTCTTGACTGGCCCGGCCGCGGACGCCGACGGGCCCGCCGCCTGCGTGCCCGGCGAGCCGCAGCCCGCCACCACGGCGAGCGTGGCCGCGCACAGGACGATCAGGGCGCTGATGGACCGTCGCATGATGCGTTCTCCTGGACTGCCGACCGAGCTGGCACAGTATCTCACGGAGGACTGCCACGGCAGGAGGTTGAGCATGTCTCGGTGGACGGGCATACTCGAGATGGATCCTTTGTCGTGATGACACCCACTTCCCGCATCAGCCGCATCCTCGCCTCCCCCCGGCGCCGCTGGGTCGCGCTCGCCGTGGTGGTGACGCTGCTGGTGGCCGTGCTGGGTCGCGCCGAGCTTGGGCGCATGTGGCGCTCGTTCCTCACGGCCGACTGGCGCTGGGTCGCCGTCTCTCTGGGGCTGATGCTCGTCTCCCTCGGACTGCGCAGTTCCGCGCTCACGCTGATCATCCGCGCCTACGGGTGCGTGCGCCCGCGCGTGCGCGACGCCTTCTCGTCCACCAGCATCGGGCTCCTGGCCAACGCCGTCATCCCCGTGCGCGTCGGCTCCCTGCTGAACCCGTACGTGCTGTTCCTGCTCCTGCGGCGACGCGGGGAGACGGTGCCGTTTGCGACGACGCTCGGCATGACGATCACCGAACAGCTGTTCTCGGCGACCACCTTCGTGGCGTTCTCCCTGGTCGCGGTCTCCATGCTGTCGGCGCCCGCCTGGGCCACGCCGGCTCTGGTGACGAGCGCCGTCCTGCTCGTGCTGGGACTCGGCGGCGCCGTGGCGCTGCAGTCCCACCGCCTGCGCGGCAGCGCCGATCGCGCGCTGGCGGGCAAGTCCTGCCCCGAGGCGCCGTCTGCCGGCCCACACTGGCGCGGCGCGCTGCGGACCGCCCTGCCGCATTTCCTGGACAGCCAGCGCATCCTGGCCCGTCCTCTGTCGTCGCTGCTGGTCGCGGGCGTACAAGCGGCGGCCTGGCTGGTGCAGCTGGCGGCCGCCTACGCCGCCCTCCACGCCTTCCATCTGGGCGGCGCGGGCTGGCGCGGCGCCGCCCTCGTCCTCGTGGTCACCAACCTCATCGGGATCCTGCCGCTCACGCCGGGCAACGTGGGCACCTTCCAGGTCGCCGCCACGGCGGCGCTGGCCGCCTACGGCATCGCCGCCGGGCCCGGCGCTGGCCTTCGCCCTCGGGCTCCAGGCGATGCAACTGCTCGTCGGCATCGTCGCGGGGCTCGTGTCGCTCAGCCTGCAGAATCTGGCGCTCGGCGATGTGGCCGGCAGGAGCCGGCATGCGGCTCACCTGCTGCGCCGCGGCGAGCCGGTCCCGCCGCACGTCGAGGAGCCGGCGGGCGGCTGACGGCCTACCGTTCGCGCCGGCTCCGCCTGCCCGTTCGCGCGCTCCTGCGGCCCACTCCCGCTCCGGCCGGCCCGCTCTAGAACAGCTGCAGCAGGTCGCTCGGCGCGTGCGCCAGGTGGTCGGGTCGGACCTTGGCGAGCCGTTCGGCGCCGTGCCAGCCCCACGCCACGCCGACCGTGGTGGCGCCCGCCGCCCGGGCCTCCAGGATGTCGCCGACCGTATCGCCCACGTACCACGCCGGCAGCGCGCACCCGAAGCGCCGGCGCGCCCCGGCGATCTTGCGCGTCTTGCTCGCCTCCTGGTCTCCGCCGATCACCTCTGCGACGCCGCGCACCCCACGCTTCGCGAGGACGCGACTCACGGCCTTCGTGCGGCTGGAGGTGATCACCAGTACCGGATGGGCCGTGGCGAGACGCTCCAGCACCTCGGGCATCCCGGGGAAGAGGTCGGGGACGGGCGAGGCGCCGAAGGCGTCCTCCAGCTCCTCGACCACATCGGCAGGGAGGCCGGCGGCGGCCAGCGCCTCGAACCAGTTCGTCTCGGTGAACTCGAGGAACTTCTCCGGCGTCGCCAGGTCGGCGAAGCCCCGGGCGCGCAGAGTCTCGACGCAGGCGCGGCTCTGAGCGTCGAGGGAGTCGGCGATCACACCGTCGAAGTCGAACATGATCAGCTTGCTGTGCGCCACAGCGTCTCCGATGTCGTGCGGCGCGGTGAGCGCCACGTCGGCGCACCTCCCGGTGCGCGTGCGGGAGCCTACATCCCCTGAGAGCCCCGCCGCAAACCACCTGACGGGGGGGTGGGGGCGCGCAAGAGGTGTCGCCAAAGCGGGCTACACGCGACCCCGACAGCGGTCGGCATCTCCCCGGAGCGCGCCCCTCTTCCCCGCCGGCCGAGGCCCGCGTGGCCCCTCAACGCCAACGCTTGACACCGGCCCGCTCGGGGAGCAAGAAGGAACGCGGGGGAGCATCGGGCGACCGCCCATCCGGCCGCCTGAAGAGAGCGGGCCCGCGCTGCGCGGGGCGCTCGGGAGTCGGGCATGGGGAAGGGGTGAACCAAGTCATGGTCCTGCCTGCGAACACTTAGCGTGCCTGTTCTCAAGGTTGCACGTACATGAGGGGGTTCGTGATGAAACAAAGGGTCCTGATCGTTCTCGCCGCGGTAGCCGTCCTCGGCATCACGGCGATCATGGGCTTGGCTTTGGCGAGTAGGGCTCAGGCGCATAGTGGTGGCTCTTCTGCGCCGACCACATCGGCCGGGTGGTCCATCACACCGGCCGGGCGCATGGTCACAGTGCCCGAAGGCCAGCAGGGCCTGCCCGGGCCATGGGGCGTGGCGCTCTCGCCCAACGGGCGGTTCGCCTTCGTCACCTCGAGTGGGCAGGCCGTGCAATACGAGACCACCGAGCTCTTCGACCTGCGCCACATGAAGCGCACGGCGCTGCAGACCTACGACGGGATGCTGGGCCAGTCGGTCTTCTACGGCGTGGCGTTCTCACCCGACGGCCACCGGGCTTGGGCTTCGGGCGCGAGCCAGAACTGTCTGCACACCTACGATGTGACCGGCGACGGTCAGCTGGTGCCCACCGGGGACATCCCGGCCGGCGTGTTCCCGGCGGGCGTGGCCTACGGGCACACGCCGCTCGGTGACCGGCTCTACGTGGTCAACAACCTCAGCAGCATCAACCCGTACGGGTACGAGGACCCGCCGGGCCACACGGTCACGGTGATCGATCCGGCGACCGGCGCGATCACCGCGACGGTCGACCTGGGCACGCCGCTGTTCCCCCTCGATGTCGTCTTCAGTCGTGACGGGACGCGCGCCTTCGTGACCAATCTGAGCGGTCGCTCGGTCTCGGTGATCGACACGATGACGCAGATGAAGATCGGCGACATCGTCCTCTCGCCGCAGGACGATCCGCTGCTGGCCGACCATCCCACGGGGATCGCCGCCAACCCGGTCAACGGCGAGATCTACACGGCCAACGCCAACAGCGACACGGTGTCCGTGATCGACGCCAAGCGCGCCAAGCTGGTCGCGACGATCGACGTCGCTCTGGTGCCAGGCGCGCCCAAGGGCTCGATGCCGGTCGCGCTGACCGTGAGCCCCGACGGCCGCAAGCTCTACGTGGCCGAAGCCGGCGAGAACGCGGTCGCGGTCGTCGACCTGCGCGCGCGGACGGTCCTCGGGTTCATCCCCACCGCCTGGTATCCGGCCGACCTGAAGCTGACCCCCGACGGCCGGCGTCTGGTCGTCGTCTGCACCTACGGGCTGGGCGGTCATCCCAACCTCGCCGGGCCCTTCGTGCCCGTGGCGAACTATCCCAACTCCACCGGCCTGCCCTTGCCGCCGCCCTACTTCTATCCGGGCAACTGGTACATCCCGCCGCTCTCGGAGACGCAATACGTCGGCACGATGATGAAGGGCTGCGTCGAGAAGATCAGCCTTCCCGACGCGCACGCCTCGGGCAAGGCCAAGCTCGTGCACTGGACCAAGCAGGTCCTTCAGAACAACGACGCGCAGGTCCGGCAGCCGCACGAGCCGGCTGCGCTGAAGGCGATCAAGCACGTCATCTACGTGATCAAGGAGAACCGCACCTACGACCAGGTGTTCGGCAATCTGGGCAAGGGCAACGGCGATCCCAAGCTCCAGCTCTACGACGACACGTCGGCCCCCAACCAGCGCGCCCTGGCGCGCCGGTTCGTGCTGCTCGACAACTTCGACGTCAACGCCTCGATCTCGCAGGACGGCCACCCCTGGTCGACGTCGGCCATCGCGACCGACTTCGTCGAGAAGGTCTGGCCGTTCGACTACGCCGACGTCTACTCGCGAAGCTACAACAGCGAGTTCGTGCCGCTCGCGCAGCAGTTCCCGACCGAGCCGCTGCAGTCCGACCCGACCGTCCCGCGGTCGGCGGTCGCGGCGACCGTCGGCTACATCTGGGACGACGCCTACGTGCATGGCGTGTCGTTCCGGGACTACGGGGAGATGACGGCCCTCAACAGCAGCGGCAAGTCATACTCCGACATGACTCACCTGCAGGCGCGGTTCGGCGATCACGTCGCCCCGGACTACCGTGGCTGGAACATGAACGTGCCCGACCACACGGTGCGAGAGCCGGCGTGGGAGCAGGAGTTCAATCAGTTCGTCGCCAACGGCAACCTGCCTGCCCTCGAGATCGTCCGGCTGCCCAACGACCACAGCCAGGGGATGAACCCCGGCAAGGCCACGCCCGCCTCGTACATGGCGGACAACGACCTGGCCCTGGGCAATCTCGTGCAGGCGGTCTCGCACAGCCCCTACTGGGCCAGCACCGTCATCTGCGTGCTCGAAGACGATGCCCAGGACGGCGCCGACCACGTCGATCCGCATCGCTCGCCGGCTCTCCTGATCAGCCCCTACACGCAGCACGGGCGGACCGTCTCGACCCACTACGACACGGCTGGGATGCTCGCCACGATCGAGAAGCTCCTCGGGCTCTCGCCGATGAGCGTCTACGACCAGCGGTCGCTGCCCATGTGGGCCGCGTTTGACTGCAAGCCGAACATGAAACCGTGGGACACGCTGCAACCGAGCGTGATCCCGTTCGCCGATCCCGGCTACCCCGTCAACACCGCGAACACTGCGTTGGCGCGAGCCTGCGCGAAGATGAACTTCACCGTAGCCGATGCGGTCGACGACGACATCCTGAGGGAGGCGATCGAGGAATCGTTCCAGGTGACCGCGACGGCGAGCTCTGTGCCCGAGGCGGTCACTCGCCATCTGCACACGCGCTGACGCTTAGGGAGGACTCTCCGGCTTGGGCGTTGCCCAAGCCGCGCGACGGTCAGAGCCCAGGCTCTGACCGTCGCGCGCGTACGGCATAGGGCTCCGAGCTCACCGCGGTCGGCGCCTTCGCGCGCAGACGACGATCTGCCGGAAGTCCGGCTCAGCGGAGGCCCGGTCGCGTTGGGCCCTGTATCGGCCGCCGCCTATCCACTACACTCATGCCATTGAGGATCCGCGGATGGGGGCGATGTGACGGCTACGGAAGGCGCCGCGAAGGGGGGCGACCCACTGCCTGACGAGAGGCGCCGGTCGTTCAGCCCGGCGCAGCGCTTGCTGATCACCTTTGCCGCGCTCGGCCTGACCTTGATCTCCATGCGCTACGCGGCCGGCGTCATCGTGCCCATCCTTCTGGCGCTGGTCGTCACGATGGCGGTCTCGCCGTTCCTCCAGTGGCTGATCCGGCACCGGGTGCCGCCGCTGCTCGCCTGGCTCGTCACCGTGGTCCTCGTGACGGCTGGGGTCGTGTTCGTCTTCGTGCTCGCCGGCGTCGGCGCGGCGCGCCTGATCGGTGAACTGCAGGGCTCGGGCGGCGCCCTCCAAGCAAGGCTCAGCGCCGCCGTGAGCGAGCTGAATCGGGCGGGCCTCAAGGTCTCCGGGCTCACCGGCGACAACGGCATCCTGACCCCGCAGCGCGTCATCCACATCGGTGTCCGTCTCCTGGAGAGCGCGCGGCGGATCCTCGGCGGCGTGGCGCTCACGCTGCTGATCGTCTTCTTCATGCTCGCCGAGTCGACGACGCTGCAGCTCAAGTTCTCGATGACACCTCCCGCCGTGAGCCCCACCCTGCAGCGCCTCGAGCTGCTCACGCGCGACATGCGCGCCTTCGTCCAGGCCACGTCGATCATCGGAGCGATCAACGGCATCGCCGTCGGGATCTTCCTCTGGCTGCTGCACGTCGACTTCCCGTTGCTCTGGGGCGTCTTCACCTTCTTCATGACGTTCATCCCGACGCTTGGCTTCTTCCTCGCCGTCCTGCCGCCGGCGTTCCTCGCGCTGCTCACTCAGGGGTGGAAGGAGGCGCTCCTCGTACTGATCGGCTACCTCGTCATCTACATCGTGACGGGGAGCATGCGCAGCGGCCGCTTCGTCGGCCGCCGCCTCAACCTCTCGCCCCTCGTCATCCTGCTGTCGATCGTGCTGTGGGGCTGGATCCTCGGCATCATGGGCGGACTGCTGGCCGTGCCCATGACGCTCCTCGTGCGGCGCCTGTTCGTGGAGGCCTACGACGAGTCGCGCTGGATCACGGACCTTTTGGGGCGGCCCGTGCGGGGAGAGGCCGCCGGACCCAAGGCCTGACGCGAGGCTGCCTCTTGCCAGGCGCCGCGGGCTGGCCGTTGCCAGCGGCGAAGACACTAGCCAGATAGAATCGTTGACCTCGCAGGTCGTCTCGACGTACAAGCAAATGGAGAGGGGGGCCTCTTCGCCGGTCGTCGGGGTCGGCGAACCAGGGAGGCGACAGTGCGGCGCCTCCCCTGACCATCGCAGCCTACGGGCCGAATCCTGGAGACGCCATCGTGTCGCTGGCAACGGGCGATATCGCGCACATACTGCTCGCGCTGGTCGCGCTCTTGATGGCCGCCCACGCAGTCGGCTCGATCTTCAGCCGGCTGCGCCAGCCCCGGGCGATCGGCGAGGTGGTCGGCGGACTTCTCCTCGGCCCGACCTTGCTGGGCTACGTCGCACCGAGCTTGCAGGCCTGGCTCTTCCCTTCCACGGGTGCGACCCCTGCCGTGGTCGCGGCCACAGCCCAGCTCGGGCTGCTCCTGCTGATGTTCATCACCGGGACGGAGATCCGCACGGTGTTCCGCTTCGAGGAGCGCAAGACCGTCGGAGCGGTGTTCGTGACCGGCATGATACTGCCGTTCTTAGCCGGGATAGGCCTGCTCCGGCTCTTCGACCAGGAGCAGCTGTGGGGCCCCAACGGCAACTCGGTCTCGTTCCTGCTGATCTTCGCCATCGCCATGGCCGTGACCAGCATCCCAGTCATCTCGCGCATCATGCACGACCTCGGGATCCTGGACACGGCTTTTGCCCGCATCGTGCTGGGCGTCGCGGTGCTCGAGGACATCGTCCTCTACGTGGTGCTCGCTGTCGCGGTCGGCTTTGCCGGTGGAGCGGCGAACAGCCTGTTCGGGCTGCCGGCGGCCCTCGGGATCGTGGGTGGGACCGCCGTCGACCTTGCGTATCACGTCGTCGTCACCGTCGCCTTCCTCGGCGTCAGCCTGCTCGTGGGGCCGCACATCTACAGATGGATGAGCGGCCTGAAGGTGAACCTCATCCAGCGTGCGAGCCCGGTGGCCTACCAGCTGACCTTCTTGATCCTCGCGACGATCGTAGGCCTGTTCCTGGGCGTCCAGGCTTTCTTCGGGGCGTTCGTGGCCGGCATCGTGGTAGGCGCCACCCGGACCGAGCCCTCGAGCTCCGAGTACTCCGACGCCGCTCTGGCGATCAAGAGTTTCGCCTTCGCCTTCTTCATCCCGATCTACTTCGCCGTCATCGGCTTCGGTCTCGACCTGCTGCACGGATTCAACGCGGCGTTCTTCGTGCTCTTCCTCGTGACGGCCTGCGCCGTCAAATCGGTCAGCGTTTACCTGGGCGCTCGTGCGGCTGGCGAAACGAGCGGCTCGTCCTGGAATCTGGCGGTCGCGATGAACGCGCGAGGCGGGCCCGGGATCGTCGTCGCCTCCACGGCCTTTGCCGCCGGGATCATCAACCAGCCCTTCTACTCCACCCTGGTCCTGCTGGCCGTCGTCACGTCCCTCGTCGCCGGCTCGTGGCTCGAGCGGATCCCAAGGGACAGGCTCTTGGTAAGATCACAGACGGAAGGCGCCCACGAGCGCACCGGCGCCGGCAAGGCGTA
>CAVPXV010000003.1:0-506595 GCA_963709845.1 uncultured Thermoleophilia bacterium
GAAGCACGCTCTCGTCGTCGAACCCCTGCGCCTGCATGCGGATCCTGAGCTGATCCGGCGCGTCGTCGCCGGCGAGCACGTCGCGCAGGAGGCCGCGCCGCAGCCGGCGCCGCATCCTGAGCTCGTCCTTGCCGCGCAGGAGGTCGAGCGTGACGAGCTGCTGGAGGAACAGGAGTGAGGCGCCGGCGAACTCCGTAGGCCGCGAGCGGGTGGCCACGGCGGCCAGGACGCGTTCGGCCCGCCCCATCACGAGCACGTCGCGGAACAGCACGCGTTCGCCGGCGTCGGTGACGGACCCGGCGGGGTCCGGCCCGCCGCGTGCGGCGCTGTATGCCTTCCACAGTCGGGCCGTGAGGTCTGGGTCGCCGGCCGCGCCCTGCGAGCGCGAGACGGCGCGGCCGCGTGTGTCGAACAGCACGATGGGCATGTCGAGGATCGTCGAGACCCTCTCGATGAGCTCGCCCACGTCCTTCTGCTGGACGACGAGCTCGAGCAACTGGATCTGCAGCGCCGCCGTGCGGCGCAGCGTCTGCATGTCGCCCGGTGCGGCCGTCCGGGAGCCGTCCGCGTCCGCCGCCGCGTCCTGCAGGGCGGTCTCGAGGGCCTCCGTGTGCAGCCGGACCTGGTCCTGGAGCATGATCGTCGTCTGGAACAGGCCGAAGTCGGAGCCCTGGACGTTCATGCTCGCCTCCGAGCGGTCCATGAGCGCGTCCACGACCTTGTTGAGCCGGGCGATCTCGGCCTGGAGGGCCTCCACGTCCCGGGCGCCCGCCGGCTCCCTGTCAGGCATGCCCGGCCTCCCGGGCGGGGGCTGGTGCGGCGGAGCCGAGGGCGACGGCCGTCAGCGTCTGGTTGACGTGCACGCCGCAGAACTGCTCGCCGTAGGTGTTGAAGCCGATGGCGTTGTTGCGCCGCAGGATCTCGCTGACCGACGGCTCGAGCCCGCCCTCGGCGATCTCGAGCTTGCGGAGGATGCAGTCGAAGGTCAGGACGAGCTGCGGAGGGCCGATCTGGGCGCGCACCCGCGAGAACGCCGACTCGAGGTTGGCCACGAGGTCGTCGCTCCTGGCCACGCGCAGGACGACGCCGCGCTCGATGGCGCAGTAGAACTTGAGGCTCCCATCGGGCTCCGCCTTCTGGATGGAGCGCACGTAGTTCGCGCCGTCGATGAGCACCACTACGGGGGATGCGGCGAAGTGGACCGGGTCGAGATCATGGGCGTCAAGGCCGAGGATGCGCGCGTACTCCTGCGCCGCCGGCAGGCCGTTGATCTCCACGACCACGCGCTCATCGGGACGAGCCTCCGTGACCACCAGTCTCTCGTCGGTGGGCACGAAGTGCTGGGTCTTGAACTCGGTGAACGGGAGCGGGGTGGTGACCAGGACGAGGACGGCCGCGTCGGACCTGAAACGGCCGTCCCGATAGATGAACGTGCGCTCGAAGCTCAGGCTGTCGCCCGCCGAGCCGCCGACCAGCGGGATGTTCCCGAGGCCCTGCTGCAGCGCGTGGGCGAGCTGCTCCTCGTGGCCCGAGAGGCCGTCCACCAGCAGGAAGGCGAAGGTGTTCCCGCTCTCGTCGCCGGAAGCCCGATCTTCGAGTCTGCGGCGCAGATCCTGCGCGAACGCCACACCATCCGGGATCTGGAACCGGCGCAGGTCCTCGAGGTGACCGATCTCCACGGTGCAGAGCTCGGCTGCGAAGCTCGCGCCAGCGACGCTGTGGTCGCGGCAACCGAGCGGGCCGATCTCTCCGGCCGTCGTGCACCCGACCACGGGTACGCCGGCGAAGCGCTGGGCCATCCCGGCAGCCAGCGCGTCGTGGTCGTACTCGCTGGAGCAGAAGAAGAGCACGAGCGAGGCGTCGGACTGCCGGAGGCCGTCGTGAAGCGCCTCTACTGCCGCAGCAGGATCCTGCGCGCAGGATTGCGCAATGCGAACGGCCCGCCCATCGCCCACAAGCAGTCCCCTCTCGCTCCGCCGCCGGCATCGCCGGCGGGGTCGGTGCCCACATGATACTTCCCGGGGCGTACTCGTAGAGGCGCGCCGCGTGAGAACGCGTGGCTGAGAGTCGCAACGGGCGACGGACCGACCTCACGCGTGTACACTAGAGCGGACCGCCCGGCCGGCGCAGCCCAGCCGGGCGTTCGGTCGTCAGCCGGCAGCCTCTGCTTCGCCGTCGCCGCGACCCGCCAGCCATCCCGACAGAGAGAACCCCCGTGCACGCCGCCTCCAAGATCCGTAACCTCGCCATCATCGCCCACATCGATCACGGCAAGACGACGCTGATCGACAGCATCTTCCGCGCCGCTCACGTGTTCCGCGAGAACGCCCACGTGGACGAGCGCGTGATGGACAGCAACGATCTCGAGCGCGAGCGCGGGATCACCATCCGCTCCAAGCACTGCACGGTGGAGTGGAAGGAGTACCTCATCAACATCATCGACACCCCCGGCCACGCCGATTTCAGCGGCGAGGTCGAGCGCGTGCTCAGCATGGTGGATTCGGTGCTCCTCCTGGTCGACGCCAACGAGGGCCCCATGCCGCAGACACGCTATGTGCTCATGCGGGCGCTGGGGTTCGGGCTGCGGCCGATCGTGATCGTCAACAAGGCCGACCGGCCCAACGCGGACCCTTCCGGCGCCCTGGACAAGACATTCGACCTCTTCGTCGAGCTCGGCGCCAACAACGAGCAGCTCGACTTCCCCGTCCTCTACGGCTCGGGTCTCGAGGGCTGGATCGTCAACGACCTGGACGAGTACCAGAAGGAAGAGCGCGAACGCGAAGCGCACCTCGCCGACGGCGGGACGCTCTC
Source organism: uncultured Thermoleophilia bacterium (assembly GCA_963709845.1). GTDB lineage: Bacteria > Actinomycetota > Thermoleophilia > UBA2241 > UBA2241 > CAIXSE01. The sequence goes on from CAVPXV010000003.1 coordinate 2,812, forward strand.
GCCGGCGCTGCTCAAGGAGCTGGCCGATGCCGCCATGAACGATCTCTTCGAGACGATCATCGCCAGCGTCCCCGCGCCGCAGGTCGACCCGGACGCGCCGTTCCTCATGCAGGTGAGCACGCTCGCCTGGAGCGACTACATCGGCCGCATCGGGTGCGGGCGCGTGCTCGCCGGCTCACTCAAGGTCGGCGACGACGTGCAGCGCATCACGACGCGCCACCTCGAGGTCGGCGACCCGGACGCCGGCTGGGAGTTCACCGGCGCGACGCCCGCGCGGGTCACGCACCTGTGGGTGACCCACGGGCTCGAGAACCGCGAGGTCGAGGAGTCCGCGGCCGGCGACATCGTCTGGCTCGCGGGTCCCGACGACATCACCCTCGGCGACACGCTCGCCTCTCCGGAGCTCGAGGCGGCGGACGTGGCACTTCCGCCGCTGGAGATCGAAGAGCCGACGGTCAGCATGTTCTTCCTCGTCAACAACGGCCCGTTCGCCGGCCAGGATGGCCGTCCGGCGACGCTGCGCCAGATCAAGGACCGGCTGGAGCGCGAGCTGCGTGTCAACGTCGCGCTCCGCGTCGAGGATCTCGGCCGGCCCGACGGCGTCAAGGTCAGCGGCCGCGGCGAGCTGCACCTCGCGATCCTCATCGAAGAGATGCGGCGCGAGGGCCTGGAGCTCTGCGTCTCGCGCCCCGAGGTCATCACCCGTCGCGACTCCAAGGGCAAGCTGCAGGAGCCGATGGAGCAGCTGATCATCGACGTCCCCGAGGAGTATCAGGGCACGGTGATCCAGGAGCTCAGCCTGCGCAAGGGCGAGCTGGTCGCCGTCGAGGCGACGGGGACCGGCCTCGTCCGCCTCGAGTTCACGATCTCGACGCGCGGCCTCATCGGCTACCGCAACGACTTCCTCACCGAGACGCGGGGCCTGGGCGTCATGAGCTCGCGATTCACGGGCTACGGCCCGTGGAAGGGCGACCTGCCCGGCCGCGAGCGTGGCTCGCTCGTCAGCCAGACCGGCGGCGAGGCGGCCGGCTACTCGCTCGAGAACCTGCAGAACCGCGCCGTGCTCTTCGTCGGCAACATGACGCCCGTCTACGAAGGGATGATCGTCGGAGAGAACTCGCGCGCCGACGACATGCTCTGCAACCCCACCAAGCGCAAGGCGCTGGGCAACTACCGGCAGTCGACCAAAGAGATCGACACGGGCCTCAAGGTGCCGCGTGCGATCACGCTGGAGAGCGCGCTGGAGTGGATCGCCGACGACGAGCTCGTCGAGGTGACGCCGAAGATCGTGCGCGTGCGCAAGCACATCCTCAGCACCGAGCAGCGCAAGAAGTTCGAGAAGCACGGCGCGGACGCCTGACCCTGAGCCGCGGCGTGTCCCCCGGCCGCATGCCTTTTGGACGAGAGTCGTTCGGGGTACACTCCGATCGTGGTCGCGATCGACGTCGCCAGCGGGCTCATTCCTCTCCTCGTCCTGATCGGCGTGGTCCTCGTCGCCGTGACCTGGTGGATCCTCACGCATGTCTTCGCCGGCACGCGCGCCGGTCGCCACGCGGCCCACTTCCTCGACGTCGGCGATGCCGAGCTGCCGCCCGAGGAACGGGTCAAGAACAACCATCCGGGAGCCGGCGGGTACGGCTGACCGGATCGGTCGCGGCAAGGAGGCCTCCATGGCCAGCGCCAAGGCGGACCACCTCCTCGACACCGGCGGCGCCGCGCTCCCGGACGAGGAGTGCATCAAGGACGACGGCGGGTTCCGCGAGGGGATCGGCGGACTCTGACCCACAGTCGCCGGCCCTGCCGTCGGCGCGCGGCCGCCAACCGTCAGACCGACAGCAGCACGATCCCGGCGAACACCGCCGCGAATCCCGCCCACTGCCGCGGCGCGAGCCGTTCGTGCAGCAGCACCTGGGCGTAGGCCGTGACCACCACCGGTGAGAGCGACCCCAGGATGCTCGTGATGCTCAGGTAGCCGATGCCCGTGGCGACGATGAACAGGAAGTTCGCCACTGCCAGAAGGATGCCGATGGCGGCGAGCACGGGGACGTTCTGGCCCTTGAGCGACAGGCCGCGTCCGGTGATCAGTACGTAGCCCGCGAGCACCACGGCGGACGTGACGCGCGTGTCGAACACGGTCCAGACCGGGTTCCCCTTGCCGACGGTCCCGTAGATGAGCAGCATGAAGCCCCAGGCGACGGCCGTGAGGACGGCGAGGATCACGGCCTTGCGCGCGGCCCGGTGGTGCGCCTCGGTGCGGCCCTGCTTCTCGTTGCGCGGCGTGCGCGCGATCAGTATCACGCCGCCCACAGTCACTACCATGCCGACAGCGGCGTGCAGGCCGGGGCGCTCGCCGAGCAGGATCCCGGCCGCCACGGGGATGAGCACTTGCGCGGCGATGATGGGCGCCACGACGCTCATGGTGCCGATGGCGAGCGCCTTGTAGAACATGACGAGCCCGGCCGCCGTGGCGACGCCGGTGAGGACGAGGAGCAAGAGGTCCCACCCGCCGGGTGGGGCTTGGCGAGCCGCGACGAGCGCCACCGCGGCTGCCGCCGCAGCCGCGATCTGGCTGAGGGCCGAGACGTGCCACACCGAGCGAGTGCGGGTCTCGACTCCGGCGAGGTAGTTGGAGGTCCCCCAGCTGAAGCTGGCGAGCAGGGCCAGGAGAGCGGCGAGCATCTATCGGTCCGTGCGCTGCATGGCGGCAAGCGTACCGCAATAGGCGGTGAGCCTCCGCCGCACCGCCAGTTGACGCGTCGCCAGGGGTCAATGGACTCTCAAGCGTGGCGGGTGGATAGTATGCGCACGCTTGGCCACGAGGAGGAGGGTGCAATGCCGAAGTACCTGATCGTCGCCACCTACAGCGCCGAGGGCATGAAAGGCGTGCTGAGAGAGGGCGGCAGCGAGCGGCGCAAGATGATCGCCGACATGGCCAAGAACCTCGACGGCGAGTTGGAGTCGTTCTACTACGCGTTCGGCGAGAACGACGTCTATAGCGTCGTCGATCTCCCCGACAACGTGACCGCGGCGGCGATGGGTTCGCACATCACCGCGGGCGGCATGGTGCGCTGCAAGATCACCGTGCTGGTGACGCCGGAAGAGATGGACAAGGCTGCGCGGACCAAGATGTTCTACCGCCCGCCGGGCGACTGAAGCGTCCCCGGCGGCTGACGAGTTGGAGGCCCGTGTGACTGACGGAAGCAGGTTCTACATCGACGGGCGGTGGGTCGAGCCCGTCCACCCCGGGGACGAGATCGTCGTCGTGAATCCGGCGACGGAAGAGGAGGCGGCGCGCGTGGCGGCCGCCTCTTCCGCCGACGTGGAGTCGGCGGTGCAGGCGGCCCACCGGGCCTTCGAGAGCTACTCGCAGACGTCGCGCGAGGAGCGCATCGAGTACCTCACGCGGCTGCGCGAGGCCTACAAGCGCCGCATCCCGGCGATCGCGGCCGCGATGACGACCGAGGTCGGCATCCCGCGCGGCCTCGCCGAGGGCGGCCAGGTGCTGGCCGGCGCCGCCCATCTCAAGGCGGCCATCAACGCGCTCCGCGACTATCCGCTCGAACAGGACTGGGGCTCCACTCGCATCGTGCGCGAGCCCGTCGGCGTCTGCGCCTTGCTCGCGCCGTGGAACTGGCCCATGAATCAGGTGACGTGCAAGGTCGGCCCGGCGCTGGCCGCCGGCTGCACCATGGTCCTCAAGCCGAGCCAGCTCTCGCCGCTCTCCGCCCTGCTCTTCGCCGAAGCGGTGGACGAGGCCGGCGTGCCCGCCGGCGTGTTCAACATGGTCAACGGCGCCGGCGCGGCTCTGGGTGACGCCTTCGCCACGCACCCGCTCGTCGACATGGTCTCGCTCACCGGCTCGACCGCCGTGGGCGGCTCGGTGGCCGCGGCGGCGGCTCCGACGATCAAGCGCGTCTCCCAGGAGCTCGGCGGCAAGTCGGCCAACATCGTGTTCGGCGACGTGAATGTCGAGAGGGTCGTCCGCTCCGGCGTGCTCGGCTGCATGCACAACTCCGGCCAGTCCTGCAACGCGCCGACGCGCATGCTCGTCGCCCAGGAGATCTACGACGAGGCCGTCGAGGTCGCGGCGCGCACCGCCGAGGCGATCGCGGTGGGCGACCCGCAGGACCGGACGACCTTCATGGGCCCCGTCGCCGGGCGCAAGCAGTTCGAGACCGTGCGCAGCTACGTAGAGATCGGCGTCTCGGAGGGCGCTCGACTGGTCGCCGGAGGGCTCGAGCGCCCCGACGGCCTCGACAAGGGCTTCTTCGTGCGGCCCACGGTCTTCGCCGACGTGAGGCCGGACATGCGCGTCTTCCAGGAGGAGATCTTCGGGCCCGTGCTCTGCATCACCCCGTTCCAGCGACGAAGCGCACGCGATCGAGCTGGCTAACGCCACGGCGTTCGGTCTCTCCGGCTACGTGCAGTCGGTCGACGTGGAGCGGGCGCGGCGCGTGGCCGGCCGCATGCGCACCGGCATGGTGCACCTGAACGGCGCCCCTACCGACGGCAGCGCGCCCTTCGGCGGATACAAGCAGTCCGGCAACGGCCGCGAGTGGGGCCGTTTCGGGCTCGAGGACTTCCTCGAGGTCAAGGCCGTGATGGGCTGGGAGCCGCGGGGGCACTGAGCGGCTCCGTCTCGACGGGCCGCCCGCCGCGCTGCGGGCGACCCCCGCGCGTAGGGCTGGCCCCTGGTACCTTCGAAGGTACCAGGGGCCAGTCTCTGCCGGGAGAGGCATCCCCATCCAAGCGCCCCGGCGCGCTCCCCGAGCCGGGCCCCGCCTAGGCGAGGTCCGCGAGCACCAGGTCCACGTCCTCGCGCGTCGTCAGCGGATTGACGAAGCAGAGGCGGAGCACGGTCTCGCCGGCATGCCTGGTCGGCATGAGCATGGCGACGCCGCGCGCGAGCGCGTCTTCGCACCACGCGGCGTAGTCGTCCGCCGACCAGCCGAGCCGGCGCACCAGCAGCACCGTGAACGCCGGCTCGATGACGAGCTCGAGCGCCGGCGCCTGCTCGACCCGCTCCGCCGCGTACCCGGCCGTCTCCACGCAGAGGTCGACGGCCGCGGCGTAGGCGTCGGTGCCGTAGGCCAGGACCGACGCCCAGAGCGGCACGCCGCGCACGCGGCGCGTGAGGTGGACGGCGAGGTCCGACGGGTTGCCGGTCTCCGCGTCGCCGATGGGGTCAAGGTAGTCGGCCGTCTGCGTGAGCGCGCGGCGCGCCGCGGTGCAGTCGCGGTACACCAGCGCGGCGCAGTCGAACGGCGTGTAGAGCATCTTGTGGGGGTCGACGATGAACGAGTCGGCGCGCTCGATGCCTTTCAGGAGCGGGCGGGAGCGCGGCGAGAGCAGCGCCGCGCCGCCGTACGCGCCGTCCACGTGCAGCCACTGGTCGCGGGTTGCACAGACCGCGGCGACGCCGGCCAGGTCATCGAAGGCGCCGGTGTTGGTCGCCCCCGCCGTCGCGACCACGGCGACGACGGTGGCCGGGTCGAGGGCTGCGAGCGCCTTCTCGAGGACCGGCCCGGTCAGGCGCCCGTGCGCGTCGGCCGCGGGCGCCGTCACCAGCTCGCAGCCCATGATGTGCGCGGCCGCGGCAATGGAGGAGTGCGCCGACGCGCCGGCGACGATGACGCGGCGGTCGTGCGCGGAGGCGCCGCCGCCGCGCGCGGCCACCAGCGCGCTCAGGTTGGCGATGGAGCCGCCGCTGACGAACGTGCCGCCGGCCGACGCGGGGAACCCGGCGGCGTCGGCGAGCCAGCGCAGCACGGCGTCCTCGGCCTCGACGGCGAGCCCGGCCTCGAGGCGGCTGCCGCCGTAGATCATCGCCGCGGACAGCGCCATGTCGGCGAGCGCCGCGGCGACCGTCGGCGTCCCCGGCACGAACGCGAGGTAGCGCGGGTGGTCCGGCGGTATCGCCGTCGGGGCGATGGTGTCGCGGAATGCCGCCAGGGCCGCCTCCGTGCCGATCCCGTCCCTTCCCAGTGGCGGCAGCGGCCCCGCCGCGGGGCTGGCCGGCAGGACGCCGCGGCGGTCGGCAAGGCGCGCGAGCGCCCAGTCCATCAGCTCGCGCGCCGCCGCCGCGTCTTCGGAGGTCGGCTCGTGCATCGTCATGACCGCGTCCCCGTCATCTCCGCGCTCTCGTGGTCAGCGTTCGCCGTCGTAGTAGTCGACTTCGTGCTCGCGGCGCACCAGGAAGCCCTTGGCGTCGCCTCCGGGCCACACGCCGAACTTCTCGCTGTCCGGGTAGTAGCTGATGTCGACCTCCGGCATGGTCGAGAGCATCAGGATGCGCACCGGCTCCTCGGTCCCGTTGGTCACCTTGTGCGCGCCGGCCGGGCCGGTCGGGAAGCAGATCGTATCGCCCGACTCCAGATCTTCCTGCAGCTCGCCGTCCTCGGCGGCCCGGCGCAGCGTCGGCCGCCCTTCGAGCACGAGCAGCCACTCCTCCGAGCCGAACTCGAAGTGATACGGGCACACGGACTCGCCCGGCGCCAGGACGTACACGCTCCCGCCGATCATGGCGGCGCCGATCATCGGCCCTAGCTTGGCGGTCTCTGCCTGGTAGCCCGGCGGATCCTCCGGGTCGGTCTCGGTGCTGACGGTGAACACGTTGACGCGCTTCATCGTTCCTCCTCGCGGCGGTCGCCGGCCCGGTCTCTGCGCGCCGACCGCCTCAGATGCGGGTGACGGAGCCGGGACCGGGGCATCTGTAGTCTATGACCCGTGATGAGCAGAAGCGTGCCGTCGCCGCGGCGGCCATCTCGTACGTGACGCCGGGCTCGACCATCGGCGTCGGGACGGGGAGCACGGCCGCCCGCTTCATCGAGGAGCTGGCGGCGCAGCCGGGGCTGGTCGGCGCCGCGGTGGCGAGCTCCGAGGCATCCGCGGCCGCGCTGCGCGCGGCCGGCATCCGTGTCGTCGGGCTCGACGCGGGCCCGTCGCTGCCGCTGTACGTCGATGGGGCCGATCAGGTGGATCCCGAACTCCGGCTGATCAAGGGCGCCGGCGGGGCGCTCGCCAGGGAGAAGGTCGTGGCGAGCGCCGCGGACCTCTTCGTCTGCATCGTCGACGAGAGCAAAGCTGGTGGAGCGGCTCGGCGAGGCCGCCGACGGGACCGCCGCGCCGCCGGTGCCGCTCGCCGTGCTGCCGATGGCGGCGGCGCTCGTGGCCGAGCGCGTGCGCGCGCTCGGCGGCACGCCCGCCGCGCGCCCGGGCTACGTCGCCGACGACGGCCTCGCCATCGTCGACGTCGCCGGCCTCGACCTGGGCGACCCCGAGCGGCTCGAGGCCGAGCTGCAGGCGATCCCGGGCGTCGTCGAGTGCGGGATCTTCGCGCGCCGCCCCGCCGATGTCGTCCTCGCCGGCGGGAGCGACGGCGTGCGCACCATCGTCCCTTCTTGCTGAGACGGCTTCTCGGCCGCAGGCGGCGTTCCACGCCGTGATCTGCGGGTCTCAAGCCGCGCCCTGGGCCGGCTGGTGGCTGGCCGAGCGGCCGGGCAAGGTGCGCGCGGACGGGGCCGTCAGGCCCGCCGTCTCACACCTGCTTGAAGATCATGATGCTGCCGGTGTAGCAGCAGAGCCAGACGCTCTTGGTGGGCGCGTCGTAGGTGATCCCGATCGGCAGCGAGTTGGTGCCCACGCTGTCGATGACCTTCATGTCCTTGGTGCGGACCTGGCTCATCGTGCTCGAGTTGTAGTTGACGACGAACAGCGACTTGCCGTCCGGGGCGATGGCCATGCTGCGCGGCTCGGACCCCGTGTAGACCTTGTCGACGACCCGCCTGGTCTTGGGGTCGATCTTGGCGACGTTGCCCTCGCTGTTGAGGGTGGCGTACAGATACTTGCCGTTGCCGGCCATGCACAGGTGACGCGGGCCGCTGCCGACGCCGCTGATCCACGAGAGGTGGAAGTCCTCGAGGTCGACGACGGCGATGTTGGTGGTGCCCATGACGGCGACGTAGGCGGTCTTGGAGTCGGGCGAGACGGCGATGCCGCGCGGGTACGGGCCGAGATAGATGGACTTGATGACCTTGCTGGTGTGGACGTCGATGACACTGAGGGTGAACGACTGCCAGTTGCTCACGAGGACGTACTTGGAGTCGGGCGTGACGGCGACGTACTTGGGGACCTCGCCGACCTTGATGACCTTGTCGATGGCGAGGTCGGCGACGGAGACCCGGTAGACGTAGCTGTCGGAGGCCTGGCCCGGCGAGCCGGCGTCGTGTCCCTCGACGTAGCCGGGCCCGTACATGGAGTACTGGGAGACGTAGGCGAAGCGCCCGTCCGGCAGGAAGGCGGCCTCGACGGGCGCCCCTCGGATGGGGTCGCTGCCGTGCCCCTTGATGTGGAACTTCGCGGGGTCGATCGCGTCCTGGATGGTCTTGACGAGCTTCAGCGTCTTCGAGTCGTAGACCGTGATCGTGTGCTTGTACATCATGTTCTGGGCGAAGACGTAGCCGGTGCCCGAGCTGACGACCGACTTGGGTGAGATCTCGGAGCTCACGATGGTCTTGCGCAGCTTGAGCTTGAGCGAGGAGGAGGGCGGGCCGGTCCAGGCGGTGGGGCTCGGCGAGGGAGTGAGCGCGGCCTGCTGCGTGCCGCCGCTCTTGTCGCCGCCGGAGGAGCCGGTCGGGGAGCCGCCGGAGGACGCTGTCGAGCCGCCGCTCGCGCTGCCGGTGCCTCGGGAGCCACAGCCGTCGACGGCGGCCCAGAGGACGCCGCCCAGCGCGGCGATGGCGACCACGGCGGCGATGAGCGCGAAGACCCGGCGGCGCCGGTAGACACGCGCCTTGCTCGCGCGCCGGACGCGCCGGCCGGGTGGTCTGGAGCTGCGGCTGCTCATGGTCCCGGAGTGTAGCAAACAGCTCGGCCCGACGGCGGTCGTTCGGGTCCGGCGAGCCTACGCGAGGACGGTCGCGAGGCGCTGCAGCGCCTCTTCAAGCGTCTCCCGGCGGCAGCCGAAGTTGAGCCGGAGGAAGCCAGGGTCGCCGAAGGCGGCCCCGGCGGAAAGCGCCACGCCGGCCTCCCGGCACGCCGCCGCCGCGTCGCTCAGACCCAGATCGCGCACGTCGAGCCAGGCGAGGTACGTCGCCTCGACGTGCGTCATGCGCACGCGGGGGAACTCCGCGGCGACGAACGCCTCGAGGGCGTCGCGGTTGCCGCGCAGGTAGTCCAGCAGCCCGGCGTGCCACGCAGCTCCCTCGCGGTAGGCGGCCTCCGCGGCGGCGACCGAGAAGGAGCCGGGGAACGGCAGGAGCCCTTCGCCCGGCCGCAGGAACCGCCGCCGCAGCGTCTTGTCGGCGACGATCGCGAAGGCGAAGTTGAGGCCGGGCAGGTTGAACGTCTTGCTCGGCGACATGAACGTGACGATGCGGTCCACGTCGTCGGGTCCCACAAGACCTGTCGGCGCGTGTGCGAGGTCGTCGAGGATGAGGTCGCAGTGGATCTCGTCGCTGGCGAGGATGAGGTCGTGGCGGCGGCAGAAGTCCAGCAGCGCCTCGACCTCCTCACGGCGCCACACTCGGCCGAGCGGGTTGTGCGGGTGGCAGAACAGGAAGACGCGCATGTCGGGGGTGACCGCCCTCTCGAGCGCGTCCAGCGGCAGCTCCCAGCGCCCCTCCCGTAGCTCGGCCGGCACCGTGACCAGCCGCCGGTCGCGCTGCGCGGGCGCTTCCAGGAACGGCGGGTAGACGGGCGTGACCGTGAGGACGGCCTCGCCGGGCGCGGCGAAAGCCTCACAGGACATGTTCAGTCCGGGCACGATGCCGGGCAGCCAGACGATCCACTCGCTCTCGATGCGCCAGCCGTAGCGCCGCTCGAGGTGGGCGACGATCGCCTCCGTCAGCGAGTCGGGCGCCAGCGCGTAACCGAACACCCCGTGGGCGACGCGGGCCTCGAGCGCCTCGACCACCTGCGGCGGCGAGGCGAAGTCCATGTCCGCCACCCAGAGCGGGAGCACGTCGCCGCTGTACAGGTCCCACTTGAAGCTGGCGGTGCCTCTGCGCTCGATGGGTGCGTCGAAGTCGAAGTCCACGCGCAAAGGCTAGCAGACCGGCCGGGGATGGGGGACCGGAGTCGCCGGCCGCGGCGCCCGCCCGCGCTTCAGGCCGCGCGCCGCTCGCTCGACTCCGTCTGTAGGACCCTCCTCATCGCCTTCTCCCGCGCCGCGAAGGCGTGGGACCGGCAGCGGGGGCTGCAGTACTTGCGCCGCGGGTTCGTGGTCACGAACGGCGAGCCACACTGGGAGCAGTGACGCTCCATCTCCTCGGACTCGAGACGGCGCAGGCGCAGCACCGCCCGGCGCTGGTGGAGGGCGCATCGTGATGAGGAGTTGTACACGGACAGGACGGTCGTGCAGCCCGGCTCGGCGCACACCCTGTCCTGAGCGTAAGTATGGACCCGGTCGCTCCTTCGGCCCGACGCTGGGGGCGTCCAACCGCCCCTGGTATCGACATCCATAGCGGTCACTCTGTCCTGGTCGCACGTTGCCTCATCGGAGGCGCCGGGTGCAGCTCATCCACAGGGTGGGAGGCCGCCAGATGCCTCGTCGAGATCGGATAGTATTCTCCGAGCTTTTCCCTCCGCGGCCCTCCAGCGCACATGAAGATTGTTTCAGTCCTGTATGCTGTAGTGGTTGCGCTTTGCCACAGAGGGTCCAGAGTCAGTACCATCTCCTGACGGACCACCCCCGCTTAAGGAATCGCCCCGTATGAAGATCCGCCTCATCGAACCCATCTCACCGAGCCGCCATCTCTGGTCCAAGTCGTACTTCGTGCGTCTTGGTCTGCCCATGATCGGCGCCGCGCTGGTGGAGGCCGGCCACGACGTGCGGATCTTCAATCCGCAGCTCGCGCCTATCGACTGGGCCGACGTGTACTCCTCCGATCTCGTCGGCCTGTCCAGCACCACTTCCACCATCGTCGAGGCCTACCGCATCGGCGACGACCTGCGCCGCCGCGGCATCCCCGTCATCATCGGCGGCTCCCACGTGACCTTCATGGCCGACGAAGCGCTCGAGCACGCGGACTACGTGGCCCGCGGCGAGGCCGGCGAGACGATCATGGTGGAGCTCGTCGAGTCGCTCGGCGGCAGCCGCGAGCTCAGCTCCATCACCGGCATCTCGTACCGGGGCGACGACGGCGTGGCCGTGCACGCCCCGCTCCACGAGCGCTGCGAAGACCTCGACACGCTGCCGTTCCCGGACCTCACGCTCGTGGACGGCTGGGAGCGGATCACCAACACGCCCATCATGACCAGCTGGGGCTGCCCGTTCGACTGCACCTTCTGCTCGGTGACGGCGATGTTCGGCAAGAAGTACCGCTTCCGCAGCGCCGAGAGCGTCGTCGCGGAGATCAAGGAGAAGAATCCCGAGAAGATCTTCTTCTACGACGACAACATGGCCGCCAACCGCAAGCGGCTCAAGAAGCTGCTGCAGCTCATGATCGACGAGGGCGTCGCCGTGCCGTGGGGCGCTCAGGTGCGCACCGATGTCGTGCGCGACCCGGAACTGATGGAGCTCATGCGGGCCTCGAACTGCGACTTCGTCGCTCTCGGCCTCGAGTCCGTCAGCCAGGCCACGCTCGACAGCTTCGAGAAGTCGCAGACCGTGGGCGACATCGAGCACGCCATCGAGGTGCTCCACGACTACGGCATCCGCGCCCACGGCATGTTCGTGCTCGGCGCCGACCACGACACGCCGGACTCCGTGAGCGACACCGTCAAGTTCGCGAAGAAGAACAAGATCGACACGGTGATGCTCAACATCCTCACGCCGCTCCCGGGCACGCAGCAGTTCGAGGAACTCGACGCCGCGGGCCGGATCCTCGAGCGCGACTGGTCGTTCTACGACGCACAGCACGTGGTCTTCCGCCCCAAGCAGATGACGCCGTACCACCTCCTGCAGGAGACGATCAAGGCCAACAAGCGCTTCTACGCCACCTGGCGGCCGGTGTGGGCGTTCCACAAGTGGCTGTGGCAGCGCGACGCCGTCCGCAAGAAGAGGACGTGGGACCGCATGCTCGAGTACGGCTGGCTCTGGTACTACTCGCGCACGTGGTGGACCGCCGCCAAGAACCGGGCGCAGCGTCGCCGGCTCAAGGAACTGAGCAAGCAGCAGCCCCGCCCGGCCGCACGGGTCGGCGGGGCCGAGAAGCAGCAGGTCTGAGCCGCGAGGCGTGCCTCCGGCGCGCCCGGGGAACAGTCGTGGTGCACGGCGCGCCGCCGGTAGCGGCGCGCGCCACCACCGATGACTGGACGGACACATGGCCACCGCCACCTTCGCCGCCGGCTGCTTCTGGGGCGTCGAGCAGCGCTTCGCCGCGCTGCCGGGCGTCACCAGCACCGAGGTCGGCTACACCGGCGGAACGACTTCGACGCCCACCTACGAGCAGGTCTGCTCGCACACCACCGGCCACGCCGAGGCGGTACGCCTCGAGTACGACCCGGACGCGATCAGCTACGAGGAGCTCCTCGCCGCCTTCTTCGGCATGCACGACCCGACTCAGTTGAACCGGCAGGGGCCGGACGTCGGCGACCAGTATCGCTCCGCCGTCTTCCTCCACACGCCCGAGCAGGAGAAGTCGGCGCAGGCCGCCGTGCAGCAGCTCACCGAGAGCGGCGTGTTCAAGCGGCCCATCGTCACGCAGATCGTGGCGGCCCCCGAGTGGTGGCGCGCCGAGGAGTACCACCAGAAGTACTTCGAGAAGCACGCGGACTTCAGCTGCCGCGTCGGCTGAGGCGCCGCCGCAGCCGCGCGCGCCGTGGAGAAGGCGGCGGGCGTCTCGCCCTGATGACGCGACGCGGCTCGGGAGGCTTTGTCCCACGTCGTGCGTCGCGCGCCCGCCGCGCCCGATGTAGGGTTGCGCGGCAGCCCAGCGAGTCGCCAGGAGGTGACTGCCGTGAAGTACCGCCGCATGCCGATCGAGGAGGAGTCCCCCGAGGAGTTCGGCTACGACCGCATCCGCTACAACCTCACCGAGAGCTCGGTCCGCGACCGCTCGCTCGCCGACCTCGGCATCGAGCTCCGCGACCTGCTCCTGTTCTACGGCGACCACGTGGGCAACGAGACGTTCCGCGACCTCGTCGCCGCCCAGAGCCGCGGCGAGGCCGGCGGCGTGAGCCGTGACGACGTGCTCGTCACGGCCGGCGCCGCCCAGGCGCTCTTCATCATCGCCACCTCGCTCCTGGACAAGGGCGACCACCTCGTGGTCATCCGTCCCAACTACGCGACCAACATCGAGACGCCGCGGGCCATAGAGGCCGACATCAGCTTCCTCGACCTGGCGTTCGAGGACGGCTTCCGCATCGACCCCGAGAAGCTCATGGCCCTGGTCACGCCGCGCACCAAGTACGTGAGCGTCACCCTGCCGCACAACCCCACCGGCGTGATGATGGGCGAGGCCGATCTGCGCAGCCTGGTCGGCCTGGTCGAGAGCGCCGGCTGCCGTCTGCTGGTCGACGAGACCTATCGCGAGATGACGTTTGGGCAGCCGCTCCCGGTGGCCGCCACGCTGAGCGAGCGGGCGATCAGCGTCAGCTCTCTCAGCAAGACCTATGGCATCCCCGGCATCCGCACCGGCTGGCTGGTCTGCCGCGACGCGGAGCTCATGCGGACCTTCCTCGCCGCCAAGGAGCAGATCGGCATCTGCGGCAGCGTCGTCGACGAGGAGATCGCCGCCCGGGCCTTCGCGCAGCGGGAGACCTGGCTCGCCGACCTCCGGCCGTTCATCGCCGAGCGCTTCTCGGTCGTCAGCGAGTGGATCGCCGGCGAGGAGCTCATGGAGTGGATCGAGCCCGGCGGCGGAGCGGTCTGCTTCCCGCGCATCAAGACCGACGTGCCCGTGGACGTGGACGAGTTCTACCGCGTGCTCGGCGATGTGCACGGCGCCTACGTCGGGCCCGGGCACTGGTTCGAGCAGGACAGGCGCCACATGCGCATCGGCTACGCGTGGCCGCTGCCGGAGGAGCTGGAGGGCGGCCTCGCCGCGATCTCCGCGTCCCTCCGCGCGGCGCTCACGATCTGACGTCATGAGCGCCTCTCCCGTCACTCCGCGTCACACCTCGGACCAGTTCATGGGTGCCGGCGAGCGCCTGCACCTGCAGGCGTGGCTCCCGGCCGGCCCGGACATCGAGCAGCTGGCGGAGCCCGTGGCCGTGATCGCCCTCGTCCACGGGTACGGCGACCACGGCGGCCGCCACACGTGGTTCGGGGAGGACATGGCCGCGCGCGGCTACGCGGTGTACGCGTACGACCTGCGCGGGCACGGCCAGTCGACCGGCACGCGCGGCCAGATCAAGCGGTTCGACGACTATCTGGACGACACGGCGATCTTCCTGGACGAGGTGCGCCGCCGGCAGCCCGGCAAGCCGGTGGTGCTGCTCGGGCACAGCCTGGGCGGCCTGATCTGCGCCCGCTTCGCGGAGGAGCGCCCCTGCGACGTGCGGGCGCTCGTCCTCTCCTCGCCCTTCTTCTCCCTGACCATCCAGCCCGAGCCGCTGAAGCTCTTCGGAGCCAAGGCGCTCTCCGCCCTCTGGCCCGGTCGCGATATCGGCAACACGGTGAGGGCCGAGGACCTCTCGCACGACGAGGTGGTGGTGGAGGCCTACGTGACCGACCCGCTGGTGCACCACGTCGCCACCGCGCGGTGGGCGGCCGAGACCCTGGCCATCCAGGACGCCGTCATGGCCGGCGCGCCGCGCGTCACTCTGCCGCTGCTGGTGCTGTACGGCACGGACGACCAGGTCGCCGACCCTGCGTTCGCGGAGGCGTTCTTCGCCACCGCCGGGTCGGAGGACAAGAAGCTCGTGCACCTACAAGCACCTCTACCACGAGCTCTTCAACGAAGTGGAGCGCGACCAGGTCTTCCGCGACGTCGCCGCCTGGCTCGCGGAGCGGCTGCCGGCCGTGCCGGAGGACGTCGGATCGGCCTGATCCGCTCCGGTCAGCGGAGCGCGAGCGGCGGCTGGGTGGAGCGCGTGTCGCCCGGCCTGCCGGCGGTGCTCAGGTAGACCACCGGCTCGAGCTCCGGGTCGACGCCGAGGATGGCCGCCGCCTCCTCGTCGTAGAAGGCGGCGATCTGGCAGGTCTCGAGGCCGAGCGCCGTCGCCGCCAGAGCGACGTTCTCGGCGATGTGGCCGGCGTCCAGCAGCACGTAGCGGAGGAAGCGCTCGCCGTACTTCCAGCGCGAGCGCTCGAGCACCGCCGTCCACACGAACACTGCCTGAGCGTCGGCGGCGATCCGCTGGTCGAGCGCGGCGCGGGCGAGCGGCGGCCGCAGGTCGCCGGCGTACAGGCGCTCGAGCGCGCGGCCGAGCACGTCGTAGTGGTACACGCCCTGTTCGAGCCCCTCGACGGCGTTGGCGACCACGTAGTGCTCGATGGGGTAGAGGCCGCCGGCCGACGGCGCGGTGCGCAGGGCGAAGCCCTCCTGCCGCGCCGTGATCCCGGCGGCCGCCCACAGCAGCGCCCCGAGCTCGCCGAGGGCGAGCGGCTCGCTCGAGTAGGCCCGTCCGCTCCTGCGGCGCGCGAGCGCGTCGAACAGCCCGCTGTCGTCGAGCGCCAGGTCCGGGAGCTTGACGCGCGGCGCGTCCGGATAGGTCTTGAACCAGTCAGGCTGGTCCGTCCAGTCCATGCGGCCGCCGACGAGGTGCGCGCGGCTGTGCCGCGTCGCGCGCAGGTACCCCTGGCCGAGATCGTCGTCCATGCCGCCTCCGCGAGAGCCCGGCGGGCGGCGCCCGCTGCGCCGCCTCTCCGTGGGACTTATGTCCCCGGCGTCACCGCCTCGAACCCGCCGGGCGCCTCATGCGTCTCACACCCGGCCGCTTGCTCAAGCGCGGCGAGGGGAATACCCGCTTGTCCCTCCGGCGCAGACCGTGTGCCGGCGACCGGACTGGAGACACGTGATGAGACGTTCACGCAAACGTACAGACGGCGCCACGCCCGCCGAGGTCGCCGCCCTCTACCTCGCTGCCGACGAAGCCCGCTGGCTGGCCGAGGACCAGGGGCTGTCGTCCTACTGGGAGGTCGCGCGCCTGCTCAGCGACGCGCTGCCGGCGGAGATCGCCGACACCATGGAATCCTGCTGGGCCAACGCCGGCGTGCTAGCCCAGCAGGCCGAAGACGACGCCGGGTACTACCGCCGGCTGCAGTGCCACGCGGCGTTCCTTCGTGAGGAGCACGCCGAGGTGTACGAGCAGCTCGTCGGGCTCGCGGCGAAGACGCGCGAAGCGCGCGCCTGCGCCGCGAACGGCTTCCGCTGAAGGGCCCCAGCCGCGGCCCGGACCGCGGCCCGCGTCAGTCGTCCTGGCCGCGCGTCCTGTACGGCGTCGGGATGAACTCGACGGACGGCCGCCGTTGGCTGCGCCGCGGGTAGAGCGTCATGAGCTTGTAGACGAGCTCGGGCACGGCGTCGGAGACGGGCAGCCCGAGCCCCCGCGCCTCCTCCAGCCGTATCGGGTAGTCGTGGGTCCAGCGGCCCTCGCTGAGCAGGGCCGCGAGTCGCTCCGCCTCGGCCTCGTCGAAGCGGCCGGCCAGCAGTTCCTCGACCGTCGCGCGCACCTGGTCGATGGCCTTGCGCGCGACGTCGCCCAGGATGAGCGTCTCGTCGTCGCGGTTCGGGTTGTCCTGCTCGAGCGCCTTGAGGATCGAGGCCGCCGGCCACGACCCGCGCGTCAGGCTGCCGAGCTGCGGGTCGACGGGCCCGAGCACGGCGTCCGGGTCCATGAGGATCTCGTCCGCGGCGAGGGCGACCAGCGTGCCGCCGGACATCGCGTAGTGCGGCACGATGACGCTGACCTTGCCGTCGTGCCGCTTGAGCGCGTGGGCGATCTGGTCGCTGGCCAGCACCAGTCCGCCGGGCGTGTGCAGGAGCAGGTCGATCGGCATCTCGGGCGGGGTCATCCGGATGGCGCGCAGCAGCTGCTCCGAGTCGTCGATGTCGATGTAGCGGCCGAAGGCAAGGCCGAGGATCCCGGAGCCCTCCTGGCGGTGGATCAGCGTGATGACGCGGGAGCCGCGTTCCTCCTCGAGACGCCGGAGGAGGTTCCGCCTGGTCCGGTCGCGGCGCCGGCGGAACACGCGCGGCAGCCCCCAGAGCAGGGCCACGACGACGACGATCGCGAGCAGGATCCAGGAGCCCATGGTCAGGTGGTGCCCGGAGCGGGCGCGGGCGACACGCGTGCTGCCCGCGCCCGTCGGGTCATCATTGGCGAGCCGGCGCGCCTGCGGCGGCCGGCTGGTGCGCCGGCGGGGACCCGGCGCTCGCGCCGGACCCGTCGGTGTCCGCCGGCGCCGGGGCCTCTCCCGCCGGGGTGCAGGCCTCGCTCACCACGTCCGGAACGCCCTTGTGCACGAACACGGCGGCGATGACGGAGCCGGTGAGCAGGATCCCTGCCGACACCCAGAAGGCCACGTGCATGCCCGAGACGAAGGCGTTGTCGACGACGTGGTGCAGGGCCTGGGCGTCGACCCCGGCCGGCAGACTTCCCTTCGTCAGGCCGCCGCCCTGGCCGGCCAGAGTGACGATCTGGCTCTTCACCCCGGCGGGGAGGGGCAGCTTCTCCAGCGAACTGCGCAGGTTGCTGGCGAAGAAGTGGGTCACGATCGCGCCGAGCAGGGCGATGCCGAAGACGCCGCCGACTTCACGGCTCGCGTTCGACGTGGCCGAGGCCATCCCGGCTCGCCGGCGCGGCACGGCGTTCATCACGGCGGCCGTCATCGGCGTCATCACGAGGCCCATGCCGATGCCCATCATGAGCAGGTTCCACCACAGCGCGCTGTACGGCATGCCGGGGGTGATCCGTTCCATGAGCAGCATGCCGACGCCGACGATGGCCAGGCCGACAGTCATGGGGATGCGCGGCCCGATGCGGCCGGCGAGGTTCCCGGCGATCGGCGCGGTGAAGATGATGGCGCCGGTCATGGGCAGCGAGCGCAGGCCCATCTGGAAGGCGGAGTAGCCCTGCACGTTCTGCAGGAACAGCGACAGGAAGAAGAACACGCCGAACATGCCGAAGCTCACGAGGCCGGCGACGGTGGCCGCGGCGGCGAAGGTCCGGTTGCGGAAGAAGCTTGAGGTCGAGCATCGGGCTGGAGCTGCGCAGCTCGACCCAGATGAACAGCCCCGTGGCGATCGCCGCCGTGGCGAACAGGCCGAGGATCAGCGGCGACGTCCAGCCGTAGTGGTTGGCCTCGATGAGCGCGTAGGTCAGCGTGCCGAGGCCGACGATGGCGAGCGCCTGCCCGGGCAGGTCGAGGTGCCGGCCCTCGGGGTTGCGCGACTCGCGCACGACGCGCCGCGCGACGATGAAGGCGGCGATGCCGATGGGGATGTTGAGGAAGAAGACGCTCTGCCAGCCGAGGCTGTCGACAAGCGCGCCGCCGACGATGGGGCCGGCGGCCAGCGCCATGCCGCACACGCCGGCCCAGATGCCGATCGCCTGGGCGCGCTCCTTCGGGTCGGGGAACGCCTGGGTGAGGATCGACAGCGTCCCCGGGAGCAGGGCGGCGGCGCCCAGGCCCTGGATGGCGCGGCCGGCGATCAGCGCGTTCAGCGACGGCGCGAGGCCCGCGATCAGCGAGCCGGCCGTGAAGACCGTCAGGCCGATGAGGAACAGGCGCTTGCGCCCGTAGAGGTCGCCGAGGGTGCCGCCGGTGAGCATGAAGGCGGCGAAGACCAGCGTGTAGGCGTCGATGATCCACTGCAGGCCGGAGACGCCCGACCCGAAGTGGAGCTGGATGCTCGGCAAGGCGACGTTGACGACGGTGTTGTCGAGCATGGCCATGAACAGGGCGAAGCACATCGCCCCCAGGGTGAGGATCTTCGTGCGGCGGTCGACGGCGAACATGCGTTCTTCCCCCTCCAGCGGCGTTCGGCGTCGGCCGCGCCGCGCTGAGCTTCATCGGTCCTGGTGGCGCGTTCCCGGGCGAAGGGCCGGTAACGTCGACGAGCCGGCCCTAATGCCCGGTTCACACGACTTCATATCGGCTTCCGGACGCGCGCAGCGCCGTTTCAAGGTCTCAGCGCTTCGGCGAGGGACCGGGGTCGACGTGAAGCGCGGCGAACTGGTTGCGCAGTTCGGCCTGCGCGCGCAGCTCGCCGGTCGCCGCGAGGTTGTTGCGCCGCCGCCACAGCCGGCTCGCCTGTTCTCTGGGCGGGGCGGGCGGCGGCGTGCGTACGCCGACCACGCGGCCGTCACGGTCGGTGACGATGATGTCGAGTACGGGGGCTGGGCTTCCTGGTCGGAACATGCGGGTAATGTTCCCGGCCGGCGCCGCGGATGCGCCGCCGACCGTCGGCCGGAAGGCCGGCGGGCCGGCTAGAGCAGGTGGCTGAAGTTGCCGGTGCCCCAGGGCGAGGCGCCGACGGCCGCGGCCACGGCCGTGGAGTCGTTGCCGCGGCGCAGGGCGTCGATGATGGCGCCGTAGTAGCCGTTCTTCAGCGTGATGACCGTTGCCTGAAGGCCCTGCTTCCAGCTGGTGTAGGCCTTGACGCCGACGGAGTTGAACACGGTGGCGCCCGGCATGCGCTGCGTCGTGTTCAGCGGGTTGTAGTAGGCGGTGTTGTACCAGTGGCCGCCCTCGGCCATCTCCCAGGCGGTGACGGCGGCGACGTTGTCGGCGGTCACCGGCAGGCGCATCGCCACGAGCAGCGCCTGGGCCCACGTGAACTGCGTGAACTGGCCGTTCCTGGCCATCGCCAGCGCCGCGCCCAGACCGCCGCTGGCGAGGATCTTCTTGATGCGCTTGGTCACGTCCTGGAGGATCGCGGTGCGCTCGGCCAGCTTCTGGTCGACCTCGATCTTCTGGTTCTGGACCTCCTGCGCCGCGGCCACCGCCGCCTCGTGGTCCGCCTCCACCTGGCGCTCCAGCCGCCGCGACTCTCGCGCGAGTCGCTGCGCCTCGTTCTCCGAGAGGCGGTCCTGGTCGGCGATCGCCTGCTGCAGCGAGCGGATGGTGTCGATGTCGGCGAGGCTCTGGATGCTGGAGATGACGTCGAACCAGTCGAGGTCGCCGGTCTTGTACATCGTGGCCGCTCGCCTGGCGAGGATCCCTTGCTGCGCGTCGAGCGCGTCTTCGGCTCTCTTCAGGTCGATGCGCGAGCGCACGAGGCGCTGGTTCACGGCATCGAGCTTCGCCTGCGCCTCGACGAGCTTCTGCCCGACGCTCTGCAGCTCGCTCTGCAGGTTCGCCATCTCGGCGCGCGTGCGCTTGGCCTCCTTCTGCAGGTCGAAGAGCGAGGGGGCGGCCGCCGCTCGCGGAGCGGCCGCGGCGGCCAGGAGGAGCGCCACCAGGAGGAAGGCGAGCAGCGCCGCGCCGGCCGTCGCGAGGCGCGGCTTCAGCGTCTCACGGGTGTCCGTGCGGGGAGTGGATGCCTGTCCGACCATGTCGCTGCCCTGCGTGCTCACTGTTCGGGGTATCGGCCCGGCTGGGCGCTTCTTGACCGCTGGACAGGCCGGCACCGAGGCGCCGGCCTGTGCGAAGACCTTCGCGCCGGGTGCGCGAAACCCTCTCGTGCGAGGGTAGCGGCGAGGCCGCGCCGGCGCCACCGCGGCGCCCTCTCGCCGCCGTCAGGCGTCCCGGACCGCGGCCTCCTGCAGCGCCGCCCAGGCCCCGGCCACGTGCTCCCGCTCGGTGGGCTGGGCGCCGACGGAGACGCGGATGATGAGGCGTCCCTTGAGCAGCGACGTGCCGAAGTAGTAGTGGCCGGCCGCGACCACCCGCTCGACGATCGCGGCGTTGTGGGCGGCGAGCGCCTCTTCGTCGCCGGCGAGCGCCGGCGGCACGTGCCGCAGGCACACGGTCTGGAGCGGCGCCGGCGCCATGAGTCCCCACTCCGGCGCCGCCATCACCTGCTCGGCCAGCCAGCCGGCGTTGCCGACGTCGCGGCGGACGCGGGCCTGCAGCCCCTCGACGCCTTCCGCGCGCAGCAGGAACCACAGCTTGAGCGAGCGGAAGCGGCGGCCGAGCGGGATGCCCCAGTCGCGCAGGTTGCGCACCGTGCCGTCCTGGGCCGTGCGCAGGTAGCTCGGGTCCGTGCTCATCACGCGCACCAGGTGCTCGGGGTCGCGGACGTAGTAGGCGGAGAGGTCGAAGCCGGTGCCCATCCACTTGTGCGGGTTGAAGACGACGGAGTCGGCGGCCTCGACGCCCGCCCACATCCAGCGGTACTCGGGGCAGATCATCGCCGTGCCGGCGAGCGCCGCGTCGACGTGGAGCCACAGTCCGTGCCGCCGGCAGAGGGCGGCGATGCCGGCCACCGGGTCGAGCGCCGTGGTGGCGGTCGTCCCGACGGCGGCCACCACGGCGCAGGGCCGGCGGCCGGCCGCGAGGTCGTCCTCGATCGCGCGCTCGAGCAGGTCGAGCCGGAGCGCGTGTTCGTCGTCGGTCTCGATGAGGCGCAGGTGCTCGGCGCCGAAGCCGGCGAGGAGCGCCGCCTTGGGCACCGAGCTGTGCGCCTGGTCGCTCGCGTACACGACGAGCGGCGCGTCCTCGGCCTGCAGGCCGCCGCGGTTCTGGGAGAACGCCGAAGTCCGTTCGCGCGCGCACAGCAGGGCCGTGAACGTCGACGTGCTGGCCGTGTCCTCGATCACGCCGGTGAACGTGTCCGGCAGCCCCACCATCTCGCGCAGCCACTCCATGACCACGTCCTCGACCTCGGTGGCGGCCGGGCTGGTCTGCCAGCTCATGCCCTGCACGCCGAGCCCGGCCGCGACGAGGTCGGCCAGCACCGACGAGAGGTCGCTGTTGCTGGGGAAGTAGTGCAGGAAGCCGGGGTGGTTCCAGTGGGTGATACCCGGCATGACGACGCGGTCGAGGTCGGCGACGATGTCGCCGAGCCCTTCTGCCTGCTGGGGAGGCTCGGCGGGCAGCTGCGCCGCCACCTCGCCCGGACGCACCTGGCTCATGACGGGATAGTCGCCGATCCGCTCGCGGTAGTCGGCGATCCAGTCGATCAGCTCGTGGCCCAGCTTGCGGAACTCGTTGTCGTCCATCCCGTTCTCTCCCTCGTCGACCGCGGGGAAAGCCTACACGCGGTCAGCGACGGCGCGCGACCAGGACGTCCGAGCTGAGGAACCAGTCCGTGACGGGGAAGCTGGCGAGGACGATCCAGTCGTCGGCGTCGAGCAGCGGGCCGAGTCGCAGCGGGCGGCAGCCGCCGAGGAGCGCGGGGTTCAGGCGCCAGACGGCCTTCCAGAGGCGGGTGACGAGGCGCGCCGGCGGCGTGCGGCCCGGGGCGAGGCTCGCCAGGGCGAGCATCCCGCCGGGCCGCAGCACCCGGCGCGCCTCCGCGGCGAACGCGGCCGCGTCGGCGGGGCTGAGCAGGTCGAGGACGTAGGTGCTCACGACCCGGTCGACGGACCCGTCGGCGACGGGCAGCCGGACGGAGCCGTCCGTGAGCCGGATGCTCGCGCGGCCGGTCCAGGGAGCCACGGCCGCGCCCGCCAGGGCGACCATGTGCGGGCTCACGTCGAGCCCGAGGTAGGTCGCGTCGCCCGGGAGCCGCTCGCGCAGCAGCCGGGCGCCGAACCGCCCCGTGCCGCAGCCGAACTCCACCACGGCCTCCGCTCGCGCGAAGTCGCCCTGCGCCGCGAGCGCGTCGAGCGCGCGGCGCTCGGAGACGGGCCGCGCGTCCTGGCCGCGGCCGATGCGGTCGTAGAAGCGCCGCGCCTGCTCGTAGGTGATGAACCGTGCCGTCATGGCACGGTCATCCTACCCGCGACCGCGGCACCCGGCGCATCCGCCCGCTTCGGTCTCGCGGTTGCCGCGGGCGGTCCCCCGATGCAGGATGTGGCTCGTCGTCCCACCCTCCGGCCGGGAGGCCCCGTGCACATCGAACCGTTCTTCGTCGAGCAGTGGATGAACGCCCACGAGACGACGGCCACCTGGAACATCGCCGAGACCTGCGTGCATTCGCTCACGCTCGACGAACTGCTGGAGCTCAGCGGCGACGCGGACGGGGTGGTGGAGCGCCTCAAGGAGACGTGGCTCGGCTACGGGGACATCGTCGGCTCGCCGCGGCTGCGCGCCGCCATCGCGGCGCTGTACGGCGAGCGCATCGGCCCGGACGACGTGCTCACCGCCAACGGGGCGATCGGCGCCAACTTCCTCGCCCTCTACGCGCTGGTCGAGCCGGGGACGACGGTCGTGAGCGTCCAGCCCACCTACCAGCAGCTCTTCTCGGTCCCGACAGTCCCTGGGCGCCGAGGTCCGCGCGCTGCGACTTCGCGAAGAGGACGGCTATCTGCCGGACGTGGAGGCGCTGCGGGCGCTCACCGACGAGCGCACCCGGCTCATCGTGCTCAACAACCCCAACAACCCCACCGGCGCGCTCATCGACGAGCCGCTGCTGCGCGAGATCGTGGAGGTGGCGCGCGAGCGCGACGCCTGGCTCTTCTGCGACGAGGTGTATCGCAAGCTCGAGCACGAGCCCGGCTCGACCGCGCCGTCGGTCGCCGACCTGTACGAGAAGGGCGTCAGCAGCGGCAGCATGAGCAAGAGCTACTCGCTGGCCGGGCTGCGCACCGGGTGGGTCGCCGGGCCCCCGGAGGTGATCCAGCGCTGCCTCGACGTGCGCGACTACACGACCATCAGCGGCGGCGTGCTCGACGACGCCCTCGCCGCCGTGGCGCTCGAGAGCAGGGACCGCGTGCTCGCGCGCAGCCTGGACATCGTGCGCGGCAACCTCGCTGATCGTCGACGAGTGGATCGAGCGGGAGCCGCGGCTGCGCTACGTGCGCCCGCGGGCCGGCACCATCGCGCTCGTCCGCTACGACTACGACCTGCCCTCCGTGGACTTCTGCCAGGGGATGTTCGACTTCAACGGCGCCTTCGTCATGCCGGGCATCGCGTTCGGCGAGGAGCACGCGTTCCGCATGGGCTACGCCTGCGCCCGCGACGTGCTCGAGGGCGGGCTGGCGGCGGTCTCGGACTACCTCCGGACGCTGGAGGGCTAGGCGCGAGGCCGGGTGCGCCGCACGGTGCACCCGGCCTCGTCCGTCTTTGCGCGGCGCCCGGCCGCCCCGCCGGCGCCGCGCTCCCCGGCCTTGATCGCTCCGTCACCGTACCAAGGCTCCCGGCCTTGGGCCTCACCCCAAGAGGGTGACCGGTCGCACGCCGATCAGTCCGGGACCGGCCTGCGACGGAAGTGCACCGGTGCGCCCGGCGTGAACGAGGGCTAGAATGCCGGGCGATGGCTGAGAACCCGACACCAGACGAAGGCCTCTCGGCGTCGGCTCCTCGGCGCACGTGGCTTGCCGCGGAGCGCACCTACCTCGCCTGGCTGCGCACGGGCATGGCCGCCCTCGGTCTCTCTCTCGCGGTCGGACGGCTGCTCCCCGCGCTCATCGACAGCTCGCACATCGCCTTCGGGCTGCTCGGCGCCGGCTTTGGCGTGTTCGGCATCTTCATGCTCGGGCTGGGCGCCTACCGCGCGCATCGCATCCGCGATGCGCTCGTGGCCAGCCGCCCGCTGCCCACCGACTACTGGGAGATCACCGCCCTCACGGTCTTCAGCATCGCCCTCGGGATCGCGACCGTCGTCCTCATCTTCGTGGAGGTGTGACTGTGAGCCACTACGGCCCGTCGCGGGAGCTCGTGGTCGACGTCTGCCGGACGCTGCTGGAGCGCGGCTACCTCAAGGCGACCGAGGGCAACGTCTCCGTGCGCGTGCCCGGCGAGGACGCCTTCGCGATCACGCCTTCCAGCTACGACTACGGCAAGATGGAGCCCGGCGACATCTGCGTGCATGGGGCTCGACGGGCGGCACATCCTCGGCGCCAGGAAGGCGTCGATCGAGTCGTCGATGCACGCGGCCGTGTACGAGCGGCGCGACGACGTGAGCGTGATCATCCACACGCACCAGCCGTACGCGAGCGCGCTCGCGCTGATGGAGCGGCCGATCCCCGCCCTGTTCGACGAACAGGTGCGCTACCTCGGCCGCTCGGTGGAGCTCGTCTCGTATGCCCCGTCGGGGACGAGCTTCCTCAAGAAGAACGTGACGAAGAAGCTCGCCAGCGGCGCCAACGCCTACATCCTCGAGAACCACGGCGTCCTCGTGCTGGGCGGCGACGCCGAGCAGGCCGTGCACAACATGGCGCTGCTCGAGAAGGTCGCGCTCGACTACCTGCTGGCGCTGCTCACCGACGGCCGCGCCGAGAAGGTGCCGCTGCCCATCCGCGAGATCGCCTTCCAGAAGCTGCGCAAGGACGAGAAGAAGCTGGCGCAGCAGGTGGAGGAGGCGCGCGCCGCGCGCGAGGCGGCGGAGGCGCGCGCGGCGCAAGAGAAGGCCGCGAAGGAGGCGCGGGCGGCCGCAGGCGAGCCCGCGCCCGAGCCCTCGACGATCGCCGGACCGGCGGTCGCGGCCGCCGGCGAGTCGAGCCCCTCCGGCGCCCAGCTCGCCGGCTACGCCATCAGCCGCTACCCGGACGTCCCCGACGTCTACCGGCGGCTGACCGACCTCGTCTCCCAGCCCATCCGCCCCATCCGTCGCGACGTCATGGACGGCTACCTGGCCTGGTTCGACGCGAACTGCCGCCGCAGCAAGGAGCTGACCGACGAGGCGATGGAGCTCATCCCCGGCGGCGTGCAGCACAACCTCGCCTTCAACTACCCCTTCCCGCTCGCCATCGAGAAGGCCGAGGGAGCGCGCCTGTGGGACGTCGACGGCAACGAGTACATCGACTTCCTCCAGGCCGGCGGCCCCACCGTGCTCGGCAGCAACTACGAGCCGGTGCGCCGCAAGGTCGCCGAGGTGGTCGAGCAGTCGGGCCCCGTCACCGGCCTCTTCCACGAGTACGAGCTCAAGCTGGCGCAGCTGGTGAGCCGGCTCATGCCGGCGTGCGAGCAGTTCCGCATGCTCGGCTCCGGCACCGAGAGCGTGATGGCGGCCATCCGCGGGGCACGCGCGTTCACCGGCAAGAAGTGGGTGGTCAAGGTCGGCGGCGCGTACCACGGCTGGAGCGACCAGATGGTCTACGGCCTGCACGTGCCCGGGACCTGGCGCTTCGAGGCCAAGGGCATCCCGTACGGGGCGACCGCGCGGACGCGAGAGATGTTCCCCAACGACCTGCGATGCGCTGCGCCGGAAGCTCAAGCAGAACCGGCTGCTCGGCGGCACCGCGGCGGTGATCGTCGAGCCGGTCGGCCCGGAGAGCGGCACGAGACCAGTGCCGTTCGGCTTCAACGCCGCCGTGCGCGACCTCTGCGACGAGTTCGGCGCGCTGCTCATCTTCGACGAGGTCGTGAGCGGCTTCCGCCTCGGGATGGGCGGGGCGCAGGGGTACTACGGCGTGCGCCCCGACCTCACCATCTTCGGCAAGTGCATCACCGGCGGCTATCCCATGGCCGGCGGCGTCGGCGGCCGCCGCGACGTCATGGCGAGCTTCGCCAGCGGCATCGGCGGCAAGAGCGGCGAGCGCGCGTACGTCGGCGGCACGCTGAGCGCCAACCCGCTGAGCTGCGCGGCCGGCTACTTCGCCATCACCGAGATGGAGCGCACCGGCGCGCCCGTGCTCGCGGGCATGGCCGGGGACAGGCTGACCGCCGGCCTCAGCCGCATCATCGACAAGTACGGCCTGCCGTTCGTCGCCTACAACCAGGGCTCGATCGTCCACCTCGAGACCTCCGGCGTGATGCTCCTCGACCTCAAGCACCCGCTGCGCTTCGCCAGGCAGATGAAGCCGCGCAAGCACATGATCGAGGAGATGGGCGCGGCCTACACCGCCAACGGCCTGATCACGCTCGCAGGCTCGCGCATGTACACGTCGATGGCCGACACCGACGAGGTCATCGACGACGCGCTCGAGCGCTTCGAGCGCGTGCTCTCGAGCGTCGAGGGCGCCTAGCCGGGTGCGACTCCACGGCGCCATCGTGCACATCGCCGGCGCGGGCGGCGTGCGGGCGCTCCAGTCGAGCGGCACGTGGAGCGCCCGGGCGTCCAAGGCTCCTGAGCGGGCGCCGGCGTGAACCTCGACGTCATCGCCTGCCTTCTCCTGGTCGTCGGGCTGACGGCGTTCTTCGTCTTCTGGTGGAAGGTGTTCCTCGGCTACGCCGGAGGCGGCTGGTGGCGCGTGCTCCGGATCGGTGTCTCGCTGGCGCTCGCGCTCGTGCTGGTCGCGTGGGGCGCGTACTGGCTGATGGACTCGCGGACGGTGCAGCTGCTCGGCGATCACGTCTCGCGCGTGGAAACGACCCACAAGGTCGTGGCGCTCACGTTCGACGACGGGCCCGAGGACATGTACGTCAGCGAGCTGCTCGCCGACCTCAGGCAGTACGACGCCCGCGCCACGTTCTACGTCATCGGCGCGGACGCCAGGGCGCACCCGGCGGCCATGATCGCGCTCGTGGCGGCCGGCGAGGAGCTCGGCAACCACAGCTTCGACCACCGCAGGCTCGTCTTCATCTCGACCTCCACGGTGCGGAGCGAGATCGGGACGACCGATGCCGTCATCCGCGCGAGCGGGTACACGGGGCCCATCACGGTTCGACCTCCGTACGCCAAGAAGCTCCTGTCGTATCCGTTCGAGATGGCCACCGGCGGTCGCACGACCGTGATGTGGGACCTCGAGCCGGACTCGCTGGCCATCAGTGACGACGCCGAGGCGATGACCCAGTACGTCATCGACCACGTGCGCCCCGGCTCGATCATCCTCCTGCACCCCTGGCCGGGCGCCAACGCCGCCACGCGACGCGCGCTGCCGCTGATTCATCGCGGCGCTGCGCGCCGCAGGGGTACTCGTTCCTCACGGTCTCCGAGCTGCTGGCCTTGCGCTGAGCGTCTGCCGCGCCGCTGACGGCGCGCCGTGGAGGGATGCCGCCGCATACTCTCGGCGCGACCGGCGGCCTTGCCGATACCTCGGTGTGGACGCTGCACCAGAGCCAAGCCCGCCGGTGACGGGCAGAGAGGCATCAGATGAACCCGTTGACAGACGCGAGCGCGCACAAGGTAGCCACGACGCTCGAGCGGACGATCGTGCCCGACCCCATCCCCGCGGACGCGGAGAAGGTCCTCCCGTACGAGCTCGCCAAGTACGAGGCGAACGGCTACGGCGCCTGGAGCTACGGCCCGGGGCTGGCCGCCGAGCGGCGGCTCGACCTCATGCCGGCCGGCTACGACGGCACGGCGGCCGGCGCCGCCTCGCGGCTCCTTCGCTTCTTCGCCATCACCGACATCCACATCGCCGACGTGCAGTCGCCGGCGCAGGCGATCTTCTTCGGCTACAAGGGCTTTCTCTCGTCGGCCTACTCGGGGGTCATGCTCTACACGCACCACGTGCTCGACGCGGCCGTGCGGACCGTCAACGCCATGCACCGCGATGACCCGATCGACTTCGGCATCTCCCTTGGCGACACGTGCAACAACACCCAGTACAACGAGCTGCGCTGGTACATCGACGTGCTCGACGGCCGGCGCATCGACCCTCGACTCCGGGGCGAGGGACAAGGCGCCCGCCGGACCGCGGGCCGCGTTCCTCGACGCGTACGACGCGGCCGGCCTCGACCCGTCGATCCCCTGGTACCAGGTGCGCGGCAACCACGACCACTTCTGGACGGGGTTCCTCCGCGTCGACGACTACCTCCGCAAGACCTACGTGGGCGAGGAGATCCTCGACCTCGGCAACGTCTTCGAGGATCCGCGCGGCCCGGCAGCCGCGGCTTCTACATGGGCTGCCTCGACGGGCGGACGCCCTACGGCGACATCTTCGGCATCGGGCCGGTCGCCGACTTCGCCGCGCCGCCGAAGGTCCTCGCGGCCGACCCCGACCGCCGCTCGCTGACGAAGAGCGAGTGGATGAGCGAGTTCTTCACGACGGCGTCGAGCCTCAAGGGACACGGCTTCGACGCGGCCGCCGTCGACGCCGGCTTCGCCTGCTACACCTTCGAGCCCAAGGCCGGCGTGCCGGTCCGCGTCCTCGCGCTGGACGACACGCAGCGCGACGACGATCCCTACGACAACGGCTACGGGCACATCTCGCTGGACAAGGAGCGGCACGACTGGCTCATCCGCGAGCTGGACAGGGGCCAGGCCGACGGCGTCCTCATGATCATCGCGGCGCACTGCCCGATCGGCGTCGAGAAGGCTCCGCAGCCGATGTCCTGGAGCTCGAGCGCCTTCGGCTCGGAGGAGGACCTGCTCGCGAAGCTGCACACCTATCCCAACCTGATCCTCTGGATCGCCGGCCACCGCCACTGCAACGCGGTCACCGCCTTCCCGTCGCCTGACGCCGACCGGCCCGAGCTCGGCTTCTGGGAGGTCGAGACCTCCTCGCTCAGGGACTTCCCGCAGCAGCTGCGCACGTTCGAGCTCCTGCGCGGCAGCGACGACACCGTCTCGATCCTGGCGGTCGACGTCGATCCGGTGGTGGAGGACGGCTCGCCGGCCGCGACCTCGCGCACCTACGGCGTCGCGGCCCAGCAGATCTTCGACAACCCGATCGGCCGTCTGCCGACGGGCTCCTACAACGCCGAGCTCGTCGTGCCGCTGAGCCCGGAGATGAAGGCGCAGCTGGGCTGACCGGGGAGCGGCCGAGCAGCCGGACCGCGTCGGGCGGCGCCGACTGCTCGGCCCGGCTGCGCGAGGAGGCTGGGCGGCGCGGTGCTATGCTGCCGCCATGGCCGCTTCTTCGAGCGCCTCCCGGTTCGTCCTCGCCGTCGACCTCGGCACGTCCGGCGCGAAGGTCGCGCTCATCAGCATCGACGGGCGCGTCGCCGCGTGGGAGTTCGAGCCGGTCGAGCTGATCGTGCTGCCGGGCGGCGGCGCGGAGCAGCGGCCGGACGACTGGTGGCGGGCCGTGGTCGCCGCGACGCGGCGACTCCTCGCCCGCCACGATGGTCCGGCCGCCGAGGTCGCCGCCGTCTGCTGCAGCACCCAGAGCGAGGGCACCGTGCCGGTCGACGAGGCCGGCGCGCCGCTCACGGACTGCATCCTCTGGATGGACATGCGCGGCGCGCCGCACCTGCGCCGGCAGTTCGGCGGGCCGCTCAGCATGCGGGGCATCAGCCTGCCGCGCATCCGCCGCTGGGTGAAGCTCACCGGCGGCATGCCGTCGCCGACCGGCAAGGACCCCGCCGCGCACATGCTCTACATCCGCGACGAGCTGCCGGAGGTGTACGAGCGCACGCACAAGTTCCTCAACGTGCCGGACTACCTGAACCTCAAGCTCACCGGCCGCATGGCCGCCAGCTACGACTCGATCATGACCAGCTGGGTGACCGACAACCGCGACGCGGACGCCGTGAAGTACGACGCCGGACTGGTCCGGGACTGCGGCATCGACGGCGACAAGCTGCCGGAGATCGTGAAGTGCACCGAGGTGCTCGGCCGGCTCACGCCGTCGGCGGCCGAGGAGCTCGGGCTGGCGCCGGAGACGCAGGTCGTCGCCGGCGCCATCGACACCACGGCCGCCGCCATCGGCGCCGGCACCACCGACGACTTCGGCGTGCACCTGTACCTCGGCACGTCGTCGTGGCTGGCCGCGCACGTGCCGTTCAAGAAGACCGACGTGTTCGCGAGCATCGCGTCGCTCCCCTGCGCGCTGCCCGGCCGCTGGCTGCTCACCGCGCTGCAGGCCACCGCCGGCGGCAACCTCACCTGGCTGCGCGACAACGTGCTCTACCACCAGGACGAACTGCTGGCCGAGGAGGAGCAGCCGGACGTGTTCAAGATCTTCGACCAGATCGCGGGGCGCGTGCCGCCCGGCAGCAACGGCGTGCTCTACACGCCGTGGATCTGGGGAGAGCGCGCCCCGGTCGACGACGGCGCGCTCCGCGCCGGCCTCTACAACCTCTCGCTCGACAACACGCGCGAGGACATCGTGCGCGCCTTCTTCGAGGGCGTCGCGCTCAACACGCGCTGGCTGCTCGGGCCGGTGCGCAAGTTCCTCGGCCGGCCCGTCGACCACATCAACCTGGTGGGCGGCGGCGGCCAGTCGGACGTCTGGTGCCAGATCGTCGCCGACGTCCTCGGCGTCACCGTCCGCCGCGTCCGCGACCCGATCCAGGCGAACGCCCGGGGCGCGGCGTGGATCGCCGCCGCCGGGCTCGGCGAGATCGCCTTCGGCGACGTGCCGCGGCTGGTCGAGTTCGACGGCGAGTTCGAGCCGGGCGCCGCGGCCCGCGAGGTGTACGATGCGCGCTATCGGACCTTCCTCGAGATCCACAAGCGGATGCGTCCGGTGTACCGGCGCATCAATAGTCGGTGAGACTTCGGAGCACCGCCAGTTGACCCGACCACATCGGTCAATCGCGGGGGGAGGCAGCGACGTGAGCGGACGGGCTGAGGCGCGGGAGCGGCGCGACGCCGAGCGGGGCTACCGGGTGTACGGCTACCGCTGGGTCGTCCTCGGCGTCGTCATGGTCGTCAACTTCATGATCCAGGTCCTCTGGATCAGCTACGGGACCATCATCGCCGACGCCTCGGACTACTACGGCGTGTCGCACCAGCTGGTCACGCTGCTCTCGATGGTCTTCATGATCGCCTTCATCCCGCTGTCGCTGCCGGCCGCCTGGGTGATCGACAGCCGCGGTTTTCGCACCGCCGTCGGCTTCGGGGTCGTGCTGATGGGCGTCTTCGGCGTGCTGCGCGGCCTCGTCGGGCAGCAACTACACGCTGGTGCTCGTCTGCACCATCGGCATCGCCGTCGCGCAGCCGTTCCTGCTCAACGCGTGGACCAAGGTGCCGGCGAACTGGTTCGCCTCCGGCGAGCGCGCGACCGCCGTCGGGCTGATCACGCTGGCGAGCATGCTCGGCGTCGGCGCCGGCATGGGGCTCTCCTCGGCGCTCGTCGGCGTCATGTCGATCGGCGCGATGCAGCTGGTGTTCGGCGTGGCCGCCGCCGTCTCCGCCGCGGCCTTCCTCCTGCTGGCGCGCGAGCGGCCGGCGACGGCGCCCGGGCCGGCCGGCGAGGAGGTCCGCGCCCTCATGCTCGACGGCCTCAAGCACGCGCTCACCGTCAAGCCGTTCCTCGTCATCCTGGTCGGTGGCGTTCGTGATCCTGGGCGTCTTCAACGGCGTCAGCAGCTGGATCGGCGACATCGTCCTCCCGCGGGGGTTCGGCGCCGACGCCGCCGGCCTGCTGGGCATGGTGATGCTCGTGGCCGGCGTCATCGGCGCCGTCGTCCTCTCGGGATGTCGGACGGCGATGTCGGATCGCCAGGGCAAGCGCATCCGCTACCTCGTGCTCACGATGGCGCTGGCGATCCCCAGCCTCGTCGGGGTGGCCTTCGTCTCCTCCACGTTGCTGCTCTACGCGAGCTTCGCCGCGCTCGGCTTCTTCATCGTCGGCGCACTGCCGATCGGCATGCAGTACGCGGCCGAGGTGACGTACCCGACGCCCGAGGGGACGTCGAACGGACTGGTCCAGCTCTGCGGCCAGTGCTCCGTCGTCTTCGTCTACATCATGGGCCCGCTGCGCACGGGGAGCGGCTCGTTCGCGGTCTCGCTGCTGCTCATGAGCGCGCTCCTCGCGGTGACGGCCGTCGTCGTCTCCCGCCTCAAGGACGCTCCGCTCAGGGCAGGCGCGACGCGCAGGCTCGTCGCCCGCCTCCGCGCCGGCGATCGACCCGGCCGGCGCGGCCGGCACGGCCCCCGCGGGGCCGGATGCGCCGCCCCCGCCCGCTCCGGTAGGCTAGCGGCGTGGCACTGGCGAGCGACCTGGGAGGGTCCGCGTGAGCACGACCACCCCAGACGCGACGACCGCAGGAGCGGAGCCGGCCACCGGTCCCATGGGCGCCGGCCTCAACGGCGGCGCCGGCGTCAACGGTGGCCCCGGCGCGAACGGCGCGGCCGCGAACGGCGCGGTCGCCACACGCGCTCGCCGTCCCGGCCCGCGCGAGCGCAAGGCCGTCCTCGTGTGCGGCGGCGCCATCATCGTCTACCTCATCTTGGCGTACCTCGTCTTCGTCCGGCCGGGCGTCTCGCGGGCGGACCACCTCCTGGTCGTGCTGCTGCCGTCGGCGATCCTCGCGCTCTCCGCGGACCTCTGGTCGCGCCTGCCCGCCGGCCTGCGCGCCCCCCTCGCGCTCCTCTACGGCGTGTTCGCGGTCGTCACCGGTCTCGTCGTCCGTGGACCGTCTGCGCGTCGAGGGCGTGGGCGCCTCAGGGCTCTGCGGCGTGCTGCCGCTCGTGGCCGGCGCCGTGCTCGTCGCGCTGGGCGTCTGGCTGCTGTGGGTCTCGCGCAAGCGTGGGGGGCCGCTCTGGTGGACCCTGCTGCGCCGCGCGCTGGTCCTGGTCGCGGCGCTGTTCGTCGTGTACTGGGTCGTCCTGCCGGTGAGCATGGCCATCGTCGCCACCGAGCGCCCGAGCGTGCCGGTCAAGGCGGTCGACCTCGGGCGGCCCTACGAGAAGGTCACCCTCACCACGCGCGACGGCCTCAAGTTGAGCGCCTGGTACGTGCCGTCGCTGAACCACGCCGCGGTCATCACCTTCCCGCGCCAGTGGACCACGGAGCAGGCGCGCATGCTGGTGAAGAACGGCTACGGCGTGCTCCTGGTCGACCCGCGCGGCTTCGGCGACAGCCAGGGGGACCCCGACGCCTACGGCTGGGGGTCCGCCAAGGACATCGACGCGGCGGTGGCGTGGCTGCGCC
The DNA here is from genome assembly GCA_963709845.1 of uncultured Thermoleophilia bacterium. Lineage (GTDB taxonomy): Bacteria > Actinomycetota > Thermoleophilia > UBA2241 > UBA2241 > CAIXSE01. The sequence continues at coordinate 36,397 of CAVPXV010000003.1, forward strand.
GCCGTCCCGACGTCCAGCGGCGGCGCATCGGCGGTCTCGGCCTCTCGATGGGCGGCGAGCAGATGCTCGAGGCCGCCGCCCTCAACCCCGGCCTCAAGGCCGTGGTCAGCGAGGGCGCCGGCATCCGCTCGGTCCGCGAGGCGCTGCTGCCGCGCGGGCCCAGCCAGCTGGAACTGGCGCTGCAGTACCCGCAGGCGCTGGTGCAGACGGTCTCGGTGTGGCTGCTGAGCGGCGAGCCCGTCCCCATCTCGCTCAAGAACGCGTCGCTGCTGATCGCGCCGCGCGCCACGTCTCTTCATCTACGGCGAGAACGGCCAGGAGGTGGAGAAGTCGGTCAACCCCGTGTACTACGGCGCCGCCTTCTCGCCCAAGGCCATCTGGATGGTGCCGGGAGCGGGGCACACGCAGGGCATCGAGACGCAGCCCAAGGAGTACGAGCGCCTCGTGGTCGGGTTCTTCGACAGGACGCTGCTCGGGACGGAGTAGCGCAGGGCGGGTCCGGCCTACGGCGCGCGGAGCCAGGAGCTGTGAGGCGTGACGAAGCCGTAGCGGTCGGCGGCGAGCGCGTCGAGGATGCGCGGCAGCGCTGCGCGCGAGGCGCGTGGAGGATGGCTCGGGGAGTCCGCCCAGATCGGTCCCGTTTGCGCGGCGTCAGCTGAGGCCGGCGATGCAGGGCCGCGCACTCGCTCAGGACGCCTCGTCCAGCGCCTCCTCGAACTGGCTGGCGTAGAGGTCGTAGTAGAAGCCGCGGGCAGCCATCAGCTCCTCGTGGCTGCCCTGCTCGATGATCGCGCCCTGGTCCATGACGAGGATGATGTCGGCGCCGCGGATGGTGGAGAGGCGGTGGGCGATGACGAAGCTGGTGCGGTCCTTCATGAGCTCCGCCATCGCCTGCTGGATCAGCACCTCGGTGCGCGTGTCGACCGAGCTGGTGGCCTCGTCGAGGATCAGGATGTCCGGGTCGGCGAGGAACGCGCGGGCGATGGTGAGCAGCTGGTTCTCGCCCTGGGAGACGTTGGTGGCGTCGTCGTCGAGCACCGTGTCGTAGCCGTCGGGCAGGGCGCGCACGAAGTGGTCGACGCGCGCCGCCTGAGCGGCCGCGCGGATCTCCTCCTCGGTCGCGCCCTCGCGCCCGTAGGCGATGTTCTCGCGGATGGTGCCGCTGAACAGCCACGTGTCCTGCAGCACCATGCCGAACAGGCGGCGCAGGTCGCTGCGCGTGATGTCCCTGGTGTCGACGCCGTCGACGAGGATGCGGCCCTGGTCGATCTCGTAGAAGCGCAGCAGCAGGTTGACGAGGGTGGTCTTGCCGGCGCCGGTCGGCCCGACGATGGCGACGGTCTCGCCGGGCTGCACGTCGAGCGTGAGGTCCTCGATGAGCGGCGTGTCGGCCACGTAGCGGAACGACACGTCCTCGAGCGCGATGTGGCCGCGCGTGTGCTCGAACACGACGCACTCGGCCGGCGTCGGGCTCTTCTTCGGCCTCGTCGAGGAGCTCGAAGACGCGCTCGGCCGAGGCCGCCGTGCTCTGCAGCACGTTCATGATGCTGGCCACCTGCGTGATCGGCATCGTGAACTGGCGCGAGTACTGGATGAAGGCCTGGACGTCGCCGAGCGACATGCGGCCGCTGGCGACCATCACGCCGCCGATGACGGCGATGGCGACGTAGTTGAGGTTCATGACGAAGTTCATGACCGGCATGATGATGCCGGAGATGAACTGGGCCTTGAAGCTCGCCTGGTAGAGCTTCTCGTTCTGCTCGTCGAACGTCTCGATGGCGGCCTGCTGGCGGCCGAACACCTTGACCACGTTGTGGCCGGTGAACATCTCCTCGACGTGGCCGTTGAGGTCGCCGGTGGTCTCCCACTGCGCCGCGAACTGCTTCTGCGAGCGCTTGGCGATGATCATCGTCACGACCACCGAGATCGGCACGACCAGCACCGAGATCAGCGCCAGCAGCGGGCTGATGGTGAGCATCATGATGAGGACGCCGATGATCGTGAGCGCCGACGTGATGATCTGCGTCAGGCTCTGCTGCAGCGACTGCGAGATGTTGTCGATGTCGTTGGTCATGCGGCTGAGGACGTCGCCGCGCGGGTGGTCGTCGAAGTACCTCAGCGGCAGGCGCGCGAGCTTCTCGTCGGCCGCCTGTCGCAGGCGGTAGATGGTGCGCTGCGCCACGCCGGCCATGAGGTACGCCTGCAGCCAGCCGAAGAGCGCGCTGAGCGCGTAGACGCCGACGAGCAGGAGCAGGGTGCGCCCCAGGGCGTTGAAGTCGACGCCGTGGCCGGGGTGCAGGGTCATGCCCGAGATCATGTCGGCGATGCGGCCCTGGCCCTTGGCGCGCAGGCCGGCGATGGCCTGCGCCTTGGTCACGCCGGCCGGGATCTGCTTGCTGACGACGCCCTCGAAGATGATGTTGGTGGCGTGCCCGAGGATCTTGGGGCCGACGACGGCGAAGGCCACGCTGACGACGGCGAGCAGCAGGACGATGATGAGGAGCGCGCGCTCGGGCTTGAGCTGGCCGGCGAGCCGGCGCAGCGAGCCGCGGAAGTCCTTGGCCTTGGCCGTCGGCATCACCAGGGCGTGGGCGCCGGGGCCGCCGGGGCCGGGCCCGCCGGCGCCGCGCGGCGGCGCGGCGGCGCGGCGCCGGTCGCCGGGCTGCTGCGCCTTGCTTCTCGGCGCGCGCTCATGCCACGCCCTCCACGCCGAGCTGCGAGGTGACGATCTCGCGGTAGGTCTCGCTCGTCTCGAGCAGCTCGTCGTGCGTGCCGATGCCGGCGATCGTGCCGTCGTCGTCGAGCACGATGATCTGGTCGGCGTGCATGATCGTGCCGACGCGCTGGGCGACGATGATCACGGTCGCGTCGGCGGTCTGCTTGCGCAGCGCCGCGCGCAGCTTGGCGTCGGTCGTGAAGTCGAGCGCCGAGAAGCTGTCGTCGAAGATCTGGATCTTGGCCTGCTTGGCCAGCGCCCGGGCGATGGCGAGGCGCTGGCGCTGCCCGCCGGAGACGTTGGCGCCGCCCTGGGCGACGGGCGCCTCGAGCTGCTCGGGCATCTCCTCCACGAACTCGCTGCCCTGCGCGATCTCGAGGTAGTGCCAGAGCTCCTCGTCGGCGGCCTCCTGGTCGCCGTGGCGCAGGTTGTCCGCCACGCGTGCCGCTGAAGAGGAACGACTTCTGCGGCACGAGGCCGATGCGGCTCCACAGGTCCTGCTGCGCCAGCTCGCGCACGTCGACGCCGTCCACGAGCACGCTGCCGCCGGTGACCTCGTAGAAGCGCGGGATGAGGTTGATGAGCGTCGTCTTGCCGCTGCCGGTGCTGCCGACGATGGCGGTGGTCTCGCCGGGCCGCGCCGTGAAGCTGATGCCGCTGAGCACCGGCTCCTCGGCGCCGGGGTAGCGGAACTCGACGTCGCGGAACTCGACGACGCCGGCCTCGGCCACGTCCGTCACGGGCTCCTCGGGGTCGACGATCGTGGGCTGCGTGTCCAGCACCTCCTTGATGCGCTGGGCCGAGACCGCGGCGCGCGGCACCATGACGAACATGATGGTGGCCATGAGCACCGAGAACAGGATCTGGATGATGTAGGTGAGGAAGGCGGTGAGGTCGCCGATCGGCATGCTGCCGGTCGGCGATCTGCTTGGCGCCGAACCACATGATCGCGACCGTCGAGAGGTTCAGGATGATCGTGATGGCCGGGAACATGAGCGCGAACAGGCGCCCGACCTTGAGCGTCGTCGTCGTGAGGTCGAGGTTGGCGACGTCGAAGCGCTCCTCCTCGTAGACGGTGCGGTCGAAGGCGCGGATGACGCGCACGCCGCTCAGGAACTCGCGCGTGACCTGGTTGATGCGGTCGATCTTCTTCTGCATCGACATGAAGAGCGGGATGGCCCTGGTCATCACGAGGCCGATGACGACGCCCATGATGGGGATCGCGACCAGGATGACGGCGGAGAGCGGCACGTCGAGGCGCAGCGCCATGATGATGCCGCCGATGGCCATGATCGGCGCCGCGACGACGACGTTCAGCATCATCAGCACCACCATCTGGACCTGCTGCACGTCGTTGGTGGTGCGCGTGATGAGCGACGGCGGGCCGAACTTGTTGACCTCGGCCTGCGAGAAGCCCTGGATGCGGCGGAACAGGGAGCCGCGCGTGTCGCGGCCGAGGGCCATCGACGTCTTCGAGCCCCAGTAGACGGCGGCGATGGACGCGATCACGTAGATCAGCGTGACGCCGAGCATGATGGCGCCGACCTTGAGGATGTAGGCGGTGTCGCCCGTGACGACGCCGTTGTTGATGATGTCGGCGTTGAGGGTCGGCAGGTAGAGGTTGGCGATCACCTGCACGAGCACCAGCACGAGCACGAGGACGATCGGCCACCGGTAGGGGCGCAGGCCCATGCGCAGGAGGCGGATCACCGGCCGTCTCCTCCGCCGCGCCGGCCTCGCGCGCGGCGGCCGCCTGCTGGATGCTGGCGCCGAGCTTCGTCGAGCAGGCGCGCCAGCTCGCGGCGGTCGGCCTCGGGCAGCGTCGCGATGGTGCTGTTCACGTAGTCGGCCGCGGCGAGGTTCATCTTCTTCTCCTCGGCGCGGCCGGCGTCCGTGAGCTCCACGCAGGTGAGCCGGGCGTCCGCGGCGTCGGGACGACGCCGCACCAGCCCGGCCTTCTCCATGGAGTTCAGCATCTTGGTCACCGTCGGGCGCGCCACGTGCAGCGCGTCGGCGAGGTCGCGCTGCGTGATGCCGTCGTTGGCGCTGAGCAGGCGCAGGCACATCGCCTGGCCGGGATGCAGGCCGTGGTCGCGCAATCTCCTGCATCATCAGGCGCCCGTGCTGGCGCATGGTCGCCATGAACGCGCGGAACACGTGCGACGAGAGCTCGTCGACGCCCTCGAGCGTCTCTGGCAGTGTCGGCATGGCGTGACGGTGCATCGGTCTCCGGGGACGGTGGCGGCTCGTGGCCGAGAAAGGTTAGCACGCAAACCGTTAGCCTGCAAACAAATCTGGAAGCGCGCTCGGCGGGTCGCGCCCGCTGCCGCCGGCTTTAGAGTGTGCCTACGCGCGGTACCTTCCCGGCCGCGGGGTACCAACCGTCGTGAAGGGTCCTGCCGGTCGCCGAGGAATCCCCGAGGTACAGACCGATCCGATGCCTGCTGCAGTGACGACAGACCGGGCCGAAGCCCGCAAGCAGGCGCCGCCGTGCGGCGCGCCGGCTGGCGCTGCGCTACGCGCTGATCTACGCCGTGCGTGTCCATCATCTGGATCGTGGCCTCCGACCGCATCCTGGGGTTGCTCGGGCTGCCGCACAACGTCGAGCTGGTGCTCGCTTCGGTCAAGGGGATCTTCTTCGTCGCCGTGACGGCGACGCTGCTCCTGCTCCTGGGGCTGCGCTACTTCCGGAGCCTGGAGGTCTCGCAGGAGCGCTACACGCGCCTGTTCGAGAACGCCGTGGAGGGCCTCACGGTGTTCAGGGTCGTGCGCGACACGGAGGGCGTGCTCACCGACCTCGAGCTGGTGGACATGAACCCGACGCAGCAGGAGCGAACGGGGCTGACGCGAGAGGAGGCCGTCGGCAAGCGGCTCAGCCGGCCCGACGGCCTCGACGAGCGCACGCGCTCGTACCTCGAGGTCGTGGCGAGCGCGGCCGACGGCGGCACGCCCGCGCGGTCCGAGCTCTTCATCGAGAGCGACGACGCCTACGAGCTCCTCGAGGCGTACCCCGTCGGGCGCGACCGCTGGGCGCTCTCCGCGCTCGACATCACGGGCGTGCGCCACGCCGAGCGGGCGCTCCGGCGGCAGGAGGAGAACATCCGCCGGGCCTACGTCGACGTGCTCGACGCGGTCACCGGCGGCAAGCTCATCCTGCTCACCGACGAGGAGCTGGCCGGCCAGCTCGGCGTGCCGCTCATGAAGCCGGAGCACATCGGCGCGCCGCGCGAGCTCAGCGAGGCGCGCGGCGTCGTCGCGCGCGTCGCCGCCGAGCGCTTCCCGGACTGGGCGCCGCGCACGACGTGCGCACGCCGGTGTGCGAGGCGCTGGTGAACGCCCTGCGCCACGCGGGCGGCGGCACGTACCAGCTGTTCGCCCGCGACGACAGGCTCCAGGTCCTCATCCGCGACGAGGGCCCGGGCATCGACTTCCGCACGCTGCCGCGCGCGACCCTGCAGCGCGGGTTCTCCACAGCCTCCAGCCTGGGCATGGGCTTCACGATCATGCTGCAGGTCTGCGAGCGCGTGCTGCTGAGCACCCGCCCCGGGCGCACCTCCGTGGTCCTCGAGTTCGCCGCTGGCGCAGCCGCGAGGTCGGAGGCCCTGGACGAGGTCGAGGCCGAGGCGTCGTGAGGCCGCTCGGCCGGCAGGGTACGTCGCCCGCCGCCGGCCCTGTCGTTCAGCTCGCGCGCATGCGGTTGTTGCGCGCCTCGTGCTCGACCTCGGCGAGGCCGAGCGCCTCGAGCACCGGCGGCACGTAGTTGGCGAACCGCCCGCGCAGCCCCTTCTTGAGGCCGTACCAGCCGCCCACCGGGTTGTCGGGGGAGCGGCCCCACGCCTCGACGGTGCCCTCCGCGGCCGGCTTCTGTTCGTCGGCGCTGCCCAGCGGCACCCAGTCGCCGGCGGCCTCGAGCATGGCGTGCAGGTCGTCGATGCAGCGCAGGTGGTAGCGGAGTTCGGTCTTGCCGACGATGACGACGAGGGCGGGCGGATCGGCCGCCTCGTCGCGGTAGGCCTGGTACTCGGACTTCCCCGGAGGAGTGGTCAGGGTCCACGGGTCTTCCCGCGTCCCTGCTCCTCGCGTGCTGAGTGTGGTCATGGTCGCTCCAGACTTCGTGACGGCGAGGTCTGGTCGCTTCGCTCGTCCCACCCGATGTTCCCCGGCTCCGGCTCTCCCATGCGCCCGGCGGGCGTCCGCCGCCGCATGTGGACCCAGGCGGCCGAGCAGCGATCGGCCGATGCTGTCGCGCCCGGCGCCGCACGTCCACTGGCCTCCCGGGTGGTACGGTTGACGCTCCGCCCGGAGGAGGCGCAGTGAACGAGATCATCCGGCTGCTCGACGCGCGCTGCTCCACACGCGCGTACGATCCGGCGCCGCCGACCGACGAGGAGAAGCGCGCGATGCTGCACGCGGCGATGCGCGCGCCGACGGCCGGCAACCTGATGCTCTACTCGATCCTCGAGATCGAGGACCAGGCGCTCAAGGACCGGCTGGCCGTCACCTGCGACGACCAGCCGTTCATCGCCCGCGCGCCGTGGGTGCTGCTCTTCGTCGCCGACTTGCAGAAGTGGATGGACCTGTTCGCCGCGTGCGGCTGCGACGAGCTGCCGGGCGTGCCGCACGGGGTCGACGCCGGGCCTGGGCGACCTCTGATGGCCTGCAGCGACGCCCTCATCGCGGCGCAGAACGCGGTGGTGGCGGCCGAGTCGCTCGGCATCGGCTCGTGCTACATCGGCGACATCATGGAGCTCGGCGAGACGCACGCCGAGCTCCTGCACCTGCCGCGCTACACGTTCCCCGCGGCGATGCTGTGCCTCGGCCGCCCCAAGGTGCGGCCCCAGCGGACGGAGCGGTACGAGAAGCACGTCGTGCACAAGAACGGTACCGCCGGCTCACCGCCGCCGAGCTGCGCAGGTGTCGAGCGAGCTCGACGAGTGCACGGAGTGCGCGAGACGCGGGCCGGCGTCAGCGGCTGCGTCCAGGACGTCTACGCGCGCAAGTTCACGGCGGACTTCTCCGTCGAGATGAACCGCTCGGTGGCGTGGTGGCTCGAGCGCTGGACTCACGGGGGCCGGCGCGGAGGCCGCCGGCACGCGGAGTAGGCGCGGCCGGCCTCACCAGCCCCACGTGCCGGAGGCGACGCACCACGCCGGCACGGCGAAGGTCACGAGCGCGATCACGGCGACGAGGACGAAGGCCGTCCCGCGCCTGGTCATCCAGCTTCTGATGGTCATGAGGTACCTCCTCTGAAGCTTGTGCCGTACGTCCGAGTGTACCCGGCGCCACGCCGTACGCCTGCCGGTGCGGCAGCGGCGGCGGCGCGTCGCGGCGGGCCGCGCGTATCCTCCGGCGAGCCGCCGCGTATGCTGCGGCGCGCGGCCGGGTAGAGTCGCCGCACTGTCGCAGAACGGAGAGACGATGGAGTGACGAAGCCTGGCCGCGGCTTCACGCGGTGAGCGAAGAAGAGGTCGCCGCCGCGGCCGCCGCCGTGGGGCCTGCGCGCGGCCGAGGCCCAGGTCCCCGGCCGCATGCCGGCCGTCTACCTGGGCCACGGCGCGCCGCCGCTCCTGGACGACGCGCTGTGGGTGGCCGAGCTCGCCGCCTGGGCCGCGGCGCTGCCGCGGCCGAGCGCCGTGCTCATGGTCTCGGCGCACTGGACGCAGGCGCCGCTCACGCTCGGCGCGACCGAGCCCGGCGTGCCGCTCATCTACGACTTCTACGGCTTTCCGGACAGGTACTACCAGGCGCGGTACCCGGCGCCGCCGGCTCCGGAGCTGGCGCGGCGCGTCGCGGAGCTGGCCGGCGGCGAGGGCGCGGTGGCGCACGAGTCCAGCCGCGGCCTGGACCACGGCGCCTACGTGCCGCTGGTCGCCATGTATCCGGAGGCCGACGTGCCGGTGCTGCAGCTCTCGCTCCCGACCCTGGATCCCGGACGGCTGCTCGAGCTGGGCGAGCGGCTGCGGCCGCTCCGCGACGAGGGCGTCCTCATCATGGGCAGCGGCTTCATGACGCACGGCCTGCCGTACCTGCGCGAGTTCGTCCTGGACGCGCCGCCGCCGGACTGGTCGAGGGACTTCGACCAGTGGGTGGCGGCGGCCCTCGAGGCCGCGACGTGGCTGCGCTGGCCGCGGTTCCGCGACGTCCCGTCCGCGCGGTACGCCCACCCGACGGTCGAGCACTTCGCCCCGCTCTTCGTCGCGCTGGGCGCGGCCGCGCCGGACGCCCCCATGGCGACGCCCATCTCCGGCTTCTGGCTGGGACTCTCCAAACGCTCCGTGCAGTTCGCCTGACGTGCGCCTGAGGCGCGCGCGCGGCCCTGTGCTATCCTCGGCGCCGTGAGCACCGAGACACCATCTCGCCCGAGCGCGGCGACTTCATCCGCGAGATCGTCGCCGCCGACCTTCGCGAGGGGCGGCACCAGACCATCGTCACCCGCTTCCCTCCGGAGCCGAACGGCTACCTCCACATCGGCCACGCCAAGTCGATCTGCCTCAACTTCGGCATCGCCCGGGAGTTCGGCGGCCGCTGCCACCTGCGCTTCGACGACACCAACCCGATGAAGGAAGAGCAGGAGTACATCGACTCCATCGAGGCCGACGTCCGCTGGCTGGGGTTCGACTGGGGCGAGCACCTCTACTACGCCTCGGACTACTTCGAGCAGCTCTACGAGTGGGCCGTCGACCTCATCGAGGCCGGCAAGGCCTACGTCGACGACCTCAGCGCCGACGAGATCCGCGAGCACCGCGGCACGTTCACCGAGCCCGGCCGCGAGAGCCCGTGGCGGGACCGGCCGGCGGAGGAGAGCCTCGACCTCTTCGCGCGCATGCGCGCCGGCGAGTTCCCCGACGGCGCGCGCGTGCTGCGCGCGCAGATCGACATGGCCGCGCCCAACATCAACCTGCGCGACCCGGTCCTGTACCGCATCCTCCACGCGGAGCACCCGCGCACGGGCGACGCCTGGTGCGTCTACCCGACCTACGACTTCGCCCACGGGCAGTCCGACGCGATCGAGGGCATCACGCACTCCATCTGCACGCTGGAGTTCGAGGACCACCGGCCGCTCTACGACTGGCTCATCGAGAACCTGCCGGTGCCGTCGCGCCCGCACCAGTACGAGTTCGCGCGGCTCAACCTCACGCACACCGTGCTCTCCAAGCGCGTCCTGCTGCGCCTCGTCAACGAGGGCCACGTGCGCGGCTGGGACGACCCGCGGATGCCCACCATGTCGGGCCTGCGCCGGCGCGGCTTCCCCGCCGAGGGCATCCGCGACTTCGTGGCGATGGTCGGGGTGGCCAAGGCCGACAACGTCGTCGAGGTGGGCATGCTGGAGCACGCGGTGCGCAACGTCCTCAACCGGACGGCGCCCCGCCGCTTCGCCGTGCTCGACCCGCTCAAGGTCGTCATCGAGAACTACCCCGAGGGCCAGGTCGAGGAGATGGAGGTCCCCAACAACCCGGAGGACCCGTCCGCCGGCAGCCGCCAGGTGCCCTTCTCGCGGGAGCTCTGGATCGAGCGCGACGACTTCATGGAGGAGCCGGTGCGCAAGTTCTTCCGCCTGGCGCCCGGCCGCGAGGTGCGGCTGCGCTCCGCGTACTTCGTCACCTGCACGCGAGGTCGTGAAGGACGACGCCGGCAGGATCGTGGAGCTGCGCTGCACCTACGACCCGGCGACGCGCGGCGGCGACGCTCCCGACGGCCGCCGCCCCAAGGCGACCCTCCACTGGGTGTCGGCCGCTCACGCCGTGCCCGCCGAGGTCCGGCTCTACGACTACCTCTTCCGGAGCCCGTACCCCGGCGCCGACGGCCGCGACCTCTTCGAGGACCTGAACCCGGACTCCGAGACCGTGCTCGGCGGCTGCGTCGTGGAGCCGTCGCTCGCCGACGTGCCGGTCGGCGAGACCGTGCAGTTCGAGCGGCTCGGCTACTTCTGCCCCGACCCCGACTCGGCGCCCGGCGCGCTCGTGTTCAACCGCACGCTCACGCTCAGGGACACCTGGGCGAAGCTGCAGGCGCAGGGGCGGCACGACAAGGCCTGACGCGATCGGCCGGCGCGCACGCCCGCGCCGTGCTCCCAGCCGTCGACGGTTGAGGAGGGTCGCCGTCTCGCGGTACACTCTGCCTGCCCCTCGGGCACCGCTGGCGAGTGGCCTAATTGGCAAGGCACCTGACTCTGGATCAGGGGATTGAAGGTTCGAGTCCTTCCTCGCCAGCCATCCCTTTCTCCCTCGTTCGCATGTAGATCCCCTTGGCCAAAGCCTTACGGCGATCGCACCTGCGCTGCGACCCTCCTCGACTGGAATCGAGCGAGGAGGCGCGGGACATCCGCCGAACCTAGACACTCGTCCCACGATCTCAAGCGTCTGCCCGGCCGATAGCGATGATGGAGCCCCCGTACGGCAGTTGCGGACGCGAAAGGGGGAACGGGCGTGAAGCGCGACCATACGTTCAGCCTGAGTGACGTGGTCTCGAAGGGCTTCGAGGCCACCTACACCGCCAAGGACGGGACCCTGTACTTCTGGCACCGGAACTTCGGCGTGAAGGTCGAGAAGCGCACCGGCAAGGCGACGCTGCTGACGGATCCCGGGGGCCTGCCTGAGGCGCGCTGGGTGGCCACGAGTCTGGGAGAGAGGGAGCTGAAAGGGCGGCCTCGAAGAGCGTCAAGCGGGAGCCCGGCGAGGCGGTATGACTCGCGCGGCAGAAGGCGAGCACGGCGCGCACCCGCGTGGACCCTTTGGGCGAGTCGTACGCGTTCCCTCGCCCAAAGGGTCCACTGGTCGATCGGGACCTGATGCCCCCGTTACTTCGCAGGCGCCTTCAGATGCACCGTGTAGATCAGGCGGGTCCCGTGGTCGGACACCTTCCTGCCGTCCTTCACGTCCTCACTGAGCGCCGGATCGAAGATGAACCCGTGCGGGGCAGTGAAGGTCAGCGTGTAGACGTAGGTGCCGTGGCGCTTCGCGACCGAGTGGTGGTCGCCCTTCGACAGCTTCCAGTCGGCGAAGAGGAAGCCGCACCAGGGTGTCGTGGTCAGGATGGCCGTCGGCGGCCGTTCGATCATGGTCCCCGCCGCCGGCAGGGTCGGGTACGTGATGATGGCGTGCACGTCGGTGATGGTCACCGGTCGCTGGACGTCGCGTCCGTTCACCCAGATCGGGTTGGTGAACGCCAACTGGCCGGCGCTTGAGACGGCGGCGATCGCGTACCACTGCTTCCCGCTCACGCCGTTCACCGTCAGCGTGAAGTCCTTCGAGGTGCTCAGGTCACTGCCGGTGTACGTCGTCTGGGAGACGAGGTTCTTCATGGCGAAGGGAGCAGTCCCGGTCCCAGTCCCCGTGCTGCCGAACACGTAGATGCTCGCGATGGGGTTGAGCGCCGACACCTTGAACGTCGCCGTGAACGTGCCGGTCCTGTCGGCCCTGTAGGTGTTGCCGAACATCGTGCCGCAGGCAGGCGTCACGAAGACGCCGCTGGAGCTGTAGCTGTGACCAGCGGCCTGGCTCCTCCCGAACTCAAGGCTGAAGGCCTCGAAGTCGGCCTTGCTCTTGGCGGCGCCGTGCTTGACGTAGACATAGGACCGCCTGGCGCCACTCGACGTCCCGACTCCCGAGTCGTGGATGTCGGTGCTCGCGTAGATGTAGTGCGGCCGCTTCACGGCGGCACCGCGATAGCTCCCGCCCGTGACGTAGGCGTTCCAGTAGCTCATGGCCTCGCCCAGCGTCTGGGTCCTGAACTGCGCCTCGATCCCGTCGAAGTCGTCGGTCATCCCGCCGGGGACGGTCTTGTTGTCGTCGGCGAGGAACAGACCGTAGGAGCTGTTCGGGTGGTTGGCGCCGATGGCGACGCCGGCATTGTGAGCGTCGTCGATGATCCCCTGGAGCGAGGCGTTGGTGTTGACGATCCTGTTCTGCTGGCCGCGGTCGAGGAAGCGGGCATAGGCCGCTTTCGTCATCGGCATGACGTCGAAGTGCGCCCAGCTCGGCGTCACCTCTTCGGACGGCATGTAGCCGGTCGCCTTCATCTTCCTGGCCCAGTTGTAGACCAGGATGTTGTCGACCACGTACTCGTGGTCGTCCAGGGTCAGGACCTCAAGGCCGGCCGTGATCTGCGCCTTGGCGACCACTTCGGCAGGCGAGAACGCGTCGGCCCTTGTGCCGTGATGATGGTTGTCGATGCTGAACCAGTCCTTCGGGGCGCTGAGCGTCTTCTGGATGATCACCGTCCGGTCCGTGTCCGTCGACGTGTCGCCGGTGACGACCTGGTTGTACTTGTTCGTCGCCGATGTGAAGGAGTAGAAGCCGAAGCCCTCGCCGTAGCACGTCGCCGAGTAGGCGCCGGGCTTGACCAGCGCGGTCACGTTGCCCTTGCTCACCGACCCGTTCGAGGCGTTGTCGGAGAAGAAGTAGGTCTGGCCGGTGAAGGCGATCGTCGGGGTGGTGCCCACAGCCACCCTGCCCCAGACCGGGTGGCCGTTCTGGTCACGGAAGTGGAACTTCACGGGGACGAGGTAGCCGCCGGTCTTGAGGTCGATCCCGCCGGCGGGGACGGTGGCGGCGGTGAAGTCCGCGCTCGGGTCACCCGCCGTCGTCCCGGACTTCTCGACCTGGAGATGGTACGGCTCGACGCCGCTCTCGTCCGGCAGGGCGGCGGTGTAGTGCCCGTCCTTGTCGCCCATCACCCAGCCGTACAGCGTCGTTCCCCTGTAGATGACGACGACCGGATAGGAGACCGGGGCGCCGGCCTGGTCCGTGACGAGCCGGCGATGCTGAAGGTGTTCAGGTGGTTGTAGTCCGCATAGAAGTCAAAGACCTTCTGCCACGAGCACTGGTCGTCGATCATCAGGTAGGACTCGTAGGTGCGGCTCTCCCCGACGATGTAGCCCGGGTCGGCGAACGCGAGCTCTCTGTAGCCCCTGGCGCCGGTGAAGCTCGCGAGCGGATGGAGTCTCCCGTCGGAGCCCGGGTTCTTGCCGGGGGAGATCAACGTCGTCGAGAACGCCCGCGTCGGGTCGCCGGCGGTGTCCGCGACCCAGTTGTAGGTGTTCGCGGCGCAGAGTGCACCGACCGTCTTGGTGTCGATGCCGTCGCCGCCCTTGTTCGAGAGGCTGACCTCGTTGGCGGACTCCTTGGAGAACGCGACGCCGTTGTTGGTCACCGTGTCGAACATGTAGGCGTATTCCTTGTCGGCAGGAATGCTGTAGTACGAGATGACGTCGAGATCCCTGGCCACGGAGACGCCGCCGTCGTTGTACGGCACGGCGAACTTCCGCTTCACCTGAACCGCCGGGACGCCGTTGACATCGTCGACGGCCTTGGTCGCGAAGTTGTACTTCACGAGGTCGACGTAGACGATGCCGGCGTTCGCCGGAGCCCAGGCGTCCCACGTGTTGAAGAGGAACTGGACCGTCAGCACGGTGTCCGGGCCGAACGTCGCCGCCTTCAGATCAGTGGCGCCGGCGGGTACGGAGGTGACGCGGCCGGCGTCGAGGATGGAGCCGCCCGGATACCCCCAGGGATCCGGCGTCCCGATCGCGAGGACGATGCCCACCTTGTCGTTCATGATCAGGATGTCGTTCGGGTTCTTGCCGAAGCCGTTCTGGAACACGGGCGTGCTTCCGTCGGCCTTGGCGCCGAGGTAGGACCCAACGGTGCCGATGTAGAGGTCCGCGGTGGACACGCTGCCGTTGGCGATGGCCGCGTCGATGGAGAACTTGATGGGATTGTTCGGATCATCTTGAACGACTCGCCCACCCAGGGCGAAGGCGTTCGCAGAGAAGGTGAGGACAACCAGTAGCGCCAAAAGAACAGCAAAACCAAGCTTCCGCTTTCGCATCGTTCCCCCTCACTACGCCGGATTCAGGTACCCCAGGACCCATGGCCTGGTGGTGCTTGCTGGGCGGTGCCCGGAGCCCGACGGCGAGGAGTCGCCTGTCAGTGCCGGGCTCTCGAGGGGGTGTCAAAGCAGCAAGCAGAGGCCCCCGGGGACTGCGGCGAGGAGGCTCGGGGCCCGGATGCCGGTTCGAGCGGCGGGTCCGCCGAGAAGCCTGTGCTCATCTGTGGCGGACGGCGCGCGGGAGGCCTCGTCCCGTGAGTGCGAGGGGTCGGCTGCGAGGGTGGCGGCAACGCCGAAGCTGCCATCCTGATCAAACGCACAGGCGAGGCCAAGGATGGTCACCAGAGCGACGCAGAAGACGATCGGGAACCAGTTCCAGCGCGCTGGACGACGCAAGGCAGCCTCCCCGTACCCGTCCCAGCCCAGGTCGCGAGCGTATACCCCCACGGCGCCACGCGATAGGCCTTCGATCCACGACGCTGTTCGGCCGCCGCGATGATGAGCATGACTTGATGCCTGAAGCGGAGGCGGTCCCCGACTGCGCGGGGCCAGCGAAGCAAGAAGCTAGGCTCGCCCGGCGACAGCGGAGTCGGCAGCCCGTAACGATCCGTCGTCCGCCGACTCGACACTATCCGGTCGGTCGACAGGGACGCTCGCGCCCGAGGACTTCTCCGAGTGGCACGAGCGGCAGCTGTCGTTGACGCGGTCCTGATGACTGTCGGGCAGGCCATCCGTCGGGTGACAGGTGATGCACACTGGCCCGGTCGCCGCCGACGGCGTGCGGGATGTCGGGCCCACCCCCCAACCAGGCGAACGCGAGCGTCACGCCCGCGAAGAACACCACCACGATGACGACGCCCACCCAGATGGACCCTGGCTGTCTGACCCTTCTCACGCCTGCACCTCCATGTCTGCTCACGACGCGAGGCTACAGGGGAGAGTGCGGACAGGAACCTCCCTGCGGAGGTGGATGGGGTCGTACTTCTGAGGGATTTCGGGCTGCTCAGGCCTACCTCTGCGGAGGGAGGTGGCCAACGCTGTCCCAATCGGCCTCTCCGGCCACTGCTGGTTCGACGGCGGTACAGAAGCGCGCCGGGCCGGGCCCTCGCGACCTCCTGTAGGGTAGCAAGTGGCACGCTTCAGGGAGGTCGGAGTGAGAATGGGTGCTCGTGGCGTCGGCAGTGCGATCATCGAGGTGGACGACCTCTCGAAGCACTACGGCGACGTGCACGCGGTGGATGGTGTCAGCTTCGACGTGGCTGAGGGCGAGATCCTCGGCCTCCTCGGCCACAACGGCGCCGGCAAGACGACGACCATCCGCATGTTGACGGGGCGCGCCCGTCCGACAAGCGGCCACGCACGCATCGCCGGCCACGACATCGTGCGCGAGCGCGAGCACGTGAAGCCGCTCATCAATCTGGTGTTCGAAGAGCAGAATCTCTACGAGCGCCAGACGGGCCGCGAGAACCTGGAGCTGTTCGCCAAGCTCTACGGCGCGCCGTCGGCGCGCGTCCCCGAGCTTCTCGAGCGCGTCGGCCTGACTGACGCCGCATCCCGCAAGGTCAGGACCTACTCGAGCGGCATGAAGCAGCGGCTGCTCATCGCCCGAGCGCTGGTGAACGACCCTCGCGTCTTGTTTCTCGACGAACCCACCAAGGGCCTGGACCCGTCATCGGCCCGTGACGTGCGCGGCATCATCCGCGACCACGCGCGCGCCGGCGCCACCATCTTCCTCACCACGCACTACATGGAAGAGGCGGACGAGCTGTGCGACCGCGTCGCCTTCCTGGCGGCGGGTGCGATCGTGGCGCTGGACACGCCGCGTGAGCTGAAGCTCCGTCTCGGTGAGCGCACCGCCACCGTGTTGCTGCGCGACCGGTCGGAGCACGAGGTCCGTCTCGACGACGGCGACGACGCCGCCCGTCTCGAGGCGTGGATGGCCGCCGGCGAGGTACTCACCGTGCACTCCAACGAGGGCACCCTCGAGGATGTCTTCGTGGATCTGGCCGGGAGGCCCCTGTGAATGTCGCGCGCGTCAACGCCATCTACCGCAAGGACCTGCGCGACGCGCTGCGTGACTCGCGCCTCATCATGGCCGTCCTCATGCCGTTGCTCATCGGCCTTCTCTACAGCTTCATGTTCAAGGACGACACGAGGCCGACGGCCAAGCTCGGCGTGGTCGCGCCGACATCGACGCAGTTGCCCGCCGCCCTCCAGGCGGCGACAGGGCGGCGCTGCAGCTGCGGGTCCAGTCCTTCGCCGATGCAGCGGCACTGACACAGCAGGTGCGCGACAAGAAGGTGGACGTCGGGCTGATCGTCCCGGACGGCTTCGACGCGGCTCTGACGAGCGGCGCGTCGCCGAAGCTGACGATCGTCCTGCCGGCCTCGCCAAGCTTCGGCGGCGACTACGTGGCGGCGGTCCTCGACAGGGTGACGCAGGCGCTCGCGGGGCAGGCGCCGCGGCGACCATCGCGCGGGTGGTCCTCCCCGCCGAGGCCGGGACCTCAGACTCAGCGCTTCCACGCGCTGGCGCGCGGAAGGCCTTCGTGCTCGTGGCCGTCATCCTCATGCTCGGCCATGATCGCCGTCTACGCGCTGCCTGCGGTACTCACCGAGGAGACAGAGAAGCGCACCGTGGAAGCGCTCACCTGATCGCTTCCGATGCCGAAGTGATCGCCGCCAAGTCGCTGTTCGGCCTCACGTACTGCCTGATCTCCGTGCCGCTGATGCTCGCGATCACCCGCGTGGCGCCCGAGAACGTGGCGCTCTTCGTCGTCTACGTCGTGCTGACGTCGGTGGCCCTGGTCGGCCTTGGTCTGCTGCTCGGCGGGCTCGATGCGGACCCAGACGCAGCTCAACACCTGGAGCACCGTCGCCTTGATCCCCCTGATCGTCCCGGCCATCATCGTCGGGCTGCCCGTGCCGGGCTGGGTCGACGGCGATCGTGTCCTCCTGCCGACCGCGCAGACGATGCGGCTTGGGGTGAACGCCCTCGCGGGGCGCCAGCTGTTCGGCGCCCAGTGGCTCTCCGTGGCGATCATCCTTGCGTGGGCGGTGGCGAGCTACGGCCTCGTCTGGTGGCGTCTGTCGCGCCAAGAGGCCGCCTAGCCTGGCGAGCAGGAGTCCCTGGCAGCAGATTCATCACGCCTGAGAAGACCCGGCGAGCAGCCCGTTCAGGGGCAACCACCTGGAACTCACATCGGCGTCCATTTCCATTCGCCCGTGTCGCCTTCGGCCGTCACGTCGGACGATCTCGCCGTGTAGTGGAAGGCATTGGGGCCCCAGCGCGCCAGCCGCCGGCGCCGCGAAGTAGACCCAGCCCACGCGGGAGTCGCCGGGATGTCCGAGATCGACTTCGTTGAGGGCGTTCCTGGGATCGTCGCTCGGGGAGAAGTACGCCCATCCCCCGGCATCGAACAGAACGGAGTTCAGCCTCGACGGCAGCCAGGTGGATCGAGCGCGGAGCCCACGTTTCGCAGCTTTAGCTTGACGCGGTAGACGTTGGATACGGTGCTGTCGCTGGTGGCGATGTTGCTCCTGAACTCCAGCCCGAGGGCCGTCACTTCCAGCTGCCCTTCGCCCCCGTCGGAGAGCACGATAGCGTCACCCAGATGGCCGTGCCGCTCGGCGGGCTGGACCTGTCCGGTGCCCGAAGATGCTTGCGGGGTGGCGGTCACGGTCGTGCCGCCGCCGCAGGCGGCCAAGGCAGCGCCGCGACCATGACGAGCGCGGCGAGCGCGAGTGTGATGGCTGCGGGTTTCCAGAATCCTCGGAGCCCCTTCATGACCTGTCCCTTTCTTCTTGGCGTTGCGCCGCCGCAGTACGGCAGCGCGACTGAGCCTGCCGTCGAATCGCCTAGGGCCGCAGCAGACTCCGGTCCATGGCGACGAAGTTGTACTGCTGGATGATCTGGCCGGCCCTGAGCTCCAGGATGACGAGCATCGGCTGATCGACGAGCGTTCCCCCGGCGATCTCATCGGCGTAGGTGCCCTGCACGGCAGCGAAGCGGCCGTCGGCCGAGACGAAGTAGGAGCCGGCCATCGGCGAGCCGGGTTCCGGTTCGAGCTTCGACGCGAACTCGCTCCTGGGAAATCGGGAGGCGACGTCGGCGGCCAGTCGGCTCTTGGTCATGACGCGCCATCTGGGGCTGACGACGTCGACGTACTTGGCATCCTCGGCATAGAACGACAGGAAGGACGTGGCGTCCCTGCCGTTGTAGGCCGGCAAGCCACTTGCCGATGGTGGCCGTCGATTCGGCGATCGCGGTCTTGGCGGCCGGGGATCCCGGCGCGACCGCGCCGGATGGGACGGCAAGCATGGGCGCCGTCTGCCCGGCCATGCCCGGCTCACCACCGTAGTAGTCGCACTCCCACACGATCTTGTCGTTCGCGACCGCAAGCACGGAGACCGCCGGCTGCCACGGCAGGTCGCCCGACTCGTCCCGCAACGCGATCCTGCCCAGCGTGGCGGCGAAGCGGCCATCGGCGGAGACGAAGGAGGATTCCAGGGTCAGCCGGAAGGACTTCCACCAGGCGGGGTCCTGGTTCATGGCATCCATATCGCTCTTGGTGATCACCGTGTCGATCGCGGCGGCGTCGTAGTACTGCACGTCGTCCGCGAACAGAGACGAGAGAGCGCGTCGGTCTCTCTTGGCGCTCCAGGCGTTGTTCCATGCCGTCATGAGCGCCCGGACCACCGATTCAGTCCTCGCCACCTGCGCGGGGTCGGCGGCGGCGGGCGGTGCGGTCGCCGGTGACGCCGTTGTCGACGGCGTCGTCAAGCTTGCCGTGCTGCCGCTCTCGGACGAGCCGCCGCAGGCGGCGAGCGCGAGCGCCGCGAGCACGATTAGCAGCGCCAGCATGATCGCGGCCTTCGCATCACTGGGTCCACGGTGCCCCTTCATGACCTCTCCCTTCCCTCACGGCCCACTGGGTTTCAAACCGGCCAGCTCTCCCGCCGCCCATGCGCCCATAGCTAGAACGGGACGTTGGAACTGTTGTAGTAGAGCGTCTCGCGGCGGATCTTGCCGTCACGCATCTCCAGCATGGTCACGCCGCTGCCGCTCGCCTTGTACGACCGCCTGCCGGCGGTCCAGATGACGGCCGCCCACCCGCGGCCGACGGCGTAGCGCAGATTCGTGAAGGCCAGGTCGGCCGGCGTGCTGAAGATCTTGGCGTAGTACCTCTGCACATCACCGGGGCTTCTGCCCACAGTGCTGGAGGCGGTGTCAGCGAAGGCGATCGTGGCCGCGCTCAAGGCGGCTACCGCGGCGGCGTCCTTGTTCTGCAACGCCGCCGAGTACGTGAGAACCATGGCCTCGGCCGCCGCCGATGTGTCCGCCGGTCCTGGCGCCGACCTGAGCGGGTTCGCGACACGCGGCGGGCTCGTCCGGCCTTCGACGGGCTGGTAGTAGTTCGCATGGCGCACGATCTTGCCGCCTCGAGTCTCGACCAGTTGGAGGAGTTGTACCGACCCCTCGGCGAAGTCCTGGCGCAACTCGAGCGCCGCCCAGCCGCGGTCGGCGTGGCCTGCGAGGGCGCGAGTTCCTGTGGTCATGGCGCAGACCTCTCCGAGCATTCGGAGAAGCGCCGCCCGGCCATCCACGTGCACCCCGGTGGCGAAACAGTCGAAGACGACGTCGCGCGCGTACAGCGCGCCGAGCTGGGCGACGCTCTGCGCGTCCCAGGCGGCGGCGTAGGCGTCGACCGCCTTCTGGGTGACGGCGACCGAGTCGGCGCCCACGAGGCGCTGGGGCGCGACGGCGACCGACGGGGACGCTTGCGGTGTCGATCCTCCATTCGCCGGGGTGGTCGCCGAACCGCCACATGCCGTCGCGCTCGCCATCAGCAGTGCCAGCGCGGCGACGGCCAGGCCCGCCGACAGCTTTGCTCTGCATCTGCCCCCCGGCGTGTTCATGACGGCCTCCTATCTCGATCGGGTCGGTAGGGGCCGCAGCGACTCGGCGATCGCGATCAGCTCCTTGGCCGTTGCGCCGCCGGCCACTGTCAGCAGGACGCCGTCCTTGACCGCGTAGAGGTGAGGGATGGTCGTGTACGACGCCACGACGACCCGTGCGGTGACGCCGGCGAAGGCGCCGGCCGTGAGCCTGACATCGCGGCTGACGAGGTCGGCCCAGGACGTGTCGGGCTCCACAGGGTCGATCGTCGCGGCGGCGTGCGGGTCGGCTACGGTGCGGGTCGTCACGGTCAGGGCGTCGAACCCGCGCACGTACTGCAGTGCGACCACGTCCCGCCCATCGGTCACGCCGTTCGCGGTGGTCGATCTCGCCGCGACCGCGGTCCACCTCTGCACGTAGCCTGCCGGGAGCCAGGTCGGCAACAGCGTGACGTGGCCCAGCTGTGGAGGCGATGCGCGGCGAGCGGCAAGTCGGCGGAAGCCGGCGTCAAAACGCACGACCTTGGCGCCCTTGGGCGGAGCGAAGCTGAAGGCCGTGTCGGGCAAGGGCTCGTCGATGCGCACGTTGTGCAAGCTGTAGTCGAGCTGGAGAACGCCCACTGAGAACATCTGAACGCGTGTCGGCAGGCACGTCTGTTGGTCGATCGTGATCGAGTACGTCTCGTCGTCGCTCAGACCTGAGGCGGCGGCCCGCTTTGACCCCGAGACCACCCATACCGGCCTGCCGTCGTAGGAGGCCGTCTTCAGCGTGGCCGCGCCGTCGGCCTGCAGCGCCCGCGCAGTCGCGCTGATGTCGAACTGCTCGTTCGCCCAACGGTCGGGCGGCCCAAGGGGGTAGCCCGTCGTCACTTCGACCCGGTTCACATAGCCCCCCGCATCCCAGTCCCAGCCGCGCGAGTAGTCGCGGAACACTCCGCTGGCCGCGTCGTAGGCCGTATCCGCGGCATCCGCTCTGTCCCTCATCTGCGCCGGCTTGGAGGTCTGAGGCTTGTCTGTCTGCGTCTGACGGAAGCTGCCGTCTGAGCGCAAGAGCACGCGGGAGTGGGTGACGCGGTACTCGGGGACGCCGCCGGGCAAGATATCCGCTTCCTCCTTCAAGGTGGCGTCCGCCTGCACCGTCTTGCCTGACGAGAGGGCGTGCAGCGCCTTCTGGATCACCTGGGCGGCGGAGACCGGCTGCGGTCCGCTCAGGCGGGAGACCCCCGGCACGCCGACAAGAACGACCGTCGCCACGGCGACCGCGATGCCGACCGCGGCCGCGCTCGCCAAGATGGGGTGACGGGACCAGAGGGAGCGCAACCCACGGGGCCAGCGGAGCCAGTCGCCCGTGGCCCTGCCCATCTCGCGATCGGCCTCGTCCAGGCCGGCCAGAAGGCGCGCCTCGAAACCCGACAGGTGGTCGGGCGCGCCAGCGTGCATGCGCAGGATCTCGTTCAGGCCGTAACGCTCGTCGTTCATCGGTCCTCCCTGGCGGAACTCGGCCGGTCGAGCTGGTGGCTCAGGGCCGTGCGGGCGGCCGCCACGCGGGACGCGACGGTGCCGATCGGCACGCCGAGGATCTCGGCCGCGTCCGCGTAGCTGAAGCCGTCGCGGTGGATGAGCAGGACGGCGGCGCGCTGCGCGGGAGTGAGGACGCCGAGCGCGCGGCGCACCTCGTCGCGCAGCGCCACTGCGCTGGCAAGGTCGGGCGAAGGTGGCGCCAGCGCCTCGAGCCGTTCCTCGTCGGTCGGCTCGAGGCGCTCCGGCCGCCGCAAACGTTGCAGACAGGTGGTGTACGCGATGCGATAGAGCCAGGTGCCCACGCCGGCTTCACCGCGGAACTGCGGCAGGCCGCGATAGGCGTTCAGGTAGGTCTCTTGCAGAGCCTCGTCCATCGCCTCACGCGACCCCAGCAGATGGAATGCCAGAGCACGGAGGTCGTCGTCGTAGCGATCGACGAGCTTGGTGAAGGCTCGGTGGTCGCCGCGCCGAGCGGCACTGACGATGGCGGATGGGGGATCATCCCCCGGTCCTCTTCGTCCGGCCAACTCGATGACCGTCGCCCCGCCGCCCTGGTCCCCCGCCATGGAAACCTCGGTCCGCCTCGGCCGACGGTCCCGCATGTGGCGGTTGTCGGCCAGTTTCCCCCTCTACGGTATTGGATGCTTCCGGCCGCCCCGTTTATCTGCGGCCGGTCCAAAGAAACGCGAAAACCGGCCCGCGGGCCGGTCTCACCAGTGGCTCCCCGTCGGACTGCGGTGGCCGCAGCGGTTCTTCCGGCGGATCATGGCCTCCCGTGTGCAGTGCTGCACTCTCAGGAGTCTAGTATGACGATGGTCTACGCCCAAGCGGCGGGGAGTTCAAGCGTTTGGGGACCATGCCGCCCGGCGGAGCACATCACGGTCAAGGCCATCACGTCCCGATTCGTGCCATCTCGAACCGAGCATTTGGGTTGCAGAATGGTTGCAGCCGGCGGTCCGGACGGGGGCTTGGACGGGAGAAATCCCTGCAAATGGGTGGTAGCGCATATGGGATTCGAACCCATGTTACCGCCGTGAGAGGGCGGCGTCCTAGGCCCCTAGACGAATGCGCCACGCAAGTTGGGGCTGCGGCTCCGGCGGGACCAGGTCGCCCGCCCAGGAGGCGCGTGTCCTGCCGTCAGTCGATCCGGCAGCGGCAGCGGCGAGTTAGGGTAGCACAAGTCCCGGCGGCGGCAAACCCCGCGACCGCGGCGGCCGCGTACGCGTGCGGGGCTGGTATGCTTCCCCGTGCCGGCGATGGGCCGAAGCGGAGGGACGCATGCGTCACAGTGCCGCCCGGCACGACCACAGCACGCAGCACATCACGGACGTGAAGGTCCGCCGCGTGTACGCGGGCGCCGGCGACGGCACGGTCACCCTGGCATGGGACTACCCGGGAAGCACGCTGCTCGAGGTGCGCATCCTGCGCTCCCAGGGCAGCTTCGCGGCGAGCGCCGACGATGGGGCAGGCCAGGTCGTCGTGTACGACGACGTCAGCGGCTCCTTCCGCGACGCCGGCCTGCGCAACGGCGCCGGCTACTCGTACACGGTCTTCGCACGCGAGCCCGGCGGCAACTGGGAGCGCTGGGGCGAGCACAGGCTCGTGCCGCGACGCGAAACGGTCGGCGGCTGGCGCGGCCTGCCGCGCCGGGTCCGGCAGCTGTTCGGCCGGCGGGCCACGTACGGCGTGCTCGTGGCCGCGCTGGTGCTGGCCACCGTGAGCGCGGCCCTGCCGCACGCCGCCGCGGCGGCGTCTGCGCCGGCGGCCTCGGCGGACGCGGCGGCGGTTGCGGCCGCGACAGCGGACGCGCAGGTCAGGGCGGCGCTCCGCGGGGTCAGCTACCAGACGAGCGTGCGCACGTGGGGAGGCACCGCCGGGGCGCCCGCCGGGGCGACGATCACGTTCAAGTGGCCGGCCGCGGCGGCGCGTGACGTCACCGCGACGTGGCCGCTGGTCAAGTCCGAGGACAACGGGACGCCGGTGCCGCCGTACACCACCGTCTCGCACCGGCTGCGCATCCTCGACCTGAGCGCCCTGCAGGTGGACGTGCTCTTCGCCGGGCGCGAGGTCATCCAGATCATGCCGCTGGACGGGGCCACGACGTTCACGCTCCGCGAGGAGACGTGGCCGCCCTTCTCCTCGATGCCGTGGTTCACGGCGCGCCCGTGGGTCCTGCTGCCGGCGTTCGTCCTCATCGGGGTCGTCGTCATCACGCGCGCCTGGCTGCGCTCGCGCGCCTGGAACCGCAGGCTCCCGTCGATGACCCGGCACGACCGCCAGTTCATCGGCCGCTTCATCGTGATCGTCTTCCTTGCCGCGGGGCTCGCGTGGCAGATCTACGAGGCCGTGTACGCGGTCTCGGCGCCGGCGGTCGACCCCAGGAGCGTCAGTGCCGGCCAGCTGGCCGCGCTGCCCCTGCTGCTGTACCCGCCGGCGATCTTCCTCGCGGCGCTGGTGCTCGAGCTCAGCCCCGCACCGCACCGCTTCGCCTGGGGGCTGGTCGCGGTGCTGGCCGGCGCCGGCGGCTTCTACAGCCTCGCCATCGCCGTCACGAGCACGGCCAACAATCTGAACCTCTCGTACTACATCCTGCTCGGCATCCTCTGCCTGCTGGCCGCGCCGCGCGCCTTCAGCGCCGGGCGCATGGGCTGGAGCCGCAACAACCTGCCGCGCTACGCCTGACGGCGGCCCAGGGCCCGCACAGGTTCAGCGCTGGATCAGCTCCACGGAGTTGCCGTCCGGGTCCTCGACGAAGGCGATGCGCGGGCCGCTCCCCTCGAGCAGGAACGGCTCGCGCTGCACGGAGCCGCCCGCCTCCAGGATGGCCGGCAGGACGGCGTCCATGTCGGGCACTTCGAAGGCGAAGTGGCCAAAACGGGTGCCGCCGTCGTAGCCGTCGTCCTTGCCCCAGTTGTAGACGAGCTCGATGGCGAAGTTGCCCTCGGACGGCTCCAGGAAGGTGAGGGTCGCCTTGCCCTTGGTGAGCTCCGAGGTGCGCGTGACCTTCATGCCGAGGGCGCCGTAGAAGGCGACGGCGGCGCCCGTGTCCCTGGTCCGCGTGGCGACGTGCACGAACTTCATCTGATCCTCCGTTCCCGGGCGGGCGCCGCGGCGCCTTGCCGCTCGCCGCGCTCCGCTATACTCCGCGCATGTCTATCACCGCGTTCGGCGAGAAGGTACCCGTCTTCGGCCCCGAGGCCTTCGTGCACCCCGACGCCACGATCATCGGCGACGTGGTGCTCGAGGACGGCGCCAACGTATGGCCGGGCGCCGTCCTGCGCGGCGATGTGGAGCGCATCATCCTCGGCGCCAGCTCCAGCTTCCAGGACAACTCCGTGGCCCACACCGACCCCGGGTTCCCGCTCGTCGTCGGGCCCGACTGCGTGATCGGCCACCAGGTGATCGTGCACGGCGCCGTCATCGGCGCCCGCTGCCTCATCGGCATGGGCAGCACGCTGCTCAACGGCTGCGAGATCGGCGAGGAGTGCATCGTCGGCGCCAACGCCCTCGTGACCCAGGGCAAGAAGTTCCCGCCACGCAGCCTCATCATCGGTTCGCCCGCCAAGGTGGTGCGCGAGGTCACAGACGAGGATCTCAAACCGCGGGCGGAGCTCCGCGACCGCTACCGCCGCCGCTCGCTGCGCTACGCCGAACTCGGCCTGGCCGCGGACCTTTCGGCCTTCCGGCGCTGATCGGCGCGTTCGGGCTCCCGCCCGTCGCGGGTACGAAGCCCGCATGAGCGGCCCCACCGAGACCTTCTTCGCGCCCGACAGGGCGACGTGGCGCGCCTGGCTCGACCAGCACCACGCCGACAAGACGGAGATCTGGCTCGTGCTCCTCAAGAAGCACGTCCGCGAGCCGTGCGTCACGCTCGATGAGGCCGTGGAGGAGGCCCTCTGCTACGGCTGGATCGACGGCAAGCTGTGGAGCCTCGGCGAGCGCGAGCACGCGATCCGTTTCAGCCCGCGCAAGCCGCGCGGCACCTGGTCGCCGTCGAACAAGGCGCGGGTCGAGCGGCTCACGCGCGAGGGGCGCATGGCGCCGGCTGGGCTGGCCGCCGTGGAGGCGGCCAGACGCTCCGGCGCCTGGGACGACGTCGACCGGCCCGCGGACTACGACGTCGTCCCGCCGGATCTGGAGGAGCAGTTCCGCCTGGTGCCCGGGGCGGCGCAGCAGTTCGCGTCCTTCAGCGCCGGTCAGCGGCGCGACTACGTGCGCTGGGTGGTGCGCGCCGTGCGCCCCGAGACGCGCGCCCGGCGCGCCGCCGAGGTGGCGCGCCGCTGCGGGCTCGGGCTCAAGCCCGGTACGCCCGAGCCCTAGAGCGCCGGGTCCTACTGCTGTTGGTGCTCGCGCACGGCGGCGACCAGCCGCGGCAGCACCGCGCCGCCGGCGCCCCGCAGGAAGATGCCGACGCGCGCCGCCACGGCGTCGCGTTCCGGGTTCACGTCGATCACGACGGCGCCCGCCTCGGCGGCGATGTGCGGCATCTCGGCGGCCGGGAAGACGACGCCTGAGGTGCCCACCACCAGCATCACGTCGCAGGCGGCGCTCAGCCGGTAGGCGCGCTCGAGGGCGTCGCCCGGCAGCGTCTCGCCGAACCACACCACATCGGGGCGCAGGAGGCCGCCGCATCCGGGGCAGCGCGGCGGCTTCTCCCTCTGGCCGGCGAAGGCGTCGCGCGTGAATCCGGTGTGCAGCTCGTCCACGCACTTGAACCGGTGCATGCTGCCGTGCAGCTCGACCACGTCCGCGGAGCCCGCACGCTGGTGCAGGCCGTCGACGTTCTGCGTGACCACGGTCACGCGTGGCAGGAGCCGCCCAAGCTCGGCGATGGCCGCGTGGCCGGGGTTGGGCTCGGCCGCCATGGCAGCGCCGAAGCGGTGCTCGTACCAGCCCCACACGAAGGCAGGGTCGCTCAGGTAGGCCTCCCGCGTCGCCAGCCGCAGCGGGTCGTACTGCTCCCACAGGCCGGTCTCGGGCTCGCGAAACGTAGGGATGCCGGACTCCTTGCTCACGCCGGCGCCGGTGAACACGACGAGCCTGCGGGCGCGCGCCAGGGCGCGCGCCGCCGTGTGCAGCTGAGGGTCGTCCGGCAGCGGTCCTCCTCCGGTCACGCGACGAACCACCAGAGCGCGAAGGTCGCCGCCA
Organism: uncultured Thermoleophilia bacterium; assembly: GCA_963709845.1. GTDB lineage: Bacteria > Actinomycetota > Thermoleophilia > UBA2241 > UBA2241 > CAIXSE01. Next base: position 63,508 of record CAVPXV010000003.1, read on the forward strand.
TCCACACGAGCAACGCGCCCGACAGAGTCAACAGCACCAACCGCGTGACGCGCCGGCCGCGCGTGAGTACCGCCGCCGCCACGAAGAGCGGGAACGCCAGCAAGGCGAAGCGTGTAAGGGACATGAGCGGCTCACCGGCGGTCGGGAAGCAGAGCGGGAAGACGAGCAGGGCCAGCGACCAGATCGTGTACGCGGGCGGCAGCCGGCGGACGGCGGCCAGCGAGACCCCCGCCCAGCCCACCAGGGTGATCCACGGCGCGATCGTCCTGAGGACCACGCGCTCACCCACGCCTCCGGGCCCGAGCGACGACAGCATTCGCCGGGAAGTCGCGTTGCTCCACGCCGAGCGCACGAAGATCTGCGTCGCTCTGGCGACCGTGACGAACGGCCAGGTGAGCGCGCGCTGCCAATGGCTCTGCGCCTCGGCGTACAGGAGCGCGTCGCCCTTGGCGAGCTGGAGGTAGGCCATGTAGCCCAGGAGCCCAGCCGGGATGAGCGCCAGCCACAGGGTGCGCGGCCGCAGCAGCGCGCGCACCTTCGCCCCCACCCCGCGGGCGTGGTCCTGCTCCGCCATCAGCGCCGCCAGCGGGAGCACGAGCAGAAGGCCGGTGTTGCGGGTGAGCACGCAGAGCATCCCCGCGAGCCCGGCCAGGGCCCAGTGGCGCCGCTCGCCGAAGTAGATGGCGGCGACCGAGAGCAGCAGGAAGAGGGACTCGCTGTACACGGCCGTGAGGTAGAAGCTGGTGGGGAAGAAGCAGAGGAAGGCGATCGTCCATGCCGCGATGCGAGGGTCGAACCGGGCGGCGACCATCCGGTAGAGCAGCCACAGGGCGACCGCGGTGGCCGCCCACGCGGCGATGGTGCCGGCGATGATCCAGGGGACGCCGGTGACCGCCCTCACGGCGCGGAGCGCGACGGGGTAGAGCGGGAAGAAGGCCTCGCTGTACGCGCGGTGGTAGCCGTCGTGGGCGATGCGCAGGAACCACTGGCCGTCCCAGTTGGCCCAGCGCCCGAACAGGTGGCTCCACCAGCGGCTCGCGGGGAGGTCGAACCGGTGGTCCAGCTTCTCGGGGGAGATCGGCCGCAGCGGCACGCGGGCGACCGCGACCCAGCCGGTCGCGAGGATGAGGGCGCGGCTCACGAGAAAGGCGGTGAGCGCCCAGGTGGCAGGAGCCAGCGAGGCAGCGGCGCCCGCGCGGCGCCGGCCGGTGCTGATCTGCTGCTGCATGCGTGCCCCCAGGATGTGGCGGATGATGCGCTGGCGTGACGGTCGTACTACGCTACCCCACAGCGATACGCCGGGCGAGTGCCGGGCGGGGGACGGTGACCCATGGGCTCCGACGAGCTCCAGGACGACCTGCACGCAGCTCACGATGACGCGCCCGGGGAGCAGCCGCCGCTGCACGTTGAGGTGGTCCGCACGGGCGGCAGCTTGCGCCTGCTGGCCGCCGCCGTCCTCGTGCCGTGGCTGCTCGGCTACGGAGTCACGGGCAGCTGGGCCGTCGTTCGCGGCGCGAGCGCCGCGGCCTCCGGCCTCGAGAGCTTCGACGCCGGCTACACGCGCCTGGTGTCGCCCGCGGGCGTCATCTTCGTCGGCGCCCTTCTGCTGGCCGCTTTCGCCGTGCTGCTCGCCGCGGGCCTTCTGCTGCTGTTCGATTCGCGCCGCGGCGTCACCTGGGCGGCGGTCGGCATCGTCGCCCTGCTGCTGACGGCCGGGTCGGTGTGGGCCGCCGTGCGTGGCGGCCTCAACCCCGGCCTCTGGGCGCTGCTCTTCTTCGGCCTCGTGTACGCGACGCTCGTCGCCATTGTCGTCCTCACGCGCCTGACGCGTGCACCAGGCCGTGGAAGGATCGCGCCACCATGAGCACCGGCGCTGGCCCTCCGGGCTCCCGCCGGCCCCGCGTTTGTGCCCTCTGTCACATTGCCGCCGGCGCGGCGCCGGTGCTAAGTTTGCAGTTCGAGACGTATCGTCGCGCGCACGGTGGAGGGAGCCCCGCCGTGTCACCCGGAGGAGGTCCGCATGCCTAACCCAGACGGCACGCCCACCGTGGAGGAGCTCAAGGCCAAGGCGTACCAGCCCATGGAAGACGCCATGAAGCTGCACCCCTTCTACCGCGGCAAGATCGAGACGACGCTCAAGTGCTGCGTGCGGGATTTCCAGGATTTCGGCATCTGGTACACGCCGGGCGTGAGCAAGCCCTGCCTCGACATCAAGGACGACGTCGAGAAGGTCTACGAGCACACCAACAAGGGCAACACGGTGGCCGTGATCAGCGACGGCACGCGCGTGCTGGGGATGGGCGACATCGGCCCCAAGGCCGGCCTGCCGGTGATGGAGGGCAAGAGCCTCCTCTACAGGTACCTCGGCGGCGTCGACGGCTTCCCGCTCATGGTCGACACGAAGGACCCCGACAAGCTCATCGAGTTCGTCAAGCTCGTGCAGCCGGGCTTGGGCGGCGTCAACCTCGAGGACATCGCCCAGCCCAAGTGCTTCCGCATCCTCGACACGCTGCGCGAGGAGTGCGAGATCCCGGTGTGGCACGACGACCAGCAGGGCACGGCCTGCGTGACGCTCGCCGGCTTGGTGAACGCCCTCAAGGTCGTGGGCCGGCGCATCGACGACGTCTCCATCGCCTTCATCGGCTCCGGGGCCGCCAACGTCGCCATCAGCCGTCTGATCTTCGCCTTCGGCGCCGACCCGGGCAAGTGCCGCATCGTCGACAGCAAGGGCATCCTCCACAAGGAGCGCTCCGACATCGAGGCGGTCAAGGCCGACTGGGTCGACAAGTGGAAGTACTGCCAGATCACCAACGCCGAGGGCAGGACCGGCGGCATCGCGGAGGCGCTCAAGGGCGCCGACGTGTGCATCGCCCTCAGCAAGCAGGGCCCGGACACCATCGAGAAGGACTGGATCAAGGCGATGAACACGGACCCGATCGTGTTCCTCTGCGCCAACCCGATCCCCGAGATGTGGCCCTGGGACGCCAAAGAGGCCGGCGCCGCCGTCGTGGCCACCGGCCGCTCCGACTTCCCCAACCAGGTGAACAACTCCGTCGGCTTTCCCGGCATCTTCCGCGGCACGCTCGACGTGCGCGCCAGGACGATCACCGACGAGATGTGCATCGCCGCCGCCGTGGAGCTCGCCAAGGTCGCCGAGGACAAGGGCCTGAGCGCCGACTACATCATGCCGACGATGGACGACTGGGAGGTGTTCCCGCGCGAGGCCGCGGCGGTGGCGATGAAGGCCATCGAGCAGGGCATCGCGCTGCGCACCGACGTGACCTTCGAGCAGGAGGTCGAGGAGGCGACGGCGATCATCGCCAGGGCCCGCGGCATGGTGCAGGACCAGATGGCGCTCGGCTACATCCAGATGCCGGAGGGCAGCCGCGCGCCGGCGCCGACCAAGGCCGCCATCAGGGCGGCGGCGCGCAGCAGCGTGGACTACGCCGGCGAGCTCGCCGACAGGGCCGTGGACGCCATCGGGCCCGCCGCCCAGAAGGCCGCGGACGCGGCCCAGCGCGCGGCGGACGCCGCCGCGGAAGCCTTCCGGAAGGCGACCGAGCGCAAGAAGGACTGAGGTGACGGCGGTGGGCGCTCGCGAGCTCGACGTGGCCGCGGTCACCGCGGCCGTGCGGGACATGTGCATCACCGCCAACTACGACCTGCCGCGCGACGTGTACGAGGCGCTGGTCAACGCCGCTGAGGCCGAGGAGTCGCCCGTCGGGCGCGAGGTCCTCGGCCAGCTCGTCGAGAACGCCGACATCGCCGCGCGCGACCGCGTGCCGATCTGCCAGGACACCGGCTTCGCGGTCTTCTTCGCGGAGGTGGGGCAGGACGTACGCCTCGTCGGCGGTGACTTTGCCGCCGCGGTCCACGAGGGCGTGCGCCGGGGCTACGCCGACGGCTACCTGCGCAAGTCCGTCGCCGAAGAGCCGGCGCACGCGCGCCGCAACACCGGCGACAACACGCCTGCCATCATCCACGCCAGCATCGTGCCCGGCGACACGGTCCGCATCACGATGATGGCCAAGGGCGGCGGCGCCGAGAACATGAGCTCGCTCAACATGCTCAAGCCGGCGCAGGGCTGGGCCGGCATGGCGCAGGCCGTGGTCGACACGGTGAGCCGCGCCGGCTCCAACCCGTGCCCGCCGGTGATCGTCGGCGTCGGCGTCGGCGGCACCATCGACGAGGTCACGCTGCTCGCCAAGAAGGCGCTCCTGCGCGAGGTCGGCAGCACGCACCCGGACGCGCGCCTCGCCGCCATGGAGGCGGAGCTGCTCGAGAAGGTCAACGCGCTCGGCATCGGGCCGCAGGGCCTGGGCGGCACGACCACCGCTTTGGCCGTGTTCATCGAGGAGATGCCTTGCCACATCGCCAGCATGCCGATGGCCGTCAACATGCAGTGCCACGCGCAGCGGCACAAGACCGTCGAGCTTTGAAGGGGGAGGACGCATGGCTGCACGCAAGATCACGACCCCTCTGAGCGACGAGGTGGTACGGGAGCTGAGGGCCGGTGACGCCGTGGAGATCACCGGCGTCGTCTACCAGGCGCGCGACGCGGCCCACAAACGGCTCGTCGCGCTCATCGAGGCCGGCGAGGACCTGCCCTTCGAGCTCGAGGGAGCGGTGGTCTACTACATGGGCCCGAGCCCGACCAAGCCCGGCAACGTGATCGGCTCGGCCGGGCCGACGACGAGCGGCCGCATGGACGCCTATGCGCCTCTGCTCATGGAGCGCGGCCTCAAGGGCATGATCGGCAAGGGCCTGCGCACGCAGGACGTCAGGGATGCGATGCGCGCTTGCACGGCCGTGTACTTCGCCGCCACCGGCGGCGCCGGCGCCCTGCTCGCGCGGCGCATCGTCGGCAACCAGGTGATCGCCTACCCGGAGCTCGGCGCCGAGGCGGTCGCGCGCCTCGAAGTCAGGGACTTCCCGGCGATCGTGGTCAACGACTGCCACGGCGGCGACCTCTACGAGGAAGGCCGCACGAGGTACCAGAAGACGGTCTAGCGCGACCCGGCCGGTCGGCACGGGCGCCGGCGGCGATCGACGTGCGCCGTCACCGTCTACGGACCACGCGTAAAGGGGTACGGCCTGCGTGAGCGGATACAATCCGCTCATGGAGGCGTCTTCGTGACCGCGTGGTTCTTCGCGATCGGACGGATGCTCGGCTTGGGCGACGTGGCCGGCATGCGTCCCTGGCTCACGCTCGCCGTGATCGGCGTGGCCACCAAGTTCGAGCTCGGCCCCGGCCTGAGCCTGCCGTTCGCCTGGCTGGAGGCCTGGCCGGCGATCATCCTCTTCGTCGTGCTCGCCATCTTCGAGTCGAGCTTCGACAAGATCCAGAAGTGGGACCGCCTGCAGGGACGCCTGACCCTGCCGAGCCGCCTCGCCGCCGGCGGCGTGGCGGGCGCCTGCACCATCCACCTCGGCTGGCAGGGCTTCGTGGCGGGCGCCGCCGTGGGCATGGGCATGGCATGGGTGTCGCAGCACACCAAGGGGCGGGTGCGGCCGCGCACACCGACGAGCGAGGCGGCCATCAACCTGTTGAGCCTCTACGAGGACCTCGCGGCTCTGGCGGGCGGCCTGGCGACGCTCGCCTACTCGCCGGTGGGCTACGCCCTCGCCGGCATCGAGGGCGTCGTGTACTGGCGCGCCGAGACGCGCCGCAAGGCCAAGTACCGGGAGCTCAAGCGCGGCCGGCAGCCGTAGGCGCGCCGGCCTCTTCGGGAGCACGAGAGATGACGGACCAGGCGACAGACGAGGCCTTGCGGCGCACGCGGATGGTCGAGGAACAGCTCGTGCGCCGCGGGCTGCGCGACGAGGACGTCCTCGCGGCGATGCGCTCCGTGCCGCGCCACCTGTTCGTGCCGGGCGAGCTCGGGCACGAGTCGTACATGGACACGCCGCTCCCCATCGGGCTGGGCCAGACGATCTCGCAGCCGTACATGGTGGCGCTCATGACGTCGCTGCTCGAGGTGACCGTGCGCAGCCGCGTGCTCGAGGTGGGCGCCGGCTCGGGCTACCAGACGGCCGTGCTCGCCGAGGTGGCGGGCGAGGTGTACGCGGTCGAGCGGCTCGCCCCTCTGGCCGAGCGCGCCCGCGTGACGCTCGCCCACCTCGGCTACCGGAACGCGCGCGTGGCCATCGGCGACGGCGCCCTCGGCTGGCCGGAGGAGGCGCCGTTCGCGGCGATCCTCGTGGCGGCCGCCGCGCAGGAGGCACCGCGGCCGCTGCTCGAGCAGCTGGAGGACGGGGGACGGCTGGTGATCCCCCTCGGGCGGCCGGCGCGCGACCAGGTGCTCACCGTCGTCCGGCGCGAGGGCGACACCTTCCTGGAGCGGCACGACACGCGCTGTCGCTTCGTGCCGCTGGTGAGCGACGCGCGGCCGGCGGGCGAGACGCCGGGCGGCGAGCGCGCCCGCGGCGGCGGCTCCGAGGCGCCGACCCCGGCGCGCAGCGGCAGCGGGGAGGGAGCGGCCGTGAAGGTGGTGGAGGTGCACGTGTCCGGCCGGGTCCAGGGCGTGTACTATCGTGCCAGCGCCCGCCTGGAGGCCGAGCGCCTTGGCCTGCGCGGCTGGGTGCGGAACCTGAGCGACGGCGGCGTCGGCCTGCGCCTGCAGGGCGACCCGGCCGTCGTCGACGCCATGCTCGATTGGTGCCGCCACGGCCCGCCGGCGGCGCGCGTGAGTCGCGTCGAGGTGAGCGACGCGGTCCCGAACGAGTCCCTCTCGACCTTCGAGGTGAGATAGATGCCCGTGATGCTCGCCGACGTTCGCCGCGACCATGAGGTCAAGGTGTTCATCGCCAAGGCCAACGAGACCCTGGGCGTGCTCGGCTATACGGAGCACGGCCCGCGCCACGCCGGACTCGTCGCCGACATCGCCGAGAACGTGCTCCTGCGGCTCGGCTTTTCGCAGCGTCAGGCCGAGCTGGCGGCGATCGCCGGCTACCTGCACGACGTGGGCAACGGCATCAACCGGCTCGACCACGGCATCGGCGCCGCCCTGCTCAGCCAGCACGTGCTCGAGCGCCTGGGCATGCCTGCCGAGGAGTATGCCGAAGTGATGTGCGCCATCGGCAATCACGAGGAGCAGTACGGGGAGGCGGTCAGCCCCCTGGCCGCGGCCGTGATCCTCGGCGACAAGAGCGACGTGCACCGCAGCCGCGTGCGCGAGATCGACCCCGAGACGGACGACATCCACGACCGCGTCAACATGGCGACCACGCGCTCGTTCCTCAACGTGGACGCCGAGGCGCGGACCATCACGCTGGAGCTGGAGATCGACACGCAGATCATCCAGGTGATGCAGTACTTCGAGATCTTCCTGGCGCGCATGGTGATGTGCCGGCGCGCGGCGGAGTTCCTGGGCTGTACCTTCGGCCTGGTGATCAACGGGACGCGACTGCTGTAGCCGGGCAGCCTGGAGCCCCGAGCCGGCGCGTGCTGTATCCTGAGACCGCGAACGGACGTGGAGGTGTCACGGTGGGCAGAGCGGAGAGAACGGCGAGGAAGGCGTCGCGGCGCAAGCGCCGCGGGGGGTTCGTGATCGGCGCCCTCGCAGGTGCCGTCGCGGGCCTCATGCTGGCGCCCAAGAGCGGCAAGGAGACGCGCCAGCAGCTCTTCGGCGAGGGCGGCGTGGGCGCGCAGGTCGACCGCGTCAAGGGCGCCCTCGGCGCCGGCAAGGAGTCCGCCGTCGATCAGAGCGAGGCGCTCAAGCGCAAGATCGAGGAGACGCGCGCGCGCCTGCGCAAGCAGGTGGCCGAGGACGGCGAGGAAGCCACGGCGGCCGACGCGCCCGAGTGAGCCCGCGCGCGTGATGAAGAACTGGCTGAGGGCGGCGGCCGCGCTGTGTGCGGCCGCCGCCCTCGGCCTCGCCTACATGCTGTTCGAGGCGCAGAGCGTGCGCCGCGTCGACCGGCGCCTCGAGGCGCCCGATGCCGCGGCGGACCTGGACGGCCTCACCATCGTCCAGCTCTCGGACTTCCACGTCGGCTTCACGCCGAGCCTCAACCTGCGGGCCACGCGCAAGGCGGTCGATCTGGCGCTGGCGGCGGCCCCCGACCTCGTGCTCATCAGCGGCGACTTCGCCGGCGGCCCCTACGGCATGGCCGAGTTGCAGCGCCAGCTGCGGCGGGTCGTCGCGGCCGCCCGCCTGGGCGTGTACGGGGTGCTCGGCAACCACGACCACGGCGACAGCAAGGCGCCGTTCGTGAGCCAGACCGATGCCGCGGCGCTCGAAGCCTGCGGCGTGCGCCTGCTCACCAACGAGACCGTGACCGCTCCACCACGCCGGGGCCGACCTCCAGATCGCCGGCGTGGACGACTCGGACGGCGGTCACGACGACCTGCCGGCGGTGCTCGCCGCGCCTCGACCGCCGGCCGGGCGTCCTGCGCCTGCTGCTCAGCCACCACGGCGAGGTCGTGCTGGGCACCGCGCCCGGCGACTTCCATCTGACCCTCGCCGGAGACACGCACGGCGGCCAGATCTGCCTGCCGCTGCCGGGCCGCCGCATCCTGCTCAGCGACCTCTCGGCCCCCTTCGCGGAGGGACCCTACGACGTCGACGGCAGGCAGCTCTACGTGACCCGCGGGGTCGGTACGAGCCTGCTGCCGCTGCGTGCCTTCTGCCGCCCGGAGATCGTGGTCTTCCGCGTGGCGGCGGGCGGCGCGGTGGCGGCCGCGGGAGGCCGCCCGGAGGCCGTGGAGTGAGGCCCCGTCTCGCCGCGGCGCTGGGGCTCGCCTGCATCGGTGCGGCGCTCGCCCTCACCCTGCTCGCCTGCGGCGCCAGGAGCGACCCCTTCGTCGGCCTCTGGTGGGAGCCCACCACGGGGCGGCGCATCGAGATCAGCCAGAAGGGCGACGCCTACACGGTGCTCTACGGCGCCACCCGAGTCCCGTACACGGCCGAGCGCCGCGGCGGCGGACTGCTCCTGCGCGACCCGCTCGGCGGCGACATCGTGATCAAGACTGCGGCCGGCGGCACCCTCACGCTCACCGCCGCCGGCCGCACCACGACGCTCAAGCCGGTGCCCCAGCACCAATAGGGAGCGGTGCGGTCGCGCGCGCCGCCCGGGTCAGCCGCGCGCGCCGAACAGCCGCGCGACGCGCGGCGTGACGTTGTCGATCGCCGCCGTGGGGCACACCTCGGTGCAGGCGTAGCAGCGCACGCAGAGCTTGTCGTCGTAGACGGGGGTCGGGTCGAGGCGGATGGCGTCGGCGCCGCAGATCACGCGCAATCGCCGCAGCGCGTGCACGCCGCCGCGTTCACCAGGCGTGGCCGCGCGGTGATGAGGTTGCGCGCCGCGCGGTGCAGCGACGGCGGCAGGAGTTCCTGCACGTCGCGGTGCGCCGGCTTGAAGCTCGGGCTCCGGCACGATCGGGTCGCCGGCCGAGCGGTACGGGTCGTCCAGGTCGACGAGCCCGCGGCGCGCGCAGGCCGCGATCGTGTAGACGTCGCGCGCGCCGGTGCGCCGTGCGGTCGGCGAGGGCGACGTCGAGGGCCAGGCGCGTCGTGCGGCCGCGAACAGCGAGCCCAGCTCGCGCGGGCGTGCCGCTGCCCGGCCCCTGGCCCTCCATGGCGATGATGCCGTCGATGATCGTGAACCGCGGGCGCAGCGCCAGGTGCAGGTCGAGCAGCATGTCGGCGAAGTCGTCGCGCTTCTGGGCGCGGACGTGCAGCTTGGCCTTGGCGAGGCCCGGGATGCAGCCGAAGGTGAGCTTGACGCCGCCGGTGAGGCGCATCAGCTGGTGGGTCTTGAGGACGCCGACCTGGATCATGGCGTCGGCGTCCACGAACGCGCGCCCTACGGGGAAGCTGCGGTACAGGCGGCCGTCCGGCGCGTCCAGCGTCACATGGTCGTCCTCGACGTCGACGATCTGCACGCCCTCGGCGGTGCAGACGGCGGCGATGCCGCTGACCCTGTAGGCGCGCGCCACCTTGGCCGGGCCGTTGAGCCCGCCGGGGCTGTCGGCCACGAAGGGCTCGGCGCCCGCCTCCTTGAGCGCGCGCAGCACGCAGCGCAGGGTCTCGGGGTGCGTGCTCACCGCCTTCTCGGGCGGGGCGCCGCGCAGCAGGTTGATCTTGACGGCGATGCGCTCGCCCGGCGCCGCCGAGCGCCGCCCAGCCGCCGAAGGGCTCGACGAGGCGGTCGATCGAGGCGCGCAGCCCGGGCCCGTGGGCGGCGCGCACGTGACTCACCAGCGGCGCGCCGGTGCGCGCGCCTGCGGCCGGCCGGCGCTCACGCGCCGCGCCTTCTCGGCGACGATGGCGAAGTGGTACAGGCCCACCTCGCCGGGCTGGTAGGCGGCGATCTCGCGCACGCCCATGCGGGCGATGGTCGCATGCAGGTCTTCGAGCGAGAGCACGTGGTCGTTGGGCGGCCCGACCGGGCGCTCCATGCGCGCGAACTCGAGCGAGACGAGACGGCCGCCGGGCGCCAGTAGCCGGCCGACCTCGGCGAGCGCGCCGGGGTCGTCGTCGATGTGATGCAGCACGTTGATGAGGAACAGCCGGTCGGCGACGCCGTCCGGCAGCGGCGCCTTGCCGGCGACGGTGAGCACCGGTTCCACGCGGCCGGCCGGCCGGTGCTCGGCGAGCTTCTCGCGCAGGCGGTCGAGCAGCACCTCCTGCTCGTCGACGGCGTACACCAGCCCGTCGGGCAGCGCCTCGGCGACCGGCAGCGTGTACATGCCGGTGCCGGCGCCGAAGTCGACCACCGTCTCGGAGCCGGCGAGAGCCAGCAGCCTGATCAGGCCGGCCGGAGGCAGTTCGACGAGACGATCCGGGTTCTCGAGCTTGGACGCGTGCGCAGGGTCGAACTTCTCAGCCACGACGGGCGGCGCCTATTTGACGCAGCGCGCGTACTTGAGGAACGCCTCGAGCGCCTTCTCGACGGCCGCCGGCGAGGCGACGTCGGCCTCGCCGACCTCCTCGGCAAGGCACTCGCGCATCTTCAGCGAGATGAGCAGCACGCCGACGCGGTCGAGCGCCGCCTTGGTGGCCGCCAGCTGGGTGAAGATCTCCTCGCACGGGCGGGCCTCTTCGATCATGCGCTGCAGGCCGCGCGACTGGCCCTCCACGCGGCGCAGGCGATTGATGAGCCGCCCGGCCTCTTCCTGATCCATGAGCACCTCCACGCCGCGACTATACCCCCCGGGGGGATAGGCGGCAATCAGGCGAAAGCCTGAGGCGGGCAACTGCGGGTACCTCGTGCGGGTATGGGTGAAACGAGGGCTGATCCGCGGCGCCGCGAGGCGCGCTCAGCCGCGCCGGCGCGCGTCCACCGCGAGGCACTCGAGGCCGCCGAGCAGCTCGTCTGCGAGCGGCTGACCCGCCGACCCCACGCCGAGGTGGATGTCGGGCTTGACCGAGCCGTGGTAGTCGGAGCCGCCGGTGGGCGCGAGCGCGTACTTGCGAGCGAGCGCCAGGCAGCGGCTCACCGTGGCTTCGTCGTGCAGCGGGTAGTAGCACTCGATGCCCACCATGCCGAGCCGGGCGGCGTCGCGCACGATGCGCTCGAGGCCGGCGGCGTCGGTGCGGACGAGGCCCGGATGCGCCAGCGCCGGGAGGCCGCCGGACGCGCGCAGCAACCGGAGCGCGTGACCGAGCGAGAGGCGCCGCCGGTCCACCCAGGCCGGGGCGCCGCGGCCGAGGTAGCGCTCGAAGGCCTCACCGATGGTGCTGACGTAGCCGCGCCGCACCATCGCCTCGCCGATGTGCGGGCGGCCCACGGCGCCGTCGCCGGCCGCCGCCGCCAGGTCCTCCGCATCCACCGGGCAGCCGATCTCCGCCAGGCGCGCGAGGATGCGCGCATTGCGCTCATCGCGGTAGGCGCGCAGCTCGCCCAGCGTGTCCCTGAGCTCGTCGCTCGGGCTCCCGGCGAGGAAGTAGCCGAGCATGTCCATGGTGACACGCTCGTGCTCGAGGTTGATCTCCACGCCGGGCACCACGCGGATGCCGAGGCGCGCGCCGGCGGCCAGCGCCTCCGGCAGGCCGTCCACGGTGTCGTGGTCGGTGACGGCGATGGCCGTGAGGCCCAGGCGCGCCGCTTCGTCCACGAGCTCGCGTGGGCGTGCACGAGCCGTCCGAGAACGTCGTGTGCGTGTGCAGGTCGATCACGTCTCTACACTACCGCACGCCGCGCGCCCGCAGGCCGGGCCGGCGCCACCCTGAGCCCCGCCGAAGGCCGCCGGCGCGGCCCGGGGTAGACGGCGCCGGGCGTGGGTATGAACGAGGTGGCGCGCGGCCGCTGAGCTCCGTCAGGCGCGCGCCTCGTCATACCGTCACCGCTCCTCCCGGAGGTCCGCGATGCGCATCGGCATGATCGCCCCGCCCTGGTTTCCGCTGCCGCCGCAGCGCTATGGCGGCATCGAGTTCGTCGTCAGCCTGCTCACCGAGGGCCTCGTGCGACGCGGCCACGACGTCACCCTGTTCGCCAGCGGCGACTCGACGACGCAGGCGCGCCTCAGCTACATCTTCTCGCGCGCGCCCTACGAGCAGATCGAGAACGGCGGCCACCTCGAGGTCATCCACAGCCTCGAGGCCTACACCATGGCCCGTGAGTTCGACGTCCTCCACGACCACGACGGCATGACCAGCCGGGCCATGGGGGCGCTCGTGCACCGGCTGGTCGGCACGCCGGTGGTCGCCACCCTGCACGGCCCGGCCGACCAGGCGACGCAGGACATGCTCAGCTCCCTGCGCCACGACCTCGCCTTCATCGCCATCTCGGACTACCAGCGCCTGGGCTTCCCCGACCTGCGCTTCGTCGGGACCATCCCCAACGCCGTGGACGTGGAACACATGCCGTTCAGCGCCGAGAAGGACGACTACTACCTCTTCATCGGGCGCATGACCGCCGACAAAGGGGCGCACACCGCCATCGAAGTTGCGCGCCGCCTGGGCGCGCGCCTGATCATGGCCGGCAAGGTCAACGAAGGGCCCGAGCGCGCGTACTACGCGGAGAAGGTGGAGCCGTACCTCTCGGACAACGTGCACTTCCGCGGCGAGGTGGACCACGACACCAAGGTCGAGCTGTACAAGCGCGCCCGCTGCACGCTCTTCCCGATCCAGTGGCCCGAGCCGTTCGGCCTCGTGATGATCGAGTCGCTGGCCTGCGGCACGCCGGTGATCGCCATGCGCCACGGCTCCGTGCCGGAGGTCATCGAGGACGGCCGCACCGGCTTCATCGTGGAGACGGCCGACGAGATGGTCGAGGCCGCGGGCCGCATCGGCGAGATCGATCCCGCGGAGTGCCGGCGGGCCGTCGAGGAGCGTTTCGGCATCGACGGCTTCGTCGGCGCGCACGAGCGCGCCTACCGGAGCCTGCTCGAGGATGCGCCGCCCGCCGAGTAGCGTCCGGGCGGCGCTCGCCGTGCCTTGTCGGTCTACGGGCACGGCGGTAGGGTTCGGCTCATGAAGCTCCCCTACGACGACGTCCACCTCATCGCCGACCCGCTCTACGGGTACCTGCGCATCACCCTCTCGCGCGCCGGCGAGATCGCCGAGGCCGACGTCATCGACAACCCCTGGGTGCAGCGTCTCAAACGCATCCACCAGCTGCAGAGCTCGTGGTGGGTGTTCCCCACGGCGGAGCACAGCCGCTTCGCGCACAGCCTCGGCGCCATGCACCTGGCCGGGCAGCTCGCCGGCCAGGTCTACACCACGCTGGCCGAGGTCGAGCCGGCCACGCCATCGCTGCCCCTGGTCGAGGAGACCCTGCGGCTCGCCGGCCTGCTGCACGACATCGGCCACGGCCCCTTCAGCCACTTCTGCGACGAGGAGTACTTCCTGCCGGTCTTCGGCATCGACCACGAACAGGTCTCGCAGTACCTCATCGTCAACGAGCTGGGGGGGCTGATCGGCGAGCTGCGCCGGAGCCCCACCGGCCAGTTCGGCGCCGATGAGGCCGTCGACCCCTGGCACGTCGCCTTCCTGGTGCGCGCCGAGGAGGGGGGCGCGGGCGTGGCCGCCGACGGCGGCCCCATCCCGCGCTGGGTGCGGCTGCTGCACCGCGCCCTCTCGGGCGCGGTCACGGTCGACAACCTCGACTACGTGCGGCGCGACGCCTACATGTGCGGCGTCGCGCTCGGCCCCGTGGACGTCGACCGGCTGATCTACTACACCTTCTGCACCGCCGACGGCCTCACGTTCCACAAGCGCGCGCTCAGCGCCCTGCGCGCCTTCCTCAACGCGCGCTTCTACATGTACGAGAACGTCTACTTCCACCGCATCGGCCACGCCATCGACCTGCACCTGCACGAGATCTTCCGGCCGACCATGCGCCTGGTGCTGCCCGAGAGCCCGCTCGACGACCTCGCCGCGTACCGGCGGCTCACCGAGTGGTCGCTGTTCACGACCGTGGAGGCGTGGCTCGACGAGCCGCTCGCCGGCGAGAAGCGCGAGCTCGCCGAGCAGTGGCAATCCATCATCCACCGTCACGTGAAGTACAGCATGGTCTACGAGCACCACGTGGAGCGCCAGCAGCCGGCGCCGGCCGCGCGCGACCTCAGCACCGAGGAGTTCCGGGCCGCCATCGTCGAGCGCCTGCCGGCGGCCCTCAAAGGCGTCGACTTCGTGGTGGACATCGCCTCGCAGGATCCGCGGCCGCTGAACCCGCTGGTGGGCCCCAAGCGCATCGCCGTCTACGACCCGGTGACCGACGCCATCGAGGAGCAGCTGCTCAGCGGCATCCTCGAGTTCGTGCCCGCCAAGGCGCACCTCTACCGAGTGTTCGCCGTGGGCCGCGAGCACGAGCGCGAGCTCGCCGCCGCGGCCCGCGCCGCGCTCGAGGACGCGCAGCCGCAGAGCCTCACCAACCTCTGAGGCCGGCGCCGGCGAGCGCCACGCCGGGCCGCCTAGATGCCCACGCGCAGGACGAAGACGAACAGGGCCGCGATCACCACGAAGATGAAGACCGCGGCCACGACGAGCAGCATGTCGATGAGCGAAGCGCCGGCGCCGCGCCGCCTGCCACTCTGCGCCGGCTCACGCGTCGGACGGCCCTTCAAGGTCCCAACGGATGGGTCATGTCCTCGGGCCGCACCCACGCGTCGAACTGCTCGGCCGTGACGTAGCCGAGGCCGAGCGCCGCCTCGCGCAGCGACAGCCCGTCGCGATGCGCCGTCTGGGCGACCTCGGCCGCCTTCTCGTAGCCGATGTGCGGGCTGAGCGCCGTGACCAGCATCAGCGAGTCGGCGAGGTGGCGCGCGATGACGGGCAGATCGGGCGCGAGGCCGCGCGCGCAGAAACACTCGAAGGCGAGCGCCGCGTCGGCCAGCAGATCGATGGACTCCAGCAGGTTGTGGAGCATCACGGGCTTGTAGACGTTCAGCTGGAACGTGCCCTGCGAACCGGCGAACGCGACCGCCGCGTCGTTGCCGAAGACCTGCACGGCTACCTGGGTGAGAGCCTCCGCCTGCGTCGGGTTCACCTTGCCGGGCATGATCGAGGAGCCGGGCTCGTTCTCGGGGATGAGCAGCTCGCCGATGCCGTCGCGCGGGCCGGACGCGTACAGGCGCACGTCGTTGGCGATCTTCATGAGGTCGCCGGCGAGCGTGCGCAGGGCGGCGCTGGCGTTGACGAGCGCGTCGTGCGCCGAGAGCGCCGCGAAGAAGTTGCGCGCCGGGCGGAACGGCCGGCCGGTGAGCGCGCCGATGTGCTGCGCCGCGGTCTCGGCGAAGCGCGGGTCGGTGTTGAGGCCGGTGCCCACGGCGGTGCCGCCGAGCGCCAGCTCGTAGAGGCCCGGCAGCGTCGCGCGCACCCCCTCGAGAGCCTGGTCCAACTGCGCCACCCACCCGGAGATGACCTGCCCGAGCGTGAGGGGGGTCGCGTCCTGCAGGTGCGTGCGGCCCACCATGACGACGCCGGCGTACTCCTCGGACTTGGCCTGCAGGGTGTCGCGCAGGGTGCTGATCGCCGGGACGAGCACGTCCTCGAGCTGCCCGGCGGCGGCGATGTGCATCACCGCGGGGAAGGTGTCGTTGCTCGACTGGCCGCGGTTCACGTCGTCGTTGGGATGGACCGGGCGGCCGGCCCCCCGCCCGGTCCCGGCGAGCTCGTCGGCGCGGTTGGCGATCACCTCGTTGGCGTTCATATTGCTCTGGGTGCCCGAGCCCGTCTGGAAGACGACGAGCGGGAACTCGGCGTCGAGGACGCCGTCGATCACTTCCTGAGCGGCGCGCGCGATGAGCTCGGCCTTGTCCTGCGGCAGCTGGCCGAGCTCGGCGTTGGCGCGCGCCGCCGCCAGCTTGAGGATGCCGAGCGCGCGGATCACCGGGCGCCCCCAGCGGAAGCGCTCCACGCCGATGGGGAAGTGTTCCACGGCACGCTGCGTCTGCGCCCCCCAGTAGTGCGCCGCCGGGACGCGGACCTCGCCCATGCTGTCGTGCTCGATGCGCCACTCGTCGCTCATCGCACTAACACTACCCGCTTCGTCGCAAAGTGGCGCGCGCTGACGTGGGACGCCGCGGCGCCGCGGGAGTCGCGGCGCCGCGCCCGGGGAAGAAGCCGCTCATGACCGCAGAGGTCGCCATCCTGGCGCTCCGCGAGGAGCTCAACGAGATCGCCGCCATCGAGGCCTGCGCCGGCTGCGAATGCCTCCTGGGCGTGGCGGCACAGGCGCTCGCCGACCTGCGCCGCCTGTCCGGCGAGGAGGCGCGCGAGGCCGAGGACGACCTGCGCCTCATCGTGGAGGCCGGCAGAGGAGCGGAGCACGCCTGCACGGCGTGCGACCCGTGCCTGCCGGTGGAGCCGTATCGGCGCTTCCGCGAGGCCCTCGCCGCCTCCGGCCGCGCCGTCAGGGGCGCCACCGGCGAAGTCGAGGATGCATCCGCTCCGCCGCTCCGCGGCTGCAGGGGCTGCGGCTGCGGGGGCTGCGGTTGATGCCGCCCGGCGCTTCGGCGCCGCATGGCGCCACGCCGCCCGCTTGCCGCCGGATCGCCTACCCGCCTCGCCGCGGCGCGCCGCCGTTGATGCGCGCCACTTTGGCGCGGCCGTAGCGACGGGTGAAGACGGCGTAGGCCACGGCGCCCGCGGGCATCGGCAGCCAGTAGGCCACGAGGCGGTAGAGCAGGGTGGCAAGGACCGCCTGCTGTGCGCCGATGCCGGCGAGGCCGAGCGTGCCGACCAGGCCTGCCTCAACGAAGCCGAGACCGCCCGGCGTGATGGGGATCATGCCGAGGAACGCAGCCACGACGTAGGCCAGCAGCACGACGGAGGCGCGCGGCCGCGCCCCGACGGCGGCGAGCGCCAGGAGCAGCGCCGTGAGGTCGAGGAGCCAGTTGCCGGCCGCGTACATCAGAGCCTGCCACCAGCCCGAGCCGAGCACATGGCGGATGAGGTCGCGCTCCTCGACGAGGCGCTGCGGGAGCCCGGTCTCGGGCTGGCGGTGGCGGAAGATGCGGTTGCGCCCGGCCTGGAAGGCGTGGCCGACGGCGCGCAGCGGCCTGTCGGCGAACAGAAGCACGGCGCCGCCTGCGATGGCCGCGACGCAGACCACGAGCGCGATGGACCCGACGGTGAGCAGGCTGCGATTGACCGGTGCGCCGCTCAGCAGGATCACCGGGATGCTGAGGATGGGCAGGCCGAGCAGCGTCGCCGTCGAGATCAGTGACACAGCGGTGACGCTCGTGGCGGCGCGGGTCGGGGCGATGCCGGCGCGCTTGAGCATGTCGAACTGCATCGCGCCGCCCGCCGCCGCGCCGCCGGGAACGATACGGCTGAAGGCGTTGCCGGCCAGCTGCGCGGTGGCGATCGGGAACCACTCGCGGCTGTCGAGCGCCAGGCGCAGGAGCGCCCACATGCAGACGAAGCTCGCGACCTCGGCGACGCAGATGGGGAAGATCCACACCGGGCTCACGGTGGCCAGCCGCGGGCCCGCACGGAACACATCGGCGAGGCTCGGCCACACGACGTACAGGCCGATGGCCGTGACCCCGAGGATGAGCACGCGTTTGACGATCGCCCAGCGCCTTCGCGCCGGCGAGGCCTCGACCTTCACCTGGATGTCGTCGGGTGGCGTCATCACGTGAACGCTAGCAGCCCCGGGAAGCCCGGGCCAGCTTCAGGCTTCCCGGGCCGAGCCCTCACAGCACGTTGGAGAACAGCCGTACGCCCTGGTTGCGGAAGGTCTTGAGGCGGCCCAGCGCGTCGACGTCAGCGAGCGTCACCTCGCGGCAGCTCTCCAGGTCTTCGGCGAAAGCCGCCTCCACCTGGGCCGTGAAGCTCCTGTCGAACACCCAGCACATCAGCTCCTTGTGGAGCTTGAGGCTGCGGTTGTCGAGGTTCATGGTGCCTACGGCGCAGATCCTGCCGTCCACGGCGATGGTCTTGGCGTGGAAGAAGCCCGCCTCGTACAGGTAGATCCGGCCGCCGGCCAGCAGCAGGTCGCGGAAGTACGACTGCGCCGTCCAGAAGGCGGTCTTCCTGTCGGGGATGCCGGTCATCATGAAGCGCACGTCGATGCCGCTGAGTGCGGCGTTGATGAGCACGTCGTACATGCTGTAGTCGGGCACGAAGTAGGGCGACTGCACGTGCAGCGACTTCTCCGCCTGAGCCATGGCCACCATGTGTGCGCGCCGTGACGTGTCCCAGGGATCCTCGACGCTCTGGGACGCCACCTGCACGAGCGTGCCCTGGCGGGCCGCCGCCGGCCCGGGCTCGGGCGCCGGCATGTACTTCTCGGTGAACAGGTCCTCGCGGTACTTGCGGCGTTCGTACCAGCGCGCCGCGAAGAGCTTCTCGAGGGCCGCCACCGCCTGGCCGGTGAGGCGCAGGTGCGAGTCGCGCCAGGTGGCGAAGCGCTCGCCGCCGTCGATGTACTCCTGGCCCATGTTCATGCCGCCGGTGTAGCCGATCTCGCCGTCGATGACGGCGATCTTGCGATGGTTGCGGTAGTTGATGCGCGCCAGGTCGGTGACGTCGGCGCGCACCGTGGCGCCGGCCGCCTTGAGGGCGTCGAGCTCGTCCTTCTTGAACGACACGCTCCCGATCCAGTCGTACATGACGCGCACCTCGACCCCGGCCTTGAGGCGCTCGAGGAGGATGCGCGTCACGTCGGCCGTGAGCTCGTCCTTCTCCCAGATGAAGTACTGCAGGTGGATGAAGCGCTGCGCCTCGGCCATGTCCTCCTTGAGGCGGGCGAACTTGGGCGCGCCCGTGGAGAAGAGCTCGATCGTGCGCGCCGGCAGGACCTCGGTGACCTCCTGCGCGGAGATGGCGTTCGAGACGTGACCGGCGACGGTGCCGCTCCACTCGTCCTCGAAGCGTCTGGCGGCGGCCTGGTTGCGCTCGTAGATCGGTTGCATCGCCGCGGCCTTTATCTGCATGAGCTCCTTGACCCATCCACGGCGCGCCGCCACCACCTTCCAGTCCCGCCCGAAGAAGAAGTAGAAGAACACGCCGACGACGGGCGCGAAGATGAGGATGAACAGCCAGGCGATGGTGATGGAGGGCTCGCGGTCGTCCGAGACGAGGAGCACCACGAGGACGAACCAGTAGATCAGGAAGAAGAGGAGCAGCCAGCCCTGGAGGAGGTTGAACGCCATGGGCGCACGCTATCGGTTCGCCGATTACCTGTCACCTGCGCCGCGGCCCCGGCGCGGCGCCAGGCGTCTTGGGCCAAACGCCGCGCCACGCATCGACTTGTGCGATGGTACTAAGGACCATACGGCCGGGTACCGGCCTGCGACCAGGAGGTCCTGCAATGGCGCTTCAGCATCCCAAGGCTCCGCACAGGCACGCCCGCGACGTGCCCGTCGAGGCGCTCTTCTCGGCCGAGATGCCGCGCGTCCCCCAGCACGAGCTGCCCGAACGCGAGAGCCCGGCCGAGGTCGCCTACCAGATCGTGCACGACGAGCTGATGCTCGACGGCAACGCGCGGCTCAACCTGGCGACGTTCGTGACCACCTACATGGACCCCTATGCCGACAGGCTCATGGCCGAGACCTTCGACAAGAACATGATCGACAAGGACGAGTATCCGCAGACCGCCGCGATGGAGATGCGCTGCGTCAACATGCTGAGCCGTCTCTACCACGCCCCCGACCCGCGCGCAGCCACCGGCTGCTCCACCACGGGCTCCAGCGAGGCGGCGATGCTCGGCGGCCTCGCGCTCAAGCGCCGCTGGCAGAAACGGCGCAAGGCCGAGGGCAAGCCGGCGGACGGGCCCAACCTGGTCACCGGCATCAACGTCCAGGTGTGCTGGGACAAGTTCGCCAACTACTGGGACGTGGAGATGCGCCTCGTGCCCATGGAGGGCGAGCGCTACCACCTCTCGCCGGAAGAGGCGGTCAAGCTCTGCGATGAGAACACGATCGGCGTCGTGGTCGTGATGGGTTCCACCTTCGACGGCAGCTACGAAGACGTCAAGAAGACCTCGGAGCTGCTCGACGACCTGCAGAAGCGCACCGGCCTGGACATCCCCATCCACGTTGACGGCGCCTCGGGCGGCATGATCGCCCCCTTCCTCGACCAGGACCTGGAGTGGGACTTCCGCGTGCCCCGGGTGCAGTCGATCAACGTCTCCGGGCACAAGTACGGGCTCGTCTACCCGGGCGTCGGCTGGGCCATCTGGCGCGACGCCCAGGCGCTGCCTGAGGACCTCATCTTCTGGGTCAACTACCTCGGCGACGAGATGCCCACCTTCGCGCTCAACTTCTCGCGCCCCGGCTCGCAGGTGGTGGCGCAGTACTACAACTTCCTGCGCTTCGGCTTCGAGGGCTACGAGCGGCTCCAGGGCTACTCGCGCAAAGTGGCGATGTACACCGCCGAGAAGGTCGCCGCGATGGGACCGTTCGAGCTGCTCACGAAGGGGGACGAGCTGCCGGTGTTCGCCTTCAAGCTCAAGGACGAGATCGAGAACTTCACGGTCTTCGACGTCTCTGCGGCGCTGCGCGAGCGCGGCTGGCAGGTGCCCGCCTACACGTTCCCCAAGAACCGCGAGGACCTCGCGGCGCTGCGCATCGTCGTGCGCCGCGGCATGAGCGCCGACGTGGCCGACATGCTGCTCGCCGACCTCAGGGAGAAGGTCAAGGACCTGAAGAAGCTGCCGGCGCCGCTGCACGGGACGGAGGGCGCCGGGTTCCACCACTGACGTGCGCGGCGGCGGAGCCTGCCGGCCCGCCGCGCCGATGCTGTAACATCCGCCGAGGCAAGCCAACGGATCGGCAAGGAGCGTGCGGCATCATGTGGAGCATCCTCGCGTACGTCGTCATCGGCATGGTCGCCGGCTGGGCCGCGAGCCTGCTGGTGCGGCACGACATGCACCCCTCGGACTGGGGAACGCTGTTCCTCGTCGGCATCGGCGGCTCGCTCATCGCCGGCATCGTCGTCAACCTGCTGATGGGGTACGGCTTCAAGCTGCAGCCCGGCGGCGTCATCGCCTCGATCGCGTTCGCCAGCCTCATCCTCTGGGTGCTCACCAGCGTCAAGAACCGCGGCCACGCGCAGCGCCGCGCCGTGACCGCGAACGGCAAACACCGGGAGCGCAAGGGCGGCGCGCGCCACCACAAGCACTAGACGCCGGCCGCCGGCCAACGCTCTAGGCCGCCGGCGGCCCGGGTAGTACCTCCTGCGACAGGTTCCGACGCAGGAAGGGCGGCCGCCATGTTGTGCAGTCTCGCGACCAAGATCGGCGACGACCAGCTGGGGCAGATCGTCGCGCTCGAAGAGGAGCTCGGAGTGCCGCTGCTGGCATTCAACTGCCACGCCCTCGACCCGGCGCCGATCAGCGGCGAGCAGCTGGCGCGCATCAACGATCTCGAGGAGAAGCTCGGCGTGAGCCTCGTGGCCGTGCGCCAGTAGAGCCGCGGCGGATACGGCGCCCGCCCCGCGAACGGGCCGGGAGCAGGTAGACTGGCGGTAGGTGACCCCCGTTGGAAGGAGCCGGCATGCCGAGCCTCAAGGGCACACAGACCGAGCGCAACCTCCTCAAGGCGTTCGCGGGCGAAAGCCAGGCGCGCAACCGCTACACCTACTTCGCCAAGATCGCGCAGAAAGAGGGCTTCCAGCAGATCGGGGCGGTCTTCCTGGAGACATCGGACAACGAGGGGCAGCACGCCAAGGAGTTCTTCCGGCACCTCGAGGGCGGCGTCGTCGAGATCACCGCCGCCTACCCGGCGGGCATGCTCGGCGGCACCACCGCCGAGAACCTGACGGCCGCCGCCGAGGGCGAGAACGAGGAGTGGACGGACCTCTACCCGGCGTTCGGTGACGTTGCCGAGTCCGAGGGCTTCGCCGACGCTGCCGCCACGTTCCGCCGGGTCGCGATGGTCGAGGCTTGGCACGAGAAGCGCTACCGCAGGTTGCTCGACAACGTCCGCAGCGACGGCGTGTTCACGAAGTCCGAGCCCGTGAAGTGGATCTGCCGCAAGTGCGGCTACATGCACGAGGGCCCGGTCGCGCTCGAGGTCTGCCCTCTCTGCGGGCATCCCCGGGCCTACCAGGAGATCTACGCCGAGAACTTCTGAGCGGCGGGATCGAGACTGCGAGCTTATCGAGGGAGGAAGCCATGCACCCGTTGCCGCCCGAAGCGCTGCCGGCGGTGCCGCACTTCTTCTTCAGCCTCTTCAACGTGCCCTTCACGGTGGCGTGGCCCAACCTCATCGCCTGGATCACCGTGGCGGTGGTGTTCATAGCTGGAGCTGCCCTGCGCCTGCCCCGGTTCATCGAAGGCAAGGACTGAGCGATGAACCTCACGCGCAGCGTGCAGCGCTACCTGCGTCTCGACCTCACGCTCGAGGACGCGCTGCCCACGCGCATGCCGGTGTACGTGAACTCGGTCGCCTATCTCTTCGGGGCGGCGACCCTGATGGCCCTCGTCGTGATCATCGTCTCGGGCCTGTTCCTCGCCCTCGGCGGCCCCTTCTGGTACCACACCAACAGCGTCGGCCGCTTCGCCAACGCCGTGCACTTCTGGAGCGTGCAGCTGTTCTTCCTCGGGATGATCCTGCACTTCACCACCAAGTTCTTCCTCGGCGCGTGGCGCGACGGGCGCTGGCTCACCTGGATGGTCGGCGCGCTGCTCCTCGGGCTCGGCATCTTCACAGGGCTCACGGGTTTCCTGCTGCAGAGCAACTGGGACTCGCAGTGGATCGGCACGCAGGCCAAGGACGCGATGAACGCCGCCGGCATCGGCGCCTTCTTCAACACGATGAACACCGGGCAGGTGCTGACCCTGCACGTGGCGGCCCTGCCGGCCGCCCTGCTGCTCTTCCTCTCCCTGCACATCTTCCTGATCCGGCGCGACAGCCCCGTGCGGCCGTACGAGGACTGAGCCATGACCGACGAACCCATCGCCAACGGACGCCGCGCCCAGGAGAACCTGCGCGGCGTCCCCATGAAGCACTACGATCTGCTGCGCGAGGGCATCTTCGTGTTCGTCTTCGTCGCCGTGGTCGCCATCGTGCTCGCCGTCGTGCTGGGCGCGCCCGACTATCCCACGGTGAACGCCAAGAACGTCGCCGACGACCAGCCGGTCGCCTTCCTCAAGACCACGACCGGCATCCTGCTCGGCGACGACAACTCGGCCGTGACGGGGTACGGGCCGCCGTACACGAACGACCCCTCGGCGGCCCAGCACCTCGGCCCCGTCGCGCCCGCCGATTGGTTCGGCGTGACGCGGCCCATCGACCCGGCCTGGGACTTCGTGCTCAGCCCGCTGGCGCGCATCGCCAAGATCAACCCGCTCTACGCGGCGCCGCTGCAGGAGTACAGGGCGGCCTCCGTCAAGCAGCAGCAGGCCTGGCTCACCAACTACAGCAAGGCGCTCGACAAGGCCACGGTGAGCAACGGCGGCCAGGTGCAGGTGCCCTACGGCGACTACGGCCCGGTGAAGCCGATGATGGACGCCATGCTCAGCCTTGGGCAGAGCGGGCTGCTCGAGGGCGCCCTGGCCGCCGAGGACAACCGCTACTACCCGTACACCTTCGACTTCACCAAGGCGCTGCTCTACTTCGCCGCGGCCCCGCCCTACATGGACAGCGCCACGCACCTGGTACAGCAGGGCAACCCGCAGTGGGGGATCGTGCACGAGACCGGCCGGTACCCGGGGGCGTGGTGGCTGGCGCCGTATCAGTTCTGGTACGAGGTGCCGCAGATCGCCGACCGGGACAACGCCGACCTCATCGTGGTGACGCTCATGCTCGTCATCTTCGCGCTCATCTTCTTCCTGCCGCTGATCCCGTTGCTCAACCGCCTGCCGCACGTGCTCAGGGTCTACCGGCTCATCTGGTGGGACTGGTACCGCCACCATGCGGCCGACTACGCGAGAGCGAGGGCGAGGCCGTGATCGACGTCGTCATCTGGTCAGACATCGTCTGACCGTGGTGCTATGTCGGCGTGGAGCGCTGGCGAGCAGCACTGAGGCTCCTGGGAGACGACGGCGGCGGCGTCCGCTGGCGCTACGCCGCCTTCGAGCTCGACCCGTCGATCCCGGCCGAGGGCGTGGACCCGCGGGCCTCGCTCGAGGCCAAGTACGGGCCCGGGGCGGCCGAGGCGCTCGGCCGCCGGTTGGCGGACGTGGCCGCGGCCGAAGGCCTGCCGATGGCAGGCCTCGCGACGATGAAGGTGCGCCCCAACACCCTGGCGGCGCACCGCCTGCTCACGGCGGCGCTCGAGCAGGGCGAGACGTACCAGCAGGCGCTGGCGAACGAGCTGTTCGCCGCCTACTGGGGGCGCGGCGAGGACGTCGGCGACGCCGCCGTGCTGGACGCGGCGGCGGCGGCCGCCGGCCTCGGCGCCGGCTGGGCCGGCGCCATCCTGGCCGGCGACGCCTGGTCCGCCGAAGTGCGCGCCGAGGAGCGGCGCGCCGCCGAGCTCGGTATCCACGCCGTGCCGACCTTCGTCTTCGGCGAGCGCACCGGCCTGAGCGGCGCGCAGCCGCCCGCGGCTCTCGCCGAAGCCGTGCGGCGCGCCGCCGGGCGCGGCTAGACTGGCGCGCGCCGGCGGCCGAACGCCGGGCGCGGCTACACAGGGGCGCCCGGCGGCCGGACGCCCCGGCCCAACGGTCAGAGGCCTCGCTCCTGCGGGAACACCCGGACCGTCAAGTTCAGCCAGTACACCTGACGAGGTCAGGAGACAGCCATGTATGTGCGGATCGCCCGTTTCGAGGGCGGAGACCCGGATGAGATAGCCGCCGAGGGCGCCCTGATGAGCGAGGGCATCGCCGCCCTGCGGCGCGGCGAGATGACGAGTGAGCTTCCGGCGCGCCTGGCCGAGGTGACCAGCCGCGTGGAGATGCTCGTCAACCGGCGCGACGGCAGCGTTGCGGTGTGCGTGTATTGCGAGGACCGCGAACAGGTGCGCGAGGCCGACGCGATCCTCTCGGGTATGTCGCCCAAGAACAAGGGCTGGGGCACGCGTGTCTCGGCGGACATCTACGAGGTCGCCTTCGACGAGGCCACCAGGGAGACGACGGCGGTCTAGCCGCCGGTCTGCGTCACTCGGCCATCGGCGGCACGTCCGCCAGTTCGTCCGGGACCTGCGGCGCGCGGCGGCCGAGCACGACGCCGCGCGCCGCCAGCAGCGTCAGCGCCCCGATGATGAGCGCCATGCCCGCGGCCTCGCTCGGCGCCGGCCGCTCGCCCAGTTGCAGCCACGCCGCCGCGACGCCGATGACCGGCGTGAACAGCGTGCCCAGGCCGGCGGCGCCGGCCGAGAGCCGGCGCAAGGCGTACAGCCACAGGAGCCAGGCGAGGGCGTTACCGAGCACGACGTTGTAAGCCAGCGTCCAGACAAACGTCGCCGTCCACTGCGGGCCGCCGTGCCACGTGAGCGCCGCGATCAGGACCAGCGGCAGCGAGCCGAAGAGCATCTGCCAGGTGGTGAGCGAGAGCAGGTCCACCTGGCGCCGTCGCTGCAGGGTCTTGACGACGACGGCGCTCGCCGCCCACGAAAGGCCCGCGGCCACCGCCAGCAGGCTGCTGAAGGCGCCGGTGAGCCGCCAGGGGCTGAGTACCAGGAGGAGGCCGGCGAGGGCGACGCCCACGGCCGCCCACTGCGTCCCGCGCAGCCGCTCGCCGAGGAACGCCCAGGCCAGCAGCAGCAGCCAGAACGGCATCGTGTAGGTGAGCACCGACGTCTTGCCGGCGCCGCCGCTCTGCAGCGCCCACATCATCAGGCCGACGAAACCCGTTGTCTGCAGCAGACCGATGAGGATCGTGTAGCCCACGGCCTGCGGCCGCAGCGAGCGCCGCAGCACGAGCAGCAGCACGAACAGGCCGAGCGCCCCCAAGAACGTGCGCAACGCCGCGAACGCGAACGGCTCGGCGTAGCGGAGGCCGATCTTCATGACGACCCAGTTGTAGCCCCAGATCAGGGCCAGGAGGATGAGGGCCGCGGCCCCGAGGTCGCGGCTGCGCGTGCGCTGAGAGGGGTCGGTCATATTGCGCACATGCTAGTGCACGGCGACGCCCTCCTGCCGCGCCGCCCGCCGGCCGCTGTCTACGCCGCCCAGACCTGGTGCCGGCCTTCGGCCACCTCCTCGACGAGCTTGGCGCAGAAGGCGGGCAGGTCGGCCGGCCGGCGGCTCGACACGAGCCCGTGGTCGTTGCGTACCTCCTCGTCGACCCAGCGCGCGCCGGCGTTCTCGAGGTCGGTGCGCAGGGTCGGGTACGAGGTCAGGGTGCGGCCCTTGAGCAGCCCCGTCTCGATGAGGATCCACGGGCCGTGGCAGATCACGCCCACGGGCAGGCCGCGTGCGAGCAACGACCGGACGAACTCCACGGACGGGCGGTCGATGCGCAGCTTGTCGGCGTTGACGACGCCGCCGGGCAACACGAGGCCGTCGTACTCCTCCGGCTTCGACTCTCCGACCGTGCGATCGACCGGGATGCGGCGGCTCTTGTCCTGGTGGTCCATCGCCTGGATGGACCCGGGCGCCGGCGCCAGCAGTTCCACCGTGGCGCCGGCCTTCTCCAGCGCCTCGCGCGGCGCCGTGAGCTCTATCTCCTCCACGCCATCCGTGGCGAGGATGGCGATCCTCTTTCCAGCGAGCTGAGTCGACATCTGACCTCAGCCTCCTCAAACGGTAGTGGGTGATGCGCGGCCCGACCGCGGTCAGGCCGCCTGGTGCTGCGCCTCGGCCTCGAACCACGGCACGATGAGGGCGCGGCCGAGCGTGTGTGAGAGGAGGGCGAAGCTCAAGTACGCAGGGCTCGCCTCCTTGCCGATGCCGAGCGACTCCACGTCCACGGCGTGCACGGCGATGAAGTAGCGGTGCCGGCCGTGGCCGGGTGGCGGGGCGGGGCCGACGTAGCCGGCGACGCCGGCGTCGTTGCGCAGGTGGTACGCCTTGGGCGGGAGCCCGGCGTCGTCACCGCCGGCGCCGCGCGCCAGCGACTTCGTCCCCGCCGGGATGTCGACGATCGCCCAGTGCCAGAACCCGCTCGGCGTCGGCGCGTCGGCGTCGTACATGGTGATCGCGAAGCTGCGCGTCTCCGGCGGGAAGCCGTACCACGAGAGCGGGGGCGAGGTGTTCTTGCCGCCGGCGCTCTCGCTGGCGCCCTCGCGCGGCATGGCCTTGCCGTCGAGGAAGTCGTCGCTCGTCACTCGGAACGACCGCGTCTGCGGGAGCCGGTCGTAGGGATTGATCTCCATGATCCAACCTCTGGCGTCGCGTTATGAGGTGCAGGACTCTTGACCGGGGTGTTCCCCCTTGCCCGGAAGAGAAGCGTTTGACCGCCGCCGCGCCGCCGCCACGGCCCGCCCCCACAGCACCCGGACACCCTGGAGGTCAGGTCATATGGATAGGACACCTCCGCCATGCTTGCCCGACCTTGGGATCCGCTGCCGGAGGTCTCGGCCCGGCTGCACCGCGGCTCCTGAGCTCGGGACGGCGGTCGCCGCGACTACGACGCGAGCTTCGACGGCGTCGCCTCCGCCGGGTCCTTCGGGCCGGCGGAGGCCGGCGGCGGCACGAGCCGCAAGTGTGCGCGGCGGTTCTCCACAAGCTCGCGCCGGTGGAGATACTCGAATGCCGCGGCGCGGTCGACCAAGCCGAGCAGATGGCCATCCTCCAGGACAGCGATCCGATCGACGTGACGGGTGGCCATGAGCTTGAGGGCCTCCATGGCCGGGCGATCGGGGGAAACCGCCAGCGTGTCCTCGCGTCTGCTCATGACATCGATGACGCGGTCTCGGCCCCATGCGGCGGACGCCCTGCGCTGCAGGTCCGAGAGGCAGATCACCCCGTCGAACTCGCCTTGCTCCCCGCCCTGGACCGGCAGGCACTGGGCGTTGTTGGCGAGCAGGTAGTCATGCGCAGCCGACTCGAGCGTCACGTACGGCGGCACCCAGGCGACGGGTTTGGTCATGAGGCGCGTCACGCGGACCCCACGCAGTCGGCGCTCGACGACGGCGGCCTGGATGGCGCCCTGTGACGCCTGGACGAGCATCCAGCCGATGAGGCCGATCCACAGCCCGCCCAAGAGGTTCCCCATCGCCACCAGCAGCACTGCGCCGCCGGCCATGACATACCCGAGGGCGCGACCGACCTGGGCGGAGCCGCGCGTGGCCCGTTCGGGATCGTTCCAGCGCGCCCAAAGGATGGCGCGCAGCACGCGCCCGCCGTCGAGCGGGAAGCCGGGCAGCATGTTGAAGGCAGCCAGGATCACGTTCGTGGAGCCGAGGTAGATCAACAGGACGTGTACCGATGCCGGCGCGCGCAGGGCGAGGCCGGCGACGATGAGGACGCCACCGAGCAGGAGACTGGTGAGCGGGCCGACCCCAGCCAAGAGGACTTCACGTCCTGGGCTGCTGGGGTCGTCCTCGATGCTCGAGATCCCGCCGAGCAGGAACAGGGTGATGCCCTTCACGCGGATGCCCTGCGCCCGTGCGACGAGCGAGTGCGCGAGCTCGTGAACGAGCACCGAGGCGAACAGCAGCAGCGAGGCCAGGGCGCCCACGACCCAGTACGCTGCCTGACTCCCCATGAACGTCGAGGGGAACACGGTCGTGGCCAGCGACCACGTCAGCACGACCATGATGACGAACCAGCTTGGCTGGATGGTGATCTCGATGCCGAACAGCCGGCCCAGCTTGATGCCGCCGCCCACGTGTCCTCCTCGGCGTTGTAGCAAGAGTCTTCCCGTGGGCGAGCAGCGTGAAGCGGACGGGTGCGTGCGGTTCAGGCGCGCCGGCGCTAGCGCCGCTGAGGTCGGTCAGGACTCGCCGGCTGGCAAGCGGCCGAACCTGGCCCTCGCTTGCTTACCGGCGTTCTCGGGCAAGACCAAGCACACGATGTCGGAGCAGGAGAACGCACCCTTGGCCCGCGCGGCTGGCCCGTCCGTCGACGAGAGTCCGGTGGGACTGACGTGGACGGTGCGCGAGCCGATATCGCGCACCTCACATGCCCTCGTCGATGCCGGCCGGGTCTGGCTGATCGACCCCACCTGGGATCCCACCGTGCTCGAGCGCGCCGCGGCGTTCGGGGAACCTGTCGCCGTGATCCAGCTCCTCGATCGGCACAATCGTGACTGCGCGACGATCGCGGCCCGGCTCGGTGTCCCTCATCTGAGCGTCCCGGCATCGCTTCCCGACACGCCGTTCCGCGTCATCCCGGTGGTCGACATCCGCTTCTGGCGCGAGGTCGCGCTCTGGTGGCCAGCGCGAAGGACGCTCGTCGTGGCCGAGGCGGTCGGCACCGCCCGGGCGTACGCACCGGGTCCGACCGGTGCCGGCGTGAGCATCGGGCTGCGTCTCTGGCCGCCTCGAGCGCTCGCGGCGTACGCTCCCGAGCACCTCCTGGTCGGCCACGGGCCCGCGCTCCACGAGCCGCAGGCGGCTGTCGCCCTCACTGAGGCGATGGAGCGCTCGCGTCGCGACCTTCCCCGCGCACTCACCGAGCTGCTGAAGATGCTTCGCGGGACGGCCGGCGACCACGGCTAGAGCTCTGCGGCCCGCCGCCGGCAGCCTTGCGCTTTCTGGCGCGTCCGCCGCGCGTCGCAGCCGCCTACGTCCCAGCCAGAAACGCAGGATGATGCGCCACCTCGCCGGCGGGCATCTCACCGGACATCAAGAGGCAGAGCACGTTCTCCTCCGGCACGCCGCTCCAGGTCACGCCCGGACACTGCCTGAATCCGAAACGGCCGTAGAAGGCTGGATCTCCGACCAGGACGCACCCGCAGGCTCCCCGAGAGCGCAGCGCATCGAGACCAGTCTCGATCAGCGCGCGTCCGATCCCCTCGCCTTGGCGGGCCGGCCGGACCGCCACCGGCCCGAGCAGAAACCAGCCCGTCGACGAGGCGCCGATGTCTGCAGCCGAGAATGCGATGTGGCCCACTACCTCGCCGTCAGTCTCAGCGACGAGCGACAACTCCAGGGCGTCGGCCGCCCGTAATGCCTCCACGATGAGATGTTCTGTCTGCTGACTGTAGGGGTGACCCTGGAAGGCGACGATGTTGACCTCGCGGATGCCATCGAAATCCCGCGTGGTCTCTGGGCGAAGGATCACGCAAACCCCTTGACGGCGCCCAACTACTGGAGGGCAGACTGCGAAGGGTTTTCGATACAGCTCCCTCCTCCGCCCAAGACCATAGCACCGAGTCTGCCAAGGGGGCATTCACTGGCTGTGCAGGGACGCGACGAACGCCCAGGGAAAGGACGGGGCGCCGTGCCCAGCTTCTCGGGCCCCAGTCGGGCAGCGTTTCATCTGCATCGTCTTCAGGGTCCTCGATGGGGTGGAGTGTGCAACTCCGTATGCAACCACGCTACAGCCCTGGGGCTGTCGATGCTGCGTATGCACCGTCAGCAAGGTCAGTCCCTTATCCCGCGCTATACTTGTCCTCCCGTGGGCCGCTAGCTCAGTTGGGAGAGCGCCTCCCTTGCACGGAAATAGCCGCGCGACGAGCCTCCCATCAAGACGCAAGAGACGGACCGACCAAGCGATCGGCGATCTGCAACCCCCCGCTGCAACCCCCGCGCGCGCCAGTGCGAGCTTTGGTCGCCCCGGTCTCTTGGGTCGCGGCCGGAGTCGCCCCGCCTTGTCGTCATGAAGACGCTGCGCGTACAACTATGGGCCGTCACGGCTCCCCGCTCTGTCGGGCGTGTGCTTGGGGGTCTCGGCCAAGTCAATCGGATCTGCCGCCGACCGTAGCCGACGCGCTCCCCTCAACGGCTTCGCGCGTTAGTCCCAGGGCCGCGACAGGTAGGTACCGCCGTGTCACGTGGACAGTAAGCCGGACCCGCAGATGTGCGGGCCACGACGCCAAGGAGGCACCATGCCGACCGTGATCGGATATCACGATGTCAAGGATACGGACCACTGGCTCAAATCGCCAAAGCGCGAAGAGGTCTTCGGGCCCCTCGGGGTCACCAACATCCGGACGTTCGTCAATCCAGAGAACCGGACTCAAGTGGCCGTCCTCATGGACGTCGCCGATATGGATGGCCTCATGGCCGCGATGCAGACCGAACCGATGGCCGAGGCGATGGCGTACGACGGTGTCCTGCCCGAGACCCTCGTGATCCTCGTCGAGGCGTAGCTGTCGGTACAACCAAGGACGACGACCGCAGCGTCGTCGCGGCTCGCCGGCGCGCGCCTTCCCTGCTCGAGGGTCTCGACCCTCAAGCGGACAGCGCTTCTCGCAGCTCATGCTCGGCCAGGTTGCGGGACCGTCAGTGCCCGCAGACCGCTCAACGAGCGATGCTGATCGCGGATGACGCTCAGCGAGGCCGTTCGAGTGCGGTGATCCGCTGCCCATCGCGGTCGTCGACGACATCGCTCCAGGGCAGTGCCTCGCCGATAAGCGCGCGTAGCCGCCAGCGCGTGGGCTTGGGGGTCTGGCTCAGAGCGTGCTCGATCAGGTCGATGGCACTCGTCACGCGGCGGACTTCGACTGGATTGAGCGCGAAGCGCGCCATCTCGAGACGACAGCGTTGCAGGCTGCGCTCGACGTCGTGCTGCAGACCCCAATCGCCGGCACATATCCGCGCGATGTACGCCACGTTCAGTTCTCCCGGCCTGTCCAGCTCGCTCAGGGGCACGTCCTTGAGTAGCGAGAGCGCATCGCGGATATCGTCATCGTCCAGCGAGGTCCGCTGTAGCTTGATCAGAAGCACGTCGCTGACGGGAATGGTGAGATCCTCGAGGAGCAGGCGGCGGCGGAGCGCGATGCGGTGGTGCAGACGGAAGTCGTCGAAGTACACGTCGGCGCGGTCGTCGATGTGGGCCCAGCGTTCGCCGACCGGGTGGACGCAGGGCCGGTAGAACTGGGTCACGGCGCCGGCGCTGCCGATGCGGAAGAATGTGTTCTCTTCGTAGGCGAGCGCGGCGAAGGTGTCCTTCACCTGCCTGTACTGATTGCGCCGGGCTACGACGTCGATGTCGCGATACGGCCGTGCGCAGAAGCGGTCCCGGCAATGCGCGCGGACGGCCAAACCACCCGCCAGACGCAGCTCGGCTCCGTGACGACGTGCCGTCGCCACCAGTTCCCCGGCTTCGGCCATCATCTGGTCCGCGACGGCGATCTCTTCTGCAATCATCACCCTGCTCGTCATGACAAGTGCTGTTCCCGCACTCGCCTGCGACCATCCCTCGTGGGGCGGTTTGCCACGGGCTTCCAGCGGGCACGGCGGGGTGAAGAGTGATCGGAGAACGGAGGGCGGCATGGCGCATTTCCTGGTGGTCGTTCCCCACGATCCGGAAGAGTGTCTGGACGTGATCGAGCAGACCCTCAACCAGGGTCCGGGCTTCGAGGAGGCCTACAAGTGGGGGTGCCTGGTAGGCAACCACACCGGCTATGTGTTCGTGCAGGCGAGCGGCGCCGATGAGGCGTTGTTCGACTACGTGCCCCACGTACTGCGCGACCGCGCCGTCGTCTACCGTGTGAGCAGGTTCAGTGGTCGGGACCTGCGTGCCATGCGCGAGGAGCGAGACCGACGCTGACGCCCCGAATTGGTGAACCGTCAAGCTCCGGCAGGCGCGGCGGGGTGGATGGGCTCCCGCGTACTAGTCGGAGTTGCGGCGCGCCCGCGGTCCCGGGCCTCCTGCCGGGGTCTCGGCCCGGCCGTTCGCCGCCAGAATCGGCAGAACTGACGGATCGCCGCGTGATGCTCAAGGAATCGTCAGCTCTGTCGATTCCGGCGGGAGATCACGATGCGGCGACGCTGCCTCCCCAGATACTCAAGGACCGTGATCCAGATTCTGGGGCGAATCCGTGACGCAGGTCAGGCACCTGGAGGGGAAGAGGGCTTGGCTCCCTACCCTTCGACCCCCAGCTCCTTGAGCTCCTCCCGCTCCCAGTCCTGGACGGTGAAGCGCATTCCCGGCTTGCCGCCGACGACCAGCAGAACAGATCCGGCCTCCTCGGCCCACGCTCCTCTGCTCGCCGCGGGATCTGCGACGTAGACGAAGGTCCCTGCGGGCGCCTCGAACTCCTCGCCGTCGACCGAGAATCGCGCGCGGCCGGAGGCGACGAAGAAGAGCTCCTCGTGTCCCGTGTCGGTCTCATCGTGCAGATAGGTGAGGAGCTCTCCCGCCGGCGCGCGAAACAGATTGACGCCGAATGAGCCGACTCCGAAGTGATGCCTGACAGGTTTCCACTCCGCCGGCGTGCCCTTCTCAGGCAGAGACCCGATCTCATCGATGTGGGCCACGACGTAGCGCTTCCCCTTGCCCTGGGCCAAGTTCCACTCCCTTCTTCATACTGGCGCACGCACGCGATGCACAGGAGTGGCAAACGCTTGAAGTTCTCTCCGCCCGGGAGTAGACCGTCTGCATACAGGGTTCCTGAGAGGTGCAGTACTGCACATGGGAGGCACTGGTCCGCCGAGAGTATCGCTGCGGCCACTGCGGTCCGGCGGGGACGGGTGAGACCAGTCCGTGTGGCGGTGTTCGTGCTGGGATCGACCTCACGGGGCACACGCTCGGAGGAGGAGGGCTCCCGCTTTGCGGCCGACGCAGAAACGTGAGCTGACCCTCATCCTCTTCTGCGTCGCCTTGGCGGCGCTCTTCGGTCTCGCCTGTGTCTTCGACGATGATGGCGACCTGGGCGCCGCTCTGCGCCAGACCGAGGGCGTCTCCAGTGCGTCAGACGAGTTCTTCAGCGCGCTGGCTCTGGGAGACTCCTGGCGGCTCATCGTCGCGCCTGCGGCCCGCCTTCCCTTCGGCGCTCGGGGCCTGCTCGCCGCCGTACCCGGCGGCCTCTGCCTTCTGATCTGATTCCTTTCGAGAGCGATGACCACGGCTGCACGCTGTCGTGCTGCCGCGCGCTCGTCGCTGCGCTGCCATTGTTGCGCCCTGAAGACAGGGCGTCTCGGAGACGAGAAGACCTCACAGGAACGAGAGGAGTTGGTGCTGCTGCGCGGATGACGAATGCGCTTCCGGCAGAGGCACGGCGCCCCAACGTGCGACCGCCCTCTGCGTCGATATGCGACACGGTCTGGATGCACTGAGCCAAAGGGGGATCCGATGAAGCGACTAGTCTGGTTTCTGGTTCCGTTATGCCTGCTGCTGCTGCTGATACCGGCAACGGCGCTGGCAAAACCGAGCTTCGACAAGGCGGTAGACCAGCTGGTAGGCAAGGGGTATCCGCAGCACATCGAGGACTACCTCACCTCGCTGGGCACGAACCCAGACCTGGGCTTCCGCTGGGCGGGCACGACAGCCGACAACGCGGCGGCCAAATACCTCGCCAAGGAGATGAAGGCCGCGGGACTCACCAACGTCCGCCTCGAGCCCGTGCCCGTCGACGTCTTCGAGTTCAAGCACGCGGATGTCACGGTCGGCGGCAACGTCATGATGGCCTCGACCTTCATCGGCGTACCGCCGACGCCGGCGAACGGCATCACCGCGCCTGTCGTCTACGTCGGTCAGGGGACGGCGGCCGACTTCCTCAGCGCCGGCGACGTCACCGGGAAGCTCGTCCTTATCGACATGGCGATGAGCTCCTGGTGGCTCAACCAGCCGGCCTGGGAAGGATGGCTCAACGGAGCGGTGGGCGTCATCCTCACGACATCGCCGGCCGACGCCTCCTACTACTCGGTCAGCCTCGACGCCCTCGGCAGCTTCGACGGCTACTACGACATCAACGCGCCACCGCTGGTCTACATCTCCCAGCGCAACGGCAACTGGCTGAAGGATCAGCTGAAGGTGGGAGCCGTGACGGCCACCATGACGCTGAACGAGGACGTGAAGCTCGCCAAGAACGGCGGCGTCGGCTACAACGTCGTCGGCGAGCTGAAGGGCAAGAGCAAGGACGGGCAGATGGTCGTCATGGCGGCCCACCACGATGCTCACTTCCGCGCCGGCCTCGATGACACGGGCGCCGTGGCCAACCTCATGATGATCGCCAAGGCGATGCGCACCAGCGGCTACAAGCCCGAGCACACCATCGTCTTCCTCGGCACCACGGGTGAGGAGGGCGGCTACACCAACGCCTACTACGACTGGCTCAGCGGCGCCTGGTGGGCCATCACCCACGCCCACAAGGATTGGGCGGGTCACGTGCGCGCCATGATCAACCTGGAACTGATGGCCCAGGCTGGCGGGCAGCTCAGCGGCACGAGCACGCAGGAGTTTGCGCCCTGGCTCAACCAGCTCATCGCCGACGCCACTCCCGACCTCCTCCCCTGGGGCGGCAACGTGAGCGCACCCGTGTACGACTGGAACGACAGCTGGACGTTCGCGGCGGCGGGCGTGCCGAGCTTCGTCTTCTCGGCCGGCGGACCCGACTACCATCCGCGCTACCACACCCAGTTCGAGACGTCCGCCTTCGTGGACTACGGCTACATGGGCAAGATCGCCAAGTTCCTCTTCCGTGCGGAGCGCGGTGTCGACGCGGGGCTCTTGCCCTACAAGCTGAGCGCACGCGATGACCTGGCGGCCACGATCGACAAGAGCGAACTGCTCACGGCGGGGGCCAAACCCTGGCTCGTCAACAGGCTGGTCGCCGATGTGACGGCCTTCACGACGGCGGCGGACGCCTACGATGCCCGTTCTGCCTCGATTCCCGCCTGGAGGATCCCCAGGGTCAACGAGAAGCTGCTGCGCGTGGAGAAGACGATCAACCACAACCTGACCGCCATCACGCCCTTCGACCCCACGATCTACCCGCATCAGCAGGTGCTCAAGGATACGAAGGGTCTGGAAGCGGCGATCGCCGCGCTGCAACTGCCGACGCCGGACGCGACGGCCGCCCTCAAGGCGCTCGGTGGCGTCTACTTGACCTGGTATGGCATCAACTTCAGCCACCCGGTCTACCGCATGGAGATCCGCCACCACGACCCCGACTACTACAGGATCACCTGGGGCGGTCAGGGTCAGCTGCCGGAGCCGCTCGACATCATGGACGAGTACCACATGATCCAGGCAGGCAACTACGCGGACGCCATCGCCGGACTGAGCGCGAAGCTCGGTCCGCAGATCAGAGAGCTGAACGGCAGGCTCGAAGGGATAGCCCACACGCTGGAGACGGTGACGCCGCAGATCAATGCGCTGCACTAGCAGCTAGCAGCTCCCGGTGAGAGGAGCGGGAGGCAAGCAAGGGAAGAGTCGGGGGCCGGCACCTTGGTGCCGGCCCCCTCTCGGCTGGCCTGCGCGTTGTCGTCGGCGCGTCGTCGGCGATGGCGTAGGGTCGCTGCAAACCCGCAATTCTGCCGCGCCGCACATGACGAAGATCGTGCCGCTTCGAGAGCCCGATCAAAGACCAACCAACCGCTGCGTATTGACGGTGATCCCCGGGCCTTTCGGCACGAGGCCGGGAGTCGCAGGGTCGTCTGAGATCGGCGCGCCCTAGCCCCCGGCCTCGACCACGAACTCCTGAAGCCTTGCCTCAGCGGCTTCCGCTCGCTGCACGGCAGCCTGTTCGCTGGCCACCGCATGCGCCAGGCTCACGCGCATCTGGGCAAGCTCGTCGCTCTTAGCCATGAACCGTTCCTGAAACAGCCGCGTGACGCTGGCCGACTCCTGTGGATGCTCGGCGTCCCAGTGGGCAACTGCCTTGCTCAAACGGGCACTGAGAAGGCCCCCGATAGTCACACACAGCTCGCGCGGGTATCGCCTTCGTCTGCATCGACTTCAGGGTCTTCGAGAAAGCCGTGGCTGCAACCGTTCTGCAACCCTCCGCGCCGTCAGCGGGCCTACATGAGCACACGCGCTATACTGGTCCTCCCGTGGGCCGCTAGCTCAGTTGGGAGAGCGCCTCCCTTGCACGGAGGAGGTCAGGGGTTCGAATCCCCTGCGGTCCACCAGCGATTTGCAGGTAAATCGCGTCCCCCACGCCTCGCCGAGACCGCCGGCTGCAACCATTTTGCAATCCAAATGCGTGCGGCTGGCTGGCACGACTTGGGTCCGTTCGGGCCTCGCTCATTGCCGGGGCGGCCGGTCAGCTGGTGGCCGCTGCCGGGAGTCTTGCGACATCCTGCGGGGTACAACCTGAGCAGCGAGGCGACGCACCGCCTCTGCTGCCCCGGGAACTGGCAAGGAAGACCGACGTTGCGACGCGGAGCGGATGATATGAGTGCCGCGGACCCCGGACCCCTGGTCCGCGACACGCACGGACTCCCTGTCGGGGTCCACATCGACGCCACCGGAACTGTCGACGACTCTCCTTTCGCGCGTCTCCTCAGAAGGCTGGACGCCTTGCGCAGGACGCGGGAGCTGGAGGGGCAGGACCGGCTGCGCGGCGAGACGCGGTTCTCCGCGGCCCCGCGACGCTGACGGCGCCCTCAGACCAACGGCGCTAGCTCTGGCCCAGAAGCGGCATACCGCGATGGAATTGCCAGAACCGACGATTCGACCGTGGGAATCGGCAGCTGTCGGTTCTGGCGGTTCTGTCACGGACCCCCCCAGTGCCACTCGTGGTCCGCGTCGTCCATCTCGGCGGCGACCGGGGCCACTAGAGCGACTAAGCGGTCGCCAATGTCGCCTCGATCGCGTGCGGCTGCTGCGACTCGACAACGAAGTCGACCGATCTTCATGTGGAGACTCGCGCGTGCCGCCGCTCTCACCGTCTTCAGCGGCCACACGCCGCCACCATCGCTGCGCGACCTCGTCGCCCGCATCGCGCCCCGCCCGGTCTTCCTCATCTACGCGGAGAACGGCGGCGGCGGAGAGGAGCTGACGCCGCAGTACTATGCCGCTGCCGGGCAGCCCAAGCAGCAGTGGATGGTGCCGGACGCTTCACATACTACTGGCATCCACACACAACCCGAGGAGTACGCACGGCGGGTCATCGAGTTCTTCAACCGGGCCCTGTTGGGAGGATGAGGCGCTCCATGCCTCCGTGCAGGGCGCACAGGCGGCGCGACAGGTACGCAGACGTGACCTTCAGGCGACTGCGCCTGCGAATGACGACCGGCCCGCCGCCCGCGTGTGGCGGCGGCGGGCGGTCTTCACCTCCCTTCGATTGTTCACGTCTAGGTCGTGTGTGCCCACGTTGAAGAAACACGGGATTCGCTTGACATGTCACACTATGTGACATACATTACACGATATGAGACTCGAAGAAGATGGAGCATCCCAGAGCGACAGCGCCCGGAGGGACTTCTTCCTGGACCGAGGTACCGAAGTCTTCGCCAAGCGCGGCTTCGAGGCGCCGACGATGGCAGACCTCGCCGACGCCTGTTCCTGCGAACGGAGGACCCTGTACCGGTACTTCTCGAGCAAGGAGGAGTTCTTCTGGGGCGCCGCGGAAAGGGCCTACAAGCAGCTCGTGGATCGCTTCCTGCTCGTGTTCCAGGTCTGGGAATCGGCAAGGCTCACAGCGGCGGCGCGCGTCCTTTCCTGGGGGATCACCTACTTCGAGTACTCGCTCGAACAGCCCAGGGCCTTTCGCCTCATCATGATGGCTCGGGAGCAATCGGTCGCCTCGGCGACAGATCCCGCAGCAGCTATCGATCCCCAAGCGTCTTCCAGCCAGTCCGAGGCGATGAAGGCCTCGATGCAGAGCCTCGCGGCCCTGGACAGGGCGATGCTCGGAGGCCTCGCAGGTCTCGGGCCCCAGCTCGAGGCCGAGGGGCTCTGCGAGGTCGGTACGGGTACGACCCGGCTCTGGGAGCTCCTCGGGGTCCTCATCGGCCTCGTGGAGTTCCATGCGCGGTACCGGGGCGGGGGAGTGAACTACCCCTTCGGAACCTCCGAGGGGATACGGGCGATGATCGAACGGCAAGTCGAACAGGCGTTCTCGCGAAAGGAAGGATCAACATGAGAGTGATGATGGTCGGGCGCGGGGTGATCTCGACGCTCTACGGATGGGCCTTTGCCCAAGCGGGGCACGAGGTCCGCTACTACGTGAGGCCGGGGCGCGCGGCGACCCTCGGCGGGAAGGTCGAGGTGGACCTCCTCGACGCCCGCAAGGAGTCGCGCGGCAAGCCGGTGAGGGAATCGCTGCCGACCGAGTGCGTGGAGAGCCTCGACGGGCTCGGCGAGTGCGACCTCGCGATCCTGAGCGTGCGCCACGACCAGATGCGGGCCGGCGCCGAGCAGCTCGCGAAGGCGCCGAGGCCCCGGCTCGGCGTGCTCTTCTTCAACAACCTCTGGGAGGACCCGAAGTCCCTGAGCGATCTCTTCGAGCCGGGAAGGTCCCTGTGGGGCTTCCCCGTCGCGGGCGGCGCCTTCAAGGCTGACGGGAGCCTCGTCGGCTCGATCATGGGAACCGTCCACCTCGAGGCGGGTACGGCCGAGGCGCAGCAACTGCGCAAGGAGATAGCCGGGCTCTTCGACTCGGTGGGCGTGGCGCAGAAGGAGCGCCAGGACATGAGGGCGTGGCTCTGGCTCCACTTCGTCGTGAACGCCGTCGTCGTGGCCGAGGCGGTGAAGTACGGAAAGGGCATCGAGGGGCTGCTCGAATCGGGGTCCCAGCTCTCCGAGGTGGCCCGGCTCGCGCGCGAGGGGATCCAGGTCGTGTACAAGCGCGGCGTGGATCCCAAGTCCGAGACCGGCGAGGCGACGATGGGGACTGCCCCCGCCTTCATCGCCGGGCGCGTGATGAAGAAGGTGGCGAGCAACCCCGCGATGCGGCGCATGATGGTCGGCGGAGGGGATATCGGCCAGGCCGTGGACTATCCCCTCCTCGTTCTCGCGGAGGCCAGGCGCCTCGGAGTCGAGTGCCCCAGGCTGTCCGAGACCGAACCCGCGCTGCGAGCCCTCGCTGGCGCCGCGGCGTAGAGAGGGGGAGGAGATGAACCGTTGCCCATCCTGCGGAAAGACCGCGATGCAGGTCTGGAAGAAGACCCTCATCGGGACGAACACGCGCATCAAATGCAGGTCCTGCGGGACCGAGGTATCGATCGCGCCGCTGGAGATCCTCTGGGCCCTGCCCCTCGCCGCGGCCATCGCCATCTCCTTTGCCACGGGCGATGTCACGGCCAAGGTACTCCTCTGGACGGCCGGGCTCGTCATCGGCACCGTCGTCAAGGGAGCCCTGGTACCGCTGATTCGTTCGAGCAAGGGCAGGGAGGCCCGGCCAGTCCGGGAGTCGCGCTGAGCTCGCGGCCTGTGGCGAGTTGGGTCGAGGGCGTGACCCGAATCGCGTCACCAAGCGAATCCACGATAAGGAGCGCCGCCTGGCCCCACGTCTAGCCACCGCATCTCAGGCTCGAAACGGCAACTGAAGGCAACAACTGACAGGCGCCGACGCGAACTGTCACGCCGAAGGTCGCGGGTTCGGGTCGCGTGGCTCATGCAAGGATCCGCGTGTACTACTAAGTGTCGAGGCACCTTGAGCGTGGCCCGGGTCGACTCGCGGGGTCTCGGGCTCGGCAGACAGGGCGGCCGGGACTCGCGGGGCGCCGGCAAGGATGACGATTCGTGCGAGTGGGTGGCGATATGGGCTGGCCAACTCTCACTAATGCGTAGGGCCGAACACGTTGTCTTGGGACGCCACGGGAGTAGGCTTGCTGCCATGACGCTAGGGGGACCGTGTGGCTGATTGGACAGATGAAGAGAAGCGTGAGTTCGACCAGATCTATCAGAGAGAGTTGGAAGACCGGAAGCAGCGCACAGAGAGCTTCGAGGTAGGCGAGTATGTCGAAACCCCCGAAGGACCCGCCGTCATCGTTACCGCTGCCCTGGGCGGCTACAGGGTGAAGTTGGTTGCCGACCTTCCTGCACCCCGGCCCGGGCACATCGATAGCCAGGGCTCGGGCGAGGGCGCGTTCTTCGTGCCGACCAGCCTGCTAAGGAAGTCTGAGTCTCCAGGCTGACCACAAGAAGGGACCCCCGACAACGCGAGAGGCCCGGCGATGGTCTGCCGGGCCTCGTTTGGTGGTCTCGCGCGTACTACTAGGTGTATGGGTCGCCTGCGCGTGTCCCGGGCGCGGTGTTGGGGTCTCGGCTAACCGCGGGAACGACGCGAGCCCCGCGCCGAAATCGCCAGAACCGACGAATCGCCGCCGATCTGTCGGTTCCGGCGATTGTGTCACGACCCTGTCCGAACCGGTGCGGGCCTCGCCGACCACAGCGAGCTCATCGCCCGCGGCGTCGGCGAGGTGCTCGCCGACCAGGGCTACGAGGTGCTCGGCGTCGCCTCCACGAGCGCGGACGCGCTCGCGCTCGCCGCCAGTCACCCCGACGGCCTCCTGCTCGTCGACGAGCTGATCGACGCGCAGGGCGCCGCCGCCCTGGTGCGGCGCCTGCTCGCCGCGAACCCGGACCAGCCGACGATCGTCCTGAACGGTTCCTGGGACCTCAGTGAAGTGGTGACTGCTCTGGCCGCGGGCGCCGTCGGCGTGATCGACAAGGCCTGCACGCCTGAACACCTCTTCGCCGCCATCGACATCGTCGCCGGCGGCGGCATGGTCTTCAGCAGCGAGGCCGTCGCCGCCCTGCGCGACCAGCTCACCGAGGTGTTCGACCTCGTGGCGCAGCGCACCATGCGTCGCCTCGCGCTGACGGCGCGCGAGGTCGAGGTCCTGCGGCTGTTGCCTACCTCGATGACGCTGCTGCAGATCGCCGCGCACCTCTTCGTCTCGCGCAAGACGATCCAGAACAACGCCTCCTCGCTCTACCGCAAGCTCGGCGCCGGCGGCCGGGCCGAGGCCGTGGCCCGTGCCATCGAGCTCGGCCTCATCGCTCCTGCGGCCGCGGCCGGGCGCTAGCCTGATGCGCTAGCGGTCGTCCACATTCGCGGCACGAGGTTCCCATGCCAAGAGGGCAGGAGTTGCGTCACCTGTTTCGTGACCGGGACGGACGCCCATCACTCTCTTGACTGCTAGTCTGGCGCTGATCTGAAGGGGAGACGCCGATGAGGGGCAGGAGAGCTGTTCGCGCCACGCCGCCGGCGGGATGGGTCGCATTGGCCGCCGCGCTGCTGGCTGTCGGAGCCGGACTGTGGCTTGTCTTCTTGCCCGTCTACCAAGGCGTCTCTGAGACCGTATCGTCGAGCGGTGCGGTCACCGGGAGCAGCGACAGTGCGACCTTGATCGACCAGAACGGGTCCTGGGTGGTCTTCCCCTTGTGTATCCCGGTCATCCTTGCCGCGCTCGGCTTCTTCGCGACCAAGCGCGAAAGCCGAGTTCTAGCCTGGGTCCTGGCTGCAGCGCTGTGCGGCTTCGTCCTCCTCACAGGGTTCAGCATCGGATTGTTCTTCGCCCCCGCTGCGGGTGCCTTGCTCCTGGCCGCCATCCTGACCGATTCCGCGAAGACGAGATCCAGCCGTGGCGAGCGGGTTTCGTGACCAGATCCGTTCGTCTTTCGTGACGAGTCAGAACTCCACTTTCGGGATTCCGCGCGTTGGGGGGCGAGCAGGGTGGGCGCTCGCCTGGTCACCACTGCCGTCACGGCGAGTTAGCGGCAACGTGTCTGCGTGCGATGTGGCGGTTCTTGTCAGGCAGCCGGCCGCTCCTCTTCGTCCGATGACGCTGTTCCCTCGCCGCGGTCTCCCAGGGCAGGGACCAGCCCATCCATCCCTTCCCCGGGTTCCTCGACCACTCCGCCGGCCGCGACCCTCGTGCCTCTGAGCAGGGTCGCGGTCAGCACCACGCCGAGCAGGGTGACGCCGAGGAGCACGTAGAAGGCGACCTGAAAGCCGTTCACGAGGGCGGTGGCCGCGGTCGCCGCCGAGGGCGCATGACTCGCGATGTAGTTCGTCGTCACCGTCGTCGCGATCGTGGTGATCGCGGCAAGACCGACGGCGCCGCCGATCTGCTGGCTCGTGTTGATCATGCCCGAGGCGGCGCCCGCCTCGCCGGCCCTGACGCCGGTGAGCGACGAGATCTGGATCGGCACGAAGGTCAGCCCCAGCCCGATGCCCGAGAGCAGGAACGGGGGCAGGAGGTCGCTCACGTAGCTGCCGGTCACCGGCAGGCGCGCGTAGAGGAAGATCGAAGCGCTCACGAACAGCAGGCCGGCCGCGAGCACCACGCGTGGCCCGATGCGGGTGACGAGCGCCTGCGCGGCGATCGCCACGGCGACGAGCGTGACCGTGGTGGCCACGTAGGCGACGCCCGTCTTGAACGCCGAGTACCCCAGCACCTGCTGCATGTACAGCGTGAGCAGGAAGAACTGCGAGAACAGCGCGCCGCCGACGAGCATGCCCACGATGTTGGCCGTGCGCGGCACGGGCAGGCGCAGCACGCGTTTCGGCAGGACGGGATCGGCGGCCCGGACCTCGACGACCGCGAACGCGGCGAGCAGCGCTCCGGAGACCACAAGCAGCGTGATCGTCTCCGTCGCCGACCAGCCGATCTGGGTGGCACGCGTGAGCGCGTACACCAGCACCATGAGCCCGCTCGTCACGGTGACGGCTCCCGCCACGTCGAAGCTGCGACGTGCGAGGGCGGCCGCGGACTCCCTGGAGAGCAGGAACGGCGTCAGGCCGACCAGAACGGCGCCGATCGGCACGTTGACGAAGAAGATCCACTGCCAGCCGAAGGCGCTGGTGAGGACACCGCCGAGCAGCGTCCCCGCCGCCGCGCCGCTCCCGGCGATCCCGCCCCAGATGCCGAGGGCGAGGTTACGCTCGCGACCTTCGGCGAACGTGGTGGCAAGGATCGAGAGCGCGGCCGGCGAGAGCAGAGCGCCGCCGAAGCCCTGAACTGCGCGAAAGGTGATCAGCGACGCCTCCGAC
Organism: uncultured Thermoleophilia bacterium; assembly: GCA_963709845.1. Classification (GTDB taxonomy): domain Bacteria; phylum Actinomycetota; class Thermoleophilia; order UBA2241; family UBA2241; genus CAIXSE01. The sequence continues at coordinate 107,516 of CAVPXV010000003.1, forward strand.
CAGGCGAGCCCGCACATGAGCGAGGCTGCGGTGAAGATCACCAGGCCGGCCATGAAGACCCGGCGGCGGCCGAGTCGGTCGGCGAGTCGTCCGCCGAGAAGCAGAAAGCCGCCAAACAGGATCGCGTAGGCAGTGAGCACCCACTGCAGGCTCTCGTTGGTGAAGTTGAGATCGGTGCGGATCGACGGCAGCGCCACGTTCACGATGGCGATGTCGAGGACGACCATGAACTGGGCCACGCAGATCGCCGCCAGGATGTACCACTTGCGCCTCTCCCACGAAGAACGGGCGTCGGCAGGGTACGCTGACTGGTCGGCGCGCGCAGGCCTTAACTGAGTGGCCAACGGACTCTCCTCCTTCGCCCGGGTATGCCCTTTGTCTCCGGTCAGAGGCAGCAACCGGGCCTGTTCGCAAAATAGGTATCGACGAAGGTCCTGGACCATCCGCCGAGCAGCTCTCATAGGGGCCAGAATTCCCGCGAGCCCCGCAGCTCTAACTGCCTCGGCCTCCGAGCGGAGAGTGGACTGGAGCCTGGGCAGCGGCCAGTGGCCTCAAGCAGAGGGATCCTCGTCTACGACCGAAGCGCCGAACGAGACCGAGATTGGTGACGACTCGCGGGGCCTGGCTGGCGCTCGGTTGCGTCTGCATCGTCTTCAGGGTCTTCGAGATGGCAGTGTATGCAACCACGGGGGTTGGCACGATCGGCGGCTCCATGCCATCTGCCATGCCCTCGCACTCGTGGGAGAGGTGAAGGGACTTGCGCCTACAGAAAGGAGGAGGTCAGTACCTGGAGTCGACCATGCGGCCAACATATTGCGGCCTCGGATACGACTAGATCCCACGCGACCCCGGGGGCTACCGCGCAGGGCCGGTGTGCATCGGCCACAAGGTTGGCGCGAAGATGACGGGCGCGACCGCCTAAGAAACCCTGCCCGGCAAGCCGTCTGCCCGTTCCCGGTATTCTCCGCTTCGCCTAGGCCATCGCGTCGGCCAAGACGCGGGCGCTCCATGGCCGTACGTTCGGGCGCGGGTGCGCAAGGGGTATGACAGAGTTGTCCGTAGCCGGTAGGAGGCGGCGCATGAGGGTTGGCGCCTCCCCTGCGTCTGGTCCGTCTTCCAAGAGGGGTCGCATGAGGAAGCTCCGCCCCTATCGTCGCGGCTCGGCGAGTGATGGTGCACAGGTGCGGACTGCGGTACTGCTCGCCGCCGGCGTCGGTGCTCGTCTGGCGCCCCTGACCTACACGCTGCCGAAATGCCTCGTCTCGGTGAGCGGCATGCCGATTCTTGAGCGACTCGTACGGGCCCTCGACGATCACGGGATCGATCGCCTCGTGATCGTCGTGGGCTACAGGGCGGAGATGATACGTGCCTTCCTCGGGGAGACCTTCGGCGGCGTGGCCATTGAGTACGTCGTCAGCCCGTTGTTTGCGACCACCAACACCCTCTACTCGCTGTGGCTGACGCGACATCTCATCGACGAGCCACTCCTGCTGGTCGAAAGCGACGTGGTCTTCGACGAGCCCCTCCTGGCGCCGTTGCTACGGCCCGACCGGATCGCCGTCTCGCGGCAACTGCCGTGGATGAACGGCAGCACCGTGACGCTCGACGCGGGCGGCACGGTCAGCGCCTACTACCCGCAACCCCCGGGCGTCTACGACCACTGCACCGATGCTGACCACTTCATGACGGTGAACATCAGCAGCCTCGGACGCGACGCGTGGCGCGAGGTCGGCGTGCGACTCGACCGCCACGTGGCAGCCGGTCGCACCGGCCTCTTCCATGACATCGTCTTCAACGAGATGATCGCAGACGGCAGCATGGCCCTTTCAGCCGTGATCTTCCCCACCGGACGCTGGTATGAGATCGACACGCCGGCCGATCGGGACGCGGCGGAGCTCGTGTTCTCAAGGCCCCCGCACTCCGCACATGGGTCGCACCATCGGACGGCTCGCAGTGGCGGAGCGATGCGATGAGCCGCAGCGCCTCACGGCCGTTGGCCAGCCCCGAGCGGTCGATGCTCTCTCTCGCGCGGGACCTGCCCAACCAATGCTCGTTGGTCGCGCTGCTCGCTTCGGCGCTTGGCATCTACTTCGCGATGCGCGGCATCTACCCGGCGGCGATGATCGCGCTGCTCTGGGCGGTCGTCTTTGACTGGAGCGACGGCCGCCTGGCGCGGGCCATGAAAGGACGCACGACCGATCAGCGTGCCTTGGGCGTACAACTCGACTCACTGATCGACCTCGTCGGCTTCAGCGTCGCACCCGCCCTGCTCCTCATGCGGGTGGGGCACCTCAGCCCCTGGTTCGTCCCCGGCGCCTTTGTGGTCCTTGCTGCTGGAGTCATCCGGCTCAGCTACTTCAACGTGTTCGGGCCACTCGACGATTTCACCTATCGGGGCCTGTCGCTCGACAACAACATCTACGTCGTCGCGCTTCTCTTCATCTTCGAGCCGCTCGTCTCTGCGACGGTCTTCGCCATCGTCCTCTACGTGGCGCTGATGCTGCTTGCCGCTCTCAACGTGGCCTCGATCGAGACGCCCAAGCTTGGTGGGCGCTGGTACTTCGTCGTCATCCTCTTTGCGCTCGTGCTCACGGGGGTCTACGGATTGGAACTGCGTTAGCCGACGGGCCCGCGATCCTGAGGACGCGACGGAGGTGAAGCGCTAAATTCTTCGGCTGCGACTCTGCGGCTCAACGGTGCTGTCCCCCCGGGGCCGCCGCTCGCATCCGTCCTCAATGAAGGAGGTGTTCCCAGGCCTCATCAGGGGGAACGCTTCGGAACTGCGCTGCTTCGTCTTCTGCGCCTTCGATCTGCGTTCGCTGAGTTCACGACGTCGCCGTTCAGGTGATGACTCGCGTGTACTAGGAAGTGTCGAGGCACCCTGAGGGTGGTCCGCGGACGGCGGGGTGTCGCTGCGGGTCGGGCGGGCTATTGCCTAGTCCGCCAGTGCCTTCCTTGGTCCCGTATGCTCCTCTGCCGCTTCCTCCGCATCCCCACCGCGTCGCCCGCCTTCGTGAGAGCAAACGACGCCCGGTTTCCCCTGCATGAACAGGGGCCATCAGGAGAGTGACAGATGAAGCGAGTGAGAGGATGTGCATGATGGCCAGTCTCGGCAATTATCCGGCTGCGGCGGTTCTGCGGGCCGAGGACGTTGTTCGCGCCAAGAAGTTCTACGCCGACGTCTTGGGGCTCAAGCCGATGGACGTCCCCGGTTCCGGGAGTGAGGGCATGTTCGCAGCGGGCGCTGGCACCGTGGTCTTGATCTACGAACGCCCCGGCATGCCGGCGCCGCAGAACACGGTGTTGGGCTTCAACCTGCCCGCCGACCAGTTCGATGAGGTCGCCGCCGCTCTGCGCGCCAAGGGCGTCACGTTCGAGGACTACGACGTGCCCGAGATCGGCCTCAAGACCGTGAACGGCATCGCCGAGTTCGAGGGCACCAAGGCAGCCTGGTTCAAGGACAGCGAGGATAACATCGTCAACATCGTTGCGATGTGATCGTAGCGGGCCTAAGCGCAGGTGGCGGCGGGGTTCCCTGCCAAGGGGCCAACGACCGAGGCGCCGCCAGGTAGGGCTGAGACGGCGGATGGCGCGCACTCGCCTCCTGCCGCGCGCCCTGCCAGTGCCATCCTGAGTGAGTACTGCGCGATATGCATCGGCTGTGGCGACCTCACCTGGACCACGCGGCGCCTCAGCTGCGTGCGCGCTGCTAGACGTTCGAGGGGTAGGGTCGACCCACAGATTCAGACCAACGCGCACCCGCGGGGTCAGTTCAAACCGAGAGTCATGGGTGGGCGGCACTTGTCTCAGGGTCATGCTCCTGTCGAGTGGAGCCGCGGAGTGGGAGGTCGGGCATCGTCCATCTTGCCGCCCGTCCAGAAGGCGGAGGTCACTGAGGAGCGGGCGCCGTGAAGACGGCAATCCGATTCATCTTGCGCCGAGTGCGACGATGCAGACAGGCCCGGTTTCGGCTCCATGTCTCGCCCGCGCACGCCGAACACGGCGCCGCGGATTGCCTCGGCGGGCGCGAGCTCGAAGCGCTCAAGCCGAAGTGCTTACTCGGCCAGCGCCGCCGCCAGGGCAGCAAAGGCGCTCAACGCGTCGGCGGCCACGCTCAAGTCAAACGGCTTTGGCAGCGAAGAGAGCTTCGCAAGCACGACGTTCGCAGCCATGTCGACGTAGACGTACTGCCCGTAGATGCCAGAGCCCAGCAAGACGCCGACCTGGGGGTCGAGGACCCACCACTGGTTGCGATAGTGGCCGCTCGGAGAGCAGTCCGGCTGGTAGGGAGGACACATCGCGCGCGTCGCCTCGTCCGAAGCCAGGAACGCGCGCCGACATTGCTCGTCGGCGTAGCGGGTGTCGGCAATCCAAGCGGGCGAGAGGACTTGCCGGCCCTGCACGCAGCCGCCTTGCAGGTACACCTGACCAAAGCGCGCCAGATCGCGCAGGGTCACCGAGAAACCGCCATCGCTCATCGGATTGCCGTGGCGGTCAACGGTGAGCTCGGCGTCATCCTCGGCACCCATGGGACCCCAGATGAGGCTGCTCATCGCCTCCTCGAAGGGCCGCTCTGCAGCCGACGACAAGATCAGGGCCAGGAGGTCGGAGAGGACGGAGCGGTATGCGAAGACCTCGCCGTGAGCGCTATCGTTCGGCAGCGCGAGTATGTAGCCCGCGAGGTCGTCCTCTTGACCGTCGGCCGCCGGCCGCCAGCCCGCTGCCCGCTCATACAGCCGCACATCTGACCCGGGGTCATCGTAGTCTTCCGAGAACCGCGTGCCGGCGGTCATGTCGAGCAGGTGGCGCACCGTGGCGCCCTCGAAGGATGAGCCACAGAGGTTGCGAGCGCAGTCGGTCAGCAGACTGTCCGGATCCAGGACCCCCGAGTCGATGAGCGCGCCGGCGAGGGCACCGGTCAGCGACTTCGACACCGACTGCAGGAGGTGCGGTGTGTGCCGCGTCATGCCGTTGAGGTATCGCTCGGCGACGATCCTGCCCCGGTGCAATGCGATGAAACCATCGGTATAGGAGGACTGTAGATAAGCCGCCAGCGTTGACGATGTTCCTGCGGTGGTTCGAAAGGCGACGTCGCCTACGTCCATGGGGTCGCCGGGCAGCTCCAGCACAGGCCCTTCCCCGCGACTGATCCGCGCCGAAGGGATGAGCTGCCCGACGTGCTGGAACGACCAGCGGTTCCAGGGGGGCTCCTGCCAGTTGGCGAGCGTCACCAGCCGGTCGGCAGGCGGTGGGCTGCCCCTCATCAGGCCGAGCTCCTGGGCGCTCGGCGGCCTGTGCGCACTCATCGGACACCTACTGCGTTCGCCCGGCGACGGTCACATCACCGACTATAGCCGCGCGGGACGCGGCATCGCGTGCAGGCGCCGTTTCGCTCGCGACGCCGCGCCCCGAATGAGGCATTGCTGCTACAGGATCTTGAACGCGCCCGACGCGGGCGCGGGCGGCATGCCAGCGACCGGCGCCCATATCGACGCCGGCTCGTCCAGCGCCCAGACGGCCGGCTGGAGGGCGTCCGCCGTCGCATCGTCGTAGGGTGGGAGATAGCGAGCAGACAGGCCGCTCAGCCACGCCCGGGCCCTGTCGTTGAGCTCGCGGTCGTCGTTCATGAGCCGCCCGCGAGTGATCAGGATCCCCAGGTCGGCGCCCTCGTAGCGCCAGTCGCCGGGGCCGGTGATGCGCAGGAAGAAGCCGTCGTTCTCCGTCTCAACGGCCGAACGCCGGTAGTCGAAGAAGCTGTAGACGACCTCACCGGACTCGTCGAGCCGGTAGATACCGGATGCGGGCGCGCCGCCCACTCGCTCGATGGCCGGACTCGTCGACTTCATGACCATCGAGCCCCAGCTGTCGATGAAGCGGGGATCGGCCCAGCGCGTGTTGAGCTTGTCGACGTTGAGCTCGAAGTCGACGCCCGAGAACTCGAGCAGGTGGAAGAGGAAGAGCGGTACGTCGGCGTGGGCGAAGGCGCCGTGGTTGGTCACGGGGCTGGCGCCGCAGATGCGCGGGTTGAGCTCGCCGAGATAGACCTCCCCGTCCTCCTCGTCGACCAGGAGATCGATGTCGAAGTAGCCGCGGTAGCCCTCCTCGAGCAACTGGTTGCCGAACTTCTCCGCGTAGTCGCGGGCCTTGGCGCGGACATCCTTCGGGAAGGCGCCCGCGTACAGCTCGTTGCCGGCCCAGCCGCTGGGATATGGAGTGAGTTCGGGGTTGCCGACGATCTCGGTCAGCAGTGGACCGACCACCGTGCCGCAGCGCGTGACGCAGGCCTCCAGCGTGCCCTGCCGCGGCTCGATGCGCTTCATGACCTTCACTTCAGGTTCGGCCGAGATCGCGGCCGCGTGCTCGTCCCACTCCGCCTTGGTCGAGATGAAGTAGGTCGTGTGACCGGAGTCGCCGTAGGGCGCCTGCACGACGATGTCCTTGCCGAGGCCGGCGCGCTTGGCGACGCTCCTCAGCTTCTGATAGCTCGTCACCTTCGAAAGCGCGTTCGGCACGCTCGGCACGCCTGCCTTCTCGCCGATGCGTACGGCCTCGACCTTGCTGTCGCAACGATGGCGCAGGCTCGCCGGCGGGAACCAGATCTCCAGGCCGAGCTCGTCGCAGAGCTCCTCGGTCTTCTCGTCGAACATGAGGAACACGGCGACCGGCTTGCCGCACTTGTCGCCGCGCACCCTGATGTAGTCGACGACGTCCGGGTGCTGGAGCAGGTGGTTGTTGATGTCTTCGATGCAGGTGAACTCGTCGTGCGCCGCCTCGCGCGGGACGAAGACGTTGGGGTGGCGGCCGTCGAAGCAGTCGACGTGGCAGATGGACTTGAAGTTGGTCACCCACTCGTCCATGCCGGCCAGATTGAAATTGGTCGCGCTGATGTAATAGATGGGGCGCTGGTTGCGGCAGAAGAAGCGCCGCACGTCCGAGATGCTGGTGATGGTCTCCACGGCTCCCATGGTTCTCTCCCCTGGCTCCTGCTCATTCTGGGCACGACGAAGTTCGCGCCTTCGCGGCCATGCGACCGGCACGTGACTGCAAGTGACTTGCGAACCATCCGGCGCCCCGCCTCGAGTCAGAGCGACCATCGGAGCGTTTTCCCGCACCACCGTCTTCTCACGCCGTTGTCACCGTTGGCGACGGGGCCGGTGGCCGCGGCGAAGAAAGGGCGGGCGCTGGCTGCTCCACGCGGACAACGGGATCGGCTGGGCCTCCGCAGTATAGACGACCCCCATTGGCTCGCGCCTTCACAAGGCGGAGGTCATGGGGCCAATGGGCTACCACCGGCTCGGAGCGCCCGACACTTGCCAAGGGCACGGTGTGTATCCTTCTGCTATGGAAGGCTCATCTCCCGACGTCACCAGCGCCGCGCCAGCCGGCGACCCGACGGGGTCCTGAGGGGGTAGCAGGAAGTCAGCGAGTAAGTCTCCAGCGATCCTTGAGATCGCCCACGGCGTGCACTGGCTGCCGCTCCGCGGCGCCAATGTCTATTTCGTGCGCTCGGAGGAGTCTTGGGCGCTGATCGACGCCGGCTTCCCCGGCTCCGGAGGGACCATCGCCGAGGCCGGCAGAGGGCTATGCGGCGCAGCCGGTCAGCCGGGATCGATCCTCATCACGCATGGTCATCCTGATCACGTTGGCAGCGCGGTGCGCCTGGCCGCCGCATGGAGCGTGCCGATTCTGGCCTCGGCGGGAGAGCTGCCGTTCATCGACGGCACGGCCCTCTACCCCGAGCCGCTGGTCGCCTGGCTGACCCGGGTGCTGCCACGGCGCGCCATAGAGGCGCTGGTCCGCGACAGCGATCTCGGCGATGCCGTCCGGCCCTTCGACCCCCAGGCGGGAGTGCCCGGACTGCCGGACTGGGTGTGCGTGCCTACACCGGGGCACACGCCCGGTCACGTCGCCTTCTTCCGACCCGGTGACAGGACGCTGATCGCCGGCGACGCCGTCCTGACCATGGCCTGGTCGAGCCGTCTCGGTGGTGGTGGCGCAGGCTGGCTCTGGGACCTGGCGCGGCGCGAGCCGCGGCTCTCAGGCCCCCCGACATTCGTCACCTGCGATTGGCGAGACGCAGCCGCGGCGGTCGTCGCTCTCGCCGACCTCGACCCGTGGGTGCTGGCGAGCGGCCACGGCACGCCGTTCGTGGGCCCGTGTGCTGCTCCAGCGCTGCGCGCGTTCGCGGCGCGTGTCGCCGCAGCACCGTTCGGCTGAAACGACCGAGCCATGGGATCCGATCGCCTACGCCCCTCGAGGGCGGAGGTCCTTCGACCGAGCCGAACAGACTGTGGCTCCGTCGATTGTGACTTCCTGTCGCAGGCCTCCGCACAGGTCTTCTCAACCTGCAACTGTACGCGAGCGGCCCTCTGCCCACGGGGTCGCGACCCCGTTTGTCGGATCGGGCCTACCCACGCAGGCTCTTCGCTGGGCACCCACGCGACCTCTCTGCACGCACCGAAGATCCCTCCGGGGGGCGAACGCAAGAGGCCGACCGGCCAACGGGGGCTGGCCACTGCGAATGGCACGCTCTTGCGTCCCTGCTCCGCCCAGGTGACAAGGTCCTCGAGCGGAGGCCGCGAGCGCTCGAAGCGGTTCACCGGCGCTGCCTCGTCGGGATAGCCGAGGGCGACGCCGATAACGAGCTGCTTCTCGGCGGTCTCGGGCAGGAGCTCACGCAGGCGCGTTGCTGACCGCTGAACCACACGGATCGTGTAGAGCGGCGGCGTTGCCGGCGGGTCGCCGGCAAGAGCCGTCACGGAGCCCATCTACGCGGCTAGCGCCGCGCGACCGCTGCCGAGAATCCGTCGATGCTCGCCATCTCAGCCTCCGTGAGCCGCAGGTCCATGGCCGCCGCGGCTGCCGCCGCCTGCTCCGGCCGCGAGGCGCCTGGGATGGCGACGACCGTGTCGCCGTAGCGGGTCACGAGCCAAGCCAGGGCGACCTGCGCCGCCGAGGCGCCGCGGGCCTCGCCGACCGCACGCAGTTCGGCGATCAGCGGCGCCGAACGCCGCAGGACCTCGGGCGTGAGGAAGCGGCTCGAGGGGCTGAGGCGCGAACGGCGTCCCGAGGGCAGCGCGCGGGCGAGCGCAGGATCCTCGTGGTAGCGCCCCGTGAGCACGCCCTGGGAAAGCGGCGAGTAGGCGATCAGCGTGACGCCCAGGCCTTGCGCGGCGGCGAGCACCCCGTTGGACTCGACGCGGCGGTCGAGCAGGTTGATGCGTACCTGGTTGCTGGCCAGGGTCAGCCCCTCGTCCCGTAGGGCAGCTGCGGCCTGCGCCATCTGCTTGGCCGAGAAGTTGGAGACGCCGACGGTGCGCACCTTGCCGGCGTGGACGAGCTTGGCCATCTCGCGCATCTGCGCCGCGATCGAGGAGAGGCTCCCGGGGTTGTGTACCTGGAAGAGGTCGATCGGGTAGGGCTGCAGGCAGGCGATGCGCGTGCCGATCGTGCGCGGGATGTCGCGCGCCGGCTTGGCGATGGGCAGCCACTTCGTTGCGACCGTGACCGTGCCGGGCTCCACGCCGCGGTGCTGAAGGGCGGCACTGAGGGCACGCTCGGAGGCGCCGCCTCCGTAAGCCTGAGCGGTGTCGAACCAGGTGACTCCGCCGTTGAGCGCCGCGTCCACGATCGCGTCCATGGTCCCTTGGTCGAGGACCGACCACATGCGCCCGCTCATCCACTTTCCCTGCGAGAACTGCCAACAGCCGAGACCGATCGGGGAGACCTCGAGGTCGGTCTGGCCCAGCGTGCGTGCGTCCATCGGCGCTCCTTGCCTTCGGCGGTCGGTCCGGCTCATCGTGCCTATTGAGGGTGCTGAACGTTCTGTGGCCTGCGTTCCATGATAATGGCATCGCCGGTGGCTTCGCAGGCGTTGGTGAGCGGTGGCAGGCGAGCGCGAGACGATGCCCGGTGGCCGCGTCGCATACGGCCGCCGACAAGGCGGTCCCGACCGCGCTGGTGCAGGAGGCGATATCAGCGTGCGTGCCGGAAGCGCGCGGTCCTCGGAAGAGACTGCCGGCGAGGGCATCGTCTCGGGCCCCGCTTCTCGCGCCAACACCCGGCAAACGAACGGAGCGTCCACAGGTGACGATTACCAACACTCCGTGGCATTCAGGCCTTCAACTTCACGTCCGGAAACGTACTCAGCGGCATTCATTGACACTTATTAGCAAACTAGTTGATGCGCTTGCACGGAGGAGGTCAGGGGTTCGAACCCGCTGCGGTCCACCAGCTCTACGTTTGGCTGCGGCGCATCCCGCGAAGTTCGTCGAGACGCCGCCGCGAGAGGAACACGCAGTCGCCACGCTCCGCTTCTCCGGCAGCGACGTCGCGCGCAAGCACCCCGCAGCCGGGGGCGCCGCACAGGCCGCAATCGAATCCGGGAAGGATGGCGGCTATCTTGTCCGCCTCCTGCTTGCGCCGGACGCGCTCGCGCAGATCGCCTACGACGACCGCGCCGCGGGGCCCGGGCGCGCGCGGCGTCGAGTAGTCCTCGTGCGGATAGCGCCGCGCCACCTCCCTCTCCGTTTCGGGGTCTATCTCCGGTAGCTCGTTGATGAGGCTCTGCAGTTTGGCCAGGGTCACGTAGACGTTGTCGACCGTGAGATTGCCGTTGGCGCAGCCACCCCAGCACGCGTAGCACTCGAGGTAGTCGAAGTCCTTGAGCTTGCCTCTCTCGATGTCGTCGAACACTCGGATCACGTTCGGCAGGCCGGCTACAGAGAGGTAGCGATAGTCCGCGAGGAGTTCGGTGAGGGGCCGGCGCAGGGTGAGGCGCAGGACGTCCGCCGAGCGCACTGGCGACCAGTCGGAGCGGCGATGCCCGGTGTGCGCCGCTTCGCGGGCTTCGGCGAGGACAGTGTTGTACAGCTGCGGCAGGCCGACCGAGCCGTCGAGGTAGCTCTTGCCTCCTTCGGCCGGCTGCAAAATCGAGACCGTCCGCGCCTGGCACGGTGTCACGTAGATCGCGGCGACCTGCTCCGGCGGCAAGCCGAGCTCCTCCGCGTAGTGGCGCTTGGCCTCCCGGCCGGCGATCTCGCGCGGCGGGTGCACGCGCACGAGCTGCTCGAGCATGCGCGGATACGACACCTGGAGCAGCCGCACCACGACCGGGCACATGATGGAGATGACGGGTCGCGGCCCGCGCCCGCGCTTCACGTAGTCCACGTTCGCGAGCGTCACGAGCCGCATCTCGATCCCGTAGTCCCACACGGCGTCGAACCCCGCGGCGAGAAGCCCGTCGACGACGTGCTCGGGCCGGACCTCGAGCGGGAAGTGCCCGTACAGAACCGGCGAGGGGATGGCCACCTTGAACGCGAAGCGGTCGAACTCCTCGAACGTCCTCGTGGTCGCCGTGATCGCGCCGCGCGTGCAGGCCTTCAGGCAGGACCCGCAGTCGATGCAGGACTCGGAGAGTACACGCGCCTTGCCGTGCTTCACGCGGATCGCGTAGGTGGGGCAGGCGCGCATGCACGCGAGACAGCCGTCGCAGGCCTCCTCGTCCATGCGGAACCCGTGGGTGAGCTCAGCCATGGTCGTCCAGCTTGATCGTGGCGGTGACGACCGTGCCGGCGCCGACCTGGGTGTGGATGTCGAACAGGTCGGAGTTCCTCTTGATGTTGGGGAGCCCCATGCCGAAGCCGAACCCCATCTCACGCATCTCGTCGGTGGCCGTGGACCAGCCCTCCTCCATGGCGTGAGCGACATCCGGGATGCCCGGGCCACTGTCGGAGGCCTCGATACTGATGTCTTCCTCCGTCAGCACGAAGGTGACGGTGGCCTCGTCCGCGTACATGACGACGTTCATCTCGGCCTCGAACGCCACGACCACGGCGCGCCGGATGATCTGGGGGTCGACGCCCAGGTCCTTGAGGAGCGACTTGATCTCGGTGGAGGCTTCACCGGCCTTCTCGAAGTCGCGGCCTCGCACCCGGAAGCAGCAGGAGAGCAACTCCTCCGCCATCGCTACATCGCCCCCTCCAGGCCGGCGTCGTACAGGATGCCGCAACTGTCGAACATCCCAAGCCTGGTGGACAGCACCGGGATGCCCTTCTCGCACGCCAGCTCCAGCACCTTTGGCGCGGGGCGCTTGCCGCGCACGTACACGATCGCGTGGACGTCGGCCACCACGGCCGTGCGCACCGACTGGATGTTGGTGAGGCCGGTAAGCATCAGGGCATGCGGCCGATGGAAGGCGAGGATCTCGCTCATCCCGTCCGAGGCCACTACCGCGTCGATGTCGACGACGTGGTCCGGCGGGCTCAGCACCTCGCAGCCGAGGGCCACGGCGATGTCCTCCAACCTCAAAGCTCCTCCGTTCCCCCGGCGCCTGAGAGCGTCTCGTGGATCGAGCGGGCAGCCCGGCGCCCGGCGCCCATGGCGCTGATGACGGTGGCCGATCCTGTGACGACGTCGCCGCCGGCCCACACACCATGGCGCGAGGTCCGGCCCGTGGACTCATCCACTACCAGGTTTCCCCTCTTGCCGACATCGAGTCCCGGCGTCGTCATGGGGATCAGCGGGTTCGGGCTGTTGCCGATGGCGCAGATGAAGGCGTCCATGCCTATACGGTACTCGGAGCCGTGCACCTCGACCGGCCGGCGGCGCCCGCTCTCGTCGGGCTCTCCGAGTTCCATGCGCTGGCACTCGATCTCCTCGAGCCACCCGCTCGCGTCGCCGATGAGGCGGACCGGCAAGGTCAGGAAGTCGAAGATGATGCCCTCCTCCTCGGCGTTCTCGACCTCCTCGGCGCGGGCGGGCAGCTCCTCTCGACTCGGCGATAGATGATATGCACCTCGTCGGCACCCATGCGCAGCGCGGTCCGAGCGGAGTCCATGGCCACGTTACCACCGCCGCAGACCGCCACTCGTGAGGCGCGCTTCACGGGGCGGATCCCAGGCGGGGAACTGGTATCCCCGCATCAGGTTCAGCGCGTCAGATACTCGTTGGCGGAATAGACGCCGTTCAGGTTCTCGCCGGGGATGTTCATGAACCATGGCAGGCCGGCGCCGGCCGCCATGAACATCGCGTCGTACTCTTCCAGCAGCTCGTCGACGGTTCGCGTCTTGCCCACGACGAAGTCGAGGCGCACGTTCACGCCGAGCTTGCGCACGTAATCGACTTCGCGGCGGACGATCGCCTTGGGCAGGCGGAACTCGGGGATGCCGTAGGTGAGCACCCCACCCGCCTCGTGCAGGGCCTCGAAGATCGTCACTTCGTGGCCGAGCGAGATGAGGTCGCCGGCCACCGTGATGCCGGCCGGTCCTGAGCCGACCACAGCGATCCGCCTTCCGTTCGGGGTCGGCGGCACCGGAGCCTGTGGCGTGCCCTGCTCGGCCTCCCAGTCGGCAAGGAAGCGTTCGATACTCCCTATGGCCAGCGGGTCTGCCCTTCTTGCCCAGAATGCAGTCCTTCTCGCACTGCTCTCCTGCGGGCAGACCCGCCCGCAGACGGCGGGCAGCGCGTTCTTCTCCTTGATGCCGCTGATGCCCGAGGCAAAGTCGCCGTCGGCGACGAGCCCGATGAAGCCAGGGATGTCGATTCCACGGGGCAGCCGGCGACGCAGCCGGGCTTCTTGCAGTAGATGCAACGCTAAGCCTCTTCGCGAGCCAGCTCGGCCGTGTAGCCGAGCGCGACTTCGTCGAAGTTGTGCACGCGTTCGAAAGGCTCCTGCTTCGGCATCGGCCGTCTGACGTAGTCGACTTGTGCCCACCTCGCCCCTCCTAGAACCGGGACGCGCAGCCACTGTGGCGCAGGGGTTCGCTCCTCCGGCCATATGTTTCCTCCGCGCAAGGAACTCCTCCCAATCGACCTCGTGACCGTTGAACTCCGGCCCGTCCACACAGGCGAACTTCGTCTTGCCGGTTACCGTCAGCCGGCAGACGCCGCACATGCCTGTCCCGTCGATCATGATGGGGTTCATGTTGACGATCGTTTTGATGCCCAGCGCCGCGTCTGCCGGGAGACCTCCATCACTGGTAGGTGCAGCCGTGGGCGATGATGCGATCCGGGCGGATGCCCTCTGATCGAGGACTCCGCGAGGCGCGTCACGTGGCCCTTGTAGCCGTGGCTCCCGTCCCGCGTGACGACGATGAGGCGCTCCGCGACCGCGGCGAGGCGGTCCTCCCAGTAGAGCAGGTAGGAGCTGCGCGCCTCGATGAGGACGACGACCCGGTTGCCGGCCTCGGTGAGCGCGCCGGCGATGGGGAAGACGCTCCCCAGCCCGTAGCAGCCGGCGATCAGCAGCACCGTGCCGAACTGCCCGATCTCGGTCGCGTTGCCCAAGGGGCCGGCGTAGGACGGGATGCGATCGCCGGCCCTCAGACGGGCAAGCCTGGCCGTGGAGGCCCCCACCTGCACGAAGATCGACGTGACCGTCCCGGCGTCCGCGTCCCAGTCGGCGATGGTCAGCGTCATCGTTGCCTCCTTGGTCGGGCGCAAAATCACGAAGTTGCCGGGCTGGGCCGTCTCGGCCACGTCCGGCGCCTCGACCGTGAGCACGTGGACGTTGGGCACTATCATGCGCCGTTCGATCACGGGGACCACGTGGCGCCTCCAGCTTCTTGAGACCGTGCCTTCGCCGGCGACCGATCGCCCGGGGATATCCGCACGCGCACGGGGTGCGAGAGCGCGGGATCCGGTGAGGTCTGCGACACGTAGGCGGCGCCTCGCGGGCAGTCCGGATCGGACCGCGCCTCGAGGACGCGGACGATGCGGCCTCCCTCCGGCGACTCCATACTCAGCGTCACCATGCCACCCGGCTCTACGCCGAGCCGCACGAGGTCGTCCGGATTCAACCGCAGCCCGCCTTCGAGGCGGAGCTCGGCGAGCCCCTCGACGACGTCGGAGAGGTCGATGCCGCGATGACGGAACCCCGCGGGCTCGGGGACGAGGACGAATCGGCCTCGGCCTGCGGCCGCCGGGGCCGCCGGCGCGTGCGCCGGCCGCAGCGGCCACATCGCCCGCGTACGGCCCGCCCGGCCCGTCGGCGCGCAGCCTGCGCGGCGAGCGGTCCTGCTCGTCCGGGAAGCCCTTCACCTCGCCACGGATCGCCTCGCGCACGGCCGCCGCGTCCGCGTATTCCAGGTCGGAGCGCCCCAGACGCGAGGCCAGGCCGGAGAAGATCATCCGATCGGGGTGCGGGAAGCCGTGTGCCCCGCCGGGCGGCCGGTCCTCGACCGCAACGATCTCCTGGACGCGCCCTTCGATGCTCGTGAAGG
Source organism: uncultured Thermoleophilia bacterium (assembly GCA_963709845.1). GTDB lineage: Bacteria > Actinomycetota > Thermoleophilia > UBA2241 > UBA2241 > CAIXSE01. The sequence continues at coordinate 122,737 of CAVPXV010000003.1, forward strand.
TGCCCTCAGCCTCGGCGAACGACCCGGCCGGCAGGAAGGCGTCGACCTCGAAGGGAGGCAGGTAGAGATCCTGCGCGATCACGACATCATAGTCGGGGCGGCTGGAGAAAGGCGCCTCGCCGACGAGGACAGGACGCGCCGGCCGGCGCAGGACCGGCGGCGACTCGCCGAGGATCCCCAGCTCCGAACGCTCCCCTGAGGTTCGCGCCGTGCGCGAGAGGCAGGACCGTGACGCGCTCGCCGCGCCAAGCCTCTCGAGGTCGCAGACGAGTTCGCCGGCGCCGTCGCCGCCGAAGACCGCGGCCCGATCACGACGGCGAGCGCCCGGACCTCGCCGCGAGTCGCTCCGCCGCGATGACGGTCGGGGCCTCCACCTCGGACGGGTGTGGCGGCGGCAGAGGGCCGCAAGTCCCCGACGCGTCGCCGAGGAGGCAGCGTATGAGCCTGCCGAGCGCCGTCGCTTCTTCGGCGGGGCGGGTCTGGACACTCGTCGGCCATCCGCGCAAGGTTCGACTCACGCGCGTCGACGGCGACGAGCCGGGCGCCGCGGCGCAGCGCGCGCCGCACCTGTACCCCTGCCACCGAGAACTCGAAGCGAGTGTCAAGGCCGGCGACGATCACAGTATCGGCCTCCGCCACCGAGCGACCGAGATCGGCAGCGAGAGAGGCGCCGACCACAGAGCCGGCCCGCCCGGCAGCGCGGCGCGCGCCGTCGAGTCGACGGCGGCTGAGCCAAGGCGGACCGGACGAAGCGGCTGGGCCGCAAACAGGCCCTCGTTCGACAGGTCGGTCGAGACGAGCATGAGGAGATCCTCCGGCGCGACCTGGGTGAGCACGCGCGACACCCCCAGCGCTTCATCCCAGGTCGCCACACGGAAGTACTGGCCCTTGCGCAGCATGGGCCTGCGCGCCCGGTCAGGATGGTGGGTCGTCTCGGGCAGGCAGAAGCGCCCGCGCACGCAGAGTTGCCCGTCGTTGATGTCCGGGTCGTGAGCCCCGTGGACCGCCGAGAGAAAGCCGTCCTGTGTGAGCCAGCTCCACCTGACACCCGAGGCCGCAGAACGGACACGTTGAGGCGGCTCTTCCGTCGGGTTTACCGTCCCACTTGAGACCTTGTCGGCGAGCGCTCCGGTCGGGCAGACCGACACGCAGGCGCCGCAGAACTCGCAGCCGGCCTCAACGTGCGTGCGGCCGAATGCGGGGCCGACCAGCGTCGCCGGGCCGCGTGCTTGAAGGCAGCACAGGCGCCGCGCACTCCGCGCACATCCGCACGCAGCGCCCGCACAGGATGCAGAGATTGTAGTCCCGGTCGTAGAACGGCTCGTCTTTCTCAACTTCGAGCCCCCGGTAGCGACGGGTAGCCGCCATCGATCAGCCGAGCGCTCGGCCACGCCTGCAGCTCGCATTCGCCGTCGCGCGGGCAGCTCCGGCAGCCGGTCGCGACTCCGCCTTGCGGGTGTGGCTCCGGCCGGCACTCGTCGCTTCTCGTCGCAGAACAGGCAGCTGGAAGGGTGCTGCTGAAGGAGGAGCTGGAGGATCTCGCGCGCGCATCTCGCGCAGCGCTGCGGTGTCGTCGGCACCAGCATGCCCTCGGCGACCGGCGTGCTGCAGGCGAGCGGGTAGCCGCGCAGGCCCTCGATCTCGACAGCGCACAGGCGGCAGCCGCCGAAGGGCGCGAGCCCGGGGTGGGAGCAGAGCGACGGTATGGAGACGCCGGCGGGCTCCGCCGCGCGCAGCACGGTGGTCTTCCGGCACCAGACGGGCTGGTCATCTCCACGCGCAATCCGTCGACGCGGGCAAGGCGTCTGGGCGCGACGCGCCATGGTCGCGGAATGTCGGGGTCAGTCTGCACCTCCCGACCGATCACGATGGCGTCTCCGGCAATCGCGTCGAAGCGGCACACCTCGTAGCAGGAGCGGCACTTGATGCACTTGTCCGGATCGAGGTTGTGGACCTGGCGCGCGGGCCGGTGATGGCCCCCGTCGGGCAGACCTGGACACAGCGCTGGCAGCCGGTGCACTTGTCCGGGATGATGCGGTAGCTCGACGAGGTCGCGGCAGACCGCGGCCCGGCAGCGACTCCTGACGATGTGTTCCACGAACTCGCCGCGGAAGTACTGGAGCGAAGAGAGGACCGGGTTGGGCGCAGTCTGCCCCAGGCCGCACAGCGAGCTGCCTTGACGACGCGGGCGAGGCGCTCGAGCCGGTCGAGGTCGGCGAGCTCGCCTCCCCTGCGCAGATCGCATCGAGGATGTCGACCAGATGGCCGGTGCCGACGCGGCAGGGCACGCACTTGCCGCACGACTCCGCCTGGGTGAAGCGCAGGAAGTAACGTGGCAAAGTCGACCATGCACGGTCCTGGTCCAGGACGATCATGCCGCCGGAGCCCATGATGGAGCCGGCGGCGGCCAGGTTCTCGTAGTCGATCGGCGTGTCGAGGAACTCCTCGCCGAGGCAGCCGCCCGAGGGCCCGCCGGTCTGCACCGCCTTGAAGCCTTGGCGATGCCGCCGCCGATGTCGAAGATGACGTCGCGCAGCGTGGTGCCGAACGGGACCTCGATCAGGCCCCGTGCGGCCACCTTGCCGACGAGGCGAAAGTCTTGGTGCCCCTTCGACGTCCCGTGCCGAAGGCGGCGTACCAGCCGCGCCGCCGTTGGCACGATCGCAGGGCAGGGTGCGCAGGGTCTCGACGTTGTTGATGACGGTCGGCTTGCCCCAGAGACCCGACACGGCGGAAAGGGCGGGCGCGTGCGCGGCATGCCGCGCCGGCCTTCGATGCTGGCGATCAGGGCCGTCTCCTCGCCGCAGACGAAGGCGCCGGCGCCGTCCTTGATGCGGATGTCGAAGCGAAGCCGGAGCCGAGGATGTCGTCGCCCAGGAGGCCGTGCTCGCGCATCGCGCGATAGCGCGAGCGCAGGCGTCGATCGCCAGCGGGTACTCGGCCCGGATGTAGATGTAGCCCCGCGGCGCGCGCCGATCGCATAGGCGGCGATGAGCATGCCCTCGAGGACGGCGTGCGGGTCGCCTTCGATGCAGCGAGCGGTTCATGAACGCGCCGGGGTCGCCTTCGTCGGCGTTGCAGATGAGGTAGCCTGTACGCTCTCCGGCCTCGCGGCAGAACGTCCACTTCTGCCAGGTCGGGAAGCCCGCCCGCCGCGACCGCGAAGCCCGGAGAGCTTGACGAGGTCGACCACGTCCTGCCGGGTCAGGTCCAGGCAGCGCTCGAGCGCGGGGTAGCCGCCTCGGGCCAGGTAGTGGTCCACATCCTCAGGGTCGATGATGCCGCAGTTGCGCAGAACGATGCGGGCCTGGTGAGCGAGCATCGGGTGGTCGGCGAACCGCGGCACACCGTCATCGTCGCCGTCGGGGTCATCGCCGTTCTCGCCGTCACCGAGCGAGCCGAGCAGGTGCGCTCGGGCGTCTCTCCGGCCAGCAGCGCGTCGAGTGTCTTGGCGGCGAGTTCCGGCGTCATGTTGGCGTAGCTCAGGCGAGGCCGACCCGGCAGCTGGACGTCGAGCAGGGCTCGAGGTAGCAGGGGCCGATGCAGCCGACGGTGACGACTGCGCGCCACGCCGCGGTCGCCCAGGTAGCCGCCGGCGCTGCGAGCACCTCGCCGGCGCCGGCGGCCCGGCCGCAGGAGCCCGAGACCGAGGTAGACACCGGGCTCGTCTCCTGCAGGCGCCGCCAGCGCCGCCCGGCGAGGCGGCGCGGGGCGTCAAGCGTCGCGTCGCGGGCATCGAGGATCCCCTGCAGCTTGAGGACGCTCATCTGGCCGTAGATGGCCTCGTCCAGCGTGAAACCGGCGCGAGGCGCAGCAGCCCGAGGACAGGCCACTCGCTCCAGGTCGTACTCGCCGTCGGGCGTCGTCTCGCCGGCGCCGATCCCGAGCGCCGCTGCGAGCGTTTCCATCATCTGCACGCCACCCTGGACGTGGCAGGCGGTGCCCAGGCACACGCGCATCCGATGACGACCCGGCGGCGTGAAGCGGAACTGGGAGTAGAACGTCGCGACGCCGAAGACGTCGCTCTCGGTGAGCCTGAGAAGCGAGCGATTCGGGATACGGCCTCGGCGGCAGGTACCCGTAGGCTGCCTGTGTCCGCTGCAACAACGGGACGAGGTCCGAGCGGCTGCCGTCGGACCCGCGCGCGATGTCCGGCCAAGACTCGGCCGGCGACCGCGCGCCTCGCGTCCGGTGGGTCGTCGGCGAGGTCCTGACCGCCGCCACTGTGCCGCCTACCTCATGCCGAGGTCGTAGAGCTTGACGGCGTACGTCCACGTGTCGTCGGGGCAGGAGAAGAGCGCGATGCCCGCCCTGTCGGCGAGCTCGACCACATCGTCGCCCGGCCGCTTGCCGTGGCGACGACCACCATCGCCGCGTCCACGAGATTCGCGGCTGCGATGAGGCTCTTGTGCGTCTGCAGCGTGACCAGGGCGCATCCGTTCCGGCGCCGGTGATGATGTCCGACACCATGTCGGAGATGTACACGCCCGAGAGGTCGGCGTCCTCATACGCGTTGAGCGACTCGAGCCCGGTCTTCTCGGCTACCTCGGAGATCCTCATGCAGCGTCCTTCCCTTGGCGTGATCCGGTCCGGGCGGTGTCCTAGAAATCCGTCAGCCCGGTGTCGGCGATGACGATGCCCCGGCAGCAGTCGAGGTCACTGCACATGATGCAGGGCACGACCTTGATCCGCTTTCGGCCCGAGCGGAGTCGCTGGTTGAAGTACTGGTCGAGAGCGGCGATTCCCTTGTCGCTTACGCACTTGCCTCGGATGTGAGTGGAGTCGGCGCACAGCGCCACGTAGATCGACGTGTCCCTGCCGAGCTCATGGGCCAGGCGGCCGACCTTGCACTGCTGGTCGTCGCAAGTGGAAAGCTGAAGGCCCATCATGTCGCTGAGGTCGACGGTCTGGCCGCATGCGTCGCAGGTGAGGTTGAACGTCACTGCCTGGTAATTCGCGAGGTACTCCCAGAAGTGGGATCCGTCGCGGTACTCGTCCATCGGTGCGGCCGGCTCCGTGGAGAAGAACGAGCTTCGCGCCCCGCAGTGGTAGCAGCCCTCAACGACCAGGTAGCCGCTGCGGACGTCGGTCTGTGACCAGAGATGGTTGCAGGCGCTCCGTTCGCCCGCTTCCACGGTGGGTAAGGTTCCCCGGCCTGGTGCGTTCATGACGCCTCCCCGTCGGCGCGACGCAAACTGGCTCCCCGAAGAACCGTTCAACCGTCCACAGTCGTATTTCCCACTCTCGTGCCGGCGTACTCCCAGCTGGTCGCGGGACCACGGGCGCGCCGCCGAGCGCAACCATGATCGGCCTATGGCCATGGCATAGCGAACCGCGGCGAACACCTCCACGGCGACACCGAGGTCGGCGATCTCGTGCAGCGCCGACACCCGTGCGCGGATGCCGGCCAACCTAGAAAGGCAAGGGTTCGACTCCCCTGCGGTCCACCGGTCATTTGCAGGGATTTCTCCCTGCTTGCCCATCGCGAAGGCCCCGAAAGCTCCCCGGACAACGCCGGCGATGCGCACAAGCCCCAACGACGGGGTCGCTAAGGTGCCGGGCGCATGGGGATGCTCTCGCTGAGTCAGGGAGAGGACATGGCGCTTCTCAAGGCATCCGTCGAAGCGAACGTACCGATCCAGTGCGCCGACAAGGTGTGGAGCGAGTTCATCCGGCGCTCCATGTACGGAAGCTACGCCAGAGGTTTCGAGGATGTGGCCGCGTCGCTTTCCGAGATCGACGCCGATGATGGGACGGTGACTTTCGAGAGCGCAGGCGACCGGCTGGTCAAGGTGTCGGTCGAGCTCGAGTACACTCCACGCGGCGGTCCTGGCGCAGCCGCGGAGATCGCCCAGGCACAGGCGCGCTTGGAACGGGAACTCGAGAAGTACCGCGTTTTCCTACTGCGGCGGCGTGATCAGGAGAGCTGCCGGCCAACCTAGGCAGCTGCTGACCGGCCGCAGTTCCGCTGGGGCGCGTCCGCAGACCTCCAGGAAACGATGCGGCTGCGACCCGACCGGCTGACTAACCGGCAACTCGGCCGGCGCAACGGCAACGCGCGGCACTATCAGGGGAAAGCTTCGCCCATGGGACGGGGCCCGGTGAGGGCAGCGGACCGCCAGTCGAAGCGACGCACGGGAGTGACCATGAGCGGATGACCCTTGACCAGCTGCGCGAGCGCGTGCGCGGCGAGATCATTACCCCAGATGACGACCAGTACGAGGAGGCCCGGCAGGTCTACAACGCGATGATCGACCGGCGGCCGGCACTCGTGGTGCGCGCGGCCGACGCCGGCGACGTCATGGCCGGCGTCGACTACGCGCGTGAGAACGGGCTCGACCTGGCGGTGCGCGGCGGCAGCCACAGCGTGCCCGGCTTCGGCACCTGCGACGACGGCCTCGTCATCGACCTCGGCGGCATGCGCGGCGTGCGCGTCGACGCCGCCAAGCGCACCGCGCGCGCCGAGGGCGGCGCCACCTGGGGCGACTTCAACCACGCCACTCACGCCTTCGGGCTGGCCACCACCGGCGGCATCATCTCGACGACCGGCATCGGCGGCCTCACTCTGGGCGGAGGGATCGGCCACACTGCCCGCGGATTCGGCCTCTCGATCGACAACCTCCTGGCCGCGGACGTGGTCACGGCTGACGGGCGACTCGTCGTGGCCAGCGAGACCGAGAACGAGGACCTCTTCTGGGCGCTCCGCGGCGGCGGCGGCAACTTCGGCGTCGTCACCTCGTTCGAGTACCGCGCTGCACCCCTTGGAGCAGGTCTACGGCGGGCCAATGTTCTTCGAGCTCAGTGAGGCCGAGGCGATCCTGCGGTTCTACCGCGACTTCATCGCCTCGGCACCCGAGCAGCTCGGCGCCTTCCCCGCCTTCCAGATCGCGCCGCCGCTGCCCTTCATCCCGGAGGACCGGGTCGGCGACACCTTCATCATCATCGTGGCCGCCTGGGCGGGGCCGCTGGCCGAAGGCGAGAAGGCCCTCAAGCCCTTCCACGACGTGGCGCCGGTGGTGGCCGAGTTCGTCGGGCCGATGCCCTATCCGGCCCTCAACTCGGCCTTCGACGCGCTGGTCCCGCCTGGCCTGCAGCACTACTGGAAGGCCAGCTTCGGCGAGCTCAACGACGGTGCCATCGGCGCACACCTGGAGTACGGGCCGAAGATCCCGACCATGAACTCCGCGATGCACATCTACCCGATCAACGGGGCCGTTCACCGCGTGGCCTCGGACGCGACGGCGTTCGCGTATCGGGACACCAGTTTCGCCACGGTCCTCGCCGGCATGTGGCCCGACCCGGCCGACAACGAGGCGAACACCGCCTGGGTGCGCGACTACTATGCGGCCCTGGCGCCGAACTCGGAGAAGGGCGCCTACGTGAACTTCCTCTCGGGCGACGACCAGAGCAAGATCCGCGCCAACTACGGTGGCAACTACGACCGGCTGGTCGGCCTGAAGAAGAAGTACGACCCCGGAAACCTGTTCCACCTGAACCAGAACATCAGCCCCGAGGGCTAGGAGGACGCACCACCGTCAGCCGTCCCCCGGCGACCCCCTCGGGAAACACCGGCGGGCGTCCTGATCCACGCAGTCACTGCAGACCCGCAAAGGCTTGTTGCCTTGGTTCCTAGCGCACGCCTCAGGCTCAGCAATGAAGGAGGGCCGTACTGGCTTTCCCCCACATCTTGTGTCTCCCGTCGTGAGGCACAGCCACGCCGACCCGGGCTTCAACTTGTCCACGGACGGGCTGACGTTCAGCTGTAAGGGGCCGATCGAATAGAGCCGGCCTATCGTCGGGCCACGCCGACACGGGCAGCGCCGTCGCCTCGCGCTGCTTCTCCGAAGATGAGCTGGCCGGGAGAAGTGTCGTCGGAAGGAGGCGAGACGTGGCTCGTGGAGCAGGAGATCAAGGCGTCAAGGCGCACCGTCGCGCCCGTGCTTGGCCGGGCTCCTGCCTGGCGGATGGGCGTCCGACGAACGGCTCGTCCGCTTCGAAACCGCGGCGCGCAGCTCCTTCGCTCCGAGGCTCGTGGCCACCCATCGCCCATCAGGCAGGGCGGCCGGGTCGGTCAACAGCGTCGCCCGGCCGGTCCGCTTCTCGATCCTCACGCCGTAGTTCCGGTGCCAGAAGTAGAGCGTCCCGTCCTCGGCGGTGCAGCGCGCCTCGAAGCCCTTCGAGACCACGTCACGCAGACTGAACGCACGGTCACGGTCCATACCCGCTCACCTCTCCCGCCCGCAGATGTCGACCCCGGGGCGTCATGATCGCTATCGGCGCATCGGACGCGAGAGATTGTGGGACGAGTGTCTAGACCGGGCATGGAAACCTGAGGCGGCGGCGGAGTGAACACAGGAAGGCACCGCCCCTGTCAATTCGGGCCCGGACGGTGCCCACCCGACGAGGGTGGCCTGCTACTGCGAGGCGTGAGGCGCCCCTTCGGGTGCGGCACTGCACACGTGAGGGCACGATCGGTGCGTCTTACATCGGCGACCGTAGTAGTCCGACGGGGAGCCGGTGGTGGGACCAGCCCGTAGGCCGGACTTTCCAGTCCTCATGGCCGGTGGCACGAGGTCCTGGGCCACGAGGGACCAGCAAGACAGTCGGCGACGTCGTGCTGATGCGCCACGTTCTGTGGACGTTGCGCAACAACAGCTCCGACACCCGCCTGAGCGGCAGGCTCGACATCGTCGTCTACATCGACCAGCGGCAGGCCGACAAGAGCGCCAGGCTGTGGGGCACGAGCCGCCTCTCCAACCCGGGCGGGAACTGTCTGGGCAAGCGGACGGGCGGCATCGCCGCCGGGGGGAACGTCCATCACCTCTATACGACGCAGAAGGGGACCGGCGGCTACGCCGGGCTCGTCGCGCACAGCAGCGGCTGGTTCGTGGAGGCCGGGGAGGGCTTCACGCCTGACATCGAGATCGTCAACGCCGGCTGGATCGAGAGGAGCGACGGGCAGCCCAGTACCGCCGGCGCCCGGAGCGGGGACGACGCCGGCGGGCTGGACGCCCGTGGTCGGCGTCGCGACGATGAAGAACACGGCATACGAAGGCGGCGCCTGGGTATGGGACGTCGAGCAGTCGGACTCGCGCCTGAGCGGCCGCATGGAGGCCGCCCTCGAGGAGATCGGCAGCGCCCGCTCCGACGGCAGCATCGATTTCTACGCCTCCAATACGCTGAGCAACCCGAACGGCTCCTGGGACACGCCCCCGGGCCGATCGAGGTGCGTGGCCCCGACCCGGGGTCCGAGCATTACTTGTACTCGACGTCGACGGGGTCCGGCGCCTACGCGGGCCTCACGTACCATGGCTTCTGGCACTTCATGGAGCCGCGCGATTTCGCGCCCGGCGACAAGTTCGTGTTGGCGGGCTGGATCGAGGAGGCGAAGTAGTCAGCCGGGATGCCGGAGCGCGGATCGTGCACTGCCATGCCGACTGGGCCTTTGGGGGCCGCTCCTCGCGAGCGCTTTCCGGCAGTGTGCCACCCGCCCTGTGACCGGCCCGCAGGGCCGGCTGAGATGGGCCCGTGGATACCACGGACCACTGCCGGATGGGAGGCTCAGGCAGAAGTGTCGCGAACTGCGCTCAGCTCCAGAAGATGGCCGTCCGGATCGCGGAAGAAGCAGCGGACCTCCCCGCTCCAATAGTAGGGGGGTGCGAGGAACTCGGCCCCGCGCGAGCGCAGCGTCTCGTACGCTTCCTCACAGTCGGGCACGCGGATGGTGATCGAATGACTCACCCGCGACACGTCCGCTGGAGGCGCGAAGGTCACGTCGGGCTTGTCGTCGGTCGGTCCGCCGCCCGTCACGAGAAGCAGCCAGCCGCCGAGGAACCGCAGGGCGCAGGAGGTGCCGCCGTACTCCCTGTACATCGTGGCACCCAGCACATCGCAGTAGAAGTCCCTCGACACGGTGATATCGCTGACGACGAGTATGTGCGTCAGCTCCATGTCGCCGGTCGGGAATGCGCCCGACATGTCGCCTCCTTCCGATCTCCCTCGCCTGCATCTGGCCGCTCGCGAGAATCTTGAACCGCAGACGCCTACGTATGCCTTCTACCCAAGCATGCGGCCTGGGACAAGAACAACCAGCTCTACAAGAACGTGCCGGCCACTCCGCTGAGCGGCGGCAACATCACCATCCACAACCCGAAGAGCTAAGCGCTCGACCGGCGGGCGTGGGCCACGTTCTTGTGGCCCACGCCCGCCTTTTTCATGGGCAGGCTCATCGGAAGGCCGATACCGGTGCCGGGACTGGTCAGGGGTGCTGCCCGGCGCCCTTGGCCGCGATCAGGCAACAGCTTCGTCTGGTCACGGCCCTCGTGGCGTAGCGGAGGTAGACGAAGCCGTTCCGGAAACGGCGCTCGTCCAGCAGGTCGAGCTTGACGCGGACGTGGCCCGGGAGGAACGGCTTGCCGCCTCCGACCACGATGGGCGTGACGAACACGCGGCACTCATCGACCAATCCGGCCTCCATGGCCTGGGCGGCGAGCTCTGGGCCGCCAACGGTGATGTCACGCTCCCGCGACGCCTTCATCTGCCGGACCGCCGCGGGGTCGAAGTCCCGCTCGATGCGCGTCCTGGCGCTCGCGACCGTCTCCAGCGTCCTGGAGTAGACGATCTTGTCGGCCGCCTGCCATATCCCCGCGTAGTCCCGCACGAACGGCGGCTGGCCGGCAACGCGAGAGCGCGGTCTCCCAGAAGACCATCACCTCGTACAGCCTGCGCCCGTAGAGGTAGGTGCCGACCGGCCGCTCCAGGTCGTTGACGAACCTGTGCACCTCCTCGTCCGGCACCCCCCAGTCGAACCTGCCGTCCTCGTCCGCGACGTAGCCGTCGAGCGAAACGATGACTGAGTAGATCAGCTTGGCCATGCTCGCCCTCCCTTTCCGCCGGCCTGGTCGGCTCGTGGGCTGCATCGGTCACTTCCTACCCGGTTCTTCCCGGCGTCCTCCTGAACCTCGCGCTGCCGTCTGAAGACGCCACCGCCCCTGGCGGCGTCTTCGGGGGCTGGAAGGAACGGGCGCGCGGCGGCGTCGTTGCGGGTGAAAGACGACATCGCAACCGTGGCCGGCCGGCGAGCCAGCGCCTCGATCCGTTGAAGAGGACCAGGGATCGCCCGCAGCCCTCGGAGGAGGTTCTCAATGAAACGCCGCGGCAAAGCTCTTAGCAACGCTGATGGTCGGCATGGCGGTCGCAGTCGTGCTGGCGGGCTGCGGAGGCGCCGCCGGGCTGTACGGCAGCGGCGCAAAATCGACCCCGGCTCCGGCCGGAGCGGGCGGAGGCGCGAGCCGCCGGCACCGCCGTGAGTATCCAGAACTTCGCCTTCACGCCTCAGACCCTCACGGTCAACGTGGGCGACAAGGTCACGTGGACGAACGAGGACTCCGCCCCGCACACGGTCACATCAGCCAGCGACATCTCGACCGGCGCCACGCAGACGGCTCTCTTCGACAGTGGTTTGGTGAGCCCTGGAAGCAGTTTCAGCTTCACCTTCACCAAGGCCGGGACGTACTTCTACGAGTGCACCATCCACAAGGCCATGCCCGCGATGCACGGCGAGATCGTGGTGAAGTAGGGCTCAGCCCGCCCTCGTCCCGGGCGGGACGGCCAACGGGAAGGAATCAGCGGCCGTAGGCGTCGGTATCAAAGTACGCACAAGAATCTCGGCCCGCGGCAGACGGCAGACCGTCGGCCCACGGGCCTCAAGGAGGCTCCTCATGAGACGTTCCCTACTCAGCAGATCGCGGAGACCTGCCGCTGGTCCCGTCGGCCTGCTCGTCGCCACGCTGACGGCGGCGCTGCTGGTTCTCGCCACGGTCGCTGCGGTCGGCGCCGCGAAGACGACCATCTCCCCGCTCTTCAACAAGCCCGGCAACATCCTGATCTCGGATCAGTACAACAACCGCGTCATCGAGGTGACCCGCGCCGGCAAGATCGTGTGGCAGTTCGGTGACGGGTCGGCGGTCGCGGGCCCGCACTCCGTGGTGGGGGTCAACGACGCCCAGCGCCTTCCCGGCGGCAAGACGCTCATTGCCGGGACCGGCGTACCGGCCGGCGCTCCCAGTCCTGAGCCTCCCGGCGGCTCCGCCGACAACCGCGTCTTCATCGTCGACGCGTCGGGGAACATCGTCTGGCAGTACGGCATGGCGGGCGTGACCGGGGCCGGCCCAGACCAGCTGAACACACCGGTGCAAGCCACCTACCTGCCGAACGGCGATGTGCTGATCACCGATCAGGGCAACCAGCGCGTGATCATGGTCACCCCTGGCAAGAAGATCGTCTGGCAGTACGGCATGACCGGCGTGGCCGGCAGCGGTCACGACCGGCTGAACAGCCCGAACAGCGCCGAGTTGCTGCCGAACGGCCACGTCCTCATCGCCGATGAGAACAACAACCGCGTCATCGAGGTCACGCTGGCCAAGCGGGTCGTCTGGCAGTACGGCTCGCCCAAGAGCTCCAAACTGAGCGCCGCCGCCTTCGCCAGCCGCCTGCCGAACGGCGACACGCTGATCACCGACTCGAACCACAACCGGATCGTCGAGGTCACGATGAGCAAGCACGTGGTGTGGGTGTATCGCACCGACACTCGTGCCGGCAGCGTGGCGAACCCGCTGCCCACCCGGGCGGTCCGCACGCGCAACGGTGACACGCTGATCAGCGATCAGTTCAACAATCAAGTGATCCTTGTCACGCACGCCAAGAAGATCGTGTGGCAAGACGGCCAGATCGGCGTCGCCGGCAACGGTGCGGGCCTGCTCAACGGCCCCTATGACGCGAAGGTCATCGGCGACTACACGGGTCTGACCAAGCCGTAGGCCTTCAGCGATGCGCGCGACACGCGCGGGTCGACTCGAAGCACAGGGATCGGCGGCTCCCGCCTGACCCTGTGGACCACGGACCGGAGCGGGAGCGGCGGGCCTTCAGCTTGATCGCCCGCCGCTCCCGCCGACGCCCGCGCAGGCTGCCGCTCAGAACATCGTGCATGACGGGAAGGATCCGACTGCCGGCGGCGTCCTCATGGATGCAGGGGGCATCCAAAGTCGGAGCCGCCCGCCTAGTCGACGAGAAGTGGTGGTATCTACACGATCATGGCCGATATGTCTCCCGAGCGGAGTCCCGAGTTGAGCGAACGCGACATGGCCGATGTCTGTGCCTTCGCGGATGGGTCGCTTCCCGCCCCGAGGCGCGCGGAGTTCGAGGCCCGCGTGGCCGCTTCCCCCGAACTGCGCCGGGCGGTGGAGCGGCAGCGCCGTTCGCTGCTGGCCACGCAAGCTCTGGCGAGTGAGCCCGTGCCGGCGTCGCTGACGGCGGCGGTCGACGCCCGGTGGACCGGCAGGGCGAGGCGAAGCCGGAGACGGCTCGCCGTCGCCCTGTCCGCCGCCGGCGTGCTCGCCGCGGTCGTTCTGGCCTTCGTCGTCCTCAGCTTGAGTGGCGGCCCCGCGGCCCCGACCGTGGCCGATGCCGCCCGTCTTGCCGGCCAGCCTTCAAACGGACCGCCGCCGGCGACGCTGAGTGGTACCGCGAAGCTGGCCGCCGCCGTCCAGGGGCTTCCCTTCCCGGACCTGTCGCGGCCGTTCGGGTGGCGTGCCGTCGGCATCAGGCAGGGACGCGTGGGAGGACGTGAGGCCACCGTCGTGTACTACGGCAAGGACGGCCGGCGCGTCGGCTACGCGATCGTCGCCGGCCCCGCGCTGCCGCGACCGGCCGGCAGCGCGAGCAGCACGGTGTCCGGCGTCCGCTTTCAGACGATGTCGCTGCAAGGGCGCTCCGTCGTCACGTGGCGACGCCACGGCCACACCTGCGTGATGATCGGCAACGTGCCGCCGGCGGAGCTCCTCGCCCTGGCGAGCTGGCACCACGGAGGCTCGGAGAGCTACTGAGTGCACCGGCGGACGCCCTACCGCTCCCCGAGTCTGCGCGCCACCCGCTCGCGGGCGCGGTAGAGCCTGCTCGTGAGCGTCCCTTCGGGCACACCGAGCACGCGGGCGGCCTCCTGGTATGAGAGGCCGGCCACGTCGACGGCGACGAGCGCATCGCGGAACTCGGCCGCGAGCTCGGCGATGGCCGCGAGGACCTCCGCGTTCTCGGCCGCGTCCGCCGGATCGTCACGATGTGGACCGGCGACCTCGAGATCGTCGTCCAGCTCCACACCGACCGGGCGCCGGCTCGCCGTGCGCCGCTGGCTCGCCAGCGTGTTGTGTAGCGCGCGCATGAGATAGCCGAGATCGTCTCCGAGAACGAGGCGCGGGCGCGCGAGCACCCGCGCAAAGGTCTCCTGCACGAGGTCCTCCGCCTCCTCGCGCGACCGCGTCCAGGCGCGGGCAGCGCGGTAGAGAGGCGGAAGGTGCTCACCCACACGTCCGGGGTCGAGCCGGTGTGGCACTGGCATGAGGCCCTCTTACCTCGTGAGCGGGCGAGTGAGATCCATGTCAAAGCAGCGCATACCCTCAGTCCGCGCACTCGGCACTTCCGGCGTTGCTCGCCGGGCTCCAGTCCCGTCGATCGGGCGCGCATGGAATCCTTCAAGGGCGGCGCTCAAAGACACGGGACGCGGTTCCCGTGACGTTGCGACACATACGGTGTCGACCGCCTGCCCAAGTCAGGCGGTCCTTCGTGCTACCCTTCGACCGACGATGACGAGGAGTCTGCGGATGCGGCGACCATTGCTGATCACGTCGACCACCGTCGGAGCGCCAGCTATAGGGACCGGCATCGCCAACGCCCTCCTCGCCATGATCGACACCCCATGAGTCGCAGGCTCCGTGACGGCATGAGTCTCAACCCGAGGATCCCGTGGCTCGGGATCGCTGTGGCGGTCGTCCTCGCCGCCGTCATCGCCGCCATCTTCGTCTTCATTTCGATCGAGGCCCATGGCAACGCCTTGGTACAGGATCTGACCGGTGAATGGGTCCGGCCGAGTGGCGCCGCCGCCACGCGGCTATCGATCGGTCCTGAGACCAGGCGGGTCGGGTTCAGCTCAGAGCTGACTCACGACGCGGGCGGTCTTCTGGTCACGGGCTCGATCGAAGGTCGCCCGGTCAGCGGCAGGATCGTCGTGCCCAAGCTGCCGCCCTGGGGCTCCACGGTGCACGTCACGCTGCTCGGCCGGGGCTGGACGCTGCGCAGCCAACACTCGCCGCGCAGACTGACGTTGATCAGCGACACCGGGAGCGAGGTCACGCTCTCACCGGCGCAATGAGCATGGCCGGCGCGGGAGCCCGGGGCCTCGTGCGGCCGCGGGTCGGGTGCTAGGCGCGCCGGCGGAGCAGTCTGCCCGGCGCGTGGTCACTCAGCGTGCGCCACCGCCGTCAGTGAGTGGCGCAGAGTCTCGCGGCGCTTGACCAGCGCTTCGCGACGAGCCTTCGTGCCGGCATGGTCGCCGTCGACGAGGCCGAGGTAGGCCGCGGAGTCGATCTCCTCGAGGGCCTCCTCGATCAGGCCGCTACGCTTGAGGACCAGGCTGAGGCGGTCGAAGATCCGCTGCATGTCGCGGCGCACGGCCTGGCTGTCCAGCGGGTGGTCGCTCGACTCCAGGTACTCGATGATGGCTTGCCGATAGAGCGCCACCGCGCGGGGCGCGTCCGTCCTTTCGCGGCGACGTGCCTCGGCCTCGTGCTCGGAGGCGGCGTGAACGCCGCGCGACGCCTCCGTGCTTCGCGATCGCGCCGGCTCGGCGACGACCTCCTCGGCCTGGTCGCTCGCGAGGACGACGACGGACGCGTCGCGGCAAACCAGGATCCGCCCGGCTCGGCAGCGACGCCGCAGACGGGGCAGAAGGTCGCCGTGTCGCCGATCGACAGGCCGCACTTGGTGCATGCTCTCATGGCCACTCCCATGGTCGCTGCCCTCAGTATCGGCAGGAAGGCGAAAAGAAGAAGCACCGGCGCATGCGCCGCTGATGCCGCTTCACGGACGGATCGGCGTTCATCATCCGTTCACGCCGGTGGGGGACATCCGGGGTCGGAGGTGATGGACATGAGTCGCGAACTCGGAATCAGGCTGGACAGGCTGAGCCCCAAGCAGGTGGCGGAGCGCATGCGCCTCATGCTCGCACGCGACCAAGAGCTCTCCTCGGCGAACGCCAAGCAGCGACGGCGAGCGGCGACCGACAGGCGAGAACGCCCTACGACCTAGCGGGAACGCGGGCCGGACGCGCACGCTGCGGCGTACTCCTCCACCCTGTCGAGCCACTCGCCCGCGAGGGCGTGGAAGAGGTCTTCCTGCTCGACCCCGCGGAGGCACCCGGCGGCCCTCGACCAAACGCGGATCCAAACCCGCAGCTGCGTCTCCTGTAGACTTGCAGGGCGTGGTGCCGCCGGCTGAGCTGGGGGTTGCACATGGGTGCCCATGGGGCGGGCAGGGCGATCATCGAGGTGGACGGCCTCTCCAAGTCCTACGGCGACGTGCGTGCCGTGGACGGCGTCAGTCTCACCGTGGCCGAGGGTGAGATCCTGGGCCTCCTCGGCCACAACGGCGCCGGCAAGACGACGACCATCCGCATGCTCACCGGGCGCGCTCGTCCGACGAGCGGCCACGCGCGCATCGCCGGCCACGACGTCGTGCACGAGCGCGAGCAGGTGAAGCCGCTCATCAATCTGGTCTGCGAAGAGCAGAACCTCTACGAGCGCCAGACGGGCCGCGAGAACCTGGAGCTGTTTGCCAAGCTCTACGGTGCGCCGTCCGCCCGCGTGCACGAGCTGCTCGAGCGCGTCGGCTTGAGCGAAGCCGCCTCTCGCCGGGTCAGGACCTACTCCAGCGGCATGAAGCAGCGCCTGCTCATCGCCCGTGCTCTCATCAACGATCCCCGCGTGCTCTTCCTCGACGAACCGACCAGGGGGCTCGATCCATCGTCGGCCCGTGAGGTGCGTCGCATCGTCCGCGAGCACGCTCGGGACGGCGCCACGGTCTTCCTCACCACGCACTACATGGAAGAGGCGGATGAGCTCTGCGATCGCGTCGCCTTTCTGGCCGCGGGCGCGATCGTGGCGCTGGACACACCGCGCGAGCTGAAGCTTTGCTACGGCGAGCGCTCCGCCACCGTGCTCCTGCAGGACCGGTCGGAGCACGAGGTCCGCCTCGACACCGACGCCGACGCGGCCCGCCTCGAGAAGTGGATGGCGGCCGGCGAGGTGCTCACCCTGCACTCGCACGAAGGCACTCTCGAAGACGTCTTCGTGAATCTGGCCGGGAGACCGCTGTGAATGCCGCGCGCATCGACGCGATCTACCGCAAGGATCTGCGCGACGCGCTGCGCGACTCGCGCCTCATCATCGCCATCCTCATGCCGCTGCTCCTCGGCGTCCTTTACAGCTTCATGTTCAAGGACGAAACGAAACCTGCGGCCAAGCTCGGCGTCGTCGCGAGCTCATCGACGGATCTTCCGGCCGCTCTCCAGGCAGCGTCGAAAGCCGCGGTCCACCTGAAGGTGCAGACCTTCACGGATCAGGCGGCCCTGACGCGAGAGGTGCGCGACAAGAAGGTCGACGTCGGGCTGATCATCCCGGCCGGCTTCGATCGGGATCTGAAGAACGGCGCCTCGCCGCAACTTGCGGTGCTGCTGCCGGCTTCGCCCAGCGTCGGCGGCGACTACGTGGCGGCTATTCTTGACCGGGTGGCGCAGTCGCTGGCGGGACAGGCTCCGGCGGTGACGATCGAGCGGCTGACGCTGCCCACGAAGGCCGGGGATCCCGGCTCAGCCTTCGCGGCGCTCGGCGCGCGGAAGATCTTCGTGCTCGTGGCGGTCATCATCCTGCTCGCCATGATCGCTGTCTACGCGCTGCCGGCGGTGCTCACCGAGGAGACCGAGAAGCGGACCATCGAGGCGCTCACGATGGTCGCCTCCGGGGCCGAGGTGATCGTCGCCAAGTCCCTGTTCGGCCTTACGTACTGCGTGATCTCCGTGCCGCTCATGCTGGTGATCACCCGGGTCGTGCCCGAGAACGTGGCGCTCTTCGTGGTCACGATCGTCCTGACGTCGGTGACCCTGGTCGGCCTGGGCCTGCTGCTGGGCGGGCTCATGCGCACGCAGACGCAGCTGAACACCTGGAGCTCGGTCGCCCTGCTCCCCCTGCTGGTCCCGGCTATCGTCATCGGGTTGGGGCTGCCCGGTTGGGCCGAGGCGATCGTGTCTGTCATCCCGACGACGCAGACGATGCGCCTCGGCGTCAACGCCCTCGCCGGCCGGCAGCTCTTCGGCGCGGAGTGGCTCTCACTGGCGATCATCGTCGGCGTGGGGCGTGGCCGCCTACGGTCTCGTCTGGTGGCGCGTCTCTCGCCAGGAGGCCGCCTAGACTCGGCCACCTGCGGGTTTCCTATCCCTGCGGGACGACCGCCACGCAGCTCATCTCGATGACCGCCTCCGCGTCGAAGAGCTCGGTCACTCCCACCGCTGTCCACGTCGGGTAGGGCTCCTCCAGGAACTCCGCCGCAACCGCAAGCAGCAGAGGGGCCTGCCCGCGCAAGCCGACGTGGTACGACGTCAGCTGGACCACCTGCGGCCAGCCGACACCTGCCTCGGCGAGGGTCAACTCGATGTTGCGAAAGGTGCCCCTCACCTGCGCCTCGACGTCCTCGGGGAACACGCCCTCGGCCGTCTCTCCCGAATGCCCCGTGAGGTAGAGATGCCCGCCGGCCCTTACGGCCGCGGGGATGCGACTTGCTTCGTAGAACGGTTCCCACGATGTCGGGATGAAGGCTCTACGCTCGCGCGATCGGTCCTCTGCGGTCGACACTGCCCCTCCTTGTCTCGATGCCCAAGGTCGTGTCTGTCTTCCTACCCCGTCGAGGAAGAGCGCGTGCGCGTTTGCGCGACGCTGCTGCTCCGTTTGGGCGCCGGCTGCGCGTGGGGGTACGGACGAAACGGGCGTGGCCAGGACACGCGGCCGCCGCCTCCGTCTTCCCGGTCGCGGCGTCCGGACTGGTGCAGGTCCCCGTTTCCATGCCGTCCGCCTGCACGCATCGCCGGTCTCACCGGCATAGCGCGGCCGAAACCCGGGTACTCTCGGGGTGCTCTGGTCCCGACCGAGGAGGGGCGGCATGGCTTTGAACGACTACCCGATCGATATCCGCGCCGACTACCCTGAGCGCAGCTCACGCGGATGGGCGGCGCTCACCATCCTGCTGATAAAGTTCATCGCCCTCATCCCGCACTTCTTCGTCCTCATCTTCCTCGGCATCGCCCAGTTCTTCGTGGCGCTGGTCGCGCAGGTGGCGGTGGTCATCAACGGCGAGTATCCGCCGGGCATGTTCGCCTTCGTGACCGGGGTGCTGCGCTGGGGCACGCGCGTCGCGGCCTTCATCCTCGCGCTCGACGACCGCTACCCGCCGTTCACCCTGCAGCCCGTCGACGACTACCCCGTGGACGTGGCGGTGGAGCGGCCGGCGCAGAGCAGCCGCCTCTACGCGCTCTTCACCGTGATCGTCGAGGTGATCGCCATCGCCGGAGGGATCACGCTGGCCGTGTACCTGGCCCGCCACCACGGCTCGGGGATGCGCAGCGGCGGCTCGTACAGCTTCCCGAGCGACGCCGGCACCGGCCTGCTCCTGCGCCAGATCGCCGCCCTGCCGCACCTCATCGTGCTCTTCTTCCTCGGCATCGCCGTCTTCGTGCTCTGGGTCATCGTGCAGTGGGTGATCCTCTTCAGCGCGAGGTTCCCGCGCGGCATGTTCGACTTCGTCGCCGGCTACGTCCGCTGGCAGACGCGGGTGAACGGCTATGCCCTGGGGCTGAGCGACCGTTATCCGCCGTTCACTCTCGAAGCGCCCGTCAAGGCGCCCGAGCCACCTGCCCCTCTCGCACCGCTCCCTCCGGCCCCGCTCCCGCCGCAGGCGCCGCTACCGCCGGCGCAGTGGTACGCGGACCCCAGCGGCCGCCACACGCACCGCTACTGGGACGGCGCCCAGTGGACGGGGCACGTGGCGGACGACGGGAGGACCAGCGAGGATCCGGTCGACGCTCCCGGTTCAGGCCCCCCGGGCTGAGCGCCGCGAAGGGCCGTCGGCGGCGCAGCGATTCGCCTTCTGCCGACGCCGCGCACTCGGCGGCCCTTCAGGCTGACTCGGGTGCCACGGCGCTCGGGTGCTTCGGCTCGTAGAGGCCCAGCTCGCCGCCGCCCGGGAGGCAAAGGTAGGCGAGGCGGCCCCAGCTCTGCTCGCTGACCGGGCCGCTGAACGTCGCGCCCCTCGCGCTCAGCTCGGTGACTGTCACATCGATGTCGTCGCACATGAGGAAGAGCTCGGCGCGCGGCGCACCGTCGGTAGGATGCGCGGCCAGCTCCGCCGGCGGGAGGGCGAAGATGAGCCAGCCTCCGCCGGCGTCCACGAAGGGAAGGTCGAGCGTGTCGCGGAAGAAGGCGCGTACCTCGTCGGCGACGCTGGTGTAGAGGATGGCATGCACGCCGGTGATCATGGTCGCTCCCTCCGATAGCAGGGTAGCGCGTCCGCCGGCAAGCCGGCATCAGGCCATCGCTCAGCGATGGTGACGGCGGGTGCAACCCTAGTGGCACGACCAGCAGAGCCGACGCACTCGCGAGGGCCACTCTAGCACCGCCTTGCCGCACGGCTCTCCGTTGTCCTCGGCGAACCGACGCCAAAGTCGTGTGACGCCCTGAAAGGCCAGGAGCAACTGGGACGCCCCGCCCTGTCGACCTCATCGGTGGGGGCGCAGGCACCGTAGCCGCACCGCCGGGCCTCTCCGCCCTGAAGCACGCCGCGCCGCGGTCTCCAAACGGCGTGCTCATCGCTGTGCCGGGTACCCTCGGCGCTGAGCCGCCGGCCCGGTACCAATGCACCTCGCCGTTGCCCGTCGTAGAGTTGCCGTCAGTCGACCTGGGAGACGGTGCGTGGTCGCAGAGCCGCAGTGGAAGCGCAAGACCGAGCCGGAATCGCGACGGCCGGTGTTCGCGGCCGCCCTGGTGATCATCGGCGGCCAGGCGTGGGTCGCGCGCAGTCTGCGCCTCGACCCGTTCTGGCTGTTCCCGCTGATCTCCACGGTGCTGCTCGTCGCCTCCATCGCCGCGTACGAGGGCCGGGACGAGCCGGGGCGGCTGGCCCGCGTGCTCGCTTTCGCGTTTGACGTGGTGCTCGTCACTGCCAATGCGGTCAGCCTGGTCCTGCTCGTCCGGGGGGTCTTCCAAGGCTCGTCTCTCCGCCCGCCGGCACTCCTGTTCGCCGGCCTTGCACTGTGGATCGTCAACGTCGCCGTGTTCGCGTTGCTCTACTGGGAGATGGATGGAGGCGGGCCCGAGGCGCGCGCCGAAGGCTGGGTGGAAGGCTACCCCGACTTCGTCTTCCCGCAGCAGCAAGCAGACCAGCAGGGGCTCGCCGCGGCCACGTGGAAACCGAGCTTCTACGACTACCTGTACGTCTCGCTCACGAGCTCCATCGCCTTCTCCCCCACCGACGCGATGCCCTACACGAAGCGTGCCAAGCTCGCCATGGGCGTGGAGCACCTGCTCTCGTTCGCCACGCTCGCGGTGATCGTCGCGCGCGCCGTCAACATCGCCCGCGGCTGAGAGCACGCCCGCGCGTCCGCGCTCCGGGGTTCGGCGACCCAGTCGCCTACGCGAACATCAGCTGCCAGGAGACCCCGAAGCGGTCCTGCACCCACGCATACCGTTTGGCGAACGCGTAGCTGTCGAGCTCCATCATCACGCTGCCACCCTCGGAGAGCGCGGCGTAGAGCCGGTCGACCTCCGGCGCGCTCGCGCAGGTGATGAAGAACGAGATCGACGGCGTGAACGTGAACGGCTGCTCGATGTGGCTGTCCATCGCCATGACCAGCTGTCCGCAGAGCCGGAACCGGGCGTGGACGACCTGGCCCTCAGGCCCCGGATACTCGGGCCCGTAGCGCTCGATGGACTCGACGCCCGAGTCGCCGAAGAGGCTGGTGTAGAACCCGATCGCCTCCTCTGCCCGCCCGCCGAACATGAGCATGGTCGCGATCTGACTGTCAGTCATGGGCCCTCCTCTCTCGCGCTTTGCCATCTCAGCTTACCCGCGCGGCCTGCGTCATCAGTCGGTGCGCCTGCCGGGGATCGCCCGCCGACGCGCGACCCGCGGAGCCGATTTCGCGCGGAACTCCGCCGCAGCGTTGACATATGCTACGGTGTATAGTATCTTGCGCTACAGCGTAGCATAACGACCTTGGAGGTAACGGATGGCTCCGCGCAGGAAAGATGTCGAGCCGCTCGCCCGCGAGCGCATCGTCGAGACGGCCATGCGGATCATCGACCAGGAGGGGCTGGACGCGCTCTCGATGCGCCGGTTGGGGGCCGAGCTCGGAGTCAACCCCATGGCCGCCTACTACCACGTGCCCAACAAGGCGGCCCTCTACGACCTTATCCTCGACGCGGTGATGTCGGGCGTGGACGCCTCCGGCATCGACGACGACGCCCCGCTCGCCGAGCAGCTCAAGCAGGCGGCCCGTGCCTACCGCGCCGCCATCCTCGAGCATCCGCGCGCCATCCCCGTGCTCGCGACGCGGTCGTTGCGGACCGCGGCGGCGCTGCGGCCGGTCGAGCCCTTCCTCGGCGTCCTCTTCGCCGCCGGCCTCACCCCCGACGAGGCGCTGGCCGCGGTCGACGCCGTGGCGCAGTACATCCTCGGCGGAGTCGTCGGCTACTACCACCACGGATTCGACCACGAGGCCGGCGAGCAGCGCGAGTTCGAGGCGCTGGACGCCGCCGAGTTCCCGTACATGACGCGCGTGCTCGCCGAAGGTCACTACGCCGGTGCTGAAGCCGAGTTCGAGTTCGGCCTCGAGGCCATCGTCCGTGGCCTGCTCGACGGTCCGCGCTATTCACTGGAGGGGAGATCATGTTCGCCGCTCTGAAGACCCGCGACTACCGGCTGCTCTGGGCCGGCCAGGGCATCTCGCACCTGGGTGACCAGTTCCACCTGATCGCCCTGCCCTGGCTCGTGCTGACCGTGACGCACGACCCTCTGCAGCTCGGCCTCGTGCTCGCCCTCGCGGGCATCCCGCGCGCGCTCGCTCATGCTCCTGGGCGGCGCCTTCGCCGACCGGCACTCGCCGCGGACCATCATGCTGGTCTCCGACGCCCTACGTTTCGTGCTCGCCGGCGCGCTCGCCGTCACTGTGCTCACCGGCACAGTGCACCTCTGGATGGTCTACGCGCTGGCGCTCGGGTTCGGCGTCGTCTCCGGCTTCTTCCTGCCGGCCGCCGAAGCCGCGTTGCCGCGGCTGCTGGAGAGCGATCAGCTGGAGGGCGGCAACGCGCTCATGATGGGCGTGGACCAGCTCGCCCAGTTCGCCGGGCCGGCGCTGGCGGGGACGCTCATCGCCGTCGTCGGCGTGACGCAGTCCGCCGGCCATCAGGCCGGCAGCCTCACCGGCGTCGGCATCGCCTTCGCCGTCGACGCGCTCTCGTTCGCGGTCTCGGCGGCGACGCTCGTGCTCATCCGCTCGCTGCCGGCGCTCGGCGCGGGAGCCGGCAGCCGGCCCTTGGCGGCCGTCGCCGAAGGTCTCAGGTTCACGCTGTCCCGGCCGGCGTTCCGCTGGCTGGTCGCGCTCGTCGCCGCGGTCAACCTGCTGCTCGTCGGGCCGCTGCTCGTGGGCATCCCCGTGCTGGCGCAGGCGCGCTTCGCCGAGGGCGCCGCGGCCTTCGGCTACCTGATGTCCGGCTACGGGATCGGCAGCCTCTGCGGGATGATCGTCGCCGCGACGGCGCGGCGTCCGAGCTCGCGGGCCTTCACGTCGGTGCTGCTCGCGCTCTTCGCCGGCTTCGGGCTCGTGGTCGCATCGCTCGCGTTCATGACGTCGGTCTGGGTGGGCGTGACGCTGCTCGTCGTGCTCGGCGTCGGCGACGGCTACGCGGCCATCGTCATGATCACCGCGGTGCAACGGCTCACTCCCACGGCCATGCTCGGCCGCGTGATGAGCCTCGTGATGCTGGCGATGATGGGCGTGACGCCGCTCTCGCAAGTGGCCGCCGGGTTGGTCATCAAGCTCGGCCCGGAGGTGCTGTTCGTCGGGTGCGGGGCGGGGATGCTTGCGGTGGCGGCCGTGGCGGCCGCCTGCCGGCGCTCGTGGTCGCTCGACGCCTTCGAGTCCGGCAGCGCGCTCGCGGCGGAGGGGGTGTGACAGCGTTGCGGCGAGTAGACTCAAGGTACGCTGACCGATCCCCGAAGGGAGGCACCTCTGGTGACCACCTTGCTCGTCTCCTGCGTCGACGGCCGCCTGCGGGAGACCTTGCGCGAGTTTGAGACGCGCGTCGGCTCCGAGGGTGGCGACCGCCTGCTCGTGCCCGGCGGCCCGCTGGCTTTGACCGACCGGGCAGCAGAGCGTGACCACGTGCAGGGCTGGATCGAGGCCATCGTCAGCGGCCATGGCGTGCGGACGATCTACCTGGTCTCACACCAGCACTGCCTTGCCTACGAGCGCAAGCTCGGGGGCTTCTTCTACGACGAGCGTGAGGTCATCGAGCGCGACCTGCGGGCGGTCCAGGGTAAGCTCGGCGACCGCCTCTACAGCGCGCGGGTGGAATGCTTCGTCGTGCCCTGGAACGAGCACCCTACCGGCGGCCGCTTCGGCCCGGCCGAGGCGCTCGACTAGCGTCGGACCGGGTTCGTCCGCCTTCGGCGTCCGGGGCGGCGGGCTGCCGAGGGACGACGCTCCGCGGCGGTCCCCGCTAGCCCGCGGTGCGCACGGACCTCCGCGGGACGCGGGGCAGCAGGAACCCCACCTCGCGCTGGTAGTCGGCGTATTCGGCGCCGAACTCGGCGAGCAAGAAGCGCTCCTCGGTGCGGCCCTTGTGCCACACCGCGACGACCATGACCGCCACTCCCACGAGGCCGCGGACCTCCCCCAACGCGAGCGCCATCCCGAGGACGATGACGATGTCGCCGGTGTAGATGGGGTTCCGGACGAGCGCGTAGGGCCCGCTGCGGATCAACCGGTGCCCCGTCTTGATGGTCACGGCGCCGCTCCAGTTGCTCCCCAAGGTCTGGCGCGCCCAGATGGCGAACGCGGCGCCGGCCACGACCAGCAGCACGCCGATGCTCTCGAGCAGAGGACTCTCGGGCACAAAGCGTATGCCCAGCGCGCCTGTCTGGAGTGTCGGCCAGGCGAGGCCGATCGCGAGGAAGATGAGACCGTTGTGGGCGAGGTTCCAGGCCCGCGCGTCCGAGCGTTTGGTCGACTTGGTCCTGCGGGCGGCGAAGATGAAGTAGCCGCCGAGCACGCAGAGGCACAAGGTGATGATCCCTGGGTAGGGGCTGGGCATCATGCATCCGATCGCCGAGAGATCCGCAGAGGTGCCCGTAGTCTACAACGCGATGCGGCCCCGAGCTCAGGGGCGAGGCTCCAAACGCTTGAGTTCCCGGCAGCCTTGGGTACACGCTCATGGGGATGGGCGGCTGCACGGCCGCGGACATCAATGCTGGGCGACCGGGGAGGGTGATCATGGCAGGGCCGATCGATGCGATAAGGGCCATCCACAACGCATTCCGCAAGGACATGGAGGGCATCGACGCCGCGGCGCTCGGCGCGGCTCGCGGCACGCCGGGACTCGAGGCGGCGCTGGAGCGCTTCCGCTTCTTCAACGAGATCCTAGTGATCCACGCCCACGGGGAGGAGATCGCCGTCTTCCCCGTCCTCGAAGGGGTCGCGCCGCTGGTCGCCGAGGCCTACATAGATGACCACCGCGGCCTCGATGCCGCCTTCGATGCCCTGGACGCCGCGGTGTCCGCGGGCGACGCCTTGGCGACCGCCCGCGCCGCCGCCGCTTTCAAGTTCCACCTCGACATCCACCTGTTCAAGGAGGACACGCACCTCTATCGCATCTTCGGGGAGCGCGTCTCCGTGCCCGACCAAGGCAAGGCGGTCGGCATCATGGCCGCAGAGATACCCCCGGAGAGCCAGCCGGACTTCATCCTCTGGATGTACCCCCTTCTGGGCGACGACGACCGCGAGAACATGACCCGCATCCAGCAGATGGTGTTGCCGCCCGAAGCGTTTGCGGGAGTCAAGCAACTCATCCAGCGGGCGATCGGCGACGACTGGGCGGAGCTGACGCGGCGCATGCCGGAGCTGTCCGCGTAGGACTTGTGGCCGGAGGCCGTTCGTCGGTCCGGCCCCTGTCTCAGTCAGTGAGCTCTTCCACGTCGGCGCGGGAGGCCGGTCCCCGGCCGGAGACAGTCCGCTCCGGGCGATCGCCTCCCGCGCCGGGTGACGTCAGTCGCCGCCCTGCCCGGCGCCGTCGCCGGACGGGCCGCTTGGGCTCGTCAGGCTCGCGCCGGACGACGGCTGTGACGTGGTCAGGCTTGCCGCCGGGGCGCGGCCGGCAGAGTGTGACAGATAGCCACCCACTCTCGCGGCGCCGACGCCCACGACGCCCAATCCGAGGAGCGCGGCGGCGACCATCGCGAGCGCACTCTTGCGCATCTTCTTCAGCCTCCCTTCGAGGTGACTCGTTCGCGCGGATCGATCCGACACTGTGGCCGTTGTGCGTGGTGAGCACGGTCTCCCCGCTGCACATGAACAAAGGATGAACGGACCGGGTGCGGTCAGCTCTCGATGAGGCGGAGCACCACGGACGTGGCGACCTGGCGCGCGGGGATGCTCCAGTACCGCCGCAGCAGGAAGTCCTTCTCGTCGCGCGTGACCAGCCGGAAGCCGTGGTGCTCGTAGAAGCGCACGGCCCACGCGGCGTCGGCCCACGTGCCGACGAGCACGGGTCGGTGCGGCAGGCTCAAGAGGTGCGCCAGCAGCCCGCTGCCGATGCCGGCCCCCTGGCGCTCGGGCGTCACGTAGGCGTGGCGGATGAGGGTCACGTCGGCGACGTCCTGGATGCCCATCACCCCGGTCAGCCCCTCCGAGTCGTACCAGCCCCAGAAGCGCACGCCGGCCGCGATCTCGCGGCGCAGCTCGTCGGCCGGCATGTAGGGTACGCGGTAGCGGTCGGCGGGGATGACGCCGGCGTAGGCCGTGGCTGCTGCGTTGATTACTGCGCACAGGGCGTCGAAGTCGGCGCCGGTGCAGGGCCGGATCGTGGCGGGCGGAGGCGGCATGGCGACAGCCTAGCGCCTCTCTCGCCGCCCTTCCAGGCGACGCCTCGACGACGCCCGCGGACGGCTGTTGGCCGAATTCGGGTAAATTCACTCCGTGATGTGAGCGAAGTCCCGATGATGCGCTGCGGGGTCGCAGGAGACGCGCAGCCTGGAAATGGCAGGCAGATCATGACACGCACGCGACAACAGTCTGAGGACATTGTCGACGTCCGCTGGATCGTCACCCATGCCGGCGACCCCAGGGTCCGCCTCGTGGAGGTCGACGTCAGCCGGGCCGCCTACGAGCAGGGGCACATCCCGGGAGCGATCCTCTGGAATGCCTACGCCGACCTGCGCGACTCAGCCTATCGACCGGTGCCGCCGCCGGCGTTGCAGCGTCTGTTCTCCCGATCTGGTATCAGCCCCGAGACCACCGTCGTCTTCTATGGGTACGCCGCGCCTCTCGGCTTCTGGTTGATGAAGGCTCACGGCCACAGGGACGTGCGGATGCTCGTCGGCCCCCGGGACCAGTGGGTCGAGGCCGGCGAGCCATGGGCCCAAGCGGTGCCCCAGCTTGCGGAGAGTCCCTACCCGCTGCCGACGGAGGACGTCGCGATCCTCGCGTCCCGCGGGTCCGTAGAGGCGGCGATCGGCAACACCGACCAGGTGATCGTCGATGTGCGCTCGGTGCAGGAGTACACGGGTGAGCGCTTCTGGCCTTCGGGAGCCACCGAGGATACGGGGCGCTCCGGGCACGTCCCCGGCGCCGTCAGCGTCCCGATCGACCTGCTGCGTCAAGAGAACGGGGCGCCGAAGAGCGCCGAGGAGCTGCGACGCGTGTTCGAGGAGGCGGGAGTCTCCAAGGACAAGGCCGTGATCACCTACTGCACGATCGGCAACCGCGCGAGCGAGGCCTGGTTCGCGCTGAAGCACGAGCTCGGTTATCCACGCGTTCGCGTCTACTACGACTCGTGGGCGGTGTGGGGCAAGCAGATGGACACGCCCATCGCAGCGTAGGACCCCGAGCCTCCGGCAGACGCCGAGGAACAAGACGGCTGGACGGCTGTGGCGGCCCGATCGCGAGGGCCGCCACAGCCGTCGACGACGGTCTCTAGTTCAGCGCGATCCCCTCGAACGGGATCGGCAGGCCTGTGACCGTCTGGATCAGGCTGAGGCTGCCGTCGTGGTGGACGCGGTAGGCGAGGAGCTCGCCGGCTCCGCCGCATTCCTGGTAGAGGAAGCGCCCGTCGCGCGTGGCCGCCGAGTCGGTGCTGCCGGCTGCGGCCGCGGTCGGGGTGCCGATCACGCTGGGCATACCCTTCCGGTCCAGCGCGTAGGTGCTGATGTTGGCTCCGCCCGCGTTGGAGACGAAGAAGAACCTGCGGGCGGCGCTGATCCAGCAGGCCGCCGCCTGGCCGTCGGCCGCCGAGCCGATGGTGGTCAGACTGTCATCGCGGTTGATCCGGTAGGTGCTGACCGTGCTGAGGCCCGCCTCGACGACGACCAGCCGGCCCTTGCAGTCGAAGCTGAAGGCGAAGGGCACCGGCGTCGCCGACGGATTCGCGACCGGCGCGCTGCTGAGCATGCCCGCGTGGTCCACGTCGAAGACGTCGATCATGCTGCCGCTGGCCTTGGTCGTGACGATGAGATGCCGGCCGTTGGGGGTGAAGCCGACCATGCCCGGCGAGGCGAGGAAGAACGCCGTGGGAGGGTCGGTGGCCGTCGCGCCGAGCGAGCGGTTCGAGCCGGGGATCGGCCGGAGGTGGTTGCCGGCGAGCCAGAAGCCCTGCACCGAGCTCATGCCGCCCTCGACGCCGGCGTTGAGCGCGTAGACCAGGTGGCCGCGCACGGCGATGCTCACGGGGAACTGCCCGCCAGACGCCACGACCTGCTTGAGCTGCAGCTTGTCGCCGCGCGCCACGCGGAACAGCGAGAGCGAGTCGCTGCCGGCGTTCACCGCCAGCAGCACCCGCCCCTTGTCGGCGCTGGCGAGCGAGCCCTGTGAGGCGAGCGGGTCGACGGCCGAGCCGGCCGCCACGCCGCCCATGCCGCCCGTGGCGTAGGTGCCGGCGAACGTGAGCATGCCGTTCCAGGAACGGTCATAGACCATGATCGAGTTGGCGCTGGTGTCGTTGGTCTGCACGAACAGCGCTTGGTGCGCATGCCGGTCGCAGCCCCTGGTCGAAGCGCCGGCCGCCCCGGCGGTGAACGCGAAGGCGGCGACTGTGACGAGCGCGAGGCCAGCGCGATGTGTACGTTGGATCTTCCCATGACCCCCTCCTGTGATGAGGGAACGACGCGGGACGACGCGCGCTGCTCCCCGCGGATGTGGATCCCGTCTCTCTGCCCGGACGCTTGAGCGATGGGCCCGGGCTACGCCCGTTGGGCGTCCTTATGTGGCCAAGCGTCCCCCTCCAGGTCCGACGGTCGGCCCGAGGTGGGTTATGCCCGTGGAGGGAGAAACCTTGGCCGTTGGGCCAAGGCGGGCACGGCGCGAACCCGCGACCGGCGGCGCGCGTCTCAACCTACGACGCGGGGTGGATCGGCCCCGCTGCTGCTCCTGAGCAAGGCGGATGGTGAGACGCAAGATGCGACGCATGCTGATCCTGAGTGGCACGCTCGTTGTGGCGGGCGCGCTGGCGGTCACGCTCACGCTGTCGCTGCGCTCGCCGCGCGCCTCGGCCGAGCTCGTCCGCCCACTGCGCGGCCACAGCGCCGCCCCGGCGGACGCGCGCCTGCTCACCGGGCCTCTGGAGCGCTTCGGCCTCGAGCTGCTGGCACGCGAGGCGCACGCGACTGCCGGCAATGTGGTGATCTCGCCGCTCTCGGTGCACGACGTGCTCTCGATGATCTTGAACGGGGCCCGTGGCCGCACGGCGACCGAGATGCGGAGCACGCTCGGCCTCGGCTCGATGCCCCTGAGCACCGCGGACCAGGGCTGGGCCGACCTGATCGCCTCCGCACAGGCCGGCCACAGACCCGCCATCGCGATCGCCAACTCGCTCTGGCTCAAGAACGGCGTGCCGTTCAACAGAGCCTTCCTCGCGACGAACCGCGACTACTTCGCCGCCGCGCCGCGGGCGTTGCCCGCCGCTCCCGCCGCCGCCGCCGACGCCATCAACTCCTGGACAGCGCAACGCACCGCCGGACTCATCAGGAGGATCGTCGACCCGAGCTACTTCAACGCGCAGACGATCCTCGCTCTCGTCAACACCGTGCACCTCAAGACGACCTGGGCCGTGCCCTTCAAGGCCGGCCAGACGGCGCCGGCCCCGTTCACCCTGGGCGATGGCAGCGTCGTCCACGTGCCGACCATGTCGGGGCCGCTCCGAACGCTGCTGGCGCGCACTGCCGCCTACGACGCCGTCGCCCTGCAGACCAAGGGGCCGGTGACGGCATGGGTGATCGTGCCCAAGG
Organism: uncultured Thermoleophilia bacterium; assembly: GCA_963709845.1. GTDB lineage: Bacteria > Actinomycetota > Thermoleophilia > UBA2241 > UBA2241 > CAIXSE01. Next base: position 153,163 of record CAVPXV010000003.1, read on the forward strand.
GCGCGCAGACCCCGGAGACGCTCCTCGCGGGGTTCGAGAAGCGCGGGCTCACCGCTGTGTTCAAAGCGGCGCGGCGGCAGTCGCTGATATTGACGCTGCCGCGTTTCAAGACCAGCTTCGCCGCCTCGGACCTGAAGCCGGAGCTCGCGGCCATGGGCATGCCCTCGGCGTTCTCGCCCACGCAGGCCGAGCTGCAGGGCATCGTCGCCCCGGGCACGCCCGGCCGCGTCTACATCCAGCGCGTCGTGCACCAGGCAGTGCTCGGCGTCAACGAGAACGGCATCGAGGCGGCCGCCGCGACCGCCGGCCTCGTCGGCATCACCTCGGGGGCCTACGCGCCGCTCACGGTCCGCGCCGACCGCCCGTTCCTGATGGCCGTGAGCCTGAAGGGAAGCGAGGCGCCGCTCTTCCTGGCCCTCGTCCGCGACCCCCGGAGCTGAGCGTCCCCACCTGAGGCCCGTCGGGGCCACAGGGCCCGAACGGGACTAGTCTGCCCGCCCCCGGGTAGCTTGGCACCCATACGGTTCTCGTCGCAGGTTGGGGGGCGACGTGCATCCTACGCGCCGCTGGGAGTGGGCCCTGATCCTGGCCGGAGTCCTCTTGACTGGGTTCTTCGGCTTCAGTTGCGCTTTCGACGGTGACGGCGGCGACATGCTCTGCCAAGCCGATCGACCCTCATGCGCGCCCGACGAGGCCTCGCCGGGACTCTCGGCTCGAGCTACCTCGCGGCCTCTCGCCGTACCTTCAACGCGGCCGCGCCGCGGCGCCGCCGGCCTCTTGGCCGCCGTACCGGGCGGCCTCTGCCTGCTCATCTGAGCCCTTCCACGCGAGACCGCGGCCGGGCTTCGCGTCCGCCGCGGTCTCGATCCGGGCGCCGCCGGGGAGCCGCCCCGTGGCCCCGGCGGCCGGTTGCGGCGGCACATCAGCGGCGAAGGGAGATGGTGCGATGGCGGAATCGGAGAGCGTGTAGCCGGCAGAGGCGCGCTTGGACGAGCCTCCGCGCGTGCTCTGCGCAGACCAGGCGAGAGGGGAGATGGAGGCAATGAAGAAGGCGAGATGGAGCCTGTTGGCCGTGATCATCGTCGTGGCCTTGACGGTGGTCATGGCGCCGGCGGCATCGGCGAATCCAGCCGGGCCGCCGGTGCTGGCACCGGCGTCCGGGGTTTGGACGTGGACCTACGTGGACTTCGGCATCAGCTGGGAATCGATGCTGGGCGGCTGGACGTACGACTTCAACAACGCGGAACGCGGGGTGTGGACCGGCACCTTCCGGGGCACCTCGGTCGAGCCCTGGTCGTTCTACATCAATCCGGACGGTGACATGTGGGCGCTGATCACGATCGACTTCAGAGGTAAGGTCGCGGGGCACCGCGGCACGGCGCAGATGGCGCTCACCGTGGAGATCCCGGCCAATAGCACTGCTCCGATGCGCGGAAGCTGGGCGGTGCAGAGCGGCAAGGGCGGACTGAAGCACCTCTTCGGCATCGGGACGTGGGTCTATGACGATGCCGCCGGGCACGCCGACTACACGGGCGCCTACTGGCTGCCGCGCCACGGAGATCCGGGCCACGCAGGTAGGTGACCTGGGGCGACAGATCGGGGGCGAGAGATCGAAGCGAGAGTCAGGCCCGGGCTTCAACGGCGAGGCCCGGGCCGCACGACGAGCGTCACTCCAGGAGCTCGGCTCGCTCAGCCTCACAGCTGGCTGCAGCGAGCGCGCGACGTCGTAGAGCTGCCGGCGCGTGAGGCTGCCCGGTATGCGATGTCGATTCCCGCGCCGCCGTTCGTCACTGGATCGTAGGCTCCCGGCAGTCATCCGGGAGGCACTCGAGCAGCGTGCGAGCCTGACGCTCGCCGCGAGGAGACAACGATGGGCAATCCAGTGGTCCATTTCGAGATCCGTGCCGAGGATCCCGACGCCGCGCGCGACTTCTACGGCAAGCTCTTCGGCTGGACTTTCCCGGCGGGGGGAATACCGGGCTACACGTACGTCGACACCGGCGTCCCGGACGCCATCCCCGGCGGCATCGGTCCGACTCAGGGCGGCGGCGACCTCGTGACGGTCTTCATCGGCGTCGAGGACGTTGAGGCGTCGCTCCGAGAGGCGGAACGGCTGGGCGGCAAGGTCGTGCAGCCCGCCACGCAAGTCCCGGGGGTCACCTTCGGGCTCTTCGCGGATACCGCGGGGCACGTGGTGGGCGTGGCGGCGCAAGGCTGAGCGGCGGGACGGCGGGGCGGGGCGGCGCGTGTTGCGGCACGCCCCGCCGCCACCCTCAGCTGCGGACGCGAGGAGGTCCAGATGCAGTACCTGTTGCTGATCTACCAGCATGAGGACGGCACGCCGGCCGCCGTTGAAGAGGGCGCGCCGTCGCGTGAGGACTACGAGCGCTTCAACGAGACCTACGGCGCGCGAGGCGTGCTCCGCGGCGGCGCCGAGCTGCGGCCCACGGACACGGCGACGAGCGTACGCGTGCGCGGCGGAGACGTGCTCCTCACCGACGGCCCGTTCGCCGAGACCAAGGAGCAGCTCGCCGGCTACTACGTGATCGAGTGCGAGACGCTCGACGACGCGATCGAGCTGGCCGCGGCCGTGCCGGGCGCGCGCTACGGCACGGTCGAGATCCGCCCGCAGATCGAGGGAGCGGGGCCATCCAGGACCTAGACGCCCGCGCGGCGGCGGCCCGGCTGTTCCGTCAGGAGTCCGCGCGCACCGTCGCCATCCTCGTCCGCATCCTCGGCGACATCGACCTCGCCGAGGAAGCGGTCCAGGACGCCTACGCGGCGGCGCTCGACCGCTGGCCGCGCACGGGGTTGCCGCGGGATCCCGCCGCCTGGATCTTCCAGACCGCCCGCAACCGCGCCCTGGACGTGCTCCGCCGGCGCGGCGTCTATGCCGACAAGATGCGTCTGCTCGAGCGGGAAAGGGTATCTGTGTCCGCTGATGCGGAGGATGCCGGTGACGCCGAGCGCCAGGCGACGAGCTCAATGGACGACGACCGTCTCCGTCTCTTCTTCCTCGTGTGCCACCCGGCGCTCAGGCCCGAGGCCCAGGTCGCCCTCACGCTGCGCTTGCTCGGCGGCCTGACGACCGCGGAGGTCGGGCGAGCCTTCCTCCTGCCCGAGCCGACGATCGCCCAACGCCTGGTGCGCGCCAAGCGCAAGATCCGCGACGCCGCGATCCCGTTCCGCGTGCCGCCCGACCACGCCCTGCCCGAGCGACTCTCCGCCGTGATGGCGACCATCTACCTGATCTTCAATGAGGGGTACTCGGCCACGGGCGGCGACTCCCTGCAGCGTCGCGACCTGTGCGGCGAAGCCGTCAGGCTCGCGCGACTCATCCGGCGACTCATGCCCGACGAGACCGAGGCGGCCGGTCTTCTCGCTCTCATCCTGCTTCAGGACTCGCGGCGCGATGCGCGCACCGACGTTCGCGGGGAGATCGTGCTGCTCGATGATCAGGACCGGGCCCTCTGGGACCGCGAGGAGATCGCGGAGGGTCTGCCCCTCGTCGAGTGGTCGCTCCGAGCGGCTCCTCCCGGCCCCTACGTCCTCCAGGCGGCCATCGCCGCCGTCCACGCCGAGGCGGCGACGGCCGCCGATACCGACTGGCGGCAGATCGCGGGTCTCTACGGCGAGCTCGCCCGGCGCTGGCCGACGCCGATCGTCGAGCTGAACCGGGCGGTCGCGGTAGCGATGGCGTACGGCCCCGACCAGGGCCTCGAGCTCGTCGACGCCCTCGCCGCGAAGGGCAGTCTCGAGGGCTACTACCTGCTGCACGCGACGCGGGCCGATCTGCTGCGCCGGCTCGGGCGCGTGGATCAGGCACGCGCGGAGTACCGGAAGGCGTTGGGGCTCGCGACCAATCCGGTAGAGCAGGCATTCCTCCGGCGCCGGCTCGAAGAGGAGCGCCGCCGGGCGTCGCCCAGCCGGCGCCGCCCCTAGGATCGACGGCTTCAGAGTGATGCTCGCGCAGATGAAGGCGCAGGGCGAGGCTGCAGCCTGACGGCTCTCGTCACCGCGCCAAGACGATCCACAGCCGGTCTGGGCGGCATCACGCCCGGCTGGGCTCGCCGGAGCGGGCGGGCGTGTCCGCGCGCGCGTCGTCGGCGCTCGCGAACCGAAAGCCCACGCCGGGCTCGGTGAGGATGTACCGGCGGGCGCCGTCGGCGGGCTCGACCTTGCGGCGGAGGTTGCTCACGTGCACGCGCAGCGTCGCGGCGTTCTCCGCCCATCGCTCGCCCCAGACGTGCTCCAGGATCTGACGCTGGGTCACCACGAGTCCGGCGTTGCGCGCCAGGAAGAGGAGGATCTCGAACTCCGTCGGCGTGAGGCTGGTGATCTCGTGGCCGGCGAGGGTGACGCGGCGGCGGGCCACGTCGACGACCAGGTCCGCGACGGTCACCACCGGCGACCGCGTCGCCGGCTCACGCGTGCGGCGCAGCAGGGCCCTCACCCGAGCCAGAAGCTCGCCGGCCGAGAAGGGCTTGGTGAGGTAGTCGTCGGCGCCCGCGTCGAGGCCGGCGATCTTGTCGACGTCTCCTGAGAGCACCGACAGGATGAGGATGGGAGCGGTCATCCAGGATCGCAGCTCGCGGCATACGTCGATGCCGCTCCTGTCGGGCAGCGACAGGTCGAGGATCACCAGGTCGGGCGGCCGATCGATGGCCTTCCCGAGGGCGTCGTCGGCGTCCTGGGCGAGCTCGACCGTGTACCCGCGAGTGCGCAGGATGGTCGAGAGCGCCCGCCGGATCTGGGCGTCGTCGTCGACCGCCAGGATATGAGCCGGCCGCTCCTCGGCCGCCATGCCGCCTCGCCTTCCGCTCGTGCGTTGCGTCATGCGAGAGTAGTCCGCAGGGTCTCAAGTCGCCGTGAATCCAGGGGCGAAACCGTTAAGACTCCATTGCGCAGCGGCGGTGCCCGATGCGGCCCCGTCCGCGCAGGCGGCGTGGAACGGCCCCCGATTCTCGCGCGGCCGCCGTGCGATCGCCTTTGCGGATGTTTTAGAGGCGCGGCCGCGTCTTCACTCCGTCTTGAGGCGGTGGAGGGCATGCTCTGAGCAGGCGATGGCCTGCGAGAGCGCCGGCTGAGGCGCTACGGTGGCAAGGGAGTCGCGATGTTCTACCTCTTCGGCATGATCTGGGTGCTGCTGCTCGCGGGAGTACTCGTGGGCGCCTTCGAGTTCCTCAAAGGCGGGATCAGGCATCACTGACGTTGTGTGCGTCGGGAGCCGGCACTCACACCATCGGCTCCCCGTGTTCGCCTGCTAGACTCCGGGACGGACGAGGCGGCACTCCTGGGAGGTCTTGGTCATGGGCGGCACAGCGGATCGCGCGCCGTACACGGCGGCGCACATCGACGACATCCCCTTCGAGCCGGGCTACTCGCCGGGCACCGAGTGGAAGCCGGTGCGGCGCTTCTTCGGCATCGGATCGTTCGGCACCAACGTCGCGCGGGCCACTGAGGCGGGCGACATCCTGACGCACGATCACGACGAGGCCGAGGCACGCCACGAGGAGCTCTTCCTCATCGTCTCGGGCCGCGCGACGTACCGTGTGGACGGCGAGGAGATCGACGCGCCCGCGGGCACGTTCCTCTACGTGCCCGATCCGGCGGTGGTCCGCGGCGCCGTCGCCCGCGAGGCCGGCACCACCATGCTCGTCGTCGGCGCCGAGCCGGGCTGCGCGTTCGCGCCGTCCGATTGGGACACAGAGCCGCTGCCGGAGTGAGGGCTCCTGACATCTGCGAGGAGGCAGCCATGGCCGCCAGGAAGAAGTGGAGCGATCTCGGCACGCGCAGCCGCGGGCTGATCGTCGCCACCGGGATCGTCGAAGTCGTCCTCCTTGCGGCAGCGCTGGTCGATATCAAGCGCCGGCCGGCGAGCCAGATCAAGGGCTCGAAACGGATGTGGTCCGCGCTGGCGTTCGTCAACATCGTCGGGCCGGTCGCCTACTTCGCCTTCGGCCGGCGGCGGCCGACTCGCTAGCCACGGCTGCCTGTCGGCGCCGGGGACGGCGCTATCTCCTGCGCCCGAAGACCTCCACCCCGAACAGGCGCCCGAGCGCCAGGGCGAGGACGAGGGCGATCCCGACGCCGACGAGGATGTGGATGCGGAGGGGCCACGTGCTCCTGGGATCGAGGAGGTGCGCAGCTTCGGAGGCGATCAGCACGCTCGCGATCCACACCGCCAGGAGCCTGCCCCAGAACGCCCAGCCACGCGACGTCTCAGCTGTGTACCTTCGCCTTGCCACCTGGCCGGCATCCTAGCAGACGAGCCGTGCGCTGATGCGCGCGGCAGACCGAGCCGCGCTAGGACCTCTTCTTCGTCTTCGGCGGCAGCGCGCCGACGTAGGCGAGCGCGCTGGCGACCCACCGCGCTTCTTCGTCCGCGGCGATCGCGGCCGGCAGCGTGACGTAGCCGCCCATCGGTCGCTCAGCGGGGCCGAAGTGGCCGCCGCCGCCCTGGCGCAGCGCCTCCTGGTCGGCCGCGCTCAGCTTCAGGCCGATGTCGCTGCCGAAGAGGCCCATGAACATGTTGCCGTTCACGAAGGCGCCGAGGTTGCCGAACATGGGCTTGACCTCGACCCGGGGGTCTTCGGGCACCAGCGCGTGGAAACGGGCGCGGTCGCTGTCTGTGGGCTTGGGCAGCTGCATCTGTCGGAGGCCTCGTGACGTGAGTGTGCCGTGCCCGCGCGGACAGGCATCCGTCCGGCCGCGCGGCGACCGGTGATCGATACCGGTGCAAGTCGTCGCCGGGTTGTGCCCGACGCGCCGGGTTCCTACGCCATCGGGGCGGCGAGCCCCGTGCCGGCGGCACGCGCGCCGCGCAGGATTAGCCGCAGGCTGTGCGAAGCCTGCAGGAGCACGCGGTCTGCTCGGCACGGGAGGTCACAGGCTTGCAGGGCACGCAGGGAGGTGACGCGGTCACCGGTTCGACCACAGATGTCTCCGGACGCCTCGAACGTCTCGGTCGGGGCAGCTGGTGGGCCCTCGGTATAGCGCTCCTCGTCATCCTCGTCTTCATGGGGCTGGCACGCTTCGGCACCTTCATCGTCCCCTCGCTCATCGGGATCGTGCTGGCGACGACGCTGAGCCCGGTCGTCGCCCAGCTCTCCAGATGGCACGTGCCGCGGCTTCTCGGCGCCGCCCTCATCAGCCTGTTCGTGGTCGCCGTGCTCGTCCTGCTCGCCTGGGGGACCGTCGCACTGGTGCTGGACCGGGGCCCGCAGCTCTGGGACATGCTCAAGAGCGGCGCCGTCCAGATCGATCACTGGACGGGGCGCTACGGTGGTGCCCGAGGCAGCGTCGGGAAGCTGCAGGCACAAATCAACGCCCTGCAGCACGGGCTGGGGCCAGGCGTACTGCCGCTGGCGCTCAGGGGCGTGCGGGAGCTCTACAGCCTCATCGTCGCCGTCTTCCTCGCCGCCGGCTTCAGCTTCTTCTTTCTGTGGGAGGGACCGGAGGTGCGACGCTGGGTCGCGCGCCACCTGATGCAGCCCGAGGACGTCGGGCTCGCGATCACCGCCAGTCTCGTGCATACGACGCGGCGCTACGTCGCCGGCCTTTCGGGGATCGGCGCCTGCGAGGCGGTGATCGTCGGGATCACGGCCGCCGTCGCCGGAGTGGCCACCTGGCCGGTGATCGCCTTCGTGATCTTCCTCGGCAACTACATCCCCTACGTCGGCGGGCTCGTCGCCGGCGTCTTCGCCGTGCTGCTGACCCTCGGCAGCCAGGGTCCGGGGGCGGCCTTGGCCGTCCTCATCGCCATCGTGATCTCATACTTCGCCGGCTCGCATCTGGGAGTGTTCTTCATCGGCGGAGCCATCCGCCTCCCGGTCACCGCCGTCTTCGTATTGACGATGGCCGGCGCCGCCGTGGCGGGGATCTTCGGCGCCGCCGCGGCGGCGCCGCTGGCGCGGCTCGTGATCGACGCGCGCGCCATCATCCGCGCGCACGAAGAGGCGAGCGTCCGGCACGACGCGGACGCGCCGCCCGCCGCTTAGGGCGCGGCGCGCCGTTCGCGGCGCGCGGGGCCCTCGGCCGATGCGGATGTGGGCCGCGTGCGCCGAGGTGAGCGCATCCGGCACGAATGGGTACCATCTTGCCGTATGCCTAAGCCGAGAAGACTCCTCATCACAGTCGCGGTCGTCCTCCTCGCGTTCCTCGGAGGATTTGCCCTCGCCAAAGGTCTCGACCGCGCCGCCGCGAGCACCACTGCTCGCGGCCAAGCCGACCGCTACCTGCAGGTCCTGGCGGACCTGGAGCATCACTACTACAGGCCGGTCGACGTAGCGAAGCTCGGGCAGACCGGCATCGCGGCGCTGCTCCATTCGCTGCGCGACCCCTACACCGTGTACTTCTCGCCGCAGCAGGCCAAGCTGTTCGGCCAGGAGCTCAGCGGCACCTACTCCGGCATCGGTGTCGCGGTCGCCCCGAAGGGAGGCCGGATCACCGTGATGACGGTCTTCCCCGGCTCCCCTGCGGCGCAGGCCAGGATCAGGCCCGGCGACGTGATCGTCAGCGTCGACGGGGTGGCCACGGCCGGCCGATCGGCCAGCGCGATCGTGGCGCGCATCGCCGGTCCCGCCGGGACGACGGTCCGCCTGCAGGTGCAGCAGAAGACCGTGCCACATCGGAGGTACCTCACGCTCACGCGGCGCGCGATCTCGCTGCCGCTGACGAGGTCGCGCCTGATCAACGACCACGGCACCAAGGTCGGGTACGTGGCGCTCAGCAGTTTCTCCAAGGGCGCCGGCCAGCGCGTCCGGCAGGCGATCGTCGGCCTGCAGAAGCAGGGCGCGAAGTGGATCGTCTTCGACCTGCGAGACAACGGCGGCGGCCTCGTCAGCGAGGCGGGCAGCGTGGCCAGCGATTTCCTGCCCGCCGGCAAGGCGGTCGTGAGCATGCAGGGCCTGCACTCCGCCAGGGACGTCGTCAAGACCACCGGCGGCGCCGCGACCAGCCTGCCGCTCGTCGTCCTCGTCAACGGCAACACCGCCAGCGCCTCCGAGATCGTCACCGGCGCGCTGCAGGACTACGGGCGCGGCACCATCATCGGCACGAGGACGTTCGGCAAGGGGGTCGTGCAGACCGTCCTGCCGCTGTCCGGCGGGGCCGAGCTCAAGATCACGATCGCCGCGTACCGCACGCCGCTCGGCCGGGACATCAACCACCGCGGCATCCAGCCGTCGATCGTCGTGAGGCCCACGGCCGGCGCCCGCGCGGACCAGGCACTGGCGCGGGCGCTCTCGTTCATCGCCGGCGGCCATGGGGGGCGGTGACCCCGTGAGGCCCGGCCGGGCCCTGCCCGCCGTGACGGCCGCCTCCCTGCCCGGCAGCGGCCCGCCTTCGACACGCACGACCGCCGGCGGTGAGGAGGGTGCGTTGCCTTCGATGCGGTTCAGCACGCGCGTCGCTCGCGCCGACGCGAAGGGATGAACGGACTCTCCACAGAGCTCGACGATCGGACCGAGATCGCCGATCTCCCCGCGGTGGCGGGCGCTCGGGGCCCGGAGACGCCGGGCGGTGAGCCGACCGGCCCGGTGCCGAACCAGTCCGGTGCGGAGCACGACGAGCGCCGGGACGCGCGCCGGGCAGCGCTTGCCGCGCTGGCGAGCCGTCTTGTCGCTTTCGCCGCGGCCTTCGGCGCGACCTACTGGCTCGGCGCGCGCTTCTATCCGCGCCGCGTCGCCACCCCGGCCGACTTGCTCGCGCACCACCCGCTGAGCTTCCTCATCGGCGCCTGGGACAACTTCGACGGGCACTGGTTCATCCGCATCGCCACGCACGGGTACGAAGGCTGGCGGGCGGCGTTCTTCCCGCTCTACCCGCTGCTCGTCCACCTGGGGACCGAAGTCGTTCGCAAGGTAGGAGTGTCGGGCATCCTCGTTTCACTGATTTGCTACGCGCTCGCCATGGTCGTCCTCTACAGCCTGGTCAAGGCCGACCTCGGCAGTCGCGTGGCCCTCTGGTCGGTCGTTCTCCTGTCGTTCGCGCCGACGGCGTTCTTCTTCCAGGCCGTCTACAGCGAGTCCCTGTTCCTGCTCCTCACCCTCCTCAGCTTCGGCGCGGGGCGCAACGGGCGCTGGCTGCTCGCCGGAGTCAGCGGGCTGCTGGCGGCGCTCACGCGCAGCGCCGGCGTGGTGCTCCTCCTGCCGCTCGCCTGGATGTGGCTGGAGCAGCGCCGGGGCCGGCCACTTGCCCTGCCGGGCGGGAAGGCCGGCCTGGTCGAGGTACCCGGTCGCCCCGCGCATCTCGCCTCGCTAGCCTTCCTGCTGCTGGTGCCGGCCGGCGTAGGCATCTACATGGCCTACACGTGGGCGCGCTTCCACGACGCGCTGCTGTTCGTCGCGGCGGAGCGGCACTGGCATCGTCATCTCAGCTCGCCGACGACCGCGCTCATCCACGGCACGCGAGCGATGATCCACAGTGTGCGGGCGATCGCCGCCGACCCTCACGCGTACTTCGTCTTCGCGCGCCCTCCCTTCCGCTTGATGTGGCTCACGGTCGGCAATCTGACCGCGTTCGTCGCATTGGTCGTGGCTCTGATCCTGCTCGTGCTGTGCTGGCGCCGGCTGCCCGCCTCCTACACGCTGTTCGCCCTCGCCACGCTGCTCCTGCCGCTCAGCTACCCCTCGCACGGCATCCCACTGCTCAGCATGCCGAGGTTCGTGCTCGTCGACTTCCCGCTGTTCGTCGCCTTGGCCTGCGTGCTGGTCCCGCATCGCGCGACACGCTGGGCGATCCTCGCGGTGATGGCCGTCCTCATGGTGGTGCTCACCGCGACCTACGCCATGGACATGTGGGTGGCCTGAGTAGCGCGCGCCGGGAGTGGGCGAGGCCGGGAGCAATGACGAGGCGCCAGTTGCGAGCCGGCGCACGCGCGTCTCCGTCAGCCTGCCGATGCGGTTCCAGCCTGCTTCAACCGTCTGCCTCATGATGGACCCATACCCGATGCGTCGCCGCGGCTCACGGACCTGGCGTCGCGCGCAGCAGCGCCGCCAGCCGCGGGTCACTCGCAGATGGCGGAGGCGGGCGGGAAGTCGAGGCCGTTGGGCGTGTCAAACACGGCCCCCGCTCGCCGCGAACAGTGATGCTGTCGCACTCTCGCCAAGATCAGGCGAGCGCGGCTCCACGCTTGGCGTGACGCATTCACCACCGGCTGGGCACCCCGGCGATTCCTCCCTGCCCAGCCTGCGACCGCCTCGTGCCCTTCAAGTCCGCCGCGCTTCGCTGGCCTGCCTATCGGCCGCCGCCATGTTAACCCTGCGCCGAACGTGTTTACCTGTGTCCCACGTGGACAGGCTAGAAGGGTGTTTGAATGGTTAGGGGAGGCGGGTCTATCCGCTGGTCAACAAGGGCGCTCGGGTCTGCCGCGAAGGCAGCGCCGGTGCCCAGAGGTGAGAACATGAAGGCAACGATCGACAGGCGACTCACTCTGATCGTGAGTCTGTTTGTTGTGTCATTGGCAGTGCTCGCGGTAGGCATCCAGGCGGCGCAGGCCGCGACCGTAAGTGGTACCGGGTCTGGGTCAAGCACGCCGTCCGCGACGTCAGCTCAGCTGCAGGGGGTGCCCACCCTGGCTCAGATCCAACAGCACCAGGGTGTCATGGCGTCCACCGCGACGGTCGCTCAGCTGCAAGGCCTGACGGCCGCACGTGCACATCAACATGACCAGGGCGTCGTCGTGGCCGTGACCGGCGTGACGCCCCAAGCCGGTACGCAGGGCAGGGGCGGCTTCAACGCAAACGCCTTCACGCCGGCGACCGCCACTCAGACTGCCTCGACCAGCACCTCGTCGAGGAGCGCTTGGATCGCCGCCGGCGTGGCCGCGGCCGCGATCATCATCGTCATCGCCGCGTGGGCGCTGGTCCGCCGTCGCCGGCAGCCGAGCGAAGTCGCCTCGGCCGCCTTCTGCGCGCAGCACCCCGACGACGCGCTGTGCAGGGCCGTCTGAGCGAGAACAGCTGCGGCAACCTGACACGTCCGGTGCCGAGGGGGGCGGTGTCGCCGCAGGGCGCCACCGCCCCCGCTGCGTGGATGTGCGCGAGCATCTTGCGACGGGGTCGTAGAGTCCACATCGGGGAAGGCCCAGGTGTCGGGACTGGTGCGCCAGTCAGAGACGAAGGGCGCCGAGTGCGGCTGGCGCTGCAGCGGCGCCCGGAGGCGAGATCATGTCGACCAAGACGGACACGCGTCATCCGGCCCACCGCCGGCAAGAGGAACGACACTCAGGCGACGGCCTTTGCGAGTTGGTGGCACGGTTCTACGAGGACTTCGACGACGGCGACATTGATGCCGCGCTCGCGGCCTTCTCGGAAGAGCTCGAGACCACCGATCCTGGAATGGGCACGGTGCACGGTCTCGAGCCCTTCCGCGAATATCTCGAGGCGCTCAAGCGGGCGATGCCCGACGCGCGAGCCGTCGTCGAGCACACCTACGAGGCCGGTGACACCGTGATCGTCGAGGGCCGCTTTGTCGGCACCCATACCGGCCCTCTCGCGGGGCCCGACGGGGACCTCGAGCCCACGGGTGCGAGCGTCGACCTGCGGTTCGTGGACGTCTCTCGCGTCCGCGACGGCATGGTCGTCTCGTATCACACGTACTACGACCAGCTCGGTCTGCTCACGCAGCTGGGAGCGTAGCGTCAGCGCCCGAACCAGCGCGCGCGGCGGCTGGAGCCGAAGCGGTCCTTCTCGGCGACGAGCGCGGCGGACGGCTCGTCGAAGCTGCCGGTCGGCTTGGGGCCTGACAGGAAGTCCACGTTGACGCGCCCGACGCGGCCGCCGCCGAACTCGACGAAGCACGAGCCACGCCCGTCGTAAGCTGCCGCGGGCGCGCCGCGCCCGAGTCGCGCGATGAGCGCCGCGGCGACGATGCGCGCCTGCCCCTCGGCGAAGACGCCCGCCTTGGGCACGCCGACCGTGGCGACGTCGCCGAGCGCGTACACGCCCGGGAACCGCGTCTCGAGGGTGGCCGACTTGACCGGCACGTACCCGCCTTCGGCCATTCCGCTGGCGAGGACGACACCGGGGGCGCGATGCTTGGGCACTCCGAGGAAGAGGTCGTAGGGCATCTCCGTGCCGTCGTCGAGGAGCGCGACGCGGCCGGCCGTGTCGAGCGCGCTCACGCGGCGGCCCGGCACGAAGGCGATATCGCGCTCAGCGAACGCGGCGACCAGCGCCCGGGACGTGTCGGGCGACGGCGGGACCGGGCTCCCGAACGGGATCACCAGGGAGATCTCGCAGGCGCCGCGCACGCCCCGCTCGGTGAGGTAGTCGTGGAGCAGCAGGGCCGCCTCGCTCGGCGCCGGCGGGCACTTGAACGGCGCTCCGCAGACGCCGACGATAGCGCGGCCCTTGGTGAACGCCGGCAGCAGGTCGCGCAGGCGCTCGGCGCCGGCGACGGAGTAGAACTCGTTGTCGCCGTCGCCGAGCCCCGGCGTGGCGTCCAGGTCGTAGTCGGCGCCGAGCGCGACGACGAGCACGTCCGCCTCGTAGGTCCCGCGATCGGTGCTGACGCGCCGGGTCACTGGATCGATCGCGGTGATCGTCTCGCTGCAGGAAGCGTACGCCCGGCTTCGCGAAGTCGCGGTACGCGAGGCGCACCGCTTCTGGCGTCGCTCTGCCGAACAGCACGTCGAGCTTCGAGAAGCCGAAGACGAAGGAGTCGCCCTTGTCGATCATGGTGACCTCGACCGAATCGCCAAGGGCCTCCGAGAGCATGGTCGTCAACTCGAGGCCGCCGAAGCCGGCGCCCAGCACGGTGATGCGCGTCTTCTTCATGGGGGCGTCTATACCCGCCCCGCGGGGTTCGCGCCAGGTGGCCGTTGCATCGCTCGTCGTCACCCGCACGACGTACTGCTTGAGCCTCCCCCGCGCAGGGAATGAATCGCTCGCCGGCCGTGCGAGCCGGCACGACCATTCCTGCGCGCGAAAGGAAACGAGGGCGATGGCATCGTGCAGCGAGATGAAGGCCGGCGAGGTGTACGTCTGCGGCGATTGTGGGCTTGAGATCCAGGTGCTGAAGTCGTGCGCCGACAGTGAGGAAGGCGCTTGTTCATGCGGGGAACCGCTCACATGCTGCGGTGAACCGCTGGTGCTCAAGCCGTAGAGTGAAGGCGGCCCCAGGCGGCGGGCCGCTCCCGTGATCGCCGCGATCACCATCCGGGTCGACCCGGTCATCACCGACCTGGGCCCCTTGGCGATCCGCTGGTACGGCATCATCATGATGGTGGCCGTACTCGTCGGCTCGCTCGTCTTCGCGCGCCAGCTGCGCAAGCGCGGCATCTCTCCGGACCACGTCTGGGGGATGCTGCTCCTCGCGATTCCTTTCGGCATCCTCGGCGCCCGCCTCGCCCACGTCTTCGACGACTTCTCCTTCTACTGGCACCACCCCGGGCAGATCATCACGGCGCAACTCATCGGCCTCGCCATCTACGGCGTGCTCGCCGGCGGCGTGCTCGCCGTCGTCATCTACTGCCGCTGGAAGAAGCTGCCCACCTGGCGCGTGCTCGACGCCCTCGCCCTGGCCATCCCCGTAGGTCAGCTCATCGGGCGCTGCGCCAACATCATCAACGGCGACACCTGGGGCAATGCGACCGGGCTGCCGTGGGGCTTTGTCTACACCAGCCCGCACGCGCTGCTCCCGGCGAGCCTGCTCGGCGTGCCGACGCAGCCGACGCCGGTCTACGAGCAGCTCTGGCTCATCGTCGTGATCCTCGTCGTCTGGTGGGCGATGCCGCGCCTCAAGACCGACGGCACCGCCTTTCTGCTCTACCTCGGCCTCTACTCCTTCGGGCGCTTCTTCCTCAGCTTCCTGCGCGTCAACAACATCCTCTTCCTGGGCCTGCGCGAGGCGCAGCTCATCGCGCTCGCCGTCTTCGTCGCCGTGTTTCCCGTGGCTTGGTGGCTGCGGCGGGAGCGGCGTTCGTGATCCGCCGCTCGCGTGCCTGAGGCCGGACGCGGGCCGGGCCGCCCTCAGGCCGCCCTCAGGCCGCATCCGCCTCGCTGTGCGCCTGCTCGGCGGGCTCCGCGGGCTCTCCCTGCTCCGCCCGGCGCGCCATCCCGAGGAGCGGCACGCCCACGGATTGCGTGAGGCCGCCCACGAGCCAGGCGAACGGGATCGAGACGGTCTGGGACAGCCAGCCAAGTCCGACCTGACCGACGGTCGAGCCCGCGTCGCCGAACAGCGCGTCCAGCGAGAGGATCGTCGCGCGCTCTCGCGACGGGATGCGCGCGTTCAGCCAACCCTGCTTCACCGGCATCGAGATCCCGAAGGCCGCGGTCGACACGAGGTAGAGCGGCACTGCGACCCAGAACTGCTGCACGAGCGCGGCGCCGACGATCGCCAGCGCGGAGGCCCCGGTGCACACCATCAGGATGAGGCCGCGGTCGGAGACCCGCGCCGTGATGCGCCCGACCAGGGCGTTCCCGAGGATCTGCGTGAGCCCGACCAGGGCGGCGATGACGCCGGTCACCCACACGAGGTCTCGCCCGAGCAGGTCGAGGAAGTACTTCTGCCACGAGTAGAAGCCGTACATGAAGAAGACGCCCTGGACCAGCGTCGCGAACATGACGAAGCGCACGACGCGGTCGCGCAGGCCGTAGGTGACGCCCGCCGTGGCGATGCGCCGCGTCTCCTGGGCGAAGCTGCCCAGCGTCAGCGGCCGGCCCTCGAACCCGAGGTCGCGCATCACCAGCAGCCCCAGGAGGAAGGCGGGGATGAGGATGGCGGCGCGGGCCGCGTAAGGGATCCAGAGGGCGACCTGCCCCAGGAAGCCGCCGGCCGTGGTGCCGATGAGCATGAAGGCGCCGAACACCATGCCGTAGCGGGCGAAGATGGGCTCGAGCTTGCCCGGATAGTCGACAGAGTGCAGGGCGTCGACCATCCAGGCGTCGACGGCGCCCGTGTAGAAGGTGTAGCCGATCCCGAGCAAGGCCGAGGCGACGGCGAAGGGGCCGACGCCGAGGTGGGCCAGCCCGAACCACAGGTAGAGCAGGGTGGAGACGAAGATGATGCCGACGGCGAGCAGATACGAGACGCGACGCCCGAGCGTGTCGGCGACCACCCCCGTCGGCACCTCGAAGAAGGCCTGCGTCACCGTGTAGGCGGCGTTCACCAGCATGACCTGGAAGATGTCGAGCCCGACGGACAGCAGGAAGAGCGTGTTGATGCCCCAGATGAGCGACTGTGCCAGCGTCGTGCTGGCGGCGATCCCGAGGTACGTGCGGATGATGCGGCGCGCGGTCATGGTGGGGTGTTCCCGCGCGCCCTCGTTCCCTACCGCCGCAGGAACTCGCGCATCGCCGCCGCGCGCGCGTCGTTGGCGGTCAGCGGCTTGAGGCCCCACGCGACCTCGATGGTGTGCAGCAGCGAGTAGTGGTCGTAGGGACGGGCGGAGCGGTAGCCGAGCTTGGCAGCGCTGCCCGCGAGGATCGTCGCGACGTGGTTGTCGCCGCCCGTCCCCTCGTCCCAGGTGATCACGAGCAAGGACCTGGACGTCGTGAACGCCGGGGAGCCGAGGATTGTTGGCACGACGCGGGAGAGCCACCTGTCTCCCACGGAGACCGGGCAGTCGTGCATGTCGCTGCAGAGGTTGGGCGTGATGAAGGCGTAGTCAGGCGTCGTGCCTGCGGACCTGAGGTCCGCTGCGAGTCGCCCGAACGGCACGACGTGTCGCTTGAGCCGGGTCGCGTTGTCAAGGACATCCGTGTAGTAGAGGAAGGGCACGTGCCGCGTCGCGTAGAGGGCGGTGTCGTTGGCGTAGCCCGGCGCGGGCATGCTCTCGCCGTATGACTTCCAGCTGCGGCCGGAAGCCTCGATGCGGTCTGCGATGTTGACCGCGTTCACGGCATAGCCGGCGCTCGGCGGGCTGCGGTCGTCGGTGATGCCCTGGTTCGAGCCGCTCGTCAGGGCGATGTAGTTGGGAAGGCTGGGGTGGAACAGCGCCGAGTAGTCCGTCGCCAGCGAGTACCGGGAGGCGAGCGCGTTGATGTAGGGGGCGGCGGGGTTGCCGATGATCTGGCCGGCCGAGTGGTTCTCCATGAGGATGAGGAAGATGTGGGCGATGGCGGCCGGCTTTGGCGTGGTCGCGACGTGAGGCGGGCCGGACGAGGACGCCGCGGACGGAGCGGCCGGCGGCTTCGACGTCGCGGCGCACCCCGCCAGCGCCAACGCCGCCAGAGCGGCGATGGTCACGACGAAAGACCGCGCCAGACCGGCTCACCTCACCATTCGAGCCGCTCAACGGGTGCGCCGGAGCGGACGGTGTTGTGCACTGCCGCGACGGCGTCGGTCTGACGCAGCAGCTCGGCGATCTCGGCCGGCGGGGCGGTCGAGGACACGCGCGCCCGATAGCGGATGTCGGTGGCCGCGAGGCCGACGCCGGGGAACTGCGCGCTCGCCTCGACCTCTACATCGTCGAGCGAGATGTGGAGGCGCTCGGCCTCGCGATACAGGTCGTTGCAGTAGCAGGTCGCGAGCGCCAGCATGAGGAGCTCGCCGCCGCTCACGGCAGAGCCTCTGCCCATCGCCTTGGCCGGGACCGCCAAACGCCTCGCGGTCGCGCCGGTGCGCACCTGCGCTTCGTGACCGCCCTGTGCGTTCTTGACGCTGGCTGAGATCTCCATGGTCGCGCTCCGTGTGCCTCGGTGCATCCTTGCGTTGTGTTTTGCAGTCCGCCGGCTTTCCGAAACGCCAAGCTTCTGCTTACTCCGGCAGGCTGTCTCCCGGGATGCTCCGGCAGGCGTGGGCCTCATAGGTGAAGATGCCGGCCACCACCCCCGGGTCTTCATCCATGATCGCCTTGACCTCGTCGAGCGTCGCGTCGAAGATGCCGATGCCGCTCACGTCGCTGTCGTCGGAGACCGGACAGACGATCGGCAGCAGCCTCTCCGCGCGCAGGGCGAAGTTCCTGCGCCCGTGCTCCCAGACGATCTCCTCGGCGCCCGGTCCGGCCCTCCGCGGTGTCTTGTGCAGGATCACCAGGCTGTAGCTCCTGCCGGTGGCCATCATCGCGCGCATCTCGTCGTCGCTGATGTCTCTCATCTCTGCTACCTCCTCTGTCTGCGCCCCATCGAGCTTCGGCGCTCGAGCGTCCTGCCAGCATACGACCCAGCGCGATGTCTGGGGGTGGCCGAGCGAAGCGGATGTAGAATCGAGAGCGGCTTCGTCGAGGGGGTCCGTCAGATGCGTGGCCAAGGGCCGGCATGCACCGACTTCAGGGAGCGCGAGCGATGATCGCCTGCCCCGGCTGCGGCTTCGTGGCAGCGGACGACTTCGCCTTCTGCCCCCGCTGCGCGACCTCTCTCTCGGCCGAGAGCGCGGCCCCGGAGGAGCGCAAGGTCGTGACCACCCTCTTCTGCGACCTCGTCGGCTTCACGTCCATGAGCGAGGCCGCAGACCCCGAGGACGTCGACGCCGTCCTGCGCCGCTATCACGCGGCCGCCCGCAGGGTGATCGAGGCTCACGGCGGCGTCGTCGAGAAGTTCATCGGCGACGCCGTGGTCGGCGTGTTCGGTGTGCCCCTGGTCCACGAGGATGATGCCGAGAGGGCGGTGCGCGCCGGTCTGCGCCTGCTCGAGGCCGTGGCGCGCATGGCGCGCCCGGACGGCTCGCCCCTGCAGGCGCGCGTCGGCGCGAACACCGGCGAAGCACTCGTGCGCCTCGACGTGGCGCCGGGCTCCGGAGAGGCCTTTCTCGTCGGCGACGCCGTCAACACGGCGGCGCGGCTGCAGGCCGCGGCGCCGCCCGGCGGCGTTGCCGTCGGCGAGCTCGCGCACTCGCTCAGCGCTCAAGCCATCGCCTACGAGCCTCTCGAGCCGCTCGCGCTGAAGGGCAAGCGCGAGCCCGTCCACGCTTGGCTTGCCCGGCGCGCCCGCAGTCGCACCGGCCTGCGCACCGCGGGTGACTCAGACACGCCTTTCGTGGGTCGCGAGGCGGAGCTGGCTGTTCTACGCGCCGCGTTCGAGGACGCCGCCGAGGTGGGCCAAGCCCGCTTCTGCCTCATCGTCGGCGAGCCCGGCATCGGCAAGAGCCGACTCGTTCTCGAGTTCGCCCGCTCTCTGGACGCGCGGCCCGCACTCGTCACGTGGCGGCAGGGGAGGTGCCTGCCCTACGGCGAGGGCGTCGCCTTCTGGGCCCTGGGCGAGATCCTGAAGGCGCAAGCGGGCATCCTCGACGCGGACGACGTCGCCACCGTCGAGGAGAAGCTCGAGGCGGCGGTCCCCGAGGGCGCGGACGCCTCCTGGCTGCGCCAGCGTCTGCGTCCCCTGCTCGGCCTCGAGGCTCCCCAGGCTTCTCGCGAGGAGAATTTCGCGGCCTGGCGGCGCTACCTCGAGCACATCGGGTCGACGCGCCCGACCGTCGTCGTCATCGAAGACCTGCACTGGGCCGGGGAGGCGATGCTGGCCTTCATCGAGCAGCTGCTGGAGGAGGGCCTCGACGTTCCGATGGTCCTCATCGCCACGACGCGGCCCGAGCTCATGCGGCGGCACGAAGGGCCGCTTGCGGCCGCCGCCGACGATCGCGTCCGCCGTCTCAGACTGCCGGCGCTCACGCGCAGCGAGGCCTCGGCGCTCATCGCCCAGCTCGTGGAGGGGCGGCCGGCGCCGGAGGTCGGGGAACGCATCCTCGGTCTCGTCGGCGGCAACCCGCTGTACGCCGAGCAGTACGTCCGACTCCTGCTCGAGCGGGGATTCCTCGGGCGCACCGGCGACGGCCGCGGCCTGGAGGCCACCACGGGACTCCCCCTTCCCGAGACCGTCCAGGCCGTCCTCGCGGCTCGCCTCGACACCCTGCCCTCGGCGCACAAGGCTCTCCTCGGCGACGCCGCCGTCATCGGCGAGACCTTCTGGCGCGGCGGCGTCGCGGCGCTGTCCGGCCGCGGGGCGGCCGAGGTCGACGAGGTCATGGCGGACCTCATCGCCCGCGAGCTCGTGCGCCCCGTCGACAAGCCGTCCACTGAGAGCGAGACGGAGTACCTCTTTTGGCACGCGCTGGTCCGCGACGTCGCGTACGGGGAGCTGCCCCGCCGCGCCCGCCTCGCCAAACACGCCGCCGTCGCCGCGTGGCTCGAGGCCGAGAGCGGCGCGCGCGTCGACGAGCGCGCCGAGCTGCTCGCGCACCACTACTCGACGGCGCTCGGCCTCGCGCGCGCGACCGGGGACGACGATGCGGCGGCGTCGCTGGTCGGCCCGACCATCGGCAGCCTCGGGCGCGCCGGCGAACGGGCGCTGCGCCTCGACGTCCCGGCGGCGGAACGCCACTATACGCAGGCCCTGGAACTCGCCGGACCGGACTCGGATGAGAGGCTGCGGCTGCTCCCGAAGCTCGGCGAGGCACTGCTGCTGCGCACCCGCTTCCGGGAGGCGGCGGCCGCGTACCAGGAGGCGATCGCAGGGCTTCAGGCTCGCGGTGACGCGCGCGCGGCGGCTGTGGCGATGTGCTGGCGCGCCGGCGCGCTCGGTCACGTCGGCGAGCCCCACCGCGCCCTGATGCGCGCCGCGGTCGACCTGCTGGCCGACGACGATCCTTCGCCGGAGCAGGCCGAGGTGCTGGGACACTACGCCATTCTGCTCAAGGTCGACGATGACCATCCGCGACTCGTGATAGAGGCGGCGGACCGGGCGATCGAGATCTGCGAGCGGCTTGGCCTGCCAGAGCCGGCCATGGCGATGAGCTGTCGCGGCCTCGCGCGCCTCGACCTCGGCGACCTCGGCGGCCTCGACGACTACGAACGCGCCCTGGCGTCGGCGCGGGACCAGGGGCTGGGGATGGAACGGGCGACGATCGAGCTCAACTACTCGGGTCCGGTCTTCTCCATCAGAGGAGCCCAGGCCGCCCTGGGCGTCATCGAAGAAGGGCTTGGATTCGCCCGCCGTCACGGGATCGAGGCGTACGTCGTCGCCTTCCGCGGGTTCATGGCCGAGAGCCTGCGCGACGTGGGGGAGTGGGACCGGGTCCTGACGGAGATCGCCGAACTGCTACCTGGGGTCGAAGAGAACGAGGCAGTGTGGGATCTCCTCATCCTGCATTCGGTGCAGGCGCTGGTACTGGCTTCTCGGGGCGAGCCGGACAAGGCCATGTCGTTCGTACCCAGGATGGTGGAGAAGGGTCGTGAGAGCGAGGTGGTGTGGACCAAGGCCTTCGTCTTCCTGGCGGCGGCGGCCGTGCGTCTCGGTCTCGGCGAGACCGTAGCAGCCCTAGGTCTGCTCGGCGAATGGGCGGCGACGTTGCACGCCGTCGTGTCTTTCGTCGACCTGGTCCCGGAGGCGGTACGGACGGCCCTCGCCGGCGGCGACGACGAGCTTGCCGCAAAGATCGCACATGAGCTCGAGTCCCGCCTGCCGGCGCGGCGGCTGCCGCTGCAGGAGCGCGTGGTCGTGACCGCGGGAGCACTGCTTACGGAAGCGCGCGGCGAGCACGAGGCGGCGGCGGCCGGCTTCGCCACCGCCGCCTCGGGCTGGCGCGAGTTCAGCATGCCTTATGAAGAGGCGCAGGCGCTGCTCGGCCAGGGGCGCTGCCTGATGGCGCTCGGCGGAGCGCCCGAGGCGGCAGCGCCCCTGGCCGCGGCCCGGGAGATCTTCGCGCGGCTCGGCGCCAGGCCCGCCCTCGCGGAGACCGAGCGGCTGGGGCGCCTCGCCGCGAACGTCTAGCGTCCACGGCCGACCCCCGGCGTGGCATCGGCACCGCCGGGGGTCGGCCGCATTCGCCTACTTGATCCAGTAGTGCACTGGATCGTAGGTGTAGACCACGTGCAGATAGGAGCCGCCGACGCGCTTCGAGCCGTCCGCGGTTGACCTCTTCGTTCACGGGTCCTCCCGACATCATAGTGCGCCCCCCCCGGCGTAAGTGCCGTCGAGCACCAGACGGACACACCCGGACAGTTTGGCGGCGCGGCCCCCTGTAGATACTGCGGACATGAGCGGTCAGCGACCAACCGAGGGTGCGCTCACGTTCGAGGAACTTCAGCTCGCCGCGCGCAACCACGGCATGCCCCTCGAGGCACTGCGCTACGACATCACGCCGCCCGGCCTCCACTACTTGCTCGTCCACTTCGACATCCCCGCGATCGACGAGTCGGCGTGGCGGCTGGACGTCGGTGGCAACGTCGAGCGCGCGCAGTCGCTGTCGCTCGAGCAACTGCGCGCGCGTCCTTCTCGTACACTCGCGGTCACGATGGAGTGCGCCGGCAACGGGCGCGCGCGTCTGCGGCCGCGCCCGATCAGCCAGCCCTGGCTCGTGGAGGCGGTCGGCACGGCCGAATGGACGGGCACACCTCTGCGTGACGTGCTCCTCGAGGCGGGCGTCGGCCCGGGATCCGAGGAGGTCGTCTTCAGCGGTGCCGATCGCGGTGTGCAAGGCGGGGTCGCTCACGACTACGAGCGGAGTCTGCCCCTCGAGACGGCCATGCGGCCGGAGGTCCTGCTCGCCTACGAGATGAACGGTCGAACCTTGGAGCCACAGCACGGCGCGCCGCTGCGCCTGCTGGTGCCCGGCTGGTACGGCATGACGAGCGTGAAGTGGCTGACCCGGATCGCGCTCGTCACGGAACGCTTCGAGGGGTACCAGCAGGCCGTCGCCTATCGCTACCAGGATGACGAGGCCGATCCGGGCGAAGGCGTGAGCCGCATGCGCGTGCGCGCCCTCATGGTCCCTCCCGGCTACCCCGATTTCCTGACGCGCCGGCGTCTCGTCGAGGCGGGCAGCGTCACCGTGCGCGGGCGCGCCTGGAGTGGCGAAGGCGAGGTGGTGCGGGTGGAGTTCGGCGTGGACGGGACCTGGGCCGACGCCGTTCTGCGGGAGCCGGTCGGGCCGTTCGCGTGGCGCGGGTGGGCGGCGAGCTGGGAGGCCGTGGCCGGCGAGCACGTCCTCGCCTGCCGCGCGACCGACGCCGCCGGCCACGTCCAGCCGCTGGAGCAGCCCTGGAACTACCAGGGCATGGGCAACAACCTCATCCAGAACGTGCCGGTCGAAGTCAGGCCGGAGTAGTCCGCAGCCGCTGCCAGAAGCTCGCGGGCCGGCGCGGGGCGCGTCTACTTCGTTTCGCCCCCGGCGTCCCCCGACGGGTCGTGCACGACCGCGAACATGAGGCTGCGGTGGCAGTCCGGGCAGTCGCCGCTGTAGCTGGGGAGGACGGCCTGCGCCGCCCTCCGGCTGGGCCAGAGGCGGGCGGTCGAGATCCACAGGAGCTCGGCCCCACAGACCGGGCAGAAGCCCGTTTGCTCTCCCGGGGCGCGTCCTGGGGCGGCCACGTCGTGGTCGGCCGGGTCCAAGGTCATGGTCCCTCCCTCGTGGCGAGCTGGTCGCTGCAACCATACCCCGGGAGCCTGCTCCGCCGGCGATGGGCGTCTCGGGGCGCCTGCCGCGCCGGAAGGGGTGAGGCGCCCGCCGTGCTGCCGGCGTGCGGTTGCCGTCAACCTGAGGGCGTCAGCCCTCGATCCAGAGCGTGAGCTTCCACCCCAGCCACACGCCGACGAGGCACCCGACGAAGCCGCAAACGAGGCTCACTAGGGATAGGGCGCTGACCTGGAACAGCACGACCGGCAAGTAGCCGCCGATGATCCCGCCGATCGTCAGTCCCATGTAGATCGTCGCCTTGCTCATGATCGTCCTCCCGCTGAACCCGCCCGGCGTCATCGTGTGCCGCGCGCTCTCCGCGGAGGGGTATCGGCACGAATCCCGAGCGGCCAAAGTGAGGGTGGGCGCAGGGGAGTCTGCGCACTGCTATCCTGTCGTCATGGCGAAGAGCGACGTTGTGACCGAAGCACGCGAGTCACGGCCCTGGTGGGACAGGTTCACGCCCCGGGCCGGCGTCCGCGTGCAGATGTTCGCGGCCGCGGTGCTCTGGCTCGTGGCCGTGTGCTTCCTGCTGGTGCGCGGCGTCCTGTTCATCGAGGCGCCGCGCCCGGGCGCTCACTTCAGCTACTGGATCCTGCCGATCGCGATCGTTGCGATCGTCATCGGCATCGTCAAGGCGCGCTTCATCCTCATCAGGTACGCCGGCAAGGCCGTGGCGCGCATCCAGCGGCGGGGCCACGCCTGCTTCTTCGGCTTCTTCGCGCCGACGTCATGGCTGTTCGTCGTCGTGATGATGGGCGGCGGCATGATGCTGCGCCACTCGGCGCTGGTCGACTACGCCTGGGGCCGCGCGCTTCTCTCGCTGCTCTACATCGCGGTGGGCACCGGCCTGGCGATCGCCGACCGCATCTTCTGGATCGCGGCGCTGCGCGCCCAGCCGGCGCTCGACGAGAAGTCCGCCGCGGAGTAGGCCGGCGCGGCTGCGCACGGGCGGGGCCAACGGTTACTCGCCTCCGGGACTTGGGCACCGTCACCGCATCCGCCCTCGGCGTGTCCCGCGAGGGCATCAACTACTACGGGGGTCAGGCGGTGGAGCAGGTGACGGTCGATCTCAAGAACGAACAGCAGGCTTCGAGGGCGCGGCCACGGTACGCCTACTCTGCAGTGGCCCGCTTCTTCTTCCGCTCGATGGACATGCTCGCGGGCAAGGATACGACGCTTGCCAAAGCAAGGCTCGTCGAAGCGCTCGCGCCGATCCCATATCGGGCGTGGGAGAGCCGCGAGTACGCACGCATGACGCAGCATTACGCCGACGAGGGCCTGGTGCGGCAGGCACGGGAGGTGGTCGCCTGGGGACGGGCAGCGCAGGACAACGAGTACCGGCACCTGCTCCTGCTGGAGGAGAAGCTGCGGGAGGACGCCGTCCCGGATCCGCGTTACATGCGTCAGCCTCTCCCGTCCCTGATGATCGGCTCGTGGACGCTCATCATGTGGGCGATGGCGCGGGTCGACATGCGCCGAGCGTTCCTCCTGAACGCCGAGTTCGAGGACCACTCCGAGCACTACTACGCGCAGCTCGTGGACGACCACCCCGAGTGGGAGGACCAGCCGGTCACGAGCGCACGCGTGCGCGAATACGGGTCGTTCGCGTCCTGGGCCGACGTGTTCAGGCGCGTTGGACTCGACGAACGCGACCACATGAACAACAGCTTCATCTTCGGCGGCAGGCCCGAGCACGTCGTGCACTACGAGGGCATGCCTGCGGCGCACTCTGCGGCTCCGGAGGCGTGACGCGGCCCGGAGCCGGGTCAGTAGTGCGCCGGCCGGCTCCAGCCGTTTATGAAGAGCACCATCGCGGTGAGCGGCTGTCGCCCCGAGGACGCCCGGTTGGCCGGGCCGCTCGGGGCGATCTCCACCGCCTGCCTGCCTCGAGAAGCGCCAGCGGTGGGTGGTGGATGTCCTCGCCGTCAGCTTCGAAGGCTGGCGCGCGCCGGTGCGCTGGAGCCAGAAGCCCGGAGCCGTCGCGCGCCCTCCCGACCGGTCTTGGTGATTCTACCGCCCGCCGGCGCGAACCCCGTGTTTGCGGCTCCAAATGCGGCGCAACCTTGCTCAACGCGAGCGCAACACGTACTCCATATTCGCGTTGAAGAATGGCTTCAAGCCATACGACGGCAACGACGGTCGCCCCCCCGGCCGTCGGGATGCGACGCAGTACGGTGCGCCCCCACCGAGTCGCCGTCCCACCAGCCCGGGCGTTTCCCTCCTTACGCCCGGGAGCCGCTGGCCCCACATGGGCCGCGACGACTGCCCCCAGTCGTCGCGGCCCATCCCCTTTCCGGACCTCGAGCGCGGCTCCTGGCGCCGACCGTGCAACGCACGTGGGCCGTTGGCGCGCGCGTCACGCCTCGAGCTCGCCCTGGGCACCGTCTTTCAGGTAGCCGATCGTGTACGAGGTCGTCGACTTGCCCGGCGCGTAGCCGAGCACGCCGCCGACGCGCAGGCCCTCGATGCCGGGGATCAGGTCCTCACCCGACGGTCCCCGGCCGGCGCCTTCCACCTGACGCTCGTCGAGGATCACCCAGCCAAGGCTCACCTGCCGCCGCACCTCGTCTGCGTCGGTGGTCTCGAAGATCTCGTCGAACTCGGTGCGCGCGTAGCGGCGGATCTTGCCGTCGTCGCCGAGCACCTCGAAGGACGCTACTTCGTCGTCGGCCGCTTCGTCATGGTGGTCGTGGTGGTGGAACAGACTCATCCTCACTCCTTCCGTCCGGCGCGGACCGCCGTCTCCGCGGTCCGCGCCCGGCTGCATGTCGTCGTGCGCGCCCGTGAGTCTGCCACGAATGTGGCCCGGCCGCTGCCGTCAGCTCACCCTCTCCTCAGGCAAGGTTTCGTCCCTCGGTGCGGGGCGATCCGTCTGCATGCGTCGCGCCCGCCTCGGCCGGGCGCCAGCGCTCGATCGCCGCGAAGTCGGCGGCGATCAGGTCGCTGCCGCAAATCGGGCACGTGACCGGTGGGCTGTCGGGCGTGGTCTCTCGCACGCCTACCTCGAAGTCGGAACCGCTGTCCCAGCAGATGAAGTCGACCCGGCTCACGAAGCACGGTTGCCGCCGCGTCAGGCCACACGCCTCGGGCGGCGCACATCCTGCGTCGATCGAGCTTCTGAAGCAACGGCATTGAGGGCGGGGCGCGGCGGGCACACTCCCTCTCGCGCCAGGCACGTCAAATCGCTACGAGAAGAGGAGAAGACCATGGACAACATGATCGTGTGGGCCGACATCCCGGTCACCGATCTGAAGCGTGCGATGAAGTTCTACGGCGCCGTCTTGAAGCACGAGTTCATCGAGGCAGAGGGCATGCCCGGTATCGCCCTGCCGGCTCCGGAACAGCCGGGACCTCCGGACGTGCCGCCCGCCCAGATGCCCGTCGCCTTCGACCTGGCGGTCGTCGCCGACAGCAAGCCCAGCACGGACGGGTGCACCATCTACCTGAACAGCGCGGACGACCCCGAGGGGATGTTGCAGCGCGCCGCGGAAGCCGGCGGTGAGGTCCTGATGCCCGTGAAGGACATGGGCCCGATGGTCGGCAGCATCGGCTTCTTCAAGGACTCGGAGGGCAATCGCATCGGCGTGCACAAGCCGCCGCAGGGCGAGATGCGCTAGTTCGCCCTGCAGTCCTCCTGGCCGCAGCGCTTGAGAAGGAAGCGCGGTACTTCGCGAGGTCGCGGCGAAGCCCCGGGCGTAGTTGGCGTACAGGGATTCGAACACGAACTCGCTCCACTCGCAGTCGGCGAACTCGAGCGGAACGTCGGCCTCGATGGACCCACGCAGAATGGCCATGGCGCCTCCCGGACTCTCGGCACGCCCCGCCGCAGCCGGCCGGGGCCTTGCGCAGGTTCTTCCTGCCCCTCATCGCCCCGTAACGACGGGCGCGGACGCTGGGTCGTCGCCGGCGTCAGAAGAGGCGCGACTGCTCGGCGGCCGGAGCGGGTGCGGGCAGCGGCGGCGACTCGGCCCACACGCGGCCGTCGAGCAGGCGCCCGCCGGCGCGCTGCGTGCTGCCTCCCCACCCCTTGAAGGTGAAGCAGACGCCGGCGGCGACGCAGCGGTCCCGCAGGTCACGCAGCCACTCGATGTGGGGCGGGCGCCGCTGCGGGCCGGACTCGCCGCCGGCGACCACCAGATGGATGCCGCTGAGATCGAGGTCGTCGAGTGGCCCCAGCAAGGGCTCGGCCGAGACGTGGCGGAGCGCCGCCGGCACTCCGCGCAGCACGTCGGCGCGTCGCCGGTAACGGATGTGCTCCACCGTGACGCCCAGCCAGACCTGCGGCGGCCAGGGGAGGTCCGGGGCGAGGTCGGCGAGCCGTTGCTCGCGCTTGGTGAGCAGGTGGTAGACGTGCTGCGGCGCGCGCTCCATCACCGCGAACACCTCCCGGACATAGTCGTCGGGGATGCGCCCGTGGAACAGGTCGCTCATGGAGTCGACGAACACGTGCCGCGGCTTCTTCCAGCGAACGGGCGCCTCGAGGCGCTCGGGACGGAGTTGCAGGTCGAAGCCGTGCTCGTAGTAGTGCCCCTGATCGCCGCGCCACCGCTCGGCGAAGCGCCGCGCGTAGCAGTGGCGACATCCTTCGGAGACGGGGGTGCAGCCGGTGACCGGGTTCCAGGATTCCCAGGGCAGCGAGGCCCCGGGACGCGATGCGGAAACGGCGTCGCTCATCGTGACGTGAGTGTAGCAGCGGCGCCGGCCGGGCGACGGCCGCCCGCGGCGATAGAGGAGAGCGGGCCGCTCCCGGCCAACATAGTGGCGGGCCCAGCCGGCGATCGAGGCGAAGGAGTGCCGTGAGCTACAACTACAAGCTGAAGGACCCCGTGGGCAAGCTGCGCGCGATCGTGCTCGCCCACCTCGCCAAGATGCGCACGCTGGGCCGCGGTCCCAACCGCGAAGTCACCTTCACCTCGGACGCCTCCGGTGACGTCGCCGCGCGAGGCTGGCTGGTCGAGGACCCGAGTCCGACGGGCGTGCATCGCCGCTATCTCCTCCTGGAGAACGGCGACGTCTGGGTGGCCGGGTCCCCCCCGGACGCGACAGGTGCCGGGCCGGAGGGGTGGCTCAGAGAGCCCACCGATGAGCTCGTCATGCTGCTGCCCAAATCCCTCTTGAACGCGCAGATGGGCGGGCAAGGCTTCCTCGTCGCGGAGGAAGGCGAAGCGGCCGGACCCGTGGTGGTCGAGGACCGGCGGCGGGAACCACGGCCTTACGAAGGTCCGGAGAAGCGTCGCGGCCGCTGACCGGAGGGCGCCGACGCGCGCCCGCTGCGGCCGTTACGTCTAGACGTTCGACCTCGACGGCATGGTGATGACGCGGCCGCTCGCTGCGGCGTCGCCGCGTGACGCGACGGCCTCCGACCGCACGTCGTCGCCGCCGTCCGCCTTGGCCGCGTACATGAGGTCGTCGGCGGTGGTCAGCATCTCCTCGACCGAGGCGGGCGCACGTTCGAACGACGCCAGACCGATGCTGCAGGTGACGGTCGTGCCCTCGAGGCTCGCCGCCCGCGAGAAGGCCTCGCGCAGACGGTCGGCCATGAGCAGGGCCGGCGCCGCTTCGGTCTCGGGCATGAGGACGACGAACTCGTCGCCGCCGACGCGGGCCACGGTGTCCACGGCGCGCGCCGTCGCCCGGGCCACGCTGGCAAAGCAGATGAGGGTCCGGTCGCCGGCGTCGTGGCCGGAGCGATCGTTGATGCGCTTGAAGTCGTCGATGTCCACGTAGGCCAGCGTCAGAGGGTGCGCGAAACGCCGGCTGCGCTCGATCTCACGGGCGATCGCGTCTCGCAGGGCGCGCAGGTTCGCCAGCCCGGTGAGCTCGTCGGCCAGGGCCTGCTCCTGGAGACGCCCCATGAGCACGCGCAGCTTCTGCATGAGGAACAGGACGATGCAGAACACGGCCAGGCGCACGGCGCCGTTCCAGACCGCCAGACCGGGGGAGATGTACTGGAAGTCGGTGAGCAGCGCCTCGACCGGCCCGACGAGGAAGGTCGCCCCCGCGATGATGAAGCCACAGCCGGTGGAGGCGGTCGCCCAGGCGACGAGCATGACCGGCAGCAGGTAGAAGATGCTGAGGAGGACGCGGGGGCCGGCGGCATAGTCGACCGAGGCGATCAGGAGGACGCACAGGAGCCCGAAGGCTACGACCGCCAGTCGCGGGAGACGCGCGAACCGGTCGAGCGCGGCGCTCACCGGGGCGACCGGGGGTGGCGTATGTCGGCCCGCGATCCCATCGCCTGTCGTATCGACCGGCGCGGGCGTTTTCTCAAGCCGGAGCCGTTTTAGACGGGCCGCCCCCAGCGCAGGGCACAGTACCGCTGCACCGCGGGCGCCAGGCTCACCAGCGCGATGAGCAGGCCGATGATGCCCCAGATGGGCTGCTGGGCGTTGTAGCCGATCACGCCGATCTCGACCATCTCGAAGATGATGAGGCCGCAGCCCACCGCGAAGGCTCCGAACCAGGCCCACTGCCGGCCGCGCAGGAGGCCGAAGGCGACCACGAGCGGGAAGATGCCGAGGACGAGGAAGAGGATGACGCCCGGGACGCGGTAGTCGGGGAAGGGCGAGCCCTGGAGGTAGGACATCGGCATCTTCAGCAGGCTGCCGTCCGGCCTTGCGGCGAGGGCGCCGCCTCCTCCGATGCCGCCCAGGCCCTGCACCACGAGGAGCCCGAAGAGTACCCAGAGAAGTGCCGGCCGCCGCCGGCCCGCCGTGCTCGTCGCCATGCCCGTCCCTTCGCTCGTCACCGCCGGCGCCCCGCGCAAGGGTATCACCGCGTCGCCCGGCGCGACCGGGCCTCCCGCGCGGCGGCCTGGTCTTGTGCAGTGGCGATTCCGATTCGCTCCATTCCTTCCGGCCGCCGCCCGGTTGCCTTCGCGAAGGCTGCATCGGGGGCGGATCTCGCCGGCCCGCCCGGCACCGGTCCACCCGCGAACGCGGTTGGGGATACGTTTGGTGCGGTATGACCCACCATTGCAGGCGGGCGAGCGATTCCTGACGGGAGCGGCGCCCTCATCACCCATGAGAGGCGATCATGATCATCATCGTGCAGCACACGGTTCGCGACTACGACGCGTGGAAGCCGGTCTTCGACGAGCATGAGGCGGTGCGCAGGCATCACGGCGCCACCGGCCACGAGATCTACCGCGGCCTCGACGATCCCAACGAGGTCACGGTAGTCAACCATTTCCCCTCCAGGGAGCAGGCGGAGGCGTTCGCCGCCGATCGGTCGCTGCCGGAGGCGATGGAGCGCGGCGGCGTCATAGGCGAGCCGCGGATCACCTGGGCCCGGGAGGCCGGCACGGCCGACTACAGGGCCAAGGCCGCCTGAGAGGCCAGACGACGATGGCCGGCGGGATGGGCGGCGCAGCCGCCGGTCCCGCCGGCCGTTCCATGACGCCGACCGCCCGCCGTCCAACGGTGTCCCTCAGGCCGGCCTGGGTACGTAGGGGATGCGGGAGGTTTGGGAGCCGCGGCGCCGCCGAGGGACGGCCGGGGAAGGAGGTGGCCATGGCTCATCTCTCACAGACGCTTCTGATCCATACGTCCGTTGCCGAACTCGACTCCATCGTCAAGGACCCGCTGCAGTGGTCCCGGTTCTGGGTCGGCATGAGCGAGCCCGAGCGGGTGTTCGGCGACGGGAGCCCGGGGACGAAATCCGAGTTCTCCATGCTCCTGTTGGGCGTGCGTGCGAAGATGATCGAACGGACGATCGAGGAGCGCCACAACGACGACGGCAGCACCGACTGGCGCTGGGAGTTCGAAGGGGCGACCTCGGGGACCATCTCGTGCCATCACGAGCCGGTCGAAGAGGGCACGAAGATCACGACTGAGTTCGAGTACACCGTGCCCGGCAGCGTCATCGGCAAGGCGGCCGACCGGCTCCTGCTCGAGAAGCGCATGCGCCGGGATTTCGAGAACAGCCTGGAGAACCTGAAACTGATGGCCGAGCTCGGCGTCTCGACGCCGGCAAGGGCTACAGCCTGAACACGACGGCCGGGCCGCCCCAAGCCTCCCGCGAGTCCCTCTATCGCGCGCGCGTCACGATGCGGCAGAGGAGTCCGCGGTGCCCGGCCATGGCATCGGGCCCGCGACGTCAGAGAAACCCGCGCAGCCTCCGTGCGGCCTCGTTGGCGAGCGCCAGCTCGACCGGGAAGTCGAAGTACCGGTGCCGCCAGCGGTAGCGCGCGACCTGGTTCATGAACGCGTACGCCGCCTGGAACGCCGGGCCGTGCTCCTCGACGCGCGACCGCGGGTAGAACGCGTATCTGGTCACGGCCGAGATGGCGCGCAGCTTGCGCACGTAGGCGGGAGTGTGCCAGGGCGGCTCGAAGTGGAACACCTCGATCCGCCCCCACTCCTCCAGTGATCGGGGGGGCGCGAACTCGGGCGGAAGCTTCTCGAGCAGCGGGCTTGGGAACGGCGTGTAGAGGAAGATGCCGTAGTGCTGCGTGCGCGGGTTGAGCTCGGCCATGACGTCCATGAGGTCGAAGGTCTGCTCCATGTCCGCGTAGGTCTCGCCCGGGAGGCCGCTGAGCCATGAGACGAACGGGTCGATGGACGGCGCCCACCGGTGGAGCTTCCTGACGGCTTTGAGGATCTCGTCGGTCGTCACGTCCTTGCAGACGAACTCCTGCATGGGCGGCGAGCCGCTCTCGCCGCCGAAGTCGAGCTCCACGCAGCCCGCCTGCTCGAGAAGGCTGATGAAGCCGCCGTCGTACTTCGCGAGGTAGTCGAAGCGGCAGTTGGCCCGCCAGGCGGTGTGCACGCCGCGGGCCAGCATCTCCTCGCAGATGGCCTGCGCGCGCCGGCGATCGACGAAGAAGTTGTCGTCGACCGGGTCGACGATCCGCACCTGCGGGAAGCGCTGGAGCAGGTACTGCATCTCGTCGACCACGCGCGCCGGACTCTTGCCGCGCCAGCGGCGCTCGTTGAAGCCGGTGTTGTAGCAGAAACCGCAGCGGCTGGGGCAGCCGCGGCTGGTCTGCATGTGCACGCGCCCGGCCTGCAGCGTCGGGTATCGCTCCGGCGCGAGCAGGTCCCAGGGCAGTTCCACGGGGATGTCGTCGAGCTCGATGACGCCGGCGGCGGGCGTGCTCCTCATCTCGCCGGCCTCCTCGTAGGTGAGGCCGGACACGTCGTCCAGCGGCGCGCCGTTCGCCAGGGCGTCGGCGAGCGCCGTCACCACCAGCTCGCCCTCGCCGCGCACGACGACGTCGACGAGCGGGCTGGCCGCCGTCTGCTCGGGAAGCAGCGTCGGGTGGACGCCACCCCAGACGATCGGGCACCCGGGTCTCTCGGCGCGCACCCGGCGCGCGAACTCGAGACCATAGCGGATCTGCGGGCCGCTCATGCTGGTCACGCCGACGAACACGGGGTCGCCGAGCGCGAGCGACCGGTAGTCCTCGAGCCGCATGTCGAAGATCCGTGGCCGGTAGCCGCCCTGCCGCAGGGCGGCGGCGAGGTGGAGCAGCTGCAGGGGGACCTGCGGGTCCGGAGCCTTGTGACGGCCCGGGAAGACGAGCAGGACGTCCCGCCTCGCGGACGAGCCGTGCGCGGGCGTACTGTTCGGCGACACTCGGGACCTCCAGCGAGCCAGACGACACGCATACGATATCGTCACTGGCCTCGCTGTCCACCGTCGGTCGCCGAGACTGGCCCGGCGCGATGTACTAGGCTTGTCGCGCCGGGCGGGCAGGAGGAGGGCACAGATGCTTGCCATGATCATCAAGGAGTTCCGCGAGCTCCGGCGCGACCGGCGGACTCTGGCGATGCACCTTGGAGAGAAGATGGTGCTCGTGGACAGCGCGGAGGAGAGAGGATGAGGGCGGTCGTCGTCTACGAATCGTTGTGGGGCAACACGGCCGCGGTGGCGCGCGCGGTCGCCGAGGGCATCGGCCTGGGGGCTCGGGCGCTATCGACCGCCGAGGCCGACGCGGAGGCTCTGCGAGGCGCCGATCTCCTGGTCGCCGGCGCCCCGGTGCTGGGCTTCAGGCTACCCACGGAGAAGATGCGTGAGGGCATCCGCGCCAACCCGGGCAAGGCGCCGGCACCGCCCGACCTTTCGCATCCGTCGATGCGCTCCTGGCTCGACGTGCTGCCGCCCGGGCAAGGGCGTGCGGCCGCGTTCGACACGCAGGTGCGCGGCCCCTGGGGCAAGGCCGCGCCGGAGATCGCCGAGGCCCTGCAGGCTCGCGGCTACGTCCTGGTGGCCGAGCCGGCGGGGTTCCTCGTCGCGGGCAAGTACGGGCCGCTCAAGAAGGGCGAGCTCGAGCGCGCCAGGGACTGGGGGACGCTGCTCGTGACGGAGGGGCGGCCGGGCCTGGAGTAGCGGCCGCCCCGGGCAGGCACTCGCCGCCCAGCACGCGGGGAGAGGCTCAGGCCGGCTGGCGCCCCGTGAGCCCGAGCAGCCGGTCCTGCAGAGAGGCCTCCGCGGGCACCACCACCTCCGGCCCGTACACGCCTATCGCCCGCCACTGCTCGGCGACCGGGGAGATCTGCTCCCACAGCCCCCGCACGAGCGTCGGAGGCAGGTTCGTGCCGGCGCCGATGAACCTCCACTCAGAGAAGTTCACGCGACCGCGGCCGCTGCTGATGTCGTGCTGCGCCGGCCAGGACATGGGCGCTATCTCGATGCCCGCCACCACTTCGTGCGGTCGCTGTGGCAGTCGTAGCAGGAGCGTTTCGCGATCACCTGGGCCTGCGGCGACGACCACCTGAAGGGAGCGCTCGCCGCGGGGTCGGTGTGCTCACGGCCGTAGGGCACCAGCTGGATGAGGATGAAGAGCGCGACGCCGGCGCCCACCACCCAGAGGGCGACGGCCGCGCGGGAACGCTTGCGGCGATAGTAGTCGGTGCGGGTCGTGTCCACTGTGGGGGCTGCTGCACGGGGTGGCCATTCTAGCCGGAGAACGATGCCGGGTCATCCCGCAGGGACTTGCGGCCGCGGGCGGCCCCGCCGTGCCGCGCTATCATGGGCTCTCGCGAGTGCCGTGCATCCGCAGCGGAGACGCCGGAGAGGCCGGGCGGGGTGGGGCGATGAAAGGTCGTGGCGTGGACGATGACGCGCGTCGGGAGGCGGAGCGCCTGGCTCCGGCACCGCCGGTGCCCGAGCGCGGCGCCGGCCGCCTGCTTCGTCACGTCGTCGTGGACGTCGGTCCGCTGCGCCGGCACCGTGACTTCCGCCTGCTCTGGGTCGGCCAGGCGGTCTCGTTCTTCGGTTCGATGGTCACGTTCGTCGCGATCCCCTACCAGGCGTACGCCCTGAGTCACTCCTCGTTCGTCGTCGGGCTGCTGAGTGCGGCCGAACTCGTGCCGCTCGTGCTCATGGCCCTGTTCGGCGGCGCCCTGGCGGACGCCGTCGACCGCCGCCGCATGGTGCTCGTCGCCGAGCTCTTCCTGGTGGGCGCTTCCGGCGCCCTGCTGGCCAACGCCCTCGCGCCGCACCCTCGGCTCTGGGTGCTCTTCGTGGTGGGCGCGGTGATGGCGGGCCTGGACGGTCTCCAGCGCCCGCCGCTCGACGCGCTGCTTCCGCGCCTCGTGGACGAAGACGAGCTGGTGTCCGCCGGCGCCCTCTCGTCGCTGCGCATGACCGTGGGGATGATCGCTGGCCCGGCCCTAGGCGGCGTGCTCATCGCCGCCTTCGGGGTGGCCAGCGCCTACACGTTCGACATCGCGACCTTCGTCGTCTCCCTGGTCGCGTTGGCGCTGATGCGCTCGGTGCCGCCGCCCGCCGACGCGCCGGCGCCCTCGCTGCGCGGCATCCTCGAGGGCCTGCGCTACGCCGGCAGCCGGCAGGAGCTGCTGGGGACGTACGCGGTCGACATCGTCGCCATGTTCTTCGGTATGCCGATGGCGCTGTTCCCGGCGCTCGCCCAGAAGCTGGGGGGAGCCGGCGCTCTCGGCATGCTCTACGCGGCGCCGTCCGTGGGCTCGTTCATCGCTACCCTCACGAGCGGGTGGGCGCCGCGCGTGCGTCGCCAGGGGGCGGCCGTCTGTCTCGCCGCCGTGGGATGGGGAGTGGGGATCACCCTGCTCGGCTTCGCCCCCCACCTCGTCTTCGCGCTGCTCGCGCTCACGCTGGCGGGCTATTGCGACATGATCAGCGGCATCTTCCGTGGCGCCATTTGGAACCAGACCATCCCCGACCGGTTGCGCGGCCGGCTGGCCGGGATCGAGCAGATCTCGTACTCCACCGGCCCCTTGCTCGGCAACGTCGAGGCCGGCGTGGTGGCGGCCTTCGCGGGCCTGCGCGCCTCCATCGCGTCCGGTGGGATCCTCTGCGTCGCCGGCGTGGGCGTGGCGGTCGCGCTTCTGCCGAAGTTCTGGCGTTACGAGGCGCGAGCGCCGGGAGACTGATCGCCGGCTGCCGCGCGGCCGCCGGCGGCGCTACGCGTCGACGGCGACGAGCGAGACTCCGAGCGACGCTTCGCTCGCGCGGATGCGGCCGAGCTGCCTGTCGTCAAGCTCGGCCGGCTCTGCCTGGAGCACCGGACCCATAGCCTTCATCGCCGCACGGATCCGCTCCTCGCGCTCGGGGTCGAGAGTCCGGCACGTGAACGCCACCAGGGTGATGCCGAGGTCGCTCTCCAGGGCCTGTATCCGCGTCAGCCGGTCGTCGTCGAGGTTCCTCGCGATGTCGCACAACATCGGTCTCCTCCTTCGCGTGATCGCCGCTCGTCGCACGTGGTCTCAGGCTACCCGCGATCGAACCTGAAGGCGAGTGCCCCTTGGCGCCTCGCCGCGGCAGGATGGGCGCCGCTTGGGCTTGGCTCGGCAGCGGAGCGGGCA
This sequence comes from uncultured Thermoleophilia bacterium, assembly GCA_963709845.1. GTDB lineage: Bacteria > Actinomycetota > Thermoleophilia > UBA2241 > UBA2241 > CAIXSE01. The sequence continues at coordinate 189,294 of CAVPXV010000003.1, forward strand.
CACTGAGGTCGACAAGAACTTTCCTGTGCAAATAATCCGGAAGGATGGTGGGCGTTGGCCGGCAGATTCACCCTCGACCGGGAGGTGGCCGAGGACGGACGCTTCGTGCGCCAGGAGAGCGTCTTTCGGCGTCGGGTCACGGCCGACGGCAGCTCCGGCTTCCCCGCGGCGTCGGGCCGTTACCACCTGTACGTGAGCCTGGCTTGCCCGTGGTCGCATCGCGCCGTCATCGTGAGGCGGCTCAAGGGGCTCGAGGACGCGGTCGGCATCTCGTACGCCGATCCGTTCCGCGACGGGCGCGGCTGGGCGTTCACCGGCGGCGAGTTCGTGGACCGCGTCAACGGCTGGGCGTACCTGCGCGAGGCGTACGCGGCCACGGATCCCGAGTTCGACGGCCGCGTCACGGTGCCCGTGCTCTGGGACACGCACGCGGGCACGATCGTGAACAACGAGTCGAGCGATATCGTGCGCATGTTCAACGACGGCTTCGGAGCGCTGGCGCGCGCGCCGCTCGATCTCTACCCGGCGGAGTCGCGCGCCGAGATCGACGCCGTCGATTCGCTCGTGTACGAGAACGTCAACAACGGGGTGTACCGCGCTGGGTTCGCGACGACGCAGGAGGCCTACGACGAGGCCTTCAGCGGCCTCTTCGCCACGCTCGACCAGCTCGAGGAGCGGCTGAGACGCAGCCGCTACCTGGTGGGACCCGGTCCCACGGAGGCAGACTGGCGCCTGTTCCCGACCCTCGTGCGCTTTGACGCCGTCTACTACTCGCACTTCAAGTGCAACAAGCGCCGTCTCGTCGACTATCCGGCCCTCTGGGCGTACACGCGCGACTTGTACCAGCAGCCCGGCATCGCCGCCACTGTGGTCATGGACCAGATCAAGCGGCACTACTACACGACGCACGACTTCCTGAACCCCAGCCGCATCATCCCGGACGGGCCGGAGATCGACTTCCTGGCCCCGCACGAGCGGGCGCGGCTGGCCCCTTCGCGAGCCTGACGACGTCCTGGGCCGGCGCCGGCGCCGCCGCCCGCGGGCGCCGTCGCCCGCCGGTGCGCAACCTTGACATTGGCCCACGCGGCGCGTAGTACTGCTGCTTGTTCCGGAGTTTCGCAGGGCGGTCACGCGATCGAGGTGTGGATGACGCGCGGTAACTTCCTGAAGTGGTGCATCGGCGCTGTCGGCGCCGTCGCCTTGGGCGGCATCCTCTATCCCGTCGTCCGCTTCCTCAAGCCCCCGGCGGCTGTGTCCGGCGCCATCGGCCAGGTGGCCAACATCGGCCCCGTGAGCAGCTTCCCCGACGGCCAGCTGACGCCGGTCACCGTCAACGCGAAGCCAGCGGTCGTGCACAACTCCGGCGGCACGTACACGGTCTACTCCCTCTACTGCACCCACCTCGGCTGCGTGCTGGCCGTGAGCGGCGACGTTCTCAAGTGCCCTTGTCACGGCAGTCAGTTCTCGGCCACGGGCGCGGTCACGCACGGGCCGGCGACGCTGCCGCTGCCGCCCTACCGCTCCCAGGTGCAGAACGGTTCGCTCCTCGTCGGCCCGGTCAATCTCAATGGGGCGGCCTATCCCGCCTGGTACAAGGGGGAGTTCGCGTGAGCGTCAGCGCCGACGGGCTGCCGGACGGCCTCAGCGACGTCCCGGCGCCGCCCAGGCGGAAGGGGTTCGTGCCGTGGGTGGTCAATCGCCTGGGTCTCGACGACACGATGGAGGACCAGTACAACCGCGTCGTACCCAAGCACGCCACCAACTACATCTACTGCTTCGGTGGCATCGCGCTCGTGCTCTTCGTCATCCTCGCCGCCACGGGGATCCTGCTGGCGGTGTACTACCAGCCCACGCCCGACACCGCCTACCAGAGCGTGTTGAACATCACCACGCACGTGACGTTCGGCTGGTGGATCCGCTCGATCCACCGCTGGGCCGCGGGCGGCATGGTCCTGCTCGTCTTCCTGCACATGCTGCGCGTGTTCTTCACGGGCGCCTACAAGGCGCCGCGTGAGCTCAACTGGATCACCGGCGTCCTGCTGCTGCTCATCACGCTCGGGTTCGGGTTCACCGGGTACCTGTTGCCCTGGGACCAGAAGGCCTACTGGGCCACCAAGGTCGGCACCGACATCGCCGGCTCCGTGCCGTTCCTCGGGCACTTCCTGCTCGTGAGCCTGCGCGGCGGCGAGCAGATCAGCGCCGCGACGCTGGGGCGGTTCTTCGACCTGCACGTGCTCGTCCTGCCCGCGATCATCGTCGTGTTCCTGCTGGGCCACTTCTGGATGATCCGCCGGCACGGGATCTCGGGCCGGCTGTGAGGACGCGGCGATGAGCGCCAAGGCCAAACGGGTGTACCCCACCAACGAGCCGCCACGCTTCTACTGGGAGCTGTGGAAGGACCCGGGGCAAGGCTACATCCCGTACTTCTGGGAGGAGCTCACCTCGCAGGCCATGATCTTCTTCCTGTTCCTGGGGATCATCGGCGGCGTGGCGCTGCTCTGGCCGGCGGACCTGGCGCCGCGCGCGGACGTGCTCGTCACGCCCACGGGCATCAAGCCTGAATGGTACTTCCTGGGGTTGTTCCAGCTCATCAAGGTCATCCCCGAGCTGGCCGGCCTCGTCGCCGTAGGCGTCGTGGTCGTACTCATGGTGCTGCTGCCGTTCCTCGATCGCAGCCCCGAGCGCAACCCGCTGCGCAAGCCGGTCACCACCACGATCGGCATCATCATCGTGCTCGGTCTCGTCGTCCTCACCATCTGGGGGGCGGTGTCGGCGTGAATCCCGGAGGGAGAAACATGAAGGCTGCAGCGCTCGGCATCGGCATCGCGATCCTGACGGCCGCGGCCCTGGTCGTCGCCGGCTGCGCCAGCCTGGCGACCCCGGAGGCGCCCGGGTCGGGCTCGCCCTCCCCCGGCGCCGGCGGTACGGTCAAAGTCAGCCAGCAGGTCAAAGACGGGGCTCAGCTGTACGTCGACCTCGCCTGCATCCGCTGCCACGCGCCGGACGGCGTGGGCGGTATCCCCAACCGCGCCAACGTCGGCGGCGACAGCACCATCCCGCCGCTCAACAACGCCTATCGCGCCGCGAGCGAGCAGTTCACCAACGCCCAGCAGATCACACAGGTGATGATGGACGGCAGCATCCTGAGCACGAAGCCGGACGTGATCAACATGCCGGCGTGGAGCGGGGTCATCAACACGGCCCAGGCAGACGCGATCGCCGCCTACATCCTCGCCGGCTTCCCGCACGCCGGGGCCACCTACGACGCCGACCCGGCGAAGCCCTCGGACATCTACGCAGCGTACGCCTGCATCGACTGCCACGGCCAGGTGGGTGTCAACGCGTCGCCCTCGCCGGCGCCGAACCCGAAGACCGCCGACAAGGCGGTGCCCGGCCTGCGCAACCCCGACGACAACGTGCCCCAGAGCGAGCTGCGCTCCGTGCTGATGGAAGGGTCTATCCCGGCTCCGGGCACCGCGGGCGTGATCTTCATGCCGGCGTGGGGTCAGATCCTCAGCCAGGACCAGGTCAACGCGATCCTGCCCTACATCGTCGACGGCCCGCCGGCCAACAAGCTGCCGGCGCCGCCGGCCGCCACGCCGCTGCCGCTGGCCGGTGCGGCCTCCTCGGGCTCGCCGGCCCCCTCGTCCTCGAGCTCGCCGTGACGACCACGCTCACACACCTGGTCGCGCAGGGCATCCCGCTGGCGCCGCCGCTCAACGTGCGGCTCATCGCGCTCGCCGTCGTGGAGGTCGTGCTCCTCCTGCTGGTCGTGCTGCTCTACATCAGGTGGGACCAGCTCAAATCGGAACCCCTCGGCAAGTGGTGGGCGCGCCGGCGGCAGGAAGGCCTCTCGCGCAAGTCGCTCTTCGCGATGCAGGAGAGCGAGCTGGAGAGGCGCGCCGCGGAGGGGGCCGCCGCGGCCGAGACGGCGCAGCCGTCGGCTCCCGGCGGCCCGACCGCTCCCGGCGCCGGCTGAGGCACCCGCCCGCGCCGCGACGGCCCGGCTCGAAGTGGGCCAGCCGCCGCAAGTCCCGCTCCGGTAGACTGCGCCGGTGACCGCGGCTTCGCCTCCTGACCCCGCTCTACCGACGACCGACCAGCGTCGCGCCGCCGCCAAAGCCGCGCTGCTCGTCGTGGTCATCGCGGCCTCGATGCAGGTGGGCTCGGCGCTGGCCGTCAAGGTGATCGGCTCCGTCGGCATCATCGAGGCTCTCTGGCTGCGCACGGCCGTGGCCGCACTGCTGCTGGTGGCCGTGCGCCCGCGCTCACTGAGGCTGCCGGCCCGTGGGCACCGCCGCCCGGTCGTGGCGCTCACGCTCGCTCTGCTCGCCATGAACCTGTCCTTCTACGGCGCCATCAGCCACGCGCCCGTCGGCATCGTCGTCGCCATCGAGTTCCTCGGACCACTCGCCGTCGCGGTCATCGGCACGCGCCGGGCGGTCGACTTCGTTTGGGTGGCGCTGGCCGGCGCGGGCGTCTTCGTGCTCGCCGGCCCGGCCGGCTCCGTGAGCGCCCTCGGCCTCGGCCTGTCGCTGGCCGCCGCCGTCGGATGGGCCGCTTACCTGCTGCTCGCCAAACGTGCGCTCGCGAGCGTGGAGCCGCTCTCGCTCACCACCCTGATGCTGGGCGGCTCGGCCGCTCTGCTTACGCCGCTCCTTCTGGTCCGCGGCGTGCAGGTCGGCGGCCAGGGGACGGCGATCCTGCTTGGCGTCCTCGTCGCCGTCCTCTCCTCCGCCTTTCCGTACTTCGTCGAGATGGTCGCCATCGCCCTGGTGCGGGCCGCCACCTACGGGGTCCTGCTGAGCATCGAGCCTGCGGTCGCGGCGCTGGCGGGGTGGCTCGTGCTCTCCCAGCGCCTCACGCTCCTCGAGGTCGTCGCGATGGTCGCCGTCATGGTGGCCGCCGCCGGCGCCAGCTGGACGAGCGGCGCCGGCGCCGAGCCCCTGGAGTCGCCGACCGTCTGAGCACCGCCCGCTGCCGGGTCGCGTCGCCGCCCGCATGGCAGGGTTCTCCACTGCGCGCGCGAAGCTCCTCAGCGGCCTGGCCTCGGGCGGGGCGCCCGCGTCATCCGGGTCAAGGACCACGGCGAGAGGCCGATACATCCCACGGAGCATGAACGCACGCAGCGGCAACAGACACTGGTTCGCGGCGGCGCTGGTCGCCCTGGTCTTCGCGGCGGCCATCGCCGTCGGCCTCGCCGCGCCGGCCCGCGCCCCAGCCCTCGCTTCGCTCGCGCAACTGCAGCGCGAGGCGCGCCGCACGCGCGTCGACATGCAGCGTCTCAACGGGCAGATGCAGGTGATCGCGCAGGAACAGCAGGCGGCGCGGCAGAGACTCGACTCCATCAACGGCCAGCTCGTGATGATGCGCCTGCGACTCGACCGGGCCCAGCTGGCCCTCGACCAGCAGCGCGCCCTCGTCGCCGGGCGCCTCGCCACCATGTACAAGAGCGGCGAGTATACGTTGTTCGACGTCTTCCTCAACTCGGCGAGCCTCACGGACGCCGAGACGGCGGTCCGGTTCATCCGCGACATCGCCGCCCAGGACAAGAGCGCCGAGGCCCAGCTCACGCAGCTCGCCGGCGACGTCAAGGCTGCGGCCAAGAATCTCGAGGACGAGCGACAGCAGGCCGTGGCGGCCCAGCGCGAGATCGACGCGCAGCAGCTGGCGATGGAGGAGAAGATCGCCGAGCGCAGCGCCTTGCTCAAGGATGTGGTCGCGCGCATCAAGAAGATCCTCTCGGCTCCGGAGCTGCTCATGAAGTCCGGAGGCAAGGTCACCCAGGTCACCTGGGCGCAGGCACTGGTCGAGGCGCTCGGCATGCCGATGACCTCGGAGAACGTCGCCGCGATCGTCGCCTGGGAGATGGCCGAGGGCGGCCACTGGTACAACACCGCCTACTTCAACCCGCTCAACACGACCCAGTCGATGCCGGGAGCCAGCGTGTTCAACTCGGTCGGAGTGAAGGCGTACACCAGCTGGGCACAGGGTCTGCGGGCCACGGTGATCACGCTGCACAACGGCTTCTACAACGGGATCCTCGCGGCGCTCAGATCGGGCAACGACGCGCAGGCGGTGGCCACCGCCGTCGCCTCGTCGCCCTGGGGCACGGGCTCCTTCAACGTGAACCGGTAGGGCAGGGCACCGCCCGCCCCCGCGCCCGAGGGGTCCGCGGCGGTGCGCCGGGCACAACGTCTACGAATCTTCTCGTATATGAGCCCCGGTGCTATCGTCGCGGCTTTCCCACATTCCGTGGCTGATGACGCTCTAATCGCGTCCGGTCTGGGCGCGGTGGTCACCGCGGGCCGATAGGGGTGAGGTTGAGATGAGCGAGAGCCCCACACGACTCCCTGCTGCACCCGACCCCGACGCGGCGTGTTCGATGCGGCGGCTCGCCGATGACGGCGCCACGGTACGCGAGCTCCTCGGTAAGCCCGACGGCGTCGGCCTGTTCGATCTCGCCAGGACGCAGGACGGCGGGTGCGCCTGCATCCTCTGCGGCATCTGCGCCAAGAGGTGTCCGGTCTCGTGCATCGACGTGCGCCGCACGCGCAAGGTCGACCGGGCGCATGCCTGCGACCCCGACGCCGGCTCGTTCAAGATCGACGAGGCACGCTGCATCGGTTGCGGCCACTGCGTGGAGGCGTGCGCGCTGAACGCGCTCGTGGCGACTCCTGCGCTCGAACGACGGCGCGCGTTCCTGCTTGCGATGGCCGTCAAGGAACCCGGGCTCGCCAACGGTCACGGGTTGTGCAGCGGCTGCGGCGCCTCCGTCGTGGTGCAGCAGGTGCTCGCCGCGGTGGAGGGCCCCTACGTGGCGGCCGCGGCCACCGGCTGCCTCGAGGTCTCGACCTCGCGCTACCCCTACACCGCCTGGAAGGGCAGCTTCATCCACACGGTGTTCGAGAGCGCCGCCGCCACGCTGAGCGGCGTCGAGACCGCCTACCGCGCCCTCAAGAAGAAGGGGCTGATCGAGGAGAACATGAAGTTCATCGCCTTCGGCGGCGACGGCGGCACCTACGACATCGGCCTGCAGAGCCTCTCCGGCGCCATGGAGCGCGGCCACTCGATGCTCTACGTCTGCTACGACAACGGCGGCTACATGAACACGGGGTTCCAGCGCTCGAGCGCTACGCCGCAAGGGGCGTGGACCTCCACGAGCCCTGTCGGTAGCGCGCAGAGCGGCAAGCTGCAGCTCCGCAAGAACCTCACCGAGATCATGGTGGCGCACCGCCTCGCATACGTCGCTCAGGCGTCGCCGCACGACCCCCTGGACCTCATGAGGAAGGCCGCGAAGGCGCTTGCGGTCGACGGCCCCACCTTCCTCAACGTGCTGTCCCCGTGCCCGCGCGGCTGGCGCTCCGAGAACCACGAGACCATCGAGCTCGCACGGGAGGCGGCCGAGACCTGTTACTGGCCGCTGTTCGAAGTGGAGAGCGGGCGCTACCACCTCACCTATCGCCCCAAGCAGAAGCTGCCGGTGGCGCAGTGGCTGGAGCGCCAGGGGCGCTTCGCTCACCTGGCGCGCAACGAGGAGCACGAGCTCCTGCTCGCCATCCAGCAATCGGTGGACGACGAGTGGGACCTCCTCCTTGAGAAGTGCAGGGAGGTGCCCGAGAGCCAGTGGGCGACGCACCGCCGGCGCGCCAGGGAGGAGCCGGTCGTGCACCAGCTCCCGCTGCACACGCAGTCGCTGGGTGAGCCTCTCACCGCATCGATGACCTCGACGGCCCTCGAGTGGGAGCGCTGGCCGGCGCTGTCTTCGGCGATGAGCTGGGGCGCCTTCGACGAGGACTGATCCTCGCCCCGGCGCGGCGCCGGTGTGGGAAGATGGCGTCGTGAGCACGGGTGAGGCAGAGCGGAGGTTCAGCGACGCGCTGGATCGGGCGCGAGGCGAATGGGCCGCCGCCGACCCTGCGCGCAGGTGCGCGCAGGCGGCCTGCGGCGTGAGCCCGAAGGGCGCCGAAGTACCGTTCTTCGGCGTGCCGCACATCGTCGGCCATCCGGACGGCGAGGTCAGCGTTGCCGGGAGATCCGTGCACGTGGCCGTCCGCATCCTGCTCCTGCACTACCTGCTGCGCGCCGACGGCACCGCGCTCGCCGGCGAGTGGCGTCGCTACCGCGAGCTGCCCGATGGGCTCTTCTACGCCGCCTCGTTCGCGGCCCGCGCGGAGGCTCCTCTGGCGGCCGCGTTCGGGGCGCCGGGGGCCGCGGAGGGCTCCGGCGTCGACGCCTTGCGCCGCGCGGCCGCCCTGGCGGGCGGCTCGCCTCTGGCGCTGGCCGACGCCGCGTTCGCCTTCACGGCCCTGCCGCGAATCCGCCTCGCCGTGCTGCTGTGGGCGGGCGATGACGAGTTCGCGGCCGAGGCCAGCGTCGTGTTCGACGCGGCAGCCTCGCACTACCTCGCCGCGGAGGACCTCGCCGGTCTCGGCGGGCAGCTGTCGCGGCGGCTGCTGGCCGGCGCGTAGGGGAACCGCGGCCGCCGGCCGGCGCCGCTCTTTGCGGCCGTCGCGGCCGCGCCGATCAGGCGGCCGCCGCCGGAGCCTGGGCCGCCTGCGCCGCCGCGATCGCCGCCAGGAGCTGCTCGGCGTCGTCGGTGCCTATGGTGAAGCGGCGTGAGGCGCCCGTGAGCTTGAGCCGGACGGCCTGGCGGCCCCACACGTTGTAGATCCAGCCCGAAGGCGTGAAACGCATGCCGAAGCCGGCCCACCTCGGGATCTTGACCGCCTCCGCCGACTCGATCTCGTGGACCGCGAAGCGCCGGCGGGCGAGCCCGCCGGCGAATCCAGCGGACACCTTGTCCTGGTCGACGGTCACCGTAAGCCGGGAGAACGCGACCATGATGGCGGCGAACACGAGCAGCCCCGGGACGTAGAGCCACAGTCGCTCACGGTGCGCACGCAGGTCGCGCACCAGGGAGCGGAGCTGCGCGAGCCCGCCGAAACTCAAGCCGGCGGCAAGTATCGGATAGCCCATCTGCGTGTGGCTGTAGGGAAGGGATGCTGCTGGCGAGTCGTCCATGCCTCAGTCTCCTCGGGAAGCGCTTGCGGGGTGTATGGCCATGCGGCCGCTCCAATCCTAGCCGTATCGGACGAGCAGAGGAAGAGGCCTGGACCGCGCGTCCCACATCCGCCGTCCGCCGGGGCTTGTGCGCTGGTGCACAACTTTCCGCTCTGGGTATAGTGGAGTCAGACGACATGCGGTCGCTATCCGAGGGCTACCGCTTCGCCTGCGTTATGGCGCGTAAGGGGGAGTTGGTCATGTACTCCATCGCCGACAGGCAGGAGCTGACCAAGCGTGACATGGTGAGCCTCACGATCGAGGCGCCGCAGATCGCGCGCAAGATCGTGCCGGGGCAGTTCGTCGTCGTTCGCGTCAACGAGACCGGCGAACGCGTTCCGCTCACGGTGGCCTACAAGGACGTGGCCGCCGGCACGATCACGATCATCTTCCAGGTGGTAGGCAAGAGCACTGCACTCCTCAGCTCACTGCAGGTCGGCGACGCGATCAAGGACCTTTGCGGCCCCCTCGGCGCCGCCGAGAAGTTCGAAAAGGTAGGCACCGTGGTCGGCGTCGGCGGCGGCTCGGGCATCGCGGTGCTGCACCACCTGCTCACGGGGCATCGCGACGCCGGCAACCGCGTACTGGGGATCATCGGCGCGCGCACGAAGGACTTGCTGATCCTCGTGGACGAGATGCTGGGCGTCTGCGACAAGCTCATGATCACCACGGACGACGGCAGTTGGGGGATGCACGGCAAGGTGACCGACGCCCTCAAGGCGCTCGTCGAGCGCCAGGTGCATGTCGACCGGGCCCTGGCCGTCGGCCCCCTCGTGATGATGCGCGCGGTCACGGAGATGACGCGTATCTACCAGATCCCGACTGAGGTCAGCCTGAACCCGATCATGGTCGACGGCACCGGGATGTGCGGCGGCTGCCGCTGCACGGTCGGCGGCAAGACCAAGTTCGCCTGCGTCGACGGCCCCCACTTCGACGCCTTCGAAGTCGATTTCGACGAGCTCATCCAGCGCAACCAGATGTACTACCGCGACGAGCGTCTCTCCCTCCTCACGTCCATCAAGGCCCAGTAGGCGGCGGCGGTGAACACGTCTGACGCCGAGCTCGTGACTCTGGAGCAGGAAGGCGACCTCGCCAGCTTCTGTCCCCGCTGTCATGCCGGGCTCGACGTGTTCGACGCCAAGACCAAGCGCGTCTGGATCCGCCTCGAAGTGCAGGTCGGTGAGACCAGCTGCGAGCTGCTCATCAATCCGCGCCTGGACGTCTTCGAGCGCGTCTCCTCCGAGTGCCTGCGGGACGGGGTGCTCGCCGACGATGTGCGCTGCCCCCACTGCCGCGGGTCACTGGTCGACGCCGACCGGCGCTGCGACGAGTGCGACGCCCCGGTGTACAGCCTCGAGGTCTCGGTGCGCACGCGCGTGGCCCCGCTCTCGCTCTGCACGCGCACCGGCTGCCACTGGCACGGCATGTTCACCCAGACCCAGGCCAAGATGAAGTCCGCCGCGCCGCGCCAGAAGAAGCCGGAGCAGGACGCGGCGCTACGCATCCGCAACTTCGCCGAGGTGTGCTACGGCTACGACGGGGACCAGGCGGTCGCCGAGGCCAGCCGCTGCCTGCAGTGCAAGCGCCCGGCGTGCGTGGACGGCTGCCCGGTGGCGGTCGATATCCCCGGCTTCGTGGCGCTCATCGCCGAAGGGGAGTTCGCCTTGGCTGCGCGGCTCATCCGACACCGCAACGCCCTGCCGGCGATCTGCGGACGTGTGTGCCCGCAGGACGACCAGTGTGAGAAGGTCTGCCTGCTCGGCAAGAAGGGCGAGCCGCTGGCCATCGGCGCCCTGGAGCGCTTCGCCGCCGACTTTGAGCGCGAGACCGACCAGGTCAAGCTGCCGCGGCGCGCGCCGCGCACGGGCCGCCGCATCGCCGTGGTCGGCAGCGGCCCGGCGGGGCTCACCCTCGCCGCCGACCTCGCGGTGAAGGGCCACAGCGTCACCGTCTTCGAAGCTTTGCACAAGGCCGGCGGCGTGCTCGTCTACGGCATCCCCGAGTTCCGCCTCCCCAAGTCCATCGTGGAGGCGGAGGCCGGCAACCTGCGGCGCCTGGGCGTCAAGTTCGAGCTCAACAGCATCGTCGGCAAGCTCTACGGGCTGGACGAGCTCTTCGACCTGGACTTCGACGCCGTCTATGTGGGCACCGGTGCGGGCCTTCCCGGCTTCATGGGGCTGCCCGGGGAGAACCTCTGCAACGTCGTCTCCGCCAACGAGTACCTCACGCGCGTGAACCTCATGAAGGCGTACCTCTTCCCGGAGTACGACACGCCGGCGCCCAAGGGCACGCGGGTCGCGGTGGTGGGCGGGGGCAACGTGGCGATGGACTGCGCGCGCACGGCGCTGCGCATGGGCGCGCGCGAGGCCAGCATCGTCTACCGGCGCACGCGCGAGGAGATGCCGGCGCGCGAGGAGGAGATCGCCCACGCCGAGCAGGAAGGCGTGCAGTTCCGCTACCTCGCGAGCCCGGTCGCCTACGTCGGCGACGAACAGCACTGGGTGCGCCAGATGCAGTGCGTGCGCATGAAGATGGGCGAGCCGGACGAGAGCGGCCGCAAGCGCCCGATCCCCATGCTCGGCTCGCACTTCCTGATGGACGTGGACATGGTCATCGTCGCCGTGGGCGCCGGCCCCAACCGGGCACTGTTCGAGCGTGCGCCCGGGCTCGAGCGCAACGAGCGCGGGTACATCCGCTCCTACAGCGAGAGCGGGCGCACGAGCGTGCCGCGCGTGTGGGCGGGCGGCGACATCGTCACCGGCGCGGCGACGGTCATCCTGGCGATGGGCGCGGCGCGCAAGGCGGCCGACGACATCCACTCCTACTTGAGCAACGGCGCGACGGCCTGGCTGTGAGGCCGGGCGGGGCGGCGCTGCCGCCGGGCCCGGCCGCTCGCGCGCTCAGGGCTGATCCTCCGCGATGACGAGCCGGTGGGCGAGGTCCTCCCAGTAGGCGAGGACGCCCTCCTCCGTCTCGTCCCAGTGCACAGCCTCGAATTCCTCGGTGAGCTGCCGCCGGTCCTCTTCCGTGAGGTAGTGCTGGGCGGTGTCGAAGAACACCGATTCCTCGACCTCGATGTGACAGCGCACGACACCGATGTAGTCGCGCAGGCGCGTGGCGAACGCGAGGGCCGCCACGCTGTCGCCCGGCTGGAGCTTTGCGAGGTCGGTCTCCATGCCGTCCAGCTCGCCGGCGCACCACTCGTGCTCGCTGATCATCTGCTCGAGCGGCTCGTCGTCATTGGTCATGCCGCGCCGGTGGCAGCGCGCGTAGAGGAGGCCGTCCTCCTTGGGGTCGTGAAGGCCGTCGCAGAAATAGCGGAAGAAGCCGAGGATCTCGCCCACGAGGCCAGCTCGCGGCTCGCCGGTCGCCTCGATGTGCCCGCACTCCTTCTCGGCGGCGTCGGCGACCTCGAGCATGAGACGGTGCTCGCCTTCAAGGATCTTCCTCCAGCCCATGGTGGCTCCTTCCACAAGGCCGAGGCGCACAGGTGTGCGTCACCTTCCATCGTGTTTCTACCCATGTGAAGGCTTGCACATGCGTGCGTTCGGCCGCCGCCGCCGGACAGCTGCCGCGCTATATCATGGGCGGCGACACACGATCAAAGGGGGCGCGCCGTGACCGCAGTGACCAGCCCAGGGACGGTGATCCTCGCGCTGGACCACGGTACGACCAGTGCGCGCGCCATCGTGTTCGCCGCCGACGGCACGGTGCTCGGCGTCGCCTCGAGGCCGACGAGCCTGCGCTTCCCCGCGCCCGGCTGGGTCGAGCAGGACCCGCGGGAGATGTGGGCGGCGCAGATGGAGACGGCCGTGGAGGCGCTGCGCCGCAGCGCCGTGCCCGTCGCCCGGGTCGCCGCCGTCGGCGTCACCAATCAACGCGAGACGACCATCGTCTGGGAGCGCGCGACGTCCACGCCGCTGGCGCCGGCCATCGTGTGGCAGGACCGGCGCACGGCGGCGCGTTGCGAGGAGCTGCGCCGCGACGGCTGCGAAGAACTGGTGCGGCGCAAGACGGGCCTCCTCCTCGACCCCTACTTCTCGGCCACCAAGATCGGCTGGATCCTCGACGCGGTGCCCGGGGCGCGCGCGCGAGCGGAGCGCGGCGAGCTCGCCTTCGGCACCGTCGACAGCTGGCTCGCCTGGCAGCTCACCGGTGGTCGCCTGCACGTCACCGACGCCACCAACGCCTCGCGCACGCTGCTCTACGACATCCACAGCGGCGAGTGGGACGAGGAGCTCCTCACGCTGTTCCGCGTGCCCCGCGCGCTGCTCCCCGCGGTGTGCGACACGAGCGGCGTCGCCGGCGAGACCGACGCCGGCCTCCTCGGCCGCGCCCTGCCCTTGGCGAGCCTCGTCGGCGACCAGCAGTCGGCGCTCTTCGGACAGGCGTGCGCGCGCGCCGGCATGGCCAAGGTGACCTACGGCACCGGCTGCTTCCTCCTCATGCATACGGGCGGCTCGCCGGTGGAGTCGCACGGCGGCCTGGTCACGACCGTGGCGTTGCAGCGCGACGGGCTCCGCACGTACGCGCTGGAGGGCAGCGTGTTCATCGGCGGCGCCGCGGTCCAATGGCTGCGCGACGGCCTGGGCATCATCGCCGATGCGTCCGAGGTGGGGCCGCTCGCGGCGGGGGAGGCGTCCAGCGAGGGCGTCGTCTTCGTCCCCGCGCTCGCCGGCCTCGGCGCGCCCTACTGGGACCCCTATGCGCGGGGCGCCATCCTCGGGCTCACGCGCGGCGCGACCAAAGCGCACGTCGCGCGCGCCACCCTCGAGGGCATCGCCTTCCAGGTGGCCGACCTGCTCGGTGCCGTGGCCGCCGATGCCGGCTTCGCGCCCGCCGAGCTGCGCGCCGATGGGGGGGCCGCCGCGGACGACCTCCTGCTGCAGTTCCAGGCCGACGTGCTCGGCGTGCAGGTCACGCGCAGCGCCCAGAAGGAGGCGACGGCTCTGGGGGCGGCATTGCTGGCCGGCCTCGCGACGGGAGTGTGGAAGGACGAGGCCGAGGCGCTCGCAGTGTGGCGCGGCGCCCGCGCCTTCGTGCCCGCGCCGCACGTCGACCGGGAAGGGCTGCTGGCGCGCTGGCGGGCGGCCGTGGCCTGCGTGCGCCGGTTCGCCGCCGATACGGGCGGCGGCGAGGCCTAGTGCCGGTGCGGCACCACGAGCACCGGGACGGCGCTGTGGTGCAGCAGTCCGTAGGGCGTGTTGCGGCTGAACGCTGCCGACAGGGCACCCTCGCCGTGTGACCCCACGACGATGATGTGCGAGTCGTGCTCGCGCGCGATCTCCATGAGCGCGTGCACCGGCTCGTCCCAGGCCATCACCACCTCGATGCGCACGCCGGCCTCACGGGCGCGCGCCGCGGCCGCCTGGATGAGCGGTTCCACCTCGTCCTTCACGCGCGCCTCGTAGTCGCGCAGCTCCTTGGCGGCGGCGCAGCTGGGATCGAGGGCGCAGGCGAGGCCGGGAGGCGGCTCGTGGCAATAGACGATGACGACTTCGGCGTCGCTGAGATCGCGGGCGAGGCCGAGCGCCTCGTCCAAGGCCGCTGCGGAACACTCCGAGCCGTCGTACCCGAGTACGATCGGATGATCCATTTCGGCTCCTTCCCCGTACACGCATGCTTCCCCGAGCGGGCCGCGCGCAACCTTGCCGCCGCGGGCGTCGGCGGCGCGTTGAGGCTGCCGGCGGGACGGACCGCCAGGCCGTGGCTCTTCAGAGCCCGATGAGCGCGCGGATGTTGCGCGCCACGAGCGCGGCGGAGTAGTCGAGGCCGCAGCGCGCGAGCTTCTCGCGCGTGGCCGCGGCCAGCGCGGCTGCGTCCGCGGCCGCGAGGATAAGGCGCGACTCCGCCTCGTCGAACACCTCAGGCGGCGTCACGCGGAGGTCGACGACGGCGTCTTCCGGGCACACCTGCTGGCAGCGCAGGCAGCCGACGGCGCACGTGTGCCAGGCCGGATCGACCCACGCCGGGAACGGCGCCTCGTCCTCGTTGACCCAGGTGAGGCAGCGGTCGGCCTGGAGAAGGAAGCGGTCGGCGTGTATCGCTCCGGTCGGGCAGGCGCGCAGACAGGCGCTGCAGCGCTCGCAGCGCTCCAGCAGGTGCGGCTCGCCCCACGCCGCGTCGGGGGGCGGGGGCGCGTCCGACGCGCAGGCGGCGAGGACGAGGTAGCTGCCGAAGCCGGCGACGTAGGCGATGTTGTTGCGGCCGTAGCGCGCCAGGCCGGAGCCGGCGGCGAGCGTCTTGAGCGGCGGCGCGATCTTCGCGGCGCCGTGCCCGGCCGGCGCCAGCGCCGTCGCGACCGCCGCCGTCAGCTGGTGCGCGGCCGCGAAGTAGCCGGCGTAGTGCGGCGGGACGGCTACGGTGTGGCGTTGGCCGTCGAGCGTGAGCGTCGCCTGGGTGAGCGGCCGCGCCGCCGCGGCGATGACGACGGAGCGCGCCTCGCCGAGCTCTCCCGGGAGCTGAGCCTCGTAGTCTGAGCGGACGCGCGCGGCTGCCCCGGCGTCGAGTGCGCCCGACTCAAGCGCTGAGTCCACGCGCGCCGCCGCGTCCGCGAGGTGCTCCGCCGCCACGACGCGCGCCTTCCAGCCGCGCCCAGTGAGCGCGGCCATCACGTCGTGCCAGGGCGGCGGTGCGGTCAAGGGACCTCCTCGGCGGGGCTGCTCGTGCTGCGAGTCTGCCCGCCGCCGCCGGGCGAGGCAACCCGGCGCCGGCCTATCCCTTCACGCCGGTGAGCGTGACGCCCTCGATGAAGACGCGCTCGGCCAGGAAGAAGATGACGTCGCCAGGCTCTGTCTGGATGTCGACCGCCTGCACGTCTTCGACCCAGCCACGGGCCTGGCGCTGGGAGCCGCGGGCGCCTCAGCCTAGCCGCATGCAGGCGGGCGGAACGAAGAAGTGCCGCCGCGGCCCGACGGCCGCGGCGGCACTTCGTGAGTCACGCGGCCGTGGAGGCCTGCTCTGTGCCCGACTCCGCCGTCTCGGCGGCCGTCGTGGGGGTCGTGCGCCGGACCCGGCCGGCGATCGACACAACGTTGCTGCGTGCCTCGTCTACGACCTTGCCGATCCGCTGCCGGGAGCTGGGCATGGCCAGGGCCGACACGATGGCGGCCGCGCCGAGGACGAACCCCATCGCGATGAGGCTCACGCCGACGAACCTTCGGGAGACGGGGATGCTGAGCCGGCGCGACGATGATGCGGCGGCCTCCGCCTCGTGCGCTACCTTGTCGAACAGGTGGTCCCGCAGACGCTGGTCGGCGGCCATCTCCTCGTAGATGCGGCTCAACGCGTTGATGCCGCTGCGGAAGCTGTCCCGCAACTCGCTGTCTGCGACTGCCTCGCGGAGATACGGGGCCGCGGCCGAGGCGGTGCCGGCGACCCGAAGTGCCTGCCTGCTACGTGTGAGGACTGGCATCGTCATCACCTCCTTCATGCAACAGGTGCCCGCAGGACGATGATGCCAATCGTTGCAGTGCCGGGGGCCGCAGGCCGGACGGCTAGAGCCGGTCGCAGAAGAACAACACTCCGGCGCGCGGCCGGCCGCAGTGGTCGGTCCACATGCTGTGGCAATAGCCGCCGAGGCTCACCATGGCGACGAGGTCGCCCTCGGCGACGGCCGGGAAAGGGACGCCTTCGCCGAAGAGGTCATCGCCCTCGTTGATGTTGCCGGCGACCGTCACGTTCCGCGTGGCCGGGGCGTCGGCCCGAGAGCAGTGCACGAACTCGATGGCACGACCGTAGATGCGGTAGTCGTTCATCACGTTCCAGCCGCAGTCGAGGCCGACGAACGTGGCATCGGCACGGTCTTCCACGCTGACCACTTCGGCGATGATGAGGCCCGCCTCGTTGGTGAGGAACTCGCCGGGCTCGGCGCCGACGGCCACGCCGAGGTCGCCGAAGTGGCGTGCGAGGATGGCCGCGTATGCGTCGAGGTCGAGCGGCCGCTCGTCCGCGTGCAGCGGCGTGCCGAGGCCGCCACCGACATTCACCTCCCGCAGCGGGCAGCCGGCGCCCACGAGGCGCCGGACGAGGCGCTCGGCTTCGCCCAGCGCCTCGTCGAAGGCTGCGAGCTCGTCGTCGAGCATGCCGTTGGCGAGGTGGAAGTGGACGGTGTCGATGACGAGCCCGTGGCGCCCGGCGGCGCTGAGCGCGCGCTCCAGGTCCTCCTCGTAGATGCCGAACTTGGTGGGACTAGCGCCGGCGTAGAGGCTCCCCGCGTGGCCGCGCATCACGCCCGCGCGTGGGTTGACGCGCAGACCGATGGCGCGTCCAGGGCAGCGGCGGCCCACGCGCTCGATCTGGCTGACGAGGTCGACGTTGAGGTGCAGCGGGAGCGGCGCCAGCACGTCGAGGTCGCGCTCCGAGACGTTGGTGCCTGTGTAGCTGATCTCCTCGGGCGTGAACCCGCAGGCGAGGGCGTGCCGCACCTCGCCGGGCGAGCAGGCGTCGAGACCGACCGCCGCCGGGTCGTCCGGCGCGCCGAGGCCACGCAGGAAGCGCAACACGGGCTCGTCGCGAAGCGCCTTCATGGCGAGGCGCACGCGCGGGGTGAGGCCGGCGCGCGCGAGCGCGGCGTGCAGCGCGCCGGCCCGCTCGCCGATGCGCCGCAGGTCGTAGACGTAGAGCGGCGTGCCGTGCTCGCGCGCGAGCGCCCCCGCGTCGCGGCCCGCGACGAGCAGGCGCTCGCCCTCGATGCGCATGCCGGGGTGTTCCCACGGCCGCCGCGTGCGTGTGCCGGTCATGCGCGCAGCGTATCGCACGCGCCGGCGCCGGCGGAAGCCGCTCAGCCCGGACCGGCCGCGTCCGCCGCCGGCGCGTCGTCGCTGAGGCCGCTCGCAGCGACGAGCGGGGGAGCGTGGCGGATCGCGGGGCTCAGGGACGCCGCCAAGGCGATGGCGAGCATGACGACGGCGAGGACCAAAGTAGCCGGCACGCCGCCGAGCCACTGCAGCAACAGCCCGCCGACCAGGGAGCCGAGTGGGATCGGCCCCCACGCGACGAGGCCCTGCGCGCCGCCGACACGGCCGCGCAGGCGGTCCGGCGTGAGGGCGAGCGAGTAGCTTCCGATGACCACGTTCCAGGCCGGGCCGACGAAGGCCATCGCCCCGGCCAGTACGCCCATCGCCAGGGGCCAGGGAACCAGCGCGACGAACGGGAGCAGCGCCGCCCACACCCAGTTCGCGCCGATGACGACGACCCTGGGCGGCACGCGGCGATTGATCCAGGGGGCGACCAGCGCGCCCAGCAGACCGCCGACCCCCGTGAGACCGAAGAGGACGCCGATGAGGGCCGAGGAGGCGCCCCGCGCTTGGGCGATGACGATCACGGCCAGCGCCAGCGCCTGGAAGACGAAGTTGCTGCCCGCGACCAGTAGTGCCGCGGCGCGCAGGAAGGGCTGCCGCCACAGCCAGCGCAGGCCCTCGGCGATCTCGCGGTGCAGAGGCTCGCGCGCCCCGGTCTTCTCCTCCTGGAAGTCCGCGCGTATGCAAAGGATCGACACGACGGAGGCGAGATACGAGAGCGCGTCGGCCAGGAACGGGACCGCGTGTCCGACGCCGAACAGGATGCCGCCGAGCGGCGTGCCCGCGAGCGTCGCGCCGCGCGTGCGCGCCTCGTTCTGGGCCAGCGCCGAGGGCAGCTGGTGCTCCTCGACCACGTTGGGGAGCGCCGTGCGCTCGGCGATGGTGAAGAGCACGAAGAAGGTGCCCTCGACGAAGGCGACGACGGCGATCTGCACGACGGTGAGCACGCCGGCCGCGTAGGCCGCGGCGATGCTGCCCAGGGCGATGCCGCGCAGCGCATCGCTCACGATCATCGTGCGCTTGCGGTCCCAGCGGTCGACCAGGCCCCCGGCCGGCAGCTGAAAGATCAGATAGGGAAGCGTGCCCGCGAAGCCGACCAGGCCCGCCTTGGCGGGTGAGTGCGTGAGGGCGAGGACGAGCAGCGGGAACGCGACGGATGAGACGGCCGATCCCAGGGCGGAGACGACCTGGCCGCTCCAGAGCAGCATGAAGTCCCGATTGCGATGGAGCGGCACCGTCACCCAAGCGTCCTTCGGCCGTCGGCCTTGCGGCCTCCTGAGCTTCGCGTCACACCGTGTCGATCGTCACCTCGCTGGCACCGCCGGAGAAGCGCATCTCGTAGCGGTCCACGGCGGCGTCGAAGCCGGTCGACTCGAGCACGTTGCGCCCGCCGACGCCGCCCAGCCGCCGGCCGTCGAAGTTCAGCTGGCTGGCGCCGCCGCTGACCGCGGCGCGCATCGCCGCGCCGGCCGGGCGGTGGATCCTGACGCTGCTCGCGCCGCCCGAGACGACGACGCCGACGACGCCGACGGGCGCCGGCAGCCATAGCTCCACGTCGCTGGCGCCGCCGCTCACGGCGAGCGACTCGAGGCGCAGCTCCCGCAGATCCGCGGTGAGCTCCCACATGCCGCCCTTGAGGGAGACGGCCCAGGGCACGGAGGTGTTGAGCCGGACCTCGGCGGTCTGGCCGCGCCAGTCGAAGAGCCGGAAGCGACGGCGCTGCTGGATCACGACGGTGCCGCCGTGCACGCTTACGTCCGGCGCCGGCCCCTCGAACCGGGCGCGGTAGAGGTCGGTCAGCGACGCGTCGCCGCGGACGTCCACTTTGGCGGCGCCCTTGGTGAACTCCAGGCGGCCCGTCGTCACCCCGCCCAGAGGGGCCGACGCCTCCGGGGGACCGTCGCCGCCGGAGCTCTGCGGCGCCGGCGCCTGGCCGACCAGCTCGCCGGCCTGGCTCTCGTACACCAGACGTGTGCGGCGCAGGTAGTCGCGGATCACGACGAGCTCGTCGACGCTGCGCTGTTCGAGCTCCGAGCGCCCCGCGACCTCGACCTCGCCGTACAGCCGGGCGCCGATCTCGCGAGTCGCGGCCGTGGAGATCACGAGCACGCGGCGCCGGTCGCTCGGATCCGCCACGCGGTTGGCGTACCCGGCCCGCTCCATGCGGTCGAGCACCGTAGTGATCGCACCCGGTGTGAGCCCGCTCTCGTCGGCGAGCTCGCCGGCGGTGACCCGCCCGCGCCTGTAGAGGACGCCGAGGCAGCGCAGGTCCGTGCGATTGAGCCCGAACTGCGTCGCCACGACCTCGTCGAGCCGGTCGGCGGCCTGACGCAGCTCTTCGAGCTCCAGGCCGATCTCTCCGATGAGTGCATAATGCTTGTCGTCTGCCTTGTCCATCGTTCCTCCGCGGTGAGAGGCTCTGGTTTCCTTCGACATCGGTAACTATACCACAAACGGACAGTTTGATAATCTAACAGTCATGGAACTAAACTGTGTCGGTTGTCGAAGGGCCGTGACGACCGGCCCGGCAGCGGGAACCCCTAGAACGTCTGCAGCACGCGCGCAGAAAGGAAACGAGATGGACAATGCGATCGAAGCGCGGGAGTTGGTGAAGACCTACCGCGGTGACGTGCGCGCCCTCGATGGAGTGAGCCTGGTGGTGGATCCGGGCACGGTCTTCGGCCTGCTCGGGCCGAACGGCGCGGGGAAGTCGACCACGGTCAAGATCCTGACGACCTTGTCGCTCCCCGACTCTGGAGAGGCGCGGGTGGCCGGCTACGACGTCGTGCGTGAGCCGGTCAAGGTGCGGCTGGCGATCGGCTGCGTGGCCCAGAAGTCCGGGCTCGACCCGGCCGCCACGGGCCGCGAGAACCTGATCCTGCAGGGCCGCGTGTACGGGATGCGCGGCGCCAAGCTCAAGGACCGCGCCGCGGAGCTTCTCGACCGGTTCGGCCTCGCGGAGGCCGCCGACCGCACCACGCGCACGTACTCCGGCGGCATGCAGCGCAAGCTCGACGTCGCCGTCGGCCTGATGCACCGGCCGCGGGTGCTGTTCCTGGACGAGCCGACCACCGGGCTCGATCCGGAGGCGCGCGTGGACATGTGGCACGAGATCGCGCGCCTGGCCGGGGACGAAGGACTCACCATCCTGCTCACCACGCACTATCTGGAAGAAGCCGACAGCCTGGCGCGCCGCTTGGCGATCGTCGACCAGGGCCGCATCGTGGCGGAGGGCTCGCCGGACGAGCTCAAGGGCGAACTCCAGGGCGACGCCATCGTCGTCGAGCTCCAGGAGCAGCCCCACGACGGCGAGGTGCTGCGCGCCCTCGACGGCCTGCACGACTTGCGCGACATCGCCGTCGACGCGCGCACGCTGCGGGCGCGGGCGGACAGCGGCTCGCGCATGGTGCCCGTCGTCCTCGCCGCCCTCGAGGCGGGCGGCGTCGCGGTGGCCTCGGTCACCGTGGCGCGCCCCTCGCTCGACGACGTCTACCTGCGTCACGCCGGCCGTGCCTTCAGCGAGGCGGACGTGGAGGTGAAGCGATGAGCAACGTGTTCGCCGACAGCTGGTTCATGACGGTGCGCCACTTGCGCAACCTGTTCCGTCAGCCCGCCTGGATCGCCATCTCGTTGATCCAGCCGGTGGTCTGGCTGCTGCTCTACGGCGCGCTCTTCCGCAAGATCGTGGAGATCCCCGGCTTCGGCGCCAGCTCGTACATCGACTTCCTCACGCCGGGCATCGTGGTGATGACCTGCCTGTTCTCGGCCGGCTGGAGCGGCATGGGGCTGATCGACGACATCGACCGCGGCGTGATCGACCGCTTCCTCGTCTCGCCGGCGAGCCGCGGCTCGCTCATCGCCGGCCGGCTCATCCAGGGGGCGATGGTCGGCGTGATCCAGGCCGCCATCATCATCGTCCTCGGCCTGATCGTGGGCGCGACGTACCCCGGGGGCGTCGCCGGCCTCGTCATGCTCACGCTGTGCGCCGTGCTGCTCGGGACGGCCATCGGCGCGCTCTCCAATGCCGTGGCGCTGCTGTCGCGCCGCGAGGAGACCATGATCGCCGTCTCCAACTTCGTGCTGCTGCCGCTGGTGTTCCTGTCGTCGGTGTTCATGGCGCAGGCGCTGATGCCGGGCTGGATGCAGTCCGTGGCCAAGTACAACCCGGTCAACTGGGCGGTGCAGGCCGGCCGCCAGGCGCTGGCCGCGCACGGCGACTGGAGCATCGTGCTCAGCCGCACGGGCTACCTCGTGATCTTCACCGTGGTCTGCACGTGGCTGGCGACGCGCGCCTTCCGCGTGTACCAGCGGTCGATCTGAAGGCGACAAGGCCGGCGGGCGGCGGGCGCGGGGGCGACGCGCCGCCCACCCGCCGCCGGCCCGCCGGCCCCGCACGGGGCGCCCGTCAGCTCAGCAGGCCGTTGATGCCTTCGACGAGGAACAGCAGGCCCATGAGCCCGAACACGATGATCAGGATCACGCGGCTGTGCTTCATGAGCCAGTCCCTGAGGCGGCCGAGCTGCTTCCTGGCCCACACCGGCCGCACCAGGTAGATGATCAACGGAAGCACGATCGTGCACGTAGCGATGGCGACGAAGAAGAACAGCGCGCCGATCTGCACCGACTTGCTCAACCCCGACTTGACGATGTCGTCGACGCCGGTGGTCAGCAGCGCATAGTTGGTGAGCGAGACGCCGAGCGTCACGCCGGCGACCAACCCGTTCTTGTCGAGCGCCTTCATCCACCCGGGGTCCTTGCCCTCGACGGGCTTGCTGCGCCACTGCTGCACGGCGACGGCGAGGAAGATGAGGCCGAAGGCCACCTCCACTCCCGCACCGCCCGTGCTCGTCGACGAGCTGGTGGAGCTGCCGGCGATGGTGATGAGGACCGCGCCGATGGCGAGCATGATCACCCACATGGTGACGATGAAGTAGAGGGCGTTGCGCTTGCCGTGAGCGGTGGCCAGCAGCGCCACCGAGGCCATGATGGGCACCGGGTTCACGGCGATCGCCAAGGCCGGCGCGACGAGGCTGGAGAGGAGCTCGGAGGTGGTCGTGGGGTGTTCCTTCCGTAAAGTGAAGGGGCGAGGGTCGGGGTACACCCTACCCTCTTTGTAACCCGGTGGAAACGGGCGCGCGGGCTGCGGGCTTTCTCGAGCTCGCCGCGTCAGGCCCCGTCAGAGGGGCTCAGGCGGAACGCCACCGGCGGCCGCGCCGGCCGCTGCCGTACGACATCAGGTCGAGCAGGAAGCCGAGGATGACCCACGCCCAGGCGGCGCCGTGGACGCCCTGCGTCGCCGGGCTCCAGGCGAGGCAGTAGAAGATAGTGGTGAACGGCAGGAAGATGAGGCCGAGCAGCGGCCAGATGAGGGTGCTGAAGGCGCGGTCCACGTAGTTCGTGAAGATCCACATCAGCAGCAGCGCGAGGCGCGGGAAGAAGCTCCCCACCAGAGCCAGCAGACAGCACCCCATGAGCGATCCCCCTGTCGATGCGACCCGTCGCCGTGCAGACTCTCCGCTCCGCGGCACCGGGTCAAGTGTCCTGGGCTTCCCCCAACACCTGGGCCTTGTAGGCCTTGATGACGTCGTCGGTGTCGCCGAACACGTGCTCCGCGCCGATCGTCGCCAGCAAGCCGTCCCGCTTGAGCTCCTTGAGGACGGGCTTCTGGACGTCGCACACCACGAACACGATGCCGTCCCTCGAGAGCTTCTCCAGGATCCTGGCGAGGACGGCCGAGCCGGTGAAGTCGAGGTCGTCGAGCGTCTCCGCGGCGAGGCAGAACCAGCGCACCGGCTCCGCGGCGTGCTTGAGCAGGCGCTCGACCTCCTCGGCGAAGCGGCTCGCGTTGGCGTAGTAGAGGCTCGCGCCGAAGCGGTAGATGAGGAGGCCGGGTCGTGCCTGGGCGCCGCTGTCCAGGGGCAGGCTCTTCCACATCTTGTGCTCCACGCGCACCAGCAGCCGGTCGTAGGGCGTGTAGCTGTGCCGGAGGTGGGCGATCATCGAGAGCAGGATCGCCAGGACGATGCCTTGCTCGACGCCGAGGAAGACGACGATGGCGGCGGTGACGAGGGCCACCCCGAACTCCACGGGGCGCCGCTGCCTCACGGTGCGCATGCCGCGGACGTCGACGAGCTTGATGCCGATGAGGAACACGACCGCGGCCAGTACCGCCTCGGGCAGGTAGCTCAGAGGCTTGGTGAAGAACACGAGGACCAGGAGGACGATGGCCGCAGTGACGAGCTGCGCGAGCTGGCTGCGGCTCCCGGCGTCGTCGACCATCGCCGTCTTGGTCGGGCTGCCGTTCACCACGAACGTCCCCGTGAACCCGGCGCCGAGGTTGGCCAGCCCGAGCCCGACGAGGTCGACGTTCTCGTCGAACTCGTCGTCGAACTTGGCCGCATAGGCTCTCGAGGTAGCCGCGCTCTGCGCCAGGATGACGACGAAGATCGACAGGGCCGCGGTGCCGAGCTTGGCGTAGTCGTCGGCGGGGATGCTCGGCCAGCCCAGTCGTGGCAGGCCGCGGGGCACGGCGCCGATGGTGGCGACTCCATGCGCGGAGAGCGAGAGCGCGGCGCTGGCGACGATGGAGCCGATCACGGCGATGAGCGCCCAGGGGATCCTGGGCGCCAGCCTGCCGCCGATCACCATCGTGGCGAGCACCGCGGCCGAGACAGTCAGCGTCAGCAGACTGGTCTGGCCGAGGTCCTTGACCCAGTTGAAGACTTCCGCCGCCGGCCCTCGGCCGGCCTTGGCGTAGCCGAACATGCCGGCGAGCTGCCCGCAGGCCACCTGGATGCCGACCCCGGTGAGGAAGCCGATGAGCACCGTGCGCGAGAGGAAGTTGGCGAGAAAGCCGAGCCGCAAGAGGCGGGCCAGCAGGAGCAGGGCGCCGGCGATGATGGCGAGCATCCCGGCCAGCGCCACGTACTGGGGCGAAGCGGCCGCGGCCAGCGGGGTCAGGGCGGCGAACATGATCGCGGCGGTCGCGGAGTCGGCCCCCACGACGAGGTGGCGCGAGGAGCCGAGGACGGCGAAGAGAGCCAGGGGGAGCAGGATGGTGTAGAGGCCGGTGACCACGGGCATGCCGGCGATCTTCGTGTAGCCCATGACCTCGGGGATGGCGAGCGCCGCCAGCGTGACCCCGGCGATGGCCTCCGCCGGCACCCGGCCCTTGCCGATCGGCCGGACGCCCTCGAGCACCGGCACGGCCAGGCTCAGCCTGTGTCTCACCCCTGTCGCCCCGTGACTGGTTCGCAGCTCCACATCGCCGCATCTTACCGCCGCGGGGCCCGCTCTGATAAGGTGACCCGGCGGTCCCAGCGGCCGTCTCCGGCGTCCATCGACCGCGCCGAGGCGCGCTGACTCAGGTACTCGCCCGTCGCGTCGGCGGCTGCCGGCGCAAGAGCAGGGTCAATCACGATCGGAGGAGACTAGATGAGCGAACTGATGGTGCTGGGCTTCGAGAACGAGCTGGAAGCCGATCGCTTCGGCGTCAAGCTCGGCGAGCTGCAGAAAGACCTCATCGTGCAGCTCAAGGACGCCGCGGAAGTCGTGCGCGATGCCGACGGTAAGCCGCACGTCAAGCACGGCCACGGCCTGGTCGGCGCCGGCGCCATGGGCGGCGCCTTCTGGGGCATGCTCTTCGGCCTGCTGTTCTTCGTGCCGTTCCTGGGACTCGCGATCGGCGCCGCCATGGGCGCGCTGTTCGCGAAGGGCGCCAAGACGGGCCTCGACCGCCAGGTGCTCGAGCAGATGGGCGACGCAGTGCCGCCGGGCAAGGCCGGCTGGTTCCTGCTCATCGAGCAGATGACCGAGGACAAGTTCCTCGCGGCCGTCAAGGGCACGAACGCCACGCTCGTGCGCTCCAACCTCACGGCCGAGCAGGAAGAGCAGCTCAAGCACGCCTTCGGCGCCAGGAAGCACGAGAAGTGATCTCGCGGTAGAAGCGTTCTACGCCGGCGGGGCGGCCTTGCGGCCGCCCCGCCGGCGTTCTCGTGCGTCTCTCCGGTCTAGCCGAAGACCGTCTTCCAGTCGTCTTTCATGCTGACGACGGTCCAGCCCTGTGCGGCCGCGAGCTCCAGGGCCTTCTCCGAGCCGCCGTCGTAGGCGTACTCGCGCTCGGCGTCGTCGTGACGCACCAGGAGCGCGAGCGTGGCGCCTTGATGACTTCTGGCGTACTCCAGCATCTGCACGTCGCCGTTGGAGTTGCCGGCGGCCATGATCGGGCGCCGCCCGATGGCGCGGTGGATGTGCGGCGGCTTGCCTGGTCCATCGTCGATCGGCAGTTCGATCTGCTTCGTGTGGACCACCTGCGTGACCCCGACCGCGTCCACGACGCACGCGGTGACGACGTCGCTGCCGATGGTCATGGAACGCGGGATGGCGTAGATCTCCTCGCTCACCGCGCGCACGAAGTCGCGGCCGCCTCCGGAGGCGATGTAGACGCCGAAGCCGTTGGCCTGCAGGTAGTGGACGAGCTCGACCATCGGCTTGTAGGTCAGCTGCTTGTAGTGCGCGCCGAAGCGCTCGTCGCGCGTCTTCGACAGGAAGTCGAGGGCGTCGGCGTCGAACTCCTCGACCGTCATGCCCTCGAAGGCCTCAGCGAGGCCCGCCGCCAGGATCATGGCGCCGCCAGGATCACCCTTGAGGTAGTCGGCAGCCACGTTGCCGAGCCAGGCCATGTCCTTCTCGCAGACTGCCTTGAACGGCTGGCGGTCGCGCACCTCCGGCTTCTCGGCCGCCATCCTGGCGATGGCGCGCAGCCCATGCTGGAGCTGGATGTAAACCGGCTTCTCCAGCCACAGCGTGCCGTCGTTGTCGAACGTGGCGATGCGGTCGGCGGGCGGCACAAAGGACGTGCCGCCCGCCGTCGTGACGCTCGCGACGAAGTCGAGGATCGCGCTCTTGGCGTCGCCATCCCTCCAGGACGCGAGCGGGTCCGTCATCACGTCACTCGCGCGCCAGCATCGCCTGCGCCTGGCGCTCCAGGTCGAGGTACGGCTCGCCGCTGACGTCCACGGCGACCCGCTTGATCGTGCCGCCGGTGAAGCGGTGCGGTGACGTGCCGGGGTAGTCGTCGGTGACGGCCTCGCCGCTGTCGCGGCCCACGCACAGGCCCTCGCCGGCCAGCGAGAAGTAGCCCGGCTGGGTCTTGACGCGGCCCTCGCCGACCTTCTTCTCGCCGTGATACAGCGAGAGCATGCCGGTGGCGACGCCGGGCGGGTCCTCGCCGTCCTTGTCGAAGGAGGCGGACAGGATCAGGTCCTCGCCGGTGGGCAGGTCCTCGGTCGCGTCGACCTTCTGCTCGAACATGCCGCAGAAGCTGTTGACGTAGTGGAGCCTGTTGTCCTTGACGTACAGTGCGTGACCGCCGAAGCGCGCTCCGTGCGCGAACAGCACACCCTCCGCGCCTGCGGCGGGGATGTCGACGAGCGCCCCGATCGCGAACGAGCGGTTGCGGACGTTGACGGCCTGCTGCTCCGGCACGTCGGCTGTGTCGGGGAAGTACGTGTAGCGGTTGCGCGGCGGTGCGAGCAGGGGCCGCGGCGTGAGGATGATCTCCAGCGGCGAGCGGTCGTCGAGCGGGAACGCCCCGTTCCTCCCGGCCTCGGCGAACCAGAGGCTCTGGAGCTCCCGGAGCTTGGCCCAGTTCTCCTTGGCCAGGTCGTGGAGCTCGGAGCGGTCCACGTCGGTATGGTAGAGCTCCCAGGCGTCGTCGTTGAAGTGGCTCCAGCCGGCGACCGTCGGGATGCGTCGTCACGGCCTTCCAGCCCTCGTGCCAGATGCCGCGCGAGCCGAGCATCGAGTAGAACTGGGTCTTGCGCGCCCCTTCGGCTGAAGCGTCATCGAAGCTGTAGCGCATGCTCACGCCGTCGAAGTCGCTCTGCACGTGGCCCTTGATCGTCCCGGGCGGTTCGACGCCGAGGCAGTCCAGGATGGTCGGGACCAGGTCGATCGCGTGGTGGTACTGCTCCCTGATCTCACCCTTGGCCTTCATGCCGGCCGGCCACGAGATGATGCAGGGGTCGCTGGTGCCGCCGTTGAACTCGTAGCGCTTCCACATCTTGAAGGGCGTGTTGAAGGCCATCGCCCAGCCGTTCGCGTAGTGGTTGTAGGTCTTGGGGCCGCCGAGCTCGTCGAGCATCTTGAGCGCCGACTCGAGGTCGTCGGGCATGCCGTTGAACAGCCTGTTCTCGTTCACCGACCCGTTGGGGCCGCCCTCGCCGCTGGCGCCGTTGTCCGACACCAGGATGACGATCGTGTTCTCGCGCAGACCCGTCCACTCGAGGTAGTCGAGGAGCTTCCCGATGTAGTGGTCGGTGTGAGCGAGGAAGCCGGCGTAGACCTCGGCCATGCGGCAGAAGAGCTCCTTCTCCCCGGCGGAGAGCGAGTCCCACGGCTTGGTCACGTCCATCGCGGGGAACGGCTTGCCGTCGGGTCCCGTGCGCGTCTCAGTCGTGCCGATCGGGTTGACCGGCGGCAGTTCGGTCTCGGCCGGCACGAGGCCCATCTTCTTCTGGCGCGCAAGCGTCTGTTCGCGCAGGGCCTCGTAGCCCATGTCGAACTGGCCCTTGAACTTGTCGATCCACTCCTTGGGCGCGTGGTGCGGCGCGTGACAGGCGCCGGGCGCGTAGTAGAGGAAGAACGGCTTGTCGGGTGCGATCGCCTGAGCGTCCTTGATGAACTCGAGCGCCTTGTCGGTGATGTCGTCGGTGAGGTGGTAGCCCTCTTCCGGCGTCTTCGGCGGGTCGACCGGGTGGTTGTCGTAGACGAGGTCCGGATACCACTGGTTGGTCTCGGCCCCGAGGAAGCCGTACCAGCGCTCGAAGCCGCGCCCGGACGGCCAGTTGCGGCGCGGCGCCGCCAGGTTCATCTCGTCGGTCGGGCAGAGGTGCCACTTGCCGACCATGTAGGTGTTCCAGCCGAGCTCGCCGAGGATCTCGGGGAGCATGCCGTTCTCGGGCGGGATCGTCCCGCTGGCGTTGGGGAAGCCGATCGCCGCCTCGGTGATGCAGGCCATGCTGTTGCGCGTGTGGTTGCGGCCGGTGAGCAGGCACGAGCGCGTCGGCGAGCACAGCGCCGTCGTGTGCCACTGCGTGTAGCGCACGCCGTCGGCCGCGATCTTGTCGATGTTCGGCGTCGGGATGGGGCCGCCGTAGCAGCTCATCGCGCTGAAGCCGACGTCGTCGAGCACGATGTAGACGACGTTGGGCGCTCCCTTGGGCGCCTTGGGCGGCTCGAACGGCGCCCAGTCCGGTTTCGAGTCACGGATGTCGACGTTGACGACGCCCTTGAACGGCTCGGTCATGGATCCCCCTCCGGTCGGATTCGCGGCTGGCGCCTAACCTACCCCGGCCGGCGCGGCTGTGTGCTGTTGCGGCCGGGCAGGACGAGACTGCGGGCAGGCGCGCCTCGCAGCATATCCCGGGTTCGCGAGGATCCTGCGAGGCATCCGGACGCCGGGGACGTATCATTGGGCGGCGCGCAGCGCGAGACCGACGGAGGAGGGGAACGCCCTGGTCGCGGTACTGACCATCTCTGTGATCCTGGTCGTGTACGGCGCGGTCTCCGGGCCGCTCGACCGGCGCGGCATCACGTCGGCGATGGTCCTGGTGGCGGTCGGATTCGCCGTCGGCACGTCGGGGCTCGGTCTCCTCAACGTCTCGATCGAGAGTTCGGTGGCCGAGCACATCACGGAGCTCGCCCTCGCCTTCCTCCTGTTCAGCGACTCGGCGCGGCTCGACCTGAGGTCGCTGCGCCACGATCTCGGCTGGCCGAGCCGGCTGCTCCTCATCGGGCTGCCGCTGACGATGGCGGCAGGCATCGGCGTCGGACTGCTCGTGTTCCCCGGTATGGCGCTGGCCAGCGCGTTCCTGCTGTCGACCATGCTGTGCTCCACCGACGCGGCGCTCGGGCAGCGCGTCGTCGACGACCCGGCCGTGCCCCCGCGCGTGCGCCAGGCGCTGGACGTCGAGAGCGGGCTCAACGACGGCCTCGCCGTGCCGTTCTTCCTCGTCGCCATGGACATCTCCATGGCGACGCTCAAGGGCGGTGTGCCCTCGGCCGTCATCCACAACGCCGCCTCGCAGATCGGCTGGGGCCTCGTCGCCGGCATCGGCGTCGGCGTCGCCGGCGGCGCCTTGCTGCGTCTGGCGAACCGGCGTGACTGGTTGCAGGGCCACTGGCGCCAGGTGCTGACGCTGGGGGTGGCCTTGGCGGCGTACTCGGCCGCCGTGGTCCTCGGCGGCAGCGGCTTCATCGCCGCCTTCGTCGGTGGCATGGCCTTCGGCCGCGCCTCCGGCGAGCATGGGCTTCGCGTCACCTTCTTCACCGAGGAGACCGGCAGCCTGCTCGCCGCGGTCACGTGGATCGGGTTCGGTGCCCTGGCGCTCGGTTGGGCCCTGCCGCACATCACCTGGCACGTCGTCCTCTACGCCGTGCTGAGCCTGACGATCGTGCGCATGGTGCCCGTGGCGATCGCCATGGCGGGGCGCGGCGCGCGCCTGCAGACCGTGGCGTTCATGGGCTGGTTCGGGCCGCGTGGGCTCGCCTCGATCGTCTTCGGCCTGCTGGCCCTGGAGCGCGGCGTCCCCGAGGCCCACACGCTGCTCACCACCGTCACGGTGACCGTCTTCCTCAGCGTGTTCCTGCACGGGTTCACGTCGGTGCCGTTCGTGGCCGCGTATCACCGCTGGTACGCGGCGCACACCGAAGGACACCCCAAAGCTCCGGAGGCGGCGCCGGCGCAGCTGCCGCGCCGCCGCCACCAGCTCGGCGCCAACGAGGCGAACCTGACGATGCGGGACGTCGGCGCGAAGCCGCACGCCTAGGCTGTCCGCGAGGCGAGCCTCGCGCGGTGCGGCCTACTCGAACGAGATGGCGTCCTCGGGGCACTCGGCGGCCGCCTCTGCGCAGCAGCCGGCGGCCTCGCAGCCGTCGGGGGCGATGACGTGCGAGAGGCCGTCGTCGCCGACCTCGAAGACGTCGGGGCAGAGGTCCTCGCAGCTGCCGCAGCCGGTGCAGAGGTCTTCGTCTACGATCGGTCGGGTCATGCCGGCCTCACCTTTGAATCGGCGGGAGCACCGGGAGTGTCCCCGGCGTCACCGCGGTGTCATGGTCGAGTCCGCGTCGGCGTCCGCGGCGACGTGTTCCGCCACGATCTCGGACGGCGCTCGGTTCTCGCGCAGCAGCTCGCACATGCGCCGCATCGGCGCGTCGACATGGTGGAAGAAGGCCTTGAAGCCGGGGCAGAGGTAGTTGAGCCCCGGCTCGCCTGGCGGCAGGGCGTCGGCGGGCGTGGTGACGAAGCGGTCCTTGGGGCAGCCGCCGTGGCAGGCGAAGCGCACGTCGCACGCCATGCAGTAGCCCGGCAGCTTGTCGAGCTTGTCGCGGCCGAAGCGCTGCTGCTCGGGCGCGCCGACCAGCTCCACCAGCGGGCGCTCGCAGACGTTCCCGCGCAGGTAGTCTGGCTCCACGAAGTGGTCGCAGGCGTACACGTCGCCGTTGAACTCCATGGCGAGGGCCGCGCCGCAGGTGGCGGAGTGGACGCACAGGCCGGCCGGCTCGCCGTACCAGTTGGCCAGGGCGACGTCGAACATCTGCACGTAGACGTCGCCGACGTCGCGGCGCACCCACTCCTCGAACACGCCTGTGAGGAACGCGCCCCACTGCGCCGGCGCGACCGAGCGGCCGGTGACCGTGTCGCCGTAGGGCACGCCGTCGACCGTCGGCCGCTCGACGATGGGGATGAGCTGGATGAAGCGGCAGCCGCACTCGTCGCGCAGGAAGCGGTAGACCTCGGCGGGGTGCGCGGCGTTGGCGGCGTGCACCGTCGTCAGCGCGTTCCACTCCACGCCCTGATCGCGCAGCGCCGCGAGGCCGCGCATGACCTTGTCGAACGTGGGCTTGCCGGCCTTGTCGTGACGGTAGGCGTCGTGCAGCTCGCGCACCCCGTCGATGCTGAGGCCGACGAGGAAGCCGTTCTCGGCGAAGAAGCGCGCCCAGTCGCCGTTGATCTTGGTGCCGTTGGTCTGGATGGTGTGGGAGACCGTCATGCCCGGGCGCGCGTACCTGTGCCCCAGCTCGACCGCCCGGCGGAAGAACTCGAGGCCCATGAGCATCGGCTCGCCCCCCTGCCAGGCGATCGTGACCTCGGGCGTGCGGTGCGCGTCGATGAGCTCGCGGACGTAGCGCTCGAGGACCGCGTCGCTCATGCGCGAGCGCGTACGCGGGTACAGCTTCTCCTTTTCGAGGAAGAAGCAGTAGGCGCAGTCGAGGTTGCAGACGGAGCCGGTGGGCTTGGCGAGCAGGTGGAAGGCGGGCGGCGCGGCCGCCGGCACGTCGGGGGCGCCGGCGCCGTCCTGTTTGTCCCGCGTTTCACTCACGTGTGATCGCCTCGCTCTCCATCGCCGGCTTGCGGCCGTCGGCCTCGCGTACCACCACAAGTGTAGCGGAGTCGGGCCGGTCGGGCCGCGTTCCGTCTTCTGACTGGAAGTGACCGGGGGCAGTGGCCGGTCTGCCACTGCCCCCGGTCACGCCCTTGTGGGGCCCCTAGGTTCTGCCGTCAACCGTCTCGGGCGGGGGCGCCGAGCCATGAGGCCTCTCGGCGCCCTTTCACACACCCTCCCGCGCGTCAGAGCCCTTCGACCGCCGTCAGCCGTCCGGAACTCACTGCCTTGGTGAACGCTTGGTAGTCGCGCTCGTTCTGGTCTGCGTAGCGCTCCGAGAAGTCGACGATGGACTGGTCGAACTTGTCGCTCTTGCCGAGGTACGCGGCAATCGCGATGGGGTCTCCCGAGCGCGCGTGCGCCCGGGCGAGCGTCCACCCGCACTGACCGGCGTAGAACCCTAGCGCGAACGGGGCCATGGCCTCGACCACGGCCGAGCCCTTCATGTCACGCAGCTGGCGCCAGTAGAGGTAGCGGCCCTTCTGCACACCCTTGGTCCAGCCCAGGTAGATGTCGCTCGCAGCCTGCATCATGCGCTGGCCGTGCACGACGCGCGAGCCGGGCTGGTGACGGCTCCTGGGCAGGTGGTCCTCGAGCACCGAAGTCGTCGCTTCCTTGACCTGCAGGAACAGCGGGTCCTCTTCGTCGCGCCCCTGGAGGAGGACGATGAAGGCCCGCGTGCCGACGCTGCCGACGCCGACGACCTTGCGCGCCACGTCGACGATCTGGAACTTCTCGAGCAGATGGCGGCGGTCGCTCTGCAGTGTGGTCCGATAGGCGCGGAACTCGGCGTGGACGTAGTGCTCGAGTTGGTCGCGCTCGATGCCGTAGTTGGTGAAGTCGATATCGCGGAAGGGGACGACGATCGGCGGCTGGCTGACGATGCGGTGCTTGCCGTCGACGACCTCGGCGAGCTTGGAGAGCGCTTGCAGGCTGTCTCTCGTCCGGGCCTTGGCGGCTTCCTTCTCTGCCAGCTTCTCGCTCTTCTTGGCCACCTTCTTCTGCGCCTTGTCCCTCTGGGAGCGCTCGGCCGTCTTCATGGCGGCCAGCATGTCTTCCTCAGACAGTCGCGCATACCAGACGTCCATGGTGTCCATCGCCGCGAACTTGGCCATGGCACTGCGGTAGGCGCTCACCGCGGCGCGCGTAGCGTCGCGCGCGTCGGCCTGGCTGAAGCCGTTGTTGCGCGCCGCGATCGTGAAGCTCGCCGCCATGCGCTCGACGTCGTACTCGAACGGCCCGGGAAGGGTCTCGTCGAAGTCGTTGAGGTCGAAGAGCAGGGCGCGCTCGGGCGAGGCGAACACGCCGAAGTTCGAGAGGTGGGCGTCGCCGCAGAGCTGCGTGAAAAGGCCGGACCGGGGCGTGTCCTTGAGGTCGGCGGCCATGATCCGTGCCGCCCCCCGGTAAAAGGTGAACGGTGAGACCATCATGCGCCCGTGGCGCACGGGCACCAGGTCGGGCTCGCGGGTCGCGTCCTGCTCCTCGAGCAGCGCGACCGGGTCCGGCCGGTCCGCGGCCGGCTTCCAGCCTGCGTGGCTGGACGGCGGCGTCTCCTTGCGTGCGGCCTTGCCCCGTGCCCGGCGCTCCTCTATGTCTGGATGCTCTACTCTCGGCGCGTCCATTGGTTCCTTCCTTCCTTGTTGAGCGTGCGCCCTATCGAGTACACGGTGGCCGCGGCGGGGAGGGGACCTGGCCCCTCCCCGCCGCAACATCAGCCGGCCTGTTCGGCCATCTTCTTCTGCGCGTCGGCGAGGGCGGCCTTCAAGGCCTTGACGTGGCTCCCCTCGGCCTCACCGACGACCTTCTTGATCGCCCGGGCCACGGCCGGCTCGACCTTCTGTGCCTGGGCGTGCTTGTAGACGACGATGAGGCCGCCGCCGCCGATCGGGATCGTCTCGCCGGCGGCCTTCTCGATCTTGCTCTCGGTCTTCTTGTGGAGCGCCTTGCCCGCGCCGGCGCCGATCAGCGCCCCGACCGCGGTCGCGGCCAGCAGGGGCGGTGCGAACAGACCCACCGCGAGCCCGATCGCGCCCAGGCCCTCCGCGCCCTCTTTGACCATGTGGTCCGTCTGCTCGACCGATAGCTTGCCCTCGAGGTCCTTGCTGACCACCGCGGCGCCCTCCAGGGGCGCCCCGCAGTGGAGAACGGACTCGTAGTCCTCGTGAGCGGCCTGCGGACGACAGGTACCCGCCGATCAGGACGTCCGTCGCTTTGTCAGATGCCATGGCTCGATCCTCCTCTGGCGCGCGTCACGCGGACAGCGCGTGCGCGACGTGCCCGTGATGGGTGGCGGCGTGCAGGTCCTGCTCGTCCTGATCGGACAGGTGCGGCTTGACGTCGAACACCACCTTCTTGATGGTCCCCGTGAACGCGAACGGCTTCTTGTCGTCATAGCCGCGATCGACCACGCCGCCGTTGTCCCGGCCGATGTCCATGCCGGCGTAGCCCGAGAACCGGACCGGCACGGTGTGGTCCATCCGCCCCTTGCCCACCGGCTGGTCGTTGATGAACAGGGTCACCTCGCCTCCGGTGGCGGGCTTGGGGGCGTCCGCGGCGAACTCCATCCGCACCGTCACCTCTCCCTCGGGCAGCGGCTGGTCGGCGACCTGCCGAAAGACGAAGACGCCCATCATCGAGTAGGTGTGCGTGAGCTTGCCGTCCTGGACGAAGAGCGAGAACCCGCCGAGGTGATCGGCCTCCGCCACGATGACGCCCTCGGCGCCGCCCTTGGGCACCACCAGGTCGGCGCTGATCGCGTAGGAGTGGTTGTAGATGCGCGGGATCATCCCCGAGAGCACGTTCTGCACGTCGCCCCTGAACTCGAGCTTGGTGATGTCGGGCAGCGGCGGCAGCATGCCGAAGAAGGTGGAGAGCGTCGCGAGCAGCGGCAGCACCTTGTAGCGCTCGGCCTCCTGCCAGAAGAGCTCCTTGAGCTCCTTGACCTTCTCGGGATGCTCTGGTGCCGAGATCCTTCGCCTGGGTGAAGTCGTCGGGCAGGTAGTAGAGCTCGACCGGATCGGCGTCGGGGTCCCAGACCCCAGGGGCGTAGGGCTTGAGGGCCTCGGGAGTGATGACCCACGGGATGCGCTCGGTCCTCACCGCCAGCCACCAGCCGTCCTTGTACATCGCCCGGTTGCCGATGGTCTCGAAGTACTGCTGCGTGCGATGCTCGGGAGCGGCCGCGTCGGTGAGGCTCTTGGTGAAGGGCGTGCCGTGCATCGGTTCCTGCTCGATGCCGTCGACGTGGGTCGGCTCCGGGATGCCCGCGATGTCGAGGATGGTCGGGGCGACATCGATCACGTGCGTGAACTGTGAGCGCAGCCCGCCCGCGTCGGTGATCCGCGCCGGCCAGCGGACCGCCAGCGGGTTCCGCGTGCCGCCGAGGTGCGAGCCGACCTGCTTGCCCCACTGGAACGGGGTGTTGCCGGCCCAGGCCCAGGCGGCGCCGTAGTGCGGATCCATGAGGGGGCCGCCCCAGGCCTCCGTTCCACCGTAGCGCTCCGTGAGCTGCAGCTGCATCTCGTCGGTCAGCGGGATGCCGTTCTGCATGGTCAGCTCGTTGAACGAGCCGGTGATCGTGCCCTCCATGCTGGCGCCGTTGTCGCCCCAGATCCAGAGGATCAGCGTGTTGTCGAGCTCGCCCAGCTCCGCGACCGCGTCGATCACGCGGCCGACGTTGTGGTCGGCGTTCTCCGAGTACCCCGCGTAGACCTCCATCTGGCGCGCGTAGAAGGGCTTCAGCTTGCTCGGGCACGTCGTCCCAGGCGGGGAAGGCCGCGTCGCGCGGCGTCAGCTCGGCGTCGGCGGGAATCACGCCGAGCGCCTTCTGCCTCGCGAAGGTCTCCTCGCGGAGCCGGTCCCAGCCCTGGTCGAACTTCCCCTTGTACTTGTCCGCCCACGCCTGGTGGACGTGGTGCGGCGCATGGCTGCAGCCCGTCGAGAAGTAGGCGAAGAACGGCTTCTTCGCGTCCTGGGCGCGCACGCCGTGGAGCCACTCGATCGTCTTGTCGGCCATGGCATCCGGGAGGTAGTAGGGGTCTTCCTCGTCGTAGAACTCCGGCGGCGTGCCGATGATCTTCTGGTTCTCCGCCAGGCACGGGTCCCACTGGCTGGCGTCGCCGCCGAGGAAGCCGTAGAAGTAGTCGAAGCCCCAGCCGTTCGGCCAGCGGTCGAAGGGCCCGGCCGGGCCCTGCTGGCCGTCGGGCGTCAGGTGCCACTTCCCGAAGGCGGCCGTGCTGTAGCCGTTGTCGCGGAGGATGCGCGGCAGCGGAGCGCAGTCCCGCGGCAGCGTCGCGGAGTAGCCCGGGAACCCGCCCGCGAACTCGCCGATCGAGCCGAAGCCCACGGCGTGGTTGTTCCGCCCGGTCAGCAGCGCCGCCCGGGTCGGCGAGCACAGCGCCGTGACGTGGAAGCGGTTGTAGCGAAGGCCCTCCTCGGCCAGGCGCGTGTAGTTCGGCGTGCTGATGGGACCGCCGAACGTGGCCGGGTTCCCGAAGCCCGCGTCGTCGATGAGGACGAGCAGCACGTTCGGGGCGCCGTCCGGCGGCGTCGGGTGCCCGATCAGGTCCCAGTCGGGCTGCGAACCCTCGAGCGTCCTGTTTGCTACCCCCTGAAACGGCGCCCGCTGGATCGGGAGTGTGGAGCGGTCGATCTCTGTCATCGTGAGCCTCCTGTCTTTGGAGCGGTAGCCTCGCCTTCCGACTCCGATTCAGCCCGCGACCCCAGCAGCCACAGCATGGTGCGCGGCGTGCTGGTGAAGCTCTTGTTCATCCGCATGGGCGTGCGGCTTCAGGTCGAAGACGACCTCCTTGACCGTGCCGGTGAAGGCGTACGGAGCCTTCGGCTCATAGGCGAGGTCGGCGACGAGGCCGTTGTCGCGGCCGATGTCCATGCCTGAATAGGAGGTGAAGGCGATCGGCACGGTGTGCTCGAGCCGCCCTTCACCGACTTGCTTGTCGTTCACCCAGAGGGTCGCCTTGCCGCCGGAGCCCGGCTTGGGCGCGTCGGTCTCGAACAGCATCTTCACGGTGATGTCGCCGGTCGGGATCGGCTCCGTGGAGACCTGCTTGAACGTGTCCACGCCAAGGAACGAGTAGGTGTGGGTGAGCAGGCCCTTCTCGTCGACCCAGAGCGCGTAGCCGCCGATGAAGTCGGCATTCGCGACGATGACGCCCTCGGCGCCGCCTTCCGGGACGCTGAGCCGCGCCTCGATCGCGTAGGAGCGCCCCTGGATGCGGGGCGTCATCCCGCGCTGGACGTTCTGCACGTCGCCGGCGAACCTGAGCCTGGTGACCGTCGGCAGCGGCGGCAGGATCCCGTAGATGACCGAAAGACCTCCCATCAGCGGGAGAACCCGATTCCGCTCGGCCTCCTTCCACCACAGCTCCTGGAGCTCCTTCACCTTGTCCGGGTGCTCGGCCGCCAGGTCGTGGGCCTGTGAGAAGTCGTCGGGGAGATAGAACAGCTCCCAGCCGACGTCTCTGTCCGGATCCCAATCAGCGTCCGGCCCGAACTGCGCGAGCGTTGCGGGTGACACGTCCCACGGGAGCCGCGTCGGATTGGAGGCCGCCCACCAGCCGTCTCTGTACATGGCGCGGCTGCCGAACATCTCGAAGTACTGCTGCGTGTGCCGCTCGGCGGCCTTCGCGTCGTCGAGCGTGAAAAGGAAGCTGGTACCGTCCATCGGCTCCTGCTCGATTCCGTCGACCTGCTTCGGCTCCGGGATGCCGGCCGCGTCAAGGATCGTCGGGCCGATATCGATGCAGTGGGTGAACTGGGAGCGGACCGTGGTGTCCGGCTTGAGCCGGCTCGGCCAGGCGACGACCATGGGGTCGCGGGTGCCGCCGAGATACGCGGCGATCTGCTTGCCCCAGCGGAACGGCGTGTTGCAGGCGTGGGCCCAGGCGCAGGCGATGTGCGGAGCCGTATGAGGGCCGCCCCATTGGGCCGCTCCGCCGTACTTCTCGATCAGCTTGAGCTGCTCGTCGGCGTCGAGTACGAGGCCGTTGAGGAAGGTCAGCTCGTTGAACGAGCCGGTGGTCGTGCCCTCCATGCTGGCGCCGTTGTCGCCCCAGATGTAGAAGATCAGCGTGTTGTCAAGGTCGCCCATCTCCTCGATCGAGTCGAGCAGCCGCCCGACGTTCCAGTCCGCGTTCTCCTGGTAGCCGGCGTAGACCTCCATCTGCCGGGCGTAGAGCTTCTTTTGCGTGTCACTGAGGGAGTCCCACGCCGGGAGACCATCCGGCCGTTCGGTGAGCTCGGTGTCCTGCGGCACGACGCCGAGCTTCTTCTGGCGCGCGAGCGTCGCCTCACGCAGCTTGTCCCAGCCGTCGTCGAACCTGCCCTTGTACTTGTCGGCCCACTCCGTGGCGACGTGGTGGGGCGCGTGCGCGCAGCCGGTGGAGTAGTACATCATCCACGGCTTGACGGCGTCCTGCGCACGCACCGCATGCAGCCACTCCACCGCCTTGTCGGTGATGTCGTCGGGGAAGTAGTAGAGCTTGCCGTCCTTGCCCTCGGGCACTCCGAGGACCCAGTCGTCCTGGGTGATGATCGGGTCGTACTGGCCGGCCGCACCGCTGAGGAAGCCCCACCAGTGGTCGAAGCCCCACGACTTCGGCCAGTGATCGAACGGGCCGGCCGCGCCCTGGACGTTGTCGGGCGTGAGGTGCCACTTGCCGAAGCCGCCGGTGACGTAGCCGTTCTCCTTGAGGATACGGGGGAACGCGGCGCAGCTGCGGGGCTTCGCCGCGGTGTACCCTGGGAAGGGCCCGGGGTACTCGGCGATGGAGCCGAAGCCGACGCGGTGTTGGTTGCGCCCGGTGAGCAGCGCGGCTCGGGTCGGCGAGCACACGGCAGTGACGTGGAACCTGTCGTAGGTCACCCCCATCTGCTGCACGCGCGTGAACGCGGGCGTGCTGACGGGA
Source organism: uncultured Thermoleophilia bacterium (assembly GCA_963709845.1). GTDB lineage: Bacteria > Actinomycetota > Thermoleophilia > UBA2241 > UBA2241 > CAIXSE01. The sequence goes on from CAVPXV010000003.1 coordinate 228,531, forward strand.
CCGCCGAAGGTATCGATGGCACCGAAGCCGGCGTCGTCGATGAGGACGACGAGCACGTTGGGCGCGTCGTCGGGCGCCTTGGGACCGGGGATCATCGACCAGTCGGCGACCGAGTCGCGTAGTGTGCGCCCCGCCGTGCCACCGAAGGCTTTGTCCGGGATCGGCAGCACGGTGCGGTCAGGGCTGAACTTGCCCGCCGCCTCAGACAAGGCGTCCTTGAGGCCTCTGACGCCCTTCTTGTCCATCGCGACGACCGATTTGGCCGGTGTCGTCAGCGCCCGCTCCGCGACGAGGCGATCCTCGTCGTCGACCATGGCGATGATCGCGGCGGTGCCGGGCTTGAGCTTGTCGCCCATGCCCGCCTCGAGACCACTGTCGACCTTGTGCTTGGCGAACCTGCCGACCACGGCGCCGGCGGCGGCGCCGACGGCGACCGCGCCGAGCATGGGCGGCGCCGCCAGGCCGACGAGCACGCCGACGCCGCCACCCCAGCCGGCGCCCTTGCGGCCCAGGTGGCTGCCCGTGTCGGTGACGTGGACCTCACCGGCCTCGTCGCGCTTGACGAGGATCATGCCGTCGGACTTGACCTTCTTCTCTTTAACGAGCCCCACCAGCTCGTCGAAGTCCTTTTGGGCTGGCTCCAGCGCCGGGTAGCCGGCCAAGATCAGATCAAACGTGTCGCTCACGACTCTCTCCTCGTGTCGGTCTTCGTGACGGACGGCCGCCTGCGCTTGCCTGGACGCAGCCCGCGCCCAGCCTACGCCGAGAAGCAGCGCAAGCAGGGCGCCGCCGGCTTCTAGGAGGCCGGCGCCTGGTCGCCGGGCGGCCAATCGATCGCCCGCGCGGCGCATCGGAAGACGGCTGGTGCTCAACGACGGCCTTCGTAACCGAATGGTAACGGATTCTACGCGGCCGGCCGAGAAGGCACAACGTTTACGGCGCCGTCGTCAGCGGCGTCGTAGTGGTGCGGCGCCGCGCCGCCTTTGCTTGCGTGACCGGCGGGTAATAGCATCTGTGCATCGTCCGTGCGGGCCCCTGCCCAGCGTGGGGCCTTCGTGAGTGAGGTCGCCGCCTCGTCCGGCGCAGCGAAAGGGTCCGGTCATGGCAACAAGCGAGCGGCGGGGCCCGTCGAGGCGCCAGCAGGCGACGTCTGCCATGCTCGACGCCGCTGAGAAGCTGTTCTCGGCGCGCGGCTTTGCGGACGTCTCGATCCGCGACATCGCCGCCGCGGCCGGCTACAGCCACGCGCTCCTCCATCGTTACCTCGGATCGAAGGACGAGATCTACCGCGCGGTCCTGGCACGCAACGAGACCACGATCCGCGACGCGGCGCGGGGGAGCGCCGATCTGCACACCGCGCTGTCGATCATGCTCCGGGAGGGGCAGCTCAATCATCCCGAGTACCTCCGCTTGGTCATCACGTCGGCCCTCCAAGGGATGCCGTTCGCCACCACCAAGGGCAGCTTCCCGGCCATGCAGCGGCTCATCGAGATCGCCGAGCAGCGCGCCGCCGCATCGGGGGCCGTCGACCCGAGCCAGCCACCACCGCGCTTCGTCATCGCCGTTCTCGTGGCCCTCGACCTGGGCTGGGCCGCCATGGAGGACTGGATCGTGCAGGCGACCGACCTCGGGGAGTACGACAGGGAGACGCTGATAGCTTGGCTGGAACAGGCAGTGTTCTGCATCGCGGACGGGATGCTTGCCGTCGAGGCCTGACGACGCGCGCGGCCGCAGCGGATGGCCGTGCGCCTGAGGCCGCGGCGGATCAACGCGGGGGTCGCCGCCCTGTTCATGATCGGGTCGGCGGGCTTTGCCTTGGGGTCCGTGCCTGCGTACGCCTCGGCCGTGGGCGCTACCGCCGATGCGGTCACCTTCTTCGTCTCCTCGATCTTCTTCACCGCGGCGTCGTTCTGGCAGCTCGTGCAGAGCCAGAGCCCGGCGATGGCGGCGACCGGGACCCCTGGCGATGATGAGCGGCAGCGCATTCGCTTCTTCGCGTGGCTGCCGCACGACAGGGCCTGGCTGGCCGCGGCCACGCAGTTCCCCGGCACCCTGTTCTTCAACGGCACGACGTTCCGGGCAATCACGACGGCGTCGGCGTCGAGCCAGTACGACGCCGTCGTCTGGCGCCCGGACTTCTACGGCTCGATCCTGTTCCTGGTCTCGAGCACCTTCGCCGTCCTGGCCCTGGGTCGGTTCTTCTCGTGGCGGCCGCGCGAGGGCGGCTGGCGTATCGCCTGGCTCAACATGATCGGCTCCGTCGCCTTCATGGCGTCCGCCATCGGAGCCTATGTGCTGCCGTCATCCGGCTCAGCGGTCGATGTGACCTTGGCAGACCGGGCGACGTTTGTGGGCGCCGTCTGCTTCTTCGTCGGCGCCCTTCTCGCCATCCCGGCCTGGCGGCCCGCCTCGTAGAGCTCCGCCTGGCGAGCGACCATGCGTTGGCGAGGCCCACCCGCGCAGGTCCGCCACGGGAATCCCCTGCCCGCTCCTACTGCAGCACGTTCACGGCGCGCGCGATGACGAGGCCCAGGAGCACCAGCGAGATGGTCGACTGCGCCATCATGGCGAGCTTGTTCCAGGGGCGCAGCGGCATCACGTCGGTCGGGCTGAAGGCGGTGGCGCTGGTGAAGCCGAGGTACAGGTAGTCGACGAACCGCGGCCGCCAGTGCGGGGGCGCCAGCTCCGGGTTCAGCTGCTGCGGGAAGGCGAAGTCGGGGTGGGCCGGCAGCCCGTGGGCGCGCACTGCCGGCCCGCCGCTGTCGAGCTCCCAGTAGAGCAGGCCGAAGGCGAGGCAATTGGACACGTAGACGATGCCGCCGGCGGCCAGCAGCGCCCCGCCGGACTGCGTGGCTTGTCCGCCGTGGATGAGCTGCGCGATGAGCTGCGCCGTGCACCACAATGCGGTGGCCACCAGGAGCCCGATGAGCGTGATGGAGAGCGCACGCACGCGTGGGGAGACGCGGTCGATCTTGCCGGGATCGCCGATGATGACGGCAACGAGCAGGAGGCCCTCGACGATCGGCACCCCATAGCGTGGGCGCACGATGAGGCTGTGCGGGAGCAGCAGCGTCAAGACGATGACTGCGAGAACCGCGACGGCCATGGGCCACCGGGCCTCGCCGATCACGACGTGCGCACGCGCCTCCGGGGGTGCGGTCTCGGCCATCCCCGTTTCAGATGAAGTAGGACAGCAACCGCATGAACGAGTTGCGGAAGCGCTGGGTGAGGCTGAGCGCGTCGAGGTCCATGAGCGTCACCTCGTGCGAGTTCGCCATGTCCTCCTCGAACAGGCGCTCCTGCCGGAAGGCGAGCTTCTCGTCGTACATCCAGAGCATGAGCTCCTTGTGGAGCCGCAGGCTGCGGATGTCCATGTTCATCGTGCCGACGGCGGTGATCTGCCCGTCGGCGGTGAGCGTCTTGGCGTGCAGGAAGCCGGCCTCGAAGAGGTAGACGTGGACGCCGGCCTTGAGCAGGGGACGGAAGTACGTCCACGCGGCCCAGTACGGCACCTTCTTGTCGGGTACGCCGGTCATCATGAAACGCACGTCCACGCCGCTCAGGGCCGCGTTGATCATCGTGTCGTAGAGGCCGACCTCGGGGACGAAGTAGGGCGACTGGATCCACACCCGCTTGGCGGCGTTGCCGACGGCGATCATGTGGGCCCGGCGCGACGACTTCCAGGGGTCCTCCACGGACTGCGCGATCACCTGGCAGAGGATGCCGCTATCGTCGCCGACATGCGGCGACGGCGGCAGGTACTCATCGGTGAAGACGTCCTCTTTGGTCTGGTCGAACCAGCGCGCCGCGAACAGCGCCTCCAGCTCGCCCACGACCTGGCCGGTCACGCGCACGTGCGTGTCGCGCCAGACCGCGAAGCGCTCGCCGCCGTCCACGTACTCCTGGCCCACGTTGTAGCCGCCGGTGTAGCCGATCTCGCCGTCGATGACGACGATCTTGCGATGGTCGCGGTAGTTCAGATGGGAGATCGAGACGACGTCCTTGGCGACCTGCGCGCCCAGCGGCACGAGCGCCTCGAGCTTCTTCTTGTCCCAGTGCTTGCTGCCGAGGTAGTCGTAGAGGAAGCGCACCTGGACTCCTGCCTGGACGCGCTCCTTGAGGATCTCGGTGAGCGCGTCGGTGAGCTCGTCGTCCTCCCAGATGAAGTACTGGACGTGGATGAAGCGCTGGGCCGCCGCCAGATCGGCCTTGAGGCGGCTGAACTTCTCCTGCCCGGTGGGGAAGATCTCGGCGCGGTCGGCGGTCACCACGCGGAGGCCGTCCTCGCGCGACATGGTGTCGCTCAGACGCTCCACATAGGTGCCCCCGTAGGTCTGCCGGAAGCGCCGGTCGGCGGCGGCGTTGCGCTCGAAGAACGGCTTCGCAGAGGCCTGCAGCTTCTCGTAGTAGTCGCGCATCCACTGCTTCTTCTCGGTGATCGTGGCCCAATCGCGGCCGGCGATGAAGTAGAAGATGATGCCGAGCACCGGCACCAGCAGGAACGCGAAGGCCCAGGCGAGCGTGTCCGCGGGCTCGCGGTCCTCCATGATCAGCGTGGCCATGACGTACAGCCACACGACGAGGTACGGCACCCAGATCCACCAGGGGAGGAACCCGAGCCAATGCATGCAGACCTCACTCTCTCGCGGCTCAAAAGGGCTCGTGGTCCCCGTGAGCGTGTCGATAGTACTGTCACCGGTTGGTCACCGCACCATATCGCATCTCGCCCTTCTTGACTGCCATCCGGTGGTGGGGCGGCGGTCGATGCTCGGGACGGCGATACGGTCACCGCGGCAACGGAAAGTATCGGAGCTCACCCGGGCATATGGACGTGATGCTGTCTCGACGGCAGCCGTCCTTGCGGCCGCCGGACGCCAAGACTCTTGAGAAGGAGCACTGATGACAATAGCCACCAATCACCACCGGACGGTGGCCGAGCGCCAGGCGCTCGGCCGCGAGGCGAGGAAGGTGGCGCCGCGCACGTCGCACCGCTTGTGGGCCCCGGCTCCCGATCGGCCCGACCCCATCCAGCTGCTGCGCGCCCAGGACGACGACCGGATGGCGGACCTGCTGCCGATCCGCTGGGGCCGCATGGCCGCGTCGCCGTTCGCGTTCTACCGCGGCTCGGCGGCGCTCATGGCCGCCGACCTGGCTCCGCATGCCGCGCACCGGCCTCACGGTCCAGCTCTGCGGCGACGCGCACCTCGCCAACTTCGGCATGTACGGCTCACCGGAGCGCGAGCTGCTCTTCGACGTCAACGACTTCGACGAGACGCTGCCGGGGCCGTTCGAGTGGGACCTCAAGCGGCTCGCGGCGAGCTTCGTGCTGGCGTGCCGCAACAACGGCCTCGGCGAGGACGTGGCGCGCCAGACGGCGCTCGCCGCCGCGCGCTCGTATCGCGAGCACATCACCGCCTTCGCGGAGATGCGCGAGCTCGACGTGTGGTACTCGCACATCGTCGCCGACGACCTCCTCGCCATGGCGCGCAGCTCACAGATGGCCATGCAGGCCAAGAAGAAGGACGTCGACGCAAGGATGAAGATCGCCGAGAAGACCTTCGCCAAGGCGCGCACCCGCGACAGTCTGCAGGCCGCCGGCAAGCTGACCGAGGTCGTCGACGGCACGCGGCGCATCGTCGACATGCCGCCGCTGGTCATGCACCTGGAGGAGCTGGAGGGCGTCGAGCGCACGTACCACCTGTTCGGTCAGTACAAAGCGACCCTCGAAGACGACCGGCGCCAGCTGCTCGACCGCTACGAGCTCGTGGACGTCGCGCGCAAGGTCGTGGGCGTGGGCAGCGTCGGCACGCGCTGCATCATCGTCCTCCTGGTCGGCCGCGACGTCGAAGACCCGCTCCTCCTGCAGGTCAAGGAGGCCGGACCCTCGGTCCTCGAAGCGTACCTCGGCAAGAGCCGGTTCACCCACAGCGGTCACCGCGTCGTCGCCGGCCAGCGGCTGACGCAGGCGGCCAGCGACATCTTCCTCGGCTGGATGACCGGCAAGCCCGCCGGCCGTCACTTCTACTGGCGCCAGCTGCGCGACATGAAGGGCTCGGTCGACACCGCGCTGCTCCAGGCTCCGGGCCTCGAGATCCTCGCCACCCTGTGCGGCTGGACGCTGGCGCGTGGGCACGCGCGTTCCGGCCATCGCATCGCCATCGCGTCGTATCTGGGCGTGAGCGACCGGTTCGACCGCGCCATCGCCGACTTCGCCAAGCGCTACGCCAACCAGGCCGAGAAGGACCACGCCGCCGTGCGTCGAGGCGATCAAGCAGGGCAAGATCCCGGCCGAGATGGGGGTCTGAGGGCTCTCGGCTACCGCGGAGCAGAGACGCGACGGGACGGCCAGAGGCCGCCCCGTCGCGTCTGCGGTGCGGGCGTCGTGGCCCCGCGGTGACGATCTTCTCAGCGCCCTCTGCGCCGCGAGCGCCGGTTCATGCCGGCCAGCGAGACCGGCGAGCCCGGACGCCCGAAGGGGTCGATGAACACCGACACGAGCTCGCCCTTCGGCGGCAGGCTGCCCTCGAGCATCTCGACCGTGTAGGTGAGCGAGTCGCTCTTCAAGTAGCGGGTCCTTGAGGACCACGATCGCGTCCTCGGGGGTCTCGTCGCCCTTCTCCACGAAGGAGATCACGGCGTTGGGCGGGTCCTCGGCGAAGCTGTTCTCGCCCTCGCCCCACTCCTCGACGAACTTCTTGGTGGTGAGGTGCCCGACGACGCGCTGCGGCCGGTCGGAGAAGTAGAGAGTCGCGGGCGAAAGGCCGTGGAAGGTGACCTTGTCACCCTTGGTGGTCATCTCGCGCGCCGTCTGCGCGAACAATGCCTCGATGTCCTCGAGGGTCTTCTCTACGTCGTCACTCATGGAGTGTCCTCTCTGTGTCAGCTGACTGATTTCTCGGCGTCAGCGAGTTGCTTCTCGAGATCCTTGCCTTCCATGGCGAGCTGCTTCTCGGCGGTCTTCTGGGCCCTGAGGTTGGCCTTGCGCAGGGCCTCGTCCAGCTTGTCCTTGCCGATGACGATGAGGCAGGCCTCGCCGGCGTCGAGCATCTCACCGAGCTCCTTGACGTCCTTGCGCGACATGCCGCCGTGGAAGTGACCGATGAGGCCGCCGGTGACGCCGCCTACCGCGGCCGCGCCGAGCAACGACGGCGGGAAGAGGATGCCGAGCACGGCGCCGGCACCGATGCCCCACCAGGCGCCGTGCTGAGTGGGCTTCTCCCACTTGTCCACGTGGACGGAGCCGTCGGCGTCCTTCACGGCGACGGCGGCATCGTAGGTGCCGATCACGCCGGCGGCGTGGAGGTCGCGGACGACCTCGAGGTCCTCGCGGGCGATGGCGGGATCGCCGTACACACCCAGGAAGAGGAAGACGGGCTGGTCTGCCATTACTGCTCCTTTTGTCGAACCATGGGGGACTTGGCGTGACGCGCCGCGTGCGAGTGACCAACGGGTTACGCAATCATTCTGCACGACGGGGGGTCTGATTGAAACCTTCTCCGTGGCGGCCGTCGGGCAAACGCGGGAATCCGACTTGGTCGGATCGGGCCAGGGACTTAGGCCTGCCGCTTCCCGTCGCCGTCCGGCACTTCGCGCTCGACGATGTCGTACATCAGGCGCAGCAGCCCGTCGGCCACCGCGTCCTGGTCGAGATCCTCCAGACCCGCAGCCGCCAGCAGCCAACCCTCCGCGGCGATCCAGCCCAGGTAGAGCGCGGCGACACCCGCCATGGCGAAGCCCGGGCCGAGTCCGGGCGCACCCCGGTGCTTATCCGCCTGCTGCTGCGCGAGTTCCACCAGTCGTTCGGTAGCCGCGAGGCGGGTCGTCGTGCTGTCGATCGGCTGCGGGCCCAGCGCCGAGCGCGTGATGAGCTGGACCTGCTGCTGGTGCTGCAGACCCAGACGGACCATGAGAGCCATGGCTTCTCTCAGGTCCGTGGCCTCGCGGACCGACGTCCATAGCTCGTCTCGACTCCGCCGCAGCACCTTGCGGTAGATCCCGGCCTTGGATCCGAGGTAGCGATGCACGAGGGCATGGCTGAAGCCTGCCTGATCGGCGATGTCGCGGACGGACACGGCGTCGTAGCCCCTGGCGGCGAAGAGCGCCTCGGCAGCGTCGAGCATCATCGCCGTGCTTACTGCGCGTCGGCGGCTGCCGTCGCCGTCACCCTCGAAGTGGTTCACAACGACCATCGCCGATCCTGGTGGGGGGAGAGGTCATTGATGACGCCGCACATCTGCCGGGGCGCATCCGGCGACGACCGGGCGGCGGCCACGCCGCTGCCAACGGTGTGGACACAGGAAGACGCGAAGTTCCCGACGCTGTGTCCCAAAGCCATTTCACGATCCCTTCCGACCTGCTATGCCTAGTGGCAATAGCCCCGGGAGACCTGAGTCGTCAGCCTTGCAGGGCCGCGGGCTTGCTGAGTCCGCGTGAAGCGTCAGTCTTGTGACCTGAGTATGCGCCTCACCTCGGGCGAAGAAACCTTGGATGCCTGCCGACGGTCTGTGCTCGTCGTGGTGAGGCCGTTGCCCTGGCCATCCGGCCCGGCCTCCGCGCGGCGGCGCGGGAATGCCGCAGCGCCCGCCGGTGCAGAATGAGGCGGTGACGGGCACTCGGTGTTCGAGTGCCCGTCACAAGGCTTCTGGAACTGCGCCTGTTACTCCGCTGCTGCCGCCTGCAAGGCTGCCTCGTCGACCACATCGTGGCTCGAGGTCGCCCCGCCGAGCTCCGTCAACTTCGCCTGGATCCCGGGCGCCTGGTCGATCTTGGCGAGCACGCCGACCGCCGCCTTGCCGGCGCTGAGGTCGGTGGAGATGCGCGCCTTGTCCTCGTCGCTCATCTTGAGCCCCTTGTGGTGCAGCCCGCCCGCGACCGTGCCGCCGAGGATGCCGACTCCGAGCATGGCCGGGCCGAGTACGAGCAGGCATGCGCCGATTCCCGCACCCGCGGCCCAGCTGCGGGCGCCGACCTTGTCCACCTTGAGGTTGCCGGTGGCGTCGAGGACGAGGAGGCCTATCGCGTCCCCGGACGCGATCCCGGAGGCCTTCAGGGTCTCGGCCGCCGCGTCTGCCGCCGGTTCATCCGCGAAGAAGGACAGCACCAGTTGCTTCTCTGCCATGTAACGATCCTTTCGTGCTGTGGTACGCGTGGGCGACGGCAGATCGAGCCGTCGCAGGGACGCCCGCAGCCTACCCGTGCCTCCGGGTTTGTAACCGTTTGGTCACTCAAGCCGCTACGACGTGTCACGCGGTGCTGTCGCGCGTGACCATCGGCCGTGACGACCGGATGCTTGCGCTAGCTCCCACGCGCCGACGCGCCTCGCCTGCACGCAGGGGCTGGACCGGTTCTCGACTATCTGCCGTGGCTGATGAGCGACCAGGCGGTCGAGAGCACGGGGACACGGCGGCGTCGCGTCGCTCGTGACGACTTGAGCGTTTCCGGGCTGGTGCCCTCGCGAAGCCGGGCCAGGAGCTCGAACTCAGCCTCCTCACCGGCGCCGCGGAGGTCGTGATCGGCAGCGCCTGCTCGCGTCGCCTGACCGGCCGCCTCGCCGGCTCGCCCCCCGCTCATCACCGTGACGACGCCGGGCACGATCGTCTTGGCGGCGCGCAGGACGGCCCACGCCCCCTCGGACGTCGCGGCATCGGCACGTGTCACAACTACTTGCGGCCAGAAGTGCTCGAGCTGCGTCTCGAATGAATCGAGGTCTTGGCCGCGCGCGGCATCGAAGACCTCCGTTTGCAGACCGGCCCCGCGCAGGGACGCGGCCAAGCCGGTCCACTGCGTCACCTCCGGCGCACACGTCGACTCCGAGTCGGCGGAAGATGTGGGCGGCGTGACCAAGAGCACCCTGACGACCTCGCGCACCATCGACGTGGACCTCCTCATAGCCGCACCTCGACGCGTGACGAGGTGAGAGTCGCCATCGATGCTACCCCGGCCGCCGCGCAACGTAACCGTTCGGTGACGTCGCAGCCACCGTCGCCGCTGCAAGGCTCATCCAGCGGCGCGAGGGGGAGTCGCCGGTCTAGGCCGGCGCCGGCTCCGCGCCCGGCTGGCGCTTGGGTATCCGCCCCGTGAAGAAGAGGGCGATGACCCCCATGACGGCCAGCACGGCCAGCGCCGCGCGCAGACCGTCGATCTGTGACTCCTCGTTCTGTTTGACGGCGATGTCGATCTCGCTCTGGGAGTAGCCGGCCTCGGTCATCTTCGCCTCGAGGTCCTTGTCGGAGATGAAGGGAGCGCCCGCCGCGAGGCTCACGCTCGCCTGGTCCTTGGCCTGCTGCGGTACGTTGGGGTTCTGCTCGATCCCGGCCAGGAACGAGGTCGTGAGGGCGGCGATGAGGATCGAGCCGGCCAGGGCGGTGCCGAGTGAGGCACCCAGCTGGCTGGCGGTGTTCTGCAGCCCGCCGACCTCGGAGCTCTTCTCGGTGGGCACGGAGGAGACGGTGACGTTGCCGAGCTGCGACGCGAGCGCGGCGTGCGGCGCGGCGGTCGCAGAAAGGTATCGCGCCGGTCCGGCGGATTGCACTGTGCGGCTGCGACCGCCAGAAGAGCAGCGGCCCGGAGACGCGAGGAGGATGACCGTCTCTTCCCCTTGCGAGGGGTGATGACCGGCTGGTAACCTACGCCTCGATCGCTTGGCGCCATGAACAAGGGCGGCGGGACCCCAGGGGCTGAGGGCCGTCGCGATACCCGAACGGAGACCACATGTGCTGCCTCTTCACGATTCTCTTCCTGCTCGGCGCCCGGGCCGTCGACATCGTCTGGTGGATCGCCCAGCCGGCGCGCTGGAACGCCGCGTTCAGCTCCGCGCTCTGGCCGATCCTCGGCATCATCTTCGCGCCGTGGACCACGATGACGTGGGTGATCGTGGCGCCGGGAGGAGTGAACGGCCTCGACTGGCTCTGGGTCGGGCTCGCCATCTTCGTCGACGTCGCCTTCTGGAGCGGCGGGGCGTGGGGCAACCGCGACCGTGTGCCCGGTTCGTCGCGGACGGCCTGATCGGAAGCTCCGCGACATGAGGCAGCGTGTCGCCGCGCGAGCGTGGGGACCGTTCCCGCGCTCGCGCGGCGTTCGTGACGGCATGGCGGCCCGGCAGCCGGACGATATGATGGCGCGAGCGTGAGCCCGCCGCGTCCCAGGAGGTCACCATCATGAGCAGTCCGCCCTCACTGAGGGATTTCAGGAAGAAGGGGCGCCTGGAGGCGTTCAGCGACGGCGTCTTCGCCATCGCCATCACGCTGCTGGTGATCGAGATCGCGGTGCCGCAGCACGCCGGCAGCCATTTGCTGTCCGAGTTATGGCTGGAGCGGCCAGTCGTACCTGGCCTACTTCATCGCCTTCATGAGCATCGGCATCGTCTGGATCGAGCACAACGCGCTCACCGAGGCCCTCGAGCGCGTCGACGCCGGCTTTCTGCGGCTCAACCTGCTGCTCCTGCTGCTCGTCGCCTTCCTGCCCTACCCCACCAGGGTGATGGAGGAGTACCTGCGCCTGACAGACACCGAGCACGGCGGTGAGCGCACGGCGGTCGCGTTCTTCGGCATCGTGCTGCTCCTCATGAGCCTGATGCTGATCGTGCTGGGGCGCTACGCCGAGCGCGAGGGCCTGTTCGGCGGCGACGCCGCCGAGGAGCGCCAGGAGGAGCGACGGGTGAGGTATCAGCTCGCGCCGAGCCTGATCTTCTACGCGGTGGCGACGGTGTTGGGCCTTGTCCAGCCCTACGTCGGCTTGGTCCTGTACGTGCTGATCGGCATCTTCCTCTTGCTTCCCGTCCGCACCGTGCGGCGGTGGCTGCGGCGCGACAAGAGCTGACCGGCGACACCAAACGATCTGATTGACGTCGCCCGGCAGTGCCGGCCGGCCGCTCAGTGCCGACGCCGGCCCCTGCCTGACGTCTCTTCCACGGCCGACAAGGGCCCGATCGCCTCGACCTCCCGCACCGCCGCCATGAGGGTGGGGTAGAAGTGGTCGCGGTCGAGCGTCTCGTAGAGCCCGTAGCGCAGCACGTGGTCCTGAAGCCGGCCACGCAGTTCGGCGAAGGCGAGAAGGACCCCTGCGACGTTGGATGCGAAATCGCGGCTTGCATCGGCCCGGGTGTTCCACGGATGCTCACCGCCATCGTCGCCCCGCAGGAAGCGGTGGCGTCAGCGGCGTAACCTACGGGTAGGAAGTCCACGAGGGATGCCGCGCGACTGAACCTTAGTCCGCGGGGGGCACGCAAGGGTACTCAGAGGAGGCACGTCATGACGCAGGGCTCAGACCAGCAGAAATCGGGCGGAAACGGCTTTCTGATCGGCGGCGGCATCCTGCTCGCCCTGCTGCTGTTCTTCATCTTCCAGAACACGGCCGACACCACCTTCAAGTTCCTGTTCTGGTCGTTCACGTTCCCGCTGTGGCTCGGGCTTGTGATCACCGCCGTTGTGGCGTTCGTGATCGGCCAGCTCGCGCTGATGTGGCGGCGCCACAAGCGCCGCCAGGCGCGGCGCGACGCCAGGTAGTCCGGCCTGCGGGCAGCGCGCCCGAGGCGCTAGCGTCGACGCTCTTCGCCATGTTGGTGCCGCCCGCGCAGCTCGGTGCTACGATTGTCTCCGACGCCGGGAGGCAGGGCGCCGACCGAGGGGGATGCGACGGGGGGGTCTCGGAATGGACGACATGGGTGGCGGGGAGCGCAGGCCGGAGCACGAGGGCGAGGAGCGGGTCGTCCCCGAGGAGGAGGCGAGCGTCAGCCGGCGCCAGGCACGCGAGCTCGACCAGCGCGGGAGCTGGGCGGCGCACAACTGGAACTGGCTCGTCGGCCTCGGCGTGGTCGCGGTGATCCTCGGCATCGTCGTGGCGAGCCACGCCTTCGGCGGCCTGCACGCGCTCATCTGGCTCAGCGGGCTCTTCCTCGTCTTCCTCGGCGTTGCCCAGCTCCTCACCGTCGGCCGCGGCGGCGACCGGCGGGCGCACCTCATCAGCGCGCTGGTGGCCCTCGTCGGCGGCATCGTGCTCCTCGTCTGGCCGGGCGAGACGCTCAAGGTGGTCGCCGTGGTCGCCGGTATCACGATCCTCGTCTGGGGGGCCGTGCGCGTCGTCTCGGCCTTCGGGCGTCCCCACGAGACGCGCCGTCACGACCTCATCGCCGGCATCGCCCTGATCGTGCTCGGCATCGTCATGATCGTCTGGCCGGAGGCGACGCTCACGCTCGTCGGCCTCCTCATCGGCATCGCCGCGATCGTCTGGGGCGTGGCGACGATCGCCGCGGGCCTGCGACTGCGCCGCGCCGGGCTGCACTGGGAGAAGGCGCACGCCAGGTCTCGTCCGGCTGGCTGAGCCGGAGCGCGTCGCCTGCCCGAGCCCCACGGGGCGCCGGGCGCGTGACGCTCCCGGGGCGAGGTACCAGAGTAGAACGGCCGGGCGCGGCTCAGCAGATGCGCGCGGTCACGCACAGGCACCACCGACGATCGCGGCGTCAAGCGTTCAAGGCGCCTGGAGTGCCGCACGAAGTGGCCGCCGATCTCGCCTCCGAGAGGGTCATCCCGGTCTCCGCTGTAGACTACGAAGCTGGCAGTCTCGGAGGTCCGCGCAATGAGTACAGCGTCCCCGCTCCTCAGCGACAAAACGAGGGGTCGTTTTGACGCCTTCAGCGACGGCGTCTTCGCCATTGTCATCACGCTGCTGGTGCTAGCTGCCCGCGGGCCAGTAAGGACGCGCCAGCCCTCGAAGAGGGACGGCGGGATCGCAGTCAAGACAGGCGTCTGACCGCTCGAGCGGTGGACGAGAGAGGAGTGCGGTGGGGACCCCGGGGCGGGTGAGGACTGTGCCGCCGGACCAGAAGGACGGGAACGCACCGAGGACCGGCCTCGCCAAGGTCCTGCCGATCCTTGGCTGGGCGCCGCGCTATCGCCGCAGCTGGCTGCGGCCGGACCTGATCGCGGGCCTCACCGTAGCGGCGCTCGTGGTGCCCAAGGCGCTCGGCTACGCGGGTATCGCGGAAGTGCCGATCCAGTACGGACTCTACGCCGCCGCCGCGGGCGCGATCCTGTACGCGCTGTTCTGCACGTCACGCCAGATCTCCACCGGACCGAGCGCGGCGCTCTCCGCGGTCGCTGCGGGTGCCGTGCTCAGCGCTGCAGCGTCCGGCAACGAAGCCGTCACCATGGTGGCGTCGATCACCTTCGTGTCTGGGGTCTTCTTCGTTCTGCTAGCAGTGTTCAAGATGGGCTGGATCTCCAACTTCCTTTCGAAAGCCGTCATCGTCGGCTTCCTGTTCGGGGCGGGCATCCAGACGACGATCGGCGAGCTCGCCAAGGTCACGGGGACCAAGGCGTCGGGCGACAACAGCTGGCAGAAGATGGCGAGCTGGGTCGGCAGCCTGGGCGACATGCATACCACGACGGTCATCGTCGGCGTCGTCGCTCTGGTCGTGATCTTCGGCCTTCGCTTCCTTGCCCCAAAGGTGCCGGGCGCGCTCGTCCTGGTCGTTGGCGGCCTCCTCGCGACCTGGCTGCTCGGCCTCGAGGGCCGCGGCGTCGCGCTCGTGGGTGACGTCCCCAGTGGACTGCCGGCGATCGTCCTCCCGAACTTCAGCTACATCGCCGATCATCTCGCGGACGTCATCACAGCGGCGCTAGCACTGCTGATGATCGGCTTCTCGCAGACCGCCGGCGACGCGCGCTCCTTTGCCGCCAAGCATCGCTACCAGGTCGACGTGAATCAGGAGTCCCTGGCCCAGGGCGTCGCCAACGTCGGGTCGGGCCTGCTGCAGGCCATCCCGGTCTCCACCAGTCTCTCCGCGAGCTCGCTCAACAACGAGACCGGCGCCAAGACGCCGCTCGCGTCTCTGACGACCGGAGCGATCGTCGTGCTGACGATGCTCTTCCTGGCGCCGCTCTTCTCACAGCTCCCGCAGGCGGTCCTCGCGGCGATCATCATCGAGGCCGTGGTCATGGGCATGATGGATGTCCCGGCCATGCGGCGCCTGTTCCGCGTCAAGCGCTTCGACTTCTGGATCGCGATCGCGGCGCTGCTCGGCGTGCTCAGCGCGGGTGTGCTGGCCGGCGTGATCATCGGCATCGCGCTGTCGATCGGCTGGCTGGTCTACGTGTCGGCCACTCCGGCGATGCCGGAGCTGGTGCGCCAGGCCGACACGCAGGTCTTCCGCCCGGCGGACGACTCCGCAGGCGGCGAGGCCGTCCCGGGTCTCCTCGTCCTCGGCTTCGACGCCGGACTGTTCTTCATCGACGCCAACGCGCTCGAGGACCGCGTCCGGCAGCTGGCACTCGAGGCGGACCCGCCGCTGCAGGTGGTCGTCCTCGACCTCGAGGGCGTGAACTACATCGACTCCCAGGGGTCTGAGAAGATCGGCGACATCTTGGAGCTGACCCAGGCGCATTCCGCGCAGCTTCGCCTGGCACGCGCGAAACCGGGCGTGATGGACGTACTGCGCCGCGATGGGGTCGCCGATCGCGTCGGCGAGGCGAACGTCTTCGGTAACATCTTCGAAGCGACGAAGGACATCGTCCCACGCGGACAGACTGGAGAAGACTAGCCCCAAGGTGCGACACGGACTGGGTCGCAAGGCCCCTGTGCAACGGCAGCGGAAGGTGGATCTCACGTGAGCGACGCATCGAGCAGCAAGCCCGAGGAGGCGAAGGGCAACACCCGGCTGGCTGTCCTGCTGGCGATGGCGATGTTCGTGCTCGTCGTCGACACGTCGCTCATGAACGTGTCGATCTCCGCGGTGGTGCACGACCTCGGCACCACCGTCAGCGGCGTGCAGTCGGCGATCGCGCTGGAGGCGCTGGTCTCCGCCGCGTTCATCCTCGTCGGCAGCAAGGTCGGCGACCTCATCGGGCGCAAGCGGGCCTACGTCCTGGGCCTGCTCGGCTACGCCGTCGGCGCCCTGGCGATGACGCTCGCCCAGGGCCTGACCGCGATCATCGTCTTCTGGGCGATCATCGGCGGGATCGGCGCGTCGCTCCTGCTGCCCGCCATGCAGTCCCTGATCCACGGCAACTTCGAGGGCGCGGCGCGGAGGAGGGCCTACGCCCTGGTCGGCGCCTCGGCGGCGATCGCCGCCGCCGTCGGCCCGCTGCTCGGCGGCTTCGTCACCACCTACCTCTCGTGGCGCGTCGGCTTCCTGCTCGAGGTCGTCATCATCGCGGTCGTGCTGTCCAGCATCAGGCTCGTCAAGGACGTCCCGTACACGGGGCCGCGGCAGGTCGACGTGGTCGGCGCCGTGCTCTCCGTCTTCGGCATGGGCGGCATCGTGATCGGCATCCTGGTCTGGCAGGAGGGGGGCGAGGCCGTCGGCGCGCTCCTGGCGATCGGCGCGGTCGCGCTGGCGCTCCTCGTGTACTGGCTCAAGCGGCGCAAGCGCCTGGAGAAGCCGACGCTGATCGACCCCGACCTGTTCAGGTCGAAGGTCTTCAGGTTCGGGATCTCCGGGCAGATGCTCCAGCAGATCGCCCTCGGCGGCACGATGATCGCCCTGCCCATCTACCTGCAGATGGTGCTCGAGTACAACGCGCTGCAGGCGGGCCTGTCGCTGGCGCCGCTCTCGCTCAGCATGTTCGCCGTGGCGCTGCTCGCCGGCAAGAGGGCGGGGAAGCGGCGCCCGAGCAGCATCATCCGGGCGGGCTTCGCGCTCCTCCTGCTGGGGATGGTCGTGCTGCTCCCGATCGTGCCCCGGGCGACCTCCGGCTGGTATCTCGTCGTCCCGCTGCTGATCGCGGGGTCGGGGCTGGGCCTGCTGGTCTCCCAGCTCAACAACTACACGCTCGCGCCGATCTCGGACGAGCGGGTCAGCGAGGCCGCCGGCGTGAACTCGGCGGCGGGCTCGTTCGGGCTGTCGTTCGGGCTGGCCTTCGCCGGCGCCATCATGCTGGCGGCGCTCTCCATCAGCTTCACCACCATGGCCGAGAACAGCACCGTGCTCCCGCCGGCCGAGCAGCAGCAGATCGCGCAGGTCCTGGAGCACGACGCGGAGGTGATGAGCAACACGCAGCTCGAGCAGCAGCTCGCCGGCCAGCCCCCGGAGATCCAGGCCGAGGTCATCCGCATCAACACGGAAGCCCGGCCTCTCGCGCTTCAGGTGGCGCTGCTGGTCCCGATCTTCGCCACCCTTATCGGGTTGATCAACTCGTTCCGCATGGTGCGCCTCAAGGATCCGCGAACCATCGGGAGACGTCGAAGGGATGGCGCTGGGCTAGGCAGTGGCGCAGCCGCGGCGAGACGTACGGCTGGCGGGACGGACCACCGTCTCACGGATTGGGCCGGCCGTCGGAGCGGTCCTAGTCATGCTTGTGGTGACCGTCGCCGTGGCCGCCGGGCGTCTCCTCTTCCGGCGGGAGCGGCCCGAGCGCGTCGACCTCTTTCACCGCCGCCTTGAGCGTGGGGTAGAAGCGCTCGCGGTCCAGCGTCTCCAGGAGCCCGTAGCGCAGGATCAGGTCCTGCAGGCGGCCGCGCATCTCGGCGAAAGCTAGGTGGATGCCCATGGCGTTGAGCTCGTTGTCGAGCTGCTCGAGCATCTCGGCGGCGGTGACGTCGATGTCGGTGATCGCCTCGCACTGGAGGACCACCCAGGACGGCTTCTGGTCGTGCACGAGGTGCCGGACCTGCTGGCGGAAGACCCCGGCGTTGACGAAGATGAGCGGCGCCTCCCAGCGATAGACGACGATGCCCTGGAGCTGGCGTGCGTCCGGGTACTCGTCGATGCTGTGCCAGCCGGGGACGCCCTCGACCTGGCCGAGCACGGCGCCGTGGGGCCACCAGTTGCGCCGGAAGAACATGCAGGATCGCGAGGACGACGGCGATGCGCGATCCCCCAGAGCACGCCGAACAGGATCACGCCGACCGGTGGCCACGAGCGAGAGCACGAGCGCGCTCTTGCGCACCCGGTAGTAGCGGGCCAGGATGCGGAAGTCCATCAGCGAGATCGCGGCGACGATCACGACGGCCGCCAGCGTCGTCTGCGGCAGGTCGGCGAGCAGGCCGTTGAGGAACAGCAGGAGCACGAGGACGAGGCCGGCGCCGACGAGGCCGGTGACCTGGCTCTTGGCGCCGGACTGCTCGGCCACCGCCGTGCGCGAGCCGCTGGTCGACACGGCGAAGCCCTGGAAGAACCCGGCGGCGATGTTGGCGGCGCCCATGCCGATCATCTCCTGGTCGGGCGTCGACCTCGTCGCCGCGCCGGGCGGCGAAGCTCGTCGCGGTGGCGATGGTGTCGGTGAGCGACACCAGCGTGATGCCGACGGCGGCGATGAGCAGCGGGCCGACGTCGCTGAAGCTCGTCCAGGGGAAGGCCGGCGTGGGCACGCCCTGGGGCAGGGCGCCGACCGTCTTCACGCCCTGCGCGGCGAGGTCCGAGCACCGCCGACGACGACGGTGGCGCCGACGACGGCGACCAGCACCGCCGGGACGCGGCGCGTGAAGCCGCGGCAGCACGAGCAGGACGGGCGAGGCAGGCCAGCCCGACGGCGAGCGTCGTCGCGTTCGTCTTGTCGAGGTCTGCGACGAACGCCTTCAGCTCGTCGATGAACTTGTCGGCGTCGGTGGAGAAGCCGAACAGCTTGGGCAGCTGGCCGACGATGATGGTGATGGCGAGGCCGTTCATGTAGCCGACCTGCACCTCCTTGGAGAGCAGGTCGGCCACGAAGCCGAGCTTGCCCAGCCCGAGCCCGATCTCGATGAGGCCGACGAACAGGGCCAGCATCCCCGCGAGAGCGATGGCGCTCGCCGGGTCGTCCGTCGACCAGCAGCGGCACGATGGCGGCGAAGATCAGCGGCGAGACCGACGAGTCGGGCCCGAGCACCAGCACCCGCGACGGGCCGAAGATGGCGTAGCCGACGAGGCAGGCGATGGTCGTGTAGAGGCCGGTGACGGGAGGCAGGCCGGCGAGCTCGGCGTAGGCCATGCCCTGGGGGACGAGGATCGCGGCCAGCACGATGCCCGCGACGATGTCGGCGCGCAGCCAACGTCGTTCGTAGGTGCGCGCCACGCGCACGCCCGGCACCCAGCGCTCGAGGCGTCTGGGTCTGGGCGAGGTCATATGGTCGTCCTATGCCGCCGCGGCGGAGTGCGTCAAGCGGGGGGCGCGCCGGCCTGAGTCTCCCGGAGTCCCTTGGCGAAGAAGTCGAGGGCGTGCTTCGTCTTGGTCTGCTGCTCGCCGTGGCGTTCGACGCCACGCTCGATCAGGTAGCGGCGCACATGGGTGTAGACCTCGATGAGATCGGACGGCGTGCACTTGGTGGAGAGCTCGAAGATGCGGCTGCCGTCCGGGTAGAGCCAGAGCTCGACGACCATCTTGTGGGCGAGCTCGGGCGGCACGAAGCGCACTTTGACCACGAAGATCGGCCCGAGGACCGAGAGGTCGTCGAGCTCGAGACCCTCCGGGGCGTGGGCCTTGTAGAAGGCGCGCTGGTCCTTGTTGAACACCTTGCGCACCGGGGCCTTGCCGATGCTGACCGGCCATGCCACGGTGGCGTCGGCGACGCCCTTGAACGACGCCGAGCAGACGAAGCCGCCGGGCATGGCGTCGACCTCGATGCCGAAGCTCTCCAGGCGGCGCAGCTCGTCGGGGAGGTCGTCGGGCACGACCGGGCGCAGCTTCACGACGGAGTCGGCGCCCTTGCCCTGGATCCGGCGGCAGCGCACCACGACGCCGGCCTTGTTGAGCGTGAGGTCGGGCGTATCGAAGAAGGTCACGAGCCTGATCTGTCCGTCGAGCGGGTCGAGGCCGAGCGCCTCGATCGCCGCGCGGGTGCTCTCCTGCGGGATCGTCAGCTTCAGCTCCACGCTCTTCGAGCCCTCGACGAGCTCCATGAGCTCGGCGAACTGTTCGGTGTCAAGACCAGGTGCGGGCTTCTCGGGGGTCATCGCCTGTCTCCTTTCGGTCGGCGCGCCAACCTCTGGCGCGCCGGTAGAGCCTTGGGCGTACCGTGTCGCCGCGGAGCCGCGGCTGTGACCAGCAGGCAACGCTCACGCATCATGTCGCTTCGCCCCGCCGGGCACAACAGTCTGCGTTGAGAACACGCACCCTGACGTGTGCCGGTTCAGCCGAAGCGCTCCCGCAGTACGCCGTGCCGCAGCCCCCGGTCGCTCACAGTCAGGGCGTCCCGGCCGAGCTTGTCCATCACCGTCCGCACCACGCAGGCGCCGGCGAGGATCACGTCGGCGCGCTTGGGCTGCAGCCCGACGATCTGCCGGCGCGCCTCCACGTCGTAGGCGCGGTACAACTCGATCTGGCGGTCGACGGCGGCGCGAGTGAGCACGGCGCCCTGCACGGCGTCAGGGTCATACTCGGCGAGGCCGAGCATCACCGCCGTCATGTTGGTGACGGCGCCGCCCATGCCGACGAGGACGTCGGGGGCAGGCGCGTCGTCCAGGCGGCCGAACTCATCGGCGACGGCCGCCAGCGCCTCGTCCAACCGTTCGCGGGTGATCGGGCCGCCGAGCCCGAACTGCGCGGTGAGGCGCACGGCGCCGACGTTCACGCTGAACTGCTCGTCCACCGCGTCGCCGCGGCCGAAGGTGAACTGGGTGCTCCCTCCTCCGGTGTCGAACACGACCCGGCGGCGGCCGCCGGTGAGGCCCAATCCCGCAACCGCCGCGCGATACGCCAGCCGTGCCTCTTCCTCCCCGGGGATCACCTCGATGGTGACGCCGCTGCGCTCCAGCACGCGAGCGATGAAGGCGTCACTGTTGCCGGCGTTGCGCATGCCCATCGTCCCGACGGCGACCAGCGCCGAGGCCCGGTGCGCGCGGGCCTCGGCGACCATGCCGGCGATCGCCTCGGCGGTCCGCTCCAGGGCCGCCGGGGCGATGTCCCCGGTCTCGGCGATGCCCTCCCCCAGGCGCGTGACCTCGGCCCGGTCGACGATCGTGCCCCAGGAGCCGTCCGCGTGCCGCTCCCCGATGTGGAACTTGACCGAGTTGGTCCCGACGTCGATGACCGCGTAGACCGGCACGGCCTGTCCCTCAGCCTTCCATGCCCACGGCGGCCTTGAGCCAGCGCGGGTAGCTGGTGTTCTCGTGGCTGGAGAAGCCGAGGTCCTGCACGGTCGCGACCACGAGGCCGGCGTCGGTGGCTTCGATGGCCAGCGTGCGCGTTGGGCGCCCGTCCGCCAGCACATCGGTGACCTCCGCCATGCACCCCCCGACCGTGTAGTGCGCGCGGTGCTTGTGCACCGCGACCGCCCGCACGCCGCGCTCCGGAGCGGCGAGCACGGCGAGGAACTCGTCGAGCGAGAACGCGTCCGCTGCGGCGGGCGGCGCGCTCACGCCCAGCGCCGCGCAGACCTTGACCGCCTCGCCCTGTGGCAGCGGGAACGTCTCCTTCATCACCGGCCGCCACTGCTCGAGGCCGGCGTCGCTGACCTCCTCGAGCAGCTTGACGTCCATCAGACCGGCGCGGACCTTCACGGCGGCGTCCGCGCCCGGCGAGAGCAGGTAGGTCTCGTCGCTCTCCTGGACGAGCTCCGGCTCGAGGGCGGCGAAGGCTGCGTCTGCCGCCCCGAAGTCCGAGCCGAACGTGCGCCACTCCCAGCGCGGGACGATCGTGCCCATGTCCGGACTCTCCTTTCGCGACGCGTGACCCTCGGGTAACACTGCGCGCATCATGCCCGGCGTCGGCGGTAGACGCAAGAGACCTCCCGCCTCGGCCTTATGCCGCGGCCTCCTCGGCCGGCACCGCGGCCTCCGGACTCTCGGCCGCGCGCCGCGCCACCAGCTTCCCGACTTCCCAGAGGAAGAACAGCGCCACCGCCGGCACCAGCGCCAGCGCCCACTGGGTGAGCGTCAGCTGGACGGTCCCGAACACCGTGCGCAGGACGTCCATCTGGGTGATGAGCACGGCGAGCACGACTTCCGCGAGCACCGTCCAGTTCAGCTGCCGGTTGTCGAACGTCGCGGTGGTGAGCGCCGTGGCGGTCACGCTGCGAGCCTGGAAGGAAGACGCGACGATGAGCAGCGAGAACGCCGTCAGCCCCATCGAGGAGCCGATGGCGACGCTGCCGTAGTGCGACTTGCCGTAGCTGATCAGCGCCAGCGTGCACACGGCCATGAACAGGCCGGCGAGACCGGCGGTGGTCAGGAGGCCCCTCGTCATGATCGTCGCGTCACGCGACCGAGGCTCCTGGCCCATGAGGCCCGGCGCCTCCTTGTCCATGCCCAGCGCGACGCCGAGCGGCGCGTTGACGAGGAAGTTGATGTAGAGGATCTGCGAGGGAGAGAACGGCTGGCCGGCGGCGATGTTGAGGATGCTGGCCCCGAGGAAGGTGATGATGTAGGCGGCGAGCTCGATCATCACGAAGCGGATGAACTTGTTGAGGTTGTCGTACACGGCGCGACCCTTCTCGACCGCGCGCACGATGGTCGCGAAGTTGTCGTCCGAGAGGATCATGCGGCTGGCGTTCTTGGCCACCTCGGTGCCGGTGCCCATGGCGATGCCGATGTCTGCGGCCTTGATCGCCGGGGCGTCGTTGACGCCGTCGCCGGTCATGGCGACGACGTGGCCCTGCTTCCTGAGCGTCTCGACGAGCGCCACCTTGTGCTCGGGCGCGACGCGCCCGACCACGCCGATGTCGTCGATGCGCGCCAGCCTCTCCTCCTCGCTCAGCGCCGCGAACTCCGTCCCCAGCATCGCCTCGCCGGGGATGCCGAGCTGCTTGGCGATCGCCGCTCCCGTCGTCACGTCGTCGCCGGTGACCATGCGCACCCGGATGTGGGCGCGCTGGGCGTCCCGGACG
Source organism: uncultured Thermoleophilia bacterium (assembly GCA_963709845.1). Taxonomy (GTDB): domain Bacteria; phylum Actinomycetota; class Thermoleophilia; order UBA2241; family UBA2241; genus CAIXSE01. The sequence continues at coordinate 251,265 of CAVPXV010000003.1, forward strand.
GCCGCCTTGGACTCGTCGCGCGGAGGGTCGACCATGGCGACGAGGGACGTCATCTGCAGCTCGGTGACGTAGCCGAGCAGATCGCCGTCCGCATCGAACGACGCGGCGTCGAGGTCGCGGACCGCCGCCGCCATCACGCGGTGACCCTCGCCCTCCATGCGCGTGACGGCGTCCTCCGCCTTCTTCTTCAGCTCGTCGTCCCACGGCACGCCTGTCCCGCCGGCGAGGGCGCTCGTCGTACGGTCCATCACGGCGGGCGCCGCGCCCTTCACGAAGCAGCGCACCACCTGCTTGCCGGACGCGTCGGCGGCGGAGTTGAACGTCGCCATGAACTTGTAGGTCGGGTCGAACGGCAGCGTAGCCAGGCGCGGCAGTCGCTCGCGGCTGGCGTCGATGTCCAGGCCGGCCTTGTGGCCGAGGACGAGCAGGGCGCCCTCGGTGGGGTCGCCGACGACCTTGCCGTCCTCGAGCTTGGCGTCGCTGGCGATGACGTAGGGGAGGACGGCCTCGTCGATGGAGGCGGACGTCCCGGCCGCGTGGTGGACCTTGCCCTCGAGACCGTAGCCGATCCCGGAGATCGTGTAGCGGTCGACGGGGTCGAGCACCTCGACCGCCGTCATCTGGTTCATGGTCAGCGTCCCGGTCTTGTCGGAGTTGATCGCCGACGTCGAGCCGAGCGTCTCCACCGATACGAGGTCCTTGACGATGGCCTTCTCCGCGGCGAGCTCCTTGGCGCCGGCGGAGAGGATCACCTGGAGGACGGTCGGCAGCGCCGTCGGGATCGCCGCGATCGCCAGGGCGATGGCCGTGATGAACAGGCTGTCGGCCGACTGGCCGCGCGAGAGGCCGAGCGCGAACATGACGATCATCGTCCCCAGCGCGGCCGCGCCGATCCACAGGGTCATCGTGTTCAGCTGCTTCGTCAGCGGGGTCTGTTCCTTGGTGGTCGACGCCAGCATGCCGGCGATCTTGCCGACCTCGGCGTCGGCCCCCGTCGCCGTCACGAGCATCATGCCGCTGCCGTGCGTGACCGGCGTGTTCATGAACGCCATGTTCGTCCGGTCGCCGGGGCCCAGCTCCGCGTCGGCGAGCGCGTCCGTCGTCTTGGACGCCGGCACGCTCTCGCCCGTGAGCGCCGACTCGTCGATGTCGAGCGAGCTCGCCTGGATGATCCTGCCGTCGGCCGGCACGTCGTCGCCGGCGCTGATCAGCACGACGTCGCCGACGACGACCTCCTCGGCCGGGATCTCCGCCTCGGCTCCGTCGCGGCGCACGCGCGCCGTCTCCTTCATCAACGACTTCAGGGCGTTCATCGCGCTCTCGGCCTTGCCCTCCTGGCGGAGGCCGACGACGGCGTTGAACACGGTCAGCAGGATCAGCACCGCGCCCGTGCTCCACTGGCCGATGGCGAGCGACACCACGGCGGCGATGAGCAGGATGATCTGCATGTAGGCGCGGTACTCGTCGAGGAAGCGCCGCCATCCCGGGACGGCCTTCTCGGCGGGCAGGGCGTTGGGCCCGTGCGTGCGCAGCAGCTCGGCGGCCTTCGCCGCGGAGAGCCCGGAGGCCGGATCGACCCCGAGCCCTCTGGCGGCCTCCTCGGGCGAGAGTGAATACCAGCGCGTGGCCGGACTCGCGCCGCTGGCGGTGGCCGGTGGCAGTCTTCGCCATCTCGTTCTCCCCTCGCGATCGCCGACCTCCGGGATCGGCGAGTCGCTCTGGACCTCTCGGGCTGTCGACGCCGATGCGCTCGCTACTGCGGATCAGGCCTCGGTCTCTTCGGCGGCCGGTTCCGCTCCCTCGCCGGCCTTCTTCGCCTTCTTCTCGGCCTTCTTCGCGGCCTTCTTGCCGGCCTTCTTCTTGGCCTTCTTCCCAGCCTTCCCGGAATCGCCGCCGGCTTCCGCCGCGAACGGGTCCGGCGCGGCGCCCTTGGGCGCCTCGGCCTCCAGCTCGACCTTGGTCTGCTCCAGCGCCGCGTGCGCCTCCGGGGTCACTTTGGGGTAGCGGGGGTCGATCTCGATCAGCGCGTTGGCGATGATGGCCGAGGCGCAGATCCGCGCGAACCACTTGTGGTCGGCGGGGATCACGTACCAGGGCGCCCAGTCGGTGCTCGTGGCCGAGAGCATCTCGGAGAACGCCTTCTGGTAGTCGTCCCAGTAGCTGCGCTCGTGCACGTCGGCGGCCGAGAACTTCCAGTTGTGGTCGGGCAGGTCGATGCGCCTGAGGAAGCGGGCGCGCTGCTCCTCCTTGACTGAGGTTGAGGAAGAGCTTCACGATCGTGAAGCCGTTGTCGGTGAGGTAGCGCTCCCAGTCGTTGATGTCGCGGTAGCGCCGCTTCCAGACGTCTCGTCCGCGCGCCTGCTTGGGCAGCCTCTGGCGCTCGAGGTTCTCGGGGTGCACGCGCACCACGAGGACCTCCTCGTAGTAGGAGCGGTTGAAGATGCCGATCTCGCCGCGGCCGGGCAGGTTCTGGGCGAAGCGCCACAGGTAGTCGTGGTTGAGCTCCAGGGAGGACGGCACCTTGAACGAGTGCACGGCGACGCCCTGGGGGTTCACGCCGCTCATCACGTGGCGGATGGTGCCGTCCTTGCCGGCGGCGTCCAGGGCCTGCAGGACGACGAGGACGCCGTAGGTGTCCTGGGCGGCGAGCCGGGCCTGGTACTCGGCCAGCAGCTCTACTCCCTGCGTCAGGAGCTCGGCCCCGTGCTTCTTCTTGACGAAGTCCGCCTTGTAGGCGGGATCGAAGTCCTTCGCCAGCGTCACGCTGGAGCCGGGCGTGACGCGCAGCGGCTCGATGAACTCGGCAATACGCTTGGCTCGCTCGTCGGCCATATCGTGACTCCTTCCGCTCTGGAAGCGTGCTCTCGACGCGGCGTTCGGCGTCCGACGCCGCGGCACCGTGAGATGTACCCGGTCGGCCGCGGGGTCGACCGTCCAGTCGTTGAGGGACTGGGCACGGCGCGTGGGCGCCGCACGTCGCGCCAGTGGTCGGGCGATGCGAAGGGGCGCCGCAGGGCGCCCCTTCGCATGGATCGGGCCTCTCTCGGCGAGACTACTCCGCGGCTGCCTCGGCGCCGTAGCGGACGAGGTCCTCGGGGTGGACCCACTCGTCGACGAGGACCGCCCCGCCGGCGTCCGCGATGGCTTCGCGCAGCGGGATCGCCCAGCGGTGCTCGAGCATGCAGATGGCGGCCGTCATGCCGGGCGGGATCTGGTCGGCGAGCACCCAGACCTCCTCGGGGTCGTACATCTTGCCGTCGGCCATCGCCTCGGCGCCGGCTTCGGCGCCGGCCACCATGCCCTCCTCGCCGGCGGCGCCGAGACCCAGCAGGGCGCCGGCGACGGCGCCGTACTTCTGCGAGCTCGGGCCGGTCGCTGATCTCGACCTGGGTGACGTTGCCGTCGTCGTCCTTGGCGACGACGAGCAAGTCGACCAGGCGCACGATGTCGTGCTCGCGCAGGCGCTTGAGCTCGTCTAGGGCCGCGCCGGTGAAGTTCGGTTCGTCAAAGCCTACGGTCAGGAGTTGTACCGGACCAAGTGCCATCGTTCCTCCTTGGGGTAAGTCGGCGTCCTGACCGTCTACATGCTCGACAGGATCTTCTACTTCTGCATGTCGAACTCGGCCTGCGTGAGCACGCCCTGGTCGAGCAGCGACTTGAGCTGCGTCAGCTGGGCCATGCTGTCTTCCTGGCTGGGCGGCAGCGGCGCGCCGGGGCCGCCTGCGCCTGCTGGGCATCGATCTGCTGCTGCTGGTCGTCGATCTGCTGCTGCTGCGCGGCGTCCTGGTCGCGGCCTCCCTGCACCTTCTTCCCCACGTGGTAGGCGGCACCGCCTACGATGGCAGCGCGCAAAAGGAATGGCATGCTCTCCTCCTTGGTCCGTTCATCGTCACGAGGCGGCTCGGCGCGCGTGCTCGGCCGAGCACTAGCGTGCCTGATACCCCCGGGCTTCCCCTCGGTAACCTCGCCCGCCGATGGTAACCAAAGGGTAACGGGCAAGTCCAGCAGATCTTGCGGGCCGAGCAGGCCGGCCGCGCCGCCCGGCCACGTTTCCTGTACCATCGGCGGCGGATTCCCCGGCACGGCGAGCGAAACGAGACGCCCTGTGGACGACGAGAGCGCCGGTCAGACCGACGACCTCGCGGCGATCTACGACGCCATCTACGCCGGTCGCGACGACGTCGGCTTCTGGCAGCGGATCGCCGCCGAAGCCGGCGGTCCGGTCCTCGAGCTCGGGTGCGGCACCGGCCGCGTGCTGCTCCCACTGGCGCGTTCCGGCTGCGACGATCACCGGCCTCGACCTCTCGGCGCAGATGCTCGAGCGCTGTCGCGCCAAGCTGGAGTCCGAGCCGCCGGAGGTGCGCGCCCGCGTGCGGCTGGTCGCGGCGGACATGACCTCGTTCGACCTCGGCCGCCGCTTCGCCGCCATCACCTGCCCGTTCGGCGGCTTCCAGCAGTTGCGCACGGTGGAGCAGCAGCTCGCCTGCCTCGAGCGCTGCCGCGCCCACCTGCTGCCGCGCGGCACGCTCGTGCTCGACCTGCCCAACCCGGATCCGGCGCCGGCCGCGTACGCCCGTGACGAGCCGGCCGAGGGGGAGGCCGCCGCCGAGGTGCTGGACTGGACCGGCGGCCGGCGCATCCGCTGGTGGATGACGGTGATCGGCTACGACCGCTCGCAGCAGTGGAACGAGTGCGAGGTGACCTACGAGATCGTCGAGGCCGGCGGCGCGACGCGGCGCGCGACCGAGACGATCTCCCTGCGCTACATCTTCCGCTACGAGCTCGAGCATCTGCTCGTCCGCGCCGGCTTTCGCATCGTCGCCCTCTACGGCGACTACGACCGCTCGCCGTTCGCGGACGCGTCGCCCGCGATGATCGCGGTGGCTCAGCCCGCGGGCGCGTGACACGCAAAGGGCGGGGCGCCTCGGCGCCCCGCCCTTTGCAACCCGTCTTGGTCAGACGATCGTCGTCGGTCCCGCCTATGCCTCGCGCCTCTGGCCTCCATACACGGCCAGGCCGTAGATCACGAGCATGTCGAGGAACATGATGAACAGCGCCCAGAACGGCACGATCGGGATCCAGAAGAGCCAGATGAACATGCTGACGGCGGCGATGATGATGCCGGCCCAGCGCCCGAACTCCCCGCCGCGGATGACGCTGAAGGCGGCGACGATCTCGACGATGCCGATGATCAGGGCGATCCAGCCCCACGTGGTCAGGTTGCTCGCGACGTAGTGCGCGCCGACGGTCGTGAAGAACGACGACCGCGACAGTGCCACGATGCCGTCGATGACGCCCATGACGCCGGCGACCAGCAACATGATCCACGCGAACATGATCCAGCCTTCGCCTTCCCTCATAGCGAACTCCTCCTAGTCGACAATGGTTACCCCATGGTTACTACGACGCGCCCGCGCGTACTCCTCCCGCAGCGTCTGCCGCTGAAGCGCCACTTCTTTCGCGGACAGTCACTTCTCGTCGTCGGTCGTCCTGAGCTCGCCCAGCCGGCCCTGCGCCGCGGCGGCGCCGCTCTTGTCGCCGCCCGGCCCGCGCAGGATGTAGGCGAAGCCCACGGCGATGAGCGCGCCGACGATGGGGCCGACGACGTAGGCCCAGTAGTTGGTGAAGTTCCAGTTGACGAGGTCGGGCCCGAACGAGCGCGCCGGGTTCATGGAGGCGCCGCTGATCGGGCTCGACCAAAGGCCGGCGAGGATGATGTAGCCGCCCACGCCGATGGCGCCGAAGACGCCGACGTTCTGGGCGCCCGAGGCCGTGCCGAGGATGGTGCTGACCAGGCCCACGGTGAGGATCATCTCCATGAACATCGCCTGGGTGGCGCTGATGCCGGGACCCGGCTCCGTGGCGCCGAGCATGCCGATCTTGCCGAGCAGCGCCCAGAGGAAGAGGCAGGCGAGCGTGGCGCCGAGCAGCTGCACGACGATGTAGCCGGGGACGCGCCGCCAGGGGAAGTCGCCGCGCGCCGCGAAGGCGATGCTGACGGCCGGGTTCAGGTGCGCGCCCGAGACGGCGCCCATGAAGAGGATGATCGCCATCACCATCAGGCCCGGCGCGGTCACGGCCGCGGCCCGGCTGATGGCGCCCTGGGACTGCGCGTTGACCACGGCGCCGCCGGCCCCGACGAGCACGAGGAAGAAGGTGCCGAGCAGCTCGCTGAAGAGGCGCCGCCACTCGTGCTTCGGGTCGTCGAAGTCCCACTTATGGCCGAACTCGAGCTCCAGGAGCGCGTGGGCCCGCTGCTTCGCCGCCTCCGTCGCGGCCCCGCTCTGCGAATCGGGTCTTGTGTCGTCGACCATCGTGCGGCCTCCCCGCGGTAGATGAGCCCGATACTCAGCCCGGTCAGGCAGGCCTGGAAGGGGCTGGCATTCTTGCGGGGAGTCTGCCACTCGCAGCACGATTCCTCACCGTTAAGTAGTACGCGACGAGCGACAACCTGCGTCCGAGGGAGGCTTCGGGGCCGCCGTCCTCCCTGTCGCGCCGTGCATGCGGGTAGTAATGTTGCCCTGTGGTCAGCCGGCCATATCGCACGGCGTGAGCTATCGCAGGAGGGATGATGGCCACCTTTGGAGAGCCGCCAGACGTACCGCCCGCGTTCGAGAGCATGGCGGAGCGCGGCCTCACGACACCGCGCGCCGCCGGCATCGCGGGGATCATCTTCTCGGTCCTGTTCGTCGCCGCGCTCGCCCTGCTGCGAGAGAGCCTCGGGCGCGGGCTGGACACGGCGACGGTGATGCGCAACGTGACGGGCAAGGGCTCGTCCGCGGCGCTGATCGGCCTCTACACGATCCCGTTCGCCGGCATCGCCTTCCTCTGGTTCATCGGCGTCGTGCGCGACCGCATCGGCGAGCACGAGGACAAGTTCTTCGCCACCGTCTTCTTCGGCAGCGGCCTGCTCTTCGTCGCCATGCTCTTCGCCAGCGCCGCCGTCACGGGCGGGCTCGTCGCCGGCAGCCGCTTCGGGACGGCGACGCCGACCAACATCGAGACCGTCGGCTTCGCACGCTCGGTCGGCTACTCCTTCCTGTTCGTCTACGCGGCCAAGGTGGCCGGCGTGTTCACACTCGCCGCGTCGAGGATCATCGGCCGGGCAGGCTGGCCCCGCTGGACGTACACCAGCGGCTACGCGTCGGCTGCCGTGCTCATCCTCAGCATCAGCTTCTTCGAGCCCATCGTCGTCATCTTCGCGGTCTGGGTAGCGGCCGTCAGCACACACGTGCTGGTGAGCGGCGGCCGAGCGCTGCCGGCCGGGCCACGAGCCTGAACCGCGATGGCGGAAGGCGCCGCTGATCAGTTTGGCGTGAGGCCGCAGTGGCGGCCGGGACGACCCAGGTTGCGGCCGCTCCGCATGCTCGTCCAGTGGGCGACCAGCGCCCTCGCCCTGTACATCGCCGCTCTGCTCGTGCCGGGCGTGACCGTGGAGGGTGCCCTCGGCGCCCTGCTCGCCGTCGCTCTCATTGCCGTCCTCAACGCCTTTCTGCCGCCGCTCATCGCGGCGCTGCGGCTGCCGTACATGCTCGCCGCCGGGTTCCTTCTCGTGCTCGTCGTGGACGCCTGGATGCTGAAGCTCGCGGCGGACGCCTCGGACAAGACTTTCAGCGTGGACTCCTTCTCCGCGGCGCTCGTCACGACCATCGTGGCGGCGGCCGTCGCGGTGGCGCTCGAAGTCGTTCTCGGCACCAACGACGACGACGTCTACGCGCTGCGCGTCGTCCAGCGCATCGCCAGGCGCTCCGGCGACCGGGTCGTCACCGACGTGCCGGGGATCATCTACCTGGAGATCGACGGGCTGGCGCGGCCCGTGCTGCAGCGCGCCATGCGCGACGGCCACGCGCCCGAGATGGCGCGCTGGCTGGCCGACGGCACGCACCGCCTCTCGGAGTGGGAGACCGATCTTTCCTCGCAGACCGGCGCCTCACAGGCGGGGCTGCTGCTGGGGTCCAACGACGACATCCCCGCCTTTCGCTGGGTCGAGAAGGAGTCGGGCCGGGTGATGACCTGCTCCGCGCCGCCGGACTGCGCCCTCATCGAGGAGCGCCACTCGAGCGGGCGCGGGCTGCTCGCCGGCGGCGGCGCCAGCCGCAGCAACCTGCTGTCCGGGGAAGCCGACCACGTCATCCTCACCGTGAGCCGCATCGAGGCCGAGAAGAAGGCTAACCCCGGCTACCGCGCCTATCTGGCGGACGGCTACAACATCACGCGCACGCTCGTGCTCTTCTTCTACGAGTTGGGTCTGGAGTGGACGGCGGCCGCGAAGGCCGGCCGCCGCGACGTGCGCCCGCGCGGGCAGCGGCCGCTCAAGTACGGGTTCGTGCGCGCCGGCCTCGCGGTGTTCGTGCGCGACCTCACCGTGTTCAGCGTCATCAGCGACATGATGAAGGGCGTGCCGGCCGTGTATGCGTGCTTCGCCGGCTACGATGAGGTCGCGCATCACTCGGGGCTCGAGCGCGCGGACACCATGGAGGTACTGCGCAAGATCGACCAGCAGTTCGGCCGCATCGCCCGGGCGCGCGAGTACGCCGCGCGCCCCTACGAGATCGTCGTGCTCTCGGACCACGGCCAGACCCAGGGCGCCACCTTCAAGCAACGCAACGGCTACGGCCTGGACGACCTGGTCGAACGCAACCTGCGTGACGGCGCCGTGGCGCCTCTCAAGGGTGGTGATGAGAACGACACGGCCGTCGGCAAGGCGGTGCGCGAGGCCACCGGCCGCAAGCAGAAGGCGGCCGCGGACGGTGACGCGGGTGGCCGCCAGGTCATGGTGCTCGGCTCCGGCAACCTCGGCCTCGTGTACCTCATGGAGGAGCCGAGGCGGCTCACGCTGGAGGAGATCGAGGAGCGCCACCCGGACCTGCTGACGGCGATCCGCCAGCATCCGCACGTCGGCTGGCTGCTCGTGCGTTCGGCCGAGCACGGCGCCGTGGCGCTGGGCGCCGGCGGCGCCAATTACCTCGGCGAAGGCCGCGTCGAGGGCGCAGATCCGCTGGCGGGCTTCTCGGCCACCGCCGCGCGCCACCTGCTGCGCACCGACGGCTTCGCGCACGTCGCCGACGTCATGGTGAACAGCTTCTACGACGAGCAGCTGGACGAAGGCTGCGCCTTCGAGGAGCTGATCTCGTTCCACGGCGGCATGGGCGGGCCGCAGACCAGGCCGTTCCTGCTGCATCCGGCCCGGCTGTCCGCGCCCGAGGCCCCGATCATCGGCGCCGAGGCGGCGCACGACGTGCTGGCGGGCTGGCGCCGGGCGCTGCAGGGCGGGGACGGATCCTTCGGCGCGCCGCCAGCCGACGAGACGCGGGCGGGCGCGTCGGCCGTCTAGCCGGGCGCTGCGCCCCTCGCCTCGGCCGCTACGGACGAGGCGAGGCCGGCGGCACGTCGAACCATTCGCCCGGCGCGAGCACGCGCACCTCGACCTGCGGCGCCAGGTTCGCCGCGTACTTCGCGAAGTCGCGCGGGGGCCGCGTGCGCCGCCCGCGCCACACCTCGGCGAGTCCGGGCGGGAAGTACGTGCCCCAGTGGATCGGGACGGCGATGCGCGGCTCGAGCATCGCCGCCGCCTGAGCCGCCGTGCGCGGGTTGAGGTGGTCGTCCGGAAGTCGCGGCCCCCAGCCGTCGATCGGCAGGCAGGCGACGTCGAGCCCCGGCGCCAGGCCCGCCATGCCGGGGAAGAGGCCGGTGTCGCCGGCCACGTAGATGGAGCGCGGGCCACGCACGACGAAGCCGAGCGCTTCCTCACCGCCACCGGTCGAGCGGCGGCTACCGCAGTGATCGGCCTCAGTCGCCCTGACGATGACCGACCCCACCGTGGTCTCCGCTCCGCGCACCATGCCTTCGACGCGCGCGAAACCGTGACTGCGGAGGAGGGTCACACCGTGTTCGGGAACGAGGATGATCGGGTCGCCGCTCAGCAGGCGGAGCGACCGGACATCCAGATGGTCGATGTGCAGGTGCGAGACGAGCACGGCGTCGATGGAGCGCCGCGCCGCGTCGTCGGGCAAGGGGCCGCGCCGCAGCAGGGGACCGAGCCAGCGGCGCAGCACCGGGTCGATGAGCAGGCGTACGCCGCCCATCTCGATCAGCACGGAGCCGTGGCCCACGTAGGTGAGCCGCGGCGGCCTCGCCGGCGTGGCGCCCTCTGAACCGTGCTCCTGGGTCATGCCACCAGTCTAGCCGCGGGTGCGCCGTGGCACCCGGGCAGCGGACTGCGTGTGGGCACCGCATTGCCGGCGGGCCGCGAGCCTGACCGCGGGCGCTGGTGCGCCCGCGCCAGAGCTGCGGCGCCGGCCACGTAGCGCCCGCGCCTATGCGAGTTGCTTCTCCGCCTCGCCGAGCTGCTTGTCGAGCTCCTCGCCCTCCATGTCGACCTGCTTCTCGACCTGCTTCTCGGCCTTGAGGCCGGCCTTGTCCAGCGCCTCCTGCAGCTTGTCGTGGCCGATGACGATGAGCAGCGCCTCGCCGGTGTCGAGCGCCTCACCGAGCTCGGCCACGTCCTTGCGCGACATGCCCTTCCAGAAGTGGCCGACCAGTCCGCCGGCCACGCCGCCCACGGCGGCCATGCCGATGATCGAGGGCGGGAAGAGGACGCCGACGACGGCGCCGACGGCGATGCCGGTCCAGGCGCCGTGCTGGGTCGGCTTCTCGTGCTTCTCCACGGTGACGCTGCCGTCGACCTGCTTGACGGCGATGCCGGCGTCATACGTGCCGATCACGCCGGAGGCGTGCAGGTCGCGCACGATCTCGAGGTCGGCGGTGGCGTCCACCGGGTTGCCGTAGACGCCGAGGAAGAGGAACACGGGCTTCTTGGCCATCTGCTTCTCCTTTGCTGGTGTGCGCTGTGAGGGTTCGCTCGCGTTCAGGTCATGACTTCGGCCGCTCCTTCCCCTCGCGTGCGTCGCGACGCTCGAGCGGCACGAAGCAGACTGAAAGGCCGGCACGCTGCACCGAGACGATGGCCACGGTGGGCTCGTCGTCTTCCTCGTGCGGCGCGCTGGCGCTGCCCGGGTCGAGGTAGAGGGTGCCGTCGACCCAGGCGGCAGCCGGTATGTGATCGTGGCCGTAGACCACGAGGTCGGGCACGTCTCCTTCGGCCAGCCCCTCGACGTCGCCGGCGGCCATGTCCCGCAGCAGCCGTTTGCGCTTGTGGCCGACCACGAAGTGCACGCCGGCCACCTCGCCCGCCACCGCGCGCGGCAGTGCCGACGTCGGCTCCCCGGAGTCCATGTTGCCGGCCACCGCCGTGACCGGGGCGACCGTGCGCAGCCGCGCCAGGATCTCCGGATCGACGACGTCGCCGGCGTGGATGATGTGAGTCACGCCGGCGAAGACCTCGAGCACCACAGGGTCGAGGTAGCCGTGATTGTCGGAGATGATCCCGATGCGCGTGCCGAGCGGCGCCGCCTCCGGGCGGACCCTAGGGACCGTGGCCTCTGCTTTGGCGCGGCCCTTGCCACCCTGCGGGCCGTCGCCCCGCTTCGCGCTCGCCGCGGCTTGAGGCTGGTCCCCCTTGCCCGCGGCCCGGAGCACGCCGTGCGCCGGGGCTGCGTCCCCGGGGCGCGCAGGCCATACGACGTGTGGCTGCGACCTGGCCAGGGTCTGTTCAACAGCGACGGCGGCCATGGGGGCGACTTGCCCTCGAGCTGCGCTGGTGCTGGACCGCGGAGCTGACATGGACTCAGACGCTCGTCTCGACGTTGGCTTCACCTAGCTGTATTGCCTTCGTAGGCAGCACGTAGTCGCGTTCGGCCGTGGTCGGCGTTGGCCGCGGCGAAGTCCGCGAGCCAGTCGATCGACCTGGTCCTCAGATGCGCCGCCGCATCCGCCGACGCTCGCGCCGGCGCACTCCGCACACGGAGACCGGCGAGAGCGGCCGCCCGAAGGGGTCGATGAACAGTGTCACCGGCCCCGACTTGTCGGGCAGCACGCCCTCGAGCACCTCGACCGAGTAGCTGAGGTGCCCGTCGCTGAGTCGCGGGTTACGGATCACGACGACGGCGTCGTCGGGGGCTTCCTCGCCGGGCTCGAGGAAGGCGAGCACGGCGTTCGGCGGGTCCTCCTCGAAGCTGTTCTCACCCTCGTCCCAGAGGTCGACGAAGTCCGTCGTGGCCATGTGGCCGACCACGCGCTGCGGCCGGTCGGAGAAGTAGAGCGTGGAGGCGGTGACGTCGTGCAGGGTGAGGGTCTTGCCGTCACTGGTGACCGCCCCGGCGGTCTGCACGAACATCGACTCCTCGGCTTCGAGCTCTTCGATCTTCTTGTCGTCCATCATCTCGGCCTCCCTCTGCCTCTCGTGAAGCGGTGCCCTTGAGCTCCCACGACATTCCCAGCCAAGCTACCCAAGCGGCCTTGTGATGCCACCGTTTGCTCGTCCGGGCGAGGCGAAGGCAAGAACGCGGTGACGTGTCCATAGCTCCCGGCACGGGTAGAGGAAGCGCGGCAAGAGACCTCACCCGCCAGTCGTCAGGCGCGGCAGGCGTGGTGTCGTTGAACGGGTGGTGAACATGAGCGAGGACCAGGTCGTCACGGAACCCGCGCGGACGTCGAGGGACGCGGTCGATGGACCGGGGACGCGACGCCGCTTCACGGACAGCTACGGGCTCGTGCTCCTGCTGCTCGTGATCTCGTACTTCTGCGACGCGGCGCTCGGCGACTACACCTGGGGACGCGTAGTCGTCGTACTCGTGCTCGCGGCCGCCACGTGGCTGGCCCTGCGCGCCTCCGACGTGGATCGTCGCGGGATGCGCATCGCCGAGGCCTTGATCCCCGTGCTCTGCGTCGTGGCCATCGCCTCCCTGCTGATCGGGGAGGAGAACGTCGCTCACGCGGTGACCGGGGCGATCTCGCTGGTGCTGGTCATCATCGCTCCCATCGCGATCGCCTTGCACCTCACCCAAAAGCGGACCTTGAACGCGGAGACCTTCGTCGGCGCGGTCTGCGTCTACCTGCTCATCGCGCAACTCTTCGCCACGGCATTCGCCCTCACCGCCACCATCGCCGGCCAGCCGTTCTTCGTGCAGACCAGCCACCCGTCGACCATCGATTACCTCTACTTCAGCTTCGTCACCATCACGACGGTGGGCTACGGCGACTTCACGTCGGCGCTGAACGTCGGCAGGATGCTGGCCGTCACCGAGGCCGTCTTCGGCCAGCTCTACCTCATCACCGTCGTCTCGCTGGTGGTGCAGAACCTGGCCACGAAGCGCCAGCAGGAGCGAGAGGCCGGCAAGACGCCGCCAAGCTGAACGGAAGCCGCGTCAGCTGCTGCCGGCCGGGCCGCCCGCCGCGTTCTTCCTGGCCTGCCGCGCCGCCATGCGCCGCTGCGCGCGCGGCATGGCGATCATCACCGTCGCCACCGCCAGCACGATGAGCGCCAGGAGGTTCGTGCTGGCGTCGAGCATGAACGCCGTCAGCAGCACCACCATCAGCGGCGTCCGGAACAGCGCGTAGACGGCGCCGGCCATCACGCCGGCGACGAGGATCGCGATGGGCATGCCGGGAAACACGAGGCCCAGGGCCAGGGCCACGCTCGTCGACGCGAAGATGAGCGGGAACGTTGGACCCCCGAGGAACCCGCTCTTGAACCCCACGGACAGGAGCGCGAGCTTGGCCACTCCCATGACCAGCAGGAGCGCCGCGCCGTAGCCGGCGGCGCCGCTGATCACCGTATGCACCTGCGTCTCGCCGGAGAACATCATGATCGGCGCGAACACGCCGACGACGCTGAAGATCACGCCGGCGATGAGCGCCCGGGTGACGATCCTGTCCTTGAAGCGGCCGAAGAAGGCCGCCGACACCTTCATGAACAGACCGGTCAGGATGGCGAGGGCGAGGCCGAGGAGGGCGAGCGGCACCATGAGCACCGCGTCCAGGAGGCGGAAGCTGGTCACCGGCGGCAGCTGGAGGAAGTTGGCGAAGCCGCTCTCGTGCAGCAGCAGGAACACGGCGTAGCCGACGCCGCCGCCGATGAGGGCCGACGGGAGCGTCGACAGGCCTTGCTGCTTGGTCCCCGCGATCTCGGTGCTGAGGACCGCGGCGAAGACGGGCTCTTCTAGCAGCCCGTTGTAGCCGGACGCGACGCTCGCGAAGACGAGCTTCGGGCGCCGATCCGCGGGGACCTTGAGGAGGTCGCAGTACATCGCCGCGATCTTGGAGGCGATATTGCCGATGGCGCCCTCCGGGCCCAGCACGGCGCCGGAGAACAGCGAGGCGAGCGACTGGGCGACCGTCACCGGCAGGTTCTTCCAGCGCAGGTGGCTCACGTCGCCGGTCAGGCTGTCGAGCATGGAGCCGTCGAGGTTGCTGGGCGCCTTGCCGTACTTCACGAGCAGGCCCACGAGAAGTGAGAAGGGCAGGCAGATGACCGGGAACATCCAGGCGTGCGCGGTCACGAAGCTGTTGTCCCAGATGAGCTTGTTCAGGTCCTCGTAGACGACGAACCAGCCCAGCACGGCGAAGCCGCCGATGAGCGAGACGACGAGGACGTGCAGGTAGAGAAGCCGCTCGTCGGCGGCGGCCTCGCCGGCGGCTCGCGTCGCGGGCTCTTGTGGCGCTGCGCTCATGCGCTGCCTTTTGTCGGCTCCCGGCCCAGCCGGGCTTCGCCCGCGACTATACCCACCTTCGTTCGGCAGTCATCGCATCGCGGTAGCGGGATTGCCGAGCGGCGCCTTCGCGGCCAGGTCGCGCGACGGCCCGTCGGAGGGCCGGAGGGCTGTCTGCAGCACGATCGGGCGCGTCGACCGGAGCGCCGAAACGCCCGGCCTTTACGACGCCTCCGGCGCGAACTCGCCGGCCGGCACCTGCTGCGTGATGCAGCCGAGGCCGCCGCCGCCGAAGGCCGAGAGTTCGGAGGGCAGGCCGACCGGCTCGCGGCCGACCAGCGCGCCGAGGCGGGCGTACGCCTCAACCTCGCCCTCCACGCCGGTGCACGGCAGGAGGACGGCGCCCTCGACGAAGACCATGTTCACGTAGGGCGCTGGCATCAGCTTGCCGGCGCCGGGCCCGGTGACTCCGTCCAGCCCGGCGCCCACGCCCCGCACGTAGGGGAGCGAGTCCAGCTCGACGACCTCGAGCCTGCGGCCGGCGGCGTCGGTGGCCGCCCTGAGTACCTCGAGGTTCTCCCGCAGCCGGGCGTGGTTGACGTTGCCCTCGGGCGCCGTCTGGGCCACGACGACCCCGGGTGCGACGAACTGCGCCACGTCGTCCACGTGTCCCGACGTCGAGTAGGGCCCCGAGTCCTCGACCAGCCCGAACGGCAGCCAGATCACCGTGTCGACGCCGAGCCACTCGTGGAGCAGCGCTTCGTTGTCGGCGCGGCTCAGGCCGAGGTTGCGGTTGTGCAGCAGGCACTGCTCGGTCGTGAGCAGCGTGCCCTCGCCGTCGGTGTTGAAGGCGCCGCCCTCGAGGGTGAACGGCGCCCTGTACAGGCGCACGCCCCAGGCCTCGGCGATGCGCGCCGGCACCTCGGCGTCCTTGTCGTAGGGCGTGAACTGCTCGTTCCAGCCGTCAAAGCGGAACTGGACGGCGGCCACGCGGCCCGCGTCGTCGCGCACGAAGATCGGGCCGTTGTCGCGGATCCACGAGTCGTCGAGCGGCAGCTCGAGGACGTCGACCTCGGGGCCGAGCAGACTGCGGGCCTCGGCCGCCTGCGCCGGGTCGACCACCACCGTGACCGGCTCGAAGCGGCCGATGCCGCGGGCGACCTCGGCCCATTCGCGGCGGGCGTCGTCCATCAACGGGCCGAAGAGGTCCTCGCGGCAGGGCCAGGACATGAGCGTGCGCTGGTGGCCGCCGAAGCGCGCCGGCAGACGAAAGCCGTCGGAGCGGGGGGTGGGGCCGGCGGACGCAGCGGCCCCGGCCTTGGTCTGGGACGAGCGGACGAGAGCCATGCGTGACCTCCGTTAGAACGCCATTCTGGAACTGGATTCGAAGTGTAGGCGCTCGGCCACGTCCGCCATGCGCAGGCCGGCCATGCCGCGTTCGGCGATGGCGTCCATGGCCGCCTGCAGGATGCGCTCGCGGGGGTCGTCGTGGGCCATGACCGAGATGCTAGCACGCCGCTACGGGCGGCTCGTGCCCCTCGGGCCGACGTTTCGTGGCCCAACGGGGAAGGCGCGGTTGGCGGCCGCCGAGGCGGGGCACCACCAGCGCATGGTCCTCTATGCGGAGGTGACCCGTGGACCTGACCAAGAGCTACTACATCGGCGCGCCGCCCGAGGCGGTGTGGCGCGCCTTGACGGACCCCGCGGTGATCGAGCTGTGGGGCGGCGGACCCGCCGAGATGCGCCCCGAGCCGGGAGCCGCCTTCAAGTTCTGGGGCGGCGACATCTTCGGCACCGTCATGGCGGCCGAACCGCCCGTCCGGCTGGTGGAGGAATGGTGGGGCGACGACGTCGAGTGGGACGAGGCGTCGGTGGCCGCGTTCTCGCTGGCGCCGGAGGGCGTGGGCACGCGGCTCACGCTCGAACAGACGAACGTGCCTGAGGACGAGGCGGATGAGCTGGACGCCGGCTGGGACGACTACTACCTCGGGCCGATGAAGGAGCTGCTGGAGAGGTAGGCGCCTGCCGACCGAGGGTCAGGCGCCGGCGAGCCAGTCACGCAGGCTGGCTTCGACGGCTTGGCGGCCCGCGGCGACGCGCGCGTCGAAGCGGCGCCCCCGGGCGCGCACCGCCGCGAGCTGCGGCGGGATCGTGGCCTCGGGCGCCAGTTCGACGACGCGGTCGAGGAGCGCGAGGTCATCGCCCTCGCCGGGGATCGGCGCCCCGGCTGGGATGCCGCGCAGGCCGCGGACGACGTCGGTGGCGAACTTGCTCCAGTGCGCTGTGCTGGCGATGAGCACCGGAGCCCCGTCGCCGCCGAGCTGCTCGGCCACCTTCCACGCCACCGCCGTGTGCGGGTCGAGCAGGTAGCCGTGCGCGCGATGGACTTCGCCGATGGTGGCGAGGCAGGCGTCGTTGTCGACCCAGGCGCCGGTGAGCTCGGCCTGCAGCTTGGCGCGGGTCGCCGCGTCGACGGCGAAGCGCCCCGTCTCGCGCAGCGACCGCATCCACTCGCCTATCAGGGCGGGGTCTTCGCAGAGGTGATAGAGCAGCCGCTCGAGGTTGGACGAGATGAGGATGTCCATCGACGGCGACGGCGTCCTGACCAGCCGGCGGGCGGAGATGTCGTAGGCGCCGCTGGCGATGAAGTCGGCGAGCACGTTGTTGCTGTTGCTGGCGCACGACAGGCGGCCGAGGGGCACGCCCATCCGCTTGGCGTAGTACGCGGCGAGGATGTTGCCGAAGTTGCCGGTGGGCACGCAGACGTCAAGGAGGCCGCCGGGTACGACGTGCCCGCCGGCGGCCATGTCGGCGTAGGCGCTCGCGTAGTAGACGATCTGGGGCATCAGGCGGCCCCAGTTGATCGAGTTCGCCGAGGAGAGGGCGAGGCCGTGCCGGCCGGCAAGCTCATCCGCGAAGCCGGCATCGTCGAAGACGGCTTTGACCGAGTTCTGGCAATCGTCGAAGTCCCCGTCGAGGCGGAAGACGCCGAGGTTGCCGCCCGGCTGGGTGACCATCTGCAGCTCCTGCAGGGCCGAGACTCCGGCGTCGGGGTAGTACACGACGATGCGGGTATTGGCGCGATCGGCGAAGCCGTTGAGCGCCGCCACCCCCGTGTCCCCGCTGGTGGCGACCAGGATCAGGAAGTCCAGCCCGGTCGCCCCGCTCGCGTGCGCCTGTGCCAGCGCCTGGCTGAAGTACAGCGGCATGCACTGCAGCGCCATGTCCTTGAAGGCGAGCGTCGGGCCGTGCCACAACTCGAGCACGAAGCGGCCCGGCGCGGCCTCGCGCACCGGGGCGACCGCCGGGTCGTCGAAGTTGTCGCCGTAGGCGGCGGCGGCGATCTCGCGCGTGCGCGCGACGTCGACGTCGAGGCCGAAGGCCTCGTACACCCGCGCCGCGCGCTCGTGATACGGCAGCGCCGCCAGGCCGGCGATCGCCTCGAGGGAGAACCGCGGCAGCCGCTCGGGCACGAACAGGCCGCCGCCCGGCGCGATGCCCTCGAGGATCGCCTCGGTGAACTGGCGCGGCCGATCGATGAGGCCGCGGGTGTCGTGGTAGGCGATCATGGCTCGCGGATTGTACCCCATGGCCGCAGCGGCGGGTCCTGCGCGCGGTCGCCGGTTTGCGCCTCTTGACATACGGGAACGATGCGTTACGATATATCGTGTTACAGCGTTACAACGGAGGAACGACATGACGTACTCAACGCATCACAACGAGCGCAGCGGCGCTTCCGGCGAGTCCGCCGAGGGCGGCCCGCGCGGGCGTCGTGGCCCAGGCTGCGGCCCCGGCTTTGCCACGGGCTTCGGGCCTGGTCCCTGTGGCCCGGCGCGCTTCAAGTTCGGCCACGGGCCGCACGGCTTTGGGCCCTGGGCCCGGGCGCGGCGCGGCAACGTGCGCGCCGGCATCCTCTCGGTCCTCTCCGAGGAGCCGATGCACGGCTACCAGATCATGCAGCGCCTCGAGGAGCGCAGCGGCGGCATGTGGCGCCCGAGCCCCGGCTCGGTCTACCCGACGCTCCAGCTGCTCGAGGACCAGGGCTTCATCAAGGGCGAGGAGATCGAGGGCCGCAGGGTCTTCTCGCTCACCGAGGCCGGCATGAAGGAGGCCGAGGAGAGCAAGGAACGGCTCGGCACCCCCTGGGAGACCGACGAGGAGGGGACGGAAGTCCCGCGCTTCAAGCTGCGCAAGGCCGTCTTCCAGATCGGGGCGGCCGTCAAGCAGGTCGGCACCGCCGGCACGCCGGAGCAGGTCGACAAGACCATCGAGATCCTGGCGGAGGCACGCAAGCGCATCTACGCGCTGCTCGCCGAGGCCGACTGACCGCAGCCTGCGGCCGGCGGGCTCCGGGCGCCTAGCGGCGCCCCCGGCCCGCCGGCCGCGACAACGCCCGGCGCAGACCGCCGCGGTAGCGCCGGCCCGGCTCCGGGGCCGGAGCGTCGAGGCCGGCGAGGACGATCCCGGCGAGGGCGTCGGCTCCGGCGGCCGGTCCGTCGACCGGTGCGGCGGGCGGCACGCGCACGCGCCGCGGGTCGAGGCCCCGCGCCACGAGGTCGCGCGCGCTCGCGTGCGAGGGCGCGAACACCTCGTCCATCGCGCCGTAGAACCACGATCCGTAGCGCTCGAAGCCGTGCGGCAGGTCGCCGGCGACGCTGCCGGTGAGCGGCAGGTGCAGCAGTCGTGCCGCCAGCAGCGCGACCAGCCCCATGCTGCCGCAGGTGCCGGCGTGCACGGCCGTGAACCCGCCCTCTTCCAGGTAGTCGAGGACGTCGACGACGGGCGGCACCACCAGCGGGTACGCGAAGCCGGCCGGCTGGGGACGCGAGGCCAGCGCCGGGAAATCGGCGACGCCGTCGGTCGGCTCGGCCGGCGCATCAGACGAGGTGATCACGGTCAGCTCGGCGCCGCGGCGACGCAGGCTCTCGGCCAGACGGCGGATGGTCGCCGCGGCGGCGTGGCCGTCGCCGTAGGCGTCGGCGAGCACGGCTACCTTGGGCGCGAGCGGAGCGTCGCCGAGGAAGTGCCGGCGCAGGCGGTCCTGCGAGGCGCGGTCGCGGCTCTGGATGTCCCAGGCGATGAAGTGCGGCAGCTGCAGGAAGTGGACCATCCCCACGGCGTAGGCCTTCTGCAGGCGCAGCTTGAGCGACAGGCCGCCGCCCGGGTCGACCAGCGGCCGCAGGTGCAGGCTGACGACGTCATCCGCGAGCCGCTGGCCGACGACGAAGAGGCGCCGGTTGAGCTCCCGCGGTTCCACCGCGTTGACGCCGTCGGGGTCCGCCAGCAAGGCGCCGACCTCGCGCTCGAGCAGGTCTTCCCAGGCCGGGCCGCGCCGGTCGCCGTCGCGGTAGAGGCCCGGCGCCAGGTTGCGCACGCCGCGGACCGTCTTGTCGAGGACCGGCACGTCGCGGCCGATCTGGCCGAAGCCCTTGCCGAGGAGCGTGCGCGTACGGCGGCGAGGCGCGCCGTCGTCGAGGCCCAGCATCTCGCGCAGCCTCCAGAACGACGCCGCGTAGATGCTGTGCGCGAGGATGCGCGCGTCGCCCTCGGGGCCGGCGGGCTCACTCTCGCCGGCGGCCACCGCCGCGAGGAAGCCCTCCACGGTGCCGTCGCACGGCGCGACGGTGTGGGCGCCGGCGATGAACAGGCCGCTGTGGTCGTCCGAGCCGCCGGTGAGCCCCTTGCGCCAGGGCCTGTCGCCGTAGGGCGCGATGCCCTGGCGTTCCGCCATGGCGGCGAGCGTTTGCTCGGTGAGGCCAGCGACGATCGCACGCAGGAGGCCGTTGCAGCGCACCACGCGGGCGCTGTTGCGGCCCTCGAGCACGTTGAAGAGCAGCAGCAGCCTCTCGACCACGTCGACGCTGAGCTTGCCGGTCATGTCGAAGAGCGGGTGTGCGATGTAGTGCGTCACGCCCGCTTCGCGCAGGCAGGCCACCAGGTCGTAGATGGAGGCGCGCGCCGCCATGGCCTCGGCGAAGCTGCGTTCATCGAGGCCCAGGCCCACGACGTGCACGCGGCAGCCGTTCTCGGGGAACCACGCGTCGAACTCCGCGCTCAGGAACGTCCCCGGCAGGTGCGCGATCTCCAGCGAGCCGTCCAGCGTGTTGTGGTCGGTGATGGTGACGAAGTCCATGCCGCGGGCGCGCGCCGCCGCGTAGACGTCCAGGGGGGCGGTGTACGACTCGCGTCCACCGAGGGCACGGATGCTCCGGGCGGTGGGGTTCGCGGAGCACCGTGAGTGCACGTGCAGGTCGGCTCGGCAGGTCGCGCGCGAAGGAGTCACGCACCAACTCTATCGCATGGTCGCGGGGCGGTCCCGGAGGCCTTTGCGTTCTCCCGGCGTTGGGGCTAGGCTGCCGCTCATGACCGAGCCGCACCACGCCGTGCTCACCGCCCTCGGCGACGACCGCCCCGGCCTCGTCGCCGAGGTCGCGCGCTACGTGCTCGAACGCGGCGGCAACCTCGAGGACAGCCGCATGGTCAACCTCCGCGGCCAGTTCGCGATGATGATGCTGGTGGGCGGCTCGGAAGAGGTCATCGGCCGCATCAGGGACGGCATCGGGACGCTGCAGCGCGAGGCCGACGTGCGCGCCGAGCTCCGCCTCGCGGGCTCCGGGGCCAGCACCGCGGCCGCCATGCCCTATCGCCTCAACACGTGGGCGATGGACCACCCCGGTCTCATGGAGGCGGTGGCCCGCCTGCTCGGCGAGAGTGGCGTGAACATCGAGAGCGTCGACACCGCGCTGCGGCCGGCCCCCTACACCAACGCACCTCTGTTCGAGATGGAGCTGGTGGTCTCGGTCCCGGCGCAGACGCACGTCGCCGATCTGCGCGAGGCGGTCGGGCACCTGTGCGACGAGCTCAACATCGACTGGCAGCTCACGGCCCTCTAGCGTCGCCTGTGTGTGGTCAGCGGCGCCGTCGAGTCCGCTATTCAGAGACTTCGCCGAGGATCCGCGCCGCCTCGTCCACGGCGAACTCCGGCCAGGGCGCCGGGCGGCCGCGCTCAAGCGCGGTGACCCCGGCGCCGGCCTCGCCGACCTCTCCGATGTCGGTGGCCGCGATGCCGGCGCCGGCGAGGGCGCCGAGCAGGGCGCCGGCCTCCTCCGCCCGGCAGCAGATGAGGAGGCTGCCGGAACCGATGAGCCCGAGCGGGTCGGCGCCCAGGAGCGCGCACAGCCGGGCCGCCTCGGGGAGGACCGGCACCCGCTCCTTGGCGACCATGATGCCGTGACCGGCGGCCGCGGCGAGCTCGCGCAACGCCGTGGCCAGACCGCCCTCCGTGACGTCGTGCATGGCGCGCACGGCGGCGAAGCCGGCGGCGATGCGCCCTTCCGGGGCCACGCTGATCTGCTCGAGGAGGGCCCGGCAGGCGGCGAGCTCGGCGGCGCTCATGCCGAGGGCGCGGAGGCGCTCGCCCAGTTCCTGGGCGAGCAGGGCCGCGCCCTCCACGGCCAGCCCTTTGGTGAGCAGCACCCGGTCGCCGGGGCGCACGTCGCGCTTGTCGCGCAGCTCGCCGCGACGGACGACGCCGATCGCGGTGGCGGCCACCACCGGCCGCGCCACCGCGTCCACCACCTCGGTGTGGCCGCCGACGAGCGTGACCCCGGCGGCGGCCGACGCCTCCGCGATCTCGCGCAGCAGCGCCAGCGCCTGAGAGGGCGTCGTGCCGACCGGCAGCAGGACGGTGGTGAGGAGCCAGCGCGGCTCGGCGCCGCCGGCGACGATGTCGTTGGCGTTGACGAGCACGGCGTAGCGGCCGAGGTGACGGCTGGCGAGGGTGATCGGGTCACCGTGCACGACGATCGTCTCGAGGCCGCCGGCGTCGATGGCGGCGACGTCCTCGCCGACCCCGGCGGCCACGAGGACGGCCGGATCGCCGGAGCCCAAGCCGCGCAGGTGCGCCGCGAGCAGGTCGTTGGGGAGCTTGCCCGGCGGCAGCGGCAGGCCGAGCCGGACGACGTCGTCGAGCTCGGCCAGCCGGTCCACAACGAAGTCGCAAGCGGCGCCCTCCGGGCAGCCGAGCGCGTCGGCGTCGGCGCCGCGCGTGGCGTCCGCGGCGCCGTTCGTGAGGTAGACGGTGACCGCGCCGGCGGCGCGCCCCGCCAGCACGTCGAGCAGGTAGTCGCCGACGACGAGGGTCTCGCCGGGCGCTGCCCCGATCGCCGCGGCCGCGTGCAGGACGCCGTCCGCGGCCGGCTTGGGGCGCAGGCCGTCGTCGCGCGTGAGCACCACGTCGAAGTCGGCCGCCGAGAGCGTCGCGAAGCGCCGGAAGGCGAGGTCGACGGCGGCGCGCCCGTTGCGCGTGAGCACGGCGAGCCTCAGCCCGGCGGCCCGGAGGCGCCGCACGAGGTCCTCGGCGCCCTCGTTGGGCAGGGACGCGGCCGCGCCGTCCAGCTCGAAGCGCTCGAGCGCGGCCTCGGCGGCCGCGCGCCGTGGCCCGCCCGGCAGCGCCTCGATCCACTCGAGCACGAACTCGTCGGGCGGGCAGCCGAGCTCACGCTTGATCGCGGCGAAGTCGAGCGCGTCGGGCTGCGTCAGCGTGCCGTCGAAGTCGAAGAGCACGGCCCGGAGCCGGAAGGGACGCGGCCCCTGATCCAGCTGCTCGTGCGGCATGGCGGCGCTCCTCACGGTGGTGACGGGCCTAGCCTACCGCCGCGCTGCGCTTCTCCCGACGCGGCGGCGCCTGTGTCCGGGCACCCCCGGCACCGCGAACGTCCGATCGGGCCGGCGCCCGCGCGCGGCGGTACGCGGCGCTCGTCAGTTGAGACCGAAGCGTAGCATGTCGTCCTCGCCGGCCCCGAAGTAGTGCGCCGTCTCGTGCAGCACCGTGACGCGGATCTGCTCGGCGAGGTCCCCCTCGTCGCGCGCCTCGCGCTCGAGGTTGCGCTGGAAGAGGTGGATGAGCCCGGTCTCCGGGCCTGGGCCGAGCGCCGACTGGTCCGGCATGGCGATGCCGTGGAAGAGGCCCAGCGTGCGCGGGTCGAGGCCGTCGAGCACCAGCGCCTCCGAGGGCCGTTCCTCGACGAGGATGGGCACGTTCTGCAGGCGCTCGAGGATCTCCGGGGGCAGCTCGTCGAGCGCGTCCGCGGCGACCTGCTCGAAGCTGGCGGGGCTCATGGCGGGCGCGGGGTCGTCGTTGGCGGCGTCGAGACGCAGGACGGCCAGCCACTCGCGGATCATGCCCTTGTGGTCGTCCTTGTCCTCGCAGGCGAGGCCGAGGACGTGGCGCGCGTCGGCCTCGTCGAGCGGGTCGAGCTCCGGGCCGGCGAGCAGCTCGCGCAGGAGGCGCGCCGCCTCGCCGGGCTCGCCGTGGTCCAGGTAGACCTCGGCCGAGCCGATCCAGGGACCGGGATCGTCGGGGGAGAGGTCGCTCCAGCGCTTGTAGGCGTCGAGCGCGTCGTCGGGGCGCTCGTCGGCCACCGCCAGCTCGGCCTCGATCTCGAGCACGGCGGGGTCGTCGGGCGCCGTGGCACGAGCCGCGTCGAGCGCCCGCGCGGCTGCCTCCAGGTCGCCGTCTTCGATGGCGTCCCAGGCGTCGTCGAGCTCGCGCTGAGTCTCGGGGTCGAGTGATGCGTCGCCGTCCACAGCACCCACTATACCCGGTCCCCGGTCAGTGGCGCGGCCGGCGCGACCCTTGGCCGAATGGCCGCCGCCGCGTCGCTCTGGTACGTTGGGGCGGTCATGGCCCGCGAGAGCACCCGCAACCCCTCCGACAGTGTCACCCGCCCGCGCGGGGGCAGCGCGCCCCTCGTGCTCGGCGTGGACCTGGGCAAGGTCACCACGGCGCTGGCGCTCGGTGAGCTGGGTGCGGACGGCACGCTGCGCGTGCTCGAGCGGCGCGCCGAACGCCACCTCGGCGAGCCGCTGCGCCCGTTCCTCGCGTTCTACCGGGAGCTCGATCACCGGCGGCTCGCGGCGGTCGCCGCCACCGGCCTGTACGGCGAGCGGCTCGGCACGCCCGCGCTTGGCGGCCTGCCCGAGGAGATCGCCCAGGAGCTGGCGGCGTCCTGGCTGTACCCGGACGGGCCCCTCAACGTGGTGCGCGTCGGCGGCGGCGGCTACTCAGTGCTCACGCGTGACGCCGGCGGACGCGTGGGCTACGAGGCCAACGAGCGCTGCTCCGCGGGCACGGGGGAGACCGTAGAAGGCCTCTGCGCGCGGCTCGGTCGTTCGCTCGACGAGGCGGTGGAGCTGGCGCGGCAGAGCGCGGACGGCGTCACCGTCACGAGCCGCTGCGCCGTGTTCGCCAAGAGCGAGCTCACGCACTTCGCCAACCAGGGGGAGTCGCACGCGCGCATCTTCAGCGGACTGTTCGCCGGGGTGGCGCGCAACGTGCACAGCCTGTACGACAAGAGCAAGGTCGACGGCCCGGTGCTGCTCGTCGGTCACGGCGCGCTGATCGCGCCGATCGCCCAGGGTCTGGCCGGGTTGAGTGAGGCGCCGGTCACGGTGGCCGCGGAGGCCGGCGTCTTCGAGGCGCTGGGCGCGCTGTGCCACGCGGCCACCGCGGCGGGCGCCGCGGGAGCGCCCGGGCCAGGGTCCTTCCCGGCCGACCCTGGCGAGCTGGTGCGCCCGGCGCGCAGCCGCGTGGCCCGGCTGGCGCCGGCGCGCGAGGGACCGGGCTCGGTGGTACGTCTCGCCGACCCCGTCGAGCCTCAGCCCGGAACCGAGGCGCCGGCCGTGCTCGGCCTCGACCTCGGCTCCACCGGATCCAAGGCGGTGCTGCTCGAGCGCGCCTCGGGCGCCGTTCTGGCCAGCGTCTACCGGCGCACCGAAGGCAACCCCGTGGAGGCGGCGCAGGCGCTCGTCGCGGAGGTCGTCGAGATGCTCCCCAATCCGGTGCTCGCGGTCGGCGTCACCGGCTCAGGCCGGGACGCCGCGGCGACGGTGTTCCAGGCCGCGTACCCGGACATCGGCAGCCGTCTCACGGTGCAGAACGAGATCGTGGCGCACGCATTGGCGGCCGCCCGGCTCGACCCCGACGGCGGCCGCAGCCTGTCGATCGTCGAGATCGGCGGCCAGGACGCCAAGTTCATCAACGTAGAGGGCGGCCGCGTTGCGGACGCGGACATGAACCGCGTGTGCAGCGCCGGCACCGGCTCGTTCCTCGAGGAGCAGGCGCTCGCGCACGGCGTCGAGGACATCGCCGAGTTCGGGCGGCTGGCCGCGCGCAGCGACGGGCCGCCCGACCTCGGACAGACCTGCACCGTGTTCGTCGCCGACGTCGCCGCCGAGGCCCTCGGTGACGGCTACTCGCACGAGGACATCTTCGCCGGGCTGCAGTACTCGGTAGTGCGCAACTACCGTAGCCGCGTGATGGGGCAGCGGCGGCTGCTGGGCCGGGTCTTCTTCCAGGGCAAGCCGGCCAGCGACCCGGCGCTGGCGCGCACGCTCGCGGCGGTCCTGGAGCGGGAGGTCTACGTGCCCGCCGATCCGGGCGCGATGGGCGCCGTGGGCATCGCGCTGCTGGCCGGTGATGCGCTGGCGGCCGGCAACGGCTCCGCGCCCCGGCCGCTGGACCTCGCACGCGTCCTCGAGGCGCGCGTCGCGGGGCGGCGCGAGTTCCAGTGCAAAGACCGCGACTGCCTCAACCTCTGCCGCCTCGAGCTCGCCGAGATCGACGTCGCCGGGACGCGCGAGAAGGTCGTCAGCGGCGGCCAGTGTCCCAAGTACGACGCGGTGTCGGCCCCCGGGGACAAGCTCCCCAAGGACGCCCCCAACCCGTACCGCGAGCGGCGTGAGCTCCTTCGCGCGCTCCTCGCGGAGGAGCCGCAGTCCGCGGCGCCGACGACGCTCAGCGTCGCCCTTCCCTGCGCGCACTACCTCATCGATACGCTGCCTTTCTTCCACACCCTCCTGCGCCGGCTCGGCTGCCGCGTCGACGTGCTGGAGCCCGGCCCCGAGACGCTCGCCGAGGGCGACCGCCGCTGCGCCGCTCCCGGCGCCTGCGCGCCGGTCAAGCTGCTCCACGGCCTCGCCGGGACGGGCTGCGACGTGTTCTTCGCGCCGCTCTTCGTGCACCTGCCGCTGCCCAACGCCGGAGACGTCACGTACACGTGCCCGATGGCGCAGGGCGCGCCGGACATGGTGGCGCGCGCCCTTGCCGCCGAAGGGTCGGACACGCGCGTGCTGCGCCCGATCCTCTTCGAGGCGGAAGGCGAGGGCTTCGAGTCGGGCAGCGCGCGGCGGGCGCTGCGGCGCGCGGCCGCGGCGCTCGCGTTGGCCGCCGGGGCACGGGGCGGCGTCCCGCCCGAACGCTTCCGGACGGCCTACGCGGCCGCTCTTGCGAGCCAGCGCCGCTTCGAGGAAGGGCTGCGCGACATCGGCCGGCGCTCCCTCGCCTGGGCGCGCGAGCACGGCTACCCCGTGGTGCTCGTCGCCGGCGAGACGCACGTCGTCCACGACGACGTGCTCGACGCCGGCATCCACGAGCTCGTGGCCGCCAACGGCGCTCTGCCCCTGCCGGTGGACTGCTACCCGGTGCCCGACGGTGTGCCGGGCATGCGCCGGGTGCACTGGGCCAGCGCCGGCCAGACGCTGCGCGCCGCCGCCGCCGGGGCCCAGGCGGGTGACGTGTTCCCGCTGCTGCTGGGTGCCTACGGCTGCGGACCGAACTCGATGGTCGAGCACCTCTTCGCCGACCTCGTGGAGGGCTACCCGCACGCCGTGCTCGAGAGCGACGGCCACGGCGGCAAGGCCGGCTACGTGACGCGCGTGCAGGCCTTCCTGCACAGCGTGCGCGCCTGGCGCGCGGAGGAGGCGGGGGCGCTGGCGCCAGCCGCGTCTGGCGCGCTTCGACCGTCCGCTGCCGCACAGCCTCGACGGCGGCTACGACCGCTACTTCTTCGGCCACGTGGGCGGCGGCCTCGGCGAGCACCTGGCCGCCGCCATGCGCGGCGCCGGCTTCGACGCGGCCTTCGTCGGCGAGCCCGACGCGGCGGCGCTGCGCGCCGCCGGCGCCGCCTGTTCGGGCAAGGAGTGCCTGCCGTATCAGCTCATCTGGGGCAGCTTCGCCCGCTTCCTGGCCGATGAGGCGCCGCACCTGGACGGCCGCCGCGCCCTGTTCCTCAGCGCCGGCAACGGCTTCCAGGCGTGCCGCGCCAACCTGTTTCCGTTCACCGAGCAGGTCTCCCTTGAGAAGCTCGGCCTCGGCGACACCGTCGAGGTGGCCGACTTCAGCCTCGTCACGGGCAACCTGCGCATGATGCCCGTGGTCTGGATCGCGCTCGTCGCGGTGGACCTGCTCAACATGATGCGCTTCTACCACCTCGCGGCCGAGAAAGAGCGCGGGTCCTCGGACGCGCTGTTCCGCCGGTACTCGGCGCGGCTCGTGAGCATGCTCGAGGAGCCGCGACCGGATGCCGGCCCCGCCGGCAACCTGGCCGCGGCCTGGCGCTTCTGCGCCGAGGTGGAGGCGCTGCTCGGCGAGGCCGCCGTGCGATACCGCGAGCTCCCCAAGGAGCCCGCGCGCACCGCCGGACTGCGCGACGTCTACCTCTGCGGCGACCTCTACCTGCGCGTGGACGAGTGGGGCAACGACGACCTGCAGCGCAAGCTCGCCGACCACGGCCTGCGGCCCATCTTCGAACCCTACGGCGGGTTCTTCGAGCTGCTGCAGCTGCGGCAGATCCAGGACGGCGTCCGGCTCGCCAAGCTGCCGGAGAAGCGCGCGACGCTGCTCACCATGCGCTACGTCATCCACCGCCTGCTGGCCGCGGTGCGCAGGGATCACCCCTGGGCCTTCTGGAACGACGTGCGGGCGGTGGACCGCGAGAGCCGCCGGCTGGTGGCGCCGTATCCGTTCGGCGAGACGATCCCGGCGGTCGGCGGGGCGCTGCTCACGTGGCGCACGCAGCCGGTCGACGGCGTCGTGTCGGTTGCGCCGCGCGGCTGTGGGCCGGCCCTGATCGCCGAAGCTCAGCTTCGGCGCGAGGCCGGCCTCCCGGCCCTCTTCGTCTACAACGACGGCGACCCCATCGACGAGGCGCGGCTTGCCGGCTTCGCCTGGCGGCTCCGCTCGCGCCCCGCGCGCCGCGCGCACGCCTGACCCCGCCAGGCGCCGCCGCGCCAGGTTCTAGGCCACCGGCTCCGTCTGGGCCCCGAGGACGCTGTCGACCTCCGGCCCGGCCTCGCTGTCCTCTTCCCCACTCTCGGGGTCGATGGCGTGCGTCCTGCGCAGCGGGTCCTCGCGCAGGAAGAGCACGACGACGAGGCCGATCACGGCGACGATGGCGGCCAGGAAGAACAGGTCGCTGATCGCCGTGTCCAGGCTCAGGCGCACGGCGTTCATGAAGCCGTGGAAGAGTTGATCGCCGGCGGCCCCGAACTTGGCGAACAGACCGTGGATCTTCTCGCTGGCCGCCGGCGAGAGCAGCACCTGCGGGTTGTCCAGCGCCGCGGAGCCGTTGAACTTCTGCAGCGGCGCCGGCAGGTTGGTCTTCATGGCCGAGGCGAACTGGTTGTTGAGGATCGTGCCGAACACGGCCAGGCCCACGGTCGCGCCGATGGAGCGGAAGAACTGCAGCGAGGCAGTGACCTCGCCGAGCCGGTGCGACGGATACTGGTTCTGCACGATCACGGTGAAAGCGCTCATGGCGATGCCCAGGCCGAGGCCGAGGACGACCATGTCCATCGCCAGCGTGGGCCACGTGGTGTTCACGCCCATGCGCGAGAGCAGGAAGGCGCCGATGGCCGTGAGCACGAAGCCGACGATCACGATGACCTTGTATTTGCCGGTACGAGACAGGATCTGCCCGGCGCCGATGCTGGTGGCGATGGCGCCCAGCATGAGGGGCATGAGGATGATGCCCGAATTGGTGGCCGACTTGCCGAGCACACCCTGCACGAAGAGCGGCAGGAACATGATGGCGCCGAACATGGCCGCGCTCTGCAGCGCCGAGGCCACGGCCGAGACGCTGAAGATGCTGTTCTGGAAGAGCCGCGGATTGATGACGGGCTCAGCGGCGCGGACCTCCCGCAGGTAGAAGGTCACCCACATGGCTGCCGAGAACGCGAATGTGACGATGATCTGCCACGAAGACCAGCCGTAGGTGCTGCCGCCCCAGCTCAGGCCGAGCAGCAGCGGCACGGCGGCCGCCACGAGGACGGCGGAGCCCACGTAGTCGATGTTGTGCTTGCGCACGTTCACGTGGCTCGGAAGGGCGATGGCGGCAAAGATGAGCGCCGCGATGCCCACCGGCACGTTGACGTAGAAGGTCCAGCGCCAGCCCAGGCTGCTGTCGGTGATCCACCCGCCGATCAGCGGGCCGATGATGGTGGCCACGCCGAAGACGCTCATGAGCACGCCGGTCCAGCGGGCGCGCTGCGCCGGCGGGAAGATGTCACCGATGATCGCCTGCGAGATCGGCATCATGGCGCCGGCGCCAAGCCCCTGGAAGGCGCGAAAGAGGATGAGCTCGGTCATGCTGTGGCTCTGGCCACAGAGCACCGAGCCGGTGATGAAGATCGCCATGCCGACGATGAAGAAGCGCTTGCGGCCGTAGGCGTCGCTGAGCTTGCCCCAGATCGGCATCGAGGCGGTGGAGGCGAGAAGGTAGCCAGTGGCGACCCAGGCGTAGTGCTGCAGCCCGTTGAGGCTGGCGATGATGCGCGGCATGGCGGTGCCGACCACCGTCTGGTCGAGCGCCGAGAGCAGCATGCCGAGCATGACGGCGGCGATGACGAAGCCGATGCGTCGCCGGCTGAGGGTGTCGCCCCAGGGCTGGGGCACGGGGTGGTTCAGCGTCTCGGCGCGGACCTCAGCCACCTTGCACCTCCGCGGCCAGCGCCAAGGGTCCGCGCGCCGCATCCTGCGACGGCGCGTCCTCCGCGGCGATGCGCAGGAGACCGCGGAACCCGAGCGTGAGCCCCTCGAGCTCTGCGTCGGTCAGCGCGCCGAGCCAGGCGAGGATGTGCTCCTGCCGGCCCTCGCGCAGGCGGGCGGCCAGCTCGGCCGCGGCCGGCGTCGGCGTCACCAGCGTGCGCCGGCCGTCCCCGGGGTCGCGCTCGCGCACGGCGAGGCCACGCTCCGCCAGCTTGTCGACGAGCAGGCTGGCGGCCGGCTCGCTGATGCCCAGGCGCCGCCCGAGCTCGCCCACGGGCTGCGGGCCGTTCATCGTCAGCGTGGCCATGGCCTTGAACTGGCCCATGGTGAGGTCGAGTGACAGCAGCTCGGGGCCGGCGCTGCGGTTGAGAGAAGCGAACACCGCCTGCGCCGCCTCGTGGCAGTCGGCGAGAAGCTGGGTGTGGCGTTCGAGGTGGTGTGCTGACTGGGGCAACGCGGACCTCCGGCGGCCGGCGCGGAGCCGGCGATTACTTTTGCGGAATGTATGTAGTGTACGGATGCAATCGGCCGGCGGCAACCCGGCCGCATGCCGCCCCGCTGCGGCCGGCGCCGGCGCGGCCGTGTACGGGTGCCGCGCCCCTTGCCGGCGCGTATCATCGGCGTCTGCCATGATTACGTCCCCGACACAGAGTCCCTGGGTGCGCCTCGCCGCCGTGGCGGCGTGGGCGGTCGCCTTCGCGCTCGTGGAGGCGATGGTCGTCGTCTACCTGCGCAAGCTCTTCGCGCTGCAGTTCTCGCTCTCCTACCACCCCGGCCGCTTCCACTTCCCGCCCTCGTACCTGCGCTACGAGCAGGCGCGCGAGGCGGCGACCATGGTGATGCTGCTGGCGGT
Organism: uncultured Thermoleophilia bacterium; assembly: GCA_963709845.1. Classification (GTDB taxonomy): domain Bacteria; phylum Actinomycetota; class Thermoleophilia; order UBA2241; family UBA2241; genus CAIXSE01. The sequence continues at coordinate 282,493 of CAVPXV010000003.1, forward strand.
GGGCTATCTCGCGGGCCGCACCTGGTGGCAGCGAGCGGCCTACTGGCTCTTCGCCTTCGCCGTGTGGGACGTCTTCTACTACGTCTGGCTCTACGCGTACCTGCGGTGGCCGTCGTCGCCGCGCACCAGGGACCTGCTCTTCCTCATCCCGCGCGAATGGTGGGCGCCGGTGTGGCAGCCGGTCCTGGTGTCCTGTGCCCTCGTCGCCGTCGCACTGCTGATCCTCGCGACGACGCGGCGCGCCTGAGCGGGCCCGCTGCCAGGCCCGGCGCGCCGTGCCCCGCCCTCGCCGAAGACCACGCCGTCCGGCGTCGGCGACATCGTCTCCGCCGTCTCGCGCTTCCGGTGGAAGGGGTGTCGAGAGGAGTCTGGTAGACTGCCGGGCCTATGACGACGCCCTCGTACTCCCGTGCCGCCGACCTGTGGCCGCCCGAGGCCGTCGAGGCCATCCGGGCGGCCTCGCTGGCGCTGCTCGAGCGCGTGGGCGTGCGGGTGGACGCGCCCGCCGCCGCGGAGCTGCTCGCGGCCGCCGGCTGCACTCCCGGCCCGCAGGGCCGGGTGCTGATCCCGGCGGCCGCCGTCGCCGCGGCCCTCGCGGCGTGCCCCGCCGAGTTCACCCTGATGGCTCGCGACCCGGCGCGCGACGTCGTCATGAGCGCCGAGCCCGGGCGCATCTACGTGCACAACATGGGCGAGGCGCCGGACGTCGCCGACGCGCGCACCGGGGAGGCCCGGCGCGCGACCCTTGGTGACCAGGTGCTGGCGGCGCGCGTGATGCACCACGGTCGCTACCCGGACAGCATCAACACCCTGGTGACGCCGTCGGACGTCCCCGGCCCGCTGCACCCGCTCTATTCCTACCTCGCCATCCACGGTGAGACCGACAAGTGCGTCGGGGGCCCCGGCCTCGACTTCGCGTGGCAGGCGCGCTACCTCGCGGAGATGGCGGCGGCGGTGGCCGGCCTCCGCGCCGTCCGCCCGTCGAATGCGCACGCCATCGACATGGGCTTCTCGCCGGTGAGCCCGCTGCACCTGGGGCCGGGCGTGTGCGACGCGATCGTCGAGGCGGCCAGGCTGGGCATCGCCGTCCAGCTGCTCACCAACCCGGTGGCCGGAACGACGGCGCCGGCGTCCATGGCCGGCGCGCTGGCACAGCAGGACGCAGAGATCCTGGCTGGTATCGTGCTCGTCCAGGCAGCCGCGCCGGGCGCCGCCTGCAGCTACGGCGCCCGGCTGTCGCCGGCCGACCCCGCCAGCGGCAAGCTTCTTGCGGGCGCGGGAGAATGGGCGCGCGCCTCCGTGGGGGCGACCCTCCTCGCGCGGCGGCACGGCCTTGCCTGCGACTGCTATGGGCCGGACACGTCGGCGAGGCTGCTGGACATGCAGGCCGGCTACCAGCACGCCGTGCCCTCGGTCGTCGGGGCGCTGGCGCGGCCGCGCTTCATGTCGGGCATCGGTGCGTGGGGCGACACCACGACGTGCCTCGAGCTGCTCGTCATCGACGACGCCATCTACCGCTCGGCCCTGGCGGCCCTCGACCCGCCGGCCTGGGACGACGACGCCCTCGACGTGGACGCCATCGCGGAGGGCGTCACCGGCGTCATGGGGCACCTGGGCACGCGGCACACGCGGCGCTGGCTGCGCCGTGGGAAGGCCGCCGACGACTTCAGCTTCCGCGGCGGCGACGAGGAGTGGGCCTCCGCTGGACGCCCGGACGCCGTGGACCGCGCCCGGGCGCGCGTGGCGGAGCTTGCCGCGCGCCCATCGCTCGGCCTGCCTGACGACGTGGAGGCCGAGCTGTGCCGCCTCATCGACGCCGCCGCGGCCGAGCACGGCGTCGACGGACACCCGGATCCGCGTCGCCTGCTGGAGGCCGCGCGGGCCGGCTGAGCGGCCGGAGGACGGGCGCTTCGTCCTGCCACCGTGACGGGCCGCAGCCTGCGTGCGGCGCCGACGGTTCGCGCGCGGCGGCGGCGGGGAACCACATCGGGAATGGATCTCGACAGAAGGAGCCTGTCCATGTCCCCAGAGCCGCGCGCCATCGACCGCGTCATCCAGCCCACGCCGGTGATCGAAGGGGCCGGGGTGCGCCTCCGGCGAAGTATCGCCACGGCCACGCTCGACTATCTCGACCCTTTCCTGCTGCTCGACCACTTCCAGTCCGACGACCCTGACGACTACATCGCGGGCTTCCCCTGGCACCCGCATCGCGGCATCGAGACGGTGACGTACATGCTCGCCGGAGAGGTGGACCACCGCGACAGCATCGGCAACGCCGGCGCTATCGGGCCGGGCGACATCCAGTGGATGACCGCCGGCGGCGGCATCATGCACGAGGAGATGCCGCGCCCGCGCGAAGGGCTCATGGGCGGCTTCCAGCTCTGGGTGAACCTGCCGGCCGAGCTCAAGATGACGAGACCGCGGTACCAGGACATCTCCGCCGCGGCCGTGCCCGAGGTGCGGCGCGACGACGGCGCAGTGGTCCGCGTGATCGCCGGCCAGGTCGACGGCGTCGACGGCGCCGTGAGCGAGATCTACGCCGAGCCCGAGTACCTCGACGTCACGCTGCCGGCGAACACCGACTTCGTCCAGGCGGTCCCGCGCGGGCACTCGGCCTTCGCCTACGTCTTCGAGGGCGAAGGCCAGTTCGGCGTCGAGGCCGACCTCGGCTACCGCGGCGACCTCGACGGCGAGCTGCTGGACGCCCCGCACCTCGTGGTGTTCGGCGACGGCGACGAGGTGCGGGTGCAGGCGCACGAGCACCACGTGCGCTTCCTGCTGGTGAGCGGCAAGCCCTTGGGGGAGCCCATCGCGCGCTACGGCCCATTCGTGATGAACACGCGCGAGGAGCTCACGTTCGCGCTCCAGGACCTGCAGAACGACAACTTCGTGTGGCGCGACGACCCCGAGTGGGCCGCCAAGCGCCGCACGTGGTCGCCGGACACGTTCTCGCGCTGAGCGGGCGCCCGGCGCGTCCTAGCGGCGCAGGTCCTTGACGAAGACGCGAACGGCGCAGCGGCAGGGAGGCGGCCCGCAGAACGGGCACGCGGCGCCCGGAGTCACGTCGGGGGCCGCGAAGAACCCGACGATGTCGCCGGCGGCGCGGTAGCCGTTGCTCTGGTAGAACGGCACGCTCGCCGGCGTGGGCTCGCCGGCCGGCAGCCAGGCGTTGAGGAGCAGGATCTGCGCCCCCAGCCCGGCGGCCGCCTTCTCGGCGCGCGCCAGCAGCGCGGTGGCGAGGCCGGCGCGGCGCGCCCGCGGCGCGACCGCAAGCTCACGCACGTGCGCCAGGGTGCCGGGAGCCGGGACCAGCGCGAAGTCGGGCAGCCGGCCCGGCACGGCGTAGAAGTCGCGCAGTTCCTCGTAGGGACTCAGGGTCGCGAGGATGACGCCCGCGAGGCCGGCCGCGTCCTCGCCCACGAACGAGAGGCGCTGGTCGGCAGCGGCGACGTCGTGAAAGCCCTCGCCGACGGCCGCGTCGAGAAGGCCGGCGACCGCGAGACCGTCGGCCGAGGTCAGCTGGCGCACGCAGGTCCAGGAGCTCACCCGGCCTGTCATGGTGCGGCCGGCGGCCCCCTGAGGGACCGCCGGCCCACCGGCGTCTTCGCTCACGTCGGGAAATGGCTGCGCCAGAACGTCGTGTCCGGCTCAGTGCTCAACCGCACGTGGCGCGGCTTGTCGCCCTTCACGCCCGCGTCGTGTTTCAGGGTAGCGTCCTCGTCCGACGTCGGCTTGCCGGCCGCGAGGCCGCCACGCTCCATGTAGTCCTTGAAGACGATGAGGTCGTGGTCCACGTGCCGCTCGAGCTCCCGAAAGGTCGGGCCTGGCTCGCCGGCGGGTACGTCCAGGCGGAAGACCACACGCGTCCCGGCGCCGTCGAAAGGCGCGAACTGTACGTTGCCCGCGTCCACCGCGTTCACGCAGGCGAACTCGTCGCAGCTGAGCTTCCGCCCCCCGGTGAGGATCCAATGACTGAAGTCGTCCCAAGCGTCCCGCACCTGTGCCGGCGACGCCTTGATAGCTATCTCGCGCTGGATGGTAGCCAAAACCGCTCCATTCCTTGCCCCAAGAGTGCAGCAATCGCTGCGTGGTCGTGTCTCGCAAGGGAGACTACCCATCTGCGTGCGGGCGCAAAAATCGTGATGGGGGACACAAACTAGACGTTCCAGCCGCCGAGGTAGGCGCCGGCGCCGTAGAAGATCACGTAGTAGAGGATGGCGGCGCCGATCAGGAGGGTGACGAGCGTCATCAGGAGGGCGAGGCAGCCGGGCTGCTCGCGATCGCCGGCGATGCGCCGCCGCCTGACTCCCAGCCATCCGGCGGCGAGCCACACGCCCAGTGCGAGGGCGGCCAGGGCGAGCGCGCCCGCGACGATCACGCCGAGCCCTTCGAAGCGCGGCGCCACCGCGAAGAAGGCGGGCGCCGTGGCCACGATGAGTAGGCAGCCGGCCGGCGCCCTCCAGCGTGCGCCGTCGGTCACGAAGCTCACACCGTGGTGACGAGGACGCCCGCGTCCTCGAGCAGGCGCAGCTCCCGCGCCGGAGCGGAGGCGTCGCTGATGAGCTCGTGTACGGCCGTCAGCTCGCAGATGCGCGCGAAGGCTACCTTGCCCACCTTGGAGCCGTCGGCCACGACGATCACCCGCCGGGCGCGGCCGATGAGGACCTGGTTGGTGTGCGCCTCGATGTCGTGGTAGGTCGTCAGCCCCGCTGCCGCGCTGATGCCGTCGACGCCGACGATGGCGAGGTCGAGGTTCATGGTCGCCAGCGCGGCCTCGGCCAGGGGGCCGACGAGCTCGTAGGACTCGCTGCGCGCCGTCCCGCCGGTCACCACGAGTTTGAGGTCGCCGCGCAGCGCCATCTCCGCGGCGATGTTGAGCGCGTTCGTGACGATCGTGAGCCCCTGACGGTCGGCGAGCTCCCGTGCCACCTCGGTGGTGGTAGTGCCGCCGGTGAGGCCCACGGAGGCGATGTCGTCGCTCACCCGCGCCGCGGCGGCCACGGCGATGCGCCGCTTCTCGTCGCGGTGGCGGCCGCCGCGGTAGCGCAGAGGGAGCTCGTAGACCGTGCTGTTGGCCACGGCGCCGCCGTGAGTGCGCGAGAGGAGGCGCTGCTCCTCGAGCAGTTGCAGGTCCCGGCGCACGGAGGCCGTGGACACGTCGAGCCTGGCGGCGAGCTGCGCGACGCCCACCGCGCCGCCCGCCGCCAGCTCTTCGAGGATCAGGCTGAGTCGCTCTTCTTGACGCATGCCGTCATGCTATCAGGGGCGGTGAAGGTTTCTGTGCGAATGAGGGCCGGGTCGTGCATGAATCAACACCGCCCGCTCAACGGATGGCGAGGCCGGACTCGGCGTCGAACAGGTAGATCTCGCCCGGGTGCACCGCCAGACGCACGCGATCGCCCGCCTTGAGCCGCAGGCGGCCGTCGAGGCGGGCGGTGATCCGGGCCCGCGCCGCCGTCCCGGCGAGCAGCAGCTCGCTCTCTTCCACGTCGGGCGAGGCGAGCTGCCCGCCGACAGAGCCGTGGGCGAGGAGCTCGCCGCCGAGCGGCTCGACCACTTCGACCTCGAAGGGGAGCGCGGCGACGGCTTCGTCGGGCCCCGCCAGCGACAGCGACTCGGGGCGGATGCCGACGACGCACGGCCCGTCGGGCACGGCCCCCGGCGCGGGCGCCTCGAGGTCTCCGGCGCGCACGACGCCGCCCGTCACCAGGCCTTTGAGGAGGTTCATCGGCGGGCTGCCGATGAAGTGCGCCACGAAGACGTTGTCCGGCTTCTCGTACACGTCCTGTGGCGTGCCGATCTGCTGCAGCTTGCCGGCGGACATCACGGCGAGACGGTCGCCGAGCGTCATCGCCTCCACCTGGTCGTGGGTCACGTAGATCGTGGTGACGCCGAACCGCTGGTGCAGGCGCTTGAGCTCCGCCCGCATCTGCACGCGCAGCTTGGCGTCCAGGTTGGAGAGCGGCTCGTCGAGGAGGAACGCTTTGGGCTCGCGCACCAGCGCGCGACCCATGGCGACGCGCTGGCGCTGGCCGCCCGACAGTTGGCCGGGCCGGCGCCGCAGGAGCTGGTCGAGGCCGAGCATCGCGCTCATCTCCGTCACCCTGCGGTCGATCTCCGTCCTCGTGACGCGACGCTGGCGCAGGCCGAAGGCGAGGTTCTTGTACACGGTCATGTGCGGGTACAGCGCGTAGTTCTGGAAGACCATGGCGATGTCGCGGTCCCTCGGCGAGAGATGGGTGACGTTGCGGCCGCCGATGGTGATCGTCCCCGAGGTGGCCGACTCGAGCCCCGCGACCAGCCGGAGCGCCGTCGTCTTGCCGCACCCCGAAGGTCCGACGAGGATCATGAACTCGCCGTCGGGGACGTCGAGGGTGAGGCGGTCGATCGCGGTCGCGTCGCCGGGGAACACCTTGGTCACGTCGCGGAAGGACACGTCGGCCACGGTGCTAGCCTCCGGCTGCCGCGGTCACTGCTTGATCCCCGTGTAGGCGATCGACTGGATGAACCAGCGCTGAGCGACGAGGAAGGCTACGAGCATGGGGATCTGGCTCATCACCGTCCCCGCCATGAGCAGGTTCCACTGTGTGACGTGCGCGCCCTGGAACATCGACAACCCCAGCTGCAGCGGCGCGTGCTCCGGGGTGGTGATGATGATCAGCGGCCAGAGGAAGTCGTTCCACGACCACATGAACTGGATGATCGCGAGCGTGGCGAGCACGGGCGCCGAGAGAGGCAGCACGATCTTGAAGAGGACGGCAAGGCGCGAGGCACCGTCGATGCGCGCCGCCTCCTCGAGCTGGACGGGCAGCGACAGGAAGAACTGGCGCAGGAGGAAGATGCCGAACACGCCGCAGAGGTTGGGGACGATCAGCCCGCCCACGTTGTCGATGAGGCCGAGGTGCCGGACGATGAGGAACGTCGGGATGATCACGACCTGGAACGGGACCATCAGCGTGATCAGCAGCAGCACGAAAAGGGCGTTGCTGCCGAAGAACTTGAGCCTGGCGAAGGCGTAGGCCGCCAGGCTGCAGAAGAGGAGGTTCCCGGCCACCGTCGCCGCCGAGTACAGGAAGCTGTTGAGGAAGAAGTGGCCGAACGGCAGCGAGTTCCAGGCGTCGACGTAGTTCTGGAAGCGCAGCGACCGCGGGAGGAGCACCGGCGGGAAGCGCTGCGCCTCCGCCGAGGTCTCCAGTGAGGTGATCACCGACCAGACGAGCGGCAGCAGCATCGCGGCGGCGAGCGGGATCAGGAAGAAGTGCCACGGACTGAACGGCCAGCGGCGCGGCCGCTTGTCGGGGACCGCGTCGAGGTCTATCGCGCGGTCCACGCGGATGATGGAGCCGGCTTCCATCACGCCGCCCTCATGAGTTGCTGTAGATGCGCCGGCTGCCGACCCTGAGCTGGACGATCGTGATCACCAGGATCGCCAGGAACAGCACGTAGGCGATGGCCGCGCCGTAGCCGCCGTTGAAGAACTGGAACGCCTGCTGATAGAGGTAGAAGACGACCACGGTGGTGGAGCCCAGGGGCCCGCCGCGCGTCGTCACGTAGATCTCGTCGAAGAGCTGCAGCGCGCTGATCGTCGACCACACCACGAGGAACAGCGTGGCGGGCCGCAGGAAGGGCAGCACCACGTTGCGGAACGAGCTCCACTTGCCGGCGCCGTCGATGGTGGCCGCCTCCATGAGCTCCTCGGGCACCCCCTGCAGGGCGGCGAGGTAGATGATCACGTCGAAGCCGAGCCAGCCCCAGATGGTCATGCCCACGATGCAGAACAGGGCCTGGTTCGGGTCCTGCAGGAACCCCTGCTGCGGCAGGCCGAGCTTGCTGAGGAAGAAGTTGGCGAGGCCGAACACCGGGTCCAGCAGCCACATGAAGATGATGCCCGTCGCGACGGTCGAGGTGACGACGGGCACGAAGACCGCAAGCCGGTAGAAACGCACGCCGCGCAGCTTGCGGTTGAGGGCCCAGGCGACGAGCAGCGCGCCGGCCACAGAGAGCGGCACGAAGAGCACCGTGTAGACGAGCGTGTGACGCACCGACGCCGCGAAAGCGGGGTCGTGCAGCAGGGCTTTGTAGTTGGCGAGACCGACCCAGGTCGGCGGCGACACGAGGTCGTTGGCCTGGAACGACATGAGCGCCGACCAGCCGATCGGCACGATGCCGAAGATGACGATCAGCACGGCAGCCGGCAACACGAAGACCCAGCCGGCGAAGCTGTCCGAGCCGAGCAGGCGCTGCGTCGTCGATCCTTGGCGCGGGCTCACTGACCCGGCACGGCGAGGACCGCGTTGGTCTGCTGGGCCGCCTGATCGAGAGCGGTCTTGGCGTCCGACTTGCCGAGCAGCACCGAGACGATGGCCGTGCCCATGAACCCCGAGATCTTCGAGTACTGCGGGATCGTGGGCCGCGCCTTCTGCGCATTGCCCATGTTCTGCACGAACACGTCGGTGCCCGGATACTTCTTCAGGTACGTCTGGAACTCAGGCAGCTGCTGCTGAGACTGGCGGATGGGGAGGGCGCCGGTCTGCAGGTCGTAGTACGTCTGCTGCTTGGCGTCCGTGAACCACTTGATGAACTGCCACGCGGCGTTGACGCGGTCGGGGCCGTTGTTCAGCAGCACCCAGTTGTCCGGCCCGGAGATCGTCTGGTGGTTGGCCGGCATGACCTGCACGCCGAAGTTGACGTCGGGGAACGCCGGCAGGTCCCAGGGGCCGGTGACGAGCATGCCGATGTGGCCGTTGTTGAACGTCGGCTGGATCTTGGTGTTGGTGGTGTCGATGTAGACCGATTTGTCCACCGTCGCCATGTCGCCGAGCATGGTCAGCGCCTGGATCCCCTGCGCCGAGTTGAAGGCCGCCTGCTTGTTGTCCGGCGTGAGGATGTCGCCGCCGTAGTCCCAGAGCATGGCCTCCCAGTGCCAGACCGTGTCCTCGCTGGCGTCGGCCGGATAGCCCCAGCCGAACTGCTTGGCCGAGGGGATCGTGAGCTTCTTGGCGGCGGCGCGGAAGTCGTCCCACGTCCACTGGGCGGTGGGGTAGGCGATCCCCGCCTTGTCGAAGAGCTTCTTGTTGTAGACGATGGCCAGGTTGTCGACCAGAGCCGGCACGCCGACGATCTTGCCGTTCACGGTGGCGGCGAGGCGCTCGGCCGGCCAGAAATCGTTCCAGTCGAAGGAGGAGTCCTTGGCGATGAGGTCGTTGAGCTGGACGACCTTGGGGCTCTTGATGATATTGGCCGCCCAGGATCCGAAGATGTAGGTGATGTCGGGGTACTTGCCGCCGGCGATCGCCGTGAGGGTCTTCTGCAGGGCGAAGTCGTTGCCGCCGTTGTACAGCGCCGTCACCTGGATGTTCGGGTTCGCCGTGTTCCACTGGGCCACGAGCGTGTTGTCGGCCTTGGCGGCGTAGTCGAGGTCGCCGTGCCACATGGTGATGTGGACGACTCCCGTGGGGCTGCTCGAGGGGCTCGCCGCCCCGCCGCCGCTCGATCCGCCGCACGCGGCGAGACTGAGCACGCCGACGGCGAAGACGAGAACCAGAACGCTTGCGCTGACACGTTTCATTGCCTGCCCCCTGTCTCGAGCGTCACGATGGCAGTACCACCGAGCGGGTGAGGTGCCTCGGCCGGTCGGGGTCGAGGCCCTTGTGCGCGGCCAGCTCCCCGGCGACGCGGTGGATGCGGACCAGTTCGGCCATGGGGTCGAGCGTCCCCCGCACCACCGTCGCGCCGGTCTGCGCGACCTGCGTGAGGAGGTCGGGCTCGACCGGCCCGAGGGTCCACACGACGCTGCGCGCGCCGGCCACGCTGATGGGCCCGTGCCTGTACTCCATGGCCGGGTAGGACTCCGTCCAGGCCTGGCAGGCCTCGCGGAGCTTGAGCGCCGCTTCGTTGGCCAGGCCGACGGTCCAGCCCTGCCCGAGGAAGACGAAGTGCGCGAAGTCGTCCGCGGCGAGCGCAAGGGGCTCAGCCAGAGCGCGCTCGCCGTCGGCGACCGCCGGCCCGAGGTCCTCGCCCAAGGCGGCGCGGAACAGGGCCAGCGTCGCGGTGGCGAACCGCGTCTGGACCACGGAGCGTTCGTCGGCGAACTCCATGAGGACGGCGCGCGTGGCGGCGCGCACGACCGGCGAACCCGGCACCGCCGAGACCGCGATCGTCGTGGTGCCCGGCGGCAACGAGCGCAACAGACGCACGACTTCCGTCGTGGTGCCGGAACGGGACAGCACGACGACGGCGTCGTAGGCGCGTTCGAGCGGCGCGTCCGACGCGGTGAAGGGATCGGTCTCGCCCTCGCCGCGCGATTCGCGGAGCGCCGCCAGGGCCTGCGCCATGAAGTACGACGTGCCGCAGCCGACCACCGCGACCCGCGCACCCGTGTCCGGCAGCAGGGAGCGGGCGTCGCCGGCGAGCGCGATCGCTCTCCGCCAGATCGCCGGCTGCGACGCCACCTCGTGTTCGAATTCGCTCATTTGTCGGCACATTACGACACACTTGTGCAAAACGCAACGTACATCGCTCGTCCGCCCGGCAGGTGTAGGGTCGTCGCATGCCGGCCCGCTCGACACCTTTCGACCTCGCCCTCAGGGACTACGTGCCGCAGCCGACGCTGTCCGTCGCGCAGCACATCGTGGAGAGGGCGCGCTGGGCGGCGGTCGACGCTCACGACCATCTCGGGAGGTGGCTCAGCGACGACGGCTCCTGGGCGGTGCCCGACGTCTCCCGGCTGCTCTCGCAGATGGACGCGGCCAACGTCCGCGCCGTCGTGAACCTCGACGGCCGCTGGGGCGAGGAGCTCGAGGAGAACCTGGAGCGCTACGACCGCCGCCACCCCGGCCGCTTCGTCACGTTCTGCCACGTCGACTGGTCGGAGACGGCGTCGCCGGGCTTCGGGGAGCGGCTCGCTGGCTCGCTGCGACGTTCTCTCGCGAGCGGCGCCCGCGGCCTCAAGGTGTGGAAGGACCTCGGCCTGGGCTTGACCGACGATCACGGCGAGCTCCTGATGCCCGACGACCGGCGGCTGGCGCCGCTGTGGGACGCTGCCGGCGAGGCGGGCGCGCCGGTGATGATCCACACGGCCGATCCGCTCGCCTTCTTCGATCCGGTCGACGGGCGCAACGAGCGCTTCGAGGAGCTGCAGCGCCATCCGGACTGGTCATACGCGCGTTTCGGCCGGCCGCACTACCGGCGGCTGCTGGAGGCGCTGGAGCGTCTCGTCGCCGCGCATCCGGGCAGCACGTTCATCGCGGCGCACGTCGCCGGCGCCGCCGAGGACCTGGATCTCGTCGATCGCCTGCTTTGCGCGCACGCGAACCTGTACGTCGACATCGCCGCGCGCGTCGGGGAGCTCGGGCGCCAGCCGCGGCGGGCGCGGGAGCTCGTGCTTCGCCACAGCGACCGCGTGCTCTTCGGTACCGACGCCGTCCCGCCCGACCCTCGCGAGTACGCCATCTCGTTCCGCTTCCTCGAGACCGATGACGAGCACTTCGCGTACTCGCCCGACGAGCCGCCGCCCCAGGGTCGCTGGCGGGTGTCGGGCCTGGGGCTCCCGGACGAGGTGCTGAAGCGCGTGTATTCGGGCAACGCCCGCCGAGTGATACCAGGTCTCGGCGCCGGCTGACGCGTCCGGGCTACACGGCGTCCTTCTGCGCCTTCTCGAGCTCCTTCTCGAGCCCCTTCTGGTCGGCGTCGACCTCTTTCTCCATGATCTTGGTGGCGCGCGACAGCGCCGCCCTCATCTGCTCGTCCAGCTTGGCCTTGCCGACGATGACGAGCGCGGCCGTGCCCTCATCGAGCAGCTCGCCCAGTTCGCGCATGTCCTTACGCGACATGCCGCTCTTCAGGTGGCCGATGAGGCCGCCGGCGGCGCCGCCCACGGCCGCGCCGGCGATGAGCGAGGGCGGGAAGACGATGCCTACGACGGCCCCCACGGCGATGCCCGTCCAGGCGGCGTGCTGCGTCGGCTTCTCCCACTTGTGGACATGTACCTTGCCGTCCTCGGTCTTGGTGATCACGGCGGCGTCGTAGGTGCCCACGAAACCGCGCGCGTGCAGGGTGCGCAGCGCCTCGAGGTCCTCATGGGCGCTCTCGGCTTCGTCGTAGGTGGCCAGGAAGACGAACACGGGTTCATCGGCCATTGAGGCTCCTCTCAGGGCTCTGGGCCGATGCCCCCACCGGCCCCAGTAGTATGTGGCGTGCGTAGCCTGCCCGCCGGCAAACGGGTAGAAACCGTGCAGACCTGACGGGCGGACCGCGCCGCCGCGCCGGGCGGGGTGTAGAATCCGGCCCGTCGAGCGGAGCGGGGCGCGCCTCGGGGACGACCGGTGCGCCACAGAATCGAGGCCGAGAGTGACCGATCCACGCAGCGAGCGAGTGCGCATCGGCGTGATCTCCGACACGCACGGCTACCTGGCTCCTCAAGTAGCCGGCATCTTCGCCGGCGTGCGCCACATCATCCACGCCGGCGACATCATGGACCCCCAGACCCTCGCCGAGCTCGAAGCGATCGCGCCGGTCACCGCCGTGGCCGGCAACATGGACGTCGGCAAGCTCGCGAAGCTACCGCGTGAGATCGCGGGCGAGATCGAGGGCGTGGGCTTCGTCGTGGGGCACAAGCGCAAGCGTCTGCTCAAGCGCCTGGCCATGCGCAAGATCGACGGCCTTCCGGACGGCGCGCCGGACCTCGTCATCTGCGGTCACGACCACCTGCCGGCGGTGGAATGGGTCGAGGGCTCGCTGTACCTCAACCCCGGATCGGCGTCCTCGCCGCACGAAGAGGACGACGACCCCTCCGTCGTGGTCGTCGAGGTGGAGGAGTACGGGCTGAGCGCCCGGTTCTACACGATCGAGCGCTCCTACGAGGCGTTCTCCGGCTGAGCCGCGCTCAGACGTCGGCCGCCGCACGGGGCGCGCAGGCGGCGGCGTACTCGTCGAGGACCAGGCCGACGTGGTGGCGCAGCAGCGCCGCCGGTTCGGCTGCGAGCCGCCCGTCGCGCACGGCCCAGTACGCGTCCGGCAGGTACTGGCTGAGCAGTGACGCCGGGATCGCCTGAGTGCGCAGGTTGGCGAGCAGCCTGCTCAGGGCCTGCCGCACGGCAGGCTGCGGCCAGTAGTAGCGGCAGCGGTCGCTGTAGCTGAAGGCGCGCGCCAGCGCGCTCTCGTCCTCGTCGCCGGCGTAATACGGCCGCCAGTGTCCTGGCATGGCCAGCATGGCCGTATCGAGTGCCTCACGCACCCCCGAGCGCCGCTCGCTGCGGCCGAGGAGTTCTCCCTCGATGAGCTCCAGCGCGAACACCGCTTCGCGGAAGGCGTAGGTGAGACGCGGCCCGACCTTGAGGATGGCGTAGCCGTCCTCGACCAGAGCGCGCAGGGCGGCGGGCCGCTGGTAGTCCGTCGAGTGGGCCTCGGAGACGAGGTGGGGCAGCGTCCTCAGATACGCGCTCAGCTCGGCGGCGGCGCTCGGCTCGTAGTCGATGACGCCGTGGTCGCCGAATTCAACGCCGGGCTGGACGACGACGGCGACGACGCGTTCCCAGGCGGCGTCGAGCGCGCGCGCGGCGAACGCCTGACGCGACAGCTCGAGCGTCGCCTGCAGATCGGCGACGCGCGTCACCTGAGCCTCGTCCAGGTCCGCCGCCTGACCGCCCGGAGCCGGCACCTCGGTGCCGACGACGTACACGGGGGCTGGGGCCGCCCCGCGCTCCGCGTGCGCGGCCTCGGCCGTCGCGCAGAGCGCGGCCGTCCGCGCCGCCGCGACCTCGGCCGCGAGGGAGCCTGCTTCTTCCCCCGGGTCGTCGGCGCAGGGCATGCTGGCGTCCAAGTGGATCTTGGCGTATCCGGCGAGCACGCAGGCGCGCACCAGCTCATGGGCGCGCGTCATGGCCTCCATGGCGGTGAGATGCCGCCACGGGTGTGGGCCGAGGTGGTCGCCGCCCAGGATGAGGCGCTCCGGCGGCAGCCCTTCTGCCGCTGCCGTGGCCAGCACGTGATCGCGGAACCCGGCCGGCGTCAGGCCTGTGTAGCCACCCTCCTGGTTCACCTGGCCGGACGTGGACTCGACGCAGGCGACGCCGGCTTGGGCCGCCCTCGCCAGCGCCGTGCTCAGCACGGTGGGGTTGGCCGAGCAGACGGACGTCAGCCCGAGGCGGTCGGAGCTGTGGTTGGCTGCCGGCAGGCCGAGGAGCAGCGACGTCGTGGCTCCGTCGTTCATGCGCTCAGGCCTCGCAGGGCTCTGAGGAGGGCCCCGCCTGCGCCTGCCCGCCCATGAGGCGCAGGGCCTCGTCCCGGGTCGGCTGCGCCTCGACACCGCCGGAGCCCGTGGTCGAGAGCGAGCCGCAGGCGACGCCGAAGGCGAGGCTTCTGGGGACGTCCCAGCCGAGCAGCCGCGCGCAGATGAACCCGGCGTCGAGCGTGTCGCCCGCGCCCACGGTGTCGACGACGTCGACGGCCGGCGCGGAGACGCGCACGAGGCGGCAGCCGTCGTGCGCGAGGGCGCCGTCTGCGCCCAGCTTGACGACCGGCAGCGGCCCGCGGGCGGCGAGCGCCGTGGCGGCCACCAGCGGATCGGCGGCGCCGCTCACGGCGGCCGCCTCCGCCTCGTTGACGAACAGTACGTCGACGCTGGGCAACAGATCGGTGAGTCCGCCGTCCCAGTTCCCGTCCGGGTCCCAGTTGAGGTCGAGCGACGTCGTGGCGCCGGCGGCGTGCGCGGCCTCGAAGAGGCCGCGCAGACCCGGCGCCAGCTGTGGCTGCAGGTAGAACGAGCTCGCGTGCACGTGGCGCGCGGCCTCGAGGAGGGAGCGGTCGACCATCGCGGCGCGCAGGGCGGCGATGCAGCCGGGCGACGTGACGACGGCACGGTCGGCGGCGCTCACCAGGCTCACCGTGAGCCCGGTCCGGGCGTCAGGGTCGACGATCACGTGCCGCGCGTCCACGCCGCGGCGCGTCAGCTGCTCGCGCATGAAGTCGCCGGCTCCGTCGGCGCCGACGACGCTCACGAGCGTCGTCGCGAGCCCGAGACGCGCGCCGGCGCAGGCGGTGATGGCGGCCGAGCCGCCGATGGTGAGCATGCCGCTCTCCGCCAGCTGTTCCGCCTGGCCGTACGCGAGGGGCCGCGGCGCACCGCCGAGGACGACGTCGGGGTTGGCGTCCCCGAGGACCAGCAGGTCGGGCGTGGCGTTCACGGGCGGAGCCTCATCGCTGGGATGGTTGGCGGCGCCGTCGCGTCATCGCAGCGACTCGGGGAGGAGGTCGCGGTGGGCGGCGAGCAGGTCGTCGACCATGGCGCCGATGCGCGCGGGGGAGAGCGTGGCCGCGGCGTTCGGGTCGAGCAGGACCGCCTGGTACACGTGATCGCGCCGTCCCTCGAGGGCGGCCCGGACGGCGAGCTCGACGACGTTCAAGAAGGTGCGGTCCAGCGCGGCGCACTGGGCCGGGAGGTCGCCCACGACCGTGGGCTGCAGCCCGGCCCGGTCCACCAGACAGGGCACCTCCACGCAGGCGTCCCGTGGCAGGTTGGTGACGAGCCCGGCGTTGCGCACGTTGCCGTAGATGGTGCGCGGCTGGCCGGTCACCATCGAGTGGATGATCAGCGACGCGTACTCGCCGCTGCGCTCGATCTCGAAGGGCTCGCCGGCCGCCAGCTTGCGCTTCTCCTCCTCGTAGAGGCCGAGGTTCTCCTCGCTGCGCGCGATGTACTCGCCCACGGGGATCCGCAGGCGCTCGATCTGCTCGTCGTCGCGCATGAACCAGGGCACGTACTCGGCGAAGTGCTCGCTGCTCTCGGTGGGGAAGAAGCCGAAGCGCCGGTAGATCTCGACGCGGACGTGGCGGCCGAGCCCTTCGGGGTCGGCCGCGATCGCCGCGTCGAGCAGCGGATACAGGCTCTCGCCGTCCTTCTCGAGGCGCAGGACCCAGCTCATGTGGTTGACGCCGGCGCCGAGGAAGGTGACCTCCCGCGGGTCCACGCCCACGTACTCGGCGACCTGATGGCTGGTGTTCTGGATCGAGTGGCAGAGGCCGACGACGCGCTGGTGCAGCGAGCCCTCGTACCACGCCCAGCAGTTCATCGCCATCGGGTTCGTGTAGTTGAGCATCCACGCCTGCGGGCACAGCTCCGTCATGTCGTCGGCGATGCCGAGCAGGACGGGGATGGTGCGCAGGGCCCGGAAGACGGCGCCGACGCCCGAGGTGTCGCCGATGGTCTGGCGCAGGCCGTAGGCGGCCGGGATGTCGAAGTCCAGCCGAGTGGCGGCGAGGCCGCCCACCTCGATGGTGTCGATGGCGAAGTCCGCGCCGTCGAGGGCGCGGCGGCGGTCGAGGTGGGACTCGACCGTGGCCCGCGCCCCGAGCGCGTCGCTGGTCCACCGCGCCATCGCCTCGGCGGTGGCCAGCCGCCCGGCGTCGATATCGTGCAGCGCGATCTCGGCGTCGGCCAGCTCGGGAAAGCTGAGGATGTCGCCGAGCAGGTTGCGCGTGAACTCCACGCTGCCGGCGCCGATGAACGCGATCCTGGTCATGCCGTCGCCGTCCTTTCGCCGGCGCCGCCGGCCGGCGGCGCCGATGCTGTCATACCCGACGGCCCCGGCAGAGGGAAAGACCGTGACCGTTCTTGAGCGATACGGTCGCACATCGAGCACAAATGAGCAAGAGCGCCACGGTATGATCTGCCCGACGGAGTAAGGAGGCTGCATGAAGTCGCACACCGTGTACAAGACCTTCCGCACCGAGCAGCGCCGCGCCTTCGTGCGCATCACCGCCGACGTGCAGGCGGCCGTAGACGAGTCGGGCATCCGCGAGGGCATGGCGCTCGTCTCGGCGATGCACATCACCGCCGGCGTGTGGGTCAACGACGACGAGCCCGGCATCCAGGCGGACGCCCTCGAGTGGCTCGACAAGCTCGCGCCGCCGTCCTGGCAGCCGCCGGCGGACGACGTCGCCCGGCAGCTGCTGCCCGACGGCGGCGACTACCGCCACCACCGCGGCGGCGAGGACAACGGCGACGCCCACCTCAAGAACCTGCTCGTGCACCACCAGGTGATCGTGCCGGTGACCGCCGGCCGCCTCGACCTGGGACCGTGGCAGGCCGTCTTCTACTGCGAGTTCGACGGCCGCCGCAGCAAGCGCCTGATCATCAAGGTGCTCGGCGAGTAGCCGCCGCGCCCGCCGGGTATCGAGGATTCCGGGGTGGCGAGCGCGAAAGTGCTCGCACACGTGATGACCGGGGGCGAGGAGGACGCGATGGACGAGAGGCAGAGCGAGACGATCGTGGTCGTGGACGGGCGGGCGGCTGCACGCCGGAACTGGGGCGTCATTCTGGCTCTGGGCATCATCGCCGTCATCTTCGGCATCATCGTGCTCGCCAACATCTGGGCCAGCGTCCGCCTCGTCGCGGTCTTCGCCGGCCTGTTCCTCGTCTTCGCCGGCGTCATGCAGTTCGTCCACACCGCCGGGGCGGAGAAGAAGGCCGGCAAGGTCGTCTCGGGCATCCTGCTCCTCGCCGCCGGGCTCGCCTTGATCTTCGTGCCCGAGCAGAGCGTCAAGACGGTCGCGGTGATCGTCGGCCTGGCCTTCATCTTCTGGGGCGCGATCATGCTCATCGCGGCGCTCATCGACCGCGGCGCCGGCTGGGGCGTGGCGGCCGCGTTCGGCGCGCTGCTCGCCATCGTCGGCATCATCGTGGTGGCGTGGCCGGGCCCCACGATCGCCATCCTCATGGTCCTCGTTGGTCTGGACGCGATCCTGTTCGGGATCGCGACCATCGCGCAGGGACTGAGGCTGCGCAGGGCGTGACGTGAGCGCCGACCAGGCAACGGAGCCTCGCAAGCCGTCAGAACTCGTCGGGCGGATGGTCGCCTCGAGCCGCTTTTTCGTGCTCGTCGCCACGATCAGCCTGTTCTTGGCCTTCACGGCGGTGATGGTGTCGACCATCATCGTCACCGTCGTCACGATCCTGCACGCGATCGGCGGGGATCTGACGCAGAACGAGATGATCGGCAAGCTGATCAAGCAGGCCGACTACGCGCTTCTTGCGACCGTCCTCTACGTGCTCGCGCTCGGCCTCTACAGCCTCTTCGTGGACGACCGCGTGCCGATGCCCGGCTGGCTGCGCATCCGCGACCTGGGGCAGCTCAAGGAGCTGCTCGCCGGCGTCGTCGTCGTGGCGATCGCGGTCATCTTCCTGGGGCAGGCGCTCACCTGGGACGGGACCACCGATCTGCTCGCGCCCGGTCTGGCGTCGGCCGCCGTCATCGCGGCACTCGCACTCTTCCTCTGGCAGGCGGCACGTGAACGGCAGATGACGCGGCACGAGGACGTGCTGGATCCGCCGGGAGGGACCGGCGGACCAGGCGAGGACCCGGCCGCGTAGGGTTCAGGCGTCTTCGGCGGCCCGGGGAACGCCGCCGTCGCCGAGGTCCGGGGGCTCGCCGGCGTCGGCCGCGGAGGGCGGGACGCTCTGCCCGTCGCCGGGGGCCATGCGGCGCCGCGCCTGGCCCAGGTTCTGCACGACGAGAGAGACCACCGTGATCAGGTACAACTGGCCGAAGATAGCCTCCATCACGGCCAGCATCCGCCCCACTCCTCCCGCGGCCGTGAGGTCCCCGTACCCGACCGTGGTGATCGTGACGAGGCTGAAGTAGATGTAGTCGATGCTCGTGGCCTTCTCGGGTGGCTGGATCTGCGCGAAGAACTGCGTCCCGGCGATCACCCCCGAGAGCGCGAACGCGCTGGCGAAGAACAGCGCGATGAGCAGGTAGACGCAGACGGCGCCGTAGAAGGTGTTGAGGTTGATGACCGGGTGCGACGCCAGGCGCTTGATGATGGCCACCGGAGCCGCGATCACCAGAAGGGCCGTGAGCGCGGCCGCCACGCCGCGGGCTGTGCTCTCGTTGCCGAAGACGGCGAAAGCGATGGCGAGCACGGTGACCACGGGGATGATGGCGACCGCGTAGCGCAGCAGGCGGCGCTCGACCTGCGAGGCGCGCAGCGCCAGCCAGGTCGTCGTCGCGAGCACCACGAGGTTCAGGATGCGGCCGTACTGGCTGTCGCCGGCGACGGCGGCGACGAAGAAGCTGACGATGAGGAGGACGAGGACGAGCCCGTAGCTGTCGGCGAAACGTGGCTTGTCGGCGAACGCAGCCACGCCCCTGATGGCCCGCCCAGGGCGGCGAGCGTGCGGCTCGGGGGAGCCGTCACCTGCTGGCTTGGTGGATGGTCCGTCCATGGTGTCGCCGCCACTGTATCCCACCGGCGCGGGCGCGCAAGGGAGCCGCGACGCGGCGGCGCGCCGGGACCACCGGGGCCGGGACACGCTGTGGCCGGCCTGGCTCTCCGGCACGCCCACGACCGCCGCTGGCATTCCGGCACCGCCGGGGCCGATAATGTGACTACGATGCTCTCCCCTCTAGCCACCGTTCCCGGGCACCTGCTCGAGGAGCCCAAGCGCGCGCTGTTCTTCCTGCTGCTCGGGTTCATCATCACCTTCGCCCTCGTGCGCCTCGCCACGCGCCGCGCCCGCGCCGGCGAACAGGGCGGGCAGCGCGGCGGCAGCATCGTGACGCCGGGCGGCCTGCACATCCATCACTCCGTGTTCGGCATCGTCGGGATGATCGTGTTCGGGATCCTCGAGTTCTCCCTGCAGCCCAGCAGCCCGTTGCTCGAGTTCTTCGCCTTCGCTTTCGGCACCGGCGCGGCGCTCACGCTGGACGAGTTCGCCCTCATCCTGCACCTCGAGGACGTCTACTGGACCGGCGAGGGCCGCCAATCGATCGACGCCGTCATCCTCGGCGTGACGTTCATGACGCTGCTGCTCACCGGGCTGCTACCCACCAGCATCCTCGAGGTGGGCGACTTCATCACGCTCTCGCGCTGGGCGGCGGTCGCGCTCATCGCCAGCGGCGCCGCCTTCGTCGTCATCTCCTACCTCAAGGGCAAGCTCTTCATGGGGACGGTCGGCATCTTCATCCTGCCGGTGGCGGTGATCGGGGCGCTGCGCCTGGCCAAGCCGGGCTCGCCCTGGGCCCACTACCGCTACCGGCAGAGCCCCGCCAAGCTCGAACGCGCGCTGTGCCGCGACGAGGGCTTCACACGGCGCTGGCGCGAGCGTAAGCACGCCGTATGGGACCTGATCGGCGGCAAACCGCACCTGCACCTGCCTCATCGCGACGGTCGCCGCCGGGGCGGGGGGGCCGGGCCCGAAGACGGCTCGTCCAGCCCGACCGTCTGAGATCGCGGGTCGCCGCCCGCGTCGCTGGCGGCCAGATGCCACTTTCCCTACACTGGTCGATGGACGCCCTGCATGCTGTTCCCGACCATCACATTCGCGCTCTTCTTCCTCATCGTGTACACGGCGAGCTGGCTGCTCATGCCGCGCCTGCGCCTGTGGAAGTGGTTCATCATCGCCGCCAGCTACGTCTTCTACGGCTGGTGGGACTGGCGTCTCGTCCTCCTCCTGGTAGCGGCGACCTTCGTCAACCAGGCGTTCGGGGTCGCCGTCTTCCGCGCCCGCGGGCGCCGCTCGGGCGCCGCGTCGGCGCGGTTCTGGCTCACGCTGGCCGTGATCGCCAACCTGGCGGCGCTGGGCTACTTCAAGTACATGGACTTCTTCGCCGCCAGCCTCGACGATCTGCTGGGGCGCGTAGGGCTTGGCGCCCCGCTGCCCCTGCTGCACGTGGTGCTGCCGGTGGGCATCTCCTTCCTCGTCTTCCGCATGCTGACCTACGTGGTCGACATCTACCGAGGCCAGCTCGAGCCGGCGGCCACGCTCGACTACGGGGTCTACGTCGCCTTCTTCCCCTACCTGCTCGCGGGCCCGATCGCCAGGGCGCGCGAGTTCCTGCCCCAGCTGCGCACGGCGCGCGACCCGCACACCGTGGACGCCGGCCGCGCCTTCTTCCTCATCCTCGGCGGGCTCGCCAAGAAGATGCTCATCGCCGACTACCTGGCGACGCATATCGTGAACGGCGTCTTCTCGTCGCCGCAGCAGTACTCGTCCTGGGAGACGCTCGTCGGCATCGTCGCCTACTCCGTACAGATCTACTGCGACTTCAGCGCCTACAGCGACATCGCCATCGGCATCGCCCTGCTGCTCGGCTTCGAGCTGCCGCTCAACTTCAACGCCCCGTACACGGCGCGCACGATCCAGGACTTCTGGCGCCGCTGGCACATCACGCTCTCGAGTTGGCTGCGCGACTACCTGTACATCCCCCTCGGCGGCAACCGCAAGGGCCGCCGCCGCACGGCGCTGAACCTGATCCTCACGTTCCTGCTCGGCGGCCTCTGGCACGGCGCCGGCTGGAACTTCGTCTTCTGGGGCGGTATGCACGGCGTCGGGCTGGCGCTGGAGCACGCGCGCGCGGACACGCGCCGGCGACAGAGGTCTCCCCGAGCCCGGAGCAACGGCCGGCGCACGCGCCCTGCAGCGCCTCGCCGTGTTCGCCTTCGTGAGCCTCGCCTGGGTGTTCTTCCGCGCCGACTCTATCGCCGCCGCCTTCTCGGTCCTGTGGCGGCTGGTCGCGGGGCTCGGCAGCACGGGCACCGCCGTGACCTGGCCGATCATCGGCCTCATCGCCCTCGGGATCGGCATCCAGTACATCCCGACGGTCGTGACGGAGCGCCTGCAGGGCGGGTTCTCGCGCATCGGCTGGGTGGGCCAGGGCGCCGTGCTGGCGCTCGCCCTGTTCCTGATCCAGACGCTGGGCCCGCAGGGCCCGGCGGAGTTCCTCTACTTCAAGTTCTGAGCCGGGAGAGCGACTGTGGCCGACGACGGCGGGCGTGAGGCGAGCGGGCGGCGGCCCTACGACGGCCGCCCCGCCGACGACCTCTTCGCGTGGGACGAGCTCACGCCGTCACGCGGGTCCGAGCGCGGCCGGCGGCAAGGCGCAGCCGGCCCGGACACCGCGGGTCGCCGGCCGGCTCCGGTCTCCGGCGATGAGTGGGGGGACTGGCTGGAGCCGGGCGCCGGGGCGCAGCGCGGCGCGCCCGGGGCGCCGGCGGCCGGCGGGACGAAACCCCGGCCGAAAGGCGCGCCGCGCCGGCGGCGCGTCTCGGCCGGCGCCGCCCTGCTGGCGATGCTGCTCGGCTTCTTCGTCGCCGGCCTGCTCGGCGCCAAGGCGATCCAGACCAACGTGCGCGGCGAGCCATACGGCGCGAGCCGCAGCGTGGCGCTCGCGTTGCTGACGCCGATGACGGCGCTCAGCGGCGCGCTCCGGCTGGACCGTCCGGGGGAGGCGCTGAACGGCGTGCTGGGGCGAGAGGGCGAGCCGCACCACAGCCTGGCCGAGATCAAGCCTGCCAAACCGCTGTGGCCGCGCACCATCTCCGCGACGCATCCGCTGAAGATGTACGTCGCGGGCGACTCCATGGCCCAGGTGTTCGGCTCGTCGCTCGTCAATCTGGCGGAGAAGACCGGCCTGATCGACGGTACGCTCGACTACCACGTCTCCACCGGCCTCAGTCGCCCCGACTACTTCGACTGGCCCCAGCGCCTGGTGGACATGCTCGTCGTGAAGCGGCCTGATGCGGCGGTGATGCTGTTCGGCGCCAACGACGGCCAGAACGTGATGTCGCAGGGCAAGGTCGTGAAGGTCGGCTCGCCCGGATGGCGGGAGCTGTACGCCCGGCGCGTGGGGCGCGCCATGGACATCCTCACGAAAGGCGGGCGGCGCGTGTACTGGGTCGGCAATCCGATCATGCGCGATCGTGGCTACCGCGCGCGCATAGCGATGATGGACGCCATCTACCGGGCCGAGGCCGCCAAGCACCCCGGCGTGACCTTCATCCCCACCTGGAGACTGTTCGCCGGCAAGAAGGGTGCCTACGCCGAGTATCTCCGGGATGCGAGCGGCGACCTCGTGCTGATGCGCCTCCCGGACGGGATCCACCTCACGCGCGCCGGCGGCGACCGCATGGCGCAGGCCGTGCTCGACGTCATCGAGAGGGACTGGAAGATCCCGCAGCGGCCGTGAGCAGCGGTCGGGCGGCCCGCGCTCACTCCACCCAGTCGCGGGTGAGGTAGAGCCAGAAGGCCAGGCCGGCGTCGGCGCCGTAGGCGCGGAAGCGCCGGCCGATCGTCTTGTCGGCCACCAGCTTGCCCGTCGGGCGGCCGACCAGCCGGGCGTAGGTGGGCCGCGTCCAGGAGTCCAGTATGAGGCGGGAGTGGCGGCCGAGCAGCATCATCACGTGCGCCGCCGCGTAGGGGCCGACGCCCGGCAGCGCCAGGAGCCGGCGCTCGACCTCGTCGTCGGGCAGCTCCCGGCGGGGCGTGAGGAGGAGGGCTTCGAGGTCGAGACGGCCCTCGGCCACGCCGGCGGCGAGCGCCCGCAGGTAGGTACCGCGGTAGCCCGCCCGCGCGACGTCGCGGTAGAAGTCGTCGCCGGCGGCCGCCATGGCGGCCGGCGACGGGAACGCCCTGCCGTCCCCATCGTCCCCGGGTGCTGCTTCGCCGAGCCCGTCCACGAGCGCGCCTGCCATGCGTTCCGTCGCCGACCACGCGCAGTTGGTGGTGCAGATGGTCTTGACGACGTCCTCGAAGACGCTGGCGCCGCGCAGCATGCGGCCGGCGCCGGCGCAGGCCCAGGACAGGTCGGGGTCGAGGGCGGCGCGGGCGTAGAAGGCGCTAAGGTCGTCGTCGAGGCAGAGCATGCGCCTCACCGTGGCCGTGAGAGCTGCCGCCGCCGCTTCGCCGGGCGGCGGCCCCCGGTCCGCGACCGTGATGTCCAGCCACGCTCGGGCGGCCTCCGGCGCGCCGGCCCGTGGCTCGCCGGCGGCGAGCCTGACCGTGCGCGGGCCACCCGGGGCCGAGAGGGTCACGGTCATCCGGCCCGCAGACGGATGGACGCGCGCCGGCGGAAGGCTCGCCACGCCGTGCGAGGCGAAGGTCCGCCGCAGGTCGACGGGCTCGCCGCGGGGACCGCGCAGGGCAAGACGGCCGACGACGTGCACGGCGCGACGGCTCTGCGTGCCGCCGCTCATGCGGCGGCGATGAGCGCGATGCCCGCCAGGGTCGCCGCGGCGCCCGCCAGCTGGTGCTTGGCGAGACGCTCCCGCAGCAGTGCGTAGGCGAGGATGACGGTGACGACCGGGTACACCGAGCCGAGCACGGCGACGATGCTGAGATAGCCCTCCGTCGTCGCCAGGGCGAAGAGGCCGTTCGCGCCTGTGTCGAGCAGGCCGACGGCGACGATGAACGGCAGGGCGGAGCGGCGCAGTTCGAGGCGTGGCCGCACGACGATGAAGACGATGGTGAACAGCGTCGCCGACGAGAGCCGGCCACCGAGCATCGCCCACAGAGGATCGTAGCGCGCCGTGGCGTCGTATCCGAGAAGCACGAGGCCCATGCACACGGCGGCGAGGAGCGAAAGCATGATGGCACGCCGCTGGTCGCGCCGGCTGCCCTCGGCGGCCAGCGCTGCGGGCGTCACCGCCGGCTCGTTGGGCAGGGCCGCGACGCCGATGGTCTCGCCGCGGCGCGCCGGCTCGCTGGCGACCAGGAGGACGCCGGCGGCCGCCAGCACGACGCCGGCGAGCTGGGCGGCGGCGGGACGCTCGCCGAGCGCAAGGCCGACCAGGAACGGGATGAGGGCGTTGGTGGCGCTGATGGGCGCGACGATGCTCATCGATCCGATGGCCAGCGCCTTGTAGAAGCAGGAGATGGCCACCACGCTCGCCGCCCCGCCGAGCAGCACGGGCCACACGGCGTGGAAGCCCGGCCAGGCATGGCCCGTGGCGAGCACCACGATCGCGGCGCCGGCGAGGCCGACCGCCTGGCTCCCGACGATGACCGCCCAGAGGCTGGCGCGCCGGGTGGTGAGGCCACCGAGGAAGTCACCGGAGCCCCAGCAGAGAGAGGCCCCGAGGGCGAGGGCGATGCCGAGCATGGCCTGAGGCTATCACGGGGTGGTGATAGGCTGAGGGAGCGGCCGGCGGGCGCGGCGCGCCCGGCCGCCGAAGCGCATGGGACCTCCCGTCGACATCCCCGAGGACGACGCGGCGCTCCTCGCCGAGTGCGAGGTCGAGACGTTCCGGGCCGGCGGGCCGGGCGGCCAGCACCAGAACGTCACCGACAGCGCCGTGCGCCTGCGTCATCTGCCCACGGGTCTGACGGTCACCTGCCGGGCGCAGCGCAGCCAGTACCTCAACAAGCAGGACGCCCTGCGCCGGCTGCGCCTCAAGTTGCGCAAGCTCAGTGAACCGCCGCCTCCGCCGCGGCGGGCGACGCGCCCGTCTCGCGCGGCGGTCGAGCGCCGCATCGGCGCCAAGAAGGCGCGCGGCGCCGTCAAACGCCTGCGCCGGCCGCCGCTCGACGACTGAGCCGCGCCGCCGTGTAGAGTAGGCCGCGATGGCGGCGCTCATCGGCATCCTGCTCGTGGCCTTCGTTGCCGGCGTGTTCGGCAGCATGCTCGGCGTGGGCGGCGGGGTCATCATGGTGCCGGTGCTCACGCTGGCCTTCGGCGTCCCCATCAAGACGGCCATCGCCACGAGCATCATCAGCGTGATCGCCACCTCGTCGATGGCGCAGACGGCCTTCGTGAGCCGAGGGATGACCAACATCCGTCTCGGCATGCTGCTCGAGGTCGCCACCAGCGTCGGTGCCGTCGCCGGCGGAGTGACGGCGGTGCTCATCGCCGGCCGCGCGCTCCAGGTCTGCTTCGCAGCCGTCCTCGTCTACGTCGTCTGGCAGATGAACCGGCGTGGCGGCGACGTACAGCCGCAGCTCACCGGCGTGCTCGAGGCGAGCTACTACGACCCCGCCGCCGGCGCCGAGGTGCGCTACGGGGTGCGGCGCACGCGCCTCGGCTTCGTCCTCTGCCTCGGCGCCGGCAACGTCTCGGGGCTTCTCGGCGTCGGCGGCGGCGCCTTCAAAGTGCCGATCATGAACCTGCTCATGGGGGCGCCGCTGAAAGCGACGATCGCCACCAGCAACCTCATGATCGGCGTCACCGCGGCGACCGGCGCCGCCATCTTCTACGGCCGCGGCTACGTGGATCCGCGGTGGGCAGTACCGTCGGCGCTCGGCATCCTCGCGGGCGCCCGCCTGGGGCCGCGCCTCGCGGCGCGGCTGCCGGCGCGCGTGCTCAGCATCACGTTCCAGGTGGTGCTCGGAGTCTTCGCCGTGCTCATGGCCCTCAAGGCAGCGGGACTGGGCGTATGAGCGGACCCCACGCGCACGTGCTCGATCCGGTGGAGCGTACCATCCGCGTGGTGCTGCTCGTCGGCATCGCGGTCAGCGTGACGCTCATGGCCGTCGGGCTGCTGCTCTGCGCCGGCCGGGGGGTGGCGGTGCCGCGCGTGGCAGTGCCGCTCTCTGCTCTCCCCGGTGCACTCTCGCGCCTCGAGCCGGCCGCATATCTGTCGCTCGGCCTGGTCGTGCTCATCGGCACGCCGTTCGTGCGCGTGGCCGGTTCGCTGGTGGCGTTCGCGGTGGAGCGAGACCGTCGCTACGTGCTGCTCACGGCGCTCGTGCTCCTGGTGATGTGCGTGGGCGTGCTGCTCGGCAGGGCTTGAGCCGCGGCGCGGCGCGCGCGGCCGGCGCCGACGTCCGTCACGTCACGGCTTCGTCCCGGGGAGCGGGCCGCACCTCGTCCGTGGCGCCGGGGACGATCCGCTCCCAGTACGAGGCCAGGCGTCGCAGATCCGCCTCGTCGAGGTGCTCGAGGAAGAGGCGACGCACGCCTGCGAGGTGCGTCGCCCGGGCCTCCTGCAGCTTGCGCTCGCCGCTTGGTGTCAGCACGGCGAAGAAGCCGCGCCCGTCGAAGCTGCAGCGCTCGCGGCGCACGTAGCCCTCCTTCTCGAGGCGGTCCACGAGCCTGCTCACGCCGCTGGCACTCAGCACGACGTCGTGGCACAGCTGCGACATGCGCTGCCGGTGCCCCGGTGCGTCCCCGAGGTGCAGGAGGACCTCGTAGGAACGCAAGGGGAGTCCGTGCGCCGCCGTGAGCTCGCCGTCCATCTTCCGGAACAGCGCGCTCTGCACGCGCAGCATGCCGCGCCACGCCGCCAGTTCCCCTGGGCTCAGTCGCGCCTGCTTCTCGGTGGTCGTCGCCAACGTGTCACTTCCTTGAGCAGTCAAACGAAGTATACTGCGGTGCTTCCTGTTGCGGCGGTCTTGCAAACCCCCCAGGGTGCTCGATACATTCAGCGCCAACGCAGTCCCGCCCCGCGAAGGTCCGGCGACCATCCCCACGGTCCTCGCGGCGTTCGCGCCCGCGCCACGCAGGCGCCCGTCCGGGCGACCGGTCGAGGGATCCGGGGAGCTAGGAGGTGGCCGTGATCGACACTTGCGCGTGGCGCCGTGGACCGCTGGTCGCGCGTCTTCTGCAGCGGCGGACCGGCTCGGCATGAACCCCGCCGAGGCGGCGATCCAGGAGTTCCTCGACGACCTCGTCGCAGACGACCCCGTGCTGGCCACCTGGCTCGGCCTCACGAGCGGCCTGGGAGCGCTGCCCTCGTGGTCGGCGGCCGCGGTGGAGGCGCGTGTGGAGATGCTGCACCGCCACGAGGCGCGCTGCAACGCCCTGCTCGCAACGGACGACCGCGACACGGCGATCGACGCCTTCGCCGGCGTCCACATCGCCCGGCGCATGCTGCGTGACCTCGACCTGCGCCGGGTGCACGAATGCCGGCCCGCCGCGTACCTCGACGTGGTCGGCGGGCTGTTGCCCTTGCTGATGCGCGAGTTCGGCACTCCGGACGAGCGGCTCGAGGCCCTTGACGGCCGCCTGCACGCGGTGCCGGGTCTGCTCGAGGAGGCGCGCGCCAACCTGCGCCCGGGCCTGCCTGCGGCGGCTGTGGCCGAAGGCCTTGACTACGCCGCGGGGCTGCTGGACCTCGTCGGGCCGACGGTGCGCGCCTTCGCCGCCGGTGCTGGCCGGGAGGGCTTCCTCGACGCCGGGTCCGAGGCTGCCGCCGGTGCCGTGCGCGCCTTCGAGGCGTTCCTCCGTGACGAGCTCGCCGGGGACGCGAGCCTGGATTGCGCCGCCGGGCGGGCAGTCGTCGAGGACCTGCTCCGCTGGGAGCACGTGCTCGACGATGCCCCCGAGGCGCTGGCGAGCTACGGCCGGCAGGTGCTCGCGGAGACGCGGACTCGCGATGGAGGAGCTCGCCGCCGCGCTCGGGCAGCCGGACGCCGCGTCGGCGGTCGCCGACATACAGACGCGCACGCCGGCGCCGGAAGATCTCGTGGAGGCGTACCGGCGCGCCGTCGAAGCGGCGCGCGCCTACGTCGTCGAGCACGACATCGTCACCCTGCCGCAGGCCGAGGAACTGCGCGTGATGGCGACTCCGCCGTTCCTGCGCAGCATGCTGCCGTTCGCCGCCTACGAGGCGCCCGGCCCGTATTCCGCCCGGCAGCTGGGGTTCTACTACGTCACGCCGCCGCCCGAGGGACTTGGTGGCGAGCAGCTGGCGCTGGCGATGCGCAGCCATCCGTGGGCCTCGTTCGCGGCCACCGGCGTGCACGAGGCGTATCCGGGCCACCACCTCCAGCTTGTGCGTGCCAACCAGGCACCCACGCTGGCGCGGCGGATCGCCGCCGTACCCAACGGCGGGGCGCTCATCGTCGAGGGCTGGGCCTTCTACTGCGAAGAGCTGATGGAGCAGCAGGGCTTCCTCGCCGACCCCGAAGCGCGTCTGATGCGCCTCAACGATCAGGTGTGGCGCGCCTGTCGCGTCGTCATCGACGTGGAGCTCCACCTCGGCCTCCTGGACCTGACGGAGGCGGCGGACTTCCTCGCCGGGGAGGCGCACATGAACCGAAGAGAGGCCGAGCTCGAGTGCCGCCGCTATGCCGAGGAGCCCGGCCAGGCGATGAGCTACCTCCTCGGCAAGCGCGAGCTGCTCGGCCTCGCCGCCGCATATCGGCGTGAGCGCGCGGGGACCCTCAAGGAGTTCCACGACGAGCTGCTGTCCTGGGGTTCCCTGCCGCCGGCCGTGATCGCCTGGGGCATGGGCCTGGGGCCGCGTCCCGCGGCGGCGCGATTCAGGTCCTGACGCGTTCGCGTTCCACGGCGCCGTGGAGCACGACCTGGTCGCGGCCCGCGGCCTTGGCCCGGTACAGCGCCTTGTCCGCCAGCTCCATGAGCTCGTCCAGGGCGGTCGCGTCGCGCGGGCAGGTCGCCACCCCGACGCTGATGGTGATGTTCACCTCCGGCGGGAGGCCCAAGCCGGTGTAGCGCGTGGCCCCGAGCGTGCGGCGCACGCGGTCGGCGACGAAGAAGGCGTTGTCGCCGGGCGTGCTCGGCAGGAGCACGGCGAACTCCTCGCCCCCATGCCGGGCGCAGATGTCGGGCTTGCGCAGGACGTCCTGCATGGCGCGCGCCACGGTCTGCAGGACGCGATCGCCCGTAGCGTGCCCGTAGGTGTCGTTGAACACCTTGAAGTTGTCGATGTCGATCATCAGCACGCTCAGAGGCGCCTGATGGCGCAGGCTTCGCTCGATCTCCTCCGCGGCCCGGTTCATGAAGTAGCGCCGGTTGTAGATCCCCGTGAGGTGGTCGGTGACCACCTGGCGGCGGATGGCGTCGTACTTGTGCGCGTTGGTCAGCGCGCTCTGCACGTGGTTGCGCAGCGCTTCGAGGATGTCTCCGGTGAGCAGGTCCAGGTAGTCCCCCGTGGTCGAGGTGGCGATCATCGCCATGTCGCCCACGTTCTCGATCTGCACGGGGATCACGACCTGGCGGGTCATCGTTCGCGGGAAGAGGGTGCAGGCGTGGTCGGAGACGCGCTGGATGCCGCCGCCGGCGATGGCCTGGCGCACCGGGCAGTCGGCGGTGAAGGCGCAGCACTCGGCAGAGAGAGTCGGCGTGAGGACGCCTTGGGCTCCTTCGAGGGAGAAGGCGCGGGCGTCCGGGTCCAGCAACAGAAGCGCGGCGAAGTCAGCGTGCAGGAACTGCCTGCTGCGCGAGAGCACCCGCTCCACGGTCTCGCGGTACGGCAGTGCGGCGTTCATCTCCCGGCCCAGCACGCCCACGTCCATGAGCTGCCGGTTGAGGGAGCGCACGCGTTCGAGGTCCTCCTTGATGCTCTGCGAGACCCATTCCTTGTCCTCGGCCGCCGTGAACACAGAGATCAGCGTGCCGACGAGGTGGCCGAGCTCGCGCACCTCGTCACGGTAAAAGGGATCGGTGCGCTCGTAGCTACCGCCCAGGCGGCTGCGCGAGTGCCGGATCATGGAGTTGAGCGGCCGGTACAGCCAGAGGTCGAACATGATGGCGAGCAGGGCGAAGACGGCGAGCAGGGCTGCGGCAAGCTGCAGCGGCGAGCGCGGGTCGATCCAGCGGGTCGCCACCACGAAGAACGCGGCGAGGATGGCGGCGACCACCGCGGTGGTCTTGATCTCGAGACTCACACCGCGTCTATGACCGAGACTGCCGCCGCGCATCTGCTCCTGAGGCTGTTCCGTCGGGGGCGCCTTTCTTCGACCGAGGGACTAGACACGGTATCGGCAAAAGGTGGGCTTCCATGATAGGGATGGGGCCGTGCAGGACCGGCCCAGTGCGGCGCCGGGGGGCTCCGCTAGAGGCGGCCGAGGATACGCCGGTCGTGCGTGCGCCGCGGCGTGGTGCGGCGTTCGCCGATGCGCCGGTCGCGCACGTAGTACACGCAGACGGCGCAGTACGTGCTGCAGCCGAGGCGGGTGTCCACGTCGGCGACGCAGATCATTGGCTGAAGTGTCACTCGTGGTCGGTTCATCGTGGTCCTGCAGTCTAGTACGCCGGGCGTCCGCCCGCTCCTGCCCGGCGGCGCCGCTGGGGGCCTTCAGCCGTGCAGATAGTTCTCCACGACGGTGAGCACCTGGGCGATGCGGAACGGCTTGGTGATGTAGCCGTCGATGCCCACGTCGGTGGCGCGCTCCATGTCGGTGGCCATCGCCTTGGCGGACAGCCCTACGATCGTGATGTCCTTCGTGCCGGCGTCCGCCTTGAGCTCCGACACCGCTTCGTAGCCGCTCACGACCGGCATCATCATGTCCATCAGCACGAGGTCGGGGTGATGCTGCCGCGCCAGGTCCACCGCCTCCCGCCCGTTGGTAGCCTTGTAGATCGTGTAGCCCTGCGTCTCCAGCGACATCGAGACGATGCTCAGGATATCGGGGTCGTCGTCGGCGACGAGGATGGCCTTCGCCACGGTGTCTACCTCCTCAGCTGATCTTGCCCGCGGCCAGAGGGTCGGCCGGCTTGGATGATATCGGCATGGTGAACACGAAGCTGGAGCCCTTCCCGAGTTTGCTCTGCACGCGGATGGTGCCGCCGTGCATCTCCACCAGTTCCTTGACGATCGCCAGCCCGAGGCCGGTGCCCCCCTGGGAGCGCGTGGCCGAGGAGTCGATCTGCGTGAAGCGCTGGAACACCTTGGCCTGGTCCTCCTTGGCGATGCCGATGCCGGTGTCGTTCACCCAGATCTCGACCAGCTTGCCGGCCGGCCGCGCCTCGATGCTCACGTTGCCGTTCTCGTGCGTGTACTTGATACCGTTGGTGATGAGGTTGAGGAGCACCTGGTTGAGCTTGCCCGGGTCCGCGAGCACCGGCGGCAGGTCGGTGGGCAGGAACGTGGAGATGCGGATGCGCTTGTCCTGGGCGCGTGGCTTGACGACTGGGAGCACGCCGAGCAGCGCCGCGCGCAGGTCGACCGGTTCGCGGATGAGCTCGAGCCGGCCGGCCTCGATCTTGGTGAGGTCGAGGACGTCGTTGATGAGGTTGAGGAGAGCCTCGCCGCCCTTGAGGATGCTGTCGACGAAGGTCGACTGCTTCTCGTTGAGCTCCCCGGTCATGCCGCTGAGGAGCATGTCGCTGTAGCCGATGATGCTGGTCAGCGGCGTGCGCAGCTCGTGGCTCATAGTGGCCATGAAGTCGCTCTTGAGCTCGTCGAGGTGCTGGAGCTCGTCGTTCTTGCGGGCCAGCTCGGCGTTGTACTGGATGTTGCGCAGCACGAGGGCCACCTGCCCGCACAGGGCGCTCGTGGTGGAGACGGCCGAGTCGGGGACGGCGTCGCCGCTGGCGTAGAGGAGGCAGACGACGCCGAGGACTTCGTTCTTGGCCTCCAGGGGTGCGAGCACGAACCCGTCGAAGCCGCTCTTCTCGGCGGCCTTGAGGAGACGCCCGACGCGCGCATCGCTGACCGAGTCGTAGCGCTTCGGGCCCTGATCGGTCAGGTCGGTCAGGCCTAGCTCCCTGAGCTTGCGCACGAGGGCCTGGTCCACCTGCCCCTGGCGCGCCCCCTCGTCGTAGTCGCCGCTGTTGCGATTCCGCACCAGCGCGAAACCGGCGTCGATGCCGGCGGCGCCCGCGATCTGCGCCAGAGCCTCGGGCATGAGGCCGTCGACGTCGTGGTGGCGCAGGAACACGCGGCTGCTCTCGCTCAGCAGGCGCAGCTGTTCGTTGGTGGTGCGCATGCGACGCAACTGCGCATCTGTGTCGGCCTGGGCGTCGCTCAGCTCGACGGTGCTTTTCACCAGAGCCGTCGCCAAGCGCCCGGCGAGCAGAGCGATCAGCAGGAAGGCGGCGACGTGCAGGAAGACGGTGATCAGCATCCAGTTCGGAGGCACCCGGATCTCGGCGACCACGGCCGAGGGATTGAGCCACCCCTGGTGCTGGAGCTCCCACACCGCCGTGTAGGCCACGCCCGCCGCTGCGGCCGCCGCGTAGGGCGCCCATGCCGGGAGGAAGACCGTTGCGAAGAAGATCGGCCAGACGTAGAAGATCCCCTCGGCGCTCAGCGCCCCGCCGCTGTAGATGACCGCGACCGTCACCAAAGCCAGGTCGACGACGACGACCGCCGCCGCGAGCGGCCGCGTCGCGATGCGCGGCTCGAGGAGGAAGAAGGGCACGTTGGCGACCACGACGACGCCGAGCCCGAGAAGGAGCTCTCCGGCGACGACGCCGTGGTAGTCGAACTGGACCCACAACACGCCCACCAGCAAGGCCAGCGTGAAGAGCACGCGAGCCCAGAGCACGTCGTGTAGTTGTTTGCGAAGGTCCATCCCCGCCCCGGTCCCCGGCAGTGCAGTAGGGTATTCTATCTCGGCACCCGATGTCCGTCTTGGGCGGACCGCGGTCGTGCGCGTCGCGCGGCCCGCCGAAAAGGAGGACCCCCGCCATGTCGGTGCCCAGACTCGTCCTCTGCGGGCTCGAGCCCGGTCCGGCCCTCGCCCTCGCCGCCGGCGCGGTGCTGTCGGCGTTCGGCCGCGACCGCGCCGTGCGCCCCGTCAGCATCGGCCTGGACCTGCCGCTGTGGCAACTCCTGTACGGCTGTGGCGCGCGCGCACCGCGCGTCTTCGACCTGGCGCTGCACGACGAGGACACGGTCCTCGAGCTCTACGACTACTGGAGCGACGGCTGCGACCTCGTCCTCCTGACGGCGGTCGAGCCCGCGCTCGACCGCTGGCAGGGCGTGCGGGGCTCGCGCGCCGTGGACGTCGCCGTGGGCCTGGACGCGCCGCTCGTCCTCGTCGTGGACGCGCGCGAGCACGGCGCCACAGCGGGGGCGACCGTGGTCGGCGTGCGCGCCCTCGCGCCGCGCGTCGAGTTCGCCGGCGTCATCGTCGTGGGCGCGGACGAGCGCGGGAGCGGCGCGGAACTGGCCGAGCTGTTTCGCGGTGAGGCCGGCATTCCCATCCTCGGATGGATCCCGCCCCAGCTCAGCGAACAGTTCGCGCGGCAGTACGCGGCGGGCGGCGGTCCCGTGAAGCAGATCGGGCCGCGTCCGGTCAAGGGCAGTGAGCTGCGGCTTTGCGCCGAGGCCGCCACGTACCTGCAGGTCGAGGTGATCCTGGCCGCGGCCGCCCTGCGCGGCTACTTGCCGGGGAGGCCGCGGCGGCTGCTCACGCC
This sequence comes from uncultured Thermoleophilia bacterium, assembly GCA_963709845.1. Taxonomy (GTDB): domain Bacteria; phylum Actinomycetota; class Thermoleophilia; order UBA2241; family UBA2241; genus CAIXSE01. The sequence goes on from CAVPXV010000003.1 coordinate 316,314, forward strand.
GACGGTCTCCGCCAGCGGCCTGAACCTGGCGGTCGCCTGGGGGCCGCCGCTCGAGCCCTTCGCGCTCGAGAACATCGACGTGCTGCAGGCGATGGGCGTGTCGATGGCCCCCCTCAACATCGGCAAGGACCGGGACCTGCCGCCCGACGTGAGCGGACTGCTCATCCAGGGGCAGCTCGACGAGGATTCCCTGTCCTCGTTCGCCGCCAACGGCGAGCTGCGCGCGGTACTCGCCGAGGCCATCACCTCCGGCCTGCCGACGCTGGCGCTGGGCGGCGGCGCCCTGCTGCTCATGCGGCGCGTGGCCGACAGTCGCGGGCGCAGCCACGAGCTGGCTGGCGTGCTCGCGGCGGAGGCCGAGCTCCTCGAGTGGTACGAGCGTCCCCGCTACGTCGACGCCGTGGCCGCGCCCGGCAATCCCTTCGACGAAGGGGAGGACACTCTGTACGAGCTCTTCGACCTCGAGTTCCTCATGCTCGAACAGGGCATGGTGGCCTACACAGTGGGCGTGGCCGGCGAGCCTGGGCAGGCCGAGGGTTTCGCCAACGGCCAGATGCTGGCCACGACGCTCTATCCTTCGCTCGCGCGTCGCCCGGCCTTGGCGGCCCGCTTCGTCGAGGCCATGCGCTTCTCGGGCGCGCGCGCGTGACGACGCTGCCCGGCATCGTCGAGGCGCCGCGCGCCTGGCGCCTGCCGTCGCGCCGCTCGACCCTCTGGCTGGCTCTGGTCCCGATCGTCGCGCTCGCCTTCGCGGCCCTGGCCATGCACCTGCTCGGCATCCCGGGAGGCGACGACCCCGCTCACCTCTACAAGATCGCCCTGCTGCGCGACGGGCAGTCCGCGCTCTGGGACAACTACTGGTACGGAGGCAGCTACGGATCCCTCACGTACGGCATCGTCTTCTACTGGCTGGCCCAGTTCGTGCCCTCGTACGTGCTCGTCGTCCTTTCGGGGGGGCTGCTGCCCGTCCTCACGTACCTCTACATGCGCGACGGCTGGGGGGTGACCGATCGCCTTGCCGCCTGGGTGCTGGCCGCCGTCATGGTCGTCTACCTGGCCTGGGGCCAGTCACCCTTCCTGTTCGCGCTCTGTCTCACCATGGCGGGGCTCGTGCTCCTCGCCCGCCGGCACCCCCTGATCGCGGCGGTGCCCTGCGCGGTCGGCGTCTTCACCAATCCGCTGGCGCTCGTCGCCGGTGCCGTCTTCGTGCTCGCTGCGCTCGTGGCGCGCCGCGAAGCGCGCCGTTCGCTGGTGCTCTTCGCGGCCGCCATGCTGCCCGTCGTAGCCTTGCGCGTGGCCCTCGCCGCCGTCTTCGCGGCGCCCTCCTGGGAGTTCCACTACACGGCCGAGCTCGCCGGGCTGGCGCTCGTCGCGCTCATCGGCGCCGGGCTGGCCCGCACCAGCGCGGCGCCGGAGCGTAGGGCGCTGCTCTGGATCTTCGTCGTGCTGCTCGCCATCGCCGTGCCTGCCTACCTCCTTCCCGACTCTCCGGTCGGGAGCAACGCCGGCCGCTTCTTCTACGTGTTCGGGGCGCCGCTGCTCGTGATGGTGGCGCGCCCCTCGCGCCTGACGCGCCTGCTGCCGTGGGCGGCGGTGCTCGCCGTGCTCGTGTTCCAGCTCGCGTTCCCCGTGTGGATGCTGGCCAGCGCCGAGAGCTTCACCGCCACGCGCGCCGCCTTCTTCGCCCCGGCGCTCGATTTCGCGCAGCGCGTGTACGACCCCGACTACCGCTTCCACGTGGTCACGCCCCAGATGCACTGGGAGTCGTACTACTTCCCGGCCGCCGGATTCCCCATCACGCGCGGCTGGTTCCGGCAGGCCGACGCGCTGCACAACGCCGAGCTTTACGACAAGGACCTGAGCGCTGCCACGTACATCCTGTGGCTGCGGCGCATGGGCGTCCGCTACGTCTTCGTGCCGGACGCCCCGCTGGTCTCCTCGTCGCAGCGCGAGGCGGAGCTGCTGCGGACGTCGGCCGCGTTCACCGTCGTCTATCGCGGCCCCCTCTGGACGATCTACCGCCTGGACCGCGCGCAGCCCCTCGTGGTGCCGCTTCGCGGCGGCGCCACCGCCGCCGTCGACACGCTCGACCACACGAGCATGAGATTCAGCGTCACTCGAGCCGGCCCGTATCTGATCAAGCTCACCTGGTCTCCCTACTGGCTCGTCGTCAGGCGTCCCACCGAGCCCGCGCTGCGCGGCCACAGCGGGCGTCGCGACCGCGAGTGGGAGCAGGACGCCGTTTCCGCCAGCGGGCTCCGTCTCTACGAGGACCCCTACGGCTTTCTCATCTTCGAGGCGCCGGCACCGGGCCTGTACACGCTGAAGTTCGACGTTGCCCGCACGGCCGCGGCAGAACTCCAGCCGTGACGCTGGCGGGGATCGAGGCAGGCCTCAGGTCGCGCCGCGACCTGCTCGTGCTCTGGCTCGTGGCGACCGCCGGGGTCGCCGTCGTCGCGCTGCTCATGTGGCGCGCCGGGGTGCCGGGCTGGGACGACCCGGCGCACCTCTACCGGGTGTTCCTGATCAGGCACGGCCAGTCGATCTTCTGGGACGACTTCTGGTACGGGGGCGGCTATGGGGCGGTGAACTACGGCTTCGCCTTCTACCTGCTGGCTCTGGTCGTACCTGCCAAGGTCATCGCCACCGTGTCGGCGGGCGTGGTGCCGGTCCTGTACTACCTCTATCAGCGCGACATGTGGGGCATCGACGACGTCTGGCCGGCGTGGTTCCTCGCGCTCGTCATGGCGGCGTACATGGCGCACGGCCAGGACCCGTTCGTCTTCGCCCTGGCCCTGACGCTTGGGGGGCTCGTGCTCCTCGCCCGGGCCAAGCCGGCGCTGGCGGCGCTGCCCGTCGCCCTGGGCGTGTTCGCCAACCCCATGGCGTTCGTCGTCTGCGGCATGTTCATGGCCGCGGACGTCCTGGGGCGTCCACGTCTGCGCCGGCGCTACCTCATCTTCTTCGCCGCCCTCGCTCCCTTCGTGGCCGTCCGCATCGCGTCCGGATGGGCGTTCACGGAGCCGGGCGCGTACCTCAACGAGACTACCGAGCTGCTGCTCTATCTGGCGTTCGCGCTCATCGGCCTGGCGCTGGCCGGCGTCAACGCCGTCCACCCGCGCCGGCCCTTCTTCATCCTCTTCTTCGTCTACGCCGCCACCTGTGTCGTGTCGTTCGTCACCGCGGGCAGCCCGCTGGGCAACAACATCGGCCGCTTCTTCTTCGTCTTCGGCCTCCCGCTGCTGTTCCTGCTGCGGCACACCGCCTGGCGCCGGCCGTTCCGCGCCTTCGACCTCGCCGTCATCCCCATCGTCCTGTTCGGTCTGCTCCAGTTCAGCACGCCGTACAGCCACTTCACGCGCCAGGACGAGTGGCCGCAGGCGGCGCGGACCTTCTTCGCGCCCGCGCTGGCGGAGGCGGCCAGAGTCTATGACCCCAACTACCGCATCCACGTCGTCGCCCTGCGCCGCCACTGGGAGGCGTACTTCTTCCCGCAGGCGGGCTTCCCGATCACGCGCGGCTGGTACCGGCAGGCCGACGCGATCCACAACTCGCTCTTCTACACGCGCTACCAGGCGCCCGCCTACGTCGCCTGGCTGCGGCACATGGGGGTACAGTACGTCTTCCTCGCGCACGCGCCGCTCGACGCCTGGAGCAACCCCGAAGCGCACATCCTGGCCACGTCGCCGTCGTTCGTGCTGGTGTCGCGCGTCGGGGCGTGGAGCGTCTACCTTCTCCGGGACGCGAGCCCCATCGCCGTGGGGCTGGATGGCGGCGCCGCGCGCGTGCTCAAGATGCGCCACCTATGGTTCTCGGTCGCCGTGGATCGCCCGGGAGACTACCTTCTCAAGGTCACCTGGTCGCCCTACTGGGACGTGCAAGGCGCGCCCGGAAGGCTCACGGCGACTGCGGACCGCTTCATGGTCCTGCACGCAGGCCGCGCCGGCAGCTACACGATGCGCTTCGACGTGACTCCGGCCAGGGCGCTGGAGCAGGCAGCGGCCAGGCTGGGTCTGTGAGCCGCCGTTCGCCGACGGCTCCTCCCCGGCCCTTCGCAGGGTAGCATAGGCGCATGGCACGGCAGAGACTCTCGCCCGAAGTGTTCGCCCTGCCCGTCGAGCGCATGCGCGAGGGGTACTACTCGGACGCCTACTTCAACTTCGCCAAAGGCGTCCTCGAAGCGCAGGACCTGCATCCCCAGGTCACGATGCAGGTCTTCCAGAAGCAGGCGCGCGCCATCGTCGGCGGCATGGACGAGGCCCTCGCCATGCTGCGGCTGTGCGCCGGCCGCCACGAGAGCGCAGGCCAAGACAGGCGCTGGGTGCCCGGCTGGAGCGAGCTCGAGGTGCGCGCGCTCTACGACGGCGACGAGGCCGGCCCCTGGGAGAGCGTGCTGACCATCGAGGGCGACTATGCGCTCTTCGCCCACCTCGAGACCGTCTACCTGGGGGCGCTCTCGCGGCGAACGCTGATCAGCACCAACGTCCGCGGCGTCGTGGAGGCGGCCGCGGGCAAGCCGATCCTCTTCTTTCCGGCGCGCTTCGACCACTACCGCGTGCAGACGGGCGACGGCTACGCGGCGCAGGTCGCGGGCGCCATCGGGGTGAGCACCGACGCGCAGGCCTCGTGGTGGGGGGGCAAGGGCATCGGCACCGTGCCGCACGGCCTCATCGCCGCCTGCGGTGGCGACACCGTGGAAGCCACGCGGCGGTTCGCCGACGAGTACTACCCGGAGATCAACGTCACCGCGCTCGTCGACTTTGACAACGACTGCGTGGGCACGAGCCTGGCCTGCGCCCGCGCCCTCGGCGAGCGCCTGTGGGGCGTGCGCCTGGACACGTCCGAGACGATGGTGGACAAGGCGTTGTGGCCGTTGATGGGGGAGTTCCGCCCCAACGGCGTCGCTCCCGAGCTCGTCCACGCGGTGCGCGACGCGCTCGACGCCGACGGGTTCGAGCGCGTCAAGATCGTCGTCAGCGGCGGCTTCACCGGGGAGCGCATCGCCGCCTTCGAGGCCGCCGGCGTGCCCGCCGACGCCTACGGCGTGGGCAGCAGTCTGCTGCGCGGCAACACCGACTTCACCGCCGATGTCGTCCGCGTCGACGGCCGTCCCTGTGCCAAGGTGGGCCGGAGCTTCAAGCCCAACCCTCGCCTCGAGCTCGTGGAGTGAGAGCGGCGTCCGCGGGTACCACGTCGGTATGGACAGACCTGCAGCGACGAAGGCGATCATCGTCGTCGACATGCTCATCGGCTTTTGCCGCCGCGGCAACCTTGCGAGCCCGCGGCTGGACTCCATCACCGCGCGCCTGCGCGACCATCTGGAGCGCGAGGCCGCCGGGGATGCGCGCCTGGTGTTCCTCGTGGACACGCACGCTCCGGACGACCCCGAGTTCGCGATGTTTCCCGAACACTGCGTCGAGGGCTCCGGAGAAGACGAGATAGTGCCGGAGCTGACGGACCTCGCCGTCGCCGGCACGGTCGTGCGCAAGCACACGTTCTCGGGCTTCCACGGGACGGATCTCGACGCCGTCCTCGCGAGGATCGCACCGGACGTCGTCGAGGTGACGGGCGTGTGCACCGACATCTGCGTGCTCCACACGGTCGCCGGCCTCAGGGCCCGAGGCTACAGCGTCGTCGTGCGCCCCGACATGGTGGAGACCTACGACGCCCCTGGGCACGCCGCCGACGAGGTCAACCGCTTCGCGATCTCGCACATGCGCGACATCCTCGGGGCGACCATCTCCTGAGGTTCGCGTGACGCGCTCTGCGGCGCGGAGCGCGTCAGCCGCCGGACCCGGGTTCCGTCGTCTGCTTGCCCTCGAGCAGATCCACGAAGCTCTGGGAGCGCCGGCCGATCGTCGACGTGGGATCGATCTTGGCCGCGGCCATCCACTGCGACTTGGCCGCTTCCACGTTGTTCTCGGAGAAGTAGATGATGGCCAGCGAGTAGTGCCCCTCCTGCTGGCCCGGGTCCTTGACGAGCACGGCGTCGATGGCGGCGGTGGCGCGGCCGGTCTGACCCTCCGCGTGCCAGACCATCGCGAGGCGCACGGCCGCCGTCTCGTTGCCGGGCTTCACGCGCAGCGCTCCCCTGTAGGCGCGCGCCGCCTTGGCGTACTGCTGGCCGAGGAAGCATGCGTCGCCGAGGCTGAGCAGCAGAGCGACGTTGGTGGGGGCGGCCGCGGACGCCTTCTCCAGCTGCGCGATGGTCTGTTGCACGGCCCCGCTCGTCGTGGCCGCGCCGCTCTGGCCGCTGCCCCTGCCGCCGACCGCAGGGTGTCCCGGCGGGAGGGCCTGGCCGGAGGCGGCTCCGCGCCCTCCCGAGGAGCTCCCGAGGGCGACGATGGCGGCCCCCACCAGCACTGCCGCGCCGATGCCGAAGAGAAGATAGTGCTTCCTCAAGTCTTCCTTCCGTGGGGAGGGTGGCGCCGGGACGCTGGCAGGATAGCATCACGTCTCCGGGGTCGCGACCGTGTTTTACCCGCAGACACGGAAGCCCCTGTGCTCGCCTAACCAACCTTAACCGCCGCTTAACACCAGTCGCGAAAGCCGCAAGCGGGCGGCTTTCCACCCGCCGCAGTGCCGCCCGCGTCCGGCCAGTTGACGCTCGCGAGGCCCGGGGATAGAGTTCAAAAGGACCGTTTCAGTCCGGTCTTTCGACGATGGAGCCTGCATGGGTCTTCAGCTCACCCGCGGCGGGGAATACGCCGTTCGCGCCATGACCTACCTGGCACGCTTCCCGGAAGGGCACGTGGCGTCGCTGCGCGATATCGGGCAGTCCCAGGACATCCCCGAGAGCTTCCTCGCCAAGATCCTCCAGAGCCTCGTGCACGCCGGTCTAGCCGTGTCGCAGCGCGGCGCGCACGGCGGCTTTGCCCTGGCACGCCCTGCCGCTGACATCACCATGCGCGACGTGATCGAAGCGGTGGACGGCCCCATCGCCCTCAACGTCTGCGCGCTCTCCCCCGAAGACTGCCGGCGGAGCCGCGACTGCGAGATCCACAAGACCTGGATGCGGGCACAGGGAGAGCTGATGGACGTGCTCGACGGCGTCACCCTCAAGTCGCTGGCCCCGCAGCCGGTCGGCTGACTCCGCGGCTCGTCCGTCCGCATATCTTTCCGCTCCCCGGCCTCCCTCAGCTCTCGTAGCCCCGCGGGTGCGCGCTCATCCACGTCCAGGCGTCACCCACGGCGTCCTCGAGAGTCCGGCGCGGGCGCCAGCCGAGGCCTGATCGGGCGAGTCGATTGCCCGCTACCAGCGCCGGCGGATCGCCGGGCCGGCGCGCGCCGATCTCGACGCGCAGCGGCAGGCCGGTGACGTCCTCCACGACCGCGAGCACCCGGCGCACCGAGTCGCCCGAGCCAGTGCCGAGGTTGTAAACGCCGCGGGTGCGCGGCAGACCCTCGAGAGCGGCCACGTGGGCGTCGGCGAGATCGCCGACATGCACGTAGTCGCGCACGCAGGTCCCGTCCGGCGTGGGGTAGTCGTCGCCGAAGACGCGCAGGGCCGCGCCCTCGCGTGCCGCGGCGAGCGCGAGCGGGATGAGATGCGTCTCGGGATCGTGATGCTCTCCGCGGCCGCCCTCGGCGCCGCAGGCGTTGAAGTAGCGCAAGGCGGCGAAGCAGAGCTCGCCGGCGAGCTGCGCCTCGCCGAGCAGGCGCTCCCCGGCGAGCTTCGTCTCGCCGTACGGGCTGGTGGGCCGGAGGTCGTCGCCTTCCTCGATCGGGACCCGCCGCGGCTCGCCGTAGACGGCGGCCGTCGACGAGAACACGAGGCGGCTCGCCCCGGCCGCCTTGGCGGCCGCGATGACGGCCCTCGTCCCGAGCACGTTGACGTCTTGGTACTTCTCGGGCTCGCGCGTCGACTCGCCGACCTCGGCGAGGGCGGCCATGTGCACGATGGCTTCGCCGCCGCAGGAACGCAGGGCGGCGCTGAGCGCTGCCACGTCGCGGACGTCTCCCCGCACGAAGCCGACGCCGCGCGGGACCGCCTCGCGGTGCCCGCGCGACAGGTCGTCGAAGACGGTCACGGCGTGGCCGCGCGCCAGCAGCCGCGCAGCGATCACGCTGCCGATGTAGCCGGCGCCGCCGGTGACGAGCACGTCCATGCCGCGATGCTAGCAGGTCGTCGGCGGCGCCAGAAACGGGCGGCGGACGACCGTGACAGGCGCGAGAACGCGAAGGGGCGGGGCGCCGGCAGGCGCCCCGCCCCTTCGCTCCACTTCCGTGCGGCGCGACCGCGCCGCCGTGCTCAGCCTCAGCCGAACGGGCTGCCGGTCGGCGCCGCGCAGCCGTCCGAAGCGGAGCCGCCGATGCCGCTCAGGAAGCTGGAGAACTTCTGCCGCACCTCGGTGGACCCGCACGCCGGGCAGACCTTGTCCTCATCCTTGAGGAAGCCCTGGCGGAAGACCTCGAAGTCGTCGCCGCAGTCCTCGCAGACCAGATCGTAGGAAGACATGACCCTCCGTCAGGTTTGGCGAAACATACCCCAAGGGGTATCATACCTCGGCTCGGAGCGGTCGCAAACCGCGATTGCTTGGTTATGCTTGGGCAGAAGCCGCTCCGGCCGGGCTTCTCGCGCCGGCGTCGCGCAGACGATGGGAGCACATGGGTTCGCAGAAGAAGCGCATCTTGATCGTCGTCGTCGCCCTCGCCGCCGCGTCGCTCGCGCTGGGAGCCTGCGGGTCGCGGACGGGCTCTCAGGGCTCGGGAGGCGGCTCGACTCCCGCTCAGGCGCTCACCGGGACGACGCTGACGGGGGGCACGTTCGATCTGGCGGCCGCCAAGGGCAAGCCGACCGTGGTCAACTTCTTCGCCTCCTGGTGTGGACCGTGCAGGCAGGAGGCTCCGGAGGTCGTCGCCTTCGCCAAGGCCCATCCGGACGTGCAGGTCGTCGGCGTGGCCACCAACGACAAGCCCTTCGACTCCCAGGCGTTCGCCGACAAGTACGGCATCAGGGTACCCCGTGGTGATGGACCTCGACGGCACCATCGCCAACGAGTGGGGTGTCAACGGGATCCCCGCCACGTTCTTCATCGACAAGGCGGGCAGCATCCGGGCCTCCATCGTGGGCGCGTCCACCCAGGCGCAGCTCGAGGACAGGCTGAAGTCCATCCAGTGAGGCGCGGGGGGCCGTCGCCGCCGGCCGCGCCGGGTCCCGCGGAGCGCACGTGACCGCACTCACCATCACGTCCCTCAGTCTTTCCGCGCTGAGCCTGGCCTTCATCGCCGGGCTTCTCTCTTTCGTCTCGCCCTGCGTGCTGCCGCTCCTGCCTGTGTACCTCTCCTTCATCTCCGGCGTCGGCGTCGAACGGCTCGGCGGCGAGCGCCGCCGCCTGCTCTGGACCTCGCTGCTCTTCGTCGCCGGCTTCACGCTCGTCTTCATGGTCATGGGCGCGGGCGCCGGCGGCGTCGGCCATCTGCTCGTGCGCTACCGCCGCGAGCTGACGGTGATCGCCGGCGCCTTCGTCGCGTTCAGTGGACTCGTGGTGGCCGGCATCATCCCGCTGCCCAGGCCGGTCATGCGCGTCTCGCCGCAGCACCGCGGCGCCGGCGGCGCCTTCGTCACGGGCATGGCCCTGGCGGTCGGCTGGACGCCGTGCGTAGGCTACGTCCTCGGCGCCATCCTCAGCATGGCCGCCTCGAGCCGGAGCGCCGTCTCCGGCTCGCTGCTTCTCCTCGTCTACTCGGCGGGCCTCGGCGTGCCCTTCGTCCTCGCCGCCCTGGCCTTCGACTGGATGAGCGCGCGGCTGGGCGCGGTCAAGCGCCACTACCGCGCCATCCAGGTGACCGCCGGGGTACTGCTCACCTTCTTCGGCGTGCTCATGATGCTCGGCGTGCTCGATCAGATGAGCCGCTGGCTGCCGGCCTTCAGCCCCGGCGGTCTCTGAGGCGATATCCTTGGCGCCATGGGCGCACGCCACTCCATTCCCCCGCTCACCCCGCAGCGGCGCGCCGCGGTCGAGTCGCTGCGGCGCGTCGTTGAGGGCACCGTATCCACCTCGCCGCTCTCGCGCTGGCTGTACTCCACGGACGCCTCGATCTACCGGGTCGTCCCCGATGCGGTGCTCGTCGCCGCCGCCCCGGACGACCTCGTCGCGCTCGCCGCGGTGGCCGCCGAGCACGGCGTGCCCGTGGTGGCGCGGGGCGCGGCCACCAGCGTCTCCGGACAGGCGATCGGGCCGGGCATCGTCGTCGACTGCTTCCGGCTTGACCGCATCCTCTCCGTCGACGCCGGCGCGCGCACGGCGCGCGTCCAGCCGGGCGTGGTGCAGGCGGCGCTGAACCGCGCCGCCGGGAAGTACGACCTCGAGTTTGGCCCCGACACGTCGACCGTGGACCAGGCCACGATCGGCGGGATGGTGGGCAACAACTCCTCCGGGTCGCGTTCCATCATCTACGGGGAGACCAAGGACAAGGTCGTCGAGGTGTCGGCGGCCCTCGCCGGCGGCGACCGCGTCACCTTCGCGCGGTGCGCCGGCGACGAACTCGCCTCCGGCCTGCGCGGCCCGGGCGCCGGGCGGCTGGCGGCCGGCATCGCCGAGGTCCGCGGCCGGTATGCCCGCCACATCGCCGCGGGATCCCCGCAGACGAGCCGCTGCACGTCCGGCTACAACCTGCGCGCGCTTCTCGAGCCGCGCCCGCATCTGGCGCGGCTGCTCGCCGGCTCCGAGGGCACGCTGGCCCTGTTCACGGAGATCGAGGTGGCCCTCGATCCCAGGCCGGCCTGCCGCACCGGCGCCGCGCTCACCTTCGCGACCTTGCGCGCCGCGCTGGAGGCCAGCGTCGCCATCCTCGAGACCGGTCCCTCGGCGGTGGAACTTCTGGACCTGCCTCCGCTGCGGGCCGCGCCCAGCCTGGCGGCCTACGTGCGTCTGGCGGCGCTGCTGACGGGGACCGAACGGGCGATGCTCACCGTGGAATACCAGGGGGACGATGAGGAGGCACGGGCCGGCCTCTCCCGCCTGCGTGCGCTCACCGCTCAGCTCGGCGCCGAGCGGGTGGAGTGGCTCGAGGACCCTGCCGCCCTCGCCGAGGCGGGAGCGGTGCGGCGCGCTGTACTGCCGCTGCTCATGGGCGCGCCCGGCGCCGAACGGCCGACGCCGTTCGTGGAGGACACGGCCGTCGCCCCGCAGCGGCTGGCCGACTTCGCCGACGAGTTCGAGCGGCTCGTCGCTATGCACGGGGCCCGCGCCTCGTTCACGGGGCACGCCTCCGCGGGGTGTCTGCACGTGCGCCCCCTGCTCGACCTCAAGTCGGCCGCGGGCGTGGCGCGCATGGAGGCGCTGGCCGCCGCCGTCGGCGAGCTGGTCACCCAGTATCACGGGGCGATCTCAGGCGAGCACGGCTGCGGGCGCTCGCGCAGCTGGTTCCTGCCAGGTCTTCTCGGCGCCGAGGTGTACGCGGCGATGACGGCCCTCAAGGCCGTCTTCGACCCGCGCCGGCTCCTCGGGCCGGGGACGATCGTGGACGGGCCCGGGGTCGCCGAATCACTGCGCTTCGGACCCGACTACCGCGGCGACGGCGGCTGGGCGCCGCGGCTCTCCTACGCCGCGGAAGGGGGCTTCGGCGCGGCCGTCGAGAAGTGCTTCGGCGCCGGGCTGTGCAAGAAGACGAGTGGCACGATGTGCCCGCCCGCCGCGGCTTCGCGCGACGAAGCACGTACGACGCGGGCGCGGGCCAACGCCCTGCAGGGCGTGCTCTGCGGCGCCGTCCCGCTGACGGCCATCGGCGAGACTGAGTTCCGCGAGGTGCTGGGCACGTGCGTGGCCTGCAAGGCGTGCAAGTCGGAATGCCCCGCGGGCGTGGATATGGCTGCGCTCAAGACGGAATGGCTGGCCGAGCTGCGCGCCAGGGACGGCGTGCCAGCCCTGGCGCGCGGGATCGGGGACTTCCGCCGTCTGGCGCGCCTGGCGTCCCCGCTCGCGCCGCTCGTCAACGGCCTCGCCCGCACGGCGGCGGCGCGCGCCGTCGGCGACCGCCTGGGCGTGGCGCACGAGCGTCCCTTGCCGCAGTTCGCCCGCCGGCCGCTGACCCGTCGCCTCGAGGGCGGCGATCGGGCGGCCACGGCGGCACTGTTCGTCGACTGCTTCGTCCAGTACCAGGAGCCGCGCATCGGTGAGGCGCTGGCGCGCCTTCTGCGCGCCGCGGGCGTCGAGCTGGAGCTGACCGACGCCGGCTGCTGCGGACGGACCGCCTTGTCCACCGGCCAGATCGAGAAGGCGCGCTCGGTCGCGCGCCGCGCCCTCGGCAGCCTGCACCCACTGGCGCGGGCAGGCGCGAAGCTGCTCTTCATCGAGCCCAGCTGCCTCTCGATGGTCCGTGACGACTGGCCCCGGCTGCTGCCCGGAGACGGGCGCGTGGACGAGGTCGCCGCCGCCTCCACCCCGGCGCTGGCCGTCGTCGCGGACCTCGCCGCGGAGGGCCGCCTGCGCTTCCGTCCCGGCGGCCAGGCCTTGCTCCACGAGCATTGCCACGCCAAGGCGCTCGGCTTCGCCGACGAGACGCGGCGCGCCCTCGGTTTCGTGCCTGGCCTCGAGGTGGACGTCCTCGACGCCAGCTGCTGCGGCATGTCCGGGGTCTTCGGGTACGAGGCCGACCACTACGCGCTCAGCGTGGCCATGGGCGAGCGCGTGCTTCTGCCCGCGGTGCGGGCCGCCGAGCCGGGGACCGTGGCGCTGGCCACCGGTACCTCGTGCCGTGCTCAGGTGCGCGACCTCACCGGGCGCGCCGCCGTGCACCCGCTGGAACTGCTCGCCGCGCGGATCTCCGGCGGCGCCGAGGAGAGAGGCGGCGGGTGAACCTCCTCATCGTCGTCGCCGGGATCGCGGGGCTGCTGACCGCCGGGTACGGCCTGGTCACGCTCACCCGCGACGCGTGGGGCCGGCGTGAGTACCTGGACATCGCGCTTGCCGTCGCCGTCGCCGTGGCGGTCGTCTGCCTGCTCGTCGCCTACGGCGACAGGCTGCTGCGCTAGGGCGCCGCTCAACCATCCCGCGGAACTGCCGATACCGGCAAACGGCGACACCAGAGTGAAATCGCCGGAGTGGCGCGCAGATCAGACGGAGCAAGATCTCGAGGGCGCGTCGCGCCGCGGCGAGAGGGGACAGATGGCCAAACGCATCCTTGTGGTCGACGACGAGCCCGATATCCGGCGGCTCGTCGCCGAGGCTCTCGAAGCCACCGGCTACGACGTGCACACGGCCGCGAACGGCGCGGAGGCCGTGCGCACGGCCGGTCTCACCATCCCCGATCTCGTCCTCCTCGACATCATGATGCCGGACGCCGACGGGTTCACCGTCTATGAACGGCTGCGCGAAAAGCCTGTCGATCTCAAGTCGCCGATCATCTTCCTCACGGCGCGGCGCGAGATCAACGACAAGCTCCACGGATTCGAGAAGGGCGCGGCCGACTACATCACCAAGCCGTTCCACATCAAGGAGTTGCTGGCGCGTGTCAAGGTCCACCTCGGGGAACTTGGGCCGCCCAAGGGCGACGTCCCCAACCCCATGACCGACCGCGAGCTCGAGGTCCTCCGGCTCCTCGCCAGCGGCAAGACCTACAAGCAGGTGGCGCGCGCCCTGGACCTGTCGCAGAGCACCGTGCGCAACCACCTGCACAACGTCTACCACAAGCTCAACGTGGTCGACCGCGCCCAGGCGGTCATCGTCAGCCGCGAGAACGGCTGGATCTAGGCGAGTGGGCGACGAGCAACGGCGGCGGGGCCCGCCTGCAGCCGGCCCCGCCGCCGTTGCTCGTGTTCCCGTCTGCGCCCTAAGAGGCCGAGAAGGGCATGTCCGGCAGCGACCACACGACGTCGCCTTCGCGCCGGTCGCCGCGCCGCCGCTCGCTGAACGGGCCCGGGCCCGATACCCAGCGCGGCCGCCGGCGCTCGCCTACGCGGCGATCGACAACGAGGGACACGTCGTCGCGCCCTTCGTAGTGCTGGCTGAGGCGCGCGAAGAAGTACCCTTCCAGCTGGCGCGGGATGACGATCACCTTGGACGGGGCGCTCTGTACCGACCCGGGCATTCAGTACCTCCTGGACACTATCAGCCTACCCTCTATGCGTGCCCAGTGATTCGCCGCGGGCGCCTCCGTCTCCTTGGGCACGCTCAAATCGTCAAATCATCCGTCGTCGGTGCGGGCAACGCCGCCGCTCTGCGGCGATCACTCAGATGCAACCTCGGTCTCGCCGCCGCCGTCTGCTCCGCCCGCGCCCGCGCCTTGGCGGCGGGTGCTGCCGGCCTCGCGGCGCTGAGGTGTAAGCTTGCGCGACACGAGGCCCAGCCCATGACCGCCGACTCCGACACCCACCCGCCCCTCCGCCGGCAGGCCGAACGCAGCGCCGTGCGGGCGCGCGCATGATCAGGGCCGGCGGCCGTCTGCTCGTGATCGCCAACCCGGCGTCGGGCGGGGGCGGCTACCGGCGTGACGTGCCGCTCATCGTCGACGCTCTTCGAGGGTTCGGCTACGAGGTCGAGGAGCGGGCCTCGCAGGGCGTCGGGCACGCGACGCGACTCGCCCGTGCGGCCGTCGCGGACGGCTTCGACATCGTCTGCGCGATCGGCGGTGACGGCACCGTCAACGAGACGATCAACGGTCTCGCCGGGAGCCAGGTGCCCCTCGCGATCGTGCCGACGGGCACGGTCAACGTCCTCGCCATGGAGCTGGGCGTCCCCCTCGAGCCCCCGGACGCGGTCCGGCTGCTCGAGTCCGGGACCGTGTCGTGGATCGACCTCGGCCTCGCCGGAGAACGCTATTTCGCGCTCATGGCCGGCATCGGCATGGACGCCGCCGTGGTCGCCTCCCTGAACCCCGTGATGAAGAAGGCGCTCAAGGAGGCGGCCTTCGCCGTCCAGGGGCTCGCGACGTACCTCACCCGGGAGGAGCCGCTGATCCGTGTCAGCTGCCCGGAGCGCACCGTGGAGGGGTACTTCGCCGTGTTCGGCAACTCGGCGAACTACGGCGGCGGGTTCGGCATCACCCCGTTCGCCGACATGCGTGACGGCCTGCTCGACGTCTGCGTCCTCACAGACAAGTCGTTCCTGAGCACCGCGTGGTACTGGACCGCCGCCCTGATCAACGCCCACATCCGGCACCCCAAAGTGGAGTACTTCCGCACGGAGGGCGCCGAGATCGCGACCGTCGAGCCCGGCAAGGAGGTGCTCGTGCAGACCGACGGCGAGGTCGCCGGCAAGCTGCCGCTCAGGTGCAGCATCGCGCCGCGCGCCCTGCGCGTGGTCGTCCCCTAGGCAGCGGCGCTCCCGAGGAGGAGAGAGTACCTATGATCCCCCACATCCAGCCCGCCCCAGCGGAGGAGATCGAGGCCATCCACGAGGCGACGCTGCGCGTCCTTCAGAACGTCGGCGTCGTGTTCCCGGACCGTGAGGCGCGTCGGCTGCTGGCCGACGCGGGCGCCGAGGTGCGCGGCGACGGTGGGCTGGTCAAGTTCCCGGCGCGTCTGATCGAGGAGGCGCTGGCGACGGCGCCACGCGACGTCCTGCTCGCCGGCAGGGACCCTGCCGCGGACGTGCGCTGCGACGGCGCGCAGACCGCCCTCACGCTGGACGGCACGGGCGCGTACACGCTCGACCACCGCAGCGGAGAGCGGCGCGCCTCGAGCTTGGCGGATCTGGGCGAGGCCTGCAGGGTCAGCGACGCGGTGCCCGAGGTAGCCGTCGTCTGGAACATCGTCAGCGCCTCCGACGTCTCTCCCAACACGCAGGTCCTGGAGGAGCTCGCCACCTGCCTGCGCAACACCGGCAAGCACGTCCAGGGCGAGGTCCAGCGTGCGGTGGAAGTGCCCTTCGTGATGGACATCCTCGCCGCGGCCGCGGACGACGGAGCCTGGGACGCGGCGCGGCCGTTCTTCTCGATCGTCTACTGCCCGGTGCCGCCGCTGCAGCACGAGCCCGAGATGCTCGCCGCCGCCGTCGCGCTGGCCCGCGAGGGCGTGCCGATGTGCATCTACTCGATGGGGCTGGCTGGAGCCACGGCTCCGGTCACGCTGGCCGGGGCGGCGATGCAGGCCAATGCCGAGATCCTCAGCTCGCTCGTGCTGTTCCAGCTGGCGCGGCCGGGGCTGCCCTGCATCTACGTGGCCGATACGGGGGTCCTCGATATGCGCGCGGGCATCTACACCGCCGCGTCCCCGGAGTCGCTCCTGCTCACCCAGGCGATGGTCGGTCTGGCCCGCCGCTATGACCTGCCGGTAATGGCGACGGGCCTCACGGGCGACGCCAACGATCTCTCGGCGATGAGCGGCAGCGACGCCGGGATGACGGCGCTGGCGTCGATGCTGATGGAGCCCGACCTGCTCGTCGGCGCCGGCATGCTGGATGGTGCCCAGATGCTGTCCCTGCCCAAGATCCTCCTCGACGCCGAGATCTTCCGGGCCTGCCGCCGGGTGTGCGCCGGGATGACCGTGGACGAGGCCCACCTCATGGAAGCGGTCGTCGCGGAAGTGGGCCCCGGCGGTCACTTCCTCAAGGCCCGGCAGACACGCCAGTTCATGCGCGGCGGCGAGCTCTACGTCCCGCAGCTCATGCTGCGCGAGCCGTACGAGAGCTGGAGCGCCCGGCGTGCCGACGAGGTGGAGCGCGCCAAGGCCGCCGTGGATGAGATCCTCGCGACGCACCGGCCGGCGCCGCTGCCGGCTGGGGCGGAGGAGCGCATCGCCGCGCTTCTCGCCGCCGCCTCTGTCGAGCTCGGCGGCCGCTGACCTACAGTCCCATCACCTGGGCGAGAGCGCGCAGCCGCTCCGCGTACTCCCGGGTCGCCCTGGTCTCGCGGCCGCGCAGCTCTTCGGCCGTCGCCACGGGCACGATCTTGAAGGCGGGATTGTCGAAGACGCGCAGCTCCAGCGAGTCGCCTTTCTCGTAGGGGAGGTCGCGGAAGAGCCGGCCCAGCAGGTAGCGCGCCGCGTCCTCTCCGGCGGCGAGCACGTAGTGCGGCGTCGTGATCGTGAGTTCCTTCGAGAAGAAGGGGAAGCAGGCGTCCAGCTCCTCGCGCTTGTGCTGGCGCACCTCGCAGCCGGTACGCGGCACGCACTTCATCAGCGTCGTCACGTACACCGCGTCGGGGTGTTTCGCGAGCGCCGGCATGAACTCGGCGAGGCCTGCGGCCATGCAGGTGCCGGCGGGCTTCCCGCCTTCCTCGTCGGCGGGATCGGGGCTGAGGGACACGACCATCACGGCGCAGTGCGGGTGACCGCCTCCGGGGACGGCGCGGAGGCGGCAGGCGACGAGCTCCTCGCAGCGGGTGCACTCGCTCACGCTCCGCGCCAAAACGTCCAACTGTTCGACCGCGTCTTCCATCAGGGTTCCCTTCTGTAGGTGAGGCCGAGGCCGCCAGGCGGCTCCGGCCGGCGGTCACGACCCTTGGGTCTTGAGGCGATAGTCGCAGACGAGGGCGTCGCGGCTGCCGATGAGGACGAGCATGAGCTCCTCGCCGAACGGCGCCAGCACGACGTTGAGGTCGTCGAACTCGAGGGAGATGTACTTGGCCTCGCCCTGCCTCAGCTCCGAGGCCAGGCGAGCTCCCATGTCGATGGCTCCGGCGACCTGCGCGGCCACCGCGTCGGTGTCGATGCCGGGGTCGGCATCCGCGGCCACCACGAAGCCGTCGCGAGAGACCAGCAGCGCCGCGCGGATGCCGGGCGTCTCGCGGTAGGGGGTGAGCCTGGTCACGAGGGCGTCTGACTGCTCGCTCACGGTGCCTCCAAGGCGGTCTCGAGTTGAGTGCGCACGGCGGCGGCGAACGCCGCCGCCGACGGCTCGTCGCCGAACACCCGGGTGAGTCCGTCGGCCGAGCCGGCGAGCTCGCTCAGGTAGATGCTCGTGCGCGGGAAGGGGGAGGCGCCCGTCTCCGGCAGGGCGCCGTCCAGAGGCAGCTGGATCAGGGTGTCGCCGCTGACGAAGAGCCGGCTGGTCTCGCGCCCGGAGAGCCGCACCCGCACGCGCACGGCCACGCCCTCCGCGACTCGCTCGTTGGCGACGTCGATCTCCACACCTGAACACTAGCGATGCCGCCCGGGGGAGGCAAGACGCGGCCCGCGACGGGCCGCCGTGTCACCGGGCTGCGACCAGCGGCAGAGCCTGCGGCGCCGGCTGAACGCCCGTCGCCGCGGGCTGGGCGTCGTCGCGCGCCGCAGCGAGCAAGTCCGGGATGTGGCGGACCGTGGGGAACGACGAGGCGCCGAAGGCCAGCGTCTGGCGGCGCCCGCCGATGAGACTTGTCCCTACGTCGCGGGCGATCCCGTCCGCGACTTCGCGAGCTTCGCTGAGCGTGCGCCCCGGCAGGGCGAGCACGAACGAGTCGGCGCGCACGCGGAAGGCCCGGTCGTCACGCGACAGACGGCGCTCGATGCGCCGCGCCACCCCGCGCACGAGCTCCTCGCTACCCTGAGGTCCCAGGAAGTTGCGGCAGTCCTCGAACTGCTGCAGCCGCAGGAACACGACGCTCAGCGGGTCGTGCCCGGCGAGGGCTTCCTGCGTCGCCGCCTTGAGCCACGGCGTCAGCCGCGGCGCCGTGGAGAAACCGGTGGTGCCATCGACGCTGGCCCGACGCCGCCGGCGCGGCGCCGGCTGCTTGATCCGCGTCGCCGCCACCCACCCGCCGGCGAGCAGGACGGCGACTTTCGCGACGCCGCCGGCACGATTGCCGCCGAGCGACGGGTCGGCGATGGCGAGCACGATGAGCAGGAGCAGCGAAGGCGCGAGCAGGTAGGGCCACTCGCGACGCGGCGTCCCGGCGAGCTGACCCATCGCCAGGATGGGCACGGCCCCCAGGAGCCAGCTGTCGGCGCCCCCCGAGAGCGCCAGGATGCAGCCCAGCAGCAGCCAGTCGACCACTGCGAACGTGTGCGCCAGCTCATCCCCGCGGAGGACGGCGTGACGGACTGAGTAGACGCCCATGGCGACGCCGATGAGGGCGGGGAAGACCGCGGTCCGATGCCCGAGCGCCAGAGCGGCGAGGAGGAGGACCGTGAAGAAGAGGGTGCGGAACCGGCCGCGCACGAGGGCTGGGCTGCGCCGTCTGCGCGGCGGACGCCTCAAGAGGGCGCCGTCCGGGTCATGCGTGGCGAGGTCGATGCGCGGTGCATGCCGCGGCTATTCTCGCTCATCCGCGCAAATCCTTCAAGGTCAAGTCAAGGGTTCGGGTTGAGGGTGCGTCGGTCGCCGCTGTGGTGCCCTGCCGCGCCCATCTGACGACCCTGCGTCCGTCGGCTATAATCGGTGCCCCGTGGAACGCACCGTCTTCTTCTCCGGAAACGAAGCGATCGCCCACGGCGCCGTGCGCGCCGGGGCGGGCTTCGCCTGCGGCTACCCCGGCACGCCGTCCACCGAGATCCTCGAGACGGCGGCCCGACTCGACGGCATCCACGCCGAGTGGTGCGTCAACGAGAAGGTAGCGCTCGAGACCGCGGTGGGAGCCTCGCTCGCCGGCGTGCGCAGCATCGTGACGATGAAGCACGTGGGGCTCAACGTCGCGGCGGACCCCTTCATGACGCTCTCGCTCACGGGCGTGAACGCCGGGCTCGTGGTGGTCTGCGCCGACGACCCCGGGATGCACTCGTCCCAGAACGAGCAGGACAACCGCAACTACGCCCGGTTCGCCAAGGTCCCCATGCTCGAACCCTCGGACAGCCAGGAGGCCTACGACTTCCTCGCCGAGGCGTTCGCGTTGTCGGAGGAGTTCGACACGCCCGTCCTGCTGCGCTCCACGACGCGGGTCTCGCACGGGCGCGGACGCGTGACGCCGCGCGTGCCCGTGCGGCTGGAACCGCGGGACTACGTGCGCGACATCGCCAAGTATGTGATGGTGCCCCAGTACGCGCGCCTGAGGAACAGGCTGGTACTTGAGCGCCTGCAGGCGCTTCGCCGCCGCGCCGAGGAGTCGCCGCTCAACGTCCTCGAGGCCGGCAGCGCCGACGTGGGCATCATCTCCTCGGGCGTCGCCTACACCTACGCGCGCGAGGCGTTCCCCAAGGCCTGGTCGCTCAAGCTGGGCATGTCGCACCCGCTCCCGCACGCGAAGGTCGCGCGGCTGTATCAGCAGGTCTCGCGCGTCTTCGTCGTCGAGGAGCTGGACCCGTTCATCGAGGACCAGGTGAAGGCGCTGGGGCTGCCGGTCATCGGCAAGGAGGCCATACCTGCGGACGGCGAACTGGACCAGGACATCGTGTTCCGCGCCCTCGAGCCGTTCGTGGCGCGCAGGGCGCCGCGGCGCCGGCGGCCGGTGCTGCCTCCGGCGCCGCGCATCAGCGCGACACCTGAGCCCGCTCCAGGGTTGCCGCTGCGGCCGCCCGTCCTGTGCCCGGGCTGCTCGCACCGCACTGTCTACGCCGCCCTGCGCCGTCACAAGCTGGCGCCGATGGGCGATATCGGCTGCTACGCGCTCGGCGCCCTGCCGCCGCTTCTCGCCCTGGACACCTGCCTGTGCATGGGCGCCAGCGTGGGCATGATGGCGGGCTTCAACAAGGCGCTGGGACGCAAAGGGGCGGCCGCGGTGATCGGCGACTCGACGTTCTTCCACTCCGGTGTCACACCGCTGATCGATGCGTTCTACAACGAGGCCCCGGGGCTGGTGATGGTGCTCGACAACCGCACCACCGCCATGACCGGCCACCAAGGCCACCCGGGCACCGGCGTGCGGCCAGACCGCAGCCAGGGGCCGTCCGTCGACATCGAGAGGCTCTGCGAGGGGATCGGCGTGCGCTGCGTGACGGTGGACGCCGGCGACTACCGGGCGCTCGACGCGGCCATCAAGGCCGAGGTCAAGGACACGGGGCTCGGCGTCATCGTCGCCCTGGCCCCCTGCGTCCTGACGACGGCCGGCGGGGCAGGGGAGATCGTCATCGACGACGAGCGCTGCAACATGTGCGGCGTATGCCTCGACATCGGCTGTCCGGCTCTCGCTCCCGGCGAGGTCGCGATGGCGATCACCGAGTCGTGCACGGCCTGCGCCCTGTGCGTCGAAGTCTGCCGCCGTGGCGCGATCGCCTACGCCGGCGGCGAGGACGAGGCATGAACGGCACGACGACCGTCTCGCTCGTCGGCGTCGGCGGGCAGGGCATCCTGCTGGCCGCCGCCATCCTCGCCGAGACCGCGGCGGCCGAGGGCCTCGACGTCAAGGCCAGCGAGGTCAAGGGCATGGCGCAGCGCGGTGGCAGCGTGCTCAGTACAGTGCGCTTCGGCAGTCAGGTCTGGTCCCCGGTGGCGCGCGTCGCCGATGTCGTGATCGCGACCGAGGCGCTGGAGGGCCGGCGGGCGCTCGGCCTCCTGGCGGCGCACGGCACCCTCGTATGCGCCGTGACCACGCGCATCATGCCGGGCAGCGTGCTCCGCCGCGAGGAGGACTACCCGGACGACCTGGCCGACGCCGCGGCGGCGCGCGGCGTGCGCCTGCTTGCGGTGGACGCCGAGGCGCTGGCGCGCGCGGCCGGCACGCTGCGCGCCGTCAACGTCGCTCTGCTCGGCGCCGCGAGCCGGACGCTGCCGTTCGCCGAGGAGTCATGGCGCCGTGGGCTCGCGGCCGCCGTCCCGGCAAAGATCCTGGAAGTCAACGAGCGGGCGTTCGCGCTGGGACGCGAGTCCGTCGACAGCGAGGGGGGCGAGGGGTGAAGGTCACGCAGCTCACGGCTTTTCTCGAGAACCGCAGTGGTCGTCTGGCGGAGGTCGCCGACCTCCTCGGCAAGGCAGGCATCAACATCCGCGGGTTCTCCACGACCGAAGCCGCGGAGTACGGCATCGTCCGGCTCATCGTCACCGATCCGCAGCGCGCGCGCCAGCTCCTGCACGACGCCGGCTTCACGACGCATCTCTCCTCGGTCATCTGCGTCAAGGTGCCCGACCAGCCGGGCGGCCTCGCGGAGGTGCTCGACCAGCTCGCCGCGGCAGGAGTGTCCATCGACTACCTGTACAGCATCTCGTTCATGAACATCTGCTTCGCGGTCGGCGACGTCGACCGCGCCGTCGAGCTGCTCGAGGGCCGGGTGACCCTGCTCTCGGACGAGGAGGTGCGCGCCCTGTGAATGCGGTCCGCGAGGAGCACCTCACGGCGGACGCCGCCGGCGGCCTCTACTGGCAGCCGGCGGCCGAGACGCTGCCCACCGTCGCCCTCGGCGAGCTGCAGATGGCGCGCCTGCGCGCCGTCCTTCAGGACGCTCGCGACAACGTCCCCTTCTACCGCAGGAAGCTCGACGAGGCGGGCGTCGAGCCCGTGGACGTCCGCTGCCACGGCGACGTCGCCGACCTCCCGTTCACGACCAAGATCGACCTGCGCGACCACTACCCCTTCGGCATGTTCGCGCGTCCGCGAGACCAGATCGTGCGCGTGCACGCCTCCTCCGGCACCACCGGCAACCCGACGACCGTGGGGTACACACGCGCCGACATCGCCACGTGGGGAGACCTGATCGCGCGTACCCTCGCCGCCGGCGGCGTGAAGCCCGGCGACCTCCTGCAGAACGCCTACGGCTACGGGCTGTTCACGGGCGGGCTCGGCCTGCATTTCGGCGCCGAGCGACTCGGCTGCACCGTCGTCCCGATCTCGGGCGGCAACACCGAGCGCCAGCTCAAGATCATGCGCGACTTCGGGGCTACCGCCCTGAGCTGCACGCCCTCCTACGCGATGTACCTGGCTGACGCCGCCCGCGATCGCGGTCTGCGCCCGGAGGACCTGCCCGTGCGCGTCGGCTTCCACGGCGCCGAGCCCTGGACCAACGAACTGCGCCTGCAGATCGAGGCGGGCCTCGGCATCGACGCCCTCGACATCTACGGGCTCTCGGAGATGGGCGGCCCCGGCGTGGCCTTCGAGTGCATGTGCAAGGCGGGCATGCACATCAACGAAGACCACTACCTGGCCGAGATCATCGACCCCGAGACGCTGCGGCCGCTCCCCGAAGGCGAGATCGGCGAGCTCGTGTTCACGACGCTGTCGCGTGAGGCCCAGCCGCTCATCCGCTACCGCACGCGTGACCTGTGCAGCCTCACCTCGGAACCCTGCGCCTGCGGCCGCACCTCGGCGCGCATGGCCAAGCCCATCGGCCGTAGCGACGACATGCTGATCATCAGGGGCGTCAACGTGTTTCCGAGCCAGATCGAAGAGGTGCTGATGAGCATCCCCGAGATCGAGCCGCACTACCAGATCGTCGTCGACCGCAAGGGCTATCTCGACATCATCGAGGTCTGGGTCGAGGTGGGTGAGGACATCTTCGCCGAGACCATGGGCGACCTCGAGCGCTTCCAGCGAGCGGTGCAGGCGCAGATCTACAACGTGCTCAACATCCAGGTCGCGGTGAAGCTCAAGGAGCCCCGGGCCATCCAGCGCTCCGAGGGCAAGGCGGTGCGCGTGGTCGACAGGCGCAAGGCGCTCTGACCGCAAGGTGGGGGGCGGGCCTGGCGGCGGAGCCGCGGGGCCCGCCGCTCGCCGCACCGCTATACTCAAGACGTGCGTTCTCCCGAATCAGCCCTGCGGCCGCTCCGCGGCCTGCGCGTCGATCTGTCCGCCCGCAGCGTGAGCGAGCAGGAGGTGCCTGCTGCTGTGGCGCGCGCCTTCCTCGGCGGGCGTGGGCTCGGCGCGTACCTCGCACTGCGCGAGCGGCTCTACGAGGTGGAGCCGCTCGCCCCCGAGAACCTCCTGATCTTCGCGCCGGGTCCGCTGACGGGCACCGGCGCCCCGGCGAGCGGCCGCTACAGCGTGACCAGCCGCTCGCCGCTCACGGGCACCGTCTTCGACGGCAACTCGGGCGGCAACTGGGGCAACGCCCTCCGCCGGCTCGGTCACGACTTCCTCGTCGTCGGCGGAGCGCTCGACGCGCCGGGGCGCCTTGAGGTCAGTGCCGAAGGCGTCAGCTTCCACGCCGCCGACGGTCTCTGGGGGCTCGACGTGCCCGGCTCGCTGGCGCGGCTCGGGGAGCTGTGCCCCGGCTCCGAGAGTGCGGTCATCGGGCCCGCCGGCGAACGCGGCGTGCTCTTCGCCTCGATCGTCAACAACCGCGGCCGGTCAATCGGCCGCGGGGGTCTCGGCACGGTGATGGGCGCCAAGCGCCTCAAGGCCATCACCGTGGCCGGTCGCGGCCGGCACGCCCCCATGGTGGCCGACGCCGAGCGGATGGCGTTCGTCGTCTACGAGGCCGAGAAGCTGCTCAAGGCCAATCCGATCACCTCGCAGGCGCTCCCCGAGTTCGGCACTGCCGTGCTCGTCAACGTGCTGAACCAGGCGGGCGCCCTGCCCACCCGCAATCACCGCGAGAGCCAGTTCGAAGGCGCTGCGGCCATCTCCGGCGAGGCGCTGAAGAGGGACCACGTGCAGCGCCGCGCCGCCTGCCGCGGCTGCATGATCGGCTGCGCCCGCCGCACGAGGGCGGGCGGCGAGAGCGGCGAGGGGCCCGAATACGAGAGCATCTGGGCGTTCGGCGCGGAGTGCGGGGTGGCGGACCTCACGGCGATCGTGCGCGCCAACTACGCCTGCAACCGCGCCGGCATGGACACGGTGACGATGGGCGTGACCGTCGCGTGCGCGATGGAGCTGGCCGAGGAGGGGCTGCTCCCCGGCGGGCCGCGCTTCGGCGACGCGGAGGCGATCGTCGCCCTCGCCGAGGCCACGGCGCTGGGCACAGGCCTCGGCGCCGAGCTCGGGGAGGGGTCGGCGCGCCTCGCGGCGCGCTACGGCCGCCCCGAGCTGTCGATGAGCGTGAAGCGCATGGAGCTGCCCGCCTACGACCCGCGCGGCATGAAAGCGCAGGGCCTTGCGTATGCCACCAGCAATCGCGGCGGCTGCCACCTGCGCGCCAACATGCTCGGCCCAGAGATCCTCGGCGTCCCCAAGATGGTCGATCGCTTCGCGACCCTGGGGAAAGCCGGCCTGCTCATCAACCTGCAGAACCTGAACGCCGTGCTCGACTCGCTGAGCGTCTGCAAGTTCACCGCCTTCGCCATGAAGGAGGACTACTACGCGCGGCTGCTGAGCGCGGTCTGGGGGGAGGCGGTGGAGCCTCAGGAGCTGCTGCTGCTCGGCGAGCGCATCTGGACGGCCGAGCGCCTGTTCAACATGGCGGCCGGGTTCGGGCGCGAGGACGACTCGCTGCCGCCGCGCCTGCTGCACGAGCCGGTCCCCGCCGGTCCGTCGGCCGGGCAGGTTGTAGACTTGGCGCCGATGCTGGACGAGTACTACATCTCGCGCGCCTGGGACGAAGCCGGCCGGCCGTCCGCGGCCAAGCTGGAGAAGCTGGGCTTGGCCGCCCTGGCGGCCGAGGCGGGCATCACCGCGTGAGCGACTCGGCCGTGCTCGAGCAGTTCCGCGTCGTCGGCCGCGACTTGTTCGTGGCGGGCGTGATCAGCTCGCACGGCGGCAACCTCAGCGTGCGCATGGGCGATCGCATCCTGATCACGCGGCGCGGCTCCATGCTGGCCCGGCTCGAGGAGCGCGACGTCATCGTGACCGGCCTCGGGGAGAACGACAGCAACGTCATGCTCGCCTCCACCGAGATCGGCGTGCACCGCGCCATCTACCAGGGGACGTCGGCGCAGGCGGTCGTGCACGCGCACCCGCCCTACGCCATCGCGCGTTCTCTGGTGAGCGACGAGATCGTGCCCATCGACAGCGAAGGCTCGTACCTGCTGCACAAGGTGCCGGTGGTGGCGACGGAGCTGACCGCCGGCTCGACAGAGGTGGCCGAGCTGCTGCCGCGCTGGCTCAAGGAATACGACATCGTCATGCTGCGCGGCCACGGGCCCTTCGCCATCGGCCACCTTCTCGAAGAGGCCTACCAGCTCACCAGCGTCCTCGAGATGAGCTGCCGCATCATGGCCATCGCCGAAGGGATGGGCCAGACGGTCAAGGAGTACCGCAAGGGCTCGGAGCGCTACGAGACCTGGTGAGACCGGCGACCGCGCGCGTGGCGCGGACCGCCGCTAGATACGGAGGAGGCCGGCGAGCCAGCCTGCGACCGCGCCGGCCAACCCCGTCGAACCGCTGCCCGTAGTCGACGCCTGGGTGCTCGACGCAAGGAGTGCGTTGGCCACGGCCACGGTGGCGGGCTTCTTGAGCTTCGCTGTCGGCGTGGGCGTGGGCTTGGGCGTGGTCGGCGTGGGCTTGGGCGTGGTCGGCGTCGGCTTGGGCGTGGTCGGCGTGGGCTTGGGCGTCACGGTCGGCTTGATGGTCTTGGTCGCCGAGGGCGAGGGGCTCGGCGAGGGCGACGGCGACGGCGAAGCGCCCTGCATCTTGCCGTGCCACGGGCCGAAGGCCCACGGCGCGGTGACGAAGCCGGGGTGGCTGCTGCCCTTGAGCGCAGTGGCGAAGAACTTGGCCCACATCGGCGCACAGTAGGTGCCGCCGTAGGCGCCGTCCATGGGGGAGTTCCTGTCGGCGTTGCCCATCCACACCGCGGCCGCCAGCTGCGGCGTGTAGCCGCAGTACCACACGTCCCAGCCGTTCTCGGTGGTGCCGGTCTTGCCGGCGCGCGTGTAGGGGAAGTAGTAGCCGGAGGGCGCGCCCGTGCCTGAGGTGGCCACGCTCTGCAGGGCCTGCGTGACGACACTGGCCACGCCCGCGGGGATGGCGCGGTGCCCGCTGGTCTTGGGCTTCCAGTCGACCTTCCCGTCGGGGAGCACGACCTTGACGATCGCCTGCGGCGGGTGGTGGATGCCGCCCGAGGCGAACGTGGCGTAGGCGTCGGCCATCTCCAGCGGGGTGACGACGGAGGTGCCGAGGGTGATCGACGGTACCGCCATGAGCGGGCTGGTGATGCCCATCTTGTGGGCGGTGACGACCGTGTTCGACGGACCCACGTCTACGGAGAGTTGGGCGAACACGACGTTGTCCGAGATCGTCGTGGCGGCGGCCACGCTCTCGGGGCCGCCGGGGCCGTCACCGTTCACGACCCAGGGGGCCGCGTAGGCGCCCATGGGGATGACGACGGGACTCTTCGAGGAGTAGTAGGTGCTGTATGGGTCCATGCCCTGCTCGACCGCCGTCGCCAGCACGAACGGCTTCATGGCGGAACCGGGCTGGCGTCGCGCCTGCCAGGCGAGGTTGAACTGCTGCTTCTTGTAGTTGAGGCCCCCGACCATGGTGCGGATGTAGCCGTTCTTGGGGTCGATGGCGACGAGGGCCGCGGAAGGCTTGAAGCCGAAGTTGAGCGGCCCAGTGGTGCTCTTGATGACGTCGGTGGCGGCGCGCTGCCAGCGGAGGTCGATGCTGGTGTAGACCTTGAGCCCGCCCTCGAAGACCTCGCGCGAGCCGTAGCGTCGCGTGAGGACCCTGGTGACGTAGTCGGTGAAGTAGGCCGCGAGGCTGTTGTCCTTGTTCAGCGGGTGCTTGTAGACGCCCAGCGGCTTGGCGATCGTCACCTGCGCCTGCTGCTGGGTGATGTAGCCCTGCTGGGCCATGAGCTGCAGCACCACGTCGCGCCGCGCTTTGGCCTCCTGCGGGTCGACCACGGGGTTGAACTGCGTCGGCGCTTTGGGGAGCGCGGCGAGCAACGCGGCCTGCTTGAGGGTCAGCTGGGCGGCGTGCACGTGGAAGTACGTCTCGGCCGCCGCCTCGACGCCGTAGGCGTTGTCGCCGTAGAAGATCGTGTTGAGGTACTCGGTGAGGATCTTGTCCTTGGACCACCTGTCCTCGAGCTGCCAGGCGAGTACGGCCTCGCGGATCTTGCGCGTGTAGGTGCGCTCGTTGCCGACGTAGGCGTTCTTGACGTACTGCTCGGTGATCGTCGAGCCGCCCTGCACCGTGCTGCCGGCGCGGATGTCCGCGACGATGGCGCGGAACAGGCTCTGGAAGTCGACGCCGTGGTGCTCGTAGAAACGCTGGTCCTCGACCGCGACCGTGGCCTGCTTCATGACCTCGGGGATCTGCCGACTGGTGACCAGCGTGCGGTTCTCGGCGCCGTGCAGCTCGGCGATGAGCGCGCCGTGCCGGTCGTAGATGCGCGTGTTCACGGCGGTGGGGTTCTTGGTCATCGACTCGAGCGAGGGCAGGTTGCGCGAGAGCGCGTAGATGGCGCCCGCGGCAACGCCCATCACGATGATGACGGCGAGGAGGATGACCAGGCCGGTGATCTTCAGCCAGAAGAGGCGTCGCTTCTTGCGCGCGTCCACCTTCTTGCGGCGCCCGCGGTTTCGCCGGGGGATGTCCTCGGGCTCTGCCGAGTAGCGTGTGTATTCAGCCATGGCTCGTCATTGTACCCGAAGGGTGACGCACGGGCCTCCCGGCGGGTTCAGGCCGGAGCGCGACTGAGATCGTCGCCGTCGCCGTCAGTCTTCTCGACGGCGACGGCGGGCACCTTCCTGGGCTGGACGATGCGCGCGAGGACGATGGAGATCTCGTACAGCACCAGCAGCGGTATGAGCATGGCGAGCATCGAGAAGGCGTCCTGGCTCGGCGTGATCACCGCGGCCAGGATCGAGAGCAGCAGGATGGCGTAGCGGCGGTTCTTGCGCAGGAACTTGTCGTCGATGACGCCCACCTTGGCGAGCAGCACAAGCACGACGGGCAGTTCGAAGACGATCCCGAAGGCGAGGACGAACAGCGCCATGAACGTGAAGTAGTCGCTGGCCCGGTTCTGGATGTTGAAGTTGCCGGCCCCGAACCCGTAGAGCCACTGCAGACCTTTCGGCAGGACGAGGAAGTAGGCGAGGGCGACGCCGCCGAGGAAGAGGCCGGTGGACGCGGCCACGACGGGGTAGAAGTACTTCTTCTCGTTGCTCGTGAAGGCCGGCCCGACGAAGGCCCAGAGCTGCCAGATGAGGAAGGGCGAGGCCATGATCAAGCCGCAGACGACCCACACCTTGAGGCTGACGAGGAAGGGCTCAGCCGGGCTGAACGTGGTGATCTGATACGCCGAGGGCTTCAGTCCGGGGACCTGGTGCAGGGGCCGCAGCAGGACGTCGAACACGAAACTGTTGAAGATCGCCGCCACCAGGATGCCGATGGCCAGTGCGGCGATGGCCCAGAAGACGCGCCGGCGCAGCTCAGCGAGGTGCTCGACGAGAGTCAGTGTGTCGTCGGGAGAGACCGGCATGAAGATCAGTCGGCGCCGGCGGAGCCGACGGGCGTCTGCAGCTCCTCGCCGTCGGCCTGGGGTTCATCGGCGGCAGGTCCGCGAAGGAAGTCGGCGTACGCGCTTGCCGCGACGGCGGGCGCGTCGCCCGTGGCGGCCGTCTGGGGCGCCGTCGCGGCGGCCTCCGGCCAAGGCTGCGCGGCGGCTGCGGTCACGGCGGCAGCGGGCGCGGGGCGCGCGTCGGGAGCGGGGGTGGGCGCGTCGTCGCCGCCCAGGCCCAAGTGCAGCGACCCGGTCACTTCGTCGGTCGCCTTGCGGAACTCACGCAGGCCGCGACCGATCGTGCGGCCCATCTCGGGCAGGCGGTTGGGCCCGAAGACGAGCAGCGCGAGGGCGAGCACGATGATGATCTCGACGGGGCCTACGCTCACGGGGGCCTCTCGGAGATGGCGCTAACTGACCTCTGTCATGGTAGGGCGGTCGCGGCGCGAAAGCAACGCGGCCCCCGCCACCGCCCGTCGGGGTGGCGGCACCGGAGGCGCGGCACTCCCCCGGAACGGGAAAATCCCTGCATCCAATCGTAGACGAGGCGATACCCCCGGAGGTCCCTTGCGCAGTTGCGCCCCGGGACGGGCCTTTGGTAGAGTACCCGCCACGGAGGACTCGCCGGGGGCACCTACTGTCGCCGCGCGGGGCTCCGCTTTCGTATGACGAGCACGTATCTCACCAACTGGCTCTACGTCTGGCTCTTCGTCGCCGCAGGCGGCGCGCTGGTCGTGCTCATCTTGCTCTTCTCCAAGCTCATCAACCCCAGCCACCTCACGCCCGAGAAGCTCGCGCCCTACGAGTGCGGCATCCCGCCGGTGGGCAACCCGTGGGCGCCGTTCGCCGTGCGCTACTACGTCTTCGGCCTGCTGTTCCTGGTCTTCGACGTGGAGGCCGTGTTCCTGTTCCCGTGGGCGCTGGTGTTCCGTTCGCTCGGCGGGTCCGGCTTCGTCGAGATGCTGCTCTTCATCGCCGTGCTCGGCGTCGGCCTGCTGTACGCCTGGCGCAAGGGCGCCCTGGAGTGGGCATGAGTGACGCGGCGCCGGAGCGCTCCCGGCTGCGCTACCCGAAGCTCGAACACTTCCAGGAGCCCAACGTCATCACGACGACGGCCGACTTCATCTTCAGCTGGGCGCGCTCGCACTCGGTGTTCCCCTTCACCTACGGCCTCGCCTGCTGCGCCATCGAGATGCTGAGCTCAGGGTTCGCGCGCTTCGACGTGGCCCGCTACGGCATGGAGGTCTTCCGGCCCACGCCGCGCCAGTGCGACCTGATGATCGTCGCCGGCACGCTCAACGAGAAGATGGCGCCGGTCCTCAAGCGTCTGTACGACCAGATGGCGGAGCCCAAGTGGGTCATCAGCATGGGCGCCTGCGCCACCAGCGGCGGGCCTTTCTACGACGGCTACAACGTCGTCAACGGGGTCGACAAGGTCGTCCCCGTCGACGTGTACATCCCCGGCTGCCCGCCGCGCCCGGAGGCGCTGTTCCAGGGCCTGCTCGAGCTGCAGGGCAAGATCCAGCAGCACAAGTTCGTGGCCGAGTCGCCGCTGCCCAAGCTCCGCCGTCGGAAGAGGCCTGAGCGTGGCTCTCGAGATCGGCACCAACCCCATGGACATGGACGCCATCGCGGCGCGCCTCGCCGCCGAGTTCGGCGCCGACCTCGCGGACGTGCGCGTACAGGAGCCGGACACCGTCGTCGCCCGCTGCCGGGGCGCCGCGCTCAAGGACGTCGCGCGGCGCCTCAAAGCCGACCCCGAGGTCGGCTACGAGACGCTCAACTTCGTCGCCGGCGTCGACAAGGAGACGCACATCGAGAGCGTCTACCACGTGTACTCGTGGAAGACGAACACCTACCTCGAGCTGCACGTCGAGCTGCCGCGCGCGAAGGCCGAGGTCGACACCGTCACCGACGTCTGGCCCGCCGCCGACTGGCACGAGCGCGAGGCCTGGGACATGGTCGGGATCCGCTACATCGGCCATCCCGACCTGCGCCGCATCCTGCTCAAGGACGACTTCGTCGGCCACCCGCTGCGCAAGGACTACGTCGACCTGATCGAGAACCACCCGCATGTTTGACCAGTTCGACACGCCCGAGCCCGACGAGGCCGTGAAGCTCGCGCTGCGCCGCATCGAAGAGGCGACGGCGCGCGGCGAGGGCTCGGACGTCGAGGGCCTCGCCTTCAACGAGGTCGTCGTCAACATGGGGCCGCAGCACCCGTCCACGCACGGCGTGCTGCGCCTGGTGGTCACGCTGGACGGCGAGCTCGTCAAGGACGTCATCCCGGTGATCGGCTACCTGCACCGCTGCAAGGAGAAGCTCGCCGAGAAGCGCACCTACTTCCAGTACATCCCGATCGTCGACCGCACCGAGTACCTCGCCAGCATGAACTGCGAGTGGGGCTACGTGATGACGGTCGAGAAGCTCATGGGCATCCGGCCGACGCGGCGGGCGGAGTTCATCCGCGTCATCATCGGCGAGCTCATGCGCATCGCCAGCCACCTCGTCGCCGTCGGCACGTTCACCGCCGACCTCTCGCCGCTGGGCACGGCGATGGTCTTCTACATGTTCCGCGACCGCGAGATCATCCTCGACCTGCTCGAGGAGCTCAGCGGCGCGCGCATGATGTTCAACTACTTCCGCTTCGGCGGCGTGCGCTACGACCTGCCGGACGGCTGGGTCGAGAAGTGCCGCGAGTTCATGGAGAAGATGCCGCAAGCTCATCGACGAGTACGAGTCGCTGGTCGACGACAACGCCATCTTCCTGCAGCGCATGCATGGGCAAGGGCGTCATCACGCAGCAGGACGTCGTCGACTACGGCATCACCGGCCCCAACGCGCGCGCCTCCGGCGGTCGCCCTGGACCTGCGCCGCACGCGGCCCTACTCGGTGTATCCCGAGCTCGACTTCGAGGTCTGCACGCTCGAGCACGGCGACATCTTCGACCGCTACAAGGTGCGCATGAACGAGATGCGCGAGAGCGTGAAGATCGTCGCAGCAGTGCCTCGACATGCTGCCCAAGGGGCCGGTGCAGCTCGGCTCGCTGCGCGCCCCCTACGTGATCACGCCGCCGCCCGGCGCCTGCTACGTCGGGCAGGAGAACCCGCGCGGCGAGTACGGCACCTACATCGAGAGCGACGGGTCGCGGTACCCGTACCGGCTCAAGTTCCGCGACCCCTGCTTCTGCAACCTGCAGCTGTTCCCCAAGCTTCTGCGCGGCAACAAGATCGCCGACGCCGTGGCCATCTCGGGCAGCATCGACCTCGTGCTGGGAGGCATCGACCGCTAGATGGACATCCTCGTCGGCATCCTCCGCGCCATCCTCTTCGTCGTCATCGCCTACTCGGTCGTGTTCGTGGCGGCGCTCGTCAACATCCTCTTCGAGCGCCGCATCCTGGCCTTCATGCAGGACCGTCTCGGGCCCAACCGCACCGGGCCCGCAGGGCGTGCTGCAGAGCGTCGCCGACGCCTTCAAGATGATGGGCAAGGAGGACTTCCGGCCCACGCTCGCCGACCCGGTGCTGTTCACGCTGGCGCCGGTCATGGTGATGATCGGCGCCGTCGCCGTGCAGCTCGTCCTGCCCTACACGAACGGCCTCACCGCCGCCGGCCTCAACGTCGGCCTCATCTTCATCGTCGCCATCACCAGCTTCACGACGATGGCCATCCTGCTCGGCGGCTGGTCGTCGCGCAACAAGTACTCGCTGGTCGGCGCGCTGCGCTCCGCCGCCCAGATGATCAGCTACGAGATCCCCATGATCCTCGGCCTGCTCGTGGTCGCCATGATCGTCGGCTCGCTCAACATCAACGACGTCGTCGCCGCCCAGGCCCACTACCAGTGGATCGCCTTCTACGCGCCGTTCACGTTCCTCCTCTTCTACATCGCCTCTATCGCCGAGCTGAACCGCGGCCCGTTCGACCTGCCCGGAGTCGGAGTCCGAGCTGGTGGCCGGCTACGGCACCGAGTACTCGGGCATGCGCTTCGGCATGTTCTTCCTCAACGAGTACGCCGGCATGACCATCATGTCGATGGTCGCCGTGACGCTGTTCTTCGGCGGCTGGCAGGGCCCGTTCGCGAACGCGATCACCTTCTGGGGCGTGTCCTGGATCGGCCTCGTCTGGTTCCTCGTCAAGACGTACATCCTGGTCTTCGCGCTGGTCTGGATCCGCCTCTCGCTGCCGCGCCTGCAGGTCGACCAGCTCATGGGCTTCGCCTGGAAGGTCCTCATCCCGCTGGGCCTGGTCAACATCCTCGCCAGCGGCCGCGGTCATCCTCTGGGTGCCGCACTGGAAGCTCGGCATGGCGGTCTTCAGCTGGGTCTCGTCTGTTCGCCTTCGTCGGGCTGTTCGACCCGATCCTCAAGCGCGCGCCTGCGCCGGCAGCGCGAGCGCCTGCCGGTGGTGAACGCCTGATGCTCGGCATGTTCAAGGCGATGCGCACGACGCTGAGCCACCTGCCCAAGAAGAAGATCACCGTGCAGTACCCGGAGCAGCGCGAGCACCTGCCCGAGCGCAGCCGCGGCCTGTTCCGCGTGGTCATCGACCCGGCGAACGGCGACCCGCGCTGCCGCGCCTGCACGCTGTGCGAGAGCAACTGCCCGGTGCAGGTCATCCGCGTCAACTACACCAGCAAGTACCGCCTGCCGGTGCCCAACGCGGCGCGCATCGCCGAGGCGCGCATCGCCGCGCAGGAGGGCGTCGACCTCAAGGCGCTGCAGCCGGTGCTCGACGACTACTACGAGCACGGCACCGGCCTCATCGCCATGCTGCAGAACGCCCAGGACGTCTACGGCTACCTGCCGCGCCTCGCCATCCAGGAGATCGTCGCTGCAGACCGGCGTCTCGCTCTCGCAGATCTACGGCGTGGCCAGCTTCTACAACCAGTTCCGGCTCTCGCCGGTGGGCGAGTACATCATCGACGTGTGCCACGGCACCGCCTGCCACGTGGCGGGCGCCGTGCAGATCACCGAGGCCCTGGAGGAAGAGCTCGGCATCCCCGACGGCAAGACCACCAAGGACATGAAGTTCACGCTGTCCTCGGTGGCCTGCATGGGGGCCTGCTCTCAGGCACCGGTGATGCGGATCGGCGACACAGACCTACGGCGGCCTCACCCCTGACCGGACGCGCAAGATCATCCGCGACCTCATGCACGAGGTCGGTGCCGAGAAGGGGTGAGCAGCGACAGACGATGGCTGACGAGATCACACAGCGCGACGTCAGACGCGCGCAACGTGCGCGTGGCGCCGACGGCGGCCGGCGGCTACAAGGTCACCGTCTGCGCCGGCACCGCCTGCGTCTTCGCGGGCAGCATGGCCGTCTACGACGCCTTCGTCCAGGAGGTCGCAGGACGGCCGGCCTCGGCGACAAGATCGAGGTCTCGATCATCGGCTGTCACGGCCTCTGCTCGATGAGCCCGGTGGTGGTGCTCAGCGACGACACCCTGTACGGCCACCTGCGGCCCGCAGGACGTCGGCCAAGGTCGTCGAGCGAGCACCTCAAGGGCGGCGCGCCGGTCGAGAAGTTCCTCTACAAGGACGCCCAGACCGGCGAGCGCATCCGCGACTGGCACGACATCGGCTTCTACAAGCAGCAGACGCGCATCGCGCTGCGCGACGTCGGCGTCATCGACCCCGAGAGCATCGACGAGTACATCGCGCGCGGCGGCTACGAGGCCGCGCGCACGGCGCTCAGCGAGAAGACGCCCGAGTGGATCATCGAGCACGTCACCGACTCGGGCATCCGCGGCCGCGGCGGCGCCGGCTTCCCGACCGGCGTCAAGTGGAAGTTCGCGAACCAGTCCAAGAGCGACGAGAAGTACCTCATCTGCAACGCCGACGAGGGCGACCCCGGCGCGTTCATGGACTGCTCGATCCTCGAGGGCGACCCGCACGCGGTGGTCGAGGGCATGATCATCGGCAGCTACGCGATCGGCGCGCACGAGGGCTACGTGTACGTGCGCGCCGAGTACCCGCTCGCCGTCAAGCGCCTCACCAAGGCCGTGGCCGACGCCGAGGCGCGCGGCTTCCTCGGCAAGGACGTGTTCGGCACCGGCTGGGAGTTCGACCTGCACCTCAAGCTCGGCGCCGGCGCCTTCGTCTGCGGCGAGGAGACGGCGCTCATCGCGAGCATCGAGGGCAAGCGCGGCATGCCGCGCACGCGCCCGCCGTTCCCGGCCGTCTCCGGCCTCTGGGGCAAGCCGACCAACATCAACAACGTCGAGACCTTCGCCAACATCCCCTGGATCATCACGCACGGCGCCGAGGCCTACGCCGCGCTGGGCGTCGAGAACTGCCGCGGCACCAAGGCCTTCAGCCTCGCCGGCAAGGTCGTCAACGGCGGCCTCGTCGAGGTGCCCATGGGCACCACCCTGCGCCACGTCATCTTCGACGTCGGCGGCGGCATCAAGGACGGCAGGCAGTTCAAGGCCGTGCAGCTCGGCGGCCCCTCCGGCGGCTGCATCCCGGCCGAGCCTGCTCGACACGCCGGTCGACTACGAGAGCCTCGCCGCGACCGGCGCCATCGTCGGCTCCGGCGGCATGGTCGTCGTCGACGACGCGACCTGCATGGTCGACCTGGCGCGCTTCTTCCTCGACTTCACGCAGAAGGAGTCGCTGCGGCAAGTGCGTGCCCTGCCGCCTCGGCACCAAGCGCATGCTCGAGACGCTCGACCGCATCATCGCCGGCGACGGCCAGCAGGGCGACATCGAGCTGCTCGAGGAGCTCGTCGCACTACATCGTCGACGGCACGCTCTGCGCCCTCGGCGGCACGGCGCCCAACCCGGTGCTCACCACGATCAAGTACTTCCGCGACGAGTACGAGGCGCACATCAACGAGAAGCGCTGCCCGGCCGGCAAGTGCAAGGCGCTGATCACGTACTACATCGACGCCGAGGCCTGCACCGGCTGCACGCTGTGCGCCAAGAAGTGCCCCACGGACGTCATCAGCGGCGAGAAGAAGCAGCCGCACGTGATCGACGCGAGCAACTGCATCAAGTGCGACACCTGCCGCCAGGTGTGCAAGTTCGACGCCGTCAAGGTGCGCTCGGGCATCGAGCAGCCGGCGGCGGCCACCGGAACGGACGCGTAGGGGACTCATGGCGACCACCGCAGACGACATCACGCGCGCGCCAGGCGCGGCCGGACCAGGTGACCGTCACGATCGACGGCCAGGAGGTCGCCTGCGACCACGGCGAGACCATCCTCGAGGCGGCGCAGCGCGTCGGCATCCACATCCCGACGCTCTGCTACGAGCCGCGGCTGCCGGCCACGGCCGCCTGCCGCATGTGCATCGTCGAGGTCGAGGGCGCGCGCAAGATGGTGCCCAGCTGCTCCGCCGCCGTCTCCGACGGCATGGTCGTGCGCACCAACACCGACAAGGTGCGCGCCATGCGCCACCTCTACCTCGAGCTGCTGCTCAGCGACCACAACTCGTTCTGCACGCCGCCCTGCCGCGACGCCTGCCCGACGCACATCAAGATCCCGCAGTTCCTCGACTACATCGCGCACAAGGACTACAAGAACGGCGTGCGCAAGCTGCGCGAGGACCTGCCGTTCCCGGCCGTGCTCGGGCGCGTCTGCCCGCGGCCCTGCGAGGGCCCCTGCCGCCGCCAGCTCGTCGAGCACCCGATCACCATCTGCCAGCTCCACCGCTTCATGGCCGACCAGACCATCGACGAGGAGCAGACGGGCGAGCTGCTGCTGCCGGTCGAGCCCAAGCCCGACTCCGGCAAGCGCATCGCCGATCGTCGGCGGCGGGCCCGCCGGCCTCGCCGCCGCCTTCTACGCCCGGCTCGAGGGGCACGCGGTGCGAGATCTTCGAGGCCCTGCCCAAGCCGGGCGGCATGCTGCGCTACGGCATCCCGAGCTACCGCCTGCCGCGCGACCTCCTCGACAAGGAGATCAACGTGCTCTGGCGCATGGGCGTCGAGATCCAGGTCAACAGCCGCCTCGGCGTGGACTACCAGCTCGAGGACCTCTTCGACGAGGGCTACGACGCCGTGTTCCTCGCCCTCGGCGCCTTCAACTCCAACGACATGGGCATCCCCGGCGAGGACGCCGAGGGCGTCGTCACGGCCGTCGACTTCCTCGGCGACCTCGAGCGCAACGGCGACGTCCACGTGGGCGAGAAGGTCACCGTCATCGGCGGCGGCTTCACCGCCATGGACGCCTGCCGCACCAGCGTCCGCAAGGGCGCCAAGGAGGTCACCTGCCTCTACCGCCGCTCGCGCAAGGAGATGCCGGCCCACCACACCGAGGTCGACGAGGCCGAGGAGGAGGGCGTCAAGCTCGAGCTGCTGTGCGCTCCGGTGCGCGTCGTCACCGACGCCGACAACAAGGTCATCGGCATCGAGATGCAGCGCATGGAGCTCGGCGAGCCGGACGCCTCCGGCCGCCGCCGCCCGGTACCCATCGAGGGCTCCGAGTTCATCGTCGAGTGCGACCAGGTCATCGCCGCCATCGGCCAGTACCCCAAGCTCGACGGCACCAGCGAGGAGCAGGGCGTCAAGCGCACCAAGTGGCGCACCATCGAGGTCGACGACTGGACCTTCCAGACCGACGACCCGCGCGTGTTCGCCGGCGGCGACGCCGTGCTCGGCGCCCAGACCGTGATCCAGGCGGTCGCCCAGGGCAAGAAGGCCGCCTGGAGCATGGACGCCTACCTGCGCGGCGCCGACATGGCGCGAGGTCGGCCAGTCGCTCGCCGAGCTCAAGGCGCACGCCGTTCTTCAGCGCGCTCGACTCGCGCAGACCGACCTCGACCCGCGCATCGCGCGCATGGCCGAGATCCCGCCGGTCTTCATCGACATGACGACCGACGTGACGCACCCGAGCCCGCCGGCCGAGATGCCCAAGCTCGCGCCCGAGGCGCCGCAAGACCAACTTCGAGCAGATCGAGCTCGGGCTTCGGCGAGGAAGAGGCGCGTGCGCGGCGCCGAGCTGTGCCTCGACTGCTACTGCCCGGCCAACGGCAAGTGCGACCTGCAGCGCTACGGCATCGACTACGAGGTCTTCAAGAACCGCTTCCACGGCGGCGAGGCGCACGACTACCCGGCCGACTTCCGCCACGACTTCATCATGCGCGAGCCCAACCGCTGCATCAACTGCGGCCGCTGCGTGCGCGTCTGCCGCATGGAGGTCGGGTCGAGCTGCTACGACAACATGGGCCGCGGCTACGACACCATCGTCTCGACCGCCGACAACCTGCCGCTGCAGATGGTCGGCTGCGTCTCGCTGCGGCAAGTGCGCCGAGACCTGCCCCACCGGCTCCATCGAGACCAACCCGCGCCTGCTGGCGAGCTACGACCTCGACGAGAGCCGCTGCATCTTCTGCGGCGAGTGCGTCGAGGTCTGCCCCTACGACGCCCTCGAGCAGACCGACTTCTTCGAGCTCGCCGGCTACAACCGCACGACGATGGCGCGCGAGTCGCTGTACGTGCGCGAGCCGCGCCCCGTCGACCCGCTGCGCGAGACCGTCACCGACCTCGTGCCGCACGTGCGCGACTCGGTGCTCGGCAAGGGCTGGACGTGGGAGCCCATCAAGGACGATCCCGATCGAGCTCGACGAGCCGGAGGAGCGGGGCTGATGCCGGGCGGCGACTTCCACCCTGGTTCTTCTTCATCCTCGCCGTCTGGATCCTGGTCTGCGGCCTCGGCGTCGTCGCCTTCAAGAAGGTCATGTACTCCGCCGTCTCGATGGTGTTCTGCTTCCTCGGCGTCGCCTTCGCCTACGCGCTGCTCAACGCGCCGCTGGTCGCCGTCATCCAGGTGCTCGTCTACGTCGGCGCCATCTCCGATCGTCGTGATCTTCGCGATCATGCTCACCGAGGTGCAGGAGGGCGCGCGCGACCAGTTCTTCAACCGGCAGACCGTCTTCGCGGCGCCGCTGGCGATCGCCGTGGCCGCCGCGGTCATGCGTGAGCGTCGTCCTCGTCGTCGGACCATCGGCCTGCACGTCGGCGACAAGGCGCTCACGCCGGGCGTCTGCGCAGCTCTCGCCGCTGCTCTTCAACCGCTACGTCTTCCCGTTCGAGCTCGTCTCGCTCGTGCTGGTGGCGGCGATGATCGGCGCCATCGTGCTGGCGCGCAAGGAGGAGGAGAAGTCGTGAGCGCGCTCTACTGGTGGCTCCTGCTCGCCGTCCTGCTGTTCTCCATCGGCGCCTTCGGCGTGCTCGCGCGCCGCAACGTGATCGTCGTCGTGATGTGCCTCGAGCTCATGCTCAACGCCGTCAACATCGCGCTCGTCGCCATCGCCAACTTCCGCGGCGGCGCGCCGGGCGCCGGCACGCTCTTCGCGCTGTTCATCATCACGCTGGCCGCCGCCGAGGTGACCGTCGGCCTGGCCATCGTGATCGCCAACTACCGCAACAAACGCACCGTCCAGGCCGACCAGTACGACCAGCTCAAGGGCTGAGCAGGAGGGCTCGTGGAGGGGACCCAGTCCATGAAGATCGCCGTCGCGCTCATCCCGCTGCTGCCGCTGGCCGGCTTCGTCGATCACGCTGCTCCTCGGCAAGCGCTACTTCCGCACCAAGGCGCACATCCTGCCGGTGGCGCTGGTCACCGTCTCGGCGGCGCTCTCGATCTACGCCTTCGTCGTGGGTCTTCACGCACCAGCGACTCGGCCTTCGTCTGGAACGCCTTCACCTGGGTCGCGGCCGGGCGCTTCTCGGTCTCGCTGGGGCTTCCTGGTCGACGACCTCACCGGCGTCATGCTGCTCGTCGTCGGCGTGATCGGCATGCTCGTGCACTACTACTCGATCGGCTACATGAAGGACGACGAGGGCTACTACCGCTTCTTCGCCTACCTCAACCTCTTCATGTTCGCGATGTTCGTGCTCATCCTCGCCGAACAACTACCTGCTGCTGTTCCTCGGCTGGGAGGGCGTGGGCCTCTGCTCGTACCTGCTGATCTCCTTCTGGTTCCGCAAGAAGAGCGCCAGCCAGGCCGGCAAGAAGGCGTTCCTCGTCAACCGCGTGGGCGACTTCGGCTTCACGCTCGGCATGTTCCTCATCTTCATGACCACCGGCACGCTGCAGTTCGTGCGGCGTGTTCTCCAAGGTGGGGATGATCGGCTCGGGCACGCTGCTGTGGATCTGCCTGCTGCTCTTCACCGGCGCCGTCGGCAAGAGCGCGCAGTTCCCGCTGCACGTGTGGCTGCCGGACGCCATGGAGGGCCCCACGCCGGTCAGCGCGCTGATCCACGCCGCCACCATGGTCAACGCCGGCGTCTACATGGTCGCGCGCTCCTACCCGCTGTTCATCCACTCGCACACGGCGATGCTGGTGGTGATGATCGTCGGCACCTTCACCGCCATCTACGCGGCCTACATCGCGATCACCCAGAACGACATCAAGAAGGTGATCGCCTACTCCACGATCTCGTCGCTCGGCTTCATGTTCATGGCGCTCGGCGCCGGGGCCTGGGTGGCCGGCATCTTCTACCTGTTCGCGCACGGCTTCTTCAAGGGCCTGCTCTTCCTCTGCTCGGGCTCGGTGATCCACTCGATGTCGGGCGAGCAGGACATGCGCAAGATGGGCGGCCTGCGCAAGAAGATCCCCATCACCTTCTGGACGATGCTCATCGGCGCCCTCGCCATGGTCGGCATCATCCCGTTCGCCGGCTTCTGGGCCAAGGACGAGATCCTCGGCGGCGACTTCACGCACGGCTACTACGTCGTGTGGGCGGTGGCCATGATCACCGTGCTGCTCACCGCCATCTACATGTTCCGCCTCATCTTCCTGACCTTCTGGGGCGAGAACCGCGCCGACGACGAGGTGCAGGCACCACATCCACGAGTCGCCCAAGATCATGACGCGTGCCGCTCGTGCTGCTCGCCATCCCGGCCGCCCTGCTCGGCCTGGTGGTCGGCCTGCCGCCGGACGGCGGCTGGGTGCACACGCTTCCTCGAGCCGGTGTTCTTCAAGGTCGAGAACGAGGCGTTCGCGTGGGTCGGCCAGGGCGGCGCTGCTCATGCTCGTCTCGCTCGCCATGGTGCTCGTCGGCATCTACATCGCCTATGCGCCTGTACGTGCGCCGCACCGAGCTGCCCGGCCGCCTCGCCGCGCGCTGCCCGGTGGCCTACAAGGCCTCGTTCAACAAGATCTACATGGACCAGGTCTACGAGGTCGTGCCCATCCGCAGCACCATCGCCTTCGCCGTCTGGCTGTGGACGTTCTTCGACGTCAAGGTCATCGACGGCGCCGTCAACGGGCTCGCGCGCCTCTGGGAGCTGGCTCGGCGAGCGCCTGCGGCCGCTGCAGACCGGGCGCGTGCAGAACTACGCCTTCGCGCATCCTCGCCGGCATGCTCGTGCTCGTCGTCGTCCTCGCCTGGGTCTGGGGGTCCTGACGTGACCTGGCAGCGACCAGATCGGCTTCCCGATCCTCTCCGTGATCACCTTCCTGCCGCTGGCGGGCGTGATCGCCATGCTGCTCGTCGGCCGCGGCAAGCCGCAGGTCTACAAGGTGATCTCGCTGGTCGTCACGCTGGCCGCCTTCGTGCTCGCCATCGTCATGCTGGTCGCGTTCGACACGCACGCGCCGCGGCATGCAGTTCGTCGAGAACGTGATGTGGATCAAGGCGCTCAACATCCACTACGGCTTCGGCGTCGACGGCATCGCCGCGCTGCTGCTCTTCCTCACGACGCTTCCTCGGCGTCATCGTCATCATCGGCAGCTGGAACTACGTCAAGGACCGCGAGATGGGCTTCTTCATCTCGCTGCTGCTGCTGCAGGTCGGCATGGCCGGCGTGTTCTGCGCCACCGACCTCTTCCTCTTCTACGTGTTCTGGGAGGCCATGCTCGTCCCGATGTACTTCATCATCGGCATCTGGGGCGGGCCGCGGCGCATCTACGCCGCCATCAAGTTCTTCCTGTTCACGCTGGTCGGCAGCCTGCTGATGCTGGTCGCCATCATCGTGCGTCGTGTACTACGTGCAGGCCAACACGCCGCTCGGGCTCACCTTCAACATCCAG
The DNA here is from genome assembly GCA_963709845.1 of uncultured Thermoleophilia bacterium. GTDB lineage: Bacteria > Actinomycetota > Thermoleophilia > UBA2241 > UBA2241 > CAIXSE01. The sequence continues at coordinate 358,344 of CAVPXV010000003.1, forward strand.
GTGCTCAGCCACCAGGTCTACCCGTACCACCTGCAGTTCTGGGCCTTCCTCGCCTTCTTCGTGGCGTTCGCCATCAAGGTGCCGATGTTCCCGCTGCACACCTGGCTGCCGGACGCGCACGTCGAGGCGCCCACGGCCGGCTCGGTCATCCTCGCCGGCGTCCTGCTGAAGATGGGCGGCTACGGCATCCTGCGCTTCTGCCTGCCCTTCTTCCCGGACGCCGCCGTCACGTTCATCCCCTACGTGGTCGTCCTCTCGGTGATCGCCATCGTCTACGGGGCGCTGGTCTCGATGGTGCAGAAGGACCTCAAGAAGCTCGTCGCCTACTCGAGCGTGAGCCACATGGGCTTCGTGACCGTCGGCATCTTCGCGTCCATCGCCGTGGTCGGCAACGCCGCCGGCATGAACGGCGCCATCCTCGTGATGTTCAGCCACGGCCTGCTCACCGGGCGCCCTGTTCCTCATGGTCGGCTACCTCTACGAGCGCACGCACACGCGCCAGATCGCCGACCATGAGCCAGCTCGCCAAGCCGCTGCCGATCATGGCCGGCTTCTTCCTCTTCTTCGTCTTCGGCTCCGCCGGCCTGCCGGGCCTCAGCGGCTTCGTCGGCGAGTTCCTGAGCCTGCTCGGCCTGTTCGCCTACTCGCACTGGCTGGCGGCGATCGCCGCCACCGGCGTCATCCTGGCCGCCGCCTACCTGCTCTGGATGTTCCAGCGCACGATGTTCAACGACCGCGGCGACGACGACGGTCAAGCCGGAGTCGGGCCTGCGCGACCTCGCGCTGCGCGAGATCGTCGACGCTGGTGCCGCTCGTCGTGCTCGTCATCTGGGTCGGCGTCTACCCGGCCACCTGGCTCAACTTCCTGCACGTGCCGGTCAACGAGATCCTCCTGCGCGTCCCGCCGGCGCTGCGCGCCGGCAGGCGCGCACGGGCTGGCGCAGCTGGTCGACGTCACGCAGGGGGCTGTTCTAGATGGGCGCGAACAACTCCGTCGCCATCATCCTGCCCGGGCGTGATCGTCGCCGCGGCCGCCGCGGTCGTGCTTCGTCGCCGACCTGTTCGTCGCCCGCAAGGCCGCGCTCGCCTGGATCGCGGCCGCCGGCCTCGTGGCCGCCGCGGCCGCGGCCGCTCGGCCAGTGGGTCACGCTTCTCCGGCGGCATCGCCTTCGACGCGCCGCAGGCCGGAGATCGGCTTCGCCGGCATGGTCTCGCTCGACAAGTACGCGCTCTACGGCATCGTGCTGTTCGCCGCCGTCGGCGTCGCCACGATCATGCTCTCGGACGCCTATCTGGCGCGCCGCCACGCGGCGCGCGGCGAGTTCTACGGCCTGCTGCTGCTCATCATCACCGGCATGATCGGCATGGTGCAGAGCGCCGACATCATCGCCTTCTTCGTCTCGTTCGAGCTCATGTCGCTGCCCACGTACGTCCTCGCCGGCTACCTGTGGCGCGACGAGCGCTCGGGCGAGGCGTCGATGAAGTACTTCGTCAACGGCGCCTTCTCGTCGGCCATCCTCGCCTTCGGCCTCGCGCTCCTCTACGGCGCGACCGGGCAGACGTCCTACGCGGGCATCTCGCTGGGCCTGCGCGCCCTCGGCTCCGCCGACGCGCGCGGCATGCTCGTCGTCGCCTTCGTGCTCATCGTCACCGGCTTCGGCTTCAAGATCTCCGCCGTGCCGTTCCACAGCTGGGCGCCGGACGTCTACGAAGGCGCCCCGACGCCGGTCACCGCGTTCATGTCGGTGGGCGTCAAGGCCGCCGCCTTCGCCGGCTTCGCCAAGCTCTTCGTCGTCGCCGCCCACGTCCAGTGGCAGACGTGGGCCGACGCCATGATCATCCTCGCCGTCCTCACGATGATCGTCGGGAACGTGCTCGCCCTGCCGCAGCGCAACCTCAAGCGCATGCTCGCCTACTCGAGCATCGCCCACGCCGGCTACCTGACGCTCGGCCTCATCGCCGCCGGCAAGGCCGGCGATGGGCGCGGCGTCGGCGCCATCCTCTTCTACCTCGCCACCTACGCGTTCATGAACCTCGGCGCCTTCGGCGTGCTCATCTGGATCCGCGCCCGCCGCCGGTACGGCTACACGCTCGACGAGATGGCCGGGCTCGGCCGCACGATGCCGTGGGCGGCCATCCTCATGGCGCTCTTCATGGTCTCGCTCACGGGCATCCCGCCGACCGCCGGCTTCTGGGGCAAGTTCTACCTGTTCACCGCCGTCGTGCAGGCCAAGCTCACCTGGCTCGCCATCGTCGCCGTGGTCATGAGCGCCGTGTCCGCCTACTACTACTTGCGCGTGGTGTGGTACATGTACTTCCGCGAAGCGCCGGAGGGCAGCGAGGTGGAGGCCGAGCCGCGAGTCTTCGCAGCTCGGCGTCACCGTCGCGGTGGCCGTGCTCGGGCTCGCCGTGATCGTCGTCGGCCTGTTCCCCGAGACGCTGCTGCGGGCCGCCGAGGGCGCCGTACGGCTGCTCGGCGGCTGACCGCCGGCGCGCGGCGAGCGACCCGAGGAGGGCTCGCACCGTGAACATCCTGTTCGTCGGCGACGTGTTCGGCCAGCCGGGGCGCGAGGCGCTCCTCGAGCTGGCTGCCCGGCTTCCGCGACGAACGAGCCGTCGACTTCGTCATCGCCAACGGCGAGAACATCGCCAACGGCGCGGGCATCACCTCCAAGCTCGCGCTGCGGCTGCTCGGCGCCGGCGTGGACGTGATCACCACCGGCAATCACGTGTGGCGGCAGCGCGAGGTGTATTCATTCCTGGCAACGGACGAACGCATCGTCCGGCCGGCCAACTACCCTGACGCCGCGCCCGGGCGCGGACTCACGGTGCGTCCGGCGGCGGACGGGAGCGAGGTCGCGGTCATCAACCTGGCCGGCGAGCTCTACCTGGGGACTGGTCTTTCGCCGTTCCGCATCGTCGACCGCCTGGTGGAGGAAGCTCAGGGGCTCGCCGAGACCATCGTGGTCGACCTCCACGCCGAGGCGACCAGCGAGAAGGTGGCGATGGGGCACTACCTCGACGGCCGCGTGACGGCGGTGCTGGGCACGCACACGCACGTCCAGACCTCGGACGCGCGCGTGCTGCGCGGCGGCACCGCCTACATGACCGATGTCGGCATGACCGGCCCCCTCGACTCGGTGATCGGCGTGCGCACCGACATCATCCTGAAACGGTTCCTGACCGAACTGCCGCAGCAGTTCGAGGTGGGGGAGGGCCCGGTGCGGCTCGACGCGGCGCTGATCGCGGCCGAGGGCGGCAGAGCCACGGCGATCGAGGCGTTCGAGGTCGTCATCTAGGGCACGGCTGCCGGAGGGCCGGCGCCGCCTCCTGCGGCCGTGGCACGCGCAAGGGAGGCGACCTGGCGCGGCTGGGCGGTTCGGACCGGGTCGACCTACACATGTGGCTCGCCCGCCGGCGGCAGTCGCCAGCGCGGGCAACGGCTATGCGCGCGCGGCGCTAATCATCTGCCATCCCATGTCGATTCCCCGACCGAGTCGGAGCGGCGTGACGAGTCGCCGCGCCCTTCGCACGGACGGTCGCCGCCATGACGCCGGCCGTCATGCACCGGCCCCCGAGGGCCTCGCCGACCGAGGAGGTCATCGTGCTCCGCAAGATCTCCATCGCCGCACTTGCGCTGCTTCTCCTGACGGGCACGGCCTACGCCTACGCGGCGCCGCGTCCCCTCGCGCGGGCCGACCAGTTCGCTGCCAGCCAGGTCAGGCGCTTTGCCCGAGCGCATGGGCTTGTCCATCTTCAGCGCCTCGCGAGCATTCGCCTGGTGACGGCCGCGGCGGTCTACGGCAAGAAGTCCAAGCCCAAGCCCAGGCCATCGGTGACTCCTACGGTGGCTCCTGCCCCGACTGCGTCTCCCAGCGCCACGCCCAGCGCATCGCCGAAGCCGACCACTACGCCGTCGGCGACGCCGAGTCAGTCGCCCAGCGCGGTCCCCACGGCGACGCCCACGGCGACGCCCACGGCCACGCCAAGCGCATCGCCGACAGACCCGCCCACCGCCGCTCCGACGCCCACGCCGACCCCCACGTTGACACCCTCAGGTCCGCCTTCGCCGGCGCCACCTGAGGCTGACCTCCTGGCTCGGCGCGACCTGATCTACGGCTCTGAGATCGGCTGCTGGGAGGCTGACGGCGGCCGCGCGGTCGACCCGGCGACGAAGATCCCCGGCGAGATCATCGCGGCCGGCATCCCCGTGGTCAGGTTCGCAGTCTACGACGTGTTCACGGACATGGTCGATCCGAACGGCGACCCCGGCACGCTTCGGCGCGCGGACTTCGACCATGCCATCAGCGGGATCGTCAACACGCTTCACGCCGTGCCCTGGATCAAGCTGCTCCCGGTCGCCCGAGAGGCGATCGACGCCAAGCTTGGCACCGTGTTCGTGCCACCGCTCGACGACCTGGGTCGCGACCTCGCGATCCACAAGGAGATCCTCGCCGAGGTGCGCAAAGTCTACGGCGGCCCGATCATCGTCGAGAGCGACAACGAGGGAGAGTTCGACTGCTACAAGATCTGGGGGTTCGCGGGTGGCGGCTCTGTCGGCGTCTCCAGGGCTCTCGGCGACAAGTACGTGGCGACCATGCCGGCGCTGAAGAAGTACGCGCGGGACGTGCTCGGCTTCTCGCAGGTGGTGACGGTCGGCTACGTGGGCGTCAGCGGTGGCCCCGGCTGGGGCCAGGACGTGACGCCCAATGCCGGCAAGCCCTACGGATACGCCAGCGAGTACGAATCTCGCTGGATCGACGAGTTCAACACCCAGGTGCGGGCCGCCTACGTGGCGCACGGCAACGATCCGGACTACATCCCTGACGTGGAGTCGATCCACGCGTATCCCCACTCGCCAGACTTCAGCGACCAAGTGGGCTACGAGTTCGACGACAACCAGGTCTACGCCTACTACCGCAACTGGCTCGTCCAGAGTCGCCATCGCCTTGACGCGATCTGGGGTCCGGCCGTGGGAGACCGGATCCGCTTCTCGATCTCCGAATGGAACGCCGGCTCCAACAACTCAGGCGGGACCTGGAGCGGCTGGAACACGCCGAGTCGGGTCCAGGCCTTCTACGACGGTTGGCTGCGCATGCTGCAAGGCGACGGTGTGACGACGGGTGCGGGCACGAGGTACTGGAACGCGAACGTCTTCGAGCTGGCCTCTGAAGCGCCGACCGGGTACGGCGCCTTCTACAACTTCATCCGCAAGGACGGCTCGACGCCCGCGTGGTACGAGACGTTCAAGGCGATCTCGACGGGCGACCCGAACCGCTGACGCCCGTCCCGCGACTCTAGGACGTCAGGTAGCCTGACTCGCGCAGGTACCCCAGGATCCTCACGGCGGCCTGCTCCGCGGATTCCGCGAGCGTGTCAGCTACCAGTTCAGCGTCTTCGGGCTCTTCGTAGGGATCCGAGACCCCCGTGAAGTGTGGGAGCAGGCCGGCGCGCGCCTTGGCGTACAGACCCTTGCGGTCGCGCCCCTCACAGACCTCGAGCGGAGTCGCGACATGCACGAGGACGAACCCACCACCCTGCTCGACCATGCGGCGCACTTCGCGACGCGTCCGGTCATACGGGGCGATGGGGGCGCACACGGCGATGCCGCCGTTCTTGGTGATCTCGGCGGCGACGAAGCCGATGCGCGTGATGTTGAGGTCGCGATGCTCGCGCGAGAACCCGAGCTCGCTGGACAGGTGCTGACGCACCAGGTCTCCGTCGAGCAGCGTGACGTGACGTCCGCCGATCTCCAGCAGCCTGGCACAGAGCGCGTTCGCGATGGTCGACTTGCCGGCGCCTGAGAGGCCTGTGAAGAAGATCGTGAAGCCCTGCCGTGATCGCGGCGGGAAGGTCTTGCGCAGCTCCTCCACGACCAACGGGGACGTGAACCAGTGCGGGATCTCTGCGCCGTCCGAGAGACGGCGCCGCAGCTCCGTGCCGGAGATGGTCACGAGGGTGGCGCCCGCCGGGGCCTCGTCCTCGGGGACGAACGTATCGTCGCTCTCCACGTAGACCATCTGCGGGAACGGCATCATGGTGACGCCGAGCTCCGCCTCGTGGCGTGCGAAGAGCTCCTGCGCCTCATACACGCCGTAGAACGGGCGGCCCTGAGAGTCGAGTCCGGGCCCGGCGTGATCCCTCCCGACGATCAAGTGGCTCACGCCGTGGTTCTTGCGGATGATCCCATGCCAGAGCGCTTCACGCGGTCCCGCCATGCGCATCGCCAGCGGCAAAAGCGAAAGCATCGCGCTGCCGCTCGGGTAGCTCGGCATGATCGCCTGATAGCAGCGGACTCGCGTGTAGTGGTCGACGTCACCAGGCTTGGTCAGCCCGACGATGGGATGGATCAGCAGATTGGCGTCCGCCTCGAGCGCGGCCCGGAGCGTGAGCTCCTGGTGGGCCCGGTGCATCGGGTTGCGCGTGTTGAACGCGACGACCCTGCTCCAGCCCCGCTGCTCGATCTCGGCGCGCAGCTGCGCCGGGGTGCGCCGAAGCTCCCGGAAGTCCTGATGATCGGGGGGCTGCAGCACTTCGAGCGTTCCGCTGACGTAGCACGGGTTCGTGCGATGAAGCAGATACTCGACGCCGCAGTGGGCGCTGTCCGTGCTGCCGAAGGCGGCGACCGCCTCGTCGCGCAGGTCCGGTTGCCACGCCCCGCCGAAATGAAGCACCGCTATCATCACGCCTTCGGGGTCCCGCAGGGCGAGCACGCCTTCTGCCTCGGCCTGCGCGGCGACCGCCTCGGGAACGTCGAGAGTCACGGGTACCGGCCACAGCGTCCCTGACGCCAGCCGCATGGACTCGAGCACCGAGTAGTAGTCGGTCTCGTCGAGGAATCCGCGGAGCGGCGAGAACGCGCCGGACGCGAGCAGCTCCAGGTCGCAGAGCTGACGCTGCGTGAGGAACCAGCTCGGCCACGACAATGCGCCCCCTTTGAGCTCCTCGGCGCGCTCGGGCTCCACGAGCAGATCGACGAGGCTGCCGCCGTGGGGAGGCACGGCGATCGGCTCTGCCCCGTCCCCCTGCATGGCGTCGCGACCGGGCTCAGACTCCAGGCGCGTCACGTCACGCTCTCCACGCGTCGAGGCCCTCATCCGCCGAGACACCTCAGGTAGGCGCGCTGTGCGCGCTCACGCAATGGCGCGGTCCCGGGCGACAGCCATTGCTCGCGTAGCGCGGCCTTGGCTCGTTCACGTTCGGACGAAGGGACCCAGGCCTCCCTGGTGTCCGGGATCTCCGACGTGCTCGCCAGCCGTTCGAGCTCGCGCTGCAGCTCCGGCCGCCCGACCACACCCGATTCGAAGCCGAGGAGCGTCTTCGACATGGTCCCGCGCTGCTTGATCAGCTGTAGACACTCCTGCACGTTCTCCTCCGTATGTACGAACTCCCGGTAGGAGGTGCCGAAGCGTGCGTTGAGCCGCCGGGTCACCGCCCCGAAGTCCTCGGTCACCTCTTCGAAGCCCGCGACGACGTAGCCGGCCCGGTATGGGTGCACACGCTCGTGGTACCGCGCGTAGGCGAGGAGGGCGTCGGGAAGGGCCACGCCGGGCTCCCTGACGAGCTGCGACAAGACCGCTCCCTCCGGCTCCCTAATGAGGAGCAGCGCCGGGATGCCCCGGCGCACCGCCTCGATGAGCTGGGCCGGGGCGTGGAGGTGATGGGCGAGGCGCACGGGCTCGTCTTGGGCCAGCTGGAGGGCATAGACCGCGAAGGTCATCGCCGACCGCGTGTACCCCTCGATCACGAGCTCGGTCTCGGCGCTGATGACCTCCGGGCTGGGGCCCGGGTACTTGTACCTCGCGAACGGCAGATAGACCAGAGGATGTTCCGAGGCGTGCATGCGCACCCTGTGCCGGGCCCGGCGGTACGTGGAGACCCTCGCCTCGGCGGTCGTCGCCTTAGCCTCCCCGCCGAGGTCGTCCACGGCTTCGTCGGGTGTGGCGATCGGGGCGCCGATGAGTCGCTGGTAGATACCGACGTACGCGGACTTCTGTCGGTCCCAGGCGACGCGTTCTGTAACGAGTCGTCGCCCGGTCCGGCCCATTTCCGACCGCCGGTCTGCGTCGCCGAGCAGTCCATCCATGAGGCTGGCCAGGCCGGCGATGTCGCCTGGCTTGGCGTAGGCGGCCGCTCCCTCGGCGAGCGTCCGCGTCTCCGTAAGGTCGAACGCCACAAACGGAACGCCGAAAGCCATGTACTCCATGCCTTTGACCGGCGAGACGATGTCCTCGACGTTGGGCTCCAGGCCGATGTCGGCGGTCGACAGATACGCGAACGCGTCCTCCTCCTGGAGCCACCCCGGGAAGCTGACCCAGCCATCGACCCCGAGTTCCGTCGCCAGCCTCTCGCAGTCTTGCCGCGTCTCCCCGTCGCCGATGAAGGCGAAGTGACAGTCGGTGCGGCCGATCACGTTGACGAGATGATCGACGGCGCGCAGGCCGAGGTCGACCCGGTCCTGAGGGCCCATGACGCCGACCCAGCAGCAGAGGAAGCGCCGGCCCATCTTCAGCTCCTGGCGAGGCTCGCGACGTTGCGTGTGCCCGAGCAGGGGGCCGTTCCCCACGACCGAGACGGCTCCGGCCGGCAGCGTACCGCGCTCGCAGACGAGACGCTCGAGCGACCCGTTCACGGTGATCACGTGGTCGGCCGCCCGATAGCTCCTGCGCTCGAACCAGCGCAGCACGTCGTAGAGCCGGTCGCGCCTTCCGTACCTGATCTCGTAGAGCTCCGGCGTAAGGTCGCGTTGATCGAGCACCAGCGGCTTGCCCAGCAGCTTGTAGGGCGCGCCGATAAGGAAGTAGATGTCCGGAGTGCCACTGATCTGCACGGCGTCGAACGGCTCGGTCAGGGAGAGTTTGAGCGTGAGGTACGCGGCCATGGCCCACGAGTACCCGTACTCGCGCACGAAGCCGAGCTTGCTCTGGGCGTCGGCGAGCGCCCGGTACTCGTGCACCCTGATCCCGGAGGATCCGCGGTTGTGCGGGTCGCCGCGGCAGATGACGGACACATCGTAGCCGCTCTCGGCGAGCGACCACGCCTGCTTTCTCAGGCGGTGGTCACGCGCCAGCGACACGTTCTCGACGATCAGCAGGATGCGAGGACGTCGGTCCCTGCGGCGCGTGGCGGACCGCTCTCGAAGGATCCGGCCGACGTCCGCCCGGTTCATGCCTGCACCAGCGGCGGCAGGCCGACGCACGCGGTGGCGATCGCCGCGAGCACGGGCACGGCTGCGGGCGCCGAGGCGCGGGCGATCGCGATCACCGCGTCTCCGCTTCAGGGAGGGAGGCGACTCGGAGCGTCGGGGTCATGGTCGACATGTCGGCTTCTCACGTCTCCTTCTTGACAGGCGATGCACCCGACGGGTCGGCTCGGCCGACGGGCTGCTTCGCCGGCGAAGCCACCTCGCCGGCCGGGGCCAAGGGCGTCACCTCCGGGTAGATCTTGCGGATCTTGCCGTTCTTGTCGATAAGCCACGCCGTGCGATTGGCCTCGCCGATCTTCGGCTGCCGGAGTGCGGCGGGCCTGCTCTGGCTGACAAACGGCCGCCGCAGCCTCGTCCACGGACGGCTCTTGCCGACGCTGTCGAGCACGCAGCCGATGAGCTTCGTGTGCGACGTCCCCAGCTCGTGGGTCGCGGCGACCACCTCGGCTCGCGTGGAGCGCTGCGCGTCGCCCACGAGCAGGATCATCTCCAACGATTCGGCGAGGACGCTCGTGTCCGCCCCGGCCAGCACCGGCGGGGCGGCGAAGACGATGAGGTCGAAGGACTCCCGTAGCTCGCCGAGGGGCTGCCTCATGGCGCGAGCCTGGAACATCACGCCGGGATCGCGGACGCGCGACCCGGCGGTGAGGACTTGCAGCCCGACGACGCCGGTCCCGCGGAGCGCCTGTGGCAGGGTCACGTCGCCGCTGGCCAGGTCGGTGAGGCCGGGACCATCCTCGACGCCGAGACCCCTGAGCACGCGGGGCGGACGCACCTCCGCGAGCACCAGCGCGACGTGCCGCCCGCTCATCGCCAGCTGCGTCGCGAGATTGGCGGCGACGGCCGCCTTCGTCTCGCCCACAGGACTCGCCACGAGCACGGTCTTGGCGTTCTCGCGGTCCGCGATCTGGAGCAGCCTGGTGCGCAGGTCGCCGTAGGCTGCCGCGGCGTCGGAGTTCGTATCGCCGACCTTGACGAGGCCGGCGCTGGCCTTGATCGCTGCACGTGGCATGACGGGGATCACTCCGAGGACGGGTGCCCCCACGTGCGCCTCGAAGTCGGCCAGGCTGCGGAACCTGTCGTCGCGGCGATCGCGGATCAGCGCGACGCCGAAGCCGAGCGCGAGCCCGAGGACAAGACCCACGCCCACGTCGATCACGTGCCGCGGGCTCGAAGGCGCCAGCGGCAGGGAGGCGTCCGTGATGATCGAGGCGTGCGGCTGCGCCGCCGGCTCGTTTTGGTTCGCGTTGGCGACGTACGCTTCGGCGATGCCCTCGGCCCGGCGTCTGGCCTCGAGCCTGTTGGGGTACGAGTAGGCGATCCGCAGCACGCGCGTGTCGACCGGTACGGTGATCACCAGTGCCTTGGAGAGCTGCTGCGCAGGGACGCCGAGCGCTGACGAGGCCGTCCCGAGCACGGTCCCCGACGACGCCAGCGCCTTCTCGGTCGCCATGTCCGGCAGCTGGGCCGCGCCACCGGAGGTGTAGGAGCGTGGCTGGACGATGACCTCCGCGATCGACGTGAACAAGGGCGTCTTCGCCCACGAGATCGCGGCCGCTCCGGCGATCGCTGCCAGCGTGACGAGGAGTATCACGCCGAGGTTCGCCGTGAGGAACCGGGGGGCCTCACCCGGGGCACCCGGCGCGCCGTCGCCGGGCCGTGCGCCGTCGTCCATGCGTGCTGCAGTCATCGCCATCCTTCCGCGGGAGTCCCACGCGTCGCGTGAGGTGCCTTGTCCGCCTGACCATGAAGACTACGCCCGACGGCGCTCGCTAGGCCAGCCCGCGGAGCTGCCAGCGCGAGCAGGAAGAACAGAAGGTCGGCCGACCCGCGGTACGTCAGGTGCGGGTCGAAGACCATCAAGACGGTGGTGACGACGACCGCCACGAAGGCGGCGAGGCCGGCAACGCTCGCGGCGGCGGGGCCCCGCCGCGCCGCTCGCCAGGCCATCGTCAAGGCCGACACGACGAAGAACACGAAACTCGCCACCAGCGGGATGCCGCCGCCCCAGAGCAGCCACGTGTAGCCACTCTCGATCCACACGTAGCCGGTGGCCTGGCTGGCCACGGGCACGCGGGCGGCCGGGCGGACGCCGAAGAGGAAGTTCCAGCCCGAGGACAGCTCGGGCCAGAAGTAGGTGCGCAGGTTGTCCAGCCTGCCGGTCCAGCTGACCGGGAGTCCCGACGCCGACTGAAAGCCGCTCAGTCGCGTCTCGATGACGGGACGCAGCGCCAGCCCCCCGATCGCGGCGGCGGGGACGAACAGGGCCAGCAGCCGCGGGGCGCCGCCCACGACGGCGATGCAGATCACGCCGATGAACAGGCCTATGGCGCTGGAGAACTCGCCTGACGACAGCGTGCCGAGCACGAACAGCAGGGCGGCGAGAGTCAGGATCAGCGCGTGTCGACGATAGCGCAGCCACAGGCCCGCGACGATGGCGAGGTTGTAGATGAGGAGGTCCGCCGTCGCCGCCGGCAAGGCGAGCGTCGAGCTGCCCCTGGCGTGCTCGAGCGCACCGGTGTGGCCGAACGGAGAGAACAGCGGGGCTAGCAGATGCTCGACGCCGCCGATCTGCAGCGACTGCAGCAGGGCGATGAGGGCGACCGGGCAGGCCACGACGACGGACGTCCAGAGGCACCGGCGCACCTGGCTGTCGGTGCTGACGCTGGCGCGGATGATGACGTAGATGCCGAGGAACTTCCACATGACGAACGCGTAGAGGACGTCGTCTTGCGTGATGTTGTGCTGGCGAGCGAGCATCCAGAGCAGAGGCACGATCGAGCTCGTCACCGCGAGGAGCACGATCGAGAGCTCGACCCGGCTGAGGCGGAGTCTCGGCACGTGCCCGGCGCGCATCCTCGTGAGGCCGCGCACGACCAGGGTGCCGCCGATGAGCAGCGCCAACGCCTCGCTCGGTCTGAAGACGGGGATCGCGAGGCCGCGGTCGATGCCGGCCGTGAGCGGCGTCGCCACGATGAGCGCGTAGGCGCCGATCGCGGGCCACACCCACACTGCCGCGATGAACGACCCGACGAGGCACGCGGCGAGCGCCATGCGATGGTCGAGCGTGCTCATGCCGCCGACGAGCAGCGCCGTCAGGATGCCGCCCGCGACGAGCCATCGCGACGTCTGCCCGGGGATCGGGCTCCGGTCGAAGCGCAGCCGCGAGCGCAGCGGCGCGCCCGTGATGCCGGTGGCCGTTCCCGCCGCCGCGCCGTCAGTCATGCAAGGCTCCGCTGACGGCGCTCTTCGCCTTGCTGCCCGCGTCGCCGAAGCCGCCCAGGATCCAGCCCAGTTCGGGCGTCTTCCACAGCGCCTCCAGCCCGAGATAGATCGCGGCACCGACCAGCGCCGCCGCGGCGATCCCGAGCTCCGCGCCCGCCTGGCCCCCGATGACATCGGTGACGAGGCGAGCCACGAGCCATGCCGGTCCCGCCATGATGACGGCGCCGGCCGCGACCTTGACAAGCGACCGTGCCGGGCGCTCGCCCGCCGCCGGCCGCTCGCCCTCGGGCGCCTGCGGTCGCGAGGCGGGAGCAGTCGAGCCGGCTGAGGTCAACTGACGGCGCAGGCTGAACAGCAGCATGCTGGCGCCGGCCGTGATCGCCACCGAGAAGGAGAGCCCGAGCACGCCGAGCATGGCCGGCCCGTGAGTCAGCTCGGCGAGGCCGACCAGGCTGAAACAGACGACGGCCTGCAGCCCCATGGCGATCAGAGGCGTGCGCACGTTCTTGCGGGAGTACGAGGCGTACATGGCGATCATGAACACGGTCTGCGCGACCACGGCGACAGCCAGTGTGGCGAGCGAGACGGCCACCATGGTGACCCCCGCGGTCGAGCCCATCTTGCCGAAGGAGATCGCCCGCGCGATCGGTCCGGCCAGCACGAGGTAGCCGACGGCCGCGGGGATGGTCACGAAGAGGCCCAGGGCGAATCCCCGCGCCAGCGTGACCCGGAAGAGGCCCTCATCGCCGCCCTGGTGCATGCGCGACAACCGAGGCAGCAGCGAGAGCGCCACAGGGGTGGCGCCGAGTGCGATGGCCAGATAGTAGAAGTTCAGAGCCATCTGGAAGGCGACGACGCCGCCGGCCACGCCGTTGGCGATGATCAGCAGGGTGAGCACCTGCAGAGCGGCGAGCCCCGCCTGCGCGATCGCCGGCAGGGCGCGTGCGCACGACGATCATGACCTCGGGATCCCGCCATCCCGAGCGCGGCACCAGCTTCACGCCGGCCCGAGCCGCGCCCCACCACTGGGCCGCGGCGTGCAGGGCGACGGCGCAGGTCGTGCCCAGTCCCAGCAGGAGCATCTCGCCGGTCGAGACGTTGCCGAGGCGCGTCTCGTTGCCGTAGATGACGGCGGTGAGCGCCAGCACGACGATGATGCCGATGTTCTCGATGGCCGGGGCGGCCGCCGGCAGGGCGAAGCGGCGGCGGGCGTTCATCACCGCGGTGGCCGCCGCGACGACGCCGTAGAAGAAGATCTGCGGGATGAACATGACGATGAGCCAGCGGCCGACCTCCGCCTGCGCGGCGCCAACCGCCTGCGACCCGGACGCGGCCGCGAGCCTGAGCACGAGTGGGCCGAGCAAGATGGCGATGGGGGCGACGACGCACATGGCGAGCATCGTGATCCCCAGGAAGCCGCCGGCGACGCGCTCGGACGCCCGCCGGTCGCCGGCGTCGATGTGGCGCACCAGCGCCGGCACGAGAAGAGACGAAAGCAGCGAGCCGGCGAGGATGCCGTAGTACACCAGGTTGGGCAGGGAGTTGGTGAACTGATAGGTGTTGCCGAAGAACGTCGGCCCGAGGACGGCGGCGATCGCCGCGAACTTGGCGACTCCGGTGACCCGGCTCACGATCGTCCAGGTGGCCACCGAGATGGAGTCGCCGGCAGCCTCCGCAGGAGCGGACAAAGCCGACAGGTCCTGAGGGCCTGCCGGCTTGCCGGCCGGGAGATGTGTGCTGACTGTCGTCACAGCGCTCCGGAACCCGACAAGACGGCCGGGATGGTCTTCAGCAGGATCTTGAGGTCGAGAGCCAGGCTTCTAGTCTCCACGTACTCGACGTCGAGTTCAAGGCCCTGCTTCATCGTCAGGCGGTTGCGGCCGCTGACCTGCCACAGGCCGGTCAGACCCGGAGCCGCGAGGAACCGCCTGGAGTAGGTGAGGTCGAACAGCTCCGCTTCCCACGGCAGCGCCGGGCGCGGCCCCACGAGGGACATGTCGCCGCGCAGCACGTTGAACAGCTGCGGCAACTCGTCGATGCTCGACTTGCGCAGGAACCTGCCGATGCGCGTGATCCTCGGGTCGCACTCCAGCTTGTAGACGCCGCTCTTCCCTCCGGCCGGCGGCGTGTCCTCCGACAGCAGCTTGCAGACGTAGTCGCGATGGATGCTGTCCGCACAGCCGTTGTGCATCGTGCGGAACTTGTAGAGGACGAAGGTGCGGCCGTTCCGCCCGACGCGCCGCTGCCTGAACAAGGCCGGCCCCGGCGTCGAGAGGCGCACGACCACCCAGGTGGCGACCAGGATCGGAGAGGCCAGTATCAGGCAAGCTCACTGCGACGACGAGGTCGAGGGCCCGCTTGCCGACGCGGTATCCCAGGGATACCGCGTCGGCAGCGGGCGCACAGGCGCTAGCCGGCGTTGTTGTCGTCGCTATCGATCCTGCCTGCGCCTTCATGTCGGCTTCCCATCGTCAACTTTGGCCGGTCACTGAAGCGTGAACTGGGCGTACATGGCTCCGCCGCCGCCCAGGTCGACGCGGAGACGCCAGACGCCGGCCGTCAGTGCGTTCGTCGTCAGGTTGTTGAACGTGTACTGTGTGTGCTTGCGGTGTAGGTGAACCCGTTCGCATCAGGGGTGGCCGGAGGATTCTTGACGGCCGCCTGCTCGGCGCCCCACGTCCCGTCCGTATTCCTCTTGGCAAGATAGAGGTGCGGACGGTTGGAGCCCGTGTACGTGTACCACCCACCCGACGAGGTCGTCAGCTGGAAGCTCAGTGGGATGGTCGCGGGCCTGGTGAACGTGCTCGACCCGTCGGCGTTGACGCCGACGATCCCGGCCGAGGCGAACGGGACGGTGTAGTTCGCCGGCACGGTTATCGTGTTGCCGGCGATGTCGGTCGCCGTCACGCTGAAGCTCTTGTTGCCGAAGGTCGCCGTGTCGATCGCGGCGCCGTTGGCCACCGGCGAGCTCATCGAGGTATTCATGCCTGAGCCCGCGTCTGTGGCCGTCCAACTGGCGAGCACGACCTGGTTGCGCAGATAGGTGGCGTTGACTCAGCGGCGCGGCGATGGTGATCGCGGGCGGCGTCTTGTCCAGCTTCACGAGGACGCTGTTGTTCGGCGTCTCCACGTTGCCGGCCGCGTCGACGGAGCGGTAGAGGACGGTCCACTGGCCGTCCGCGCTGATCATCCGCGACGTGCCGTAGGCCCACGTCGTGCCGCCGTTGACGCTCGACTGGGTGTAGGACACCCCGGAGCCGCCGGCGTCGGTCGCAGTGAAGTTCAGGGTGACGTTCGTCTTCTGCCAGGCGGTCGAACTGTAGTCGACCGTCGTGACCGGCGCCGTCCGGTCGATCCGCGACTGCGCGCTGGCGGTGGCGACGTTGCCCATCATGTCCTTGACCGAGAAGGACACGGTGTGCGTGCCGACGGTGTTGACGGTCACCGGCGTGCCCCAGGCAAGAGGCTGAGCCGCGCCGCCGTCGATCGAGTACGTCGCCGAGCCGGTGTCGACGCCCGACTGACCATCGGTGGCGGTCAGACTCACGGCGACGGTGCCGTTGGTCCAGGTCGCCGGGCTGGCGATC
Organism: uncultured Thermoleophilia bacterium; assembly: GCA_963709845.1. GTDB lineage: Bacteria > Actinomycetota > Thermoleophilia > UBA2241 > UBA2241 > CAIXSE01. The sequence continues at coordinate 374,361 of CAVPXV010000003.1, forward strand.
GCATTCGCGGTCGGTGCCGACCGGTCGATCAGGGCATGCACCTGGGCCGTACCCGTGTTGCCCGCCACGTCCTTGACCGTGAAGACGACCGTGTGGTCGCCGGGCGTGGTGATCGACACCGGGTTGCCGTAGGTGAACGCCTGGGGGACCCCGTCGACGCTGCACGTGGCGGAAGCCGCGTTGAGGCCCGATTCGGCGTCGGATGCCGAGAAGGTCACGCTGACGTTGCCCGCCGTCCAGCCGCTCGGGGACGCCGTGGCCGTCGCGGTCGGCGCCGTCGGGTCGATCTGCAGGGGCGGGACTGTCTTCGCCTGCTCCAGGTTCCCGGCCTGGTCCGCCGAGCGGAACGAGACGGTGCTCGCGCTCGGGCCGTCGATGGTGACGGCGTTGCCGTTGGTCCAGTGGGCGCCGCCGTCGAGCGAGTACTGCGTGTAGTCCACGCCGGAGCCGCTGTCGGTGGCCGTGAAGTGGATGGTCAGCGGCGACGTGTGCCAGCTGCCGTCGTAGTCGGCGGTCGTGACCGGCGCGGTGGTGTCGTTGCTCGGGCCCCACTGGCTGTGTGCGTAGAACTGCGAGATGGTCATCGTCGGGATGCCCTGCTGCGAGATGTAGTCGCAGATCGCGGTGAACTCCTCGACGCTCTGGATGTAGGTGGGGTCCAGGTTGGGATCGCCGAACGTGTGGAAGATGAGATTGATCGTCGACCCCGCGGTCCACTGCCTGGTCGATCCTGGCCTTGATCTGCTCCAGCGTCAGTGTGGCCACGGCCGTCGTGGAGCCGGGCAGCTGGTAGGGATCATCGATGGGCAGGCCCAGCGGGCGGTAGCTCGTGATGCGACCGGTCAGCATGCCGGTGTCGGCCATCGCCTGCAGGACCGTACTGTTGACCGTTCCGCCCGGATAGGCGACGAAGCGCGCTCCCCTCGGCATGCCGTTGTTCGTCAGGAACGCGGTGGCGCCGCTGAGCTCCTGCTCCGCGCCGGCGAGATCGAGGGTCGCGAGGTTCGCGTGCGTGACCGTGTGGTTCCCGAGGTCCCAGCCCGCGGCGTACAGGCTCTTCAGTTGCGCGAGCGTCATCGTCTCCGGGTTGTCGGGGCTGTCGACCTGCGACGTGATCACGTAGGAGGTGCCCACCATTCCCCGAGCCGCCATGACGGGGAACGCGTCCTTGTACACGGTCGCGTCGCCGTCGTCGAAGCTCATGATGACCGCCGGCGTCGCCCTGACGCGCGAAGCGCAGGTCGTCGAAGCTGACCGACGCAGCTTGCGTGGATGGAGCGCTGACTTCGACCCTGGCCCAGCGCATGGGCTGACTCCAGGACGGAGTACCGGCGGGGTCTTGGCCAACGTAGGTCGGAACACCCGCGGGGCTGTTGCCCATGAAGCGCTTCGTGAAGTCACTCCTTGGAAAGACTGATGAGGTTCCAGCCGGCATGGATCGCCGTCCTGTTCGTGGCCCAGATGAACTGGTTTGTGAAGCTGCCGTCAGCATCGGGCGACAGGCGCAGCCTGAACGTGAACCCGGAAAGCGTCGGGTCGGAGTGCACGTAGACCCAGAAGCGGATGGCCAGGCCGTTCAGCATGCTCGACATGTCGATGCCCGAGCCCAGGCTCTTCTGAGCGGTGACCGTCGTGGCCGGACTTCCAGTCGAAAGCTGCAGCGAGCCGGTCCCCTCCTTGACCTGCGGTCGTATTGGCGGCGAGAGTCCCCGCGCTGCCGACCCGGGTCCAATCGGACGCGTTGTCGAAGCTCGAGATCTGCGTGCCGGGATCCTTGATCAGGTTGGGCGGCAAGGGCGCCGCGACGCGCACGTACACGGTCCTGGCCGCCTCGACGTTGCCGGCGTTGTCGGTCGACCAGTAGGCGACGTGGTGATCGCCCTCGCCGAGGGTCACCGCGAGCGGGCCCAGGCCGGGCGTCGTCACGGCCGCCGCCCCGTCGACGCGGTAGGAGATGCTCGCGACGTTGGAGCCGTAGGCGTAGCTGCCGATCGCCGCATCCACCGCGCTGAGGGTCAAGGTGACCGGCGCATTGTGGGGAAGTGTGTCGACGCCCAAGAGGGTGCTCGTGGGGGCGACGTTGTCGACGAGGAGGTGCATGGTGTTGTCCGCTTCGACGTTGCCGGCGGCGTCCACTGCGTGGTAGACGAGCGTCACAGGGCCTTCCGTCGGCACCATCACGCTTGCGGTGGATCCGGGCGTGGAGCTCCACGTCTGGCCGCCGTCGAGGCTGTAGTCGATCTCCTTGATGAGCGACCCGCCGGACAGAAGGTCGGTCGCCGTCAGCGTGAGGCTTCCGTTGCCGCTGACCCACTGACCTTCGCTTCCGCTGCAGGTGGTCACCGGCGGCTGGAAGTCGGTCATCACGATCGGCGTCTCGGCGTTGCCCGCGTTGTCCACCGAGTGATAGGTCAAGGTGTGCGGGCCTGAAGGCACGGTGAACGGGGCCACGTAGGGGGTCTCGCCGGCGCCGTCCAGGTTGTAGGTGGTCGTCTTCACGCCGGACACGTTGTCGACGGCCTGGAGCGACACGATGCGTCCGCCGCCCAGGTCCGCGTCGGTCCGCGCCGTGGTCGTCGGCGCCCAGCGGTCGCTCTGCACCAGCATCGTGGGGTCGCTGTTCAGGCCGTAGAGCTGCGAGATGGTCACCACCGGGACGCCGAGCTGCTTGAGGTAGGCGCAGATCGCCGCCAGGTCGTCCTGGCTGACGGTGTAGCCCGACGAGGTGGTGCCGGCGGCCGAGACGTCGTGGAAGATGAGCTCGATGGGGGCGCCCTTGGCGACCGCCTCGTCGATGCGCGCCTCGACGGCGGCGACGCCGCCGGCCGGGATGCCGCCGGTGCCGCTGATCACCAGGCCGGCGTCCCAGGAGGGGATCACGAAGGGGTTGTCCATGGGCAGCGCCTGCAGCGTATGGGTGCTCAGCGCCGTGATCGTCGTGCCGCTCTGCATGCCGGTGTCGTGCATCGCCTGCAGCACGGTGTCGTTGTACTGGCCGTCGACGTAGGCCACCTGGCGCGCGGCGCGCGGCATGCCGTTGTTCTCGAGGTAGGCTGGCGCAGTCGATGAGGGATGCCTTGGCTTCGGCCAGGGTCATCGAGGTCAGCTGGGCGCTGCTGTCGGAGTGGTTGCCGACGTCCCAGCCGGCGGCGTAGAGCTCCTGCAGCTGGGCGAGCGTCATCTGGCCGGTCTTGCCGACGTCACCCGAGTCGATGAAGGCGGTGCCGGGGAGGCCGGCGGCGCTGAGCACGGGGGCGGCGTTGGCGTACTGGCCGCTGGTGCCGTTCTTGAAGCTCAGCAGCACCACCGGCTGGGCGACCACGCCGCAGCGCAGGTCGTCGAAGCTCACCGCGGGCCGCTGCCCCGCGGCGCCGACCACCTGGAGCCGGGCGCGCAGCATCGGCTCGGACCAACTTGGCGAGACGCCGTCCGTGGTGTTGCTCGAGAAGTCGCTCTGCGCGAGGGTGAACAGGTTCCAGCCCTTCTTCAGGGCCGAGGCCGACCCCGTCCACATGAAGTAGCGGCGCATGCTGTAGGTGATGCCGGGGTTGGTGACCGGCGAGACCTGCAGCTTCACCGCCGAGACAGTCGAGGGATCCGCGTCCAGATAGACCCAGAGGCGGATGCGGCCGCTCGACATGTCGAGGGAGGCGAGGCTCTTCTCGATCGTGACCGTGCCGCCGGCCGCGGTGGGCTGCAGCTGCAGGGCGCCCGTGCCTTCACGGTAGTGGACCGCGTCGGCCGTCGCGGTGCCGCCGGTGATCGCCGCCCAGCTCGCGACGTCCGTGTCGAAGCTTGAGATCTGCGTGCCGGGGCTCGAGAGCAGGTTGGGCGGCAGCGCATGCGGTCACGCGAAGCGTGCCCGGGGCTCGTGGCCCGTAGAGGTCCAGGCGCCGCCGCCGGCGGTGGGCCGGTAGACGACGATAGACCGCGTAGCCGCTGTCGGCCGGCACGTTGAGGGTGACGCTGTGCGAGTAGGAGCTGGCGCCGTTGGCGGCGCGAAGCAGCCCGGCCTGGTACCAGGCGCCGCGCGGTGCTGACCACCCAGACGCCGAACTCGCCGCGCAGCCGACGGGCGCGCTGGGCGTCCAGCTGACCGTGAGGCTCGCTGCCCGCGGCGTGGCTGCTCGTGCCGGTGGCGGGGCGGTGACGCTGAGGCGCCAAGAGACGGCGGTCACCGCGAAGCGTGCCCGGGGCTCGTGGCCCGAGAGGCTCCAGGCGCCGCTGCCGACGGTGGGGCGGTAGCAGACGATAGACCGCGTAGCCGCTGCCGGCCGGCACGTTGAGGGTGACGCTGTGCGAGTAGGAGCTGGCGCCGTTGTCGGCGGCGACCAGGTCGCCCGGCCTGGTACCAGGCGCCGCGCGGTGCTGACCACCCAGACGCTGAACTGGCGCCGGCGAGCCACGGGCGCGCTGGGCGTCCAGCTGACCGTGAGGCTCGCTGCCGGCGGCGTGGCTGCTCGTGGCGGTCGGGGCGGTGACGCTGAGGGTGAAGCGCCGCGGTCACGCGAGAGCTGCCCGGGGCTCGTGGCCCAGAGGCTCCAGGCGCCGCTGCCGGCGGTGGGCCGGTAGCCGACGTAGACCACGTAGCCGCTGTCGGCGGGCACGTTGAGGGTGACGTCGTGCGAGTAGGAGCTGGTGCCGTCGTCGGCGCGCGACCCGGCCCGACGTACCAGGCGCCGCGCGGTGCTGACCACCCAGACGCCGAACTCGCCGGCGCGGCCGCGGGCGCGTTGGGCGTCCAGCTGACCGTGAGGCTCGCTGCCCGCGGCGTGGCTGCTCGTGCCGGTGGCGGGGCGGTGACGCTGAGGGTCAAGACCGCGCGTCACCGCGAAGCTGCCCGGGGCTCGTGGCCCATAGATGTCCAGGCACCGCTGCCGGCGGTGGGCCGGTAGAAGACGATAGACCACGTAGCCGCTGTCGGCCGGCACGTCGAGCGGTGACGTCGTGCGAGTAGGAGCTGGCGCCGTTGGCGGCGACGAGGTCGCCCGCTGGTACCAGGCGCCGCGCGGTGCTGACGAGCCAGACGCCGAACTCGCCCGCTGGCGTCGTAGTGTCGGTCGTCCAGCTGACCGTGAGGCAGCTGCCCTGCGTCGTGGCTGCCCGTGCCCGTCGGGGCGGTGACGGTGATGGTGGGTGGCGTCGCCGCGCGCGACACCGCCGGCGAGAGGATCGCCCACGCGAGCAGCATCGACAGCGCGCAAAGAACAAAGGCGATGCGCAGAGCCGACGAGCGGACGCGCCGTGGCTCGAATGCGATTGCTGTGCCGAAGAACTCGTTGCCCTTGGTCTTCACTTCGTCCTCCAAAGTTTCAGTAAGTGGGAGACCGGCCCCGGGGGTGGTTCTCCGGTCGCGCGCAGCTCCTCGCGAAGCGCGCGCCTCATAAGCCCATCTAAAGATGCGTTACCGCTGCCGTACCCTGCCGTGACTGCTCGAGCGCGAGTCGATCGGACCGGCGACGATACTGCATCCGCCGGTCCTGCGGGAGCTGTTCGTGTGCGTGACGCAGTCGCTGCGTCGAGATGTCGGTGACCCGGCGCCGATCGGCGGCGCGGCGATCGAACAGGACGCCTTCGGGGAGCTCGTCGAGGAGTCCGTCGCGTTCCACCTGGGAGTACGGCGCCCAGACGAAGGGGCGCGGGAACGCGCCGGAATGGCACACGAGCTCGTCGACCGAGTTGATCACCTGCGCCGGGTTGCCCACGACGACCATCCCGGCCAGGACGTCATGGGCGACCACGGACCCGGCGCCGACGAGCGAGTTCTCGCCGATCTTGACTCCCGGAAGGATCGTCGAATTGGCGCCGATGCGCGCGCGCCGTCCCACCGTGGCCCCACCCTTGCAGTCCTTGTAGTTCGGGCAGTTCATGGGATGAGGGTCGTCCGTGAAGACGACGTTGGGACCCACGAAGACGTCGTCCTCGATGGTGACCAGCTCGAGGAAGCAGCCCGAATGGATGCGGACCCGGTCGCCGATGCGGTTGCCGAACTCCAGGACCGCGTTGGTGCCGATGGAGACGTCGTCGCCGACGACGTTGTCCTCCCGGATCGACGCACCCTGGCCCGTCTGCAGCCGATCGCCGAAGACGCTGCCGGCGTAGATCGTGGTGAACGGCCGTATCACGGCGTGTGCCCCGATCCGCAGCGGCAGCTCCCCTCTCTCGGCGCCGCGAGGCGCCTTGCCCAGGATCGCGGGCGGTTCGATGGTGACGCCGAGCCCCAGCTCGACGCCCGGCGCGATGTCCACCTGCGGCGCCACGATCGACGCCACCTCTGGGGGGCGAGCGGCTGGGCTAGACATGGTCGCACATCCTCGGCATGTCGATCTGCTCGACGTGGCCGTCGTTGCGGAGCGAGCGTTCGGCGGCCTCCAGCGATGCGACGACGCTGAGGCCGGCGAGTCCGTCCGTGATGGGCCGCTCACCAGACTGGATGCAGTCGAGGAAATGAGTGGCCTCGGTGAACAACGGTTCGGCGCTCGCGAGCTTGGGCGAGAGGATGTCCCCGGTCCGGTACGACAGCTGGAACTCGCCGAACGTCTCCGGGTCCTTGAAGCTGACGCCGTGGTCGTAGAGCTTGACCTTCTCGACGCTCTCCGTGTCGTCGTAGAGCAGCATCTTGCGGCTGCCGACGACGACCGTCCGGCGCAGCTTCACGGGCGACAGCCACGACACCTCGACCGACGCCACGATGCCCGAAGGGAACCTGAGGCTGACGAAGGCCACGTCGGGGTTGTCACAGGTCACGCAGCCGCGGCCGGTCGCGATGACGCTGCTCGCCGTCTCCCCGAGCCAGTACTGGAGGATCGACAGGTCGTGCGGAGCGAGGTCCCACACCACGCTCGCGTCCTTCTGGTGCAACCCCAGGTTGACGCGCGAGGACGTGATGAAATGGATGTCGCCCAGCTCGCCGGCGTCGATGAGCTCCTTCACCTTGCGCACCGGCGGGCTGAACACGAACGTGTGCCCGACCATCAAGGTGAGGCCGCGCTGGTCCGCCAGGTCGACGAGCTCGGTCGCTTCCTGAGCCGTGGCCGTCATCGGCTTCTCGACGAAGACGTGCTTGCCCGCCTCCAGGGCGGCCGCGGCCAGTGGGAAGTGCGTGGTGATCGGAGTGGCGATGACGACGGCATCCACCGCGTCATCGGCCAGGACCTTATCGAACTCGGTGGTCGCGCCGACGGACGGATAGCGAAGACACGCACGGTCCAAGGCGTCTTGACGCTGTTCGCAGACCCACTTTACGTCCGCGCCGGGGACCTCCATGTAGTTGCGCAGCAGGTTAGGACCCCAGTAGCCGTACCCGATGATGGCGACGCTCGTCATCATCTACCCCCTTCTTCTCTCTCGCCCCCTCGCCCCTGGTCCCAGCCATGTCGCCCGCCGACACGGCTTCAGTCTGGCAAGAAGAAGTTCTTCAAGCCCGGTATGGGCCTCTCGCGCAGTGAGGTCAGACGACCTCCTGCAGGTTCTCCACGACGTACTCGATCTGTGCCCGCGTGATCTCCGGGAACATCGGCAGCGAGACGATGTGGCCGGTCAGGTACTCGGCGGCCGGGAAGTCCCCGTCGCCATAGCCGAGATGCGCGTATGCCGGCTGAAGGTGAAGCGGGACCGGGTAGTGGATGCCCGTATCCACCCCGGCCTCACCGAGCTTCGCGCGCACGTCGTCGCGGTCGTCGACCTTGCACGACGTACAGGTGATAGACGGCCTCGACGTCCGGACCGCGACGCAGCGGCCGACGCCGCGCAATCGCGCAGCAGTTCGTCGTAGGCGTCGGCCGCGGCGCGGCGCGCGGAGTTCCACGCCGGAAGGTGCTGCAGCTTGACGTCCAGGAGGGCCGCCTGCAGGTTGTGCAGCCGGTCGCAGTAGCCGATGACGCGATGCGTGAACTTGTCCTCCTGCCCGTGGTTGCGGTACAGGCGGGCGGTCTTGCGCGACTTTGGGATCGGACGTCGTCACGGCGCCGCCGTCCCCGAGCGCCCCGAGGTTCTTGCCCGGATAGAAGCTGAAGGCGGCGGCCACGCCGAACGAGCCCACGGCACGCCCCTTGTAGCGCGCGCCGTGCGCCTGGCAGGCGTCCTCGACGACCGCCAGCCCGTGGCGCGCGGCCACCTCGAGGATCGCGTCCATGTCCGCCGGCTGCCCGTACAGATGTACCGGCAGGATGGCGGTCGTCTTGTCGGTGATGGCCGGCTCGAGGCGCTCTGGATCGATGAGCGCGTCGTCGGCCAGGCAGTCGACGAAGACGGGTGTCGCGCCGAGGTGGCTCACCGCTTCGGCGGTCGCGATGAAGGTGTTGACCGGGACGATGACTTCGTCGCCCGGACGCACCCCGGCGCCCAGCAGGGCCAGCTTGACCGCGTCCGTGCCCGAGCTCACCCCGACCGCTTCGTCGCACTCGCAGAACTCCGCGAACGCGTGCTCGAAGTGAACGAGTTCCGGGCCGAGGCTGTACGCCGCCCGGTCGATGACCGACCACAGGACGGGTTCGTACTCGTCCCTGAGGTCCGCCGATTGCCGCTTCAGGTCGACGAAAGGCACGTGCATGCTCTCACGCTGACCGTCTACGGGGTGCGCAGAACTTCTGCTCTGTGTGTCGTTGCCCGCCACCAGTGCCCCTTTCTCTCGAATAGAACTGTCCCACAGGGAGGCGACAAAAACCACGTCACCGTTGACGAACGCGTTGTCTCGCCGGGCGACGATGCGGGGGGAACGCAGCCGGTCTCGTCGAAGTCCCAGAGCCGCGTCGCGACCGCCCGCGGGCGCTGCTGCCCGGGTGCGGCGGACGCGGGGACCTGACCAGTCTACTAGATACTTACTGCTACGTTGTCAGTCTCGAGAGCCCCGGCGCCGGCGCGCGAGCGCGGCAGTGCCTGCCGACGGCTCAGTCGCTGGTGGCGCCGGCTCTCGCCCCGAGCCTGAGCTCCTCGGGCGCGGCGCGGACCAGCGCGCCGTCCGCCTCCGGCATCCGCCACATCCGCCAGACGGTCAGCGCGAAGAACGCCACGAGCAGGAGGTTACGGGTGATGACGACCGCCAGTGGCGCGCTCATGAGGTCGAGGAAGACCCAGTAGAGCTTGGGGAACTCGACCCCGGTGAGGAGCAGAGTGAGGCCGCCGACCACCGCGAGCACACGGTCACGGGCGGCCACCAGCACCCACGCCGGCAGGATCCAGATGAAGTACTGCGGCGAGAGCACCTTGCCGAACACCATGAGGGCGAGGACGAGCGCGAGCACGGCGACGGCCTGGTCGGGCAGCGAGGCGCGCAGGTGCTCGCGCCGCAGCCAGGCGACGAGGTACACGCCGGCGAGGGCCAGCAGCATGAGCGCGCCGGAGATGTTGGCGAGGAAGGCGGCGCCGGGGGCGATCAGCTCCTGCGAGCCGTAGTTGCTGGCCCAGCTGATCTGCGTGACGCCGAGCAGCTGGCCGATGAGCGCCGGCGTGCCGAGGACGCTCTCCACCTGCAGCGGCCGCGCCAGGTAGTAGTGGAAGACGTACCACATGCCGCTGGGCGACGAGAACACGTAGGGCAGGAACGGCGCCGCGGCGGCGGCGAGGAAGGCGACGACCGGCCACGCCCAGCGTCGCGGCGGGCCTGCGAGGACCAGGACGAGCGGCAGCATGGCCGCGGGCGTGAACTTGAGCGCGAACCCCATGCCCAGCACGAACGCGGCGGCCGTGTACCAGCGGTTGGCGAGGCAGAAGAGGAAGCCCGCCAGCAGCAGCGCCACGGCCGCGTCGTAGCGGTTGAGGATGATCGCCCCGATCAAGGCCACCCCGACCGCGTACAGCACCGCCGCGAGGTAGGCTCGCCCGCCGCGCGGCCAGAGGCGGCACGCCGCCAGCGTCGCGAACGCGGCCCCCAGCAGCGTCGCGAGGCCCATGGAGACGCTGAACCAGTGCTGGTAGGCGGCGGCGTCCCCCGCGTGCCCGGGCAGCCGGAAGAGGGGGATGGCGAGGGGCGGGTACTCCACCTGGAACTGCGGGGTGAACGGGCGCTCGCCCGCCGCGAGGCGCTGCGCGTACGCCTGATACACAGGCACGTCGCTCATATCGTGCATCCCGTACCAGAGGTGCGAGAAGAGCACCACCATCACGAGCAGCGTGAGCGCCAGGCTCACGGCGACCGCGGCCGGCTTGTTGACCTCGTGGACCCCCGTCGTGTCGGCGGCGCCGCTCACGCGTCCCGGAAGCTCCACAGCTTGTTCAGTACGAAGTTGATGGGCATGACGCAGGCGATGGCGATCACCTGGCTGAGGTTGTCGCTGAGGTGCAGCACGCTCAGGCAGAGCGTGAAGATGCCGAGGTTGGCGAGGTAGGCGATCACGCTCACGGTGAAGAACTTGGGCAGCTCGCTGCGCACCGCGCCGCTGGAGCGGAACGTCCAGCGGCGGTTGAGGTAGTAGTTGGTGAGCACCGAGACGACGAAGCCGAGGAGGTTGCCGAGGTACTTGGCCGCGGTGGGCGTGGACCCCGTCGCCGCGTGCCAGGCGATCAGCGTCAGGTTGAACACGACCAGGTTGACGATGACGCCGCTGCCGCCGACGAAGCAGAACTTGACGAACTGCGTGAGGTTACGCTTGAGGCGGTCGTCCACGGTCAGCTCCGGCGCGAGGTCCAGGGTGGCCGCGCGGCGCCGCGCTCCGCGCGGCCGCTCGACCGTAGGCCATGATACGCGATGGGCGATGGGCCACGAAACCGGCCCGGAAGCCGCTGCCTCGCCGCCTCAGCGGCGCGCGAGCCAGGCGTCTGCCACGCCCATGACCTCGCCGAAGTCGGCGAGCGGCCGCCACTCGAGCCCCTCGGCCTCGCAGCGCTCGGCGAGGTGGCCGCGCGCGAAGGTGAGGTCGGCCTCGCGTGCGGGGCAGAGGTCGCTCGGGCCGTCGCCGAAGACGAGCACCACGTCGTCGCGGCGGCGCAGGGCGCGCAGGATCGCCGCCTTGCAGCTGCGCCGGCCGCAGCGAGGGCAGTCGCCGAGGGCGTCGCTGAACTCGAGGCGGTAGGGAGGCCCGGCGTCCGGCCCCGCGCCGACGAGCTCGCTCGCGTAGAGCGGCGTCGGCGGCAGCTCCGTGCGCCGCCAGAAGGCCTCGATCGCCTCGCGCAGGCCGGCGCTGACGATGGCGGCGCGGCCGCCGCGCTCCGCGAGTGCGGCGAAGAACGCCGCCAGGCCCGGCATCGGCTCGGCGGCGGCCACGAGGGCGCCGATGAGCTCCGCTCGCGGCGCCCGGATGAGCCCGACCTGACGGTCGAAGACCTCGGCGTGGCTGAGGCGGTCGGCCCGGGCCTCGGCCTCCAGCGGCCGCCAGGCGTCGCCCACGAACCGCTGCAGGGCGATCTCGTTGCACTCGCGCGTCGTCATGGTGCCGTCGTAGTCGAGGAGGGCGAGCATGGTGCGAGTGTACACGAGCGCGGGGACCTGGCATCCCTCCGGGTCGACGAGCGCGACCAGGCGTACCAGGGCGGCATGCTCGGGAGTACAATGGCTCTGCTCGCCCTCCCACATCCGAGGTCATGACTTGGACGAGATCATCTTTGTAGTAGAGGAAGCGCCAGAAGGCGGCTATTCGGCGCGTGCCCTCGGTGCGTCGATCTTCTCGGAGGCCGACGACCTGGAGGCTCTGCAGACGGAAGTGCGGGACGCGGTGCTCTGCCATTTCGAGGACGAGGCAGAACGGCCGCGCGTGATCCGGCTCCACCTCGTGCGGGATCGTCTGATCGCCGTATGAGGCTCCCGCGCGACCTCTCCGGCGAGGATCTCGCGCGCTCTCTTTCGGCTCTCGGCTACGCGGTGACGCGACAGACCGGCAGCCACCTGCGGCTGACGACGCAGGAGCGAGGAGAGCATCACGTCACGATCCCGCGACACGACGCGCTTCGCGTGGGCACCGTCGCTGCCATTCTCGCCGACGTCGGGGAGCACGCGGGCCTGTCGCGCGACGACCTCGTCGAGCGGCTCTTCGCGCGCTGAGCGACCCGCTCACGGCCGCGCGCCGCGGCGCTCCAGACGAGACGCCGGCCGGCGGCGAAGCCGGCCCGGCCGTGTCTGGTAGAATCTGCCTTCGGTCCGCAGCCCGACGAAAGCGAGTCACGTGAGCGACAGCAAGCCCCGGTTCCGCGAGGTCTCGGCGCGCGTCGACTTCCCGGCGCTCGACGCCCGCATCCTCTCGTTCTGGAAGGAGCAGCGGATCTTCGAGAAGAGCCTCGAAGGCCGTGAGGACGCCCCCGTGTACGTCTTCTACGAGGGCCCGCCCACCGCCAACGGGCGCCCCGGGGCCCACCACGTGATCGCGCGCATCTTCAAGGACCTCTTCCCGCGCTACAAGACGATGCGCGGCTACCGCGTCCCGCGCAAGGCCGGCTGGGACACGCACGGCCTGCCGGTGGAGCTCGAGGTGGAACGCCGCCTCGGCATCGACGGCAAGGGGCAGATCGAGGAATACGGGGTCGCCGAGTTCAACCAGCTCTGCCGCGAGAGCGTCACCGCTTACCTGGAGGAGTGGGAGCGTTTCACCGAGCGCATCGGCTTCTGGGTGGACATGGACGACGCCTACTACACGTTCACCAACGACTACATCGAGACCGTGTGGTGGCTGCTGCGCCAGATCTGGGACAAGGACCTCCTCTACGAGGGCTTCAAGGTCGTCCCATACTGCCCGCGCTGCGGCACGGCCATCAGCAGCCACGAGGTCGCGCAGGGCTACAAGGACGTTACCGAGGACTCTGTGTACGTGCGCTTCCCGCTCAAGGCGGAGGCGGCGAGCGCGCTCGGCGCGCCGGCCGGCGCGCCCGTCTCGCTCGCCGTCTGGACGACGACGCCCTGGACGCTCATCAGCAACGTCGCCGCGGCCGTGCACCCGGACGTCGTGTACGCGCTCGCCGAGAGCCGCGGCGAGCGCTTCCTGCTGGCCCGCGACCTCGTCGAGAAGGTGCTCGGCAAGAAGGCCGTGGTGGAGAAGGAGTTCACCGGCCGCGAGCTGCTCGGCCTGGACTATGAGCCGCCGTTCGCCTTCATGACGCCCGACAAGCGGGCGCACTTCGTCATCGCCGGCGACTACGTGACCACCACCGACGGCACCGGCGTCGTGCACATCGCGCCGGCCTTCGGCGAGGACGACATGCGCGTCGGTCAGGAGAACGACCTGCCGATCGTGAACGCGGTCGACACCGAGGGCAAGTTCATCGCCGAGGTCGCGCCGTGGGCCGGGCGCTTCGTCAAGGACGCCGACCCGGACATCACCGAGGAGCTCAAGGCCCGCGGCCTGCTCCTCGGCGTGGAGCCCTACGAGCACAGCTATCCCTTCTGCTGGCGCTGCGACACGCCGCTCCTCTACTACAGCAAGGCGACCTGGTACATCCGCACGACGGCTCTCAAGGATGAGCTCATCAAGGCCAACGGCGACGTCGTGTGGCACCCGGAGCACATCAAGCAGGGGCGCTTCGGCGAGTGGCTCGCCAACAACGTGGACTGGGCCCTGAGCCGCGACCGCTACTGGGGCACGCCGCTGCCGGTATGGCGCTGCGCGGAGGGCCACGCGCACTGCGTCGGGTCCATCGCGGAGCTGCGCGAGCTGGCGGCCGGTCCCGTTCCGGAGGATCTGGAACTGCACCGGCCCTACGTCGACGACGTCGTGCTCACCTGCGGCGAGTGCGGCGCCGAGATGCGCCGCGTCCCCGAGGTCATCGACGCCTGGTTCGACTCGGGCTCCATGCCGTTCGCCCAGTGGCACTACCCGTTCGAGAACGAGGCCGTGTTCCGCGAGCGCTTCCCGGCCGACTTCATCGCCGAGGCCATCGACCAGACGCGCGGCTGGTTCTACAGCCTGCTCGCCGTGGCCACGCTGGTCGAGGGGCGCAGCTCCTACAAGCGCGTCCTCTGCCTCGGGCACATCCTCGACGGCGAGGGCCAGAAGATGAGCAAGAGCCGCGGCAACGTGGTGCAGCCCGACGAGATCCTGGACGCCCAGGGCGCCGACGCCTTCCGCTGGTTCATGTTCGCGAGCCAGCAGCCGTGGAGCCCGCGCCGCTTCAGCGTCGACATGGTCGACGAGGTCGTGCGCAAGTTCCTGCTCACGCTCTGGAACACCTACAGCTTCTTCACCGTGTACGCCAACATCGACCGCTTCGACCCGGCGGTCGAGCCGGTGCCGCTCGCCGAGCGGCCGCTGCTCGACCGCTGGCTCGTGAGTGAGCTCAACGCGCTCATCCAGACGGTCACGCAAGGCCTCGAGGACTACGACGCCACCGGCACCTGCCGCGCCATCCAGGAGTTCGTCGACGATCTCAGCAACTGGTACGTGCGCCGCAGCCGGCGCCGCTTCTGGAAGAGCGAGAGCGACCGCGACAAGCTGGCCGCCTACCACACCCTCCACGAGGCGCTCGTGACGGTCTCCAAGCTGATGGCGCCGTTCACGCCGTTCGTCGCCGAGGAGCTCTACCAGAACCTGGTGCGCTCGCTGGACGCGGCGGCGCCGGAGAGCGTGCACCTGTGCGCCTGGCCGGTCGCCGACGAGGCGGCGATCGACGCCGGCGTCTCGTTCGACATGGCGGCGGCGCGGCGCGTCGTCGAGATGGGCCGCGCCGCGCGCAACGCCGCGGCCGTCAAGACGCGCCAGCCTCTCGCCGAGGTGGTCGTGGCGCTCTCCGAGGCGGAGGCCCGCGCCGTGGAAGGTCTGCGCGACGTGGTGCGCGACGAGCTCAACGTCAAGGAGCTGCGCCTCGTGGGCGACGGGAGCGAGCTCGTCTCCTTCACCGTCAAGCCCAACCTGCGGGTGCTCGGCCCGCGCCTCGGCAAGCAGCTCGGCGCGCTGCAGGTGGCGCTCAAGCAGGCCGACGCCGCCGCCCTCGTCGCCGAGTTGCGGCGCGCCGGCGAGGTCGTGCTCGCGGTCGACGGCGGCGAGCTCCGCCTCGCCGAGGACGACGTCCTCGTCGAGACCGGCTCGCCCGACGGCTACCAGGTGGAGAGCGACGCCGGCCGCACCGTCGCGCTGCGCACCACGGTCGACGAAGCCCTGCGCGAGGAGGGCGTGGCGCGCGAGATCGTGCACGCCGTTCAACTCGCGCGCAAGAATGCCGACCTACGTATCGAAGACACCGTCAGGCTCGCGCTCGACGCGCCGGTTGAGCTGGCGGCCGTCGTGGCCCACTATCAGTCCACGATCAAGGCGGAGACGCTCGCCAGCGAACTGGCGGTGGGCGCCGCCGACGGCGACCATACTGAGACGGCGCGGGTCGAGGGTCACGAGCTCGGCATCGGGCTCACCGTGACGGGGACCCTGTTCACCGTCACCTACGGCTGACCGGGCCGGTCGGGCGCCGGACGCCGGCGACGAAGGGAGATGTCGTGGAAGACCTGCGAGAAGCGTCCCTCGACATGCTGGTCGAGCTGGCCCGCCCCACGTCCCACGACGCGGTCCTCGACTACGCGTCGGGCGCCGGCATCGCCGGGTTCGCCGTGGCCCCCGAGGTGCGGCAGGTGGAGGCGGCGGACGAGCTGCCCGACGTGCTCGAAGAAGGCGCGCGGCTGGCCGCCGAGCTGGGCCTGGTCAACGTCGCCTTCTCGCTCGTCGACCTGTACGCGCTCCCGCACCCGGACGACGCCTTCAGCCTCGTTCTCTGCCGCAACGCCTTCCATCTGCTCCCCGAGCCGGTCGCGGCACTCTCCGAACTGCTGCGGGTCACCAGCGCCCGCGGCCGCATCGTCGTCGTCGACCCCGTCGTGGATGAGCTCACCGACAAGGCGTTCAACGACCTTGCCAGGTTGCGCGAGCCGGCGCATCGGCGCCACTACCGGGTCGAGGAGATGGAGGACCTTGCCCGACGGGCCGGCCTCCGGGTGATGGAGCAGCGGCAGGTGCGGCGCACGATCGACCTCGACTACTGGCTGCAGGTCGCGGCGGTCCCGCCCGCCAAGGCGGAGCTCATCCGCGGCCGCCTCAAGGCGTTCCCCGCCGATGTCCAGGAGCGCATGGACCTCGCCTTCGCCGATCGCCTGGTGTCGTTCAGCTACGACGTCTGCGGCCTGCGCCTGGAGCGTGCCTGACGGAGACCGACAGGGAGCCTGCGGCGCCGGCGCCCGTGACGCCACAGCGCCGCCGCCGCTGGCCGGCAGCGGTCACCGTCATCGTCCTGGCCGCGATCGCCGTCGCGGTGGTCGTCGCCGGCCCGTGGTTCGGACACCTCGGTCTGCCCTGGCCGCACGCCAGGGGCGTTGCGACCCCCGCCCCGGCCGTCGCCCTCAGGGTGGAGGGCGCCGGCGGCGTGCACACCTCGGCGGTGCACCTGCGCTTCGTGGGCGCCGGCGGTGCCGCGGTGAGCGCCCAGTGGCGCCTGGACGGCGGCCCCTGGCGTACCTCACGGCAGGCCCTGGTGGCGGCTCCGCCGAGTCACGCCGCCGACGGGGTGCACACCGTGGAGGCGCGCCGGGCGGGAGGCGGCAAGGTCGTCTCCGTGCGGGTGACGATCGACACGACGCCGCCGCGGATCGCGCGGGTCACGGCCGGCCCGCGGCTCATCGGCGGCGCCGCGACGATGCGCTTCGCCTACGACGTGCCGGCCGGGCAACCGGGCGGCGCCACGGTGACCTGGGAGGTGGTCGACGCCCTGGGGCAGATCGTGGGCACGTCGGGGTCGCCGCACCCGGCGGCCGGCCGGGAGACGATGCGCTGGCCGGCCCGGACTTCGACCGGCGCCCTGCTCTTCCCGGGGACGTACCGCCTGCGCGTGACAGCGACGGACGCGGTGGGCAACGCCGCCGTGGCGTACGCGCCGTTCGGCAGCGACCGGGCGGTGCCGGCCAAGCTGTACACGCGCCTGCCCAAGGCCGGGAAGCTCGTGGCCCTCACGTTCGACGGCGGCTCGGGCTACGCCTGGGGCGGCATCATGAAGCAGCTCACCAGGCTGCACGCCAAAGGCACGTTCTTCTGCACCGGGGTGAGCGTGGAGCGGTACGGATGGGTCGCCCAGGCGGCTTTGGCTCAGGGGATGACCATCGGCAATCACTCCTTCGACCACCCGGACTTCCGCTCGATCAGCTACGCGGCCGCCATCGCGCAGCTGCGCGCCAACGCGCGGCAGTGGTGGAAGGCCTGCGGGGCGCTGCCGGCGCCGTTCTTCCGCCCGCCCTACGGCGCCTACGACGCCACGACCCTCAAGGCGGCCGGCCGCGCCGGCTACCCCTTCGTCATCAATTGGGACGTCGACACCGGCGACTGGACCGGGGTGTCGCCGGCGGTAGTGGCGCGCCGCGCCCTGGCCGGCGCCCGCCCCGGGAGCATCATCCTCATGCACACGCAGTGGAACTCCGAGAAGGCGATCCCCGCCATCGTCAAGGGCCTGCGCGCCAAAGGGCTCGAGCCGGTGGGGCTCGATGCGCTGTTCCACGCCGCCGGGCTGATGTAGCCGAAGCCGGCGGCCCGCCCGGCGTCCCTGCGTCGCGCGCGGGGCCGCCGCGGGGCGCTTGGGGCCCTCAGCCCAGGAACGCCCCCAGCTCATCGACCAGCTTGGCCTTGGGCATGGCGCCCACGATGCGCTGTTTGAGCTGGCCACCCTCGAAGGCGAGGATCGTGGGGATGTTCATGACGCTGAACTGCTGCGCCACGGCCGGCGACTCATCGACGTTGAGCTTGAGGAACTTGACCTCCGGGTAGTCGCCCGACATCTCGTCGAGGACCGGGCCGATCATGCGGCACGGGCCGCACCACTCGGCCCAGAAATCCACGAGGACCTTGCCCGGGGCCTTGACGACCTCGGCCTCGAAGTCGTCCTGCGAGACTGCGTCCACGTATCCCTCCTGGAGGATGGTTTTCAGGCCGGCGTGGCGGTGCTGCCGTCGGCCGCGTGCTCGGCTTCCGGCATCGGGCACTCGAGGTCGTCGAGGTACTTCTCCACCTGCACGGCCGCGAGCGCGCCGTCGCCCACGGCGCGGGCGATCTGCTTGAGCGGCCCCACCGTGGCGTCGCCGCAGGCGAACACGCCCGCCATGCTCGTGCGCTGCAGCTGGTCGGTGACGATGTAGCCGTGCGCGTCCCTGTCGACGACGCCTTCGAGCCACGCGGTGTTGGGGTCCTGACCGATGTAGATGAAGACGCCGTTCACGGGCAGCGTGCGCTGCTCACCCGTCTTGACGTTCTCTACGTCGATGGCCTCCACCATGTCCTTGCCCTCGATACGCCGCGGCACCGAGTCCCACACGAACTCGACCTTGCCGTTGGCGAAGCAGCGCTCCTGGGCGATCTGCGCGGCGCGCAGCTCGTCGCGGCGATGCACGAGGTAGACCTTGTCGGCGAACTTGGTGAGGAACATGCCTTCCTCCACCGCGGAGTCGCCGCCGCCGATCACGGCGACGGTGCGACCGCGGTAGAGGGCGCCGTCGCAGGTGGCGCACCAGCTGACGCCGCGGCCGATGAACTCGGCCTCGCCGGGGATGCCCGAGCGCCGCGGCTCCACGCCCGGCGCCAGGATGATGCTGCGCGTGCGGATGGTCTCGCGGTCTGTGACCACGGCGAGCCGGCCGTCGGGGTCCTGCCGGATCGCGGCAACGCTCTCGATCTCGCGGACCTCGGCGCCGAACTCCTCGGCCTGCGTCTTCATCCTCTGGGAGAGGTCGAAGCCCGAGATGCCTTCGGGGAAGCCCGGGTAGTTCTCGACGAGCTCGGTGAGCGCGATCTGCCCGCCGGCCATGTTGCGCTCGAGGATGACCGTCTTGAGGCGCCCGCGACTGGCGTAGATGCCGGCGGTGAGGCCGGCCGGTCCCGCGCCCACGATGACCACGTCGAAGAGCGGGGTGGCTTGCGCGTTCTCGGGCAACGGGGGCTCCTGGGTGGGGGTCATGACTGCGAGAATATACCCGCGGCCTGCCGCAGCAGACCGCGGCCGACGAGCTCCTCGGCGATCTGCACGGCGTTCAGGGCCGCGCCCTTGCGCAGGTTGTCGCTCACGATCCACAGGTCCAGGCCGTTGGCTATCGTCGCGTCCTCGCGGATGCGGCCGACGAAGACGGGGTCGCGGCCCTCGGCGTCGAGGGGCAGCGGGTACTGAAGCTCCGCCGGATCGTCCACGACGACGATCCCGGGAGCGCCGGCGAGCAGCTCGCGGGCCTCGCCGGCGGTCAGCTTGAGCTTCGTCTGCACGTTGACCGCCTCGCTGTGCGCGCCGAACACCGGCACGCGCACGCAGGTGGCGGTCACCCTGAGCTCCGGGTCGGCGAAGATCTTCGTGGTCTCGTCGACCATCTTCTGCTCCTCCTTGGTGGCGCCGGAGGGCAGGAAGCTGTCGATGTGCGGCAGCACGTTGAAGGCGATCTGATGCGGGTAGAACTGCGGCTCCACGGGCTCGCCGGCGGCCCACTGGCGCGCCTGCGCGTCGAGCGCGGCGATGCCGCCCTGGCCGCTGCCCGAGACCGCCTGGTAGGTGCTCACGACGACGCGCTCGATGCCGGCTGCGTCGTAGACGGGCTTGAGGGCCACGACCATCTGGATGGTGGAGCAGTTGGGCGTGGCGATGATGCCGGTGTGCGCCGCCAGGTGGTCGCCGTTGACCTCGGGCACCACGAGGGGCACGCGCGGGTCCTGGCGGAACATGCTCGACTTGTCGATCACCGTGGCGCCGGCCGCCACCGCCTGCGGCACGTACTCCTTGCTCACGGAGCCGCCGGCGGCGAAGAAGGCGAGGTCGACGCCGGCGAACGAGCCCGGGCCGAGCTCCCGCACCTCGAGCTCGGCCCCCTGGAACGCCAGTCTGCGTCCGGCGGACCGGGCGCTGGCCAGCAGGCGCAGCTCGCCGACGGGGAAGCCGCGCTCCTCGAGGATGGCGCGCACCGTGCCGCCGACGACGCCGGTGGCGCCGGCGATGGCGACGCGGTACTCCTTGCCGGCCATCACATGCTCCCGCGGTCGGCGGGCTCGTGGAAGACGGCGTCGTCGTCGAGCTCGAACACGGTGTGCAGGGCGCGCACGGCCTCGTCCACATGCTCCTTGGCGATCACGCAGGAGATCTTGATCGGCGAGGTGCTGATCATGTCGAGGTTGATGTCGAGGTCGGCCAACGTCTGGAACATCTTCGCGGCAACGCCGGGGTGGGTGCGCATGCCGGCGCCGATGAGGCTGATCTTGGCGATCGACGGGTCCGTATCGTACTCGCGCGCCCGAAGTTCGCGTGTGACCTCGCGAAGCGCCTTGTCGGCGGCGGGGATGTCCTCGGCCGGGATGGTGCACGAGATGTCGCTGTGGCCGCTCTCGCTGGTGTTCTGGATGATGGTGTCCACGTTCACGTGGGCGTTGGCGAGCGCGCTGAAGACGTGCGCGGCCACGCCGGGGCGGTCGGGCACGCCGCGCACGATCACCTTGGCTTCGTCGGTGGTGTACGTGACGGCCCGGATGATCGGCTGTTCCAGCTGCTGCTCGGTGTCCATAGGGTCGCCTCCGTCTGTGACCCACGTGCCCTCGGCGTCGGTGAAGCTCGAGCGCACGTGGATGGGGATACCGTACTTGCGCGCGTACTCGACGGAGCGCAGTGCCAGCACCTGCGCGCCGGAGGCCGCCATCTCGAGCATCTCGTCGTAGGATATGCGGTCGATCTTGCTGGCCCTGGCGACGAGGCTCGGGTTGGCGGTGTAGACGCCGTCGACGTCCGTGTAGATCTCGCACACGTCGGCGCTGAGCGCGTGCGCGAGGGCGACGGCCGTGGTGTCGGAGCCGCCGCGGCCGAGCGTGGTGACGTCGCGCGTCGTGCTCACGCCCTGGAAGCCGGCGACGAGCACGATCTTGCCGTCCTGCATGGCCTCTTGGACACGCCCGGGGTGGATGTCGAGGATGCGCGCTTTGGTGTGCACCGTGTCGGTGACGATGCCCGCCTGCGAACCGGTGAGGCTGACGGCCTGGTAGCCGAGGCGGTCGATGGCCATGGCGAGCAGGGCGCAGCTGATGCGCTCGCCGGCGCTCAGCAGCATGTCCATCTCGCGCTCCGGCGGATGCGGCGTGATCTCGCGGGCGAGCTCCACGAGCTCGTCCGTGGTGTCGCCGCGGGCGCTCACCACGGCGCAGACGCTGTTGCGCTGCTCGACGGTGGCGACGATGCGGCGCGCCACGTTGCCGATGCGCGCCGCGTCCGCCACCGAGGTACCGCCGTATTTCTGGACGACCACGGCCAACGCTCGACCTCCGGGAGAAACGGCACACAAGTGTAGCAGACCGAGGCTGAGGCGGGCGACGCGGGGAAGGGGCGGAGAGGCGGGCGGCGGCGGGCCCTCACGGACCCGCCGCCCGCCTCCTTCTACTGCTGGTGGGCGTCCATGAAGCTGCCCAGCACGACGCGAGCGCGGTCATACGGCGCGGGGCTCTTCTGGTACTGGGGGAAGAGGTATCGTATGGCGTCCTTGATCGCGTACGGGTAGGTGGTGATGGTCGCCAGCTCTTGCTTGGCAAGGGCTCGGCCATCCGCGCCGGTCGCCTTCACGGCGCGCAGATACTCGCGTTCCTCCAGGCCGTCGCGCAGTGCCTCAAGGCGCAGCGACGACACCGGCGTCGCCAGCGGATCGTTCAGGCCGTAGCGCGGGTAGTAGCCGGGGTACACGAGCGAGCAGTCGCCGTTGCCGCGCGTCGCATAGTGTATGAACGAAAGCGGGTCCCTGTACGGGTCTCTCGGTTTGCTGGTGTCGCTCGCGTTGAGCCATTTGTTCATGCCGTAATTGAGCAGGCCCTGGACGTTCCACTGCTCCATGAGCCAGCCCCAGGAGCGCGCGTCGGCGAGCGTCTTCTCGATCACGAAGTTCGGCATCTTGGCGACCGAGCCGTTCACGTAGGTGTACCACCACACGTCCTTGCCGGCGCGCTGCTGCGCCCGTTCGGCGTTCACGCGCCCGAAGTAGTAGTAGTAACGCGTCGCCCAGATGTCGACGTCGTCGTAGAGGAATCCGTTGGCGGGATGGTTGACGAGCTGGCGCGGCCGGGGGTCGTCGGTCAGCAGGAAGCGCACGCGGAAGCCGGACTGGGCCGACGCCTGGTGCGCGACGCGCGCGAGCTTCTCCGCGAACCGCTCTTGAGCCGTCGTCACCGGCTCGTCGACGATGTACGCGTAGGCGCGATCCTGCCAGCCGTGCTCGGCGATCACGCGGCACACCTCCGTGAGGTAGGTGAGCAGACGCGGGCTCGACGGCGTGTACGTCTTCGCGTTCCACGGCCACCACCGGATCCAGGGCAGGCGCGTCTGTGAAAGGCCGAGGCCGTCGAGGTAGGGGGCGATCTGGTTGGCATAGCTGGTCGCGCTGATGTGACCGGCGCTCGTCGCTTGCGGGCACACCTGGGGGTTGAGCGTCGTGATCCCGTACTCCTGCAGCATGCGTGCAGTGTTGATCTGCACGGTCGCGCCGTTGCGGCGCCACCAGTCGGCACCGAGCGAGGCGACGCTGCGCTGGACGTAGCGGTTGTCGAACAGGAAGGCGACGGGCGTTGAGAGGCGCTGCCAGCCGAAGCTCCATATGTGGAGGCTGAACGGGATGTCCACACTCTCGACGCCGTTGCGCACGTGCAACGTCGCCGTGTGATCGCCCATCGGCGTGCCGTACGGCACGTGCACCTGGAGGTAGAAGGCGTGCGTCGAGCCGGGGATGCGAAGGCTCTTGCCGAAGTCGCGCGGCAGCAGCGGGTCGGGGTAGTAGCCCTTCACCGCGTGCAGGCCCGTGGTGGGGCGCGTGATGCGCACGTAGGCGACCTGGCGAAGCGTGGTATTGGCGGTGATGAGCGGATCGCTGCCGTCGCCCCACGTGAAGGTGACGGTATGGTCGCCGCCGCCGCGCAGCACCACCTGGGCGGCCTCGTACTCGTTGCCCGCTGCGTTGAGGCTGATGGTCTGCGTGTGGCCGCCGGGCACGGAGGTGGGGAAGGCGCGCGCCGCCGACGGGATGACCCACACGGCGGCGTGTGCCGAGGCCGCCAGCAGGAGCATCAGCAGGCCCGCGGCCATGAGGGTCGTGAGGGCGGCGGCCGAGAGGCGGGCCGGCCGCGCGACGCGCGTGCGGCGCCGGGTCCGTAGCCACGGTGCGTCAATACGGTGCATGGTACCAGCGTTCATGCTCTCTCTCCCGCGAGAAGGTGCCTACTGGTCCCTATCGGCGCCGCGGCTGGTGCAGTTGAGGGCCAGGAAGCGCGGGGCGGGCGCCTCGCGGCGCCCGCCCTGGCAACGCTTCCGGCTTCTCGGGCAGGCCGCGCGCCGGCGACGCCCGCCCGCGGCCTCGCGCTCAGAGCTGCGAGAAGTACTTGCGCACCTCCCAGTCGGTGACCTGCTCGCGGTACTCGTACCACTCCTTGAGCTTGTTGGTCACGAAGCGCTCGAAGACGTGCTCGCCCAGGGTGCGACGCACGAGCTCGCTCTCCTGCGTCGCACCGATCGCCTCGTAGAGGTTGTTGGGCAGTGCCCCGAGCCCGATCGCCTCACGCTGCTCGGCGTTCATCTTGTAGATGTTGGGCTCCACGCTGGGCGGCAGCTCGTACTCCTGCTCGATGCCCTCGAGGCCGGCGGCCAGCATGACCGCGAAGGCCAGATACGGGTTGGCCGCCGGGTCCGGGTTGCGCAGCTCGGCGCGCACCGTGCTCTCCTTGCCCTGCACGTAGAGCGGCACGCGGATGAGGGCGGTGCGGTTGCGGTGCGCCCAGCTGATGTACACCGGCGCCTCGTAGCCCGGCACCAGGCGCTTGAAGCTGTTCACGTACTGGTTGAGCAGGGCGCAGATCTCGCGCATGTGCCTGAGCTGTCCGGCGATGAAACCCTTGGCCACATCGCTCAGATGGTCGGGGTCCGTCTCGCTGAAGAAGGCGTTGGCGCCGCCGCGGAAGAGCGACTGGTGCACGTGCATGCCGCTGCCGTTCTCGCCGTGGAGGGGCTTGGGCATGAAGGTCGCGTGCACGCCGTTGTGGGCCGCGACCTCCTTGACGATGAGGCGCGTGACCATCACGCGGTCGGCCATGACCAGGGCCTCGTCGTAGTGTGGATCGATCTCGTGCTGCGAAGGCGCCACCTCGTGATGGCTGGCCTCCATGGGGATGCCGAGCTTGTCGAGCGTACGCATGGTCTGCTTGCGCAGGTCGTTGCCGAGGTCGGCGGGGAGGACGTCGAAGTAGCCGCCCTCGTCGATGAGCTCGGGGTTCTCGGGGCTCTTGAAGTAGAAGTACTCGAGCTCGGGCCCGACGTAGAAGTCGAGACCGAGCTTGCGGGCGCGCTCGAGCTGGCGGCGCAGCACCCAGCGCGGGTCGCCCTCGAAGGGTTCGTAGTTGCGGTCGAGGACGTCGCAGAAGACGAAGGCGGTCTTCTCGCTGCCCTGTGACCAGGGAAGGATCTTGAAGGTGTCCCAGTCGGGCATCGCGACGATGTCCGACTCTTCGATCTCGGCGTAGCCGCTGATGGAGGACCCGTCAAAAGCGGCGCCGCTCTCGATGATGTTGTCGAGCTGGCGGTCGGGGATCTCGACCATCTTGAGGTTGCCGAGGATGTCCGTGAACCACAGCTGGATGTGCTTCACGTTCTCGTCGGCGACGAGCTTGCGGATCGTGGCCTGGCGCTCAGTGCTCATAGTCATCCTTTCAGGCCGTCGGCGCTCCGGAGAGCGCGCTTCCGTGAGGCGCCGGGGGATGGGCGAAGCCCGGGCCCGGCGCCCGTTCTCATCTCGGATGATGGTGTCGTACTCCTGGGCGCTCCTCTCTGCGTTCGTGCTGGATGGCCGTTCGGGGTCCCGGCAACCGACTCCAAGGGGGCGGGGCCTCCACGGCACGCTAGGGTAGTACAACGAGCCTGATTCGTCTACTCTGTCCTATCAGAGGAGCACTGATAGGACATCCTGTACAGAACTAGCACGAACAAGGCAGTTGGTTCGTCCCTCATGGCAGGGGACCATGCCGCCTGCGGCGTCGGATTCGTCGCCTCGGTGGCCGGGGAGCCGAGCCGGGCCGTCGTCGCGCTCGCGCTCGCGGCTCTGGCCCGGCTCGAGCATCGCGGCGGCGTGGGCGCCGACGGCCAGACGAGTGACGGCGCCGGCGTGCTCACCGCGATCCCGTGGAAGGTGCTGGAGCCGTGGCTCGCGGAGCAGCGCCTGGCCGAGCCACGGCCCTACGCCACCGCCGTCGGGATGGTCTTCCTTCCGCGCGAGCCGGGCAAGCGGCACCTCTGCCGCGAGCTCGTCAACAAGGCGCTGCGCGACGAGGGGCTGGTGATCGCCGGCTGGCGCGAGGTGCCGGTGCGGGTCGAGGCCTTGCCGCCGGCCCTGCGCCTCGCCCACCCGGTCGTGGAACAGGTCGTGGCCACCTCGCCGACCGTCTCCGGCGAGGAGCTCGAACGTGCCCTGCTGCTGGCGCGGCGCAGCGTCGGCCGGTCCCTGGCGCGCCAGCCGATCATCAAGCGCCTCGACGACCTCTACATCTGCTCGCTCTCCACGCGGACGATCGTCTACAAGGGCATGGTCACCTCGGAGGTGCTGCCGGCGTTCTATGCGGACCTGGTCGATCCGGCCTTCGTGAGCTCGTTCGCCGTGTTCCACCGCCGCTTCAGCACCAACACGGCGCCGCGCTGGAACCTGGCGCAGCCGATGCGCATGCTGGCCCACAACGGCGAGATCAACACCCTGCTCGGCAACCTCGCGTGGATGACGGCGCGCGAGCCTGACCTGGCCTCGCCGCTCTGGGGCGCGCGCATGGGAGAGCTGCTGCCGCCGCTGCACGGCGAGAGCAGCGACTCCGGCGCGCTCGACAAGCTCACGGAGCTGCTCGTGCGCTCCGGCCGCAGCCCCCTCGAGGCGCTGCTGATGACCATGCCGCAGGCCTACGAGGGCCGCGACGAAGCGGAGCTCGACCCGCGGATCGCGGCCTTCTACGACTACTACGGCGGCGTCCAGGAGGCCTGGGACGGCCCGGCCATGGTCGCCTTCGGTGACGGCCGGGCCGTGGGCGCCTGCCTCGACCGCAACGGGCTGCGCCCGGCGCGCTACGCGCTCACGAGCGCCGGCGTGCTGGCGGTGGCCTCGGAGGCCGGGGCAGTGCCGCTCCCCGACGACGAGATCGTCGAGCGCGGACGGCTGGGCCCCGGCGAGATGATCGCCGTGGACCTGTACGCCGGCCGCCTGCTGCGCGACGCCGTCATCAAGACCTCGGCGGCGTCGCGCCACCCCTACGGCGAGTGGCTGCGGGACGCGCGCCGCGCCTTGGCGCCGCTGCCGTTCGGCGGCGTCGCCGCGGCGGGCGCGGCCGCCGGTGCGGCCGGCGCCGCGGGCGCCGCGTCCGCAGCGGCGGGGTGCGCCGGCGACGGCCTGCTGCGGGCCCAGACCGCCGCCGGCTTCACGGCCGAGGACGTGGAGCTGATCGTGCGGCCTATGGCCCTGCAGGCCCACGAGCCGCGCTTCTCGATGGGCAACGACGCGCCCCTGCCGATCCTCTCGGGCAAGCCGCATACGCTCTACGACTACTTCACCGAGCGCTTCGCGCAGGTCACCAACCCGCCCATCGACCCGCTGCGCGAGCGTCTCGTCATGTCGCTGGCCACGCACCTCGGTCCGAGGGGGAACCTGCTGGCGGCCGAGCCGGGCCACGCCCGCCGGCTCGACCTGCCGTCGCCGCTGCTCAACGACGCGGAGGCGGCGGCGCTGGCGTCGTCGGGTTTCGAGCTGGCGCGCGTGTCCACGGTCTACGATGTGGGCACCGGCCCGTGGGGGCTGCGGGAGGCCGTCGAGCGCGTGTGCCGCGCGGCCGCGGCCGCCGTGCGCGGCGGCGCCGAGATCGTCGTACTCAGCGACCTCGAGGAGCCGGCGAGTCCCGGCCGCGCGCACGTGCCACCTCTCCTCGCCACCGGCGCCGTGCACCACCACCTCATCCGCGAGGGCCTGCGCTCGCGTGCCTCGCTCGTCGTCGCCACCGCCCAGTGCTGGAGCGTGCACCACTTCGCCTGCCTCGTCGGCTACGGCGCCTCGGCCGTGCACCCGCACCTGGCGCTCGCGACGGTGCGCGACCTGTGGACGCGGGGGCGGCTCGAGGGGAGCGGGGACGCCGGGAGCGCCGCGCCCGCCGTCGCCTCCGCCGAGGACGCGCAGCGCCGCTACCGCCTGTCGGCCGAGCGCGGCCTGCTCAAGATCCTCTCCAAGATGGGCATCTCGCTGCTCGCCAGTTACCACGGGGCGCAGCTGTTCGAGGCGGTGGGCATCGGGCCTGACCTCATCGAGCTGGCGTTTCCCGCCACGCCCTCGCGCATCGGCGGGCTCAGCGTCGAGGAACTGGCGCAGGAGACGGTGTGGATCCACCAGCAGGCCTTCCCGGAGCTGAGCCTCGAGAAGCTCGCCGACCTCGGGTTCGTGCGCTACCGGCGCGCCGGCGAGTACCACATGAACAACCCGGAGGCGGCCAAGTCGCTGCGCACGGCCTGCGTCGAGGGGCGCGCCGACCTCTACGGGCGCTACCGGGACCTGCTCGCCGCGCGCCCGCCCACGGTGCTGCGCGACCTGCTGCGTCTGCGCGAGGGCGGAGACCGCCTGGGGCTCGACGACGTCGAGCCGGCCGAGGCGGTCCTCCGGCGCTTCTGCACCGGCGGCATGTCCCTGGGGGCGCTCTCGCGCGAGGCGCACGAGACCATCGCCGTGGCCATGCACCGTATCGGCGGCAAGGCCAACTCAGGCGAGGGCGGGGAGGACCCGGAGCGCTCTCGTCCGATCGACGACGTGGACGGCGGCGTCTCGGCGCGTTTCCCGCACCTCAAGGGGCTGCGCGACGGCGACGACGCCGCCTCGCAGATCCGCCAGGTCGCGTCCGGCAGGTTCGGCGTGACCACCGCCTACCTCGCCGGCGCGGATCAGCTGGAGATCAAGATCGCGCAAGGCGCCAAGCCCGGCGAGGGCGGCGAGCTGCCCGGCGACAAGGTGACCGCCTACATCGCCGGGCTGCGCAACTCGGCGCCCGGCGTGACGCTCATCTCGCCGCCGCCGCACCACGACATCTACTCGATCGAGGACCTGGCGCAGCTGGTCTACGACCTGCGCCAGGTGAACCCGGGGGCGGCGATCTCGGTGAAGCTCGTGGCGGGGTCGGGCGTCGGCACCATCGCCGCCGGGGTCGCCAAGGCCGGCGCCGACGTGATCCACATCTCCGGCCACGGCGGCGGCACGGCGGCCGCGTCGCTCAACTCCATCAAGCACGCCGGCATGCCTTGGGAGCTCGGTCTTGCCGACGCTCACCGCACGCTGGTCGAGACCGGGCTGCGCGAGCGCGTGCGGCTGCGCGTGGACGGCGACCTGCGTACCGGCAGGGACGTGGTGGTCGCCGCCCTGCTCGGCGCCGACGAGTTCGCCTTCGGCACGGCCGTGTTGCTGGCCTCGGGCTGCGTCATGGCGCGTGTCTGCCACCAGAACAAGTGTCCGGTGGGGATCGCGACCCAGCAGGAGGAGCTGCGCCTCCGCTATGCCGGCGAGCCGGCGCACGTCGTGAACTACTTCCGCTTCGTGGCGGACGAGGTGCGCGAGCTGCTCGCGGGCCTCGGCTGCGCCTCGCTCCAGGAGGCCGTCGGCCGCGCCGACCTGCTCGAGCTCTCGGGCGTCGATGTGCCCAAGAGCGACGGGCTCCGCGCCACCTGGTTCGAGGACGTGCGGCCGGCGCGGCGGCCGGCCGACGGGCCGGCCGCCGCGGCTGGTCCTCGCGTCACCGGCCCGGCCACGCTCGACGAGCGTCTTCTGACCGACCCCGACATGAGGGCCGCGATCGCCTCCGGTGGCCGCGTCGTGCGCGAGGCGGCCCTGCGCAACGCCGACCGCGCCGTGGGCGCGCGCCTGGCCGGCGAGATCGCCCGGGCCTACCCCTTCGGCGGCTTCGCCGGCGAGCTGCGCCTGCGGCTCGACGGCAGCGCCGGCCAGAGCCTCGGCGCCTTCCTCTGCGACGGCGTCGTCATCGAGTTGCGCGGCGAGGCCAACGACTACGTGGGCAAGGGCATGGCCGGCGGCGAGATCGTGCTGCGCCCGGCCCGCGAGGGCACGGTCGCGGGGGGCGGCAGCGCTCACGCCGCCGGGACATTCACCGGCGCCGCCGCCGCGGTGATCGCCGGCAACACCTGCCTGTACGGCGCCACCGGCGGGCTGCTGCTCGCCGCCGGCGCCGCCGGCGAGCGTTTCGCCGTGCGCAACTCCGCGGCGCGCGCCGTCGTGGAGGGCGCCGGCGACCACTGCTGCGAGTACATGACCGGCGGCGTCGTCGTGGTGCTGGGGCCGGCGGGGCGCAACGCCTGCGCCGGCATGACCGGAGGCACGGCGTACTTCCTCGCCGGAGAGGCGCCGGCATGGCTGCGCGGCCACGAGACCGTGACACGCGCGCCCCTAGATGACCGGGCGCTCGCGGAGCTCGGCGGGCTCCTGCGTCTGCACGCGGCGCGCACCGGGAGCCGGCTCGCGACCGAGCTTCTCGAGGACGAGGGCGCGCTGGCGGCTCGCTTCGTGCGCGTCCGCGCGCGGTCCGCCTCGAGCGGCGCTTCGGCCGCGCAGCCGGGCCCCGGCCCAGAGCGCGAGCGAGCCCGCTCCACCCGAGCCTGAGCCACGCTCGACTCAGGCTCAACGTAGCCTCATTGCACACTTGCGGGGCGCGGTGTATGCTCCCCGCGATATTGGGGGGCGGGTCAGAAGCCCGCACACGTGGCCCGAAAGGAGACCGCATGGCGACCGAGGCTTACTGCGTCAAGTGCCGCACCAAGCGTACGATGAAGGACGAGAAGGCCGTCACGATGAAGAACGGCAAGCCGGCTACCCAGGGCATCTGCCCGGAGTGCGGCACCAAGATGTTCAAGATCGGCAAGAGCAAGTAGCACCCTTCAGGCCCGCCAAGCGGGCCTTCTTGTTGGGGACGGGGGCCGGGACGCAGCGCGTCCCGGCCCCCGTCGCGTTTCGGGCGGGGCCACCCGCGACGCCGTCCGTCCGGCCCCTGATCCTGGAACAGCCGCCGTGCCCCAGCAGCTCATCGGCTGACTAAGCACTCCCACTTCCACAAGCCTGGTTTGAGTTCGACAGGACAGGGAATCTCCTCTATCATTTACTTATCATGATAGATAAGCAGAGTTAGAGGAGGCTGGCATGGCGGCGATAGCGTTCCGACTCGATCCCGCGTCGGGGGTGCCGACCTACCTGCAGCTCGTGCAGCAGGTCGAGCACGCCCTGCGCCTCGGCTACCTCGAGCTCGGCGACCGCCTGCCGCGCATCAAGGACGTCGTCGGCAGCCTCGCGATCAACCCGAACACCGTGGTCAAGGCCTACCGCGAGCTCGAGCATCGCGGCCTCGCCGCCGGCCGCCCCGGCCTCGGCACCTTCATCGTCGGCACGCTGGGCGAGGTGTCGCTCGCCGGCCAGCAGGCCCTGCGGCGCACGGCGCTGCGCTGGATCAGCGCGGCGCGCGACGCCGGCCTCGACGATGAGGGCATCACCGCTCTGTTCTTCAGTGCGCTCAGCGAAGCGCGGGAGGCGAGCGAGGGAGTGGCGGCCTCGTGAACGTGCTCGCAGCCGAAGGCCTCGGCAAGCGCTACGGCAACTCATGGGCCCTGCGCGACTGCACCCTCGCGTTCCCCGCGGGCCACGTCGTGGCGCTCGTCGGGCCCAACGGCGCCGGCAAGACGACCCTTCTGCATCAGGCGGTCGGTCTTTCCTCTCCGACCGCGGGCCGCATCAGTGTCTTGGGCGGTCTCAGGCCAGGTTCCGCGCCGGCGCTCGAACGCATCGGCTTCGTCGCCCAGGACGCCGCCCTCTACGGCGGCCTCTCGGTGGCCGACACTTTGCGTCTCACGCGCGACCTCAACCGCCGCTGGGACGAAGCCTGGGCCCGCCAACGCATGGCTGAGCTGGACATCCCACTGGAGCGCAAGGTCGGCAGGCTCTCGGGTGGCCAGCACGCGCAGGTCGCGCTCACCGCGGTGCTCGCAAAGCGCCCCGAACTACTGGTGCTCGACGAGCCGGTGGCACGGCTCGACCCGCTGGCGCGCCACGAGTTCCTGGCGGCCCTGATGGCGGCCGTCGCCGAGGAGCAGTTGTCGGTCGTCTTCTCGTCGCACGTGGTGGCCGAGCTCGAGCGCGTCTGCGACTACCTCGTGGTCCTCTCGGCGGGGCAGGTCCAGGTCGCCGGCGAGGTCGACGACCTGCTCGCGAGTCACCGCATGCTCATTGGACCCTCTACTGATGTGCCGGACTTGATCGGCCGGCTGCCGGTGGTGCGCACGCACCTCACCGGACGCCAGGCCCAACTCCTCGCACGCATGAACGGGGACGGAGCCGCTGTGCTCCCTCGTGGCTGGGAGGCTCAGGCGATCGGCCTCGAAGAGCTCGTCCTCGCCTACATGCGCGAGCCTGAGGCGCGTGCGTTTCCCGGACCGGCGGCCGCCGACTCGGATCTTTGGGAGGTGCGCGCATGAGCGCCCACACCGCGCTCGCCGGTAGTCGGCCGCCCTTGAGGAACGCTCGCTCACGCGCGGCATCCTCCGGGTCACCTGGCGTCAGCACCGTCTGACGCTCGTGAGCGTCGCCATCCTCTTCGGATGCTTCGCGGCCCTCATGGTGGTCCAGGGCATCGGCATGCACGCCGCCTATCAGGCGTTCGGCCTCAGCTACTCGCACCCGGCCAACACCGCGCGCACCATCTCGTTCGCCGGGACGTTCGAAAACGAGTACCTGGGTATCGGTCTGTACCTGCCGCGCTTCCTGATGTTCCTTCCGCTGGTCATCGGGGCGTTCGTCGGCGGGCCGCTCATCGCCCGCGAGCTCGAGACCGGCACCTTCCGCTTCGCCTGGACCCAGTCGGTCGGCCGCACCCGCTGGACGATCGCCAAGCTCGCCATTCTGAGCCTGGCGCTGACCGTGATGGCATTGGGCTTCAGCGCGATCTTCGCCTGGTGGTATCGACCGTTCGAGCAGCTCATGGGCCGCGCGACCGAGGTCGAGGGTCTGGTCTTCGCGGCGCGCATGCTCTTCGGCTTCGCCCTCGGCGCCTTCGTCGGGGCAGTCTTGCGCCGCACGGTTCC
This sequence comes from uncultured Thermoleophilia bacterium, assembly GCA_963709845.1. Classification (GTDB taxonomy): domain Bacteria; phylum Actinomycetota; class Thermoleophilia; order UBA2241; family UBA2241; genus CAIXSE01. Next base: position 406,368 of record CAVPXV010000003.1, read on the forward strand.
GGCGATCGCCGCCACCATGGCGCTCTGGCTGGCGGTGGTCGTCCCCATCGCGGCCTTTCTCAGGCCCCACTTTGAGGCGCCTTTGACCGGTCGCGTCAACATGGACGCCAAGTTCGGCACCGAGTGGACCCTCAGCCAATGGTGGGTCACCCCTCAGGGTCACCGTCTCAGCGACGCCGCCTACAACGCCCTCGTGCGCAGCCTGCCGACATCGGATCCGCAGTCGTGGCTGACGAGCCACCACTACGTCCTCTGGGAGACCTTCCAGCCCGCGAGCCGCTTCTGGACCTTCCAGATCATCGAGGCGTCGGGGCTCTGCGTGCTCGCGCTCACGCTTGCGGCCGCGACCGTCTGGTGGGTCCGCAAACGAACGAGCTGAGCCACGCGCGCTTTCTCGCCGCCTGTGTGAGCCCGCTGGCGCTCGGGACGCGCTCACTCCGCGTCGCGACTGGGGGATGAGGGCTTCACGCACGCGCGCTATGTCTGCGTTCTTCGGCGCGATGCCTCTTTCAGCCGACTGATGGACGTGGTGTCGGCTTGGTTCCTACCCTTCTGGGGATAGTCCGGGTGTCGGGGCGGCGCCCCTGTCACCGGACCAGGAGCGCTGCACAGCCTGAGGCGTGGCCAGGCGCCCGCAGACTGCCTGGTCTGTGCTCTCGGCGAAGTACGGGCTCGTCCACCCTGGCCGCGAAGGTCGTGCTCGCACGTGAAGGAGTTGGTCAAGCCATGCGATTCGACAAGGAGAGATTCACGACGCCGGACCCTCTCGCGCGGGCGATCGTCCTCACGGCCGACAAGTTCGAGGACTTCGAGCTCTTCGTCCCGTACTTCCGCCTGATGGAGGAGGGCGTGGCGGTCGACGTCGCGGCTCCCGCGAAAGAGACGATCACCGGAGAGAACGGCTACTTCTTCGAGAACGTGGACCTCACCATCGATGAGGTCGACCCGCAGAAGTACGACCTGCTGTTCATCCCCGGCGGGCATCCGCAGGGCGCCCCGACGACGGTCCGGAACAACGTGAAGGCGCAGGAGATCGCTCGGGCCTTCTTCGAGGCAGACAAACCGGTGGCGGCGATCTGTCACGGCCCCTACCTCCTCGTTTCCGCGGATCTCGTCACCGGAAGGCGCCTCACCTCGTTCTGGGGCGACGGCGTCCCCGATGAGATCAGGGCTGCCGGCGGCATCTACGTGGACGAGGACGTCGTCGTCGACGGAAACCTCATCACCTCGCGCTGGCCGATGGACCTCCCGGCCTTCATGCGGGAAGTGATGCGCACGCTGAGGAAGCTCGGCAAGCCGACAGCGGAATAGCCGGGCTGGTATCCGGATTTCGTCGCAGACCGCTTGGCGCGGCTTCTCGGCAACGTGGGAGGCGATCCTCGCCGCCGTCGTGGCGAGGACGCGGTGACCGTCCGGAAACCGGTCTTCGGTTCATGGCACGGACGGCCAGCGGGCCGGTAGGCGTCGGCGCTCGGCCGCAGAGCCCGAGGCGCGCGCTGTCGTAGCATCGCCCATCGGTCTCCCGCCGTCCCCTCAAGGGTAGAGAGCTATCACCAGGCAGCGCACCAGGAAGTGAGGGAGGCTCGCGGTGAAAGCGGCACGGCTACATGCGTATGGGGACGAGCGGCTGCACCTCGACGTGGTGCCCGACCCCCAGATCCAGGGCCCGCACGAGGTGATCGTCCGCATCGGCGGAGCCGGGGTCTGCCGCACGGACCTGCACGTCATGGAAGGCATCTGGCACGGCATCCAGGATCCAAGGCTGCCCTACACGCTCGGGCACGAGAACGCGGGCTGGGTCGAGGAGGTAGGTCCATCGGTGACCACGCTGCGGCCGGGCGACGCCGTCATCGTGCACCCGCTGAAGACCGACGGCGTCTGCCCCGCCTGCCGCCGCGGCGAGGACATGCACTGCGAGCATGCTGAGTTCCCGGGGCTCAACGTCGACGGCGGCTTCGCCCAGTACCTGAAGACGGTGGAGCGCTCGACCCTCAAGCTCGAGGAGGGTCTCGTCCCCAAGGACGTCGCCGCCTACGCGGACGCCGGGCTGACCGCCTATCGGGCGGTGAAGAAGGCGACGCCGCTCTTGCCCCCGAGCGCCCGCTGCGCCGTCATCGGCATCGGCGGCCTCGGCCACATCGGGGTGCAGTGTCTGCGGGCGGTCAGCGGCGCCGAGATCATCGCCGTCGACGTCTCCGACGAAGCCCTGCAGATGGCCGGGCGCATGGGTGCCGACCACATCGTGAAGGCCGGCGAAGACGCGGTCGAGCAGGTGCGCGAGCTCACAGACGGCAGAGGCGTCGAGGTCGTGCTCGACTTCGTCGGCGAGCTGGGCACGACCGCGCAGGGGCCGGCGATGCTGGCCGTGGGAGGCACCTACTTCGTGATCGGCTACGGCGGCCGCGTCGACCTCGCCGCCATCGAGATCATCTCGCGCGAGATCAGCGTGGTCGGCAGCCTCGTGGGCAGCTTCACCGAGCTGGCGGAACTCATGGCCCTGGCCGCGCAAGGCAAGGTCAAGCTCGAGACGCGCGAGTACGGCTTCGAGGAGGTCAATGTGGCGCTGGCCGAGCTGAGGGACGGCCGCCTGCACGGCCGCGGCGTCCTCGTACCGACGTGAGCGCGGCCCGGCGGCGCCGAATCGACACACCAACGGACGCAGGGGACAAGGAGTGAGCATGAGCGAACCGCGGACACCACAGGAAGTGTTCCAGCACCACGGCCAGGTCCTGGGGGCCGGCGACATCGACGGCATCGTCAGCGACTACTCGGACGACGCCATCTTCATCAGCCCGGACGGCACCTTGCGCGGCAAGGACGGCATCCGCCAGGCGTTCGTCAAGCTCGTCGGCGATGTACCTGACGCGCAGTGGGAACTCAAGACCGTCTTCGCCGACGACATCCTGTTCCTCGAGTGGTCGGCTGAGTCCGCCCACACGCGCGTGGAGGACGGCATCGACACGTTCGTCTTTCGCGACGGCCTGATCCGCGTGCAGACCGTGCGCTACACGCTGCAGCACAAAGACTGAAGGCAGACGTCGGCACCGTGGTGGCGCGAGGTGGGCCGCGGCGTGACTGCGTCGCTGCAGGGCGCCCAGACCGAGAGCCCAGCGCTCAGGTGGTCTTCGGTCGCAGCGGGCTGACAGGCGCCGGGGCGCCCGCCTGCGGCCGGCGGGGCGGCGCCTTCGACTCAGGCTTGCCGGCGCCCTTCTGGCCGCGCTTCTCGTCCTTGTCCCGGAAGACCTCCGCTTCGGCAGTTCCGGCCAGCAGCGCCTCGAACTCGCGACGCTCCAGCGTCTCCCGGCTCATGAGGATCTTGCTGATCCGGTCGAGGAGCTCGCGCTTCTCGACCAGCAGGGTCGTGGCGCGCTGGTGCGCGTCCTCGATGATGCGGCGGATCTCGTCGTCGATCTGGCGCGCCACCTCGTCCGAGTAGTCGGCCTGCTGCTGGAACTCGCGCCCCAGGAAGGGCATCGACTGGTCGTGGCCGAGGGTGCGCGGGCCGAGCTCCTCGCTCATGCCGTAGCGCATGATCATCTGCTTGGCCGTGGCCGTGGCCTTCTCGAGGTCGTTGGCGGCGCCGGTGGTGATCTCGCCGAACACGACCTCCTCGGCGGCGCGGCCGCCGAGGGTCATGGCCAGCGTGTCCATGAGCTCCTGCTTGGTGGTGAGGAACTTGTCCTCGGTGGGCAGGCTGATCGTGAAGCCCAGGGCCTGCCCGCGGCTGACCACGGAGATCTTGTGCACCGGGTCGGTGTACTCGAGGAAGTGGCCCACGAGCGCGTGGCCCATCTCGTGGTAGGCGGTGATCGCCTTCTCCTTCTCGCTGATGATGCGCGTCTTCTTCTCGGGCCCGGCGAGGACGCGCATGATGCCCTCCTCGAGCTCGTGCATCTCGATCGTCTTCTTGCCGTAGCGCGCCGCCAGCAGGGCCGCCTCGTTGACGAGGTTGGCGAGGTCGGCGCCGGTGAAGCCCGGCGTCTGCGCGGCGAGCGCGTCGAGGTCGATCTCCTTGCTGATCGGCTTGCCGCGCGTGTGCACCTCGAGGATCGCCTTGCGCCCCGGGCGGTCGGGGCGGTCGACGACGATCTGGCGGTCGAAGCGCCCCGGGCGCAGCAGCGCCGGGTCGAGGATGTCGGGGCGGTTGGTGGCGGCGATGAGGATGATGTTGTCCTTCATCTCGAAGCCGTCCATCTCGACGAGCAGCTGGTTGAGCGTCTGCTCGCGCTCGTCGTTTCCACCACCGATCCCAGCTCCCCTATGGCGGCCGACGGCGTCGATCTCGTCCACGAAGATGATGCAGGGCGCGTTCTGCTTGGCCTGCTCGAAGAGGTCGCGCACGCGCGAGGCGCCGACGCCCACGAACATCTCGACGAAGTCCGAGCCGCTGATACTGAAGAAGGGCACGCCCGCCTCGCCGGCCACGGCCCGCGCCAGCAGCGTCTTGCCGGTGCCGGGCGGGCCGAAGAGCAGCACCCCCTTGGGGATGCGCGCCCCCAGCTGCTGGAACTTCTTCGGGTTCTCGAGGAACTCCTTGATCTCGTGCAGCTCCTCCACCGCCTCCTCGGCGCCGGCCACGTCCTTGAAGGTCACCTTGGGCGAGTCGACGCTGACGCGCTTGGCGCGGCTCTTGCCGAAGCTCATCACCTTGGAGCCGCCGCCCTGCGCGCGGCGCATCATGAAGACCACGACGCCGATGATGAGCAGCACCGGCAGCAGCAGCGTGAGCAGACCGGTCCACGACGAGCCGGCCCCGCTCTTGACCGCGACCGCGACCTGCGGGTGCTGGGCGAGCAGCCCGTTGAGCAGCTTGGCATCGGGGTAGCCGATCGTGTAGACGGCGCCGCTCGTCGGAGTGACCGTGACCGTCTGAGCCGTGAGGTCGACGGACACCGACTGGACCTGGCCGCGGTCGAGCTGGCCGGCGAAGCTCTGGGGCCCGCCCTGGTAGCCGTGGTGGACGTTGCCACTGCTGCTCCTGCTATGCAGTGACTGCACCAGAGCCAGGGCGACGAACACCACGAGCAGCGGGATGAGGAAGCGCGAGTACCTAGTCAATTCGGACCTTCAGCTCTGGGAGCTCGCCGGGGTGCGGAGACTCATGGCAGGGACGGAGCAGCGGGCACGAGGGCAGTCGCCACCGGGCAGGCCGTGAGCGCCTCGCTCGAGCCTCTCCAGGTGCGTGCTGCGTCGTGCACTGTCGTCTCCGTCCCTCGCCTCGTGTCACCTGAGGGTACCCGGCCGTGGCAGATCTCATGTGCGAGGCGCACGCGCACAAAGGTGCCGGGCGGACCCGGCGAGGCCTGCGGACGCCGCCGCCGATGGGGAACACTTCGGGCCACGACGGCGGTCGAAGGCAGTCCAAGCTCGCCTGGGCACTAATGTCGCAGTAGCCGTAGCCGGCCGCGTCTGCGAGCGCCGAACGCTTGACCGTCTCGCGGCTGGCGGCGCAGGGCACCGGGGTCGAGTCGCAGAGCAGAAGGTCGTCGGCGTAGCCCGGGCTCTGCTGGGCGAAGTGAGCCAGCAGCCACTCGATGGTGTCCGCCAGCCGGCGGCGGCGCTTGAAGTAGCCAGCCTGACGGGGCAGATCGGGGAACAGGTGCGCGAGCCGCTTGCGCGCGACCGCGAGGAACCTGCGGTCGGAGGGGATGCCCATGATCGCCTGGGCGACGCAGAGGGTGACCAGCTCGGCGTCACTGATGCGGCGCCTCGCGTTGGGCCTGGCTTCTGGCAGAAGATCGTCGGCTGTGCAATAAACCACGGTGCAGAGAGTGTCGAGGTCGGCGTCCATCGTGGCCTCCGGGCAGACGGTGTTTTAGGCACCGTCGGCTTCGGCCTCTCTGCTTTGCTTTCCTTGCCTGAGGCGAATCTCGTGGAATCAATCATCTAGCTGAGGACCTCGAGCTGCTCCCATTCGGACTCGGGCACGGTCACGTTGCGGCGCGCGACGTCGCTCCCCCCGCGGATGCTCACGACGACCGATGCTTGCTCGCCTGAGTGCCCCTCCACGACGTGCCCCTCCTCGCCCTTGTAGCGGACGTGCTTGCCAAGTAGATCTTCAAGCTTCACGCATCCTCCCTGGAAGCGATGGTTCCTCGGGCAGAGCGGCGACCGCTGTGGCCGGGAGCCGCTCAGCGCCCTGCCTGGCAGCGTAGCACGGGGCGTTCCCCGACGTCTGCCGCGGGCCGGCGAGCCGCGAGCGCTCGCGGCACCTCGCAGGACCGGCCCTACAGGTCGGGGAGGACGGCCGCGCCGCTCAGCTCCCGCACCGCCTTGTAGCCGCGCTCGACGAGCCAGCGGCGGACGCGCGTCTCGAGGTGGTCGCGCGCCGCGCGGAAGGCGGCCAAGCGCGCTTCGTCTCCGCCCTCGGACCTCGCCGGGTCGGCGAGCGGCCAGTACTCGCGCGTCCCCTTGCCGGGGAACATCGGGCAGTCCTTCTCGTCCCGGTCGCAGACGGTGATCAGGTAGTCGAACTGCGCCCTGCCCATGTACTCGCTCAATCCCTTCGGCCGCTGCGCGCCGAGGTCGAGGCCGCGTTCCGCCATCACCGCGAGTGCCAAGGGGTCGAGGTCACGAGGCACGGACCCGGCGCTGTAGGCCTCGAAGGCGTCGCCGGCGAGGGCGCGCAGGAGGGCCTCCGCCATCTGGCTGCGGGCGCTGTTGGCACTGGAGAGGAAGAGCACCTTCTTGATCACGTCCGCCTCCTGACCGGGGCTCTTGCGAAGCTCATCCTACCTGTCGCCAGAGGCAGGCGGGAGAGCGGGCAAGCGAGACGCAGCCCAGAGCGAGCCCGAGACCGGACCCGCGGACGCTCCTTGCCGCGGCCGGCGACCCGGCGCACAGCTCATCCCAAGCTCTGCGCCGGAAGACGCTGCACACGGCGCTGACGCCGCTGAGAGGCCGACGCCGGCGCCGTTCGAGGGGTCCAGCGCGCGCGGCTCGCGGCGAAGCCGCAAGGATCCTGCACCCCTGATCGGCCGGGCGCCGAACCGCACGCCGGGACCGTCGCCATTCCGCGCGGGTGCCCGCGACACGATGCGGGAACAATCCAAGGCATGGACCTCCTGGAACCCATCCGTCGCGGCTACCACGCCCTCGGTCTCGGCGCCGACGAGGACGTGCGCGCCATGCTCGACCAGAGCGGCCCCGAGCCCGCCTGCTGGGAGATCCACCCCTTCGGCTTCCGGCGCCGCTCCCGGCCGGCCGGCGAGGTCGCGGCCCTGGCCCTCTTCGGTCGCCTGCCCGCGCAGTTCGAGCTCACGCGCGTGCGGGTGACCACGTGGCTACCAGATCAGCGCCACGCGCGCCTCGTCGTGGGTGGCCACTTCCGCTTGAGAGTGCGCGGCAGCTGGGAGACTCTGGAGCTGCCCTTCAGCCATGTGTGGTCGTTCGCGGGCGACCGCGTGCAGAGCGTGAACAACGTGCTCGAGGGCTTTGAGCTCCGGCGCCTGCCGGCGGCGCTCGCGTGCGCCGCCTAGGCGACCGGCCTGCACTGATCAGCGCCCCGCGACGTCCGCTGCCCATATCGGGGTATAGAAGGGGCATCCTGAGCATCCTGGACGAGAGGTACCGTCATGTATGTCCTGAACTACTGGCACACCACTCCCGACTATGCGGAATGGAAGAAGGTGTTCGACACTGACCCGCTCGGCCGCGAGGCATCCGGCGTACGCCGCTACAGCATCGAGCGACCCTTGGACGACGAGCACACGGTGATCGGCGAGCTCGAGTTCGACAGCCTGGCTGAGGCCGAGACCTTCGCAGGCCGGCTGCAGGAGGTCTGGAACGGCCTCGGCAGCCGGGTCGTGTCCAATGCGGGACACCGCATCACCGAGGTGCTGGAGCAGAAGCACTTCGGCAGCGAGACAGGCCGTCGGGCCGCGTGAGAGTGCGAACGATGAGGGGCCGGGCGTGGCGATAGCCCGCGCCCGGCCCTTGCCTTCCCGGGGGACGGTCCGAGTGTCGGGACGGGTGCGGGCGATGCGGGGTTCGCCGGTGCGTCCCGTGTACCAGGCCGTGCCGCTGCGAGCGCCCGGGAAGAACCCCGCCATGAGCGACGTCGCCGGCGCAGGATCGTCCCGGCGCGAATCAGGGCGGCGAGCAAGATGCCGACTACGCCGAATGATGCGGACGGAGCTTTGATCGCATGCTTCGAGGGCTGAGCGCCACACGATCGGGAGAGATCGAGCGCGACGGGGCAACCGTGCGCTACCAGGTCTTCGGCTCTGCGGGGCGGGCGATCTTGCTGCTGCCTACCTGGTCGATCGTCCACACCGACCACTGGCGGAGCCAGGTTCCCCACCTGGCCCGGCGCTACACGGTGCTCACCTTCGATGGTCTCGGCAACGGAGCGTCGGACCGACCTACCGATCCTGCGTTCTACACGGACGATGCGTTCGCTGCAGACGTCGCAAGCGTGATGGATGCGGCCGGAATCGAGCGGGCGGTCGTCATGTCAGCCTCGATGGGCGCGGCCTGGCAACTCCTGCTCGCCTACCGCCATCCCCAGCGGGTCGCGGGATCAGTCTACATCGCGCCCGCCCTCCCGTTCGCGCCGCTGCCCCCGGGCTACGCGGAGGCCGAGCCGCGCTTCGACGAGCACGTGACCGAGCACGTTGGCTGGGCGATGTGGAACCGGAGGTTCTGGCACGAGGACTGGCCCGCCTTCTGCCGCTTCTTCTTCTCCCAGTGCTTCACCGAGCCGGACTCCGAGGGGCAGATCGAACACTTCCTCTCCATGGGGCTGGAGACCAGCCCCGAGGTGATCGCCGCGACGAACGACGCCACGGGCATCTCGGAGGAGACCGCCAGGGAGGCGGCGGCGACGGCCCGCGTCCCGACCCTCGTGATCCACGGCGACGAGGATGCGATCTCGTCCGTCCGGTCGGGTCGCGAACTCGCACGGCTGTCGGGTGCGGAGTTGGTCGTGCTCCCGGGTTCCGGGCACGAACCGCACTGCCGCATCCCCTCCCAGGTCAACGGACTGCTCGACGCCTTCCTCGCGCGGCACTATCCATCAGGTTCGAAGGTCTAGGCAGGCGGGCGAAAGGGGGATGGCCCTCGTTCACCCGCTCCGACCGCCCCTTCCGATCGCCGCGCTGCAGGCTCCCGCAGACCTGGCAACTTGTTGGCAACTCGTGCCGTGGCGCCGTGGGCGAGCATGCATCGGGCCTCGCTCGTCCCGCCCGGGCCGCCCGTGCTACAGTCAGCCGGGTCTGGCTGCGTCGGGTACGCCGTGGCGCGGGATGCTCCGCTGGCGGAGGGCTTGCGTCGCACGGATCGGGATGTCGCTCGACTCGTCGTACTCACAAGCGATCGCCGGGGGGTCTTCATGAGCGTCCAAGGATCTGGACAGGCGGGCAAGTCGGTCGCCATCATCGGTGGCGGTATCGCCGGACTCTGCGCCGGCTGCTATGCGCAGATGAACGGCTACCGGTCGCGCATCTACGAGATGCACGACCTGCCCGGCGGCCTCATGACCGCCTGGGAGCGCAAGGGCTACACGATCGACTACTGCATCCACTGGCTCGTGGGATCGTCGCCCAAGGCGAATATGCACAGGCTGTGGCAGGAGGTGGGCCTGCTGCGCGACCGCCGGATCGTCGATCTGGACGTCTGGGTCGAGTACGAGGGCGCCGACGGGCGGCGGGTCACGTTCTGGCGGGACCTCGACCGCCTCGAGGCAGAGCTCTGCCGGCTGTCGCCCGCCGACGCCGACCTGGTCAAGCGGCTGCTCAAGGACACCCGGCGGCTGGCCGCCGCCGATCTGCCCACCGACCTGCCGCCGCGCGAGCTGATGGGCATGCGCGACACGCTGCGCGTCGGCCCGCGCATGCTGCCGTGGGCGCTGGTGGCGCGCCGCTGGGGCAAGCTCACGGTCGGCGAGCTCGCCGATCGTTTCCAGTCCCCGCTGCTGCGCGACGCCATCCGCTCGCTCATCCCGGCGCCGATGGGGGCCATGGCGCTCCTGGGCACCTGGGCCTGGCTTCATGCCGGTGCCGCGGGCTATCCGCTCGGCGGCTCACTGCCGCTGGCTCACAACGTCGAGCGCCGCTACCAGGAGCTCGGGGGTGAGATCCGCTACGACACCAGAGTGGCGCGGATCCTCACCCAGCGCACCGGCGGCGCCGACCGCGCCGCGGGCGTGGAACTCGCCGACGGTGCTCAGGAGCCGGCCGAGATCGTCATCTCCGCGGCCGACGGGCACGCGACCATCTACGAGATGCTGGGCGGTGCGTATCTCGACGACGAGCTGCGCGGCGTCTACGAGCGCGACAAGCTGCCGCTCTTCTCCCCGATCCTATTCGTGGGCGTGGGCGTGGCGCGCGACTTCGCCGGCGAGCCGCAGCGCATCTCGGGGCTGCACCTTGCCGTGGACGAGCCCATCGGCGCCGGCGCCGTGGAGGCGCCGGAGCTGGCGGTGCGCATCTTCAACTTCGACCCGGCCATGGCTCCCGAGGGCAAGACGGTCATCACCGTCATGTTCGAGGCCGACGGGCCGTACTGGCTCGAGCTCGGGGAGCGGGACAGGCAGGAGTACAAGGCCGAGAAGGCGCGCATCGGCGAGGCCGTCGTGCGCGCCCTCGACCGCCGCTTCCCCGGCCTCAAGGACGAGGTGGAGATGGTCGACGTCGCCACGCCGGCGACCACCGTGCGCTACACCGGCAATTGGCGCGCCAGCTTCGAGGGGTGGATGCCGACGCCGGGCTACCTGATGAAGGGGCTGCCGCGGCGTCTGCCCGGGCTCGACGACTTCTACATGGTGGGCCAGTGGGTGCAGCCGGGCGGCGGCCTGCCGACCGGCGTCATGACGGCGCGCGAGGTGCTGCAGCTCGTCTGCAAGCGCGACGGCGTGAAGTTCCGAACGACGACGGCGTGAGATCGCGGGGAGCGGCGATGGGCTTGGCGGACTGTCGCTTCGCCCCCCTTGCCCGGTCGCGCGGCCGGGCGGTGCCTCACCCGAAGAACGCCCCGTACTTGTCGGCTTCGACTACCGCGACAAGGGAGTCGAGATCGGCTGGCATCTCATCGGGATCGTACAGGTGCCAGCGCAGGTCCTGGCGCATCCAGTAGAGCTGCCACTCTCGGCGTGAGCGGTAGAAGCGGAGGCGGGCGATGCCTGTGCGCGTCCACTCGCCGACGCCGTCCCAAGGCGGGCGCTCTTCGTACATCGTGACGCTGTGGCCCTCGACCTCGTACACGGTGCGCAGCTCGTCCGCGTGCTCGGGCGGCGAGCACTTGCGGCAGAGCTCGCCGACACTGCGGTCGATGCGCTTCAGTTCGAGTTCGTCAAACGCCACTGCGGCCTCCGAAACCTTGTGTGTACCCTGCGCCCCGCGCATGACCTGCGCGGGGCGCGGTCTGAGCTTACTACGATTGACGCTGGGCGCGTCTGCGACCCCGAGATGCGTTTGCTGGACCGCAGGCGAGTCCACTCCCAGCCTCAGAGAGTGATGACGACCTTGCCCCTGGCGTGCCCCTCGCCAAAGTAGGATATGGCTTCACCAGCCTGGTCCAGAGGGTACGTCCGACCGACGACCGGCATCAGCTTCCCGGACTCGATGAGTTCCTTCAGGACGAGCAGATCGCCCTGCCCTGGGCGCTCATGGCACACGCGAATCTGCTGCGGCACGAACAGCGAGAGCAGCGGCGCCTCGACCAGGAGTGCACCGGTGCTCCCGAACCATCGCTTGTGGAACTGACCGCCGTTGGGCACGAGTGTGCCGCTGCGATCGAGCGCACGCAGGAGCTCGGACAGCGAGTGTCGCAGCACGTTGTCGAGAATGAGGTCGTAGCGTTCTCCGCCCTGCGTGAAGTCCTCACCCGTGTAGTCGATGACGTCGTCGGCGCCCAGCGAGCGCACCAGCTCCTGCTTCGACGGGCTGCACACGCCGGTCACGTGCGCGCCAAAGGACCTCGCGATCTGGACGGCGAACGTGCCGATCCCGCCACCAGCGCCGACGATGAGCACCTTCTGTCCGGCCTGGATGTGGCCGGCATCGCGAAGCGCCTGGAGCGCGGTCAGCGCGGCCATCCCCGTGGCCGCAGCCTGCTCGAACGTGATGCTGGCCGGCTTCGACACGAGGTGCTCTTGCTTTGCGACGGCATGCTCCGCGAAGGTGCCGACGCCGACGCCGAAGACCTCGTCACCGACGGCCAGCCGTGTCACGTTCGCGCCGCGCGCCTCGACTGTGCCCGCCAGGTCCGTGCCGCGGATGCCGAGCTTGGGCCTGCGCAGCCCGAACGCTGCGCGCACGATGTAGGGCACGCCATGCACGCCCGCCCAGTCCGGCGGGTTCACGGAGGCGGCACGAACGCGCACGAGGACTTCGTCTTCGCTGATCGAGGGAGTGTCGACGTCCTCGAGGTGCATGACGTCCGGCGTCCCGTACTCGGTCTGAACGACTGCCTTCAAGGTCCCCCCACGGCGTTGCTGTGATGTCGGTGCGCCCCCGCGCTCCAGTACGTCGTTTCGGCGTTCACGCCATCGTGACGATGATCTTGCCCCTATGATCGCCTGTGCCAAAGAGCCGAAGGGCTTCCGGCAGATCGGCCAGCTTGTACGGCCCGTCTAACACCGGTTGCAGCTTGCCGGCCTCGAACAACTCGTTCATGTAGGCGAGGTCCTTGTTGGGCTTCAGGCCAACGACACGCATGCGCTTGTGGCAAAGCCGCGCCAGCAACGGACCGAGGACGAAGGTCTGCAGCAGGCGCGGGATGCTGCCGCCGACGGTGGCATACGTGCCGTTGAGATTCAGTGCCCGTGCGTAGGCAAATGGCGACCGGCTGGTCTTCACGTCAAGGATCAGGTCGTAGCACTTGCCACCTTCGGTGAAGTCTTCCTTGAGGTAATCAATGACGTGGTCCGCGCCCATGGCACGCAACATGTCCAGTTTGCCGGGCTTGTCGACCACGGTCACCTCAACGCCGTAGAGCCTGGCTATCTGCAAGGCGAACGTACCAACGCCCCCGCCTGCCCCGTTCAGGAGCACCTTCTGCCCGGACCTGATCCGGCCCACATCGATGAGGCCCTGCACCGCCAGCATGCCTGCTTGCGGGATGGCGGCAGCCTGCTCGAAGGTCATTCCGGCCGGTTTGTGCGCGAGGCCCGCTTCCTGCGCACAGACATACTCGGCAAACGCGCCGAAGCCGCTGCCGCTCAGATCGCCGTAGACCTCATCACCCGGCTGGAACGCTTTGACATCTCCGCCCACGGCTTCAACACGCCCAGCGATATCACAGCCAAGGATATGCACCCTCGGCCTGAGGAGACCGCCGAGCATGCGATTCTCCGGCGACCCCCGCAGCATCCCCCAGTCCCAATCGTTGACGGACGCGGCAAGCACACGGACCAGGACCTGATCGGCTTTGGGCGTGGGCTTTGCCACGTCTCTCAGTTCCAGGACGTCGGGCGTCCCGTAGCTGTCCATGACGACTGCCTTCATGCGTTCGTCCCGATGCTCCCAGATCTCCGACACCGCCCCGCCTCTGCATATACACGCTTGACGTACGCCAACGCTCGAGCGCGGCATAACGTCTGGCGCATGAGCCGCCGGCCCATCGCGCTTTCGGCTTCATCCTACGCCTCGGGCCGGACTGCTCGACGCGCCTGCACCAGGCCGACATCCGCATCATCGAGTCGGCGTCGCCCCGCACGACTTCCATATACGACGGCGAGGGGCGGCGACGAGGCTCTTCGCCCTGCCGCCGCCCCTCGCGCATGCGCCTCAGACAGATCGATCGCCCGACGTCACGACAAGGGTCTGCTCACGCCTCCATGCTCGCACTGGGCTACGCTGCGTCCACACAGACCAGACGATCAGCGCCATGCACGCGACTTCTACGGTCGCGAAGAACACGTAGTGAAGGGTCAGCGACCCGCCGCCTACTACGAACGCGGTGGTGATCACCGCTGCGACGGTGTTCGCCCAGCGGTTGGCCCCCGGCTTCAGGATGCGAGACACGAAGATCATCGCGATCGGGATCTCCAGGAGCATCGCGAACACCAGCAGAAGCCCCGGAGTGACGTGCACGCCTGCCTGCCCGGTCCACAATTCCTGCAGCGCTCCAGGCTTGATGAAGGTCAGAATGTCCGCGAAGACCATGTTGAACATGACCACGACCCAGAGTGTCGAGAGTCTCGTCCCAATGTCGTTCATCACAGCAACCTCCTGATCGCGTGATTCCCCGCGCCATCGAGCACGGGGTTCTCATTACTAACGCTGTTAGCCTCCGGTGTTCCCAGTCTGCACTAACGGTGTTAGTATGTCAAGGAACCTGAAAGTCCGGGCGCGCGGCGCGGACAGTCGAAGCAGGAGCCATGGTCGCTCACGCAACAGGCGGAAACGAAGCGCGAGACACGCTCAACCGGGAACGAGTCGTGCGTGCGGCGATGGACCTCGCGGACGAGAGCGGGATCGAGTCAGTCACCATGCGCGAGCTCGGTCGAAGGCTCGGAGTCGAGGCGGCGTCGCTCTACAACCATGTCGCGGGCAAGGGTGACCTCCTCGACAGCATGGCGGATCTCGTTGTGGCCGAGATCGACCTCCCCTCCCGTGGCGTCGACTGGAAGGAGGCGATGCGTCGCCGTGCCGTTTCCGCACGCGGGTCTTCTCCCATCATCGATGGGCCGCCGCGCTCATCGACTCCCGAGAACTGAGTGGCCCCCGCAGGCTGAGCTACGCGGATCGGGTCCTTGGCACATTGCTTCAGGCCGGATTCTCCCCGGGAATCGCCGCAAACGCCTTTCTCGCGCTCGACAGCTACATCTACGGCTTCGAGCGACAGCGGTCCAACCTCTCGTTGGGCGATGATGTGGACACAACCGAGGCGGCCCAAGAGGTCCTCGCGGCGATCCCGCAAGGCGCGTATCCTTCTCTAGCCTGCGTTGCGATGGAATATGCCGTGAAACCCTACGATGACGCCGCAGCCTTCGACTTCGGCCTCGACCTGATCCTCGATGCCCTGCAGCGCCTGCTGGAATGAAGAGGCGCGGCGCCAAGGCCGAGGCGGAGCACCGTAGCCATTGCAGCGCAGACATCCCCGCGGCGCAGACGCGCGAGACCAGGCGAGGGGGGCGCCCAAGGAGGACGCCCCCCTGGGCCAGCATTCGATCGGTGTGTCCTTTGTCCTACGCGAGCGGCAACGAGCGGAGGAGCGAATCGGTCTCCTCGAGAGCGGGCCTCGCCTTGAGGCTTGCGAACTGTCCACGAGCTCGATCGAGTGCCTCCACCGCCTCCGCCCGCCTGTCGAGCCTCACCAGGCAGCGACCCAGTCCGAGCAGTGCCTGGCCCTCTTCGTAGGGCATCTCGAACGTCCGCCAACTGGCCGGCGGCGCTGGCGAAGCCCTCGGCGGCGGCTACGTCGTCGCCGCGAGCCTCCGCGACCAGCGCCCGCACGGAGGTAATGACGTGCTGGTACAGCGGCAGTGCGGGGCGCGGCGTACCGGCCGCGATACAGGTGAGGAAATCGGCAGCCAGCTGCTGGTCTCCCCCCGAGAGAGCGGCGCGGACGGCGCAGGGCACCAGCTCCTGGTTGCACAGCACGGCGGCCGGCGTACCCAAGCACTCGGCAAGCAGGCTGAGCGCCGTGTCCGCCTCGCCGATCTGGGCATACGCCAGTGCAGCCCCCAGGAGAGCATTGCCCCTGAGGTAGCTGGTGCTTTCGCGGCCCTTCTCGACCATCCAGGGCAGCACCCCCGCGGCCTGCGCCGCGTCTCCGCGTTCCGCGAGGATGTGTACTTGAAACGACTTGGCGTAGAGTGCCTTCGCCACATCGTCATCCGTCTCGATGAGCGACAGGATGTCCGCAGCGTCCTCCAGTGCCCGGTCCCACTCCCCTGCATCGCGCAGGCCTGCAATGAGCTGAGTGCGACCGTCCATGACATACGTCTCCAGCCCATGACGGCGCGCGAACTCCATCCCCTCGACGGTCGCGCGGCAGGCGGCGCGCGGCCCCTCGAGCGCGAATACCGAGGCCGCGCGGTTGAGCTCGATCGTCGCGCGCTCGCGCCCGAGGCCCTGGGCCCGAGCGGCCGCGACGGCCCGTTCGTAGTCCTCCAATCCGCCGGGATCGCCAAGCGTCAGGCGGGCGTCCGCGCGACAGTGCAGCGCGAGGGCCGGCTCGGGCAGTCCCAGCAGGTCGCAGATATCGATTGCCTGAGCCGCTGCCTCGAGCACCTCTTGGGGATCGGTGTTCTCGATGGCCACGCTGAGAGCATGCATGCCCAGCACCTCGGCCTTCTCGGGCGACGGCTCATCACCGGCGAGCAGGCTCACCGCGGAGCGCGTCAGCCCGCGATCGGACTCACCGAGCCGGGGGAGCGTGTGGGCGAGCATGCACATGGAGGCGGCCGCGGCGCGCCTGTCACCTGCCGCCTTCAGGCCGGCGACGGCCTCCTCGAGGACCGTCGCAGCCTGGCGCAGCCGGCTCGTGAGGAAGAAGGCCTCGGCCAGGCGCGGAAGCAGCTTCAGTCGCTCGGCGCTGTCGGGCTCTGCGAGCTCCAGAGCGCGTGTCAGGTGGCGCTCGGCCGACGTCGCGTCGAGACGAAGCGCTCGCTCTCCGGCGAGGGAGAGACAGCGGAGCGTCGGGGCCAGCAGCGAAGTGGCGAGCTCCTCGTCGCCGACGGCTCGCGCCAGATCGAGCGCCGTTTCATAGTGATGGGCGAGGATCTCGGCGAACTCGTCGGATCGCTCGCCGGTCGTCTCCTCGATCCACGTCGTGACTGCCTCATGCTTCCGCGCTCGCACGCCCCTGGGGAGCTGCCCATAGGCCACGTCACGGGTCAGTGCGTGCCAGAAGAGATACTGCGTCTCTCCCTCCATCGAGGAATCGAGGACGGGCCGCACAAGGTCGCGGCCGATGAGCGCGTCCATGGCAGCCCTGACCATGCCCGCGCCTTGCCCCGAGAGCGCCGCGACTGCGCCCAGCCAGAAGGTCTCGCCGATGACGGAGGCGTCGCAAAGCAAAGCCTTATGTCCGCGCGGCAGGGTGTCGAGGCGCGCGGCGAGCACGGCCTGCACGGTCTCCGGCACGGGGAGGTCCATGCCGGGCGCCAGGCGCAGGCCATCGGGCGCAGGTGCCACGAAGTCGCCGTCGAGCAGCAGGCGAACGTACTGCTCCGCGTAGAGGGGATTGCCCCCGACGAGATCGAGGATACGCGGCCCCATCTCGGCTCCGAGCCGGGCGTCAAAGAGGTCGGTGACGAGCGCACCGGTGGCTGCATGTGAGAGCGCCGGCAAGGTGATGCGCCGCAGGTGATCGCTGCCCAGGGTGAGCGCTCCCTCATGGTGCTCGAGGAGCTCCGGTCGCGCCGTGGCGATGATCAGGAGCGGGATCTTGAGCTCCCGGGAGAGCAGATGCTCGACGAAGGCGAGCATGGCCTCGCCTGCCCAGTGCAGGTCCTCCAGGACCAGGACGCTGGGGCCGTCGGCCGCAATCGACTCGAGCATGCGTGCCCAGGCGGCGAAGCTCTCGTCCCGCTCCGACCGGGTCGCCGAGAGCCCGAGGAGAGGACGCAGGCGCTGCCGAAGCCAGGCTCGGTCCGCGCCCTGCGGCAGGACCGCATCGAGCCTGGCCTCGACCGTGGCGACGTCATCGGTGTCGAGGATGCCTGCATGAGCCTTGAGGATCTCGCTCAGAGGCCAGAACGTCACGCCCTCTCCGTAAGGGAGGCAGCGCCCCTGGCGCCACGTGACCATCTCGGGATGCACATCAAGGCAGCGCGCAAGCTCGAGCACGAGGCGACTCTTCCCGATCCCCGGCTCGCCCACGATGAGCACCATCTCCATCTCATCCAGTGTTGACGCGCGGCTCAAGGCGTCCTCGAGCGCCAGCAGCTCATTCTCGCGCTCGAGGAACGGGGTCGCGGTGAGCCCCGTCGTTCGCAGCCCCGTTCGCGCCACAGGACGTCGGGCGAGCCACGCGCTCAGCGGCTCTGACTTGCCCTTGGCGGAGACGGATGGAAGTTCCTCGTAGTCGATGACTCCGGCGCTCAGCTCGTGTGTGAGTTCGCCCACCGCGACGCCCATCGGCGGGGCGACAGACTGGAGGCGGGCAGCGGTATTGACCGCGTCGCCCGTGACGAAGCCCCGGCCCGAGAGCGGGCCGACGTCGAGACGTGCCAGCACCTCTCCCGTGTTGACCCCACAACGGGCCTGAAGTGGCATGCCGTCCGGGCGGGTGAGGCCCGCAACATCGAGTGTCTCGA
Organism: uncultured Thermoleophilia bacterium; assembly: GCA_963709845.1. GTDB lineage: Bacteria > Actinomycetota > Thermoleophilia > UBA2241 > UBA2241 > CAIXSE01. The sequence continues at coordinate 424,576 of CAVPXV010000003.1, forward strand.
GCAGACGAAGAGCAGCGCGGACGGCGCGCTCGGGATCGTCCTCGTGGGCAACGGGCACGCCGAAGACGCCGACGACGGCGTCTCCGATGAACTTCTCGACCGTGCCTCCGTGAGACTCGATCACTCTGCGGGCCCGTGACGAGTACTCGTCGAGCAGACGGTCGACGTCCTCGGGGTCGGCGGCCTCGCTCATCGCCGTGAAGCCGACGAGATCGCAGAAGAGGGTGGTGACGACCTTGCGCTCCTCGGGTATGGCGAGGGGAGCAGCAAGCGCCGTCGCGCACTTCGGGCAGAAGGCGAACTCGTCGGGGGCTTCGAAGCCGCATGAAGGGCAGGCGATCACGTGGCTAGAACGCCTCCAGCTCGCCGAGCCGTTGCGACACCATGTCATTGGCGGCGCGTGCTGCCGGGGCGTGGCCGGTCAGGGCGAGAATGAACGGCTCCTTGGTCAGCGAGAACAGCTCGGCGTCGCTCACCGCCGTGACCGTCGCCGTGCGCGGCACGTCCTCGATGAGTGCGATCTCGCCGAAGCCGTCGCCCCGGCGCAGGGTCTTCACGTCTTGGCCCGTCTTCGTCACCTGCAACTCGCCCGTGGCGATGGCGTAGAAGCGGTCGCCCGCCTCGCCTTCGCGGATCACCGTCGTGCCCGCTTCAACATGGAGCGGCTCGAGCGCGCGGGCCAGGCCCTCGAGCTCGGGCGCCGGCAGCGGCGCGAAGATGGGCACAAGGCGCAGCAGCTGGATCTGCACCTGCGGCACGTTCGCGGTGTCGTCGACGGTGCGCAGGCGCCGCCACACGACGGCGGCGATCACCAGCAGGAGCACGGCCGTGCCGATGAGGGCGGCCGAGGCGCCGCTGAGTCCGACCAGCACGGGCACGAAGATCGCGCCGAGGGTGAGGCCGACGCCCATGAGCGACTCGAGCAGCGCGAACACCTGGCCGAGCACGTTGGGCGGGGCCGCGCGTTGCAGCAGGATGCGCCCGGTGACGTCGAACACCGAGCGGCAGACGCCGGCGACGGCGAGCAGCACGAAGGCGCCACCCACCGTCGGGAAGAGGCCGAGCAGCCCAAGGGCAAGCGCCGCCGTGACGATGCCGGCGATGAGCGCCGGGGCCAGGCGGCGGCGCGCCACCAGAGTGGCGGTGACCACGACCCCGATGACCCCGCCGGCGCCGAAGGCCGCGTTCAGGTAGCCGGCGCCGGACTCGCCCATGCCCAGCGTCGTGATCGCGAGGACGACGTAGAGCACGTCCAGCGCGCCGACGAGGACGTACTGCGAGCCGACCACGCCGACCAGGGTGCGCACGGCGGGCACCCGCCAGACGGCGGCCACGCTCGAGCGCACCTCCGCCGTCAGCGAGACGCCCTCCCGCCGTTCGGCCATAGGCTTCGGCCCGCGGATGCCGACCACGAGGAAGGCGCCGGCGAGCGTGCAGGCGGCGAGGGCCCCGGTCGCCAGCGCGGGGCCGCCGACGCCGAGGAGCACGCCGGTGAGCGCCGGCGCGATGAGCATGCTGGCGTTCTCCATCCAGCCGGAGACGACGTTGGCTGCGGTGAGCTCGAGCGGCATGCGCACGACGCCGGGCAGGAGCGCCGCCTGCGCCGGACGCGGGACGGAGAGGGCCAGGTTCATGATCGGCGCGAGGACGTAGACGAGCACTGGCGGGGCGTCCAGAGCCATGGCCGCGGCCAGGCCCGCCATGCTGACCCCCATGATCAGCAGACCGATGAAGAGCACCCGTCCGGCGCGCGCCCGGTCGGTGATCGCGCCCAGGTAGGGCGAGATGAAGATTGAAGGCACCAGCTGGACGATGACGATGAGGCTGGCCGCCGCCGCGCCGCCGTAGGTGTAGGCCCAGACCATGAGCGTGAGCCAGACGCCCCACTCGGCGCTGTTGAACGCCAGCCACGCGAGCTCGACGAGCAGCAGCGGGCGGTTGCGGAACGCCGTGCCGAACACCCCGAGCGTGGATCTCAGACGACTCTCGCTGCCTGCCTCCATCGGGGTCCCTCCAGGTCCGGACGCGGTCCTACTCTACTGGGTGAGTACGCGGAGGGCGAGGGTCCGGCCGCGAAGGTCAGAGGCCGGCAGGGGCCAACGCCGGCTCCGTCTCTTTTGGCGCCGGCCGGGCGCCGAGCGGCGCGAAGACCTCGCGGGCCCCTCTTCGTCGAGCCTTCTCCCTTGAGGCTGCTCGCCGCCGTCCTGCTCTGGTCCGACCTCGAGCGCGCTGATCCGCCTTCTCGCGCTCGTCTCCCAACTGGTGGTAACCCACGGCTCCGGCGGGTATATGCGGGGCGGTCATATCAGCAACACTGGAATCCCCGCCGGGACCGACGCAGAGCGTGAAGCCCTACAGAATCGGCGCGTCGCCCTCGTAGCTCAGTGGATGGAGCACAGGCTCCCCAGGAGAGCGGCGGGGGTGCTGACAGGAGGAGGATGAGAGTGTCCACAGTCGTCGATTTCGAAGACGTGTCGACGGTCGGTCTGGAGTCGTCACCCGTAGCCGGAGCGCTTGCCGGCCTGCGGGCAAACGAAGCGCGCTACTTCATGAACAAGTACAAGCATGAGTTCACGGTCACAGCGGCCGGCGACAGCCAGGACACACTGGACTACGTCAACAAGATCCTCAAGGAAGAACGCGGTATCGAGTTTGCCGCCAAGCCCCTGGAGACGTCCCGGTTTCAAGTGGAGAACATCCGCTGGGCCTACGTCTTCTATGAGAGTGGTCTTGAGGTCAACGTCCTGTACACGATAGACGACCCCAAGAAGCGAGCTGTCGGCTTCAAGCTTTCGGAGGCGATGGAAGTGCCGGCGGAGCTGGAAGGGAAGTTCAAGTTCGCCAGGCAGAAGTCCAAACTGGCCGGGACGATCCGGGGTTCGTTCTTCGTGATCAAGGGAGAGTACTAGAGCTTTTGCGTCGCCGAGCTCGCCTTCTCGGGTCGCGCCGCATTATCAACGGCCGCAAGCCGATACGGAAGACAAGAGTCTTGAAATGCGTGTGTTGCCGACGCCGGCGGACCGGCCCCGGCGCGCGGCAGAGCAGCCGACCAGTATGAGGAGCGAGCCGATGGCACCCACCAACGAGGGCCCATTCGTCGTGTCAGAGCCATGCCCCGTTTGCCATGGGCAGGGCACCATCAACGAACAGCCCTGCGCCACGTGCCACGGCACCGGTGCGCAGCGGCTCTACCATGGCACGAAGGCCGACCTGAAGCCGGGAGACCTGATCGAGCCCGGCTACAGCTCCAACTTCGGCAAGAGGAAGCAAGCAAGCTACGTCTACCTGACCGGCACCCTGGACGCAGCCACCTGGGGGGCGGAGCTGGCGCTCGGCGAAGGTCCCGGCAGGATCTACATAGTGGCAGCGACCGGCCCGATCGAGGACGACCCCAATCTGACGGACAAGAAGTTCCCGGGCAATCCGACCAAGTCATACCGCTCCCGGGAGCCGCTGCGGGTCACGGGCGAGCTCACCGATTGGCAGGGGCACTCCCCCGAAGCGCTCAAGGCCATGAAGGACAACGTTGAGGAAGCCAAGCGACTTGGTATTGAGGCGATCGACGACTGAGTTGCTCCCCGTATCCTCGAGCCACCGAGCCTCTCGATGCCGCGCTGAATGAAGCTCTGCTCACGCGCGGAGGGGAGCGAGAGGTCCGCGCCTGTCTCCGCCCTGGCCTCTCCTGCCCACAGACAGCAGTGGCGGGTGGTCGACTGCGATCGCGGAGTGATCCGCGGCCGACCCCAGCTCCGATAGGACCTCCTCAGCCTCCTGCCGTCACCTTGCCCAGGTCCGGCGTCAGTCGGCTTCGGCTCGGGCCTCGTCGACGTGGTCCGCAGGCCCCGCTTCGTCGATCGGCACCACGGTCTCAAGGACTCCGCGGTAGGTGCCGTCGGCATCCCGCAGCGCCGTGTAGATGATGCGCTCCGAGCCGTTCTTCCCGTGTTCGATCGTGTCGACCTCGTCCTTCCTGCCCGACTTCAGTTCGGCGAGCAGCGACTCGATCGCGGCATGGGCGCGCTTGGGGTGACAGTCGAAGAGGCTGCGGCCGATCAGCTTCGGACTGCAGGAAGAGAAGCCCTCTCCTGCCCAGAAGCGCAGCGCGTCCTCCTCGTCGGCGACGCTGAAGCCGACGGGCATGTGCGCGAACAGGAGCTCGGCCTGCTCCTTGGTGAGTTCTCCAGCGACCACCATCTCTCGCCTCCTCTCGAGTGTAGTATCCTGCACTTTGTGGGATTAGATGTTAGACTACGCGCGGTCGGAGCACAATGCGACGGCCGCGTCAGCGACGGAGATGGAGGCGACGAGTGGCCAGCCCTGAAGACACCGCCGATGCGCTGGCGCGCAACGTGCGGCGCTTGCGCGGCGAGCGCGCGCTGACGCTCGACGAACTCGCAAAGCGAGCGGGCATCAGCCGCAGCATGCTCATCCAGGTGGAGCAGAAGCGCGTCAATCCCACGCTCGCCACCCTGGTGCGCCTCGCGCAGGCGCTCGACGTCGGCCTCGCGGAGCTCGTCGAGCTCGGGAGCCAGCGGCGCGTGCGGGTGATATCGCGCGACGACGTAGCGGAGCTGTGGACCTCGCCCGGCGGAGGGAGCGGACGGCTGCTGGTGGGCAGCGACCAGCTCGACCACATCGAGTTCTGGGACTGGCGCCTCGAGCCCGGGGACGCGCACGAGGCCGAAGCGCACGTCCCGGGGACGGCGGAGATCATCCACGTGCTCGAGGGCGACCTCACGCTCGAGGTCGACGGCGAGTCTCACCCTGTCGCGGCCGGGGAGAGCGTCGTCTTCTCGGCCGACGCCGACCACTCCTACGGCAACAACGGTATGCGGCCCCTGCGTGTGTCTCATGATCGTGATCACGCCCCCGGCCGCGAAGGCGATCACTCCGGGGAGCGACCCCCGGCCTGGAGGTGCCCCATGACCCGCGACGACCGCGACTGGCTGACCGACGACTTCCCCGAGCTGCGCGATGCTCCGCCGTGGGTGATGGAGGAGATGATCTTCGCGCAGCCCCAGCTCGCGGCGCCGATCCTCGGCGCCGACCGTCCCGAGGTGACGCGGCTGCGGGACGCCGTTCTCCACGCGGCCGCCGCCGGCGAGCCCGTCGTCGTCACCGGCTGCGGCACCTCGGAGCACGCCGCCATGGTCGTGGCCGAGCTGCTCACGGACTCCTTCCGTCGCGAGGGCCTCACGGCTCGGGCAGAGGTGCGCCAGGCACTCGACGCCGCCCTCGACCCGCGCGCCGGCGGCATCTGCATCGCGATCTCTCATGACGGGGGGACCAGAGCGACCAGCCTCGCGCTGGAGGCCGCCCGCGCGAACGGAGCCACGACCGGACTGATCACGGCCTGTGCCGATCCCTCGTGTGCATCCGGCGCCGACCTCGTCTTCGTCACTCCCGTCCATGACGACTCCTGGTGTCACACGCTCGCCTACGTCAGCGCCATCCTGGCCGGGGCACGGATCTCCGGCATCGCCGGCGACGAGGCCGCGAGCGCTGCCGCGAGCGCCATCGAGTCGACGCTGGATCGCCGCTCAGACTTCGAGGCGGCCGCGGCGCATCTGGGCCGCTCCGGCCGCGTCATCACCGCCGGTCTGGGCATCGACCAGGTGAACGCCGGCGAGCTCGCCCTCAAGATCGCCGAAGGGGCGCGCATCCCGACCACTGCCTACCACCTCGAGACTCTTCTGCACGGCCATCTCGCGGGGTGTGATGCCGCCGCCACGAGCCTCGTCCTGCTCGCCCTCGACCCGCGTCCCGGCGCCCGGCGTGATCGCCGCCTCGCACTCGTCGCGAAGGCCGCCCGGACCATCGGCATCCCGACGGTCGCGCTGGCCCCGGGGTCGCTGCTCGCGACACTGCCGGGCGACGTCCACGGAGTCGCGCTCGAGCCCTCGCCCGCCGAGCCGCTCCTCACCTCGCTGCTGCAGAGCGCCCTGGCGGTGCAGCTCCTGACCCTCGGCCTCGTCAGCCTGGCCGGCACGAACCCGGACCTGATCCGCCGCGAGGAGCGCGCCTACCGTGAGGCCGCGTTCATCGGCGACGCGACGCCCGACTGGTAGAGGCGTGCGTCTCGTGGTCAGCGATGATGTCCGCCTCAGGTTCCCGACCAACCGGGCCATCGTCGTGGAGGCTCCGGGAGTGAGGAACGGCCCCTCCGACGACGACTCCCTCGCGCTGCACCGCGAGGCGGAGGCCCGCGCCCGGCGCCGGCTCGATGGCGGACCTGCCAGCGCGCTTCCCGAGATTGCCGCCTGGCGTGCCACGATGTCCGACTTCGGCTGCATGTCGACCCGCACCGAAGCCGCCGAGCAGCGTGCCGTCAAGGACGCCGAGCCCGCCGCGACAACGTCGTCTCACTCGCCAGCCAGCGCCGCTGACCCTGCCAGCGGGGATTCTCGGCACCCGGGGCGCTGGTGCCACGGATCCGTTCGCTCAGCCTCCACGTTGTTCTCCGGAACAGATGCGGCGGGGAACGCTCCAGCTGGCCGGTGTTCAGGCGGCGCTGATCGGGCGTCCCACGGTGAGCGCTTCGCGGAGCTGCGGCTCCATCTCGGCATACTCCGCGTCGGCCTGCAGACCGAGGGCATCGAGCGTCTTGCTGAAGAACGCGCGTGCGCCGGCCGCGAGGACGACGTCGAAGATCTCGTCGTCCGTGAAGCCGAGGTCACGCAGGGGCGCAAGATCCGCTGCGCTGATCGAGGTCGCATCCCCGGCGACCTTCTCGGCCAGGTCCATCACGGCGACATCGACGGGGTCGAGGCCAGCCGCGCGATGGTCAGCGACGACCTGCCGTAGAACGTCGGGTCCCAGGAAGCGGTCGGCAAGCACCTTGCCATGGGCCAGCATGCAGTAGCTCGAGCGCAGGCGACGGGCCGCCGCGAGCGTCGCGAGTTCGTAGCGCCGGACGCCCATCGACTGCTGGATGGCGCCGTTGAGCTGCTTCCAGGCCTGGTACACCTGCGGTCGCCGCGCGAAGGTCCGCGTGAAGTTGGGGACGAAGCCGAAACGTTCCGTGTCGGCCTCGTAGAGCTCCCTGATGCGATCGTCGACCTGATCGTCCGGCAGTGGCTCGATGAATGCCATTGGTCCTCCTCCCGCGGCGACGACCGCCGTCGCTCGTTGACGAACAGATGGTTCCCGGGCCGAGCGCTCGGCAACTCTGTTACCCCGCCGCCGAGGATGTCGCGGCTGGCTTCGACACGAGGGTCTGCGCCAGCGTCGACGAGGCGGCGAGGGTGAATCCGCAGGCTGGCGTGCCATTCGGGTCCATATGAGGCCAAAACGGGTCAACCTCGCCCGATGAGGGCGCCCGCCGCTCGTGGTCGAGCGTGCAGTTCCCTGCAGATCCAGCCAACTTGTCAACAACTCGCGGGCGCGACGGCCACGCAGCTGATCTCGATCGCCGCCTCGGGATCGATGAGCTCGGTGACGCCCACCGCGGTCCACGCCGGGAAGGGCTCCGCCAGGAACTCGGCGGCGACCGCCATCAGGACGGGTACCTGGGCGCGGAAGCCGACGTGGTAGGAGTTCAGCGCGACGACGTCTTGCCAGCCGAGGCCCACCTCGGCGAGCGTGATCTCCATGTTCCGGAACGTGCCCCTCACCTGCGCTTCGACGTCGGCGGGGAAGACCCCGTCGGCCGACTCCCCGGTGTGCCCGGTGACGTAGAGAGTGCCGCCGCTCCTGACGGCGGCGGGCACGCCGGTCTCCTCGTAGAACGCTTTCCATACCGATGGGATGTAGGCTTCACGCACGCGCGATGGGTCTCGGGGTTCTGGCATGACGCCTCCTTCGGCTGACGCTATGGACTGTGTCATCGCCTTGGTTCGTACCCATCCGGGGAAATGTCCGAGTGTCAGGACGGGTGCGCCCGTCACAAGTCCGAGGGCGCCGGCGCGTCTGTTGTGCCGGCGCTCGGGAGCGCGATCATGGCAGCCAAGAGATCCACACAGTACGCGGCCGACACCCGGCCGCCGCAGCGGCAGCAAGACGGCGGCGGTGCGCGGGAACTCGTGTCGCGGTTCTACGAGAACTTCGATCGCGGCGACGTCGAGGCGGCGCTGGCGGTCTTCTCAGACGACCTCGAGACCACCGACCCGGGGATGGGGACGGTCCACGGACTCGAGCCCTTCCGCGAGTACCTGGAGACGCTCAAGCGGGCCGTGCCCGACGCGCGGGCCCTCATCGAGCAGATGTACGCGGCCGGCGACGCGGTCATCGTCGAGGGCCGCTTCGTGGGCACGCACACCGGCCCTCTCGAGGGACCCGACGGGACGATCGAACCCAGCGGGGCCAGCGTCGACCTGCGCTTCGCCGACTGCTCGCGCGTGCGTGGCGGCAAGATCGTCTCGTACCACACCTACTACGACCAACTCGGCCTGCTGACCCAGCTTGGGGTCTAGCTGCATGGCGACGAGAACCACAGACAGGCCACGAGGAAACCCTCCTCTCCTCCTTCGCCATGGAGCGGACTGCGCTCCTGGTACTCCGCACCTACATCCAGCCAGGGAACTGGACGACCTGCTGGCACGCCTCGTCGAGGACGCGGCGAGTGAGCCTCGCCAGCTGGCGGAGCAGCTCGGGGAGCTGCTTGCTCCGGTACCGACGCAACCGTGGCCTGCGTGCCTCGGGTACGGCTCGTACCTGCAGGTCTGCGCCTACGGCGGCCTGGTCAAGGGTCTGACTGCGGTACACGCGGCCGACAGCTTCTACCTCAACACCTGGTCGCGCTCTGTGGACCGCCTTCCGCATCGACACTGACGGAGCTGAAGCCCATCTACAGGAACGTAGGCCTCTGGGAACTCCACTTCTGGGAGATGTGCTGGAGCGGCCAGGACTGGCCAGAGCCGGAGACCCGGTCATGACGAGGTGAAGCGGGCGGCGCTGGTTGCCGCCGAGGAGACGGCAGCCGAGAATGCGCAGCCCCTCCGCGACAACGTCGTCGCGCTCGCCAACCGCGGGCGAAGGCGGCCGCCGGCCTCGACGACGTCACCCGGACTGCCATGGAGCGCGCGGAGGAGAAGAGTCCTCGAGGAGGCCCAGCCGCCGCGCGACAGCGTCGTCGCGCTCGCAAGCCACCGCTAGCCCTTCCGACGCTCCTCTACCACTCACTCCGCCCTCTGCCTGCGGCCGCCGCCGCCGATTTCCTGCAGCCTGCGGTTTCTCGCAGGTTTGGTAACTTCTCAGCAACCCATCGGCGCTGCTCCACTCGCGGCATGAGCGAGACTCCTGCCCAGGCAGGCTTCTCCATGCCGCCCGAATGGGCGCCACACTCCTGCTGCTGGATGGCGTGGCCGTGCCGTGAGAACAGCTTCTGCGACGTGGAGGCGGGGCGCGACGATTTCGCGCTGGTCGCGCGCAGTATCGCGTGCTACGAGCCGGTGCGCATGATCGCCAACCCGCGCCATGTCGAGGATGCGTACCGTCGCTGCTGCGGGCAGCCCGGCGACGCGCCCGGCGACATCGAGATCGTGAGCATGCCGACCGACGACTCCTGGACCCGCGACTCGGCGCCGACCTTCCTCCTCGGCCGGGACGGCGCTCTGGGCGCCGTCGAGTGGCGCTTCAGCGGGTGGGCAGCTTCCGCCGCGACTATGCCGAGACGGCCAAGATGGCCGGCCGGACCATCGCGCTGACCGGCGCCCGCGGCTTCGCTGCGCCCATCGCGCTCGAAGGCGGCGCCGTGCACACCGACGGTCAGGGTCGCTGCTCACCACCGAGGACGTGGTACTGGACGAACGCCGCAATCCGGGCCTGACGAAGGTGGACGCCTGGACATCCTCAGGGAGTACCTCGGCGTCGAGAAGGTCATCTGGCTGACGGCGGCGCTCGAGCACGACCCGACCGGAGGGCACGTCGACGACCTGGCATGCTTCGTCGCGCCGGGCGTCGTCGTCGCGCTGTCGTGCGAGGACCGCGCCGACCCCCAGTACGAGCCTCTGCGCGAGAACCTCGCGCGGCTCGAGGCGGCCGAGACTGCGTCGGGCCGCCCTCTACAAGTGGTCAACATCGACCACCCGCGGCGGCGCCTGGACGACGAGGACGGCCGCCGCATCTCGTCGTCGTACATCAACTTCTACGTCGCCAACGGAGCGGTCCTGCTGCCGGGCTTCGACGACCCGCATGACGAGCCGGCCCGCGAGACCGTGGCGCGGCTGTTCCCCGGGCGCGAGGTCGTCCAGTTGCCCCTGATGCAACTCGCCCGCCTCGCCGCCAACATCCACTGCATGACGCAGCAGTAGCCGTTGACGTCAGGCCCCCACAGGACGTGAGGACCGGAGGGCGTGCGATGGCCAGCCAGTCCGGCACGTTTCCTGCAGATCTGGCAACTTCATGGCACTCTGGCATTCTTGCCAGGTCATCGCAGAGGTAAAACACCTGCAAATCGGCGCAATGTCCTCGTGGCTCGGTGGATAGAGCACAGGTTTCCTAGATCCGCACCTTAGGGTGCTATTTGGGTGCGTTTGAGGCCAAAGCGGGTAATCCTGCTCGATGAGGGTGCCCGCCGAGCGTGGTCGAGCCTGCGGTTTCCCGCAGATTTGGCACCTTTTTGGCAGCTTGCCTCCTTCGGCCCGTCATGGACTGACGCGCCGCACGCGAGGAGTACTCGCGTCTGCTCATGAGCGTCTCGAGTCAGCGCGTCGACTGGCTGCCCGGGCAGGCAGGAGTCGCATCACGGTTCGGCTGGGCCGGCGAAGCTCGTGATCAGCGACGTCCTCGCCAGATCGGCGAGGAGCCGCTCGTAGTCGTAGGGCACGCGCACGAACTCGACGAAGCCCGCGCCGTCGCCCAGCCTGGCCGGGTCGACGATCGCGTAGCAGACGCGCCAGTCGCCGTCCTTGGGCCGCCCGCCGCTGCCGACGTTGACGAAGGTGGTCGCGCCGACCTGGCGCGCGTAGGGCAGGTGCGTGTGCCCGAAGAGGATCGCCCGGTACGGGTACTCGCGCGCCATGCGTTCCATGGCGGAGGCCGGGCGGTCCTCGAAGAGGTACTCGTTGATGCGGCGCGGGCTGCCGTGGACGGCGAGGATCTCACCGGCCGGCGTCTTCAGCAGGAAGTGGTCCTCGAGCGTGCGCAGGTAGGCCTTGACCTCGTCGCTGACGGCCTCCTGGGTCCACGCGAGCGAGGCCGCGCCTTCGGCGCGCTGCTCGTCGGTCTTGTAGACGCAGCCGCAGTCGCCGGTCTCGAAGCCGATGCCCTGGTCGTAGTTGCCCATGAGCGCTGGGGATGCCGGAGTCGCGCACGAGGAGCGCGACCTCGTTGGGGGAGGGCCCGTAGCCGACGAGGTCGCCCAGGGAGAGCGTTCGCGCGATCCCCCGGCGCTCGATGTCGGCGAGGATCGCCTCCAGCCCGGGAGGTTGCCGTGCACGTCCGAGAAGACGGCGAACGGCTCGTCGATCTCGATGGTCTTCACGGCGCCTGCTTTCCGACGTCGAGATGCTCGCTGTCGTCCTGGTCGTCATGCCGTTCCCTTTATATCAATCTACGTTGACCATAAACATCCGTCAATGTAAGCTTTCGTGCGACGGGCGCGTCGGCGCCAGCGACTGCCCAGACCCTCGAGGAGAAGACAGACATGGCCGAAGGCACGATCAAGCGACTCTCGTTCCTCGACCGCTACCTCACCGCCTGGATCTTCCTGGCCATGGCCGTCGGCGTGCTGCTCGGCTGGGCCTTCACCGGCGTGCCCGACTTCATCAACCGCTTCAGCGTCGGCACGACCAACATCCCCATCGCCATCGGCCTCATCGTGATGATGTATCCGCCGCTGGCCAAGGTGCAGCTACGAGGAGCTCGGCGACGTCTTTCGCGACTACAAGATCCTCGGGCTCTCGCTGGTGCAGAACTGGGTGATCGGCCCGCTGCTCATGTTCTTCCTCGCGATCGTCTTCCTGCACAACTACCCGCAGTACATGGTCGGCCTCATCATGATCGGCCTGGCGCGCTGCATCGCCATGGTCATCGTCTGGAACCAGCTCGCCAAGGGCGACACCGAGTACGCCGCCGGCCTGGTCGCCTTCAACGCGTCTTCCAGGTCGCTCTTCTCAGCCTCTTCGCCTGGATCTTCGTGACCAAGCTGCCGCCGCTCTTCGGCCTGCACGGCGTCGCCGTCGACGTCTCCATCGGCCAGATCGCCAAGAGCGTCTTCATCTACCTCGGCATCCCGTTCCTCGCCGGCATGCTGACGCGCTACCTCGGGCTCAAGTACAAGGGCCGCGAGTGGTACGAGCAGAAGTTCATCCCGCGCATCAGCCCGCTCACGCTCATCGCCCTGCTGTTCACGATCCTCGTCATGTTCAGCCTCAAGGGCGACTCATCGTCAAGCTGCCGCTGGACGTGGTGCGCATCGCCATCCCGCTGCTCATCTACTTCGTCGTCATGTTCTTCGTGAGCTTCTACATGGGGCGCAGGATCGGCGCCGACTACTCGAAGACCGCGACCCTCTCGTTCACCGCCGCGAGCAACAACTTCGAGCTGGCCATCGCCGTGAGCATCGCGGTGTTCGGCATCGGCTCGGGCGTCGCGTTCGCCGCCGTCATCGGGCCGCTGGTCGAGGTGCCGGTGATGATCGGGCTCGTCAACGTGGCCCTGTGGATGGGGCGCAAGTACTGGGGCATGAGCGACGACCCGGTGCCGGCGGCGGTGGCCGCCGGCGTCGACGAGGTCGCCTGCGACCCACCGAGGAGCTGAGCATGAAGATCGCCAAGGACCCCGCAGCAGGCCGGCAGCATCGTCGAGTTCGTCCCGTTCTTCAAGGCGTTCTGCAACCCGACGCGCGCCCAGATCATCGAGTTCCTGCTCGGCGGCGAGCGCTGCGTCTGCGAGATGACCGGGCCGCTCGACGTGAGCCAGCCGCTGGTCTCGCACCACCTCGCCCTGCTGCGCGATGCCGGGCTGCTCGCATGCGCGGCGAGGGCGCGCGGACCTACTACTCGATCGACTGGGAGCGCTTCGACGGCGACCTCAAGGGCTTTCTCGAGCACGTCGAGCGCCTGCGCAGCGCGCCGCCGGACCTCGACAGGACCGAGAGCGCCTGCGCGACCGCCCTGACCAAGCCGGCGCGGCGCAGCGCCTCGTGAGCCGCGAGAGAGGACGAGCCATGACGAGCGACACGACAGCGCCGCGGGAATCTGCCGAGCGACCGGCGACCGGGCGGCAGTCTGCTGCGGCCCGTCGCCGCAGCCCGGCGGCTCCTGCTGCGGCGATGGCACGGTCGAGGCCGCGCCGCCCGAGAAGCAGAGCGCATGCTGCGGTGCAGCGGCGGAGCAGGAGAGGCCGAAGCGCGGGCAGAGCTCCTGCTGCGGCGCGCCGCCGCCAGCCGCCGACTATCCCTACGGTCCGGCCGCCTACGTCAGCGGCGCCGTTGAGACGCCCGTGGGCCCCGTGCTGACGGTGTCCCGCGACATCACGCGCGCCGATCGCCTCGGCGCCTGGCGCGTGCGCTGGGGCTTCGGCCGCGACGACTACCGCGTGAAGCCCGGCCTCTACGCTCTTGGAGCGCCTGACATCGACCTCGCCGGTGCTCGTCACCGCCAACTACAAGCTGACCTTCGATGAGCTGCGCTCCTCGCTCGACGGGCTCGACGCCTGGCTGCTCGTCGTCGACACGCGCGGGATCAACGTCTGGTGCGCCGCCGGCAAGGGCACGTTCTGCGCCGAGGAGGTCGCCCGCATGGTCCGCGAGACGCGGCTGGCCGAGGTCGTCGAGCACCGCCGGCTGGTGCTCCCGCAGCTCTCGGCGCCCGGAGTCGCGGCGCATGAGGTCAAGGAGGCATGCGGCTTCCGCGTGACCTTCGGACCGGTGCGGGCGGCCGACCTGCCGGCGTTCCTCGCCGCGGGCATGAAGGCCGACGCGGAGATGCGCAGGGTCACCTTCGGCCTGCGCGATCGTGCCGTGCTCGCGCCCGCGGAGCTGAACTTCGCCTGGGACCGCCGCGTGCTGCTGGCCTACGCCGGCATCCTCGCCGCGTCGACGATCGGCCGCGACGGCGTGTCGCTTCGCCGGGGCCTGCGCGACGGGGCTCCGGTCATCGGCGCGGCGTGGCTGGCCCTCGCGGCGGGCGGCGGCGCGACGCCACTGGCGCTGCCTTGGCTGCCCGGCCGCGCCTTCTCGCTCAAGGGAGCCGTGGCCGGAGGAGTCCTGGCGGCGGCCGCCACGGCGACGCTCGGCCGCCGCCTCTCGCCCGCCGCCAAGCTCGCGCTGCTCGCGGGCGTCCCGGCCGCCTCCTCCTATGCGGCGATGAACTTCACCGGCTCCTCGCCGATCACCTCGCCCTCCGGCGTCGAGCTCGAGATGCGCAGGGCGCTGCCCTGGCAGGGCGCGGCAGCAGCCGTCGCGGTCGGCGCCTGGCTGGCCAGCAGACTGGGAAGGTGAGAGCGATGCGAACGCTGCGCTACATCGAAGAGGCCGTCACCCTTGAGCTCGACCCTGCCCGCTGCAACGGCTGCGGGCTGTGCGTCGCCGTCTGCCCGCACGCCGTGTTCGCCATCGCGGGCGGGCGCGCCACGCTCGCGGACCGGGGCGCCTGCATGGAGTGCGGCGCCTGCGCCCTCAACTGCGTCCCCGGGGCGATCAGCGTGGAGCCCGGCGTCGGCTGCGCGCAGGCGATCATCAACGGGTGGCTGACCGGCAGCGAGCCGAGCTGCGACTGCTAGCCAGGTCCGGCCACGTGGCGAGGAGGACGGATGCTACCGATCAGGCAGAAGAAGGCCTACGAGGCCTTCTACGACTCGGCGCGCCACAACGAGATCCTGGGGGAGAGGGAGACGCTCCTCGTCCACCTGGCCGCTGCCATGGCCCTCGGCTGTCGCCCCTGAATGGAGCACTACCTTGGCGTCGCCAAGGAACTGGGGTTGAGCGGCAGCGAGATCGGCGCCGTGCAGGCGAGCGTCATGGCCGTTGCCGCCGGCAAGGTGAACGCACAGGTCCGTGAGGCCAGCGAGCGCAGCGGGTCCGCGAGCGGTGAGGCAGCCTGCGGCTGCTGAAGCCCGTGTCAGGAGGCGGGGGGAGAGCTAGACTGTCTCTGTGTCGGTCTCCACGCGGCGCGTGGGGTTGAGCGGACTTGGAGCGGGCAATGAACGACGAGTCAAAGTGCACGGAGATCGGCTGCATGACGCCCGCACAGGTCGTCCAGTGCGCCGAGGGTTCCAACCAGGAATGCTGGATCGCGGCGACCATGATCGCCGAGGACGGCAGCGAGGTCGCCTACGAGTGCTGCGGCGGCGGCGGCAAGAAGGCCCGCTTCAGCTTGTTGCGGCGGGGCGCCGCGCCACAGGCCATCACTCCCGCGGAGGTCCCCAGCTCGCTCACCTGGGTGCGGCGCTCGATGGTCTGAGTCGTGGGCGGCGTCTACCGCAGCTACCCGCTGCGCGATGTGGCGCTCTACAACGGCGTCACGCTGCTGCACTTCGGCTTGGCCGCCGCCGGCCTGCTCCTCGCCTACGACCGCTGGCCGGTGCTGGCGTGGGTACTGGCGATCGTCTACCTCGTCGTCGCCCTCGGTCAGATGTACGTGGTGATGCCACTCGTCGTCTGCGCCGCCTGCGTGTATCCGACGATGCCGGGTGCGCGCTGCGTGTCGGGCATGAACGTCATCGCCGCTCGACTGGGGCGCAGCGCGCCGCTTGGCGAGTTCGGGGCCCGGCGCACCAAAGGCCCGCTCTCCCATAACAAGCTGTACATGGGATCGCTCATCGCACCGATCCCGCTGCTGGCCGTGGGCCTGATCCTGAACTTCTCATTGGCAGCCCTCATCGTGCTGCTCGGCGTGGCTGCCCTGCTGGCGTTTCGCATCCTGGTCGTCTTCAGGCGCACAGCCTGCCCGCACTGCGCCGCCAAGGCCCACTGTCCCAACGCCAAGGCCATGGGGATCGCATAGGCGCCGATCAACGGCTCTTCAGCCGCGAGGCGAGTGGCTACTCCAGGGTGCTGTCTGGGTGCGTATGAGGCCGCAGTTAGGCTCGAGAACTCCATTTTCGGGCTCTTGCGCGTTGGGGGGGCAGGCAGGGTGGGCGCTCGCCGAATTGTCGCTTCGGACCCCCTACCGGGTCGCGAGTTCGGACGGTGCGTAGTGCACTACAGACCTGAACTCACGCGCCGCCACAGACGCGACGTGCCTGCCGAACCAAGGTCCGGCGAACGTTTCAAAAGGCGCCCAAACAGGTCGGAGATGGCAGACTCCAATCCTGCCAGTGAAGCTGCAACTCAGAGCACTGCGGTTGCCTCGATCTCGACGAGCGCATCGGGACGAGCGAGGCTGGCGACGAAGAACCCCGTGAGTCGCTGTTGCGTGCAGGCCCCAGACCTCCTGCGCGGCAGCAAAGCCTTCGCGAGCGTCTTGGCCCTGCACCATATAGATGCCTAACCGGGTGACGTTCTCCCGCGACGCCCCGGCCGCCTCAAGCGCCGTGATGACGTTGCGCAGGGCCTGCTCCGACTGCTCGCGCATGGTGGGGCCAGCAATGGTCCCGTCTGCTTTCACACCGTTCTGTCCGCCGACAAAGATCAACTTCTGAGCCCCCGTGACGACAACCGCTTGCGAAAACGCCGGGTTCTTCGTCATGCCTTCGGGGTTGAGATGCTCGATGTTCATTGGTGGGAGCTCCTCTCACGTTGTGCGGTTCGGACGCCTCGGGGGCCCGAGTCAGCCTGCGCCAATGAAGCAATCATGGCTACCTGCTAACCCTCGGGCCCGAACTCCTCGAGCTCCCAGTCCTGCACACGGTAGGCCGTCCCCGGCTTGCCGCCGATCACGAGCAGAACGCAGCCCGCTTCCTGGGCCCACGCCCCTCGGATCGCCGACGGCTCGACGACGTGGACGAAGGTCCCCGCGGGCGTGTCGAACTCGTCTCCATCGACCGAGAACCGGGCGTCGCCCTGGGCGACGAAGAAGAGCTCCTCGTGGCCGGTGTCGGTCTCGTCGTGGAGGTAGGTCAGGAGCTCCCCCGCCGCCGTCGACCGGAAGAGGTTGACCCCGAATGAGCCAACCGCGAAGTGATGCCTGATGGGCTTCCACTCCCGAGTCCTGTCCTTCTCGGGAAGCGAGTCGATCTCGTCGATGTGGGCCATCACGTATCGCCTCCCTTGGTCCTCGACCATGTGCTCCTCCTCTTACGTTGCTGATGCTGGTGGGGGCAGTACTGCTCTGATCGACGGCGTTAGCCGGCCGGCAGGTTGGCCTGTGGTTCGGAAGCCGCGCTAGGCAGGTCTCGGTGTGACCCTCATCTGACGCCTTCGCCTTGGCCTCACGGAGCTCTTCCGCCAGCTCCATGGGGAGCTCGACCGGGACGAAGCCCACGCCCTCCGGAGCTCGAGTCGTCCGTTGCCGTCCGGAGTCTGCACCATCGCAAACTCCACCCGGACGCCGTCGAGCCCCACGACGCGGTCCACCCAGCGGCCCTCGACCGACCCCTCCCCCAGCAACTCGAGTCCGAGCTCGACGAAGAACTCAGTCGCGGCCGCAAGGTCGTCGACCACGATGCCCACGTGGTCCATCCGTTGGATCGTCATGTGCTCTATTGTACGGAATCCAGGTTCGCGCCGCGGCGCCCACGGGCGGCCGTTCGCGCGCTCAGGTATCGGCCATGGACTCGGAGTACCCTTGGAAGCTTGAGCTGGGTTCTCACCATCGGCATCTGAGTGGGAACCGGGCGCCCTCTGCTCGTGCGTTCACACGGTGGCTTGACTGAGGGCGATCGACTGGTAAACTATCTCCCGTGAGGTGATAGTTTGAGATCCTATCTGTACGGTGCGGGCGCAGAGTACGCGCTGCACTCCCTGCTCATACTCGCAACGTCCGATGTGCCCCTCAGCGTGGTGGACCTCGCCCGCTTTCAGCAGATCCCCGAGCGGTACCTGGCCAAGGTGTTCACCCGCATGAAGGATGCAGAAGCTGGTGGTGGGGACCGAGGGCATTGCCGGCGGGTTCACGCTGGCGCGCCCGGCCGAGGACATCCGCGTAATGGAGGTCCTGGACGCCGTGGATCCGGACCGCAAGCTGTTCGCCTGCGCCGAGATCCGGCGCAACTGCACGCTGTTCGGGGAGGCGCCGCCCGCGTGGGCCACTGCGGGGAGCTGCCGGATCGACTTGTTCATGACCCAGGCGGAGGACGTCCTGCGCGAGTTCCTGGCCTCCAAGACGCTTGCGGACCTGGTCTGCGAGTTCAACTGCAAGGCGCCTCCGGAGTTCGCCGCCGAATCGAGCGGCTGGTTCCAGGAGCGCAGAGCCGGCCGCACGTCACGCCGAGGCCGCGCCACAGACTCATAGAACCAAACCAAGCACTCACCAAGCGCTCACCGAAAGGAGCCACGCATGGAGATCCCCGAGAAGCTGCGAGAGGTGCTGAAGAAGGACGGCGTGGTCGCCATCGCCACGCTGGGCAAGGACGGCCCGCACATGGTGAACACCTGGAACAGCTACGTCCGCCTCACGGATGACGGCCGGATGCTGATCCCCGCCGGCTACATGAACATGACCGAGGCCAACGTCGCCTTCAACCCCGAGGTCCTGGTGACGCTCGGCAGCAGCAAGGTGCCCGGCAAGAACGGTCCCGGCACAGGCTTTCTCATCGAGGGCACGGCGGCATTCTCCGACTCGGGTCCCGACTTCGACACCCTCAAAGCGAACTTCGGTTGGATGCGCGCCGTCCTGGCCGTCACGATCCGGACGGCGACGCAGACGCTCTAGCAGGCTGCCGAAACGATCGCCGGCAAGCGACCGTGCGCGCTGGCCTCCTCGAGCGCTTGTGGGCGGTCGGCTCCCTTGAGTATCGTCGACGTCGCGACCGAGGACCCCGAGGAGACACCCATGGCGGAACCCCGCATGCGTAGCGCCAAGAAGGAGATCGTCGACCGCGAGGAGCTCCACCGCATCCTCGACGAGGCCATGGTGATGCGCCTCGGGATGCTCGACGGCGAGCGTCCCTACGTGGTGCCGCTCAACTTCGCCCGTGAGGGCGAGGAGCTCTGGTTCCACGCCGCCAAGGCCGGGCACAAGCTCGACTGCCTGAGGGCGGCCCCGGCCGTGTGCGTCGAGGTCGACCACTTCATCAGGCTCCGCACCGGTCCCCGTGCCTGCGACGACTGGAGCTCGAGCTACGAGTCGGTGATCGGCTTCGGCACGGCCGAGATCGTGAAGGACCCGGACGCCAAGCTGCGCGGCCTGCGCGCCCTCATGCGCAAGTACTCGGGTCGCGAGGACTGGGAGTTCCCCGACGCCGACGTCAGGGGTACTGCGGTGGTGCGCATCCGCCTCGAGTCGCTCACCGGCAAACGCTCGCCGGCGGGGGGTTGAGGCAGGCCCGCCGCATGATTCCTGCAGACTCGGCAACCTATTAGCAACTCGCCGTATTCTTGCCGGGCCGCAGAAACGCAAAGTACCTGCAAATCGGCACAATGCCCTCGTAGCTCAGTGGATAGAGCACAGGTCTCCTAGAAGGGCAGGGAGGGCACCCGAACGGGGCCGTTCGAGGGTAGATCGGGGCATTCCGGGCCCGTCGCCGCGCCTCCATTTCGAGGGTGAGCCTGCGGCTTCCCTCAGACCTAGCAACTTTCTAGCAGCCTGCCTTGGGCGAGGTCTCCGCCGAGCCGGGCCGATGACGGTGACGCCCAGCGTTGCATGTGAGCCGCGGTTTGCGCTGGAGCATAGCGGAAGGGTAGGCCGTTGGACTCGATGCGGGTGTCATGCGACCGACTGTCGTCGTGGTACTCAGCTCACGGGTTCCTCAGGAATCTCAAGTAGAAGGCTGCGAACACCAAGACGATGCCGATGTTCACTAGCAGCCGTGGCCAGAAGTGATGCCTGAAGAACAGCAGGTCCACACCAACGATGACGGCTATCAATACCAGAACGTAGAGCACCACATAGATGTTCCTTAGCATTCCAATCACCCGTCCAAGTACGTCAGCAGTCGTCTTTCCATGATGTTGCAGATTAGAGACTTCTTGGCAACCCGCTTGTGAGCCCAGGACGATCGCGGTGCAACGTCTTCGCGGCAGGCGGGCTAGAGCCCGCCGAGGAGGTCGCGCAGCGCGGCGGTGTAGGCGTCGAGCGCCGCCCGGCCCCGGTTGGTCAGCGCCACCGTGGTCTTCGACCAGATCCCGTGGCCGGTCTTCTCGGTGGCGACGTAGCCGGCCTCCTCGAGCTTGCGCAGGTGCGTGATCAGGTTGCCGGGCGTCAGAGCGAGCATGTCCTGCAGGCGTGGAAAGGAGAGCACGTCGCCGTCCGGCAGGTTCGCCAGCGTGACGACGATGCGCAGCCGTGCCGGGGCGTGGATCACCGGGTCGAGCGCGTCGGTCGTCACTGCCGACGCTGCCGGAACTGGACGGCCGCCAGCACAAGCAGGACGACGCAGCCGCCCACGCCGCAGGACAGCCAGACCCCGATCGGTCCCGCGAAAGCGCTCCCGGCAAGGACAGCGATCACGGCGATCGCGGCGCAGAGAGTCTGCACGTCCTCACGCACCGCGGCGAAGACGCCCCCGGCCGCCACGAGGATGATCGGCGGCACGACCGCCGGATACACCCCGTAGACGATCGCGTAGCTCACCCCGAGGTAGCGCAGCGCACCCATGAACACAAAGGCGGCGACGTAGGCCGACCCCACGGCGGCGCCGAGATAGGTCTCCCGCCGCCGTGAGCGCCCGCTGACGCCCTGCTGCGCGCGCCTTGGCCTTGTGACTCGGCCGGCCGCGATCGCCGTGACGAAGATCAGTGAGTAGATGGTCAGCAGGGCCCAGCCCGTCGGCCCCTTGTAGGGGTGCTGGCCGCGCACCGAGAGCCAGAGGGTGCCGTAGATGGCCAAGAAGATGGCCGCCGAGGCCAGCGTCAGCCACGGCGACTGCCAGTACCCGAACTGGCGCTTGGCCTCCCGGCTGGTCTGCTCGATCAGTTGCGCCGCCTGCTGGGGACTGAGCTCTTCCTCGTCGTCTGCGGCGGTGTCGTCTCTCTTCTGTGGCTCATTCATCGCTTGCTCCGTCCCGTTGACTTTGTACTACAAAGGTACTTGCCTTTGCGACACAAAGTCAAGCAAAGGGCCGTGGCCGGCCTCGACGAGGTGACGCGGGCGGCGCTGGAGGCTGCCGAGGAGAAGGCCGCGGAGGACGCCCGGCCGATGCGCGACAACGTCGCCGCGCTCGCGAGCAGAAGTCGCTGATCTTCGGGCACTCCGGCCCTGAGCGTTGACTCGCGCGCCGAGGGTCCGGTGGGTCCAGAAGACGACCGGCACGCGGCTGCGATCTCCAGTGGGGGGGTGCAGCATGTCGTCAGGCGCCCCCGGCCCGCGGCCGCCGCGGCAGCCAGCGGTTGACCTCGAGGACGTAATGCTCGTAGCTCGCTCCGAAGCGATGTCGAAGGGTCGGCTCCTCGTAAAACACCACCAGCGCGTGGGCGAGGAGCCACGCCGCGGCCGCCAGCAGCAGCGCGGAGGGGGAGCGAAGCGCGAGGGCGATGCCCACGAGGGCGGCGAAGACGCCGACGTAGATGGGGTTGCGGACGACGCGGTAGGGTCCCCAGATGATCAGCTCCCTGGGCGCGTCGAAAGGCGCCGGCGTGCCGCGGCCGCGCCAGGCGAAGGCGAACAGGCAGACGAGGACCAGCACGGCCCCGGCGGCGGCTATGAGGTAACCGAGGGGCTGCAGCCAAGATGGCAGCTGCAGTCCGAGGCGTCGGTCGAGCCGCTGCGCGGCGTGCGCCAGCCACCCCCATCCGAGCACGAAGATGATGACGTAGACCAACGTGCGCCCTGCGGCCAGGACCTTCACTCGTGCCTCGCTTCTACTGTGCGGGGCCGCTCGACCCGCGCCCGACATGGACGCCGGGCAGCGAGAGCACGCCCAGCGTCCGGCTCGGCGGACGCAGCGCCCACGATGCCATGGCGCATGCCGCCAGGAGGAGCGGCGTGACGACGTTGCTGGTGCTGCTGCCTACTGCCGCGAAGGACAGCATGAGCGGCGCTCAGGCGCTCCCGGCGACAGCATATCGCGCTCGCGGCGACCGCTGATGCGCTTGTTCGACACACCGACGGCCCCGGTGCCGGGCTCATGGTCCGTGGGATTCCGTCTACGCCAGACGGCGGGACAGGTCAAGCCCTGCTCGGGTAGCTGTCACCATGCGCAGTAGGGGTCTAGCAAGAAGGACTCCAGGCTGACCTATTTGAAGAAAGCCACGAGAGCGGGAGCAAGAACAGCAGGCTTGACGTCGTGCGTCTGGTCTTCCAAAGACCGAAGCGTGGCGTTCGGCATGGCTAGCGAGAGCTCTTCCGCGGTTTCAGCCATGAAGGCGGGACTTGCAGTGCCGTACATCACCAACGTTGGCGCGTCGATGGTCTGGGGATCAATCGTCGGGTATCGCTCCATGATTTCCACTGTGTCGTACTCAAGTGTTGGAGCCATCGCCGTCAGACTATTCCAGAGCGGCAAACGCTGCATCGCCTCGATCTGCTTGTCAGTCACGCCCACCGACTTCACGAACAAGGCGACCGTCTCTCCTCGTCTATCTTCGGCAAGAAGCTGTCTGACATTGTTCTTGTATTCTGCAGATGCTTCCTGCGCCACAGGGTCGCGATTGTAGGGGATCTCGTACAAGGCCAGACCGGCGACCTTCTTGCCCAGCTTCTGCGTTGCCAAGAGCGCAAGCACTCCACCAGATGAGTGACCATACAGATGGGCGCTTTCTCCCAGTTCATCGATCAAGGCTTCTAGGTCATCGATCTCCTTCTCGACGACATACGGCTTTGTATCGCCGCTATCGCCTCTGCCCCTGCGGTCGTAGCTGATCACGGTGAACTGGTCTGATAGAGCACGAGCGAGCTTCCTTCCCGAGCCCCTCTTGTTGAGCGCGCCGAGAACCAAGATCACGACCGGGCCGCTACCTCGCTTGTCGTACGCGATCTTCGTGCCGTCCTCGGAGTCTACCCTCGGCATCAGTCATCCTTCCAAAGGCTTGATAGCATCTACCTTCCCTCCGGAGCCCCCTGACGGCCAGCCTGCAACCGAATCCTCTTCAACTCGCGACACCATCTGGAACCCCGCCTTGTGGTTTGTCGAACGTCGATCGACATCAGCGGCACCGCGAAGCGTTGTCCGTCTGGATGTCGCCGTTAGGCGGAGGCCGCACACGATTCGCATGCCCAACTGCATCTGATTCCGTGCGTTTCGCTCTCTAGCGTCGGGCGTCCAGGGCAGCATCAGGGTTCGTCTGCAATATCGTGCGCAACGTCAGCGAGGTCGTTCTCGAGTTGGTGGCCACCGACGTCGACAGGGCGGATGGTGGCCTGCGGAAGTCTTGCCGAATAGATTGGCGCTCGTCGAACTGTTGCTGCGACCCCCCTACGGGGTCGAGCCTCCTAGAGGTGCGGACACTACAGGAGTTGGCGTTGCCCCAGTTCCGTCGATGCCTGCGCGTCTGCCATTGCCAGGCCTATGCGGCGTTCGGCGCGTCAGCGTGAAGCGCTTGTCGGACCACGACCAACGACCGGTCATTCCTGGAGCCAGGCGATGAACTCCTCAAGGTCACGTCGATTGAATTCGGCGAACGCGGGGTTCTCCGATGAGAACCCGCGAAAATGGGGCGCCTCGGCATGCATCTGGAGGTCGCCGTAGTCGTGCATCCCCTCCCGTACTACGGAGCGCAGCCTATCCAGATCACCATTCCCGAGACGGATCGCGTCGAATTTGGCGCGTCGCCGGAGGCTTCCCGCCCACGCTTCGTTCGCGTCGCCGATGGGCATCCGGTCGAGTTCGCTCAGGATCTCGCGCGCCTCCGCCTCCGCCGGACCGGGAAAGGCGCGCCGTAGCTTGCGCTCGAGGTTGTCCTCCGAGAACGCTCCGTCCGGGAACATGAGCAGGTCCCACCTTTCACGCCTGTCACGGTTCGCACGAGGACGGGGCTGCGGAAGTCTGCCGACACAGCCCGCCCCTTCCATGCAGGACTCTAGCAGCAGGCCCACAGAGACCCAAGGCGAACCGCAGCGTCGCGCCCCGTCGGGCCAAGCTGAGAGTACTCGCGCTGGGCGCCGTCACGGCGACCGCAGTGCCAGCCGTCGCCTCGCTCACCGGTGACTTCTTCCCCGCCGGCGAGCGCGGCCGCATGTACGGCTTCTACGAAGCGCGTAGTTTGTGCGTCACCGGCAGCGCAGCCATTGGCCGATGGCCTAGTCTGACCGGGCCCGTCCGAGGTCAAGTCCCCCGACGTGGTGTAGTTCCTGATCGTCGTCAGGGTCATCGAGTCGTGAGCAGGACCACCTCCCGTGCCCTCGGCGCCGGGCGCTCCGGCTCCTCGACCCCGCGCGGCGTAGAGCGGCGAGCGACTCCGCCGGAGAGGTAGCGTCGGCCCACGAGCATTCGTCGTTCTGTTCGAGCAGCAGCGCCCCGGCACGGATGAGGCTCGCGTCGTGGCGACGAGTCGTGCGCAGGGCGATCTCCTTGGAGGCGTCCAGCGGATCGAGTCGAGCGCTCGTCCGGATGCTCGGCCGGGAAGGCCATGAAGGCGAGCAGCTCCTCCTCGGCGGCCTCGAGGAGCAGGCCACCTTGGCGCGCGGGCTCAAGGGTGGCGACCGCGCCGGCGAAGTCGCGCGCGGCGTAGCCCTTGCCGCAGCCGAGCAGGTCGCGGCGCCGCGCGCGCCTGCAGCGTGCCGAGCACCTCGAGCGCCTACTTCACCCTCGTGCGCGCCGGGGATCGGCCAGCTGCGAGCGCACGCATCGGGCCGTCGGGCCAGCAGAGCAGCGCGCAGGAGCACGCGCCAGAACCTGCGTCGAGTCGGCGACGTCGATGCCGTACCCGGCGTCCTCGCGCCGAGGCGCCGAGCCTTGTCGGGCACGCCGCTGCCCGACCGCGCTCCACCTTGGCGTCGAGCCAGAGGTAGGGGTAGCGTCCCTCGAGGGGACGCTCGCGGAAGATGCGCACCTGCTCTCGACACCCCAAGCAAAGCGGCTCATGCTCTGACGCCGAGCTGGGCGACGAGGCGCTCGACTTGCGCGTTCGCCGTTTAGGCCTCGGCGACCGGGGCCTGTTCAGCGCCGGCGCGGCTCGAGGAAGCTCGGGAAGTAGCTGGCCGCTTCTCAGGCGCGGGATCGCCGAACGCGAGCTGACGCGGCGGTCGGAGGGGATGCCCTTGTCGCCTGGGCGCTCCGCAGAGCGCTCGTAGCAGCTCGCCGCCCGCGACCGGCGCTCTCCCATGATCTCGATCAGCATAGGCGCACCGCCTCGCGCAGAAGACGTCGGCGTGTTCACTAGGCGAGCAGCTTGCCTGCCGCGAGTGCTGGTGGTCATTGTTCGGTCGGCCATCGTGGTGCTCCTCTCGTCAGACGGTGTTCTTAGGCGGAACAACGACGATTTGCTTCGGGCCGCTCTTCTTTGCTTTCCTCAGGCCCGGGAGCTTGTGACACCACATTACGGGACTCAACTCCGTCCGAATGTAACAGTGCGCAGTCTTGCACATGGGGCAGGAACAGGTTGGGCCAGCACGCAGGTGTCAAGAGCCGCAGCTGGATCCGCGCGGTGGCCGAAACAGCCCGACCAACGGAGGAGAGCATGCTCGCCAGCGAAGACCTCAGGGAGCTACGGAAATCGCTAGCCGGCCCCGTCATCGAGCCAGCGGATGCGGGCTACGACGCCGCGCGGCGCTGCTTCAATGCTCTCGTCGATCGCCGGCCCGCGGTGATCGCACGCTGCATAGATGCCGGTGACGTGGCGGTCGCCTTCGATTTCGCACGGGCACACAGGCTGGAGGTGGCCGTGCGCGGCGGCGGCCACAACCCTGCCGGACACTGCGTCGTGGACAGTGGGCTCGTGATCGATCTGTCGCTGATGGGCGGTGTCGACGTCGACAAAGACAGACGCAGCGCTGCTGTGGCCGGTGGCGCCACCTGGCTCGACTTCGACTCGGCAACGCAGGCGTTCGGCCTCGCCTGTCCCGGGGGCGTTGTCGGCTCGACCGGCGTCTGCGGACTCGCCTTGGGTGGCGGCATCGGTCACCTCACCGGCCAGTACGGCCTGACCTGCGACCAGCTCCTTGCGGCGGAGCTGGTCACGCCCGCCGGGGCGGTGATCCGCGCGAGCGCCGCCGAGGACCCCGAGCTCCTCTGGGGGCTTCGCGGCGGCGGCGGCAACTTCGGCGCGGCGACGAGCCTCGAGTTCCGGCTTCACCCGGTCACGCGCGTCGTCGGCGGATCGCTGACCTACCGCGGGCGGGGTGTTCGCGAGGCCCTGAGCCGCTTCGCCGACATCGCTGCCCGCTCTCCGCGCGATCTCAGCTGCCAGGCGGAGGTCTCGCTCGACGAGTCATTGAGGCCCGCGCTCGAGCTCGCACCTTGCTATACAGGCTGGGACCCCGACGAAGATCTTCGCTGGCTGCGCTCGGCGCCGGGGCTCGTGGAGGACGACCTCCGCGCCCACAGCTTCCTCGATCAGCAGCGGCTCGCGGACTCGCCCTACGGCGAGAACCGCCACTACTGGAAAGGGCACTTCGTGCGCACGTTAGACGACGAGCTGATCGAGGTGCTGCTCGAGCGGATCGCGACGCTCGGGCGCCCGGCCGGGCATTTCCTGATCGAATCCCTCCACGGCGCGCCGAAGGACGTCGACCCGGCTACGGCAGCCGTCGGCTTTCGCGGCGCGGCATTCAATTTGAGCGTGATGGCCGTCTGGACCGATCCCGGTCTTGACGAGGAGCAGATCACCTGGGCCTGCGACGCTGCGGCGGCGATCGAGCCCTGGTCGAGCAGCGGTGGCGGCTACGTCAACTACATGCAGGCCGACGAGCCGATCGAGCGAGTTCGTGCCGCGTTCGGAGCCGAAAGCTTCCAGCGGCTCCGTGCGCTGAAGAGCCGCTTCGATCCCGGCAACGTCCTGCACCGAAACCAGAACATCCCGCCGCTCTGAAGGAGGAATGGTATCCGCTGAGCGCTCGCGGTGCGTCTCGATCAGGCTGCCATCTCCACGATCTCGGTATAGCTCGCCCGCCAGAAGATTCACCCGCACATGCCGATCCACGGCCTGCGCGACTCCTTCGGCACCTGGGTCTACGAGGAGTGCGGGGTGAAGCAGGCGCAGGAGTGGCTCGGCCACTCCGACCCGGCGACCACGCTGCCACTACGTTCGCCGATCGCTTCTACGCGGACGTCTACCTGCCAGTGCGCTGCCCCTGTTTCACGCCAAGGCTCTCGGTCTTGATCCGGCATCCCCGGCGGACCGAGAGAGCGTGTTGACGGCCCATCGGATCGTCGTCGCGTGCTTCCTGTCGCTCGCGGAGAAGCGATACGGCTGCGTAGACAGGGCGCGGGTGGGTTGTCCTCATACGGCTTCTCCACCTTGACGCCTCTCATCGACGCTTGGGCGATCAGGGCGGGATCACAGGGCGAGGATCTGCCACAGTCTCTCGCCGAGCTTCCCAGGGTGCCGGTGCCGGCGCAGTCAGGTCGCATTCAGGCGATGGGCGCATCGATTCGACCCCTCGCCACGGCGCTGGCTACCGTCGACTTCGTCGCGGCGTTCGACAAGGTCAAGTCCCGATGTGTGGTGTAAGTCCGTCGTCGGCATGGTCGCGGCCTCAGGCCGCCGGTAGCGCGCTCACCTCCACGACCTGATCTGCGTCTGCCGCCCGGGCCAGCACCGCCGCGAGCGATTCCTCCGAGAGGTAGCGCCGGCCGATGAGCCATTCGTCGTTCTGCTCGATGAGCAGCGCTCCGGCGAGGCGCACGAGGGCGGCGTCGTTCGGGTAGATGCCGACCACGTCCGAGCGGCGGCCGATCTCGCGGTTCACGCGCTCCAGCGGGTTGGTCGAACGCAGCTTCGACCAGTGCTCGCGGGGGAAGCTCATGAAGGCCAGCAGCTCCTCCTCGGCTGCGGCCAGCAGACGCGCCACCTTGGGCGCGCTGCGCTCCAGTGCCGTCGCCACGCCGGCGAGCCGTTCGCTGGCCTCCTCGGCGCTCTCGGCGGCGAAGACCTGGCGGATGGCGGTGGCGATCATCGGCTGCTGCGCCTTGGCGCAGTGGCCGAGCATGTCCCGGAGGAAGTGCACCGTGCAGCGCTGCCAGGGGCAAGAGAGCACCTTGGCGATGGCGCCCTTGAGGCCCTCGTGAGCGTCGGAGACGCAGAGCTTCACGCCAGAGAGGCCGCGGGCTCGCAGGCTTCTGAGGAACTCCCTCCAGAAGGCCTCGGTCTCGGCCTCGCCGACGTCGATGCCGATGACCTCGCGGCGCCCCGTCTCGTGCACGCCGTAGGCGACCACGAGGGCCTTGTGACGCACCCCGCCGGGCTCTCTGACGCGCTCCACCTTGGCGTCCAGCCAGAGGTAGGGGTAGGCGCCCTCCAGGGGGCGCTCGCGGAAGCAGCGCACCTGCTCGTCGAGCCCCGAGCAGAGGCGGCTCACGGCGCTCCTGCTCATGCCGGCGAGGCCGAGCTGGGTCACGAGCCGGTCGACCTTGCGCGTACTGACGCCGTTGACGTAGGCCTCCTGGATGACGGCCACGAGCGCCTTCTCCGAGCGGCTGCGCGGCTCGAGGAAGCTCGGGAAGTAGCTGCCGGACCGCAGCCGCGGGATGGCGAGCTCGATCTCGCCGGCGCGCGTCTGCCAGGTGCGCTCGCGGTAGCCGTTCCTGTGCGTCATGCGCTCGGGCGCCTTCTCGTGCAGGCCGGCGCCGATCTGGCCACTGACCTCGGCCTCCATCAGCTCGCCCACGAACCAGGCGAGCGTCTCGCGCAAAACGTCGGCATGGTCATCGCCCATCAGCTTGCGCACAAGCTCGTCCAAGCTCAGACTCGTCTTGGCCATCGTGGTGCTCCTCTCGTCGTTTCCCTGCAACGGTTCCGACGATTGTGCAGCCCACGGTGGCCGTTCTCTACCGGGACTGCCTCTTCAGGACTTACACCACATTACGGGACTCAACTTTCGACAAAGACGAGCTCGCGTTCTTGGCTTCCCTCGATGGTGCTCTGGCGACTTCCGAGCTGGACGAGTTTTAGGTCGTGCTGGATCTCTGGAACAGACATCGCTCAGGCTATCGAACATCGTTCCGCGGG
This sequence comes from uncultured Thermoleophilia bacterium, assembly GCA_963709845.1. GTDB lineage: Bacteria > Actinomycetota > Thermoleophilia > UBA2241 > UBA2241 > CAIXSE01. The sequence continues at coordinate 453,602 of CAVPXV010000003.1, forward strand.
GGCGGCCGATCTCAAGTGTTGCGTGATCTGGTGGCCCTCGTCCTCACAGGACAGCCATCGAATCGACCAAGGCATCAACATCCGCACTGTCGTTGTACGGCGCGAGTGAGACCCTGATGCGACCGTTGCGAACGCCACACACGATGTGGTTGCGGCGCAATGCGCCGATCGCCCTGCCCACGCCGAATCCCGGGCGGGCGAGCGACACGATGTGGGGGGATGCCGATGCGTCCTCCAGCGCTCGAAATGGTGTCCATCCGTGCGCACGGGCGCCCTGGATCAGCCTCCGTGAGAGATCGCGCGAATGCGCCTCGAGTCGGCCTTGTCTCACAGCCATCAACTGGTCGAGCGCCGTCGCGAGGCCGGCCATCGAGACGTAGGACATCGTCGACTGCGTGAAGCGTCTCGCACCGGCGGCGAAACGCATCGTCGTGGCCTCGAAGTCAAAGGGATGCGGCGTTCCCATCCAGCCCGGAAGCAGTGGATCTTGTTCGAGCAAAGCGGGAGACACCGCCGCGAGTGCAACGCCGCCGTGACCGCCCAACCACTTGTAGCCGCTCGTGACGACCGCGTCGGCCCTCCACCGCTTTGAGTCTACCTTGAGGATCCCTGCTGCCTGGGTCGCGTCGACGACCAGCCTTGCGCCTTCACGTGCACATGCCTCACGCAGCCGGGGAACGTCAACCATGGATCCGGTGGAGAACTGGACAGAGCTGACCGCGACGACAGATGTGCGACTGCCGATGCTGTCGATGACTCTGTCCGTGAGGTTCTCGCCTGCGATGTCGTCGACGAAGCAGAGAGAGCAATCGTTCTCAGCCGCATATCGAATCCAAGGACGGGTAACGGCCGGGAAGTCCGTCGCCACGGCGACAATAGAGCTACCGGCAGCGGGGCGGATCAGGAAGGGAAGCTGACCGAGCAGCTCACTGGCGCTTGCCGCAATAGCGAGTTCGTCGTTACGGCAGTTCAGGAGTCTTGCGCCACGATGGCGCAGCGACTCGAAGAATCCAGCCTCTTCCTCATCGGTCATCCCGAGATTGCCGTGACGGGCAGTGTTGTCGAGGAAGTCATGCATTGACTGAACAGCCGGCTGGCCGATGAGACCCAAAGAAGCCTGGTTGAGATAGGCATAGTCCTTGAGGCAGGGATAGTCCGAACGATCGACGAGTGCGTTGATCATGAAGCCTGCCTCATTTCGCCTTCGGAGCCTTCGAATCGGCTGCCGGCTTGGTTCGGGACAGCACGTACCGTCTGCTGAAGTCGCCCGCTCGGTAGGCCCAACGGGCGGCGCGTCAGCGGCGAGCGCGTGCGAGCGAAGCGACCTGCGCGAGTCCGCTGCACGCGCCTGTTGGGCGGTTCCGATGTGGCCGACTCGGGCTACCAAGCCCGATGTCTCTAGCTTCTCGGCTCATACCGCATCGCCACCGCCCCCGAGCCGAACTCCAGCCGGCTCACGAGCTTCAAGTCGATACGCTTCGATAGCCCCGCGAACAGCGTCGGCCCGTGGCCCACTAGCCTGGGCTGCACCACGAACTCGTACTCATCGATCAATCCCAGCTCCGCCAGCGCCAGCGGGAGCTTCACGCCGCCCACGAGCAGTCCCTTACCCGACTCCCGCTTGAGCTGCTGAACGGCCTTCCCCAGATCCCCGCGCACGAGCTCCGCGTTCCAATCGACCCGCTCCAGGGTGCTCGACACGACGTACTTCTTTGCCGCGTCGATCGTCCGGGCGAAGGGCTCCATCCAGGGTTCCATCCAATCAGGCCTTGCTCCCGTCCGCGCCGGCGCCCGCCACGCTGCCTCCATCATCTCGTAGGTCACCCGGCCAAAGAGGAGGGCATCGGCCCGGGCGAGGTTCTCGACCGCGTGACGATGCAACTCTTCGTCCGCGACCCCCTCACGATGATCGCAGCACCCGTCCAAGGTGACGTTGATGGAGTACCGAAGGGGTCGCATTTACGTGCTCCTGAAACGGGCTAACGCACCGCGCGTAACCTGCGAGCGGTCTGGTATGAGGTCACTCCGCCAGACCTGTTGCGAGTCAGGTTGACGCACTGGTTAGCTGTGCGCGACGTCGTGCCTCCGTGTTGCGTCGGTGACGGCACCGGTCAAGCGTCAGTGGCCGAACCCACTGGGCGGCGTCGGCGGACGGAACTGCTGCCTGACCCCCGCCTCGGCCTTCGCGGCCCGGACCTCCTGCTGGGCGCGCAGGCGCTCATCGTGACTCTGCTGCGCCGCTGCGCGCTTCTCCGGGGTCGGGCGGAACAAGCTGCGGAACCAGCCGGTCAGGCTCATGTCGTCCCTCCGTTCACGTCAGCCTCGTGCGGCGCTGCGTTCTCTGCCTGTTCGACCACGCCTGCCTTCCGGCCTGCCACAGCTAACAAGGCTTAGGCAGTCTATGTAAGCACCAAACACAGACGGCCCCCTTCTGTATATGACGCTATCACGAGCCCGGAGGCGCGCCATAGGCAGATTGCTTTCCCCAAGATGCGGCGAAGCGAGGTCGGCCGGCGCGAGTCGGGATCAGGCCCGCCGACCACGCAGGACATCGCAGTCGGCGGGCGTCAGCTCGAAGGACCTGTCAGGCAGCCGCCTCCTCCGGGCCCGGCGAGGCGAGGCCCTTGACGATCAGCCAGACCGCCAGGACGATCTCCGCCACCGCCAGGGGGGCCATCAAGACCCCGAAACCGTGGCCGAACATGTCCAGCAGCGGTACAGCCAGATACAGGGCGGCGCCGACGAGACCCCAGACGGACAGCCACCGGGGGACGAGCCTCGACCGGTAGAAGAGGTAGTAGAACATCAGGGAGCCGAGGCTGAAGGCGATGGAAGTGAGCCAGGTGGCGACCGACCCTTGCGTCGCCACGAGGAGCCCGGTGAGGGTCTGGACGTGCGGAGCGCCGGCAGACGCCACCGCCGCGTGCTCCCGGCTGAGCTCGAGGAGCAGCAGCCAGATACCTGCGCTGGCCATGTAGGCGACGGTCTCGAGCGCGCCCCGGAAGACGACGGTCCCGAGCGCCAGGACCTCGTTGTACTTCTTGAAGATCGGATACATCACGACGGGGATCATTGCCAGCGCCAAGCCCATGATCAGCACGAAGAGCGCTCCCAGCGCCAGGTGGCTCTGGTTCGCGGCTATCTTGGTGAGGGCGTCCGGCCCGTCCAGCAGACCTCTGGTCACGACGACGCTCAGGACGCCCGCGATGTCCCCGATGATGAACAGCGTGCCCACGGTTATCGCGGCCCTGCGGCGCCGCTGGGCAGTGTCGGCCGCCGGCGCACGCTCGCCTCGCGTCCTCGCGCGAGGCCCCTCTCTGGTGATGACTGCTTCCATGGTTCCCTCCCACGTTCGGCCCGCGGAGAGCATCTCGGCGCTCCGTGGGCAAGTCGTCCACACAGGACGAAGGTTATGCGGCCGCGCCGCCGCGGTCGTCGCCTTGGCGGGGTCAGTTACGTGATACGGCAGTGGCATCTTCTGGGTGGCGCCTTACCCCGTAGGGGGCAAGGCGCCGTACCCCCACGAGCACACGGCGTGAGCGATACGCTTCGGAGGATGAGTTGCAGCGTCGCATGCGGGGCGGGTGCTGCCTGCGGAACCAGGCGCGGCGACACTTGGATGTATCGTCAGATGACGTGCCGCGAACGTTCGACAGCATCAGCGCGTCCAATGGGTCAAGGGACCGTCCGTCAAGACGGAGGTGGCAGGGATGCGCCGGGGACTTAGGTGAACCGATGAAGGCGATCGTCCAGGAGCGGTACGGATCTCCCGATGATCTGGAGCTCCGAGAGGTCGACGAGCCGGTCGTCGGCGACGCCGAAGTCCTCGTGCGCGTAAGGGCGGCTTCGCTCCATCCGGATGTGTGGCACGTCGTGACCGGGCAACCGTATGTCCTCCGCCTCATGGGAGCCGGGCTCGCCAGACCCAAGAACCCGATCCCCGGTACGGACGTGGCGGGGATCGTCGAGTCCGTCGGCAAGAGCGTGACCCGGTTTCGCCTGGGCGACCCGGTATTCGGCGAGACGATCGACACCCAAGCATGGGTCAACGGCGGCGCCTTCGCCGAGGCTGTGTGCGTCCGCCAGGAGCTGCTGGCTCTCAAGCCGGACAACGTCACGTTCGAGCAGGCCGCCTCCGTGCCGACCTCCGGGTTCATCGCCCTGCAGAACCTCCGCGGCCTCACGTGGGTCGTGGCCGGGGCGAAAGGTGCTGGTCAACGGCGCCGGAGGCGGGGTTGGCGCGCTCGCCCTGCAGATCGCCAAGGCCCAGGGCGCGCATGTGACCGCCGTGGACGGCACGAGCAAGCTGGGCATGCTGCGCGCACTCGGGGCAGACGAGGTCGTCGACTACACGCGCGAGGACTTCACGCGACGCGGCGTGCGCTACGACCTCGTCTTCGACGTCCCGGGCAACTACCCGTTCTCGGCCTGCAGGCGCGCGCTCAAACCCGACGGGAGATATGTGCTCATCGGGCATGCGCGTTACGGCGCATCAGGCAAGCGCGTATTCGGACTCGTCCCCCACTTCCTCACGCTCATGGTCCTCTCACGCTTCGTGAAGCAACTCCGCGGTCCGGGCGTGCCGACGCCCACGAAGAAGGAAGCGATCGCCGTGCTCAGGGAGCTCCTCGAGGCCGGGAAGCTCACGCCGGCCATCGACAGCACCTACCCGCTGAGCGAGGTTCGCGAGGCGTTCCGGCACATGATCGAGGACGAACTCCAGGGCAAGGTGATCGTCACGCCGGCGGAAGCCTTGTGAAATGGAGGAGACCGCTGGACGCTTGTCCAGCGGTCTCCTTGCCGAGCGAGAGTCCAGCGGGCGCTGCCCGCCGCGTCGCTCCTAACTCGATACCCTCGTTGGACCGCCGCCCAGCGGACCTACACAGGCTCGACCTCGGGGACGAGCAGCCGCTCCGACCGCTCGCCCGTGCGGAACATGGCGATCCCGAGCCACACGAACCACCCGATCTGCAGCAGCCCGAAGGCGATCGCCGCGTCGTTCAGCGGCGGGATCACCGAGAGGATCCCCGTGAGGCCGACCGCCAGTCCCAGCCAGCCGAGCGGTTTGGGGAGCCCGCTCTCACGGAGGCCCGCGTAGCTCACCAGCAGGACCCAGAGCCCACCCAGGATCTCGCCGCCTGAGCCGCCGAGGCCTTGCGCGACCGGTTCGATCGCCTGCCACATGGACACGGCCCGACCCGGGTCGGAGGGGTATTGCGCGACGGCGGCGGCCATGCCGGCGTTGAAGACCATGCCGCTTGCGACGAGGACGAACGCCCACAGCACGCCCACGGCGGTCGCAACCTGCATCACGACCGGCGCCGCGGACTTCAGTCGCTGGTACAGCGCGAGGGCCAGCACTGCCAGGACGATGCCGAAGACCACATAGGTGACGAGGTACATGACGTGCATGCTGCCGTGGTGGGACGCGAGCAGCGCGACCTTCTTGGACGGGTCGGTCACGCTGGGATAGTTGACCACGACGAGGAAGAAGGGCATCGCCAGCAGATACGCGGCGGCCAGGTACAGCGCCGCAAGGCCGCCCGCCTTCTGCTGACCAGTAGATGTTCGACCGATTGTCTTCACCGTTGTCTCCGATCTGGCCGGCAGCGCGCCCACCTTGCCTGCACGCCGCCATGCCGATAGACTTTACTTACGATGTAAGTATCAGACTTACAACGTAAGTATGTCAAGCTCTTCGTCGTTCTGGTGGCCGCAAGGCCGCGCAAGACCGGCAGCCACAGAGGAGGCCGATGCGCAGACCACCGACATCGAATCCCGAGCCCCGACCCTCGCTCAATCGAGAGCGGGTGCTGCACGCGGCGCTGGACCTCGCCGACGAAGCGCGGCATCGACTCACTCACGATGCGTGAGCTCGGCCAGCGGCTAGGGGTCGAGGCGATGTCGCTGTACAACCACGTCGACAACAAGGACGACCTCCTCGACGGCATGATCGATCTCGTCGTGAGCGAGATCGACCTGCCTTCCGGCGACGTCGACTGGCGGGAGGCGATGCGAAGGAGAGCCGTCTCAGCCCGCGAGGTGTTCGTGCGCCATCCGTGGGCGAGTGCCCTGATCGACTCGCGCGAGAGCAGCGGACCCGAGAGGATGCGCTACTTCGATTGGGTGATCGGTACACTCCGGCGGGCCGGGTTCTCCGTCGAACTGGCCGTTCGCGCGTTCTCGGCGATCGACAGCTACGTCTACGGCTTCGGACGCCAGCAGCTCAACATCTCCGCCGGCGAGGGCGACGCCACGCCTGAGGAGATGGCCGAAGCCTTCCTGTCCGCCATCCCCGCGGATGCGTTTCCGTATCTCAGCGAGGTCACCGAGTACATGCTGCGGGCCGGGTACGACGAGAGCGCCGACTTCGAGTTCGGCCTGGGCCTGATCCTCGATGGCCTCGAGCGGGCTCGCGACTCGGCGCGACACTCGTGACACTCGAATCGTGTGTCGAGGGTGGAGCCTCACCCTCCACGAGCTGCGCGAGAGCCGGTGCTTCCCCGCACGTTTCCTGCAGATTTAGCGACTCTTTAGCAAGTCTGGTATTCTTGCCGAGTCGCCGCAGAGGAAAAACCCCTGCAAATCGGCACAATGCCCTCGTAGCTCAGTGGATAGAGCACAGGTTTCCTAAATCCGCAGCCTGCGGGCCAATTCGGGTCCATTTGAGGCCAAAACGGGTCAATCCTGCTCGATGAGGGCGCCCGCCGCTCGTGGTCGAGCCTGCAGTTCCCTGCAGAATTAGCAACTTTCTAGCAAGTTGCGTCGAAGGGGTCGACCCGCAGCCGTCTCTCGAAGCGGAGAGAGCGGCAGTCTCAATGACGTCCCTCAGGCAGCGAACTCGCGCCGTGAGCCGGATCCCGCGCCGCGCGCCTCGATGAAGTCCTTGAAGCGCGCGAGGTCCGCCGCCACGACCTGGTTCACGGCCTCGAGCACTTCAGCCGGCGTCTCGATCTCTCCCTCCGGCTCCCAGGACATGACGAACGTGACGCGGCACACCGAATCGCCGAGCGGCTCGAACGACGCCTGGCCCGAATCCGGCTTCTGGCCGGGCTTCCCGCCGACACTCTCCCAGGAGATGCGCGTATCGCGGGTCTGCTCGGTGATCCGGGCGTCCCACTCGCGGGTCTCGCCCTCGACCGTGGCGAACTCGTCTCTTACCTTGGCGACCCAGTGCAGGCGGCCGTCGTGGGTCTGGTCGACAGACGCGACTCCCTCCATCCACTGGGGGAAGCTGTCGAACCGGGTCCACTGGCCGTACGCGGTGCTGACGTCGACGTTCACGTCAATGGACTGTTCTACGGTAGGCATGGAGTACGCCTCCTGATCGACTCAAGGGTTGCTTTCGGCCGAGGCCGGGGGCGCTGGATGCCTCCCAGACGCCCTCGGCCTCGGCAGTCGCTACCGACCGACGCTTCTCACGCCGCCGGTCGTAGCTCGCTCTTGGGAGCGGTCGCGGAGGCGGGCTGGACGGACTCGACGGACTCGTCGGTGTCGAAGCCGAGCTTCTGCAGGCCGGCCGGCCTGAATCCCTTGATGACGAGGTAGGCGCCCAGCGAGAACTCCCACACCGCGATCGGGAGTCCGGCGAGCCCCGAGATCGGGGAGCCATAGTGGTTGACGCCGAACAACGTGGCGACGCTGGAAGCGACGAGCAGCGGAGCTCCGATGAACCCGATCACGGGCAGGATCCGCGGCACCAGGCGCGACTGGTAGAGCAGCGAGCCCAGCAGCAGTGCGCTGATGGCTGGGAAGAGGCTCTGCCCGAGGACGAACGTCCAGTCGTGCATGCCGATCAGCGCGTGGCCGGTGGCCAGTGCACCCGCTCCGGCGCCGGCCCGCCGCAAGCCGACCACCGTGAGGAGGCTGAAGACGCCGACGAAGATCATGGCGGCTTCCACGGTGCGCACGCCGACGAAGCCCAGCGCCATCCCTTCGTTCTGCCGCTTGACCACCGGGTAGAGCGCCACGGCGGTGCCGATGCCGGCGAGGGCGACGATCAGCTCCAGGGTGCCGCCGACGAACACCTTGGTGTCCGGCCCGGAGCCGACGATGTAGTTCGCCCCGCGCACCGCGTTGTAGAGAAACAGGGTCGGGATCGAGATGAAGGTGAGCAGGTAGAGCAAGCCCGCGGTCAGCGAGATCTTTCTAGTCGAAGTCATGGTGATCGACTCCCCCGATCGGCTCATTGATCGAGCCAGCAATTGCGATAATAAACATACGACTCGCTTAGGATTCATAGTGGAGAAAAACCCCCGTTTTTGTCGGGGATATCTGACCATGCCCTGTGTGGCGCATGGCGAACCCGATTGACGGATCTGCGAGCGCGCACCTGGCGCATAGGAGGAAGGCGACCGAGGGCCCGACACTTCGTCATTCCGCTCGCCACCGACGCGGGGCTCAAGACGGGCATTTGGGATGGTTCGGGCCACCCACGGTCAATCCAGTGGTCCCCTCAACCGCTGACATTGACGAGGACCCCGACGCGCGAACCATTGTGCGCGGGTCCACAGTCATGTAGGACGTAGCTGACATGGCCGGGAGCCGCGCGCCCGGCGACGAGGAGAAGGAGGCCGTCATGGGCGCTCAAGACATAGCCTGGGACAGTGCGGCGGTGCAGGACCGCGCACCAGTTCCACCCTTGGACCTGCGGCGGCTTCTGACCGAGACGGACATCCCCCTGTTCCGGGGCCTCTCGAAACGTGACCTGAGGCGCGTAGCCCGGCTCGCCGAGCTGAGACGGTACCTCGGCAGCAAGCCCATCGTTCGCGCTGGGGCTCGAGGTGATGCCTTCTACGTCATCCTGGATGGCAGCGCCGAGGTTCGGACGCCCGACGGCGCCACGACCTCCCTCCAGCCGGGCGACCACTTCGGAGAGCTGGCGCTGCTCGACGGCGCCCCCCGCTCCGCGACGGTCTCCGTCGTGGGGGAGCTCACGATGGCGCGCATCGCGCGGAGTGCCTTTCTCAAGCTCTTGCGGGAGGAGCCGACGATCGCCCTCGGCCTGCTGCCCGGTCTAGTCGGCATCGTGCGGGAGCTGCAGGCGAAGCAGGTCACGCCCTCGCTGTAGGAAACGCGACTGCACGAGTCGCGCGCCCGGGGCGATCGAGCGAGGCGCAGCCGTGCTGGACGGCCTCGCCAGCGGCTCGGCTGGCATGCACGGGCCGGACATGACGACGGTCAGGCAACCCTGAAGGGCCTTCTGAACCCGGAGGCTCCAGAGTAGAATCGCGGCAGCAGCTCCGGGAGGGCCGGATGCGGTGCCAGGCGTCGAGAGTCGTACAGCTCGAACGGGCGACGGCAGTGATCGCCTGCCCCAGCTGCGGCTACCAAGCGGCTGACGACTTCGCCTTCTGCCCGAGGTGCGCGACCACGCTGGTCGGGCCGCGGGCGGCCTCGGAGGAGCTCAAGGTCGTCACGACGCTCTTCTGTGACCTGGTCGGCTTCACGGCGCTGAGCGAACAGGCGGATCCCGAGGACGTCGACCGCCTGCTCGGGGAGTACGCCGCTCGCGCGCGCCGCGTCATCGAGTCCCACGGCGGCGTCGTGGAGAAGTTCATCGGCGACGCCGTCGTCGGCGTCTTCGGGGTGCCCGCGGTGCGCGAGGACGACCCCGAGCGCGCCGTCGCGCGGCGCTTCGCCTGCATTGCAGGCCTCGAGGGCATGACGCGCCCGGACGGCTCCCCGCTGCAGGCGCGCTGCGGGGTCAACACCGGAGAGGCGCTGGTGCGCCTCGACGTCGATCCATCCTCGGGACGAGGCTTCCTCACGGGCGACGCCGTGAACACGGCTGCCCGCCTGCAGGCGGCCGCGCCACCGATGGGCGTCGTCGTCGGCGCACTGACGCAGAAGCTCACGGCGGCCGCCTTCGCCTATGAGCCGCTCACCCCGCTCTCGCTGAAGGGCAAGTCCAGACCGGTGACGGCGTGGCTCGCCCGCGAGACGGACGCCGCGTCCGAGCGGCCCGGCGCGACCAGGGCGACGCCGATGGTCGGCCGCGAGGCCGAGCTTGCCACCTGTCTGCAGGCCGTCGACCGGGTACGCGCCGGCGAGGGCGGCCTGCTCCTCATCACCGGGGAGGCCGGCATCGGCAAGACGCGACTCGTCGAGGAGCTGCGCCTCCGCGCCGCTGAGCGGGGCGTGCGGCTGGCTCGAGGGCCGCACGCTGTCCTTCGGCCGCAGCATCAGCTACTGGCCGTTCCTCGAGATCGTCCAGCAGGACGCCGGCATCGACAGCGACGACGGCGAGGCGGAGCGCTGGTCGAAGCTCGCGGCTCGCCTCACCGGCCTCTTGGGGGACCAGGCCCCGGAGGTACTGCCCTATCTGGCGACGCTGCTCAGCGTGCCGCTGCCTGAGGAGCTGGCTGCCCAGGCAGCGCTACTCGATGGCGAGGCGATGGGGCATCAGCTCTACCGCGCCTCACGCCTCTACTTCTCGCGCCTCGCGCAGGAGAAGCCGCTGGTCGTCGCGTTCGAGGACCTGCACTGGCTGGATGCTTCCTCGGCCGCCCTGCTCGAGCACCTTCTGCCCCTCATCGAAGAGCTGCCGCTCCTGGTGTGCTGCGTGGCGCGGCCCGAGCCCGACACGGCGCTCACCCAGATCGAGCAACTGGCGCGTACCGCTTACGCAGAGCGAGCGAAGGAGATGGCGCTGCAGCCGCTCTCGCCGGCACAGAGCGAGACTCTCGTCCACAACCTGGTTGACCCTCGATGACCTCCCGGCCGGACTGCGCGACCTCATCCTCGCCAAGGCAGAGGGCAACCCCTTCTTCGTCGAGGAGATCGTGCGTTGCCTCATCGATCTCGGCGGTCTCGTGCGCGACCGCTCCACGGGCGGCTATCGCATCACCGAGCGGGCAACAGCCATCACTCTGCCCGACACGCTGGTCGGGGTGATCATGGCGCGCGTCGACCGCCTCGACGAGGACCTCAAGCAGGTCCTGCGCCTGGCGTCCGTGATCGGACGCAGCTTCTTCTACCGGCTCCTGGCCGCGATCTCGGAGGCGGCGCGCGACCTCGACGAGAGCCTCGACGGCCTTCAGGCGCGCGAGCTGGTGTTCGAGCGCGCCCGCGACCCCGAGCTCGAGTACGTCTTCAAGCACGCTCTCGTTCAGGAGGCCACCTACGAGAGCATCCTGAAGCAGCGCCGCCGCGAGCTGCACGGCAAGGTGGCGCGCTCGATCGAACTGCTGTTTGCGGACCGTCTCGAGGACTTCTCCGGCCTTCTCGCCTACCACTACACGCAGGCCGAGGACTGGGAGAAGGCCCAGGAGTACCTCTTCAAGGCCGGCGACCAGGCCGGGAGCATCGCCGCCGATGCCGAGGCGCTGGAGCACTACGAGCTGGCGATGGCAGCTTACTCTCAGGCCTTCGGTGACTCCTGGGAGCCGGCGCAGCGGGCGAACATCGAGCGCAAGATCGGTGAGGCCCTCTACCGTCGAGGCGAGCACGAGCGAGCGCGGGAGCACCTCATCCGGGCTCTCGCCACACTTGGCCGTCCCTTCCCCGCCAAACCCGGCGCCATGCGCCGCGCGCTCCTGGGACAGCTCGTGCGGCAGGTCGGGCATCGGCTCTTCCCCTGGTTCCGGCCTCGGACGATGCCGGGAGAGGCGGTGCGTGCGGCCGAGGAGCGCTGCCGCGTGTACTACACGCTCGTATGGATTGGCGCTTTCGGTGGCGCGCAGACTGAGTGGCTGCTCGCCGTCCTGCTCTGCCTGAACGAGGGCGAGCGCGCGGGGCTCGGCTGGGCTGCTTCCTGGGGTTCTTCCTGGATAGCGATGGCCCTGCAGACGATGTCATCCCGACGGCTCTTCCACACCTACATCCGGCGGGCGCGCGTGCTGGCGGAGCAAGGAGGATGGGATCCCCAGCTCGCCCAGGCCGCTCTGATCGCGGGCATGTCCGCTTTCTGGGTCGACGGTGACTTCGCGGCCGCCCGACAGTTCCTGCAGCAGTCGGCCGGCCTGTATCGCGGGCTCGGCGAGACACGCCAGTGGGCCAGCGCCATGGGGGTGGCCATCTACGTGCCCGCCGAGGGAGGCGAGCTGGCTCAAGCATTCGTGATGTCCAGGGAGATATCCCGACTTGGAGCGGAGACCGGCGATCGTCTCACCGAGGTCTGGGGACAGGCCTGGGAGGCCGAGTTGCTCTACCTGGCCGGAGATCTCTCCGCGGGGGAAGAGGGCATGCGACGCACCGTCGATGCCATGGTCGAGATGATGGACTACCGTATCGGCGCCAAAGTCGCGGGACGACTGGCCACGTGCCTCATGGCACAGGGTAGGCTGGAGGAAGCACAAATGCTGCTGGAGGAGCACCGGGCGCGTCTCCGCACGTACTCCATCAGGGGCGGCAACGCCAGCAGTGTCATCCTCGGCCTGGCGGCGGCCGCCCTCGCCGCAGTCGAGCAGTCAGAGGAGACGGCGCGAGGCGCGGGTCTCAAGAGGGCTCGATGGGCCTGCCGAGCTGCGTTGAAGCAGGCGAAGATGGACACGACCGCGTTCGTCCCTGCCGCTCGCCTGCAGGGCACGTGCGAGTGGCTCCGCGGGCGACCGCGCAAAGCCGAGAAGTGGTGGCGGAGAAGCCTCGACCACGCAGGGAAGCTCGGCTGTCGGTACGAGGGCGCCGTCACGGAGCTTGAGATCGGCCGTCGGCTCGGTCGACCCCGTCGCCCTCGAGAGGGCGGCGATGGCCTTCGAGGCCATGGGCGCCGAGCACGGCCTGACGCAGACTCGGGCCCTGCAGACGGACGTGGAGCTGTTGTCGGTCGCCACAGCCCGGTAGGGCCCCACGAGCCCGGCGTCGCGTCCCTGAACGTGACTAGTTCTCGCGAAGTGTCCGGCGAATCACCTCTTTCGGGTGACGAGGACCATGCCGTTCTTCTTCCAGACTGGCGCCGTGCACTGGAGAGTCGGCGGCAAAGGCGCCGCCGTCCGCCGGCGGTCCGAGGAGAGGAGCGTGTCATGGCAGACAGGGTGTGGTTCATCGGCTTCGGCAGGCCTGTGCCGGGGCGCGAGGCAGCGGCGAGCGGCCTCGGAAGGCAGGCCATCGCCATGTTCGAGCGGCTGCAGGCGGCGGGCGAGATCGAGGGCTACGAGACCGTCGTGCTCGACCCCCACGGCGGCGACCTCGGTTCCTTCATGCTCGTCAGGGGTGAGGCGGCGAAGCTGGCGCGCCTCCCCATGGATCCCGAGTGGCAGCAGCTGACCGTCAGGACGGCGGCGGTGGCCGAGGGGTTCGGCATCGTCGGGGGTACGACCGGCGAGGCATATCTCCAGATGATTGATGCCTTCGTCGCGGCGTCGGCGGCAGCGACGGCCTGACTCCCCGCCTTACCCGACATCTGACGGCGAAGTGAAGCCGGGCCGGGTGCGTCACGTCTCGGCCGAAGCAGCCATCGACCGTCTCGACCGGGCCCGATGGAGGGACTGACCGTGCTCCCCCAGACGAGCCCCATGGGCGGCCCTCATTCTTCGAGCTCGCGGAAGTAGCCGGCGAGGGCCTCGGCCGAGGGCCTTGCCGACGCCCTCGCAGCGCCACCGCAGCTGGGGGCAGGCCTCGCGGCCGAGGCGCAGGAAGGCGCCGGCGATGGCGCGGGCCTCGAGGATCGCGCAGGCGACCTGGTCCTCCGTCGGCGCCGGCGGGGGCAGCATGCCGTGCTCGCTGGCCGACCGGCTCGAGGCGTTCGGCGGGGAAGAGGCCGCAGGCGGCCTGCCTGCGGCGGTGGGCGGCCTGCCGGCAGCCGTTCGAGTAGTAGAGGCGTGGCCGGCCCCCGGCCACTGCTGGACGGGCGAGCCGCACTCGAGGCAGATGGTCTCCATGCTCCGAGGGTAGCGGCGCCGTCACCCGTTTCGTAACGCAGAGGACGCCGAGTTCTGCTACAGCAGTTAGCCTCGAAAACTCCAGTTTCGGGCTTTCGCGCGTTGGGGGCCGGGCAGGGTGGGCGCTTGCCGAACTGTCGCTTCGACCCCCCCTACCCTTCCGCAGTAACTTGCCGCGCCGATCATCACTGGCGCGACTCGTCGACGTCGACCACGTGAAGGGTCGGACTCACCGTAGTACTCGAGCCCCGAACTGGCCGTTCGGTGTGCCCGACCCGTCGAGCCGAGTCGTCGAAAGCGGCGCCGAAGATCCCGGCAGTAGGCGCGGTCTCTGGATGCGCATGCCTCTGCTGCTCAGACCGCTCGAACTTCGGCGAGCCGCTTGACTGAGTGCTCGTCGTCCCAGCAGACGGCGGCTTCCCATGCGGCCCACGCTTGCGCGGCGATGTCGTGCGCCTCGTCGTCGAGACCGGCAGCGTTGTGGGGCAGCACCAGGTCGAGGTCGGGGACGTCGACGTGCGCCTCGTCCCAGTCGATCAGCGCGACCCGATCTGCGGTCATGCGGATGTTGCGCGGGTTGGGGTCGCCGTGGACGACGCAGGTCTGACGTCCGACGAGCCGCGCCCACGCGGCTCGGCATCGCGCAACGCCCTCAGGCGGCATCGCGCCGAGGTCGATCTTCGTCCCGGTCTCGGCGTGCAGGAGGTCGGTCGACGACCGCCAGCCCGGGCGCTGCGGCCACCCCGGCGTCAACCGATGCAGCTGGCGGAGCGTGTCGGCCACGCGACGCCAGTCGGCCTCCGTCTCGGGCGGTCCGCCCTCGACGTAGGTCATCACCACCACACCGTCGGCAAACAGCCGGCCGTCCGTCGTCGGGATCGGCACCGGCACGGTCAGACCTTCACGGTCGAGGCGTTGGAGGAGCTCGGTCTCCCACGCGAGATCAGCGTCGCTCCTGACACCGAGACGACCGACCGCGAGGTGCCCGTTGACGCGCACGGTCCACACGTCGTTGGCCACTCCGCCAGCGAGCGGTTCGATGCGAGCGACGTCGTCACCCCACTGCTCGAGTGCCTCCCATCCCATTGGCCACATCCTCCCCTTCACGCATCGCAAGATCACGGCCTATCGACACAAACGAAATGCTTTCCATTCCTCGGCATAACGTCTCGCGCATGAGCTGCGAGTGCTCACGCCAGGGAGTCCACGGTGGAGCGTACTGCGAGCCAGCTCGATGCGCTTGCTAGGCCGGTGCAATTGCGGATGCGCCAGCTCATCACCTCGGCATCAGCGCGAACACACCCCAACCCAGGTATTCACGAGTGAAAGCGGCGTAGCGCTCGGGTTCCGAGGTCAGTTGGGCTCGAACATCTTCCGCGAGTTCGTCGTCGGGATTGGCTTCAAGCCATCGGCGCATAGTGAGCCATTTGGCCGCCTCGTATCTGTCCCAGCCGTCTTGGTCAGCCAGAACCATTTCAACGACGTCGTAGCCAAGGTGGCCGAAAGACGCGAGAAGTCCTGGAAGCATGAGGAAGTCGGAGATTGAGTTGGCACCACACCCCTTGGCAACATCTTCCGTCGGCGGTGGCTGCCGCCAGTAGGGCTCGCCGATGAGGATGATCCCTCCGCCGCGCAGGCTCCGCGCCAGAAGCTCGATTGTGCCGGCGACGCCCCCGCCGATCCACGTGGCCCGACACAGGCTGCCACATCGGCCTTCTCGTCGGAGACATAGCCGGCAGCATCGCCATGGATGAACTTGACTTGATCGGCGACGCCGAGTTCTTCAGCACGGAGTCTCGCTTGCTCGGTGAACAACTGGCTCATGTCGATGCCGGTGCCGACGACGCCGTGATCGCGCGCCCAGGTGCACAGCATCTCCCCCGAACCGCTGCCGAGGTCGAGCACGCGGGCCCCCGATTCCAGACGCAGCGCCGCGCCGAGAGTGGCAAGCTTCTCGGGTGTGATGGGGTTGTGGATGCGGTGAGCACTTTCGGTGATGTTGAAGATCCGTGGAATGTCCACTGCGAGAAGACTCCCTACTGGTGTGTGAACAGTATCGGTTCGGGCTAACGCCGAGTTGAGCTGCAGGCCATTGTTGACGCTGAGGACCCCAAGCATGACTGCGAGGCCTGTCTGCTCGAACTGCTTGTTAGGCGGCGATTCAGCCACGCTCAAACTGAGCCTCGCCGCCAGGAGCCGCTCCCGAAGGGCCCTACGCTGACGGCGTCTCGTGAAGCGACGGAGCGAAGGACACACCGACGATCAGATTCTCCGGCGACAGCAAGCGCGCCACGGTCTGCCCCCAGGGTTCAACCCGTGCCTTGTGCAGGAGCGGGTACCCGAGGCTCTGGAGTTCGTGTGCCGCTGCCGCGACGGCTTCTGCGCTGGCTACCTCGAACTCGATGGACGCTTGAGGCGTTGGCTGATCGGCTGGCCAGTCCGGACGGCCAAGACACGCCTCTGCTGCTTCCGTCAAGGGCCAGACACCGAAGTGCTTGCTGCCTGCGATCTGTTCACTGTGGTAGTAGTCGCTGCCTTCGTGGCTTTGGAGGGGAAGGCCTAGCGCCTCAACGTACAGCTTCCGGCTCGCCTTGGGATCAGCAGTCACTACTGCCATGCTCGTAATGAACTCGACTTTCACCTTTCCTCCCCGCGGTTGTGGGCCCGAGCGTAGCGCACGTAACCGGCAACCTGCTGCCTGCCCTTGGACCCGAGGAATACCTGCCGGCGTTGTCAGGTCCACTCGAGTCCCCCTGCACTGTCCGCCTAACGCCTGAATTAAGCCGACCCGCGAAGCGGGTTCGGCTTGAATGAATTGTTAGGCCGCACTTGCCGCGCCATTTCAGTGCTGCCCTTAGGACTGCGGGTCGAACCCGAAGACGCGCAGTTCTTGGTCGCAGCGACAGGCCTTGGCGATGCGCGCCGCCCACGCGATGGCCTCATCGCGCGAAGGCAGTTCCAACACGGTGAAGCCGCCGTCGAGCGTGGGCGCCCAAGGATAGCCGCCCATTGCAACCGCGCCGTCAGCAGAGACGAGTATGGGCGGTACGTCTTCGTCGATTCCGCCGCCGAAGACGTAAACACCGGCGGCTTTCGCCTCATCAATCACAGCGTGTGCGTCGCGGCCCACCGCTCCCCATTCGCCATCGGGCACAACCATCGCCGCGCTTGGAAAAGAGATCAGGTACTTGGCCATGGTGCTCCTTCTGGGAATTGATGGCGGTCGTGAAGCCTGTGTGCGGCCTAACGCTCGGCGGATGAGCTGCGAGCGCCGCGGCCACGCCTGAGCGTGGTGCGTGGGCGAGTCAGGTTGATCCGCTGGTTAGACCGCATGGCCCTCACGGCTCGGGCTTTCGCCGCATCACATACTCCTTGCCCTTGCACGAACCACAGGTACGCACGCGCACGGCGCCCATGCGAGGGTCGGCCGGCGCTGCCGACGGCGAAATGACGCCGCGCCCACCGCAGATTGTGCAGGGCACCTGCTCGTAAAGCTCGGGATTGTAGGACTCGCGCCCAAGCAGCTTGCCGAGCCAGCTCATTTCCTACGCCCCGAAGACAACGACACCGCATCCCTCCAGAGTCCGGACTGCCGGTCTAACAAGGATTAGACAGTCTGCGTAAGCACCAAATGCAGACGGCCCCTTCTGCATAGGCACGCTACCACGAGGCTAGGAGTGCGCGAAAGGCAGACTGCCTATGACGCGCGGGCGCCTCTGCGCGGCGAGGACGCGGAAGGGCCCAGCGCGGCGCAGATTCCCTCCGCCCGGCGCGATAGTGTCGGGCCATGGACCCCGAGCGCCTCACCGGCTTCGTCTACCCCGTGAAGAAGAACGGCGTCCCCGTGCGCGGCCGCTGGCAGCTGTGGGTGAACCTGCCGTCCGAGCCTGCGTTCGACAAGGACGGTTCTCCCGTGCTGGACGCCAAGGGCAGGCAGAAGCGGCGCTACCCGAAGACCACCAAGGTGGTCGAGGCGAAGGGCAAGAAGTCCGCGGAGCGCCTGTTAGAAGCCTGGATCGCGGAGCTCGAGGCGCACCGCACCATCGACCCCGACCGCCTGAAGCTCGCCGAGCTCCTCGACCGTTGGCTCGAGGCGACCCGGGGCGAGATGCGGGTCGCGAGCTACAACTCCTATAAGCGCATCCGCCGCCTGCACGTGGACCCGGCCTTCGGCCAGGTCCTCGCCGGCAAGCTCACTCGAGCGCAGCTCTCGACCTACTACGCCGCGAAGATGCGCGGGAGCAAGAAGGCGAAGCCGCTCGCCGAAACGACGGTCGCCCACCACCACGCGATGCTGAAGACCGCCTACAACTGGGCGCTCGAGGAGGAGCTCCTTGTCGTGAACCCGGCGATGCGCGTCAAGAACCCGCCGGCGCTGCGCCCGAAGACGCGCCCCGTCTGGAGCATGGAGGAGATCGCGAGCACGGTGGTCAAGGCAAGAGGCCTGCAGGTCCACGCCGCCGGCGTGCTCGCCGGCTTCTCGGGCCTGCGAGTCGGGGAGGTCGCGGGACTCCTCTGGGGTGACCTCGATCTCACGCGCGGCTTCGTCACCGTCTCCCGCACCATCGAGGAGGACGAGGACGGCACGCTTCTCGAGTACCCGCCGAAGAACGGCAAGGCGCGCATCGTGCCGCTGCCCGCCGCCGCCTGCGACGAGCTGCGCGTCTGGCTCGCCGCGCAGAAGGAGTACCGCCTGGCCCAGGGCCCGGCCTGGAACGAGGCCGGCCGCGTGGTCCCCAAGAAGGACGGCACGCAGATGGCGCCCTCGTCGCTCAAGAGCCAGTGGTGGAACTGGGTGGCCAGGCAGAAGATCGACCCGCACCTGCCGATCCACGGCCTGCGCGACTCCTTCGGTACCTGGGTCTACGAGACCTACGGGGTCAAGCAGGCGCAGGAGTGGCTCGGGCACGGGGATCCGGCTACCACCCTCCGACACTACGTGCGGCTAACGACCGCAGCGCGGGCGAAAGCCGTAGCAGGTCTCGACGAGGTGACGCGAGCGGCCCTGGAGTCTGCCCAAGCACAGGCGGTCGCGGACCACGCGCCCGCGCCCGACAACGTCGTTTCTATGGTGGGCCGCAGGCGCTAGGACGGGTCGAGCAGTGGTGCCTTGCGGTCAGGGCTCGTCGGGCAGGGTGTCGAGCGAATCGAGCCGCCGCTGCGCGACCCGTCGGAGGCTCATGCTCTGAATCCGCAGCCTGGGTGCCAATCGGGGTCCTCTGTGGGTGATCTGGGTGTCTCTTGGCGACAGGCCGCCGCCGTCCAGAGCGTGTTCGAGCCTGTGGCTCTCTGCGGTGATGGCAACTTCTCAGCAACTTGCTTAGAACTGTCGCAGACTGCGCGGTACCAAGGCCTCCTCAACCCTGTCAGTCAGACGTATGTCGCTCCCGAGAAGACGGGGCGGCCGGGCGTGCCGGTCCACGTGATCGCGAGACGGATCCCCTGCTCTAGCGTCGAGTCCTTTGATGATCAGCCATACGGCAAGTGCCAGCTGTTGCAGGCCCAGGACCGCTGTCAAGCACAAATACGTGGGGGTCACGACTTCGATGAGCCCGCCGAAGACCAGGGTGCTCGCGCTCATCGCGAGCACAAGCCCGATGAACCCCCAAACCGGCAACCACCTCGGGACAAGCCTCGCCCTATGAAGGACCCAGTAGTACATCGCGTCGCCGGCACACAGCGCAACGATCACCGCGTAGTGGTTCGTGAGGTCGCGTGCGTGTCGCAAGACATCCCCCACTGCCTGGAAGTACGATGAGCCCGGAGCGCCCGCGCTCATGTACTGGGTGCTCAGCTCGAGCAACAGCAGCAGAGCGATGGCCCCGACGACGTTGAGGACCCCGGCCGCGATCCTGAAGCCCAGAAAGCCGGCGGCTGCAGTCGGAGCATGTCTGGTCAGGACCGGATGCAGGGCGAGAGCCGCGCCCACGTACGCGGCGGCCGTAACGCATTGGAACAATGCTCCAGCGACCACTCGGCTTCCATCGGCCGCGACTGCTTGGAGGTAGTCCGGGCCGTCGGCCGCCCCGACGACGCTTAGCACGCCCGCCGCAGTGCCCACAAGGAACAGCACGCCGGCGATGGTAGCGGCTCTCCGCGTTGGTTTCATGGTTTCTCCAGCCTCTCTGCCCCGCTCACGCGGCCCGCTGGCCTTCACGTCGATCCCTCGTCAGTCCTACGGGCGCTCCCTGCATTCACGACCACAGGCATGCCGCCCTTCCAGCGTTGCCATAGGGCATCGTCCGTTGCGAGATTGCACATGAAACGGGCAACGTTCGCCATGTTGGTTTCACCAGGCCGGAAGATGCTGCTCACGGGCTCGTCGCTCAGTTGGCACTCAGAGAGGTTGCCTTCGCGCAGCGTGTCCGGGCGCACCACGACCCACTCGATGAAGCGGTTCCTTGGACCGATCTTGTGGACGAGGAAGTCCGCGGCGCGCTGGTTGTCCCACGCCGCGGGCACGAGGCAGCGCGTTGCGGACAAGCAGAGCCGCTGACTCGTCCCACGCCGGGTGTCGGCCTTCGTCGGTCGATTCACAGAGACGGAGCTCATGAGGATGAGGCGAACGGGCTCCGTCGGACGCATTTCCTCAGCTGCGCGAGCGAGATTCGACACAGCGCGGGTCACGACGTCGAATGGCGGACCGAGGATGCCCCTCAGGGTGCTGCCGTGGCCGAGGCATGAGATCACGGCGTCGCAACCTCCGAGCTGGCGCTGCAACTCAGCAGTCGTGAGCGAGAGCGGATCGACCTCTATGGCGGTAAGAAGCGGTTCACCCGCCGCAGCCTCCGGCAACCGCGGGGTCGAGCGCACGATGGCACGCACGCGGATGCCGCGCTGAAGACACTGGCAGAGCACGCGGCCGCCGGTGCGACCGGTCCCGCCGAGGAGCAGCACCGTGTGCTTCGGGGTCACGCGGGTCAACACTTCCATATGCCGCTCCTCCTTGTGAGCCCTTGGCGCACTTGCGCTTCCGGGCACGGATGGTACATTTACTTAGTAAACGTCGTGAGTATGGCATTTACTAAGTAAATGTGTCAACCCCTGGAGGCAGCATGGCCGAGGAGACTCGCAGAGGAGTCCGGCAGCCCGGGTCACTTCCCGTGAACCGAGACCGGATCCTCCGGGCTGCGATGGAGATCGCCGACGAGCATGGGGTTAGCGCGGTGACCATGCGCGCCGTGGCATCCCAGCTCGGCGTGGAGGCGATGGCGCTGTACAACCACGTCGCGAACAAAGGGGAGATCCTCGACGGCATGGTCGATCTCGTTGTGGAACAGTTTGACCTGCCGCGGGATGTCGACGACTGGCGCGAGGCGATGCGCCGGCGCGCCCTGTCCGCTCACCGGGTCTTCGCCCGCCACCCTTGGGCGCCGCTGCTCATCGATTCGCGCGAATCGAGTGGTCCGTCGGCGTTGCGCTACTACGAGTGGGTGCTCGCTACGCTGACTGCGAGCCGGCTTCTCGCTCGACGCCGCTGCGCGTGCGTTCTCGCTGCTCGACAGTTACATCTATGGCTTCGGTATCCAGCAGTCCAACTTCTCGGCCGGCGGCGATGCCTCACCCGAGGAAAGGGCCGAGGCGATGTTGGCCCTGATTCCCGCCGATGAGTACCCGTACCTGCGTTTGATGGCATCGCACGGGATGCAGGTCGGCTACGACGCCGAGGCCGACTTCGACTTCGGACTCGAGATCATCCTGGGCGGGCTCGAGCGGATACTTGAGGAGTCGCGACCTGACTAGCAGCGCGAGGGCTCGCGAGCCTTCCATTGTGCCGAGAGACAAGGGTGGAGCCAAGACCTGCCGAGTGGCGAGGTCGTCCCAACGGACGAGAGCTAAGCCGCGCGCGGAGCGCGTCGGCTTCAGCGATTGGCTAGACAGCGCTTCCTTGGCTCACGAGGAAGCGGTGCAGACGCACTGCAGCTGCGAACTCTGAAGGCCGGTCTGGAGTCACTACTGGCGGTGACCCACGAGTTCCGAGCGGTTGCCCAGCTGGAGTCGCCTCCGTTGGAGCCACGCCGCACGTTTCCTGCAGATTTAGCAACTTTGTAGCAACTCTGGTATTCTTGCCGAGTCGCCGCAGAGGAAAAATACCTGCAAATCGGCACAATGCCCTCGTAGCTCAGTGGATAGAGCACAGGTTTCCTAAATGCGTACTCTAGGGTGCTATTTGGGTGCGTTTGAGGCCAAAACGGGTCAATCCTGCTCGATGAGGGCGCCGGCCGAGTGTGGTCGAGCCTGCAGTTCCCTGCAGAATTAGCAACTCTTCAGCAACTTGGCGGCTGCGCGCGCCGGCACCTGTCGTCCCGTCCTGCGTGCTCGGGAATGGGCGGTCCGGGAAGGCTTCCACCGAGATGGCGGCACCGATGAACAGTTCGCAGCCTGCGCCCATGCGGCCAGTGGATCCTGACCTGGGCGCCCGTCGTCCCGGCCGGCTCCGGCGTCTGTCGGTGCGGCTGGCTCCGCTGCGACAGCATCCTTTCCGGGTTGCGCTGGTGGGCGCCGTGGTGGAGGTGCTGCTGGCGATTGCTCTGAGCCACCTGAATCACCACGACATCCTCGGCCTGGCCGGGGCCGAGGCGGTCCTTGTGGGCCTGGTCGTCGCCGTCCTCGCCGGTCCATCGGCGGGCCTGGCGACGACGACGGCCGGCGCCATCGCGTTCTGGGTGTTCGTCAGCGACGAAGGCGAGACGGCGCCCACGGCGGCGACCGTCGTCGCGGCCGTCCTCTGGGGCGTCGCCGTGGTCGCGGGCGGCCTGATCGCCGACGCGCTGCGAAGGGAGATCGCGGCTCGCCGGGAGGCGGACGAAGAGCGTGCCGAGCTTCATCGACGACTCGAGAGCGCCCTGCTGCCGCTCATACCGCCCTCCATCGACGGCTATGAGACCACAACGCTCTACCGTCCCGGCGAGGAGCGTCTGGGCCTCGGCGGCGACTTCTACGACCTGCAGGTCCTCGACGCGGGCGGCCTCGCCCTGCTCGTCGGCGACGTCAGCGGCCACGGGCCGCACTCGGCGGCGCTCGGGGCAGCACTGCGCACTGCCTGGCGTGGCCTTGTGCAGG
Organism: uncultured Thermoleophilia bacterium; assembly: GCA_963709845.1. Taxonomy (GTDB): domain Bacteria; phylum Actinomycetota; class Thermoleophilia; order UBA2241; family UBA2241; genus CAIXSE01. Next base: position 476,485 of record CAVPXV010000003.1, read on the forward strand.
CCGGCATCGAGGCGCCGTCGATGCTGACTGCGCTGACGCGCGTGGCGGAGAGCGAGGCCGCCGCCGAGGATCTCTTCGCCACGGTCTGGCTGGGATGGCTCGACGAGTGAGGGGCCTCGCTGCGCATGGGAAGCCTGGGACACCCGCCGCCGTTGCTGCTGACCGACCACGTGCGGTACCTCGAGTGCGATCCCGCTCCGCCGCTCGGCGTGATGTCGCACCCCGAGTGGCTGCCGAAAGAGGTCGAGTTGCCGGACGAGTGGACCCTGGTGCTCTACACCGACGGGCTGGTCGAAGGCCGCGCGGCGCCGGGGGCGAGCGAGCGCTACGGCGAGGAGCGGCTGCGCGCTTGGTTCGCGGACCGCAATGGCACCGCGATTGACGGCGCCGCCCTGCAAGCGCTCCTCTCGACTCTCGAGGGGGCGAACGGCGGCACCCTGCCGGACGACGTGGCGGTCTTCGTGCTCACGCGAACGTCCGGAGCCGCGCCGACGAGAGCCTAGGCGGAAGTCGGAGTCTTCTCGGCTACGGCCTCACCCGTGTGAGTGCGCGGCGCCGTGGTCGTGTCCGCCCTCGGCCATCGGCTTGTCCATCATGCGCAGCATGGCCATGCCCTTGGTACGGAAGAAGCGCCACAGCAGCAGCGCCGCGAGCGCCAGGAAGATGATGTTCAGCACGGTCGTGTAGTTCCAGGCGACGTGCGCCTCGACGACCTTGGCGTCGCGTGCGGTGGGAGTGATGCCGAGCGCCCCGAAGAGGAGCTCGACGACGAAGCCGGCGGCGACCATGGTCACGTAGAAGGTGGCGAGCAGGAAGAGCATCATCCGCCAGCCGTAGTACTTGCGGTAGATGTTGAGGATGGGCAGGATGATGAGGTCGGCGAAGATGAAGGCGATCACGCCGCCGAAGCTGATGCCGCCGTTCCAGAGCACGGCCGCCAGGGGCACGTTGCCGATCGAGCAGACGAACGAGACGATCGCCACGAGCGGCCCCACGATCGGCCCCCAGATCTTCGAGAAGACCGGATGGTCGACGAGGAAGAACCCCTGCCAGAAGCTCTGCGGCACCCAGGCCGCGAGTGCGCCGGCGATGAGCAGGCCGCCGAAGATGTCCTTCCAGACTGCGGCCCAGTCCATCACGAATGTGTGGCTGATCGCGGTGAAGCCCTTCGGCGAGGTGATGCGATGCCACAGCGAGCCGCCCTCGGTGACCGACATATCCATGGCGGCGTGGCCCTCCATGGAGCCGAGCAGGCCCTTGTCGGCCTGGCGGCGGGCCTTCTCCACCAGGCGCTGCTTGAGGAAGACGCGGAAGAGCAGCGCGAGGAAGACGATCATCAGCGGCCCGCCGACGAACTCGCCGAGCGTGAACTGCCAGCCCATGAGCAGGGCGAGGATGATGCCGAGCTCGATGACGAGGTTGGTGGAGGCGAACTCGAAGGCCATCGCCGCCGTGAAGTCGGCGCCCTTGCGGAAGATCGAGCGCGCCAGCGCGACCGCGGCGTAGGAGCACGACGACGAGGCGGCGCCGAGGCCGGTGGCGACGGCGAGCGAGCGTGGCCTGGCGTTCGGCAGCAGCCGGGTCATCGTCCGCTTGGAGACGACCGACTGCACCATGGCCGAGAGGGCGAAGCCGAGGATCAGCGCCCAGAGAATCTCCCAGAGCATGCCGAAGGCGATGCTGAGCGCGCGGCCGATCTCGCTTGCCAGCGAGGCGACGGGGAGGATGCCGGCGGGGTCGGGCACGTCGGGGCTCACTCCTTCTTCAGGTAGGCCTCCGGGTCTTCCTCGAAGTCCTTCTTGCAGCCCACGGCGCAGAAGTAGTAGGTGACTCCCTCGTACTCGTAGGTCGCCGCGGCGCTGTCCTCTTCGACGCTCATGCCGCAGACCGGGTCTATCGCTGCCATTCCCGTGCCTCCTCATTAGGTGGAGTGACGGAATCCACTTGCCCAGTCCGGGCGCTAGTGCAACGTCCTCAGGTAGGCGAGCAGGCCGTTCCATTCCTGGCCTGTGAGCTGCCAATGCGGCATCGGCCAGGCGAGCTGGCCGCCGGTCGGGTCGATGCCGGTGGTGATCGCCCGGCGCAGGCTGGCGTCCGTGTAGGTGGGGCCGCGCGTGCCGTCCGGGGCGAGCATGCCCTTCGGGTCGGTGAGGTTCGCGTAGGTGATGTTCGGGCTCGTGAACTGCTGCGTCGCGAGCCCGTGGCCGTCGGCGCCGTGGCAGCTCGCGCAGCTGAGGCGCATCATACCGCCGCCCATCACGCCGCCGCCCATCATCCCGCTCCCGCCGCTCTGGCTCTCGCTGCGCGGGATGGGCACGCCGTTCGGGCCGACGCCCGACTGGAAGACGGCCTCGCCCACCGCGACCGGCGAGCTGCCGGTCGCGGTGGGCGAGGCCTGACGATGGCTGGCGATGACGAGCACGGCGACCGCCGCCAGGGCGGCGACGCCGAGCGCCACGAGGGCGATGACGAGAGCGCGGCGCGGGGAGCCCGCCACGGACGCTAGAGGTCGCCGAGCTTCTGAAGGTACTCGTCGCGCTCGATCTCACCGGCCGCGTAGCGGCGCTTGAGGATGTCCTGCGGCGACTCGGGCGCCGCGGTGACGGCGCTCGGGGCCACGAACTGAGCCGTCTGCGGTGGGAGTACCTGCGTCTGCGCGGCCTGTGGCTGCGCGAGGTAGCGCACAAGGAAGACAACGGCCACGACGATCGCCACAACGAAGACGATCATGAACAGGAACATCACCCAGCCTTCCCAACCGGCGCCGTGGCCGCCGTAGCCGTTCCACATCATCGCGTACCTGCCTCCTGGCGAGTGTCTCTCCCTGCCCCGGGGGACCTACCCCGAGGCCGGTGTCGCTGAACTTGACCCGCGTCTGGTCAGATGCTGCCCATCATGCCGCTGCCGGTGCTCGGGCCGTAGCCGCCCATCATGCCGCCGCCGGCGCCGCCCATCGTCGTGCCGCGGCCCGTGGTGCCGAGGTTGACGCCGTACTTCTTCATCAGCGCGCGCATGTCGTTCCAGTGCTCGGCCCGCAGCTTGGCCATCGCGGCCCGCGCGGCGGCGGTGCTCGGGTCGGCGCCGTACTTGTCGAACCAGGCCTTCATGTCGGCCAGGTGCTCGGCGTGCAGCGCGCGCATGTCCTTCACGGTGAAGGTGCCGCCCATCATGGTGCCGCGGAAGCTGCCGAGCGTTGAGGTCGCCGCGCGTGTGGGCGCGGAGCCCGCGGTCGAGCGCTGCGTAGCCGCGAAGGCGACCGTCGCGGCGCTGAGGGCGACCACGACGGCCGCCACGCCGATCCAAAGCATCCTGCGTCTCATCGTTCTCCTTTGTGGTCGTCTGGCCGACGGTCGTCTCGGGTTCAGACGACGCCCGGCCCTGCCTGTTTAGAGTGTACGCGCAGACTTTGAAGAAGTTGTGATGCGGCTCTGCTCATGTGGTGAACCCGGCGGCAGCGGCCTCATGCGGGTGTCCGAAGCCGGTCGCGCTCGCTGTCGCGGGCAGTCCCTGTCGGTCAGGCGGCGGGCTCCAGGGTCATGCCGTGACGGCGTTTCTGCGCCAGCAGCACGCCCGTGCCGACGAGCACGCTGGCCAGCGCGAACCACTGCGGCGGCGTGAGCCCGAGGAGCCAGGGCGGGTTGATGCGCAGGAACTCGACGGCGAAGCGCTCGACGCCGGACAACACCAGGAACCACGCGAAGACGTGCCAGCCGGGCTGCGGCCGTCGCGCCATGCGGTAGAGCACGACGAAGACGACGAGCATCGTCGGCGTCTCGTAGGCGGGCGTGGGCTGCACGGGCACGCTGGTCGGCACCATGCCGTGCGGGAAGGCGACCGCCCAGGGCAGGTCGCTGGGGCGCCCGTAGGTGCCGTCCCCGGCGAGCAGGCAGCCGATGCGCGCGACGGCGTAGCCTGCGGTCACCGCCGGGGCCATCAGGTTCGCCACGAGTCCCAGGAGCAGGCGCCGGTACCGGGCCAGTGCGATCACTGCCACGACCCCACCGAGCAGGCCGCCGTACCAGGTGAACCCAGCGCCGCTGAGCGCCAGGTGGAAGACGTCGCCCCGTGCTTCGCGCCAGTGCTCCGCGAGCCAGTAGAGGCGCGCTCCCACCAGGCCGCCGAGGATCGCCGCGACCGTCACCTCGAGCGCTGCGCCCGAATCGATGCCGTGACGCCGGAAGAGGCGCTCGACGACGTAGCCGCCGGCGATCATGGCGAGGACGGCCAGCAGGCCGTAGGAGTAGAACGGCCGGCTGACGAGGTGGAACAGGATGGGATGCACGAGGGCTCCTGAAGGACGGACTCGGGTCACGGTGACGATAGCCGTCTGAGATGAAGCCGGTGTGAAGACCGGCTGGTCAGGCGCCGGGGCGCGGGGCGCAGCCGACGTTCAGGAGGCGGGCCGCCTCGCGACCTCGTGCCGCCGGTGGAAGCGGAATGGCCACGACTCGAGCCGGTAGCCCGGGCGGCCCTCGACCGCCTCGACGGCCCAGCCGTAGCGGCGGCGCAGCTTGTCCACCGCAAGGTGCACGTCGATGTGATCGGCGAGGATGCCGCGCGCCTCCAGCTCAGACTGCACGTGGACACGCTCGCCCGGCCAGTCAGCGGCGGCGCTCGCGAGCACGCCGGCGACAGCCAGGACGAGACTCTCGGGGTCCAGGACGCGCCACTCCTCGGGTGCCGCCTACTTTCTAGCAACTTGCCGGAGAGGGCCGCCCGGTTGCGGACCCAGCTCTCAGCGCGGCGCCGCGAGGGCTAGTGGGAGTGCTCGGGCAGGTCGTCGTGCCGATGGTCGGGGATGCGGTGGTACGCCTGCCCGGAGGCGGTGTCGGGGTCGACGTGCACGGTCGCGTCCGAGAGGTACTCGAGGCGATGGAGCAGCTGGTGCCGCACCTCCACCGCGACCGCGTGACCGTCCTCCACTGAGCGACCCGTCGGCACCGCGACGTTCACCTCCGCGAGCATGCGGTGCCCGAGCCAGCGCACGCGGGTCTCGGTTACATCGACCACGCCCGGAGTGTGCGCCAAGGCCTCGTGGATCTCGTCGACGACCTCCGGGTCGACGCCGTCGATGGCGCGGCTGAGCACGCTCGTGGCCGACTGCCAGACGATGCGCATGATGGCGAGGGCTATCAGCAGGCCGACGATCGGGTCGGCGAGCGGGAAGCCGAGCCAGACGCCGATCGCGCCGACCAGAACCGCGAGACTGGTGAAGCCGTCGATGCGCGCGTGCTGGCCGTCGGCCACGAGAGCGACGCTTCCGATGCGCTTGCCGGTATGGATGCGCAGCTGGGCGACCGCCTCGTTGCCGAGGAAGCCGACGAAGGCCGCCGCAGCCACAGCGCCGAGGTAGGTGATCGTCTGCGGATGGACGATGCGCAGGATCGACTCGTAGGCGGCGAACACGGCGCTGAAGAGGATCGTCAGCACCACGGCGATGCCGGCCAGGTCCTCGACGCGCCCGAAGCCGTAGGTGTAGCGCTTGGTGGGCGGCCGGCGGCGAGTAGGAGAAGGCGATCCACAGGGGCACCGCGGTGAGCGCGTCGCCGACGTTGTGCACCGTGTCGGCGAGGAGCGCCACGCTGCCGGTGAGCAGGACGACGACGATCTGGATCGCGGCGGTCAGCGCGAGGATGACGAGCGACCACTTGACCGCCGAGATGCCCTGCGCCGTCGAGAGCAGGGCCGGGTCGACGGTGCCGTGCGTGTGCCCGTGACCCTGGTCATGCCCGTGCCGGTGCGCGGCGCGCCCGTGTGTCTGCGCGTCGTCGTGCGGGTGATCGTGCCCGGGCTCGTCGTGCGAAGCCACGCTCACTCCTGGGCGTCGCTCTCCGGACTGCGCGCCGCCACCCCGAGCAGCATGCCGTGCATCAGCCTGCCGGAGGTGATCTGCCGGAAGCCCGCCTCCCAGACAAGGCGCTCGAGAGCGTCCTCGGGGTCCGGATGGTTGCCCAGCACGTGCGCCGCGAGGTGGTGCGCCCTCTTGGCGGCCGGCGAGGCCAAGTCGGCGACGAGCAGCCGTCCGCCCGGCCGCAGCACGCGCCGCACCTCGACCATGGCCCGCAGCTTGAGGTCGCCGGGCAGGTGGTGCAGCACGAGGCGGCTCACGGCGACGTCGAACGAGCCGTCCTCGAAGGGCAGGGACTCGGCGGAGGCGAGGCGGTACTCGGCGCGCGCACCCTCGCGCGCCGCCAGCATGCGGGCGCGGTCGATCATCTCTGGTGAGGCGTCGATGCCGACGGCGGCGCCCTCGGGGTCGACGAGCCGCGACGCGGCCAGGGCGAGGTAGCCGGGGCCGGTGCCGACGTCGAGGACGCGGTCGCCGGGGCCGACGCCGGCGCGGGCGAGGATGGCGTCGTCGCTCCTGCGGACGAAGCGCCCGGCAACGATGTCGTAGAAGCCGCTGCGGTGGATGACGATGCTGGAACCCTTTGGGTGCGCGTGGCTCATGGGGTCTCCTCGGTCGGGAAATCGTGGTCGTGGGTGGGGATCGCGGGCGGCGTGCCGTCCGCCGCGGGAATGTGCAGCTCGCGCAGGAAGGCGCGTAGGCCGACGAGCAGGGCCTCGGTCTCGGCCTCGCTCATGCGCCCCAGCACGGCGGAGACGAGCTGCTCGGCCTCGCCGTGGACGGCCTCGAGCGCCGCGCGCCCCTGCTCCGTCGGGCGCAGCAGGACGCGGCGGCGATCAGTGGGGTCGCCGAAGCGCTCCACGAGGTCGCGAGAGACGAGTTCCTCGGCGACGCGCGTGGCGAGCGGTGAGGGCAGCGCGAGGCGAGCGGCGAGGTCCGACATGGAGCAGGGCTCCGCGGCGATCACCGCGGCGAGTGCGATCATGCGCGCGTTGGTGAGCCCGAGGGCCTTGCCCGTAGGGGTCTGCTCGACGCCGAGGTGGGTCGTCGCGTGCCGCAGGACCGGCATCAGGCGGCTGAGGTCTTTGGTGTGATGCGGCACGGGCCATATATCTATCAGAGGTGAATAGTTATCATAGGAAAAGTAGATGAGCGAGGCGCCCATGTCAAGGCAGACCTGTCTGGCCGCGAGGGTGCCTCAGCTGAGCGGGCTCCCCACGAGGTGTAAGAAACGCCGCCCGCCCGTGTCTCAACAAGTGAGGACGTCATCAATGACGAGGGAGGAGCCATGAAGGTACTCAAGACCATCGTCGCCACGGCGGCGATCGTGTTCGCGCTGACGACGGTCACGGTGGCCGGCGTGCAGCACTTCACGAAGCAGGGCGGCCAGGCGACCGGGACTCAGGCGCAGACGGCGCAGCCGACCTACACCGTCACGCTGTCGGCGACTCAGCTCTCGCAGCTCATGAACGGCGGCAAGGCCGCTTCGACAGGCGGCGTGCACCACGCCCGGCAGGCGCAGCAGCACGCCACGGCGGCGCGTCACAAAACGAGCAGCCATGACGCCGGCGACACAACCCACGCCGTGGCGAGCGGCTCCGGCGGGACGAACCACTACGAGGCCACCTATCACGGCAGCGCGTCGAGCTCCTCCACCTGCATCCACCATGCCGACGCTAGCCAGCACTCCGGCGGTTGCGGTGACAGCGGGGGCAGCTGCCGTGACTGATCGGGCAGCGCAGCGGGCGCAGGAGCCAGTAGTCGGCGCAAGCCGGCCCCTGGCCTGTCACGAACAGTTGCAGCGCCCACGGTCCAGAGTAGGCTGAGAGTCGAATCCTTGGTGGAGCCATGACCCCGATCGCCTCAGACGATGCTCTCCTCGACGGCCTCAATGCCGGCCGCCGCGACGCCTTCGAGCACCTCTACGCAGACCATCACGCCGCCATCTACAACTTCTGCGCGCGGGTGCTCGGCGACCGCGAGGAGGCCAAGGACGTGACCCAGGAAGTCTTCATCACTGCGTTCGACCACTTCCAGGCCCCGGGCGCCGCGCCGGTGCGCAAGCTGCGCCCCTGGCTCTACCGGGTGGCCACGAACGCCTGCTTCAACCACCTGCGCTCGCGCAAGCGCCTCGACGGCGGCGGCGACGCGGCACTTGCGCAGGTCGCTTCGGGCGTCGACGAGTTCGAGCGCGCCCAGACCGTGGCGCTCGTCGAGCAGTCGCTCGGCGAGATGAACGAGCGCTACCGCACCGCCCTCGTTCTCAAGGACCTCCAGGGTCTGCCGCCGGACGAGATCGCCGAGGTGATGGAGATCTCGCGCACGACCGCCGATGTGCTCGTGCATCGCGCCCGCGCCTCCTTCAAGACGGTCTACGCCAAGCTGGCCGGCGCGGACGCCGCCGCCCCCGCCGCGCTCGGCCTCGTGCTCCTGCCCCTCGGCGTCCCCGCGGCGCTCCAGGCGATGCCGTCGCTGCCTGCCCACCTCGCGCCGGTGCACGCGACGCCTGGCCCCCATATCGCCTCGGCCGCCGGTCCCGCCGGCGCCGGGCTGCTCACGAAGATCGGCGCCGCGCTCACCACCAAGGCAGCGATCGGCGCGGCTGCCGCGGCGCTCGTCATCGGCGGCGGCGTGGTCGCGCTGCGGGAGGCGCGTGGAAGCCATCCTCCGGCGCATGTCTCGCACACCCTCGCCGTGGGTCACACCGGAGCGATGACGCACTACACATCGCTGAGCACACGGGCGCGGCTCGCCGCTCCATGGGCGTGCCACCGAGTGCCCATCGGGACATGCGACCACGGGACCGCTCACCATGCGGAGTCGGGTGATCATCACGCTGGCGACAGCCATCATTCCGCGACCGACGATGCGCACGACTCGACGATGACCGCTGCCCACGACGGGGCGACAAGCTCGAGCCCCACGGGCGACCACGCGAGCACGACGACCACTCACGACAGCGGCGATATGTCGGGCAGTCACGACGCCACGCACGAATGACCGTCGGGCCCACGGCGCGCCTGTAAGAAGCGGACCTCCGGCGTCTTCACCGGTGGAAGTGCAACGCCACGCCCAGGGAGACGCGCACGACATCGCTTCACAGCTTCTTCACGACCATGGCGTAACGTCTTCATCAACGCTCGGAACTTGGTAGCTCTCGCAACCGACACAGGAAGGTCTTTTCATGCGGTTCGGACTCAGGTCACTGCTGACGGTCGCAATGGTCGTCGTGCTCGCCGCGATTGTGCTGGCGCCGATCGCCGGCGCAAGTGGCATGATGGGCGGCCCCGCGCCCTCGTCGCGGCCGACGATGATGCCGACTGCCACCCCGTCACCTACCCCCAGCTCGACGCCCGTGCCCGGCGGCTGGTGCGGCGGCGGCATCTGGAACGGCACCGGCGCCTGGGGCGGCACCGGCATGTGGGGCATGGGCTCCGGCGCCGGCTGGCTGACCCAGAACCCCGCCGCCCTGCAAGCCTGGCTGCAGCTCCGTGCCGACCACGTCAAGGCGCTGCGCACGTGGCAGGCCACCTACAAGGCCGACCTCACCTCGGCTGCAGCGCAGCAGGCGCTCCACGATCTCTGGACGACCTTCTGGAACGACATGAAGAGCTTCTACCAGCAGTACGGCAACGGCGCCGTGTGGACCTGCCCCTCCTTCGGCATGTGGGGCGGCTGGCAGATGGGCGGCATGATGGGCGGCTCCTCCTGGAACGCGAGCCGCATGTGGGGCGCGGGCTACGGCGCGGCCTGGATGACGAGCCATCCCGGCGCCTTCGGCCAGTGGCTCACCATGCGCGGCAAGCAGGCGGCCGCGATGCACAGCTGGCAGCAGCGCTACGCCGCCAACCTCAGAGGCACCACGGCGCAGACCGCCCTGCAGACCCTCATGGCGCACAATCGTTCGCAGGTGAAGGCGTTCTACGTGAACCACCACCTAACGGTGACCACCACCCGCATGCGCTACGGCGCCGGTGGCTGGATGGGCCTCGGCGGCATGTGGGGCGGCTTCGGCTGGTAGCAGCCTGCAGCACAAGTTGAGCTACACACGACCGAGGGCCGGCCACCGCCGGCCCTCGGTCGTCCACGGGTATGCTCGCGTGAGATGACTATGGTGCCTCGACCAATCGACACCTTGATCCGCCAGGCGCGCCTCGCCGAGGTGCTGACGCTGGCCTGGATGCTCGTCGAGCTCGTCGTGGCGCTCTGGGCCGGCATCGCCGCGCGCTCCGTGGCGCTCACCACCTTCGGCGTCGACAGCGGCATCGAGCTCTTCACCGCCGGGGTGGTGCTGCGCCAGCTGCTGCTCCACACCGAGCGCGCCACCGACGAGGAGCTCGACGCCCGCGAGCGCCAGGCATCGCGGCTGGTCGGCTGGGGCCTCTACGGCCTCATCGTCTACATCGTCGCCACCTCAGTATGGAGCCTCGCAAGTCGCAGCCACCCCGAGTCCTCGACGGCCGGCCTCGCCCTCGCCATCGCGGCGCTCATCATCATGCCGCTGCTCTGGCGCTGGCGACGGCGCCTCGCCGAGAAGCTGGAGAGCCCCGCCCTGCGCGCCGACGCCGCCTGCTCGCTGGTCTGCATCTACATGTCGGCGACGCTGCTGGTCGGCCTGCTGCTCAACCGCCTCTTCGGCTGGTGGTGGGCCGACCCCATCGCCGCCCTGGCGATGATCTGGTGGATCCGCGGCGAGGCACGAGAGGCGCTCGAGGCGGCGCGCACCGGGCTTCGCGAAGACGACTGAGGAGCAAGGTCAGCGGATCTGCATGAACCCGGCGGCCTCGCAGGCATCCCGCATCATGCGGATGTCGTCGTAGGAGGAGGCGTCGACCGGCACGAAGCGCTCGACGAGCCCAAGGGCCAGGCGCTCGCGCATCGACCGGGTCCTCGTGCATCGTCGTCAGGACTTCCTGGATCTCAGCGCGCTGCTCTGGCCGGCACGCGCTTCGACACGGCGACGGGCTGGATCGTCGAGGGGCCGAGGGCATCGACGATGCGCAGTGAGCGGGCCAGCGACGGGTCGTCGCGCAGCGCCACGGCCAGCACCTGCGAGTCGATCGCGGAGGCGTCGACCTCGCCAGCTGCAACCAACCGCATCGACGTCTCGTGAAAGCCGGCTTCGACGACCTCGCCGAAGAACCCGTGCGTCTCCCCGAGCTCGACCAGGTGGTAGCGCGTGATGCCGTAGCCCGAGTGCGAGAGCGGCTCGTTGTAGGCCCAGGAGCGGCCGCGCAGGTCAAGGAACGACCGAAACGGGCTGTCCCGGTGCACGATCACGTCGGAGAAGTAGATCGGGCCTGCCGCCGTAGCGCTCGCCCTCGAGCACCGGCGCGGCGATCGGGACGGCCGGCGAGATGCCCTGGCGCTCGAACTCCACGTAGGGCAGGCTGCAGACGAAGCAGACCTCGTTCTCGTCCTTCGCGCAGGCCTCGTAGTCGGTCTCGACGAAGAGCTCGGTCTCGACCCCGAGGCGGCGCCCCACCTCTTCGGTCACTGCCTCGTAGACCGGCATGATGTTGGGCGCGAGGAAGGTGCCGAAGCGCAGCCGGTCCATTCGCGGAGTCTCCATCACGATCCGCCGCCGGCGCGCAGGACCTCGGTCAGCTGCTCCAGAAGCGTCTCGAGCTCCTCGCGCGTCGTCATGCGTCCCAGGCTGAGGCGGATCGCGCCGGCGCCGACCTCGCGGGGCACGCCCATGGCAGCCAGGACAGGCGATGGTTCGGTGCCGCCGCTGTGGCAGGCCGAGCCGGTGGAGGCGGCGACCTCGGGCATGGCGGCAAGGATCTCGCGGCCGTCACGGCCGAGGAAGCTCACGTTGAGCGTGTTCGGCAGGCGCTCCGTCGGGTGGCCGTTGAGCATCACGCGGTCGCCCCACCTGCGCTGCAGCTCAGTCCATAGCCAGTCGCGCTGCTCGCAGACACGGATTGTCCAGGTCAGGTCGGCAGCGAGCATGGCGGCGACGCCAAGGCCGACGTCGAGCAGCACGCTCTCGGTGCCGGCGCGACGCCCGCCCTCGTGGCCGGCGCCGTGCACGAACGGCGCGAGCCTCGTGCCCTCGCGAACGTAGAGCGCCCCGACGCCCTTGGGCCCGTAGAACTTGTGCGCCGCCACGGAGAGCAGGTCGACGCCGAGGTCGTCCACGCGGGTGGGGAGCTTGCCGACCGACTGGGCGGCGTCGCTGTGCAGGAGGATGCCGGCCTCCCGCGTGATGCGCGAGATCTCGGCGATCGGCTGGATCGTGCCGACCTCGTTGTTGGCGTGCATCACGGAGACCAGGACCGTCTCGGGGCGGATGGCCGCGGCGATGTCCTCGGGGTCGACCAGGCCGGTGGAGTCGACGCCGACGAAGGTTACGTCGACGCCCATGGCGCTGCAGGTAGCGGCAGGGCTCGACGATGGCGGGATGCTCGATCGCCGTGGTCACGATGTGCGGCCTCTCCACGCCCGCCGCCTCGACGACGCCCTTCAGCGCAGTGTTGTTCGCCTCGCTGCCGCCGCTCGTGAAGACGAGCTCGTCCGGCGAGCAGCCGAGCAGCGTGGCCAGCTGGTCGCGAGCGCGAGCTACCGCTTGGGCGGCCGGGATGCCCGCCCAGTGGGTGCTCGAAGGGTTGCCATAGTGTTCCGCGAGGAAGGGCAGCATCGCCTCGCTGCACCTGTGGAGCGATCGGCGTGCTTGCGTTGTAGTCCAGGTAGATCGCCGTGTTCACGATGTCCCTGCTCAAGCGATCTCGACCTCAACGGAAGCCACCGGAGAGTCGCGCACTGTGGATGCGACGGGTGAATGGGCGTCGCCCCAGGTGACGAGGGCACGCAGGTCGTCGGGTGCGACGTCGTCCGCGGCGATCCTGACGCGCAGACGCATCGAGGTGAAGGCGGCCGAGACATTCTCGCCCAGACCGAGCATGCCGCGCTGATCCCCCTCGCTCTCGACCGTGGCCTCAAGCGTCGTGAGCTGGACGCCGAGCTGTGCCGCGCGCATGGCGATGACGGAGGCTGTGCACGAGGCGATCGCCGCGCGGAGCAACCAGGCGGGAGCCGGCGCGCTTGAAGCGCCGCCCATCGCCGCCGGCATGTCGGTGAGCGCGCTCTCACCCGACGGACCGGTCACTTCAAACCGAAGTCCTTCCACAAGGCGTGCTGTCGCAGGAACGCCCTTCGTGCGCGCCTTCTCTGGATCGGCGACCATGACGTCGCTGATCCTCTGAAGCGCGTCGCTGATGCTTGTGGTGCTCATGTCGTCCTCCACGGGTGGGCTATGCCCGATTCGCCGACTAGATGGCCTGCTTTCGCGTCCCTCTTGTGTTGGCCGACTGGCACTCTGCGCAAACGTTGCTGATGCGCTCGGTCAAGCCAAGGCCTGCTCGAGGTCGGCGATGAGGTCGTCAGCGTCTTCCAGGCCCACCGACAGCCGCACCATGCCGTCGACGATGCCCCGTCGGGAACGCTCCTCCGGCGTCAGTCCGTGGTGCGTGGTCGTGATCGGCTGCGTGGCGAGGCTCTCCACGCCGCCGAGGCTCGCGGCGATGCTGAACAGCCGCAGCCGGTCGACCACGGCGGCCGTGGAAGCGGCGTCTTCGTCAAGGACGAAGCTGAGCATGCCGCCCGGTCCGCGCATCTGCCGAGCCGCGATCTCGGCCTGCTCGCCCGTCGCCAGCCCGGGGTAGTTGACCTTCGCCACACGCGGATGGGCGGCGAGGAAGCTCGCCACCGCCATGGCGCTCTCATTCTGAGCGCGCACGCGCACGACCAGGCTGCGGATGCTGCGCGCCAGGAGGAAGGCGACCTCGGGGGCCATCATTTGGCCGAGGTTCTTGCGCCACAGGGCGATCGGTTCGAGCAGCTCGCACGAGCCCAGGACCGCGCCGCCGGTGAGGTCGCTGTGACCGCCCAGGTACTTGGTCGTGGAGTGGACAACGAGGTCGGCGCCGAAGTCCAGCGGGTCCTGGTTCACGGGCGTCGCGAAGGTGCCGTCCACGACAGTGATGGCGCCCGCACGGTGCGCAGCCTCAGCCACGGCCGCGATGTCGATGAGCTCGAGCTGGGGATTGGTGGGCGTCTCGAAGAAGACCATGCGCGTGCGCTCGGTGAGGACGTCCGGCAGGCGGTCCACTTCACTGACGAGGAGAAACGTCGTCTCAATCCCCACCTGCGGGAGGTTGACGCCAAGCAGCTCGAAGGTGCCGCCGTAGACGTCGCCGATGCAGACGATGTGCCCACCAGCGTGGACGTACGCTAGGAAGGTTGCCGCCTCGGCTGCCATGCCCGACGAGAAGACGAGGGCGGCTTCGGCCCCCTCGAGGTCGGCGAGCTTGCGCTCCACCGCTTGGATCGTCGGGTTGAGCCCGTAGCGCGTGTAGAGCGACCCGGGACAGCGGCCTTCGACGACGTCGAGCAGGTCGGCCGTCTTGGCGAATGCGAAGGTGGAGTGGTTGTAGAGGGGCGTGTGGATGGCGCCCTGCGGGTCACGCTCGTCGCCGGCGTGGACGCAGCGAGTCGAGAGTCCCGGGCGGATGTCGGATGGCGCGCTCATGCTTCCTCCCAAGGTGGGCGGTTTCCATGTCCGGACTCCCCGCGCCGCGCCTCCGTGCTCACCAGCCGAAGTGCAGGGAAGGGAGGTCCCGTCTGATCTTCTCGAGGTAGTAGCGCTCGAAGGCGACCTTGAGATAGTGGTACGGCGCGCCGCGCCGCAGCACCGCCACGTTGCGCGGCGGCAGGAACGGATCGGCGCGGATGTAGAAGGCGACGTCGCCCGCGTCGGAGACGCACGTGGCGGGCAGGAGCAGCCCGTCGACGAAGTCCCCCGAGCCGGCGACCTCGGCGGCGATGTTGGTCGCCGTCCGCACGGCCATCTCCTCGGTCATGTGCCCCGTCTTCGGGACGCCGACCGGGACGGCTGTGGCTGCGGGGGGCGCGATGGCCACTGAGACCCCTACGGCGTGGATGTTGGGGAAAGCCGTGCTCCTCAGCTGCTTGTCGGTGGGGATGAAGCCGCGGGGGTTACCGAGGCCGTCGACGTCGCGCACGACCTGCGCTCCGTAGAAGGCGGGGATGAGCACTGCCAGGTCGAACGGCATCTCGGTGCCGTCCGCCAGGGTGGCCTTGCCCGGTTCGATGCCCGCGAGGGCAGCATTCGTCGTCCAGTTCAGGTGCCGCGAGCGGAACTCGTCCTTCATCATCCGGCTCAGGTTGCCGATCCCGTTGACGCCGAAGTGGCCGAGGAAGGGCTCCGGGGTCACCAGGTGGAGGTCGAAGAGGTGCCGCCGCTTCTGCCGGCGCAGCAGCGTCTCGAGCATCATGATGACCTCGTAGGCTGGGCCGATGCAGCTGGCGCTGGAGTTCGCTCCAATGACGGCGCGGCCGCCGTCCGAGGCGACGAAACGGCGGATGGCCTCGCGCGCCGCCACCGCCTGCTCGATGGTGAAGCAGGTGTGTACGACGCCGTCGGCCGGGTCGGAGCCGGGCACGTTCGACCAGTCGAGGTCGGCGCCGGTGGCGAGCACCAGGTGGTCGTAGCCGAAGCTCTCCCTGCCCGCCGTGGTCACGGACTGCGCCGACGGGTCGATGAGCGTGGCGCGGTCGTGCACGAAGCGCACGCCCTTCCTGGCCAGAGGTGCGGCGAGCGGGACCTTGAGCGCCTCGGGCCGGCGCCAGCCCATCATCACCCACGGCAGGCTGGGGATGAACGTAAAGTCCGCCTCGGCCGAGATGAGCGTCAGATCGACGCGGTCGCCCAGTTTGCGGCGCAGCTGGTAGGCGGCGTTCACACCGCCGAAGGAGCCGCCGACGATGACGACCCTGTGCTTGCCTGTGTTCATCTGCTCTCCATGACGCCTGGGACGACTATCCCCACGGGCGCCGTCGTCGATGGCTGGGCGACTCGCTACCTCAGAAGACGAGCACCTTGTCGGCCGCCCGCGTGCGCTCGGTGAGCTCGTCCATGGAGCTGCGCCTGGCGCCCTCGGTGGCCTCGTCCGGCGTCATGGCGCGGGCGTCCATGCAGGTGCCGCAGAGCAGCACCTCGCCCTTGCGCCCAACGGCCTTCAGCATGCGCTCGAGGTTGTAGTAGCCGTCGGGCGTCTTCTGCCCGGCCTTGGCGCAGACCACGGCATCGCCCATGAGGAAGACGCAGACCTCGGCCCCGGGCTCCTGCTTCTGCAGGCTCATGGCGAGGCGCAGGGCGTTGTAGCTGCGCTCGGTGCCGTAGGCGGGGTCGTTGAGGATGAAGAGGTAGTTCACGTGAGGGCTCCTCTCGATCGTCGTCGCTCGACTCGCTCCAGTGTATGCCGGGTGCGCAGGCCGGCAGCGTCCGTCAGGCGAACACCACGCGGCCATAGAGCACCACGACCACGCCAACCAAGGCGATGGCCCCGCCGATGATGTCGAAGCGGTCCGGGGCGGTCCCGTCGATCAGCCAACCCCAGAGCATGGCACCTGCGGCCGAAGACGCGGCCCGTGTGGAGCATGGAGGAGATCGCGAGCACGGTGATCAAGGCGCGGGGCCTCCAGGTCCACGCCGCCGGCGTGCTCGCCGGCTTCTCCGGCCTCAGGGTCGGCGAGGTCGCCGGACTTCTCTGGTCCGACCTCGACCTCGACGCGCGGCTTCGTCACTGTCTGCCGCACGGTCGAGGAGGACGACGACGGCACGCTCCTCGAGTACCCGCCGAAGAACGGCAAGGCGCGGACCGTGCCGCTGCCGGCCGCCGCCTGCGACGAGCTGCGCGTCTGGCTCTCCGCGCAGAAGGAGTACCGCCTGGCCCAGGGCCCGGCGTGGAACGAGGCGGGGAGGGTCGTCCCCAAGAAGGACGGCAGCCAGATGGCGCCCTCGACCCTCAAGAGCCAGTGGTGGAACTGGGTCGCCCGCCAGAAGATCGACCCGCACCTGCCGATCCACGGCCTGCGCGACTCGTTCGGCACCTGGGTCTATGAGACCTACGGCGTCAAGCAGGCGCAGGAGTGGCTGGGGCACTCCGACCCGGCGACCACGCTGCGGCACTACGTGCGGCTGACGACGGCGGCGAGGGCGAAGGCCGTGGCGGGACTCGACGAGGTGACGCGGGCCGCGCTCGAGCGTGCGGAGGAGAAGGTCCTCGAGGACGCTCAGCCGCTCGAGGACAACGTCGTCTCGCTCGCCAGCCGGCACCGCTAGGCCGCCCTGCTTATCGCCTCGGCTGAGCTCAGGAACGCCTGCAGCCTGTCGTTGAACGGCGCGCCGGTGCGCGGCACGCTGTGGCCCGCGCCGGGGATGACGGCGCGCTCCGCGCCCAGCTCCTTCTCGAGCACGTCGCAGACGGCGTCGAAGACCGCGCTGTGCGCGCCGGAGACCACGAGCTTGGGGAGCGGCGCCTCCCGCAACCGCTCGAGCGGGATCACGGCCTCGGTCGGGTCGCGCTCCACCATCAGCAGCTTCGCGCTCTGCAGGAGCGGCGGGGGCAGCGGGGCTGGGCAGCTGCGCCGAGGACCCCGCCATCTCGAGGAAGCCGCGCAGGAACGCCTCCGGGTCGCGAGGCCCGCGCAGCCAGAAGGGCCGTATGCCGGCGGCGAAGGCCGCCACCTCGGGGCGGTCGAGGGCGACGCCGAAGGCCGGCGGCTCGATCACCGTCAGCGAGCGCACCAGCTCGGGGCGCTCGGCTGCGGCGAGCAGGCTGATCACCGCGCCGTAGGAGTGGCCGACGAGGTGCGCGCCCTCGCCCAGGAGCTCGATGATGTCGGGCACGTCCTCCTCGAAGTCCTCGTGATCGGCCGGCGGGTTGGGGAAGTAGCCGCGGCGGTCGACGACCACCAGCCGCCAGCGGTCGGCCAAGGGCCGCTGCTCCGCCCAGGTCATCTCGCCGTTCGTGACGCTGCCGTGGACGAGCAGGACCTCGGAGCCCTGGTCGCCCCAACGCTGGATGTGAAGGTCCATGGCGTTCTCCGTTGCGTTGAGTGGATCCGTCTGCGTGCCGCCGCCTCTCAGGCGGCGGACCGGCGCTTCGCGACTTCGTCGCCGGTCAGGCGTACCTGGACAGGGAACGGGCCTGACCGGCTCGCCGGCTCGCCGCTGCGCTGCTCGAAGGCGATGGCCTCCTTGACCAGCTCCCCTTCGCGGTAGCGACGCACGTCCGCTTCGCTTTCCCATACGACCACGGTGCTGGTCGTGCCGCTCTCGGAGTCGGCGTAGTGGAGGATCTCGACGACGCCCGGCTCCTGCTTCATGCGCGGCAGGAACTCTGCCAGGAACGCCTCGGTCTGCGCCTGCTGCTCTGGGCCGTAGCGGCCCTCTGTCACCGTGACGACCATTGCGGTCACCTGCTTCCGCACTCGACCTGGCGCCGGCGCGGCTCGCCGGCGCCGCTTGAGTGTCTGATACCTAGAGGGGCCTCAGGTGTAACGTAGCTACCGGAGCCATGTCGCCCATCTGCCGGAGCCGCGCCGCACGTTTCCTGCAGATTTAGCAACCTATTAGCAACTCGTGGTATTCTTGCCGGGCCGCAGGAACACAAAGTACCTGCAAATCGGCACAATGCCCTCGTAGCTCAGTGGATAGAGCACAGGTTTCCTAAATCCGCACTCTCGGGTGCTATTTGGGTGCTTCTGGAGTCAATTCGAGTCCATTCGAGTTCAGAGGCCAGTCCCTCCGGCCGAGTGCGAGCCTCGCGTTTCCCGCAGAATTAGCAACTTTCTAGCAACCAGCCCCGGCGCTTGCATGCTGCGTCAGGCACATGCCTGGCTGGATGTCGGCTGTCGGGTCCAGGACCTCCTTGGAGTTGAGTCCCGTAATGTGGTGTAAGTCCTAGAGCGCAGTCCCGGTAGAGAACGGCCACCGTGGGCTGCACAATCGTCGGAACCGTTGCAGGGAAACGACGAGAGGAGCACCACGATGGCCGAGACGAGTCTGAGCTCTCGAGAAGCTTGTGCGCAAGCTGATGGGCGATGAGCATGCCGACGTTTTGCGCGAGACCCTTGCCTGGTTCGTGCGCGAGCTCATGGAGGCCGAGGTAGCTGGCAGATCGGCGCCGGCCTGCACGAGAAGGCGCCCGAGCGCCTGACGCACAGGAACGGCTACCGCGAGCGGGCCTGGAACACCCGCGCCGGCGAGATCGAGCTGGCCATCCCGCGGCTGCGCGCCGGCAGCTACTTCCCGAGCTTCCTCGAGCCCCGCAGCCGCTCCGAGCAGGCCCTGGTGGCCGTCATCCAGGAGGCCTACGTCAACGGCGTCTGTACGCGCAAGGTCGACCGCCTGGTGACCCAGCTCGGGCTGTCCGGCATCAGCCGCTCGCGCCGTCAGCCGCCTCTGCGCCGGCCTCGATGAGCAGGTGCGCTGCTTCCGCGAGCGGCCCCTGGAGGGCCGCTATCCCTACCTCTGGCTGGATGCCAAGGTGGAGAAGGTGCGGGAGCCCGGCGGGGTGCGCCACAAGGCGCTCGTGATCGCCTACGGCGTGCACGAGACGGGGCGGCGCGAGGTGATCGGCATCGACGTCGGCGAGGCCGAGACGGAGGCCTTCTGGAGGGAGTTCCTGCGAAGCCTGCGGGCCCGCGGCCTCTCTGGCGTGCAGCTCTGGTCTCCGACGCTCACGAGGGCCTGAAGGGCGCCATCGCCAAGGTGCTCTCGGCTGCCCTGGCAGCGCTGCACGGTGCACTTCCTGCGCGACATGCTGGGCCACTGCGCAAAGGCGCAGCAGCCGATGATCGCCACCGCCATCCGCCAGATCTTCGCCGCCGAGAGCGCCGCGGAGGCCCGTGAGCGCCTGGCCGGCGTGGCTGCTGCCCTGGAGCGCAGCGCGCCCAAGGTGGCGCGTCTGCTGCTCGAAGCCGAGGAGGAGCTGCTCGCCTTCATGGCCTTCCCGGCCGAGCACTGGTGCAAGCTGCGTTCGACCAACCCGCTGGAGCGCGTCAACCGCGAGATCGGCCGCCGCTCGCGACGTGGTCGGCATCTACCCGAACGACGCCGCCCTGGTCCGCCTCGCCGGAGCGCTGCTCGTCGAGCAGAACGACGAATGGCTCGTGGGGCGGCGCTACCTCTCGGTGGAATCGCTGCAGGCGCTGCTGGCCCGGGCGGCAGACGAGACAGTGGGAGGTGGCGCGCTACCGGCGGCCTGAGGCCGCGATCATCCCGACGACGGACTTACACCACAACTCGGGACTTGACCCTCCTTGGGGAGAGCTGACCGGTGCGGCCAGCTACTGCGACGCAGCGCTCACGGCGAGACGGTTTGCTATACGCAGCGGCGGCTAGACTGACCCTGGCTGTTGGAGTGAGGCTGGGAGGCTTTGGACATGGTCGGCAGAGCGGCGATCACAAGTACCTGTGCGGGATGCGGCGTGCAGACCGCGCATCCGCAACACTGGGTGAGACGGTACGACGTCCTTCTCTGCCCGGGCTGCGATGCGACGCTAGTCCCACGGTTGGACGAAGTCGCTCTCCATCTTGCTACGGCCGAGCAGACATGGGACAGGCTCTGGCACCGGATCGAAGAGGCTTTCGAAAGAAGCGCCTAGCCTGGCGGAAGACCCAGGCCGGGCATCTCCGATCCACTCCTGCACCCGGCTGCGCGCCGAGTGGTCCGGACCGCTACCTTCCGGGCTTGCCACGGGCGTCGTCCTTCAGGTAGCCGACGACGTAACTCGTGACCGACTCGCCCGGGGCGTAGTCGAGGACGCCGCCGACGCGCAGGCCCTGGATACCCGAGATGAGGTCCTCGCCTGAGGGACCGCGCCCGGGCGCCTCGACCTCGCGCTCGTCCAGGATGACCCAGCCGAGCTCGACTTGGCGCTGCACCTCCTCGGCGTCGGTGGACGCGAAGATCTGGTCGAAGTCCTCGCGCGCAAAACGGCGCACGACGCCGTCGTCGCCGAGCACGTCGAACGACGTCGCCGCTTCGGGACGTTCTGCCTCTCCATGCTGATGATGGAACAGGCTCATGGTGCTGCCTCCCTGATGCGTCGGTTCGGCGGCCGGCAACGGCCGCGTCTGCCGACCTATAGTCGGGGGATCGCCGTTAGACGCAGGCTAGCCAAGATGCCGCCAACGACGGTCGGCGTGAGCCATGTCACGCGGCGGCCCCGTCCACGCGGGCGTCGTCTCGCTCGGCCATGCCCAGCAGCACCAGGTCGGTACTGCCGCAGCAGGGGCAAGGCACGACGCCCGAGTGGGCGCGGCACACCGCGATCGGTACCTGGAACTCCTCCGTGCACACGGTGCACGCGAGGTCGACGTGCTTGCTCGTCCGAGTCTCCTTCTGCTCGTCTCTTCGAAGGACTTGTACCGCGCGCGTGCGAGCAGGCGGCGAGAGCAGCGTGAGAGGACGGTGAGGGCCGGGGCGGATTCCCGGGTGGGGGTGCGACGGCCAGATTCACCGCATCGAGGCGCCCCCTTCACGTCCTGCTAACACGGTGAGGGAAGACTATGGCCATGATCACCCACGGCATGAAGATCCGGCGTCAGCTCCGCAGCGTTCGTGCCTCCGCGCTGACGGAGGAGGAGCGTCGGCAGGAGCTTCGCGAGGCCGAGGCGAGAGGCGCGCGCGCACGAGGTGACGAGCCCCCCGGTCCGAGGCGTCCCCCCGCGCCTCGGGTCTTGGCGGCACACCTGGATCACGCTGAGGCGGGCCCGGGCGCGACTGCGGACCGGCGTACCCTTCCGCGCGGCCGTGAGCCCTAGGCCTTCGGGGCGTGCTCTGCGATCCACTCCCTGATGCGCATCTCTATCGCATCACGCGCCTCGCGGAACTTGCGACTGCTAGCCAGGTCCGGCCACGTGGCGAGCAGGACTGATGCTACCGATCAGGCAGATGAAGGCCTGCGAGGCCTTCTACGACTCGGCGCGCCACAACGAGATCCTGGGGGAGAGGGAGACGCTCCTCGTCCACCTGGCCGCTGCCATGGCTCTCGGCTGTCGCCCCTGAATGGAGCACTACCTTGGCGTCGCTAAGGGACTGGGGTTGAGCGGCAGCGAGATCGGCGCCGTGCAGGCGAGCGTCATGGCCGTTGCCGCCGGCAAGGTGAACGCAATGGTCCGTGAGGCGGGTGAGAGGAACAGGGCGTCCGCGGACGACGGTTCCTGCTGGTACCCCTGGTTCAGTTGCGTATTGCCGTGCCGCAGTGGCGTGCCCGTGGGGGCGGTGAAGACGGGCGCTTCGGGATCCTGCTTGGTGAATTGGCTGAGATGCCAGCGGATACGTGGCACGACGAGGTTAGGGATCGACACCGTGCGGACGCTGGCGTCTGACTTGGGTGCCCCGTAGGCGTAGCCGCCGCCGGGCATCTCGGTCAGCTGCCGTTCGACGCGGATCGTGCCCACCGCCAGGTCGATGTCCTTGCGGCGCAGTGCGGCCAGTTCGCCCCAGCGGAGACTGCCGAAAGTTCCCAGGAGCACGAGCGCGCCGTACCGCGGATCGATCACCTCGGCCAGCGCGAAGACCTCGGGAATGGTGAGCACCGGCCTTTCCGGTGACTTCTCCAGGCCAGCGCCCTTGATGCGGCATGGGTTGCGGCGGATGATCCCGTCGTCCACAGCGGTATTGAGGATGGCTTTGAGCAGCCGGTACGCCTTCGCTGTCGTCACCGCGCTTACCTCCGAGTCGAGTAGCTCCTTGCGCCAGCGGCGGATATGCGCCTCTTTGACTTCGGCGACGTTCTTGGCTTCGAAGTGCGGTGCGATGTGACGGCGCAGCAGATACCGGTAGAGCTGGATCGTCTTTGGCCGCAGGTTCGGCCGCTCCTCGATCCAGGCGGCGCCGTAGTCCGAGAGCAGCACCTTGCCCGCGTCCGGATCGCATTACCCCGTCCGGCCCTCGGTACCGTGCCTGCCACTGGCCGGATGGCAGCTCGCGGAGCGCACCGAACCGGCGGCGGCGTGCCTTCTTGTTGGCCATCATGCAGCCCTTTCTTTCTTCGTTGCGGTGATGGGTTCGACGAGCCCGGATTCGATGAACTCGCGCAGCGCGGACTCGGGTATCCGGACGTGACGGCCGATGCGGGTAAAGCGGATACGGCGTTCGGCGATCAGCCGACGCGGGAAGCGTTCGGAGGTGCGGAGCAGTTCGGCGACCTCGGCCACGGTCAGGAGTTGCTCCGCGCGCCCGCCCTTGCAGTGGCTACTCATGCCGCCCTGCCTGTTGCCGGAAGTTCGGCCTCGGCGGCCCGTCGGCGGGCCTGTTCGAGGGCGGTTTGCCATTGGATGCGGTCGGCGACGACGTGCAGGAGCCGTTGCCCGTTGGGCATGTGGTCCGGGTCGCCGGGTTTGACCGGTTCCCAGGTGTACCGGGTCGGGTCGGTTGCCGGAAGTCCGAGCATCCCGGTTAGCCAGGCCTTGCGGTCGGCGCGGTGATCAGCCAGGGTCTTGCCGGACCACTTGCGGGAGACCAGCACGCGGCGCCCGGCGTAACCGAGGTACTCGCGGCGATGGGCCTTGCCCTTACAGCAGCCTGGCCGCAGGCCCGGCCGGGCGTTCTTCGGCTGGATGCCGTAGCGGAGCCAGTTCGCGCACGTCGGCGAGCACGGTTCGTAGCGGAGCGCGTCGGCTAGCCGGGCGGCGTGCGCGGCCTGGGCGTCGGTGGTCACCTGGTGGCAGTCGCCGATGTGCTTGGTCAGGTACTTGGTCAGGTAGCCGATGCACCGGCTGGCGTCCTTAGATCCGGCGAGCACGCCTTGGGCGTCGAACCGGTCGCCGAACCGGGCCACGTGCAGCGGCTCGTCTTGGTCCCCGATGGTGTCGAGGGCCAGGTCCCAGGTCGGCAGGATCTCGCCGGTATCCGGGTCGAGGTAGGTGCCGGTGTGCTCGTCCCAGGCCGGCAGGTGCCTGCCGTCGTACTTGACGGCTGCCGTGGAGGGCCACCAGACCTGGTGGTAGGTGGCGGCGATGACCTCGCGTATCTCGGCGCGGGAGATGGTGCCGCGCAGGGCGAGGTGGACGTGCGGGGCGAGCCTGCGCTGGGGTTCGATGGCGGCGAAGTACTGCAGGTCGTAGCCGACCAGGCGGCGCAGGTTCTGGATGAACCGGTCGAACAGCGCGGCGAAGTGCAGGGCGTCGCGGGCGGCCCGAGTGTAGTCGTAACTGTCCGGCTCGGCGGGGGTGCCGTCCTCGCGGACCCGGCCGTAGGACGGGCAGGTCAGCGTCACGAACAGGGACGGGCGGAATGTCCTGCCGTCCGGCGCGGTGTAGGTCTTTCCCACCGTCCGGGCGCTGACCGGACGGCGGGGCAGCGGCGCGGCGTCCTGCCTGCGCCGGGTCGACCGGTGGCGGCGCGGTCGCGCTGGGAGCACATTGCCGCGGATCCCGGCGTCGGTGATCTGATCGTCCAGCTCGCCGATCCGCTCGTCTAGATCTGTTGTGTCGAGGCCTTCGTTGGCCAGGGCGTCGCGGTCGGCTTGCACCTCGGCCCGGTCAGTGACTAGGGCACTCTGCTCCCCAGTGGCCGGGTCGGGGTCGATGACGGGTTCGTGGTCGAGGTGCCAGCCTTCGCGGCATTGGGTGGCGCGCAGGATCCGGGCGCGTTCGGCGCAGGGCGGGCAGACCGAGGCCAGGGTGTGCCCGCACGGGATCAGGGCCTGCTCGACGTACCCGGTGTCGATCTCGGTGCGGCGCAGTTGCACCGGGCGCAGGCACGCGCCGTGCTCGGTGGCCAGGTCCTTGACCACGTTCCGGGCCAGCGGCATCGCCAGCCGTTCCGCCCGCGTCCCCCGCCGGTCCGTCCCGGTCACCAGTCACCGTCCAGGTCACCGGTGTCGAAGTGCCCGGTGTAGCCGCACAGGCGGCACTCGGCCCGCAGCACCGGCCGCCCGTCATCGACCAGGACCAGCCCGGTCCCGCACACCGGGCAGGGCTCGTCAGTCCGCCACGTGGTCTCCCTCATAGGCCGCCGCCCGGCAGGTAGCCCACGGCCGCGGCCATGGCGCAGATGTCGTCGTCGGTGACGTAGGCGGCGCGGACGCGTACCGGGTCGGGGGAGGCCTCCAGCCGGACATAGCCGACCCCGGCGCCGGTCCAGGGAATGGGGGAGATCTGGTCGGCCAGCGCGCCGCGGTCCCGGGCGCCGTCGCCCAGCACCATGTCCACCTGGTCGGACTCATCCAGGCGCAGAGCGATGCGGGTGGAGAACAGGTTCCGCAGGCTGATCACGTCCTTGCGCGGGTCCTGCAGGGCCCCGACCACGCATACCCCGACCGACCGGCACTGGCTGGTCAGAGTGGCGATGGCGGCCTCGGCGCGCTTGCGCAGGTCGCGTTCGGGCTGGTAGGCGGTCAGGAACGCCAGCTCATCGACCAGGATCACCTGGAACGGGAACGCGGTCGAAGGGGTGAAGGTGCGGGTCCGGCCGCCGAACTGGTCCGCCCGGGTGTGCATCTCAGCGACGGCTGCTTCCAACAGCTCGACCATGGCGGCGGCCTGGCAGGCGTACCGGTGGAACAGCGCTCGCCGGATGCCGCCGGACGGCGTGCCCGTTGCATGCCCGATCGGACGGTGAACGGGGGTGATTCACGGTCACTCACGGACAGACGGGCACGCCGCCTGACCTGCGTCCACGCTGATCATTGACCCTGTACCCGGAGCCTTCCAAGCTGGGACTGGCCTTAGTCCTGCCTGGGGCCCAACGAGACCTGCTTGCCACTAGCGAATCCGGTCTATGGGCCGTCCGGAACGGGCAGACGCGGCGTGTCGTAAAAGGCTGGCTGGCCATCGGCGCCGAAGCTCAACCCCAGGAAGCGCAAGGTCTCCTCATTCTCGCGCTCCCAGAAAAAGCGCAAAACCGTACCGTCCGGATCGGGCACGTCCACGACGGCCTCGTTGGGGCCACGGTCCTGGATCGGGCCGTGACCAATGCCCAGCCGATCACACTTCGCGGCCAGGTCCGCCAGCGCCTCCCGGTTGGCCATGTGCAAAGCGACCAGGTCGAACCCGGCCAGGTCGGGCTGGCTGGCGCAAAACTGTCGTTCTCTCAACGCGACGGCGAAGCCCGCCTCCGGGCTACGCAGCGCGGCTCCCCGCAGGGCACCCTGCTCCACGAACTCCCTGAATGGCACCAGGTCAAGGAGCCTGGAATACCAGGCCACGCTGCGCGCTAGGTCGGTAACCGGGATCTTGACGTGCTGAACTTTGGTCATTCCGATGCTCATGGCTACCCGCCCCCGGAAGATGTGATGACCGGCGTCCTGACAGCCATGCTACGGTCAACCGGCGCGACGGCTCATTCTCTTTACACGCGGCCCATCGGCGCGACTCATGTGATCACTGAGCAGCAATCCGGGCGGCAACGCCACCGTACTACCTTAGCCTCGATCTACCGACGCCTTTTCGGGTTTATCGGTGTTTAAGCAGGTCAGCGCCCTGATTGGCGCTGTTGACGACTGCACCTGGTAAGTGCAGCCTCCTGGAAGGGACAACAGGGGTCTGACCTGGGAGAACGGCTGCCAGCCTTCAATATCATCGGTGGATCCAGGCTTAGACGCCAGGCATATCAGTCCGCCGCACCATCGCAGCTAGAGCCGAGAACCCGGACGGATTCGGACGGTCCCGATCATGGCCGAGCCCGTCTCTTAATCCGCGGGTTCGGCCCGGGCTGTTTCTGTCGGCCATGCCGACACCATCAGGGGCAGGCTGACCATTGACGTGGGGGTGGTGAGGAAGACGATGGCCTCATCCAGGGCTGGGCGGTCGACCAGTCCTGCGGCGATCATCTGATCACCGACTTGGCGCAAGGCAGCCTCTATCACCCCCGCGGCGGGCGAGCCGCCCCGGGCGAAGACCAGCCGTCCCTCTCCGCCCACATCGGCCAGCCCCGAACCGGCCAGCAATTGCGGGAGCGACGTCGCAAAATCCCACTCGTTGCCGGTGGCGCGCTCCATGAAATTGCCCAGCGCGAGGACCACTTTCCGGAGCTTCACCTCGGCGGGGCCAGCGGGCTCGCTGCCGCGCTCGAAGGCATGGCAGAAGTCCTCGATGACCAGCCAGCACGCCCGGCCGCAGAGCCTGTGTCAGCCTGACCAGGACCTCGCGCCGCTGCGGCAGGTGGCTCAGGACCAGCCGGGCGTGGATGAGATCGTAGCAAGCCAGCGGGATCGCATCGGCGGAGACGTCGTGACGGGCCACCTTGAGATGGCTCAGCTGGGAGGGCGGGATGAACCGGGGGTCGATGTCGGTGGCGAGCACGCTTCCCGTTGGGCCGACCTGCTCAGCCAGCCACCGGGCAATACTGCCGCCACCGGCGCCGATCTCCCAGCATGCCCACCCGCCGGTCACGCCGACCCCGGTCAGGTAGCGGATGGTAGAGGGATCGAAGGTCGCCTCCAGCCCGGAGAAGCGCAGCCCGGTCTCGGCCGTCGCAGCGTTGTCGAACACGTAGCGGTTTTCTGCCATGGCTGCCCCCGGCTGGCGGTGATCCCGCAACCTCCTGCGGTATCTCATTGTCGCGCAGAGGTCACTGGTTCAGCGATCCACTCGGAATCTCTCACAGCTTTCTCACGGACTGACCGGACGGTACCGGACTATGACATCTCTGCCGGACACCGGGCAGGACGCTGACCTGCCGATACGGATTCCGGCGCACGGATCGGACGGGCTCCATTGATCTACGGATCAGATGAGCGAGGTCGCCAACCTGCGGATGCGGAATGGATTTTGCGTGCTACAGAAATTGAATTGTCAGGATTTTGATGGTGTGGGGGTTGCTCGGCGTGTCGTCGTGACAGGGCTGGCTGACGGGGCTACTGCGGAGGTATGAGGTATCCGGATGGTGGTGGCCTGTCCGCCGCTGGGCGGGTCAGGCGCGAGAAGGTGCGGTTGCAGGCCGCGGAGTGGTTCGCGGAGGGGGTTGAGCCGCCGGAGGTTGCCTGGCGGCTTCGGGTCTCATGTAATTCGGCGTACATGTGGCGGCGGCGCTGGCGGGCTGGCGGCACCGCCGCGCTGGCGTCCAGAGGTCCTGGCGGGGCGGTGTGCCGGCTGAGCGGGGCGCAACTGGAGCGGCTGCGGGCCGCGCTGGAGGCCGGCCCGGCGGTATGGGGCTGGAGCAGAGGACCAGCGGTGGACGCTGGACCGGGTCACCACCGTGATGGGCCGGCTGTTCCATGTCCGGTACACGCTGCGCGGGACCTCGTACCTGCTGCACCGCCTCGGGTACACCCCGCAGGTCCCGGTGCACCGGGCGGCGGAGCGCCACGAGGACGCGATCGCCGCGTGGCGGGCCGTGACCTGGGCGAAGGTTCGAGGCTAGCGGCGGCGACCGGGGCGTGGATCGTCTTCGAGGACGAGGCCGGGCAGAACCTGCGCCCGCCGAAGGCCCGGACCTGGGCACCCCGCGGGCACACCCCCGTGGTCACGGTCTGCGGCAAGGGCTCGGGCCGGGTGTCGGTCGCGGGGCTGGTGTGCCTGCGGCCCGGCGCGCGGGGCCCACCTGTTCTACCGGGTCCGCATCCACCGCGGGCGCAAGGGGGAGCGCCGCTCGATGTCCGAAGCTGACTACGCTGGCCTGATCGCCGCCGCGCATAAGGAACTGCAGGCCCCGGTCATCTTGATCTGGGACAATCTGAACACCCACATCAGCGCGGTGATGAGGGCGTTCATCAGCTCTCACCCGGGCTGGCTGACCGAGGTACGGCTGCCTTCCTACGCTCCTGATCTCAACCCCGTCGAGGGAGCCTGGTCGAACATGAAGAACGGCCTGGGCAACCTGGCCGCCCGCGACGTGGACCAGCTCGCCGCGATCATGAAGAGCCGGCTCAAGCGCATCCAGTACCGGCCCGCCCTCATCGACGGGTTCCTCGCCCAGACCGGCCTCACCCTCGAATCCCAGCCGCCGGTAAAGAGGTACAAATGCTGGCCATTCAACCTTGTAGTGCCGTAACAGGGGGATTATTCATTCATCGTATTTTCGGATTTCTCTGCTCCGAAACTCTGGCGGTCGGCACGACGGAAAGTTTCCACAATTTCACAGGCAAAGATGAACGTTTCCTGAGAATGACGGGAAACCTTGGACATGGCAACGGCTCCTCCTTTTAGATCCATGGTTGACAAGACCGAAAGGATCACAAGGAGGAACCGTTGGAGTACTATGCTCTCACAGGGCTGACCACCGGGCAGCTGCACAAGCTGAGCCTCCTGGTCATGCAGGAGATCGGCTCGCTGGTCAAGGCCGACGCGAAAAAGCCGCCGGCGGTCGGACTGCTCGACTCGGTGGTCATGGTCGTCATGCTGATGCGCCGCAATGCAACCCAGGCTGCCGCAGCAGCGCATTTCCATTGCAGCCAGCCGACGGTCAGCCGACGGTGGGACCTGCTGCGCCCGGTAATCGGCAAGGTTCTCGCCCCCTATGTTCCCGATCCCGTCCAGGTGCTAGGCCGCGAGGGAACTGCCCTGGTGTAAGTAATCGGGGAACCCGTGGGAGATCGTGTTGTGGTTCCGTCTGGGCATGACGGAGCGGCCCTCGGCGTCATGCGACAGAGAGGCATAGGCCGGCTTTGCGGGCTGCCGGGGTTACGGGCTGGGACCTTGGCCCCGGCGGGGATCGCTGGCGGGACGACGGCGGGCGCGTCCTTGGGGTGTCCAGGGCAGGAACGGGTCCAGGCCGGCTCTGTCCGGGGCGGTTCCGCCGGCGTGGGCGCATGCTTGCAGGTAGCCGGTCAGCAGGCTGAGGGGCTCGATGTCGTGCCGGGCGGCGGTGGCGGTGACGGTCCAGATGCCGGCGGCCAGGTGGGCGGCCCATGCGGCGCCGGAGCCGTAGAAGTTCTTGCGGCCGATCACCGGGGTGCGCAGGGCGCGCTCGCTGATGTTGTTGTCCAGCGGCAGCTGCGGCAGGTGCTGGTGGCGGGCCAGCCCGTCCCATTCGCTGGTCAGCGTGGCGATGACCTTGGCGGCGGCCGGGTGCAGCAGGCCCTTTGCGGCGTCGCTGGCCTGCAGGATGCGGTGCGCGTCGATGTCGTCGAAGGCCCGCTGCCAGCGGCCGGCGGCGTCCTGGTGAGCGACAGTGCCCGGCGTGGTGGCCGCCAGGGCGTGGTGCGCCCGGTACAGCACCGCGATCCGCCCGGTCCACGCGTCGCACCACTCGCCGAGCGCCTCGGGGTGCGCGGCGCCGGCCCGCAGGAAATACCGGCGCATATGGGCCCAGCACCACAGCGGGTCCACGCCGTCGATGGTGGCCAGCGACTGATAGGCCTTGTAGAAGTCGGAGGAGATGACCAGGCGGCGGCCGGCCTCCAGCGCCGATTGCTCCCGGTCGATGCCCAGCTGGCCGGCGGCACCTCGGCGCTGCGGGAGGGGTCCATCACGAACACGGTGGTCTCGTAGGTGAACA
>CAVPXV010000004.1:0-836797 GCA_963709845.1 uncultured Thermoleophilia bacterium
CCAGGCTTCAGGGCAAGGCGCACTTACACGATCCTGGCTTTGGTGTCATCCTGGTCGTGGCGGCGGAGTCGGCCTCTCCCAGCTGCGGTCGGCGGCCTCGTCGGCACGCTACTACAGCACGACCACGTCTCTGACCGCCGTCGCCTGCCCGACGTCAGCCACGGCTGGGTGGTGGGCGACATCTACAAAGACAGCGGCCTACACGCAGACAGCACCACTATCCACGCCACGACGAACGGCGGCGCCACCTGGAAGGAGCAGAGGTCCGGCACTACCTGGTCCTCCTGGGCCGTGGCCTTCGCCAACGCCAGGTGCGGCTGGGTGCTGGGCTGGGCGGACGAGGACATCAACGGCAACCCCAAGGGCGGCGACGCCAACGTCATCCTGGCCACCACCGACGGCGGCGCCACCTGGAAACAGCAGGACTCGGGCACGGAATACACCCTCTCTGGCGTCGCCTGCGCCAGCGTCGCGCACGCTTGGGCGGTGGGCTCGGGCTCCCTGAAGAGCGGCATCATCCTCGCCACCACCGACGGCGGCGCCGTCTGGAAGCGGCAGTACCTGACCACAACTGGGAGCCTCGAAGACGTCGCCTTCGCCGATGCCAGGCACGGCTGGGCGGTCGGCAACGACCACGACTTGAACGGCGTGATCCTCGCGACCAGCGACGGAGGAGCCCGCTGGCGCGTGCAGAGGCGCATCAAGTGGACGTTCTTGACCGGCATCAGCTGCGTCGACGCCTCTCACGTGTGGGTCGACGGCGGCCCCAATCAGTATCCCGTCTCTACTCTGGGGCCCACGCCGCCTCCGCTGATCCTCTCGACCAGCGACGGGGGCGGGCACTGGCAGACACAGCTCGCCGCCAACGCCAAGACGAACAGTGACATGAGCGGCATCGACTTCGTGGACAGCCAGCACGGATGGGCGGTCGGTGGCGGCGGTCGCGGCGTCGTGCTTGCCACAAGCGACGGTGGGCGGACGTGGGCCGCGCAGCCCACCGACACGAAGCGTGAAGCCGTCCACGGCAGGTCAGCTTCGGAGCCGTCTCATTCGCCGATAGGCTGCACGGCTGGATCGTCCTCGACCACAGGGCCCTGCTCGCAACGGCCGACGGTGGCAAGACGTGGACCGTAGTGACGCCGTCCGCTGGACGCTACCTCTTCGTCGGCGTAACGGCCTCGGCCCTGCATAGGATTGTGTTGTTCGCATGAAACCCGCCCTCGCCATCCTCGCCGCCGTGATGCTGCTGAGCGCGGGCTGCGGAAGCTCCCAATCGAGCGGCACCACCGCGACTGCGCGGCCGTCGCAAGGTGGCATCACCGCCACGAAAGTACAGGCAACCGGCGTGTCCCACGCAAACCTCCATGGCGTCGCCTTCGCCAACGCGAAGAGCGGGTGGGCAGTGGGGGGCGCTGGCATCATACTAGCGACCAGCGACGGAGGTGCCAGCTGGATGGCCCGGACGCCGAATGCGGCCGCCGGCCTCGACCTCTCGGGCGTCGCTTTTGCCGACGCAGCCCACGGCTGGGCCGTTGGCTGGGCGGGCACGGTGATTGCCACGGCGGACGGCGGGAAAACGTGGTTGCGCCAGAGGTCCGGCACCAGCGAGCCGCTCTACGGCGTATCTTTCGCCGACGCCACCCACGGCTGGGCAGTGGGCTGGGCAGGCACGGTGATCGCCACCGCGGACGGCGGCACGACGTGGCAGCGCCGGAAGTCCGGGACGGACCTGCCGCTACGCGGCATCTCGTTTGTTGATCCGCTTCACGGATGGGCGGTCGGTGGCAACGACGACGAGTCGATCATCGTCGCGTCCGCGGATGGCGGCCGCACCTGGGCGAGGCAGCTCACGGGGAAGCAGCTGCAGCTCAACGGCGTCGCCTTCACGGACAGCCAACACGGTTGTGCGGTCGGCGAGACCGGCAGCATCTTCGTCACCGACGATGGCGGCAGGACATGGACGCAGCGCGGGCCACACGCGGCGGTGGACCTCTTCGCGGTCGCCTTCACGGATCCCGGGCACGGCATCGCGGTAGGCGGCGGCTACGACCTGGCCGACCGCGCAGTGATGACGCTCCAAGTCACGTCCGACGGTGGCCGGAGCTGGACGGATCAGACAGCCGGAAGCGAGAGGGTACTGCTCGGCGTGACGCTCGCGACCGGGACTCATGCCTCCGCTGTCGGCCAGGGCGGTCTTGTCCTTGCGGTGCACTGGTGATCTCGGCCAAGCATGCATGAAGTCCGTCCTCGCCATCCTCGCCGCCGGGGTGCTGCTGATCGCGGGCTGCGGAGGTACGACCCACCCGTCGAGCAGCCCAGCCGCCAGTGGCTCGACCGTGGCCTCGCTCTCCGGGTTCTACCTGCGCAGCGGCCAACCGGCCACGGTGCAGTTCTACGTGCATGCGAAGGGACTGCGGGTCATCGCGGTGGTGGCTTCCCCGACCTTCAGGTGCGTGCTCGCGCAGCGCACGGCGACGGGCGGCTCGCAGGTGCGCGCTGGCGATATCCCGATGACCGAAGTGCGCCACCCCTATCCCGGTGGCGGCAACGCGACGGAGTACGACTTCAGCACGCGAGGGCCGCTGCAGCCCGGGTGGTATCAGCTGACCCTCTTGGGCCACGGTCGGGTCTGGACGTTTGGTGCGGCTCAGTTCTAGACGTGAGAACGCACTCTCATACTCCCAGCATCAGGCCCGCTCTCGCCATCCTCGCCGCCGCGACTGCGACGCCCAGCCCGGGAGCGACGCCGTGAGTGAGCCGATCGATGTCGCGGTGGTGGCCGACCTCCACAAGGCGCAGGAGCTCTTCGACCTGCTCAAGCACAACGGCATCCGCCACGTCGAGTTCTGGCCGGAGGACATGCTCTCCAGTGGCTTCGTCTCCGTCGGCCCGGTCAAGTCGTTTGGGCGAGAGCCGCAGGGTCCCTTCCACATCCGCGTGCGCGAAGGGGACGTGCCGCGGGCGCGGCTCGTCCTCTCGTCGTCCGGCTTGCTGCAGGACGCGCCCGACGCGACGCCGACCGAACCCCCATGAGGCGCGTCCCATGAGACCCGCCCTCGCGATCCTTGCCGCCGCGATGCTACTGATTGCGAGCTGCAGCAGCACGCACACCACTCCGACGGCGACTGCTCCAGCGGGACTGGTCCGACTCAGCCCGTCGGCCACCCTGCCCAGCATGCGGGACTGGTATGTCACCATCACTGGACAGCGCGCATCCCTCTGCGCGGTCAACCTGGCAACCGGCCAGAGACGACTCCTTCGCCGAAACGCAGGCGAAAGTCTGCCCTTGATCGGCGGTCAAGGCGCCGCCTGGATGCCCCTGTCGGGATCGCCGCACAGTCTGCTTGCCGTGGACCTGCTCAGCGGCACAACCTTCGCGGCGCCGCCGGGCGCAGATGTCGCTGGCTTCGGCGTCGACGGCCTGCGCCTCGCCTGGCAGCAGAACCTCGACGGCACGACCAGCAGCGTGCTCCTCTCGGACCTGCGGACCGGGCACACGATCAGCATCGGGAAAGGCAGCGAGTGGGCGGCCCAGCCGACGGTCTCGGGCAAGTGGATCACCTGGGAGGACGACCAGACGGGGACCGTCTACCTCTACGATGCGAAGAGCGGCAAGAAGCAGACGATCGTGGCACGCCACGGGGTCGCCAGCTCGCCGCTCGTCAGCGGTGATTGGCTGGTGTGGACCGAGTCGAAGGAGGTCAGCTCAGGGACGGGTCCCTCACGTATCTACGCTCGCAACCTGGTCTCAGGGCTCGACACGCTCGTCTCGAACTCGGGCGACACCAGCGGCGACCCGACGAAATGTGCGATGGGTGCCCGCTGGCTGGCGTGGCAGCCGAGGAACACCTCGAACCTGCGGGCCGTCAATCTCGTCACGGGGCGGCAGACCCCACTGCCGGTGGTCGGCACCGACGTCGACGGCCTGGCTATCGCCGGCGACTGGGTCGTCTGGCACGTCTGGAGGGGCGCGACCGGGCTCTACGCTCTCAACCTTCGGACCGGGCACAGACTTACGCTTGCTCGCCCCGGAGGCGACAACGGACCGCAGGTCGTCGGCTCCTGGGTCGTCTGGAATGACTCCGTCAGCATGGACGGACCGACCCAGTATCGCGCCCGCAACCTCGTCACCGGCGCGGAACGGGCGTTCTCCCTGTGACGGCCGATCTCTTGCCCCTTATGTTGCCTGACCTCCCTGCCAAGGTCCTCACATGAGACCCTTCCTCGCCATCCTCGCCGCCACCGTGCTGCTGATGGCGGGGTGCGGCAGCAGCGCGCCATTGTCGGGGATGGGGTGAAACCCGACCTTGATCTACGCGTGGTCGCGACGACCCCAGACGGGGTTGCCGCAGCGATCGTGCAAGGCCGGCTCGAGTCCGCCGGGATCCCCACCATGACTCGCAGTGCGGGGATGAGTGGCTGGCTCTTCCCCGGCGGTCCCACCGGTTTCGGGGCCGTAGACATCTTGGTGCCGGCGAGCCGCCTGGAGGAGGCTGAGCGCATCCTCAACGAGACGGACGAGTAAGAGCATGCGGCTTGTCCTCGCCATCCTCACCTCTGCGATGACAGCCGGTGGATCGTGACGCTGCGACTTGGCGTCGCATCCCTCGGCATCGTCGCCGTGCTGCTCGGTGCCTACCTCTCGGCGCGCGCGCACTCCGCGGCGCCCGTGGGCATCGTCCTGGTCGCCGTCCTCGTCGCCGGCTTGACCTTGCGAACGTGGCTCTACCCGCGGCGGCGGATCGTCCTCTCCACGCCGACCTGGATGAGGCGGCTCGCCGGCAGGCGAGGCCTCGCCGGCGCCTGCCTCATTGGCTACTGGCTCTGCATCGCGGCGGCGGTGCTCAGCGTCATCATGCTGATCGACAACCGCGACGTCGCCTGGCTGGATCCGCTGCTCTTCATCGGCGCGGCCACCGCATGCAATCTGGGTCGCAAGCTGGCGACCAGCCGCTGGCGTGACCCCTATCAGGTCTACGTGCAGATGGGCGCGGCGATCGCCTTCCTCGCGCTGGGGATCGTCTTCATGGTGCTGGGCATCTAGCCACGGCTTCAACCTAGCGCGCGAAAGCCTTTCGCAAGCCGACGTCGATCTTCTGGCCGCGACCGAAGCGACGAACGCGACGAGTATGCCGATCTCGTCACTCATGCGCGGGACTCGCGTGTACTACTAAGTGTCGTGGCAGCCCGAGCGTGGTCCGGGCCGACCGGCGGGGGTCTCGACCTGTCGCCGGAATTGCCAGAACCGACGATTCGATCGTGGGAATCGGCAGCTGTCGGTTCTCGCGATTCCGTCAAGCTCCCGTCAGCGCCTTCCGAAGCACATCGTCGGCTAGAAGCCGCCCCGGTCAACCCGGGGTGGTGACGTTGGCCGCTCCTACGCGGCGTCGCTCTTGCCCCGCCCCCGGCTCGCCCACGCCGCCATGCGGCAGTGATCGTTGCAGTAGCGGCGCGTCGGGTTGTTCGTCGTGAAGACCTCGCCGCAGTTCTCGCAGCGACGCTCTTCGAGCGGTCCGTGGCTGGCCGGCCTGCGGGATTCCGCGGTGCGCTCTGCGACGTGCAGGGAGCAGAGGGGCGCGCGGTTGTAGATGGAGAGCAGCGTCTCGCAGCCGAGATGGGCGCAGATGCGCCCCTGCGGGAAGACCGGGATGGCGTCCTTGCGCCGGAAGTGTCCGTAGGGGCGAAACGCCCCTGTCGCGCGGGGCGTCACGGAAGGGGCGGAGTGGGGCGATCGGAGGCAGTCGCCGCCGGGGAGGCCGTGCCTTGTGCATCAGACCTTCGCCGGGCGCGCGCTGCGTCGTGCAACATCGACTCCGTCCCTTCCTTGAGGCCGTGATGGAGCCTACCCGTCTCAGGTGGCTCCCAAGCCGATAGGAGGGGTGGAGGCAGGGCGCGTGAGGCTACGCCGTGCCCTGAAGCCCGTTACGTCGTGGCTGGGCGGCGGCTGGAGTTGGAGGCCGGGTGTGAGCGGCCCCGTCGCGGAGTCAGTCTTGCGCTCTGCGGACCAGCACGAAGCCCTTGCCGTGGCACCTGCCACACTTCGGCGCGGGTGCCCGGTACTGGTTTGCCTTGACGTTGCCAGGCAGGTCCAGAATGAGGCCAGTGCCGTTGCAGCGGTCACAGCGAACCCGTTCGTAGTCCTCGGGGTTCTTGTGACCGTGTCCAAAGATGCGTCGCAGCCACGCCGAGACTTTGTTGGTCTGGCCGGTGCGAAGCCTTCTGGCCGCCTCACCGTCTTGAAGTGACCTGTCGTCTGGAGGCGCGTCCTTGGGTACAGACCCAAGGCGGTCAAAGGGGTTGGGCGGCACGAACGCGGCCATTGCTTCCGCCTTTCTGCTTTCCGTCACAACCATACAGCCGCCAGCGAGCTAATCCCACGAGCGCCCTCGCCCATGACCTCGCCAGCGCCCTCGACCCCACGGTGCTGGCCCTGGGCGCTCGAGCTGAAGGCGGGGTCGTGAGCGGCTACCCGCGCAGCAGATGGTGCGCGACAAGGATGCCGCCGAGCGTCGCGACCGCAGCGATCAAGCATCCGGGGGCAGGCCCTCCGCCTCCGTCAGCCCCGTATGCGACGGCCTTGATAATGGGCTTCAAGCCAAGACCATGGTCGTCACCATCGTCGTCATCGTCATCGTCAGCGTTGGGGGCTGGCTGCGGTTCCTCTTCGGCCACTTTCGCTCCTGCGGACGACTACAGTGGCCGGAACATATCAGAGACGCCCGTACGAGGGCCCTCGCCCTGCATGCCGAAACGTGAGACGGGGGTGGCGAGGGCCACGCCTTGCCGAACGCAATGGCATACGACTAGGCTGGCCGCATGCTGGTGATCGTCGTTGTCCTGGCGCTTCTCGCGGCCTTGGCGGCACTTGTCTTTATAGCCCCATGTGTCGCGCTCGTCTCGGGAGTCGCTGCGTGGCCTCGTCAATGTCCGCGCTGGGCGCTTGTGCTCTCGGCCGTCGCCACCGTCGCCGCCACGCTCTCCATCAGCGTGGCCGCCCGCTCTGCGGAAGTCGCTGTCTGGTGGCCCACGCTGCTGGTCGGGGCGCCGGCAGCCGCGGCGCTCGTGTTCCTCCTCTTGGGCGCCGTCCGAGGAGGCGCCCCTGCGCGCCGTCGGGCTGTGCTGAAGCTTGTCGGCCTCGGCCTCGTGTTCATCGCGATGCTGGTCTGCGCTGGCTGCTTGGCCTACCTGAGGGACTTCATCTTCACCATCTGACCAGGCGAGCTGAAGGGTGGGTCGGCGATTACCGGATCGGCCGGCAGACGACTGCCGGTTCTGCTCAGCGCGTCTCGTGCGCCCGCTGAGACCATGCCCCGGTCGCGTCGCTCACGTAAAGACTCGCGTGTACTACAAAGTGTCGAGGCACTCAATGAACTGAAGCGAACACTGGCCATCCGTGGCGTGCCGCGGATGGTCGTCTGCATCGTCTGTA
Source organism: uncultured Thermoleophilia bacterium (assembly GCA_963709845.1). GTDB lineage: Bacteria > Actinomycetota > Thermoleophilia > UBA2241 > UBA2241 > CAIXSE01. The sequence continues at coordinate 7,430 of CAVPXV010000004.1, forward strand.
TCGTCTTCACGGTCTTCATGGTTGTTGCAACCATTCTGCAACCGGAACCCCCGGTTCTACGCGGGTCGCATCGGGTCTCCCTGAGCTCCGGGGTATACTTGTCCCCCTCGTGGGCCACTAGCTCAGCTGGGGCGCGTTCCGAGTCGATGCTGGGACAGCGGCGGACAGAATCGCCAGAACCGACGCAATGGCCTACGAATCGTCGGTTGCGTCGATTCTGTCGCACCCGGCCAGAGGCTCGCACACCCCCCTATGGGCACACGGTACCGATGGCAGACGATTCCCTGCCGCCGGTTCCTCGTGGGCCACTAGCTCAGTTGGGAGAGCGCCGCCCTTGCACGGCTTGTCTAAGCCGTGAGTCTTCGCCCAAGACGCAAGAGACGGACCGACGACGGATCGGTCATCTGCAACCCGATCTGCAACCCGTACATTCGTCCTAGGCGCAGTCCGGGCCCAAGACGGCCACGCAAGCGTCGCCCCGGCCCGCCACTTGCCCGCTGTGAGGCAGGTGGCCTGTGCCGGGGTGCCAACGGGATTGACCAAGGGCTCTGGCCTCTGTAATCGGTGGCAGCCCCGATCAGGTGCGTCGATATACACGCGGCATACCCCACGGGCGCGGCTCGGCGCGGCCTACGCAGCCTCACTACGCGCAAGCCGCCACGAGACCAGGCCGTAGGCGACGACGCCCCACGCCAGGATGATGGCGATCGAGAGCCACTCCGCCCCGAACAGGGGCCGGCCGGCGAAGGCGTTCACTCCGAGGCGCATCGTCTGGGCGGTCGGGATCACCGCGACGACCGACTGGACCCAGGCAGGCACAGGCATCCCGACGACGATCGCCGGCACGATCAGAGGCAGCAGCGCAAACGAGCTCCATGTGTTGAGCTGCGTCTGAGTGCGCATCACCCCGCCGAGGAGCAGGCCAAGGCCGACCAGGGTCACCGACGTGAGGACGACGGCGATGATGAAGAGCGCGAGGTCTTTGGGCACGATGCGCGTCACGACGAGCATCAGCGGCACGGAGATCACGCAGTAGGTCAGACCGAAGAGCGACTTGGCGAGGATCACCTCGGCGTCGGAGGAGATCAGCGTGAGCGCCTCCATGGTCCGCTTCTCGGTCTCCTCGGTGAGCACCGCCGGGAGCGCGTAGACGGCGATCATTGCCAGCAGGATGATGATCGCCACGAGCACGAAGACCTTGCGCGCGCCCAGCGACGTGAACGCCGACTCGGAGCTGCCGGCAACCGCGGGCAGCCTCACGAGTGCGATGGTCGCCGCCGGCGTCTGACCCGCGAGCGACCGCGTTACGCGGTCGAGCGTCGCCGCCGCGTAGTCGGCGCCGAAGCTCGGCGAGGCTGGCAGGATCAGCGTCAGCTTGGGCGAGGACCCGTCCCTGACTCCCTGGTCAAAGCCCGCCGGCACGATCACGCCGAGGTCCACCTTCTCATCGCGGACCTGCGCCGTAAGCGCATCCTGGTCGGCGACCGGCTGCAGCTTGAGCTGCACGGCGGCCTTTGCCGCCGCCTGGAGCGCGTTCGGCAGCTGCGAAGAGGAAGCCGAGACCACGCCCATCTTCGCGGTCGGCTTTGCGTCGTCCTTGAACACGAACGAGTAGAGCAGGCCCAAGGCGAGCGGCATCACGAGCGCGATGATGATGCGCGAGTCACGCAGCGCGTCGCGCAGGTCCTTGCGGTAGATGGCCCGGACGCGCACGAGGTTCACAGCGCCCTCCCCGCCAGGTTGACGAAGACGTCCTCGAGCGTGCCCTCGTTGGAGTGCACGGTGAGCACGTCGTCGGCCGCCATCCACGCTTGGAGGCGGGCGGCATCGACGCCATCGTCCAGGCGAAGCTCGTGTTCCGAACGGTCGCGGAGCAGGACCCCCGCCGTACGCTCGCCGTACCGGAGCTTGAGCTCCCGCGGCGAGTCCAGCGCCACGATCTTGCCGGCGGCGAGGAAGGCGACGCGGTCGCAGAGGTCGTCGGCCTCCTCCATGAAGTGCGTGGTGAGAAAGATGGTGGCACCGGCTTGCGCATGCGCGCGCACGATGGCGCGCACCTCCTTGGCGGAGGAGGGATCGAGGCCGCGGGTCGGCTCGTCGAGGAACAGGACTCGAGGGTCGTTCACGAGTGCCCGCGCAATCAGCAGCCGCTGCTTCATGCCGCTCGAGTAGGTGCGGACTCTTCGGCCGGCGACGTCCTCCAGACCGACGCGCTCGAGCATCTCGGTCACGCGGCCCTTCGGCGCGCCGTAGAGCGTGGCGAACAACTCGAGGTTCTCGCGACCTGTCTGCCGCTCGTAGAGGTTCTGCTCCTCGAACACCAGATTGATGAGCGGCTTCACGCGCTCCCGCTCCCGCCAGACGTCGTGCCCGGCGATGAAGGCGCGCCCCATGGTCGGGCGCGCGCGGCCAGTCAGCATGCGGATGGTGGTCGTCTTGCCGGCGCCGTTGTGGCCGAGAAATCCCAGGATCTCGCCCTCGGCAACGCTGAAGCTGACGCCGTCGACGGCACGCACCTCACCGTAGTGCTTGGCGAGGTCCTCCACCTCGATGATGTCCCGTCCGAAGCTCACAGAGCTCATCTCGCCCCCCAGATCGCCGTCCTCGGCTCGACCATGTCAAGAATCCTACAGTCGCTGCTCGGGGTGGCGTCGAAGGCTATCTACGGCCTCGCCGCGACTCCACTGGCCAAGGTGCTCGGGCTTCACGAGCCCGGACCGGAGGCCGGTTAGGAGTCTGGATGCCCCCGACCCGTGCTGCCCTGTTGTCCTGGCGGCGTTCAAACCAGGCTATCCAGCCCGACGGAAGTGCCATGATCCTCCCTCCCAGTCCCGAGGCCGACGCCTGCTCCCCTGAGGGCTGCCAGCGCGAAGCAGGCCGCGCCGACCAAGAAGAGTCCACCGAGGATTCTGCCGCTTGCGCTGATGTCGGCCTGGTAGCCCCTCATGGAGACCACGCCCATCCACGCCCAAAAGGCTCCAAGGAGGGCGGGGACCAGCCGGTTGACGACAAGCGGCGAGGCGAAGGCCGAGCGCGAGCCGCGGAGCCGCAGGATGAGCACCGCGACGATGAAGAGTCCAATGGCGAAGCCAACAGCCTGCAGCGGCCAGATCACTTCGTTGAAGCGATGGAACATGTCGATGAACTGCTCGACCGTCAAGTCTTTGATCCTCTGTCTCGATTCCCACCTCTCGAGCAGAAGGCTAGACCTATCGGGGCTACGAATCCCCGGTCAGTTGGATGGACATGGAGCTACCGAGTCAGACAGTCTTGGACCTGGCCATCCGGCCAGCAACCGACTGTCTCGCGAGCCATGCCGGAAGGCCGCTACTCACGGGGGGACGCCCGCAATGCGCGCGCCGGAGAAAGCTCAGTTTGAAGGCGAAGTTCGAGCCATCCCGTGTTGAGCTGCGGTGTCGGCCCATGATCGGCTGCAATCATTCTGCAACCCAAATGCTCGGTCCGCGATTGCCTTCGTTGGGACGCCATGGGAAACGGGCCTCTGATTTTCGCTGCAAATGGCCACAGTTCTTGTGAGTTGCTGTGACCAGATGCCCCTCTCTGGTCCCTATCGAACATACGTTCGTGGCGCCCTCTCACGGCGGTAACTCAGGCCGCCCCGTTTGCACCGTGTTTGCAGAGTCTGGCTCTCCCCGCCATCGGCCATGCTCTCGCACGCATGGGAGGGGCGGGGAGACTTGCGCCTACAGAAGGCGGAGGTCACCGGGCGAGCTCCGTCCTGTTGCGTTTCGGACGCTCCATCTGGGCGTCCATTCATCCGGATCTTGCCAGGATTCGACCATGGCAGGGGTCTCAGTCGAGCCGTGCCCCCATTCGGGATGTACCTGGGGAAGGGCCAGCCCACAGATTCAGACCAACGCTCGCCCTCGGGGGCGATTCTAACCGAGGGTCAGGGGTGGGCGGCACTTGTCTCTCGGGCATGAGGCACGGCAAGACCATGCAGTCGGACGTCAATTGCCACCGGTTCTTGCCTGCGCGTCCACAAGGCGGAGGTCATGGGGCCAATGGGCTACCACGGGCTCGGAGCGCCCGACGCTTGCCAATGCCACGGTGTGTATCCTTCTGCTATGGAAGGCTCATCTCCCGACGTCACCAGCGCCGCGCCAGCCGGCGACCGGTCGGGGTCCTGAGGGGGTAGCAGGGTGTCAGCGAGTAAGTCTCCAGCGATCCTTGAGATCGCCCACGGCGTGCACTGGCTGCCACTCCGCGGCGCCAATGCCTATTTCGTGCGCTCGGAGGAGTCTTGGGCGCTGATCGACACCGGCTTCCCCGGCTCTGCGGGGACCATCGCCGAGGCTGCCAGAGGGCTATGCGGTGCAGCCGGCCGGCCGGGATCGATCCTCATCACGCATGGTCATCCTGATCACGTCGGCAGCGCGGTGCGCCTGGCCGCCGCATGGAGCGTGCCGATCCTGGCCTCGGCGGGAGAGCTGCCGTTCATCGACGGCACGGCCCTGTACCCCGAGCCGCTGGTCGCCTGGCTGACGCGGGTGCTGCCACGGCGCGCCATAGAGGCGCTGGTCCGCGACAGCGATCTCGGCGATGCCGTCCGGCCCTTCGACCCCCAGGCGGGAGTGCCCGGGCTGCCGGACTGGGTCTGCGTGCCCACACCGGGGCACACGCCCGGTCACGTCGCCTTCTTCCGACCCGGTGACAGGACGCTGATCGCCGGCGACGCCGTCCTGACCATGGCCTGGTCGAGCCGTCTCGGTGGTGGTGGCGCCGGCTGGCTCTGGGACCTGGCGCGCCGCGAGCCGCGGCTCTCAGGCCCCCCGACATTCGTCACCTGCGATTGGCGAGACGCAGCCGCGTCGGTCGTCGCTCTCGCCGACCTCGACCCGTGGGTTCTGGCGACCGGCCACGGCACGCCGTTCGTGGGCCCGTGTGCTGCTCCAGCGCTGCGCGCGTTCGCGGCGCGTGTCGCCGCAGCACCGTTCGGCTGAAGCGATCGAGCCATGGAATCCGATCGCCTACGCCCCTCGAGGACGGAGGTCGTTCGGAGGACCACGATTCGGCCTCCGAGTACAGGTCGTCATGGGGAGGGGGATCGCTGCATCTCCTGCTCGTCTTGCCACCGTGCCAGTGGCTTGGCTAGCGACGGCACGATGGCGGGCTGAGACCCAATCGGTGCACACCCCTCCCCCTCCTCTGCAGCAGACGGGGTCGCAGAGGATACGTGAGCATCCGGCGATCGCTCCGGGTTGCACCGTGGTTGCAGTGTCAACTGCCGGCCTGGCATGTCGCCGGCTTCGTCGTACTCAGAGGGGAGCCCCTCGCACCATCCTGCGACCGCCCTTGAGGGGCGGGTGCGGTGACTCGCGGCCGCTTGCGGCCGGATTGCCGGGGGGTAGGGCAAAGTGGGCAACAGAGCAGTGGTGACACAGTCGTTCGATTCGGGGGGCAGTCTGCCTCACGCTCGGTCCCACTGCAAAGCGTATCAGCTGGTGCAGCTCCGAAGGGGCGTTCAGGCTCGCTCCGCCAAGGCCCGTCTGCCGGTTGCGAGGGGTTGGCCAGAGGTGCGGCAACAAACGCGGCAACAAGCCGGCGGCTCAAGCCGGCTCTGGTTCCCTCGCCCGGCTCAGCAGCCGCAGGACCCCTCTTCCCCCGCGGACGCCCTGCTTCTCTCCGTGGCCTCACGGAGCTGTGCGTCCACCTTGCCGGCGGCAACGGCCATGACGCTCGCCTGCACGGCGCCGATCTCGCTGCCGCTCAACCCCAGCTCCTTGGCGACGCCAAGGTAGTGCTCCATTCAGGGGCGACAGCCGAGAGCCATGGCAGCGGCCAGGTGGACGAGGAGCGTCTCCCTCTCCCCCAGGATCTCGTTGTGGCGCGCCGAGTCGTAGAAAGCCTTGTAGGCCTTCTTCTGCCTGATCGGTAGCATCCGTCCTCCTCGCCACGTGGCCAGACGTGGCTAGCAGTCGCAGCTCGGCTCGCTGCCGGTCAGCCACCCGTTGATGATCGCCTGCGCGCAGCCGACGCCGGGCTCCACACTGATCGCCCCGGGGACGCAGTTGAGGGCGCAGGCGCCGCACTCCATGCAGGCGCCCCGGTCCGCGAGCGTGGCGCGCCCGCCCGCGATGTCGAACACGGCGTGCGGGCAGACGGCGACGCACATCCCGCAGCCGTTGCAGCGGACAGGGTCGAGCTCAAGGGTGACGGCCTCTTCGATGTAGCGCAGCGTTCGCATCGCTCTCACCTCCCCAGTCTGCTGGCCAGCCAGGCGCCGATTGCGACGGCTGCTGCCGCACCCTGCCAGGGCAGTGCCCTGCGCATCTCGAGCTCGACGCCGGAGGGCGAGGTGATCGGCGAGGAGCCGGTGAAGTTCATCGCCGCATAGGACGAGGCGGCCGGGACGCCCGTGAGCAGCGCGAGCTTGGCAGCAGGCGAGAGACGGCGGCCGAGGGTCGCCGTGGCGGCCGCCGCCAGGACTCCTCCGGCCACGGCTCCCTTGAGGGCGAAGGCGCGGCCGGGCAGCCAAGGCAGCGCCAGTGGCGTCGCGCCGCCGCCCGCCGCGAGGGCCAGCCACGCCGCGCCGATGACCGGAGCCCCGTCGCGCAGGCCCCGGCGAAGCGACACGCCGTCCCGGCCGATCGTCGACGCGGCGAGGATGCCGGCGTAGGCCAGCAGCACGCGGCGGTCCCAGGCGAAGTTCAGCTCCGCGGGCGCAAGCACGGCACGATCGCGCAGGCCGAAGGTGACCCTGCGCATCTCCGCGTCGGCCTTCATGTTCGCGGCGAGGAACGCCGGCAGGTCGGCCGCCCGCACCGGTCCGAAGGTCACGCGGAAGCCGCATGCCTCCTTGACCTCATGTGCCGCGACTCCGGGCGCCGAGAGCTGCGGGAGCACGAGCCGGCGGTGCTCGACGACCTCATCCAGCCGCGTCTCGCGGACCATGCGGGCGACCTCCTCGGCGCAGAACGTGCCCTTGCCGGCGGCGCACCAGACGTTGATCCCGCGCGTGTCGACGACGAGCAGCCAGGCGTCGAGCCCGTCGAGCGAGGAGCGCAGCTCATCCAGGGTCAGCTTGTAGTTGGCGCTGACGAGCACCGGCGAGGTCGATGCAGGCGCTCCGAGAGCGTAGAGGCCGGGCTTCACGCGGTAGTCGTCGCGGCCGAAGCCCCAGCGCACGCGCCAGGCGCCGCGGCGATCGGCGCGCGTGATATCGCGGGACACCGTCAGCACAGGGCCCGCGGGCGTCTCAACGGCGCCGCTGACGTAGGCTGCCGGACCGTAGGGATAGTCGGCTGGGGGCGGCGCGCCGCAGCAGGACGTCTGTCGGGGCGCCGCTTCTTCTCGCTGCACCGGCGCCCCACAGCAGGCACTCTGCTTCTCGGCCGGCGCTGACCCGGGCGCGCTGCCGCAGCAGGAGCCGCTGGGCTTGGACGATGGAGGGCAGCAGGCTGCCTCGGACGGCGACGCGCCGCCTCGATCGGCTCCGCGCACGAACGTCAGGCGCTGAGCGCAGTCGTGATGAGCGACGTGACCTCGGCCTTGGAGGGCACGCGGCCGCTGGAGACGACGTGGCCGTCGATGACGAGGCCGGGAGTGGACATCACGCCGTAGCCCATGATCGTCTGCATGTCGCTGACCTTCACGACCTCGGCGCCGTCGATGGCCAGGTCCTTGACGGCTTCCTCGGTGATGGCCATGAGCTTGTCGCAGTTGCCGCAGCACGAACCGAGAATCTCGAACTTCATCGTCTGTCTCCTCTGACGCAGGTTACTTGGCGGACTTCGCGCGCACCCCGGCTGTGGGGGTCGCGCAGGCCGAGGCCATCGGGATCACCGGCTGCGGCGAGTTGCGGAGCCGCTCGACGTAGGCGAGGAAGCCCGCCAGGTCGGCGTCGAAGCGCTCCCAGTTGATCGAGTAATAGGTGCGCGCGCCCTCGTCGCGCATGTGCACGAGTCCGGCCTCCTTGAGCAGGCTGAGGTGGTGCGAGACGAGCGGCTGACTCAGGTCGAGCGGCCCGGTCATCTCGCAGACGCAGCGCTCGCCCACGAGAAGGAACTCGATGATCTGCGCCCGCGTCGAGTTGCAGAGCGCCTTGAACAGCGGCACGTAGTCCTCGATCGTGCCTTGGCGGGTCGGCTGCTTGGCCATCAGGTCACTTCCCTTCTGCCCAGCGGTGGGTCACAGACTTCCTGAGCTCCCGCCGCGACCGCAGCCGGGATGGGCTCGTCCGTCATGCCCCAGTACCTGCGCCCCATCCAGAGGGCGACGTTGACGAGCCCGATCATCACCGGTACCTCGATCAGCGGCCCGATCACGGCGGCGAACGCCACGCCCGAGCCGATGCCGAACACCGCGATGCTCACGGCGATCGCCAGCTCGAAGTTGTTGCTCGCGGCGGTGAAGGAGAGGGTCGCCGTCTTCGAGTAGTCGGCGCCGATCCGGCGGCCCATGTAGAAGCTCACGAAGAACATGATCACGAAGTAGCAGAGCAGTGGGATGGCGATGCGCACCACGTCGAGCGGCAGCTTGACGATGAGATGGCCCTTGAGACTGAACATGACGAGGATGGTGAACAGCAGGGCGATGAGCGTCAGCGGGACTGATGCGGGGGATGAACTCCTGCTCGTACCACTCCCGCCCCTTGTACTTGAGCCCGAGGTAGCGCGTCAGCATGCCGGCGAGGAACGGGATCCCGAGGTAAATGAAGACGCTCTTGGCGATCTGGCCGATGGAGACGCCGACGGCGACGCCGTGGAGGCCGAAGAGCGGCGGCAGCTTGGTCACGAAGATCCAGGCGAAGAGGCTGAAGAACACGACCTGGAAGACCGCATTGAAGGCGACCAATCCGGCGGCGTACTCGGTGTCGCCCTTGGCGAGCTGGTTCCAGACGATGACCATGGCGATGCAGCGCGCCAGGCCGATGATGATGAGGCCGACCATGTACTGCGGGTAGTTGTGCAGGAAGACGATCGCAAGGAAGAACATGAGCAGCGGTCCGATCACCCAGTTCTGCACCAGCGAGAGGCCGAGGATCCTGTAGTCGCGGAAGACGTCGCCGAGCTCCTCGTACTTCACCTTCGCGAGCGGCGGATACATCATCACGATGAGCCCGATGGCGATGGGGATGTTGGTCGTGCCGACCGACCACTTCTGGATGAACGCCGGCAAGCCGGTGAACGCCCAGCCGAGGCCGACGCCGATGAACATGGCGAGGAAGATCCAGAGCGTCAGGTAGCGGTCGAGAAACGAGAGTCGCTTGATCGTGCCTTCGGCCATTCGTGTCTCCTTGCAGGGAAGCGGGACTCCGTATCCGAGAGTACATTGACAATCCTTTATGGTCAAGGTAGCTTCATATAAATGCTATTCCATGAAAGGCAGGGCCCGTGAAGACGCTGGAGACCGCCCCGACGTTCGCCCTCTTCAGTGACGTCCACGGCAACCTGCCCGGTCTCGAGGCGATCCTCGCCGACATCGAGCGCCGCGGCGTGCCGCAGACCATCTCGCTCGGCGACCTCGTCGGCTACGGGCCCTCCCCGAACGGAGTCGCCCTGCTCGTGCGGGACTCCGGCATCCCCAGCCTGATGGGCAACTACGACCAGGGCATCGGTTTCGAGACTGGCGACTGCGGCTGCGTCTACAAGACCGACGAACAGCGCGCCGAGGGCGCCGCCTCCCTGACCTGGACGCAAGCGGCCGTGACCAACGAGGTCAAGGCGTACCTGCGCACCCTCGAGGACCACTTCACCTTCGCGACACCGGCCGGCGACCTGCTCGCCGTCCACGGCAGCCCGCGGCGCATCAACGAGTACCTCTTCGAGGACCGGCCGGAGAAGGCCATGGCACGGATGGCCGATGAGTTCCCCTATCCCGCGATCTTCTTCGGGCACACGCACGTGCCCTACGTGCGGCCGATCGGCGAGACCACGTTCGTCAACGTCGGCAGCGGCGGCCGCCCCAAGGATGGCGACTGGCGGGTCTGCTACGCCATCGTCAATCCGGCGCGACTCGGCGCGCCGGGCTTCGTCGAGTTCGTGCGCGTGCCTTACGACTACGAGCGACTGCAGCGCGAGCTTGCCGCGACGCCGCTGATCACCGGCTTCGCAGCGCCGGACTGAGAGGGGCGGGAGCGAGCCATGAGCGAGACGGTGGGGGTCACTTCGGCGAGCCACGAGGCGGAAGCACTGGAGAAGCCGCAGCGACGGCGGCCGCGCAGCGTCCTGACCGAGGCGTTCATGCGCCTGCCCCTGTGGGCGCGTCTCACCATCGGCGTGGGCGCGTGGGCGCTCGTCTATCATTTCTGGCTGCCCTTCAACGTGTGGCTGTTCCACGACGTGCTGCACCTGGGGACCAGCCGTTGGGCCTCGGCACTCGAGTTCTTCGTCTACGACAGCGTCAAGGTCCTCCTCCTGCTCGCCATCGTCGTCTTCGGCGTGGGCGTAGTGCGCTCGTTCTTCAGCCCGGAGCGGACGAGGGCTCTCCTGCACGGCCGCCGCGAGGCGACGGGCAACGTGATGGCTGCGAGCCTCGGCATCGTCACGCCGTTCTGCAGCTGCTCGGCGGTGCCGCTGTTCATCGGCTTCGTCGAGGCCGGCATACCGCTCGGCGTCACGTTCTCGTTCCTCATCGCCGCGCCGATGGTCAACGAGATCGCCCTGGTGCTGCTCTACGGGATGTTCGGCCTACGTGTGGCCGCTCTCTACCTCGCGACCGGGCTCATCATCGCCATGGTGGCGGGCTGGGTCATCGGGCGCCTCAAGATGGAGCGCTACATCGAGGACTGGGTACGCGAGATCAGGATGGGCGACGCGCAGGCGGCAGCCGAGCGCCTCTCCTGGGAAGCCCGCACGAGCTACGCCTGGCAGGCGGTCAAGGACATCGTCGGCAGGGTCTGGCCATGGGTGCTGGCCGGCATCGCCGTGGGCGCCCTCATCCACGGCTACGTACCGGAGAACTTCATGGCCTCGATCATGGGCGCCGACGCCTGGTGGAGCGTGCCGCTGGCCGTGCTGCTCGGCATCCCGATGTACTCGAACGCCGCCGGCATCATCCCGATCGTGCAGGCGCTGCTCGAGAAGGGCGCCGCGCTCGGGACCGTGCTCGCCTTCATGATGTCGGTGATCGCGCTCTCGATGCCCGAGACGATCATCCTCAAGAAGGTGCTCAAGTGGCCGCTCATCTTCACCTTCCTCGGCGTGGTCGGCGTCGGCATCATGCTCGTCGGCTTCCTGTTCAACGCGGTCCTCTAGGTCGCGACCGCACCGAAGCGAAAGGTCCCACGTGAACGTAAAGCGCCTGATCGTCGTCCTCGGCCTCGCCGGCTTCATCGTCATGGCCGACAACTGGGTCGTCTCGCCGCTGCTACCCTCGATCGCCCACACGCTGGGCATCCAGCCGGCCCGAGCCGGGATCCTGATCGCTGCCTACATGCTGCCCTTCGGCCTCTTCCAGCTCCTCTACGGCCCGCTGGCCGACCGCTTCGGCAAGCTGCGCATCATCGGCATCAGCCTCGTCTTCTTCACCGTCGCGACGGGACTCTGCGCGGCCGGGGTCGGCCTCGGCGACCTCACCGCTTACCGGGCCCTCACCGGGATGTTCGCCGCCGCGACCATGCCCATCTCGCTGGCGCTCATCGGCGACCTCGTGCCCATGCAACAGCGTCAGCAGGCGATCGCCGGCTTCATGGGCATCGCCTTCCTCGGCCAGGCCACCTCGATGACCATCGGCAGCACCATCGCGGCCGTCACGAGCTGGCGCGGCGTGTTCATCACCTACGCCGTGGTCGCCGCGGTGATCACGGTCGTATTGCTCGTCACGGCGCGCTCCTTCGCCGGCGAGCTGCACGGCGACCCGCACAGCCAGTTCGTGAGGCCCTACGCCCGCCTGCTCGGCCATTGGCCCAGCCTGCGGACCTATCTGGTGGTGTTCTTCGAGGGCATCCTGATCCTCGGCTCGTTCTCCTACCTGGGGGCGTTCGCGTCGAAGAGCCTCGGCCTCGGTACGTTCGAGATCGGCCTGTTGATGGCGGTGTTCGGGGTCGGGGTGATCGCCGCCAGCCGAGCCTCCGGGCGGCTCGCCGAGCGCATCGGCCGTCACCGCCTCGTGGCGATTGGGCTGGCGTCCGCCGCAGTCGCAGACCTGCTCGTCGTCGTCGGCTCCACGTACCTCGGCATCGTGGCCCTGGGCGTGCTCCTCCTCGGCCTCGGCTTCATGTTCGCGCACTCGTCGCTGCTCACTACCGCCACCCAATTCGCGGCCAAGGCGCGCGGCACCGCGATGTCGCTGGTCGCCTTCTCCTTCATGGTCGGCGGCGCAATCGGCACCGCACTCGGCGGGCGCGTCATCGAGGCCACGAGCTACCGCGAGTTCTACCTCATCGGCGGCGCCGGTCTGGTCGCGCTCACGCTCGTCGCGCTGGTCGCGGTCCCGCCGCAGCCGAGCCTGGCGGAGGTGCCTCTCCCTGCGGGGTCGCAGGGATCCCTTGCCGACCACCTTGGCAGCGACAACGCCGGATAGGATGCCCTTCGTGGACACCCTGACCACCTATAGCGACCGGGCCGAGTTCGAGCGAGCCGCGGCTCTGATCGAGCGGCTCGGGGTCGAGCACCGGGTGGTCTCTCCCGAGCCAGGTTACGCAGCGGTCGGATCGCCGGCGCTGGTACTCAGCCCGCGGGCCAGGTCGGAGTTCCTGGACGGCGGCGGCGCCGACATCGTCAGCGCCGGCTGGGTCGACTACCGGGAGCCCTCGGAGCTCGTGCCCGACTGGCCGCCGCGGCAGTTCGCCGAGGACCTCCTCGGCCGCGTCGCCATCGTCGTCCTCGCCACCTGCATCGCCGACGCCTCCCGCCTGCGCCTCATCGCGCACTTCTCAGGCGACGTCGCCGAGGCGCTTCCCTATCTGAACGGGGAGCTCCTCAAGGGCTCCTACGTGCCGACCATGCCGGTCTTCACCTACATGGACGAGCACCGCATGGTCTCGCTCTTCCGCGACCGCATCGGCATCGCCAAGGCGAACGACATCGTCGACGCCTGGGCCAGCCTCGAGCGGGTTCGCTGCCTGGCGAACGACGTGTGGGAACACCGCGCCCGAGATCACCCCCTCGTCCGAGACCCGCCGCCGGCCGCCGGCCCTCGAGATCTACAAGCGCCTGCCGGGCACGAACTGCGGCCAGTGCGGGGAGGCGACCTGCACGGCCTTCGCCTGGGCGGTCTGGCGCGGCGACGCTGAGCCGCGGCTGTGTTTGCCGGTGTTCACGGGCGAGCGCCCGGACCTCAAGGATGCGCTGCTCTCGATCTGCGCCGGGCTGGGTCTCTCGGATCCGTCCGAGGAGGTCTACCGGGCCCGGGAGTCGGAGTGAGCGATCAGGTGAAAGAGCTGACCCTCGAAGAGATCGCTCAGGTGGCGAAGGCGCTGTCGGACCCCACTCGGCTGCGGATGCTGGCGGCGCTCTCGAAGGGGCGCAGCTGCTGCGGCCTGCCGGAGCCCTCCGGCCGTGGCCTCGCAAGACGAGCGCAGCCCGAGGAGGGCGTCTGCGTGTGCGAGTTCCAGGAGCAGCTCGGCCTCAGCCAGTCGAAGGTCTCGTACCATCTTCACGTGCTGCAGAGCGCCGGCCTCGTCGACGTCCACGAGCGCGGCAAGTGGGCTTTCTACTTCCTGCGCAGGGAGGACGTCGAAGCCCTCCGGGACCACCTCGACGCCTGGCTCGCATGACCGAGCCGACCATGACAGACGACCGTTCCACGAAAGGACCCGCAACATGAGTGATGATCAGACCCAGTCCGCCTGCTGCTCGGGCTCGTCTTGCTGCGGGGACGGCAGTCCCGCGCAGACCGCCATTGCTGAGGCTCACGCCCCAACGGTGGCGCGGAGGAGGCTCAACATAGAGCTACTCGTCATCGACCTCGAGAGCTGCGCGCGCTGCGTGCCGACCGGCGAGCAGCTGCGTAGCGCCATCCAGCTCGTCGCTCCCGCGGCAGATGCCTTGGACATCGGGATCACCTACCGTGAGACCGTCGTGCAGACGGCGGAGGAGGCCAAGGCTCGGGCCCTCCTCTCCTCGCCCACCATCCGCATCAACGGCCGCGACGTCGACCAGGACATCCGCGAATCCGAGTGCGAGTCCTGCGGTGACCTCACCGCGGGCGACGTGAGCGTCGACTGCCGCGAGTGGCACTACCGCGGCCAAGTCTATAGCGTCGCGCCCCTGCCGTTCCTCGTCGAGACGCTGATGGACGCGATGGTCAAGATCGACGAGATGCCCGCCGTCACGCCGGAGCCGCTGCAGGAGCTGCCGGCCAACCTCGCGACCTACTTCATGAGCAAGAAGCCGGCGGCCGGCTCCGGCTGCTGCTGACACGCATTCGTGGAGGGGTGATCAAGGTGAGCGAGTTCGTCTGGGGCCCGACGCTCGACGAGGCCGTATGCACCGACTGCAAGGTGTGCCTCGAGTTCTGCCAGTTCGGCGTCTACGGCATGATCGACGATCATGTGCGCGTGATCGCGAAGGCCTCCTGCATGGAGGGCTGCTCGCACTGCGCCGGCATGTGCGAGGCTGGCGCCCTGACCTTTCCGACGCTCGATGAGCTTCGGGCCGCAAAGCAGAAGGCCTGAGCACGCCGGCATGAGCGAGGTGGAAAGCAGGCTGCTCAAGGTCTACGTCGAGCCGACCAACGCCTGCAATCTCGACTGCAAGACGTGCGTGCGGCACTCCTGGAACGAACCCGAGGGGTTCATGGAGTGGCCCGCGTTCGAGGCGGTCGTGGACGGCCTCGCCCGGGCGACGTCAGGCGAACCGGGCACCGTCGCGTTCATGGGTCTCGGGGAGCCGCTCCTGCACCCACGCTTCCTCGACATGGTCCGCGCCGTCAAGCAGCGCGGCTTGCGCGCCGAGGTGACGACCAATGCGCTGCTCCTCGACGAGGCGATGGCAGCCGGCCTTCTCGAGGTCGGCCTCGACCAGCTCGTCGTCAGCATCGACGGTGCCTCCGCGGAAGCCTTCGGCCGCGTGCGCTCCGGCGCCTCACTCGAGCGCCTCGTCGAGAACATGCGCCTGCTGAACGACGCCCGAGGCGCCAACTATGGGCCGAGCATGCGCATCGGTGTGGAGTTCGTCGCGATGCGCTCGAACATCGACGAGCTGTTCGGCCTCGGCCGACTGGCCGCGCGCCTCGGCGCGCGCTTCATCATCGTCACGAACGTACTGCCCTACACCGAGGAGCTCGCCGGCGAGACGCTCTATGACGTGGGCGTCATGGACTCTGGCCGGGCGGAGACGACGGCGGTGCCTCGCTGGCAGTTGCCCCGCTTCGGCTGGGACGAGCAGGTGGGCGCGGCCGTCGGTGCGGCGCTGCAGCGGGCCGGCCACGTCAGCTTCCTCGATGGCGACGCCGGAGCCGAGGCCCGCTGCCCCTTCGTTGAGGCGGACGCCTGTGCCGTCGCCTGGCACGGCGGCGTCAGTCCCTGCCCGCCGCTCGTGCACACCTACCCCTGCTACGTGCGAGGCCGGCGGAAACTGATGACCCGCTGGCAGGTAGGCTCGCTCCCCGAGCAGTCACTCGCCGAGGCGTGGGCAGCGCCCGAGTACGTTGCCTTCCGCGAGCGCGTGAGCCGCTTCGACTTTCCCCCATGCACCGACTGCGACTGCGAGTTCGCCGAAGGCAACGAGGAGGACTGCCTCGGCAACCCGCACCCCACCTGCGGCGACTGCCTCTGGGCGCGAGGAGTGGTGCGCTGTGCCTGAGGCGAAGCGCGACTACTACGAGGTCCTCGGCGTGGCCCGGACGGCCGAGCTCGCCGAGATCAAGAGGGCCTTCTGCAAGCTCGCCCGCGACTGCCACCCGGACCTGAACCCCGAGGATCCCGGAGCCGAGGCGCGGTTCAAGGAGTGCGCCGAGGCCTGGGAGGTGCTGAGCGATCCGGAGAGGCGAGCCGCCTATGACCTGCACGGGTTCAGCGGTCTGCGCGGCCGCCCCATGCCCGACTTCCAGAGCGCAGCTTTCCGCGACCTCTACAACGCCTACTTCGGCACGGACGACCTCGGCATGCCGTTGCACCCCTTCTTCACGTATCAGAAGTACCTTCGCGAGTACCTGAAGCAGCGCAACGCGAAGGCCCAGGCGAGCGAGGCCGAGGCGAAGTAGTCTCGTCTCTCCCCGCCGGCAGCACTACGCCGCGCGCCGGTACTCCTCGGCATCCGTTGTCAGGCGCTCTACATCCTCGATCGGCATCCGTTCGACTTTCGCTGCGGCGAGCCTGCTCCTGCGACCTCGCCACGACTCGATGAAGAGGGTGGCGGTGATGGCCGCCGAGCAGATAACGAAGACGGCCAGCAACGAGAGCAGGCTGGGCGCCACGGCTAGGGCGACCAGCAGCGCCGCAGTGACGGCGGCGAACACCAGCGCCAGTCGAGTGGGGAGATCTCCCGGCACTCGGTCTGCCTCCTGGGCGACTGCGGCGTGCCAGGTCTGCCGGTTCCGAACACGTGCAGTCATAGTCGCTCCTCTACGTGGCGCTGCGCGGACAGAGCTACGCGCTCCTGCCCAGAGTCTCCTCGACGCGCCGCCAGAGCTTGTCCCACCTCTGCTCGGCTCTGGCGAGTCGGAGCCCGAGTGCATCCGACCGGGATGCGAGCGTTGCGTCACAGTCGGGGCAGAGGAGGGCATCGTGACGTCTCGCCCAGCGCTCCGGATGCGTCGTCGGCACGCCGTATCCCGCACAGGTGCTCACGATCGCCGCCCTGCCAACCATGCCGACAACCTCCCAGCGTCACTCGCTCGGCCAAAGGGAGTGTAGCCACCGCCTCGCTTGCCCAATCCGTCGACGCAGAGAGGTCAGCCGCGCCGGTCGATGCCCTCCAGCATCTGCTCTTCACTCGGGTGGTCCAGGATCCCCGCACCGGGGACCAGGAAGCGCCGTCAGCCCATCGACCCGAGCGGGATCTCCGTGTCGGGCTCGAGGTCGCGCCCGTCGATCAGTACCGTTGGCGAGCCGCGGAAGCCGCGAGCGACTGCGGTCGCGTCGTCTTCGATGACCACGTCGCTGATGCTCACATCTGCCCTATCGTCGGCGATCTTGCTTGCGACGGTGAGGGCGGCCGCGCCTCCCACGCAGCCTGGCACATGAAGCACGGTGATCGAGTGCGGCATGGCTCATCTCCTGTCCGTCAGCAGCAGCCCGTTCGTCTAAAGAGAAGATACCGCTCCCGCGGACCACTAGCACATGGGTCTGACGACCTTGGTCCTTCACCCACCCCGCACCGTACTCCGCACCCGCTTCGCCTCCCACAGCCAGTCCTCAACCCGGTAGCCCGGCTCACGCGGCTCACCCGTCATCACCAGCCCGTGCCGGCGCCTGAGCTTTCCGACCGGCTGCCACATCTTCACGTGGTAGACCTCCACGCCGTGGGCGGCGAGCGCATCGCGCTCAATGATCTGCTTGTCGTGAGACATCGTGCTCCTCCCGTGGCTGGGCGCCGCGCCGCTCTTGCCGTCCGCGGCGCCGTACATGCCGGCCGCCACTGTGGTTGCTCTAATACCCCCTTGGGTATTTGATCTGATCGGTGCCGGCCACCTGACACATCGCCGCCCGAAGACCCTGCGAAGCCCGAGGAGGGCACATCGTGAAGCTCGTCGGCTGCAGCGTATTTCGCACCGAGTTCGAACACCTGTTGGGATCCGCCCCTGCCGTCGACTGGCTCCCGGCCGGCCTGCACGCCGGAGAAGGCCGGCTGGAAGAGGCCCTCGGGGTTGCGCTGCGGGACTCGTCCGGCGCGGCTTGTCTGTACGGGATGTGCTACCCCGACATCGATGCACTGTTCGAGGCGCACGGAGCGCGGCGCCTCCCGGCGCGGACGTGCGGAGGCGGGGAGGCCTTCCTCTCGCCCGACGAGCGGGCCGCCTTCGGCGACCGCGCCTTCATCATCACTCCCGGATACCTGCGCGAGTGGCGCTCGATCTACGTCGACGGCTCGGGCTGGGACGAGATCGACGGCCGAATCAACTTCGGCATGTACGACGTCATCGTGCTGCTCGACTTCGGCCTCGAGCCGATCGACGACATGGACGTGCTCGAGTTCTTCGACTTCACCCAGACGCCGGTCGACATCGTCCCGGCCACGCTGGACTGGTTCAAGGCGCGCGTGACCGAACTGCTCGCCGGCGACTGAGCGCTGACTCAAGGCGTCTTCGCCCTGCCCCGACGTTGTGGCTGACGGGGCCGCGGCTCGAGTCCAGGAACGGCGACGTAAGGAGGCCTGATCGGTGTACTCGGACGAGGTTCTCCTCTCCTTGCTCAACCGGCCGCCAACGACGGAATCATTGCGCGGACAACGAAGAGGCGTATTATGAGCATATGCCTGTAACAGGCGCGTGAGGGACGCTGCCGCAGCAATCACGAAGGATGACCAGCGTGAGTACCGACCGCGCAGGGTGCCGCCCCGCCTCGCCACCACGGAGGTCACCATGACGCCAGCGCAGAGTCATCTCGTCCCCAGCGACCGCGGCGGCTATGAGGCCGTCGTCCGCGATGCCTGCCAAGTGCGCCGTTTCGAGCACGAGCCCGTCCCCCGCGCGGACGTCGAGCACATGGTCGCGCTCGCCTCGTGCGCGGCCAGCCCCTGCAGCTCCCAGGCCTGGCGACTCATCGCAATCCAGGACCATGAGCTGCTCGCGGCCATGCAGGCCGCAGTCAGGGAGCGCTTCGAGGAACTCGCGCTGCAACCGCAGCTGGCGCTTCACGAGCGGTTGCGCGCGGCGGCGATCAAACAGGCCCTGCTCTTCGCCAAGGCGCCGCTCTGCATCGCGGTGCTGGCGCTGCCGCCCAGCTCGCCGATGGAGGAGCTCATGGAGCTGGCCGGCATCAGCCGCGAGGAGCACGATCGCCTCTGCGCGCGGCCGGAGCTGCAGAGCGCCGGCGCGGCCGTGCAACTGCTCTCCAACTCGGCGCACGCCATGGGCTATGCCGCCTGCTGGACGTGCGCGCCGATCGTAGCCGGAGAGCGCCTGGGGGAGCTCATCGAGGTGACGCCGCCGGCGCGGCTCGTGGCGCTCGTGGCCATCGGGCTCCCGGCGGAACTGGCCACGACCCAGAAGCGGCCGCCGCTCGAGCAGGTGCTCAGCTTCCGCTGAGCGCAGGCTTGCATTCATGACTCCTGGGCATATTATGAGCATATGCTCATAATGCGGCGGGCCGACCTCATGTCGCCCAGTCCAAGCAAGGAGACGACATGCCAGCAACAGACAGCGCGGGGCCAATGGGTTACGGCCCGATGACGGGCGGCCGCCGCGGCCGGTGCGCCGCGGGCACGCCGAACAAAGAAGGCGGCTTTCGGCACGGAAGAGGTGCCCCCGCGGTCACGGCGGGCGCAACCGCTTCGGCCGACCGGGTATCCCGGGCGGGCATCACGCGAGGCAGGCAGACGCGGGACCGGCGGTGAGCGATCGCCGCGACTGACAGCTCTGTCAGCAGAGACTTGAGGGGTGAGGACATGCAGACGAACGGAACCGGACCGCGCCGCTATCGGCGGCGCAGCTCCTCCGCCTTCGACGGTCCCGGGTCCGGTCGTGGCCGGCGCCCGGGCGTGGGCGGCCGGCCGGGCGACGCCGGGGCGAGCCTCGCGGCGCGAACGACGGTCCGCGCGCTGGTCGCGGCCGGGGCATATGTCGCGCAGGACGTGCGCGACCCCGATGGGCTCATGCGCCCGATGCTACGCAAGACGGCGCTGCGCTTGGCCGTGAGCCGACAGCCGGCGCTGCGCCGACTCGGCAGCGCTTACTTGCGCGGCGACCCGCCGACGCCCGAGGAGCTGCCCGCGCCCCCGCAGGCACGGGCGCTGCCCGCGGCGGAGAAGCCCGCGACCGTCGGCGCGCCGCCTCAGGCCCCGGACCCGCGCGGCACGATCGACATCGTCCCGGCAGCCGCTCGCGGCGCGGTTTGATGGCCACGACCGTCCCGGCTATGCTGAGCATATGCTAAGAACCGAGGAGGACAGCCATGCCCCGACCGCCGATTGAACGGGCCGTCTCGGGGGTGCCGCGTATCACGCTCTTCAAGCCCGCCGGCATCCCGGCGCGCGAGCTCGAGCAGCTGCGGCTCGGCGTCGACGAGCTCGAGGCCATCCGGCTGGTCGACCTCGAGGGCCTGAGCCACGAGCAGGCGGCCGAGGCGATGGGCGTATCGCGCCAGACCGTGGGCCGCGTGCTCGAGCGTGGGCGGGCTCGCGTGGCCGAGGCCCTGGTGGGCGGCAAGGCCATCCTCATCGGCGGCGGCCAGTACCGCGTCGAGCCGCAGCGGCTGCGCTGCCTCGCCTGCCAGGAGCGCTGGGAGGCCGAGGTGGAATCGGGCATTGTGCCTCCGTGCCCGGCGTGCGGCTCCACTGACGTCGCCGTGTGCTGGGGCAGCGTAGAGCGCTGCGGCGGCCCCCCCGGCCATGGCAGCGGCTACGGCCCCGGTGGCGGCCAGGGCAGAGGCGGCCGGGGCGGGCGTGGCCCCCACGGCCGTGGCCGCCGCGGCGGCGGCGACGCTTAGGACCCGAATCCACATGCTGTCGAATCCCCGAAAGAGAGCGAGAGCGTCATGACCGAAAGCAGCAACACGAAGACGCGCGTCGCCATCCCATCCGAAGCACCCGGCGGCCTCGAAGCCGCGCGCTCCGGCCATTTCGGCCGCTGCGAGTGCTTCACCATGGTCGATGTCGTCGATGGCGAGGTCGGCGAGGTGCAGGTCCTCATGAACGCGCCGCACGTCGAGGGCGGCTGCATGGCGCCCGTGCTTGATGCTCGCCGAGCACAACGTCGACGCCATAGTGGTTGACGGCATTGGCGGCAGGCCGCTGATGGGCTTCAACCAGGTCGGCATCGCCGTACACGCCGGCGTCGGTGGCGACGTCCAGACGACGGTCCAGGCATTCATCGAAGGCGGCCTCCCAGTGGTCGGGTTCGAAGGCGCCTGCCAGCACTGAGCGGATCGACTTCGGGCCGGAGCGGCAGAGCGGGCTTTCACGAGCAACAGGAGGCAAGTGGCATGAAGAAGCTGGGCATCATCATCTGTGATCGCTATCACAACTGTGCCGGGGGCAAGTGCCTGCGGGCCGTGCGCAATCGCGAGGGCGCCTTTGCCCGCTATGCGGCCGACGAGGTCGAGCTCGTCGGCTTCACCACCTGCGGTGGGTGCCCCGGCGGCAACGTGGAGTACGCCCCTGCGGAGATGAAGAAGAACGGCGCGGAAGTGGTGCACCTCGCCACCGGCCTTGTCGTCGGCTATCCCCCCTGCCCCCAACTGGACGCATTCCGCGATTTCCTGCCGGAGAAGTATGGCCTGGAAGTGGTCGTGGGTACCCATCCCATCCCGCAGAACTACTACGAGACGCACCAGCGCCTGGGCTCGTGGGACTCGCTGGACTGGCAGGACCGCATCAAAGAAGTCCTGACGGACGAGGAGACGCGGCGCGCGTACGACTGACGCTGGTCGGAACTTCGCCTGCGTTTACGTTGGCCCGCCTGCCGACGGTCGATGGGGATCGCGCTCGCCTGATCTGGCAGGGAACGCAACGCGCCTCCCGGCGACCTGCATCTCATCACCGCGGCGCATGCTGAGCCGGCACGACATCGGAGGTCTACGTGGAGAAACTCGAGCTGGAGCCCATCGGCGTCATCCACAGTGAGCATCACGTGGCGAAGCAGACGCCCATCCAGCCGGTCTGCGCCGAGGGCAGTCCCGGCCGCGTGGAGGTCTTCCCTCAGTACGCCGAGGGACTCGATGACATCGAGGGCTTCTCCCACCTCCACCTCGTCTACTGGTTCCACCGCGCCGCCGACGTCGCGAGCTCCATCGCCGGTCCCTCCCCGCTCAAGGTGGTGCCGTTTCTCGACGACGTGCCCCGCGGCATCTTCGCCACGCGGGCCCCGGTGCGCCCCAACCCGCTTGGTCTCAGCATCGTGCGCTTGGTGGCGCGCCGCGGCGCAGACCTTTTCGTCGAGGACCTGGACGTGCTCGACGGCACGCCGCTGCTCGACATCAAGCCCTACGTCGAGGGCTTCGATCTGCGCGTCGGCACACGCGGCGGCTGGACGGAGCAGGTGAGCAGCGAGACGTTTCTGCAGCGCGGTGAGCGCCGGCGCTGATGTGAACCGCGACCACGCCGACGTGAGCCGCGCCGTGGCGCGCGTCCACCGGGCCGGGCGAGTGCAGCTCAAGGTCGTTCCCTTCCTCGACGACGTGCCCCGGGCATCTTCGCCACGCGCTCGCCGTGGCGGCCGAACCCACTAGGGCTGAGCCTCGTGCGGCTCGTCAGACGCGAGGGCGCGACGCTTCTTGTCGACGAGCTCGATGTCCTCAACGGCACGCCTCTCCTCGACATCAAGCCCTACGTGACGCGCTTCGACGCGCGCGAGGGCGCTCGCTGCGGGTGGACCGACGCGGTAGGTCCCGAGACGTTGGCAGCCCGCGGCAGCCGAGAAGATGACCACTTCCCTGTGCGATAACGCCGTACCGCAGCATAGGGCGGTCGACGGCGGCGAGAGCTCTGCCTCGTCGCCGCATGCCATCGGCAAGAAGAACGCGAACTCAAGCGCTCGCGTCCGGGTAGAAGACAAGCAGTCGTGGACATCGTCGCCTTCACCGCCATCGTCTTCGCCGGTTCCATCGGCGCCGGCCTGCTTGGGTCTCTTACCGGCCTCGGAGGCGGCGTCGTCATCGTGCCGCTCCTCACCGTCGCCCTAGGCGTCGACATCCACTACGCCATCGGCGCCTCGCTGATCTCCGTCATCGCCACATCCTCGGGTGCGGCGGCGGCCTACCTCAAGGAAGGCTTCACCAACATGCGGGTCGGGATCTTCCTCGAGGTCGCGACCACCACTGGAGCGGTCCTGGGAGCGTCGCTCGCGACCCATCTGCCCGGCCCCGCCATCGAGGTCGTCTTCGGCGTGGTCCTGCTGGCGTCCGTGTTCCTGACGCTGCGCCCGCGCCGACCGGACACGGTGGAGGGCGCGGACGGTGGGCTGGGGAAGCGGCTGCACCTCGACGGCGACTACCCGACGCCGGCCGGCAGCGTGCACTACGTTCCGACGCCGCATCCCCCTCGGCTTCGGCATCATGACGGGAGCCGGAGCCCTGTCCGGCCTGCTAGGCATCGGCTCTGGCGCGGTGAAGGTGCTGGCCCTCGACCAAGCCATGCGTCTGCCGTTCAAGGTCTCGACGACGACGAGCAACTTCATGATCGGGGTCACCGCGGCGGCCAGCGCGGGCATCTACCTGCACCGCGGCTTCATCCAACCCGGTCTCACCATGCCGGTGATGCTGGGGGTGCTCGCGGGGTCACTGGTCGGGGCGCGCCTGCTCGTTGTCGCGCGCGCGCGCGCACTGCGCTTGGTCTTCGCCGTGGCGATCTTGGCGCTGGGCCTCGAGATGATCGTGTCGGGACTCCACCTGTGAACGAGGCCGGGCGGACAACGCGAACGACCGACGACGCCCTGGAGGGCGTCATGAGCAGGATTCTGCGCGTCGGCGTGGTCGTGGCGGCCGCCCTGGTGGCCACGGGCGGCGTCGTGTACCTGCTCAGGGTCGGGGGACAGGGGCCGCACTACGGGAGCTTCAGTATCGCCGCCCGCTCGCTGCGCGACCCTGCAACGATCGTGCGCGACGCCTTCCGGGGCCAGTCCACGGCGCTCATCGAGCTCGGCCTCATCGTGCTGGTCCTCACTCCCGTGGCCCGGGTGGCCTTCGCGCTGCTGGCCTTCCTGCGGCTGCGCGACCGGCTCTACATCGTCTTCAGCGCCATGGTGCTCACGGTGCTCATCTTCAGCCTGACGGGCCACTCGCTGTGACGTCACCGTGTTGTGGGCCCACGGACCCGATGCGGGTCTCCACGAGATCGGCGTGGGCCGCTGGACGGTTCGTCGAGCCGAGCACAGACTATCCACGCATCGAGAAGAGGAGAGGCGGGCGAGTGAGCGACACGAGTGTGCGCCACATCGAGATCGAGTGGGGCCCGACCATCGCCGCCGCGGCCCGCACCGGCTGCGGCGCCTGCGTCGACTCCTGCCACAACGACGTCTGCCGCTGGTCAGAGGACGAGATCCAGGTCGTGGTCGCGTTCAAGACGCACTGCGTCACCGGCTGTTCCCACTGCGGCACGCTCTGCGAACCGCGGCTGCCTTCAGACCACAGCCAGGACCACCAGGATCGTGAGCAAGCCGAGCACGGTCGCGACACCGAAGACTACCCAGACTGTCCATTGGTCAATTGGAGGAGTGGCGTCTGTCCGGAACGCCTTCCGCACCTTGCGCTCGCGATAGGCCGCCAGGACCAGTAGCAGGACGCCGAGGAGGCCGTAACCGACACCGAGGAGCCCGAATTCGACATGCGACACGGCGACGAGTGCGGGGACAAGTCGCCCGACCAAGAACGCCAGGCCTACTGCCGCCAGACCACTCCGCACCCAAGCCATCCATGTGCGCTCGATAGCGGACTGGTCTCCCGAGTCCATCGCCTTGCAGCCCTCGTTCCGGTCTTGCCATCCCTGTGGGGTCCCCGAGTGCATCATGCACCCATCTTAGCCCTTCGAGACTGGCGCCGCCGTGGGCGTTTGGCGAGCGCGAGCTCGGCGAAGCGTGCTGCGGCGGGGGCCAGGGGGCCAGGACGGTGCGCCAACACCAGGCGACGGGTGACCGCCGGGCGCGGCTCGACGATGATCGCTCCCAGTAGCTCGGCCCGGCGGGCCAGTGTCTCCGGGACCATGGCAGCGCCGGCGCCGGCGGCGACGAGCGGCAGGATCGCCTCACGCTGCGCGGCGACCTCGCCGTCGTACCGATTGCCGGGTTCCACCATTCGTCCTTGCTGCTGGCAGGCATTGCCGCCGCAGCTGCATTGATCGCTTCCTTGCGTGCCACGGGTCTTCCGGCGTAATCCGGAGTCGCGGAGCTGTGAACAAGACTAGCCAAGAGGTGGTGGGATGGGACGTCTACTCCATCGACGGTCACAAGGTCGGCGAGATCAAGGAGATCGTCCCCGGGGACGAGTACGTCGTGATCCGGCGGTTCCTCTTTGCAAAGCTCGTCGTGCCCGTCAAGGCGATGGAGTGGTCTGGCGGTCGGTGATAATCGCGCAAGCTTTGATGTACCTTGACATGGCCCCGAGTGTGGGAAGGAAGCGCGGACTGTCGACCAAGGGCACGGCGCGTCTGGACGAGTTCTTCAGGCTGACGAATCTCTGAGCGCGAAGCCCTGGCGCACACTTCGGGCGTGGTCGAGGTCACGGAGACGCGGGTGCGCTGGCTCGGGCACCGCATGCTCGCCGAGGTGAACGTCGCGGTGCCGGCGGGTCGCTCAGTGGAGGACGGCCACGCGGTCGCGGTGGAGGTGCGCCACCAGCTGCTGCACCGCCTCTCGTATCTCTCGGACGCGACCGTGCACGTCGACCCCGAGACCGCCTCAGGGCAGGCGTACCACCGCATCACGAATCATCGGCACGACGGCCTGCCGGAGCACTCCCACTAGCGTCCGCGTCGCCACGGCGAACGCTGGCGTCGCTACCCCTGCCGCGCCGCACTCCTCACTCTGCGCGCCTCCCACCTCCAGTCCCTGACCCGATACCCTGGCTCCCGCGGCTCGCCGCTCATCACCAGCCCGTGCCGGCGCCTGAGCTTCCCCACCGTCTGCCAGACCTTGACGTGGTCGGCCTCGACCCCGTGGGCGGCGAGCGCCTCGCGCAGGTAGAGCGGCTCGCCGGGGTGCAAGGCGTCGTGGGTGAGCATGAGGCCGGCGACCAGCTCGACGAGGTTCACGTGCGCCGTCTGCGAACTCGAGGACGTCGGCGCCCATAGATGGGTCGCGCAGCAATCGCGCGGCAAGGCGGATGGGCCGAGACGGCCGCAAGGCTGACCTGCAACCAATCTGCAACCAGACTCAGCCCGTCAGTTGCGCATTGAACCCGAGGCGGGCCGCGAAGACCTCATGGAACCTGACGTTCATGGCGAGGTCGAGGAACTCGATGCGCCCCGCGAGACGGGCCATGCGGCGCCGGGCACGCACGTCGATGAGCGCCATCTGCGCGCCCACGCCGGCGGCGTTTCCGACGAAGGCCACGCGGCTGCGCTCGACCGGCGGAAAGAGCCCGAGCTGCTGGGCGGCGTCGAGGTCGAGGTAGTTGCCGAAGGCCCCTGCGACGTAGACGCGGTCAAGCTCCTCGAGCGGCACGTTGAGGTTGGCGAGAAGCAGCTCCCAGCCGGTGTGGATCGCACCCTTGGCGAGCTGCAGGCTGCGCACGTCGTGCTGGGTGAAGACGATGTCGCCGACGGGGCCGGTGGTGACGAAGTACTCGAGGCCGTCCGGGCCCTTGCGCACCTTCGCGTGCGCCTCCTGCAGGCGCCCACTGGCGTTGATGACCCCGCTGCGCACAAGGCCGGCGAGCAGATCGACGACGCCGGACCCGCAGATACCGAGGGCCGGCGCCCCGGCGATGGTCTGCAGGTCCGTGGCCGAGCCATCGGGTTGGATGGTGACGCGCTCGATGGCCCCGGCCACCGCCTTCATGCCGTGCTGGATCTGGTAGCCCTCGAAGGCAGGGCCCGAAGCGCAGCTCGTCACGGTGACGCGGCCGTCGTGCACCAAGGCGATCTCGGTGTTGGTGCCGATATCGATGGCCATCGCGGGCTTGCCCTTGCCGGCCAGATGGGTGGCGGAGATCACCGCCAGGGCGTCTGAGCCCACGAAGCCGGCAATGGGTGGCGGGAAGTGCACGCCGCCCTCGGGGTGGATGTCGATGCCGAGCTCGATGGCGCGCAGCGTGAGCGGCACGTCCACGGCTGGGGGGAAGGGCGCCGCCATGAGACCTTGCGGCGAGAGGCCGAGCGCCAGGTGGTGCATCGCCGTGTTGCCCACCACGGTCATGTCGCAGACCATGCGAGGCTCGATCTCCTGGCGCGCGTAAAGTGCGCGCAGCGTGGTGTTGATGCCGTCATGGACAGCCTCCGCGAGCATGACGAGCTTGTCCGCCTCGAAGGCCTGGTCGATGCGGCTGATGATGTCCTCGCCGTAACGCATCTGCGGGTTCTCGATGGCCTCCTGATCGACGAGCGTCCCAGCGATGAGGTCGAAAAGGTAGGCGATGATCTTGGACGTGCCGATGTCGACCGCCACGCCGTACAGCGGCGGAGCCTCGCTGCCCGGGTAGAGATCCAGCACGCGGTGCTCGTAGACCACGGCGATCACGCGCCACCTGCCGGTGCGCACCACGGCCGGCAGCCGCTGCATGACGCTGAGCGGCACGTGGGCGCCGCCGAGGGCGTCGCGCAGCCCTTGCTCATCCGAGCGCACGTCCTCGGAGGTGGGCCGCGGCAGTTCGAGAGGGATGAGCGCGACCGCGGGGCGAGCGGCTCCGTGACGCAGCCGCGAGGTGGTGAGGATGCGCCGCCGACCGCTGGTCTCGCGCACCTCCAGGCCGAGCTTCGAGCCGCGCGGAGAGGCCTGGCAGGCGAGCCGCCACCCCTCGAAGCGCAGCTTCTCGGGGACCTTGCGGATCTCCACCTCGGTGGGCTCGCTGAGCTCGCCGGCACCCAGGCGCACGCCGCACTTACCGCAGGTACCCTTGCCCGCACAGGTGCCCGGCACCTCGATGCCGGCGCGCAGCAGCGCATCGAGGAGCCTCTCGTCCTCAGCGATCTCGAGGCTCACGCCGACCGGTTCTACGAAGACTCTCGCCATTCCTCTTTTCCTCCTCCGCTGACTCTGAGTGACATCGGGCTGGCGGCCGGATGCCAGCAGCCGGCCCTGCTAGCGGCGCGAACCTGACCGCCAGGCCGAGCGAAATGCGGCGCGACCGCGCCGCCCGTGCTCAGCCTCAACCGAAGCCGCTGCCGGCGGGAGTCGCGCAGCCGCCACCCGTCGATGAGCCCGTGCTCAGGAAGCTGGAGAACTTCTGCTGCACCTTTACGGAGCCACAGGACGGACACAGCTTCTGGTCCTCTTTGATGAAACCCGTGCAGAAGACCTCGAAGTCGCTGCCGCACGCGAGGCAGGTGAAGTCGTAGAGAGCCATCAGCGAACCGCCGCAGACATGGTCTCGAACCCGATCATCATCACGTAATCTCCAGCTCGGCGAGACGCGCGGTGATCGCGGCGAGGCGCACCTTGAGTCGCGTCTCGTCCTTTTCCCACGCCTTGCGGAGCCGTGCCAGCTCGTTGGCGCCGATGTGCACGCCGGTCTGGCCGAGCGTGAACTCGCGTTCCTCGTCAACGTCCTCGAGCGACGCCTCGGTCCGCGCGAGAGCCTCCCGGAGCTGGTCGATGTCCATCCCCGAAAGCTCATTGTCCTGATCCATCACAACCTCCATTTCTCGAGTCGCCGCTCGCGGGGAATTCACGCGACGCGGTCAAGCGCGATTCGGAACAACACCCGCGCATCAGGCATCGCCCGGCTGAGGATGGGACTTCATGCGGCCCTCCATCCGTGCCTCCTCGGCGAAGCCGGTGACGATCCGTGAGGAGCGACGAGTGCGCGAACACGAAGCCGAGGCCGAGCAGCAGGACCGAGAGGGCAAACGTCCGAGCACGAGGATGAGGCGTTTGACGTTGATGATCGAGGCCTTTCGAGGGCAGGAGAACGTGGAACGTTGACGGCGCGACGCGCCGCCTCGTCAGCAGCCTCAGCCGTAGCCGCTGCTGCGCTGCGGAGCGCCGCAGGTGGAGCTGGAGAGCGGCCCGTTCTGGAAGTAGCTGCCGAAGGTCTGGCGGATGTTCTCGGACTCGCACTCGGGGCACCGCTTCTGCTTCTCGCGGATCGCCGCCCGGGTGACGACCACGAACTTGTGGCCGCAGTCCTTGCAGATGAGGTCGAAATGAGCCATCAGCCGACCGGGACCTCGTCGCGGACCTTGGAGAACACGCGGCAGACCTTGGTGCACGCGCCGCACTCGGTGCAGAGCTCCTCGTCAATGCGGGGCGCCGAGAAGATGTCATCCTGGATGATGGCGCCCTCGGGGCAGTACCGCACTGCGGGGCAGGGATGGTTCTGCGGGCAGGCGTGGACGTTGACTGTGATCATGCTGGTTCTCCCGTTGCCTGATGCGCTCAGCGAGACGTGTTGCGGCCGAGAAGCTTGTAGATGGGGACAGGCGCCGATGTGACGGTGGTCATGAAGTCGCTCCCGCCAGCGCGACAATGATCGGCAGAACCCTGTGAGGAGTGCCTCACACCCCTGAGAGAGAGCAGGCGCCAGGGCCGGTCCGTGCGGCCGAGATTCCTAGTGAGCATGATGACCTACCCTTCTGGGGCGAGCGCGTGCGCGCGAATGGCGAGCTCGGGGCCGAGGATCTCGTCGATGAGCTTGCACGCCTCTCTCAGTCGCGGATCGACGACCTCCCACAGCACGTGTCCGTCCTCGCGATAGCGGCGGACGAGACCGTCGCGCTGCAGGATGGCAAGGTGCTGCGAGACGTTCGGGCGGCTGACGCCGAGCAGGTCTGCGAGCTCGCTGGGGGTCCGCGGGGCATCGCAGAGATGGTGCATGAGCTCATGTCGCGTGGGGTTCGCGAGCGCCCCGAACACGGCCGCGTGGATGGCGTAACGCTGGCGTTCCTCGTTCATGGTGCTAGTATTGCACTGTTTCGAAATTTCGCAACATGGCAACCATTCTGACGATGATACCCAGCCGGCGGATTCTGGGTTGAGAGAAAGCCGAAAGGAACTTCACATGGACATGAGGGTCTACTTCCCGGGCGGCAAGCGCGTGTACGCGGACTACGGCGGGTTCACCATCGAAACGGATCAGCCGGCGCGGGGCGGCGGTGACGATTCCGCGCCAGCACCCTTCGACCTGTTCCTGGCCTCCATCGGCACGTGCGCCGGCATCTACGCTCTCGGGTTCATGCAACAGCGGGGCATCGATCCTGCGGGCTCGTCGATCACGATGCGGCCGCATTTCGATCCCGCTGTCGGGCTGATCACGAAGATCGACCTCGAGCTGACCCTGCCCGCCGAATTCCCTGAGAAGTACAGGGATGCCGTCATCAACGCCGTGAACCTGTGCGCGGTGAAGAAGCACCTGCACCAGCCGCCAGCCTTCGAGATCACGACCGTCGCCCCGGTCATGTCCTGATGGCCGAGCCGTTCGATCCGGCGAACGCCCAACGCCTGGAGGACCGCGCGAGGCTCGAGGCGCTGCCGCCCTGCGAGGTCGTCTCGCTGCTTCGGCTGGCCGACGCCGAGACGTGGTCGACCCCGGCGCTGGCACCGGCGTCTACACCGTCGCAAGACCCTTGAGGCCCGGAAAGTGGCAGGGCAGTACCCCAACTTTGGAATCGACATCGAAAGAGGAGAGCGGCATGGCAAGGTCGACGATCGACAGCGGCGTCTGCGGCATGACCACCACGGTCATCGCCACCACCGATGACGGGCGGACCGTCCGCCTCGAATTCGAGAGCAACTGCGGCTACGTGCAGGCGCTGGCCGAGGAACTGACCGAGGTCGACGCCTTCCGCGAGATCAGCTATCGCGGCGAGGGGCCGCTGACCCTGCGCCTCGCGCCGAAGCACCTCGTCCACCCCGCATGCCCGGTGCCGTCCGGCATCGTCAAGGCGGTCGAGGTGGCATCAGAACTGGCCGCGCCCAAGGACGCCCACATCAGCCCGGTCAAGGAGTGAGTGGGCCGGCCCGACGGCAAGACCAAAAGGCGGCCCCCGGGGCTCGGCATGTCCAAGCCCAGCACGTGGCGTCCAGCGAGCTCCTCTGCAACCCGTCTGCAACCAGACTCAGCGGCATCAGTTGGTTCTCAGTACCTCAGGCCAGCAGTCGAGGCCCATTTCTCGCGCTCGAGGCGGCACTCAGTAGCACTCGCTGATACCTATTAGCAAACTACTAGGCGCCCTCTCACGGCGGTAACATGGGTTCGAATCCCATATGCGCTACCACCCCACTTTACGCGTAAATGCAGGGGGTTTGCGTAAGCTCCGCGGTACTCTAAGGCCATCAGCGAAAGCTGGCTGCAACCCTCCTGCAACCGAACTGAGCGCGCCAGCCTGACTCCGAGGGGCGCTCGTCGACACGCGGCCGCCACTCAGACGGCCTTGAACTTCTCCCGCCGCACCCTCTCTTAGCGGTAGGTCTCGCACAGCGACGCCAGACCCAGGCGTCCACTCTTGCCACGAACGTACTCGCTTCGGGATAGCGTGCGGCGAAGGCGTCATAGATGGGAGGCCACCGCAGCCGGCCCGGATTCTCTTTTCGCCACTCCTCCACGAACTCGTAGACGACAGACGGCCATCCTGTACGCAGGTCTGGTCGCCGACCATGCTCAACGCCGAGTTCGCGGCGAGCGGCCTTGATGCCGTCAGTGACGACCTGCAGCGAAATCTCCGGGTGGCGGATGAGGACGCTGATGCAGCCCGGCGGACGGCCGGCCTCGACCTGCACAGCGGGAATCCAAGGAATCTCATTGCAGAGCAAGAACCCTAGCGCTTCCCACGATCGGCACCCGGTGGCGTACTCGACCCTGGTCGGCAAGTTCATGGAGACGCCGGAGTCCGTTTCGTCCTGTTCCCCGCTCAGTGGGTCGCTCCTCGCGCCCTGTGAACGTCACCGTCTCGAAGGTCAGGAGAGACGTGTGTTCGTAGAAGCCGGCGGGGCGACCCAGACTCGCGCGACCGAAGCGCCAGTAGCCGATGAGGCAGGCGCTGGCGAGGCCTCGCCTGCCGGCGAGGCGGGTCATCCAAGTCGGCGTGGAGAGGGTGACCGGCGCCGCGGGTAGAGCCACGTTCGCAAGGTCAGGCCGGCGACGAGGGTAGTGATCCTGTATGCGCTCGTCCGGAGCGGCATCTACGGGTGGCAGCTACGCTAAGCGACCGGGCGAGGCGCGGTCTAGGAGACATGTCGACCTCTGGGATTCTGCGCGCACGCGGTCGACGCGACACGCCTCCCCAACCCGCGCACATCACTGCGCCGAAAACGCAGTGCCGGCGGACCCTTCGCTGTCGCGGCACTGCAGCGCCAGCACCTCCGCAGGCCCTGCCCTCGGGATGGCCCGGTCCCGGAGGGTCAGGCTGGGCGATGAATCCAGATTGAATCAGTTGGGTATGTAGACAACGGGGCCGCGCGGAGGGCGCCCCGTCCCTAGCGAAAGGACCACAGATGGCCGACGACATTGCCGTGACCCAGACTCTCGACTGCCTCGGTCTGTACTGCCCCGAGCCGCTCTTCCAGACGCGAGAGGCGATCGACGCCATCGAGGTGGGCGAGGTCCTCGAGGTGTTCAGCGACGACCCGGCCGCCGAGGAAGACCTCACGCGCTTCGCCAAGCGCGCCGGCCACGAAGTGGTCGCTGTGGAGAACGACGGCGGGCGGCTGCGCATCCTGCTGCGCCGCCTCAGCTAAGCGAAAGGTCGACCATGGCAGAAGCCAGAACATCCTCTACGTGCAGACCAGCAACCAGCCCGAGCGCCAGTACTCCCCGCTCGTGCTCGCCCAGAGCGCCAAGGCCATGGGCCTCGACGCGGCCGTGTACTACCTGGGCATGGGACTCACGGTGCTCAAGCCGGGAGCCGCCGAGGAGATGCAGCTCGGGAGCTTCCCCAGCGTCGCCGAGATGCTCCAGAAGACGCTCGACATGGGCATCACCGTGTACGTCTGCGAGGCCTCCAAGCGGATGCTCGGCTGGGAGACGGTGGAGCTCATCGACGGCGTCAAGATCGTGGGCGCGGCGACGCTGAACGACCTCGCCCTCGACGCCGACGCGACGATGTGGTTCTGAGGCGGCGGCGATGAGCCCGACCGACCCTGGCGAGGCGCTCGCCCGCGAGCGACATCGTCTACGCCGACTACCAGTCGGCGAAGCCCGTCGACCCGCGCGTCGTCGAGGCGATGCTGCCCTACTTCACGGAGAAGTTCGGCAACGCCGCCTCGCTGCACGGCGTGGGCGACGTGGCGACGGCCGCCCTCGAGGAGGCGCGCGCCCGCGTCGCCGCGTTCTTCGGCGCCGAGCCGCGCGAGATCGTCTTCACCGGCGGGCGCCACCGAGGCCAGCAACCTCGGCATCATCGGCTACGCGCTGCGCAACCGGCGCAAGGGCGACCACGTCATCATCAGCGAGGCCGAGCACATCTCGATCCTCAACATCGCCAAGTACCTGCAGAAGAACGGCTTCCGCGTGACGCGCGTGCCCATCGACCTCTACGGCCGCGTCTCGCGCCAAGAAGCTGCGCGCCCGCATCACCGATGAGACGATCCTCGTCTCGCGTGCAGTGGGCGAGCAGCGAGATCGGCACGGTGCAGCCGATCGCCGAGATCGCCGAGATGCTCGCCGGCACCGGCATCGCCCTGCACAGCGACGCCGTCGCCGCCGAGGGCCTCGTGCCGATCGACATGAGCGCCGTGCCCGTGAGCCTGCTCAGCCTCTCCTCCAACGACCTCTACGGGCCGCGCGGGCTCGGGGCCCTCTACGTGCGCAAGGGCGTGCAGGTGGCGCCGGTGCTGCTCGGCGGCGGCCAGGAGCGCGGCCTGCGCTCCGGCAGCGAGGACCTCGCCAGCATCGTCGGCATGGCTGCGGCCGCCGACATCCTCGGCGCCGAGATGGGCGCCGAGGTGCCGCGCGTGCAGGCGATCCGCGATCGGCTCGTCGAGCGCGTGCTGGCCGAGATCCCCGACTCCCACCTGAACGGCCACCGCGAGCACAGCGCCTGCCGAACAACGCCCACTTCCGCTTCGACGCGGTCGAGGGAGAGGCGATGATCCTCTCGCTGCGCGACGCCGGCATCGCCGCCTCGACCGGTTCGGCCTGCAGCTCCAAGACGCTCGAGCCCTCGCACACGCTGCTCGCCTGCGGGCTGCTGCACGAGGAGGCGCACGGCTCGCTTGAGTTCACCTTCGGGCGCTGGAGCACGGTGGAGGACGTGGAGCGCATCATGGCCGTCCTGCCTGGCGTCATCGCCCGCCTGCGCTCGCTCTCGCCGCTGTACAAGACCACGGCCCCCGCGACCACCTGATCCGAAAGGCGACACGTCGATGAAATCGACCCAGTACACGCGACAAGACCCTCGAGCACTTCCGCAACCCGCGCAACGTGGGCACGCTGGAGGGACCGAACGTCGCCGTCGGCCGCGTCGGCAACCCCGTCTGCGGCGACCTCATGGACATCTACATCGAGGTCGAGGACGAACGCATCAAGGAGATCAAGTTCCAGACCTTCGGCTGCGGCTCTGCCGTGGCCACCTCGAGCATGATCACCGAGCTGGTGCAGGGCATGACGCTCGACGAGGCCCTCAAGGTCAGCCGCGGCGACGTGGCCGACGCCCTCGACGGGCTGCCGCCGATCAAGATGCACTGCAGCAACCTGGCGGCCGACGCCCTGCACGAGGCCATCAAGAACTGGCGCGCCGGCATCAAGCCCGAGGACGCGATGAAGACGCCGGGCGGCACGGCCTGCCACCCGATCCCGGCCGCGGTGGCCGAGGTCGAGATCGCGAGCCTCGACGAGTACGATGGCAAGGGCTTCCAGCGGCGCGTGAGCGTGGAGGAGCTGATCGAGCTCGCCGACCAGCGCGTCGTCGTGCTCGACACCGGCGACCGCGCCGCGCAGCTCGCCATGGACCTCACCGATCACACCGGCCGTGTGGTGCTGATGACGACCGGCAAGGAGCCGAGCGTGAGCCCGGCGGTGCGCTCGGCCCTGCGCCTCAGCGACGTCAAGGTGCTGGCCGAGGCGCAGCCGCTGGAGCTGCTCGGCGAGGGCGAGCTGGAGCGCATCCGCGTGCACGACCTCAACGAGGACGAGGAGTACGAGCTCACGGCCGACGCTTTCGTCGTGCTCGAGTAGGAGGAGCGGCAAAGCCCCCGGCTCAAGGAGGCCTGAATGGTGAAATGGCAGTGCGAGCTCTGCCCTTACATCTACGATACTGAGCTCGGCGACCCCGACAACGGCATTCCGCCGGGGACGCCGCTCGAGGAGTTGCCCGATGACTGGCTCTGCCCCGAGTGCGAGGTGGGCACTGAGTTCTTCGAGCCGTTCGACTCGGACGTCACGACGATGGCGTCAGTGCAGCTGAAGCGCGCCTACGAAGAGCCGTCTCCCGACGATGGCCGGCGTATTCTCGTCGAACGCTTGTGGCCGCGCGGGCTCAGCAAGGAGAAGGCTGGCGTCGACCTCTGGCTCAAAGACGTGGCGCCGAGCACCGGGCTACGCCGCTGGTTCGCGCACGATGTCGCCAAGTGGCCGGAGTTCCAGCACCGCTACCGTGAGGAGCTGCGTGGCCGACCTGCCGAAGTCGCGCGTCTGAAGCAGCTTGTAGGGGAGGGCCCCGTCACCTTCGTGTACGGGTCCCGCGACCAGGAGCACAACGCGGCAACGGTCCTCAAGGAGATGCTTGAGAGCGACCTGAAGGTCGACATGGCGCCCAAGCCGGATGGGGCAACCCGGCGACCCGGTTGATCAGGAGCCCCTTGCCGTCAGCAGCACGACTTCGAGCATGAGGCCTACCTGCGGGACTTCATCTTCGCCATCTGACCAGGCGCACTGACGGGTGGGTCGGCAATCACCGGATCGACCGGCGAACGGCTGCAGGTTCTGCTCAGCGCGCCAGTGCGCCTGCTGCGACTGGACGATGTGCGACCGGCGTGACGACACGTCTGGTGACAAGGGCGCACCCTTGGGGCCTAGGCTCACGCCCTAGGATGCGGGAGAGTCATCGCCGGCGACAAGCCGCGCGATCTCCGCCTCCGCGGCCGGCGACTCGAGGTCCCGACGCGCCAGCGGCGCCAGATCCTTGGGGACCGTGATGAGGAAGGGACCGGCCGGGCCTTGGCGTGGAACCTGTACGGCGGCTGAAAGAGGGGACCGCCGCCGAGTATGCCGATGCTGGTGTCGAGCATGTCCCGGGGCCAGAGGCCGACGTCCTGGACCCCCCGTGCCTCGAGCAAGCGAACGATGGCCTGAGCCCGCCGGAGGTCGGAGACGGTAAGCACCTCGGCCATCTCGGTCACGTCCCCTCCCTTCCCTGCGTGGTCGGCCATCACAAGGTTACTACCTCCGGGTGAGCTTCCGGAGGGGCCTTCGGGGCCAAGGACGCCGGCACAAAGGGGGCCAAGCAGACGCGCCTCCTTCGGCTGCAGTAGCCGCACGGATCGCATCACGTCGAGACCTCCCCACCGTCCGGACCGCCGGCTGCAACCTTTCTGCAACCCAAATGCTCGGTCCTTGTTGGCATGGAGTGGGTCGGGCTGCGTCTCGTCGTGGCACCCACCATGCCCGCCGCGTCTGCACGTATTCATGCGGATGTCGATCCTGCCCTGCAACTGAGGCGACAGAACTGACGGAACCGACGGACCGCCGACCAGTCATGAACAGGTGTGAGTTTGCGGCGAGGAGCGTGGGCGCGTCATGAAACCCCTGTTCGAGACTCGAGCTCAACCTGACTGAACCCTGGGCGCGGCGGAGCTCGACGCCGAGCACGAGGTGCACACTGGCAGAGCGATCAGCGCCTTCTGGCCTGCGATGAGAACGGATACTCGAAGGACTGGAGGCTCATGCCGGCGCGTCCTCGCCGCGCACCGCCGCTTCGATCTCGGCGACGTCGATCTTCTCCATCTTCATCATCGACTCGAACGCGCGCTTCGCCGCATCGCCGCCCCTGGCCATCGCCTCGGTCAGGACGCGCGGTGTGATCTGCCACGACAGACCCCATCTGTCCTTGCACCAGCCGCACGCGCTCTCCGCGCCGCCGTTGCCGACGATCGCGTTCCAATAAGAGTCGGTCTCCGCCTGGTCATCGGTGGCGATCTGAAAGGAGAACGCCTCGCTGTGCTTGAACACGTCCCCGCCGTTGAGGCCAAGGCACGGCACCCCAAACACCGTGAACTCGACCGTCAGGACGTCGCCCGCCTTGCCGCCTGGAAAGTCAGAAGGCGCCACGTGCACCGCGCCAACCGTGCTGTCGGGGAACGTCCGAGCGTAGAAGTGCGCAGCCTCTTCCGCGTCCTTGTCGTACCACAGGCAGATCGTGTTCTTCTTCATCGTTGCCTCCTCTACTTTAGCGACGATCGGGGAAGTCCGCGCCCTGCGGATCTGGGCCCTGGACTGACGACGGTCACGCGCTGAGCACCATAGGACGACTCGGGGAACCAGTACGCACTGTCCCCAACGCCCTCGGGAATCTGCGGGTAATCGCTCACCGGTCACTCTGCCTAACGTGCTAGGCATGAGCAGACGCGCATACCCTCTCAGGTCAGTCTACCTTCAGGCGTTCTGCTTGATGCCTTTGCTAGACGCCGACGCCATCATCTGGTCCCGGGTAGCCGGGTCACGCGACGTGCGACGCGGAATGGCCCGTCCCGAAGTCCCAGATCTCCCCGTGTTCGGTATCGGTGAGCACCCCGCGCACGAGTTGCAGGTTGCGCTGCCACGATCGCTCGGGTCCGTCGGCGTCCACGCGGAACGTCAGCCTATCGTGATCCGCGTCGACCGCGATCCACAACCTTGTCTCCAGACTCAGGCCGATCTCGGTCACACACGACTCGATCACCGCCACCCAGCCTTCATGCCATGCGGTGACGTCGGTGATGCGGCCCGAAAGCGGGACGTCGCCTGCCGGCCAGCCTGGCTGCACGTCGATCGGGCGCGGAAGCTCGATGATCCGAGTCTCGTCCTGCGCCTCTGAGCGGTACGACATCGCCGAGCAGACCTCCGCATCTGTCCCTTTGATGAGCATGAGAAGCATGCAGCCACGGTATTCAGGCTCGGGCGTCCATTCGCGGGCCAGCTCATCAGCCTGCTCATGAATCTGGTCGAAGTCGGCCTCACTGGGAATGCGAGCGATCCGCTCGGCTTGCTCCGCGAGCAGCCGGTCGCGTCCGTCCATCATCGCCTTGATCTCTTCCGGCGAGTGCGGCTCCCAGTCCGTGACCTCGCCGACGACACGCAGTGGATTCGAGAACGGTACGACTTGGTCGGGTTGCCCGGGAACTTCTTGTCCGTCAGGTCCGGGTCGTCTACGAACGGACCGGTGGGTTCAACGATATAGAGCCTGCCGGGGCCGTCGCCCTGAGCAAGTTCGGCCCCCCAAGGCGACAAGGTGGCGCTCATGTAGACCCAGGTGCTGGTGCGCTCGCCGCCGTGGCCGTAGTTGGAGCGATACCCAGGCGTGATCAGGTCCCCCGGCTTCAGGTCGGCCCTGGTGCCGTGGTAGAACGGCCCCGAAACCACTTCGTCGTTCGCTGCCAAGTGGCTCGCTCCTCTCATGGTGCGCGTCTCTATGGGTCCGTATACCCCCCGAGTGTCTAGCGCCCTGCGGACAAGCCGCGAGCGCGCCCGGCCCCGAGTGCGTGCGATGAGTTCGTCGCCACGACTTCTGCAGTTATAGGGCGTTTGCAGGGTCGCCGTTCCGAGGGTGAGCCTGCGTTGGGAGGCTGGGGATCGATCCTCATCGCACACGGCCGCTACGGCGTGAGGACCCACTGCACGACGACAGACAGCCCCACGATGCGCGCAAGCGCCCCGATGATGACGCTGGCCCAACGGAGGCGAGCGGGCAGGTTCGAGCGCTTCGCCGATCTTCGCTGCAAATGGCTACAGTTCTTGTGACTCGCTGTGACAAGACGCGCCTCCCTGGTGCTCTATGGGCAGGCCCTCGGGACGCCCTCTCACGGCGGTAACATAGGTTCGAATCCCATATGCGCTACCACTTCATCTGCAGGGATTTCCTCCCGCGAAGCAATCCGCCCCGACCTCGTTCTGCAACCATTCTTCAATCCAACTGCATGGGACGGAGCGGCTGCCGATACGACTCGTCGGCACACGGGGGGACCAATGTCGGCTCTCCTCTGAGAACCGGTGTATGGTTGGCGTCAGACTCGTTGCACGTCCCCACGGAGGCGCGATCCACCGGAGGACGGGATGATCGCCTACATCATCAGACGCCTCTTCCAGCTGGTCATCGTGCTCATCGGGGTGACCCTGATCACGTTCATCGTGCTCAAGCTGGTACCGGGCGACCCGGCCCGCACTCTGGCCGGGAAGTACGCCACGCCTGCGCGCATCGAGTACATCCGCCATCAGCGCGGCCTCGACCGGCCCTTCTACGTCCAGTACTTCAAGTACGTTGAACGGCTGCTTCACGGAGACCTCGGGGAGTCGCTCTACACAGGGCTGCCGGTGGCCGACATGATCAAGCAGGCGGCGCCCGTGACCATCCAGCTCGCCGTCGCGGCGGTGCTCATCGAACTTCTCGGGATCCCACTCGGGGTGTACTCGGCGCTCAGGCAGTACAGCTTCTGGGACACCACGCTCACGACGCTCGCGCTGATCATCTGGGGCATCCCGGCGTTCGTGCTCGGCTACTTCATGATGTACGTCTTCGGCCTCAAGCTGAACTGGCTCCCCATCGGCGGCGTCGGGCCCACGGTGCTCGGCATCGTCCCGTCGAGCTGGGAGAGTCTCAAGACGCTCATCCTGCCGGCGCTCACGCTGGGGCTGCTCGAGGTCGCCTTCATCTCGTACATGCAGCGCGCCTCGATGCTCGAGGTCTCGCGCTCGGACTTCATCCGCACTGCCCGCGCCAAGGGCCTGAGCGAGCGCCGCGTCGTCTGGGGTCACGGCTTCAAGAACGCCGTGACCCCGGTGATGACCATCGCCGGCATCGACCTCGGCGCCCTCATCGGCGGCGCCATCATCATCGAGACCGTGTTCAGCCGGCCCGGCATTGGTCTCATGATCTACCAGGCCATCCGCCAGCGCGACGTCGCGGTCATCGCCGGAGGCGTACTCTTCGCGACCTTCTTCTTCGTCTTCGCCAACCTGCTCGTCGACCTCGGCTACGCCTGGCTCGACCCGCGCGTACGCCTGGGTGGGTAGCCAGGTCGATCTTCCGGGCGGCGAGGGCAGCGACGACGGCGAGAGGTACTGGATCGCTTCGCCTCGTGCGTCTCCGACGACCGCACGCGAGCTCCGCCCCTTGTTCGGCTTGCGCGCCTCCGGGTACCACAGACGCGTGCGGCACCCCCGATTCGCGACGGCGCCGAGATCGAGTGAAAGAGAAGGTGACAGCGATGAAGGCCGGACTGATGGCGAAGGCTCGACCTGCCCGCCAAGGTTCTCAGAGCATCAGTCGCGTGAGCGCCCCCATCAGGACGTCTACCGCCTGGGTTATCGCCTCGTACGGGGTGTCTTCCTCCGGGCAGTGACTGCGGCCGCCGATAGAGGGCACGAAGAGCATGGCGGCATCCGTGATCCGGGCGATCTCCTGAGCGTCGTGGGCCGCCCCGCTCGGCATCTCGAGGTAGTCGACCCCCTCGTTCGTCGCCGACTCGACGAGCACATTGCGCAGGCGCGGCGAGAGGACGGTTGGGGCCGACTCGGCGGTCAGCCGGACCTCCGCGCGGACCCCCCGTTCCGCGGCGATCGTCTCGATGCTCTCCAGTACCCTCTCGCTGACCTCGTCCAGGGCCGCGGCATCCGTGTCGCGAAGGTCGACGACCAGCACGGTGTGTCCGGGCACGACATTGGCCGCGTTCGGCTCGTTGACCAGCATGCCGACGGTCCCGACAGTGGTGCCGGTCGCGGTACTCGTCGCGAGCCTCTCCACCGACGCGATCGCCTGGGCCGCGGCCGCCAGCGAGTCGCGTCGCAGACCCATCGGAGTCGCACCGGCATGGTTGGCCACTCCTGAGAAGACGACCCTGTACTGCCTGATGCCCGTGATCGCCTGCACTACACCGATAGGGACCCGAGCGGTCTCGAGGACCAGCGACTGTTCGATGTGAAGTTCGAAATAGGCGGCAAGTCCTCCCGCTGCAAGCACGTCGTTCGCGTCCATCCCATGCTCGCCTCTTGGCCCAAGAGCCTCGAGGTAGCCGACGCCGTCCGCATCCTTCATCTGGGCGAGCGCGTCGCGCGTCAGGCCGGCGACCATCGCCTTCGAGCCGGTGAGGACGCTCCCGAAGCGCGCGCCCTCTTCCTCCGCAAACACGAGCACCTCGTATGGTCGCTCGGACTCGATCCCCGGCTGGGCCAGGAGTCGCGCGATCTCCACTCCGGCAACGACCCCCGCGACCCCATCGAATCGTCCCCCGTGGGGTACCGCGTCCAGATGCGAGCCGACGGCCACGGGCGGCAGGCCCGGATCCGCGTCACGCCTGCGAAAGCGCGTGTTGCCGTGGGAGGTCGTCGTTCGCTCGTACCCGAGTGTGGCGAGCTGGCCGGCCACGTAGTCGACCGCCGCCCAGTATTCCGGGGTGAACGTCAGGCGGCTGATCCCGGGACCCGCCGCACTGCACCTCGCGATGGTCTCGATGTCTCGACGAATGCGTTCAAGCGATGCTCTCAAGGCGGACTCCTCCCAGCCTAGAGGATGTCGCCCAGGCGGTCGCACGTCCACGAGACGTAGCGCTCGCAGAGTTCGTACTTGTCCTCGTCCTTGAAGCGCTGATAGCCGGCCGAAGTGGTGATGGCATATCCGACAAGTTCTTTGCAGGTCACGACCTGGAACTCCGCCTCGAAGTCCCGGAAGAGACGTTGCAGCTTCTCGGTGTCGGGCGATGTGCCATCAGGCCAGGACAGTCCGGAGTGCTGGTCGCGCAGCCCCAGGGAGATCGCGGCGCCCGACAAGGCCCCGCAGACTTGGCCCATTCTCACCATCCCACCGCCCAGGTAGCGTGCCACCACGACGGTGTCCGGGCTCAGGTCCAGGGCCAGTGAGGCGAAACGGACGACTGCCTGGGCGCAGTTGAGATGACCCGCCCCCGTGTCGCGGAACCCCGCCAAGGCAGCCTCCTTGGCTTGCTGCCGCTCCCGTTCGGTCATGACGCTCCATTCATTGGTCGACCGTCTTGCGGCGGTCGCTTTCGACAGAAGTCCAGTCCGCGTCCCAGCATAGGCGCTTACCATGCGGGCGCCAATCTCGGGTCCTGTCCGTCATGTGGGGTTCGGCCCGCCATGCAGGACGTCGCTTGTACTACCGTGAGTTGCGGTACCTCCCGCTTTCGCTGAGCCTGTATCATCGCAGTGACTCTGGGAGGAGCTGCCGTGGCAGAGAGGGTAAGAGGCACGTCAATGGCGATCAGCGCGAACACGCCATGCGACTAGTCCTGATCAATCCATCCAACCCGCTCGTGAGCGTCCTCCGGGTCAAGGAGAACCGCTGGAACCGCTTCCGCGTGTGGAAACCGCTCAACCTCATGGTCCTCGCTGGTCTGACCCCGCCGGCGTGGGAGATCTCGATCGTGGATGAGAACCTCGGCGCGCCGGACTATGCGGCCATGCCTCGTCCGGACCTGGTGGGCATCACCGCCTTCACCTCGCAGGCGAACCGCGCCTACGAAGTGGCGGCCTACTTCCGCCGTCTCGGCGTCCCCGTGGTCATGGGCGGCATTCACGCGACCACCTGCGCAGACGAAGTCATGGAGCGGGTGGATGCGGTGGTCACGGGGGAGGCCGAGGCCGTCTGGCGGCAGGCTCCTGGACGACGTCGGGCACGGCAACCTGCAGCGCCGCTATGACGGAGGGCGCGCCGAGCTGAACGACGTCCCGCCGGCGCGTCATGATCTCCTGCCGACGGGGTACTTCTTCGGGGCGATCCAGACCACGCGCGGCTGCCCCTTGAGCTGCAGCTTCTGCAGCGTGACGGCGGTCAACGGACCCCGCTACCGGCAGCGACCCATCGCGGATGTCGTGCGGGAGTTCCGCCTGATCCGTGAGCGGGCGGTGCTTGTGGTGGACGACAATCTCATCGGCACGCGACCAGAACACATAGCGCGTGCGAAGGACCTCCTTCGGGCCATGATAGACGCGAACCTGCGAAAGCAATGGATCGCCCAGGTCACGATCAACTTCGCCGATGACGAGGAACTCATGTCGTTGGCCGCGAGCGCCGGCTGCAGGGGTGTCTTCATCGGCTTCGAGTCCCCAACACGGGACGGGCTTCAGGAACTCGGCAAGAAGTTCAACCTTCATGGAGATCGCGACATTCCCGCCTCCGTGCGGCGCATTCAGCGCCACAAGATCCAGGTCGCGGGCTCCTTCGTCATCGGTCTGGACATAGACGGACCGGGGATCGGCAGACGCATCGCCGAGACGGCCAGCCGGTATGGAGTGGACATGCTCAACGTGCTGTTCCTGACACCGCTGCCCGGAACGCGCCTGTGGGACCAGATGAAGGCCGAGGACCGCATCGTTCTCAACGAGTACCCGAAGGACTGGGCGCACTACACGCTGGGCTTCCCCGTGGCTCGGTACAAGCATCTCTCGGTGGACGACAGCATCGACGAAGTGGACACGTGCACTCGAGACTTCTACTCCATGCCCCGGATCGCGAGACGGGTGGGGCGCGACCTGCGGGGTCGCCGCCAGCCCCTGAGCAGTCTGGTCAGCAGCCTCGCATCCCGACGCAACGCCCGGCTCAGCTGCGAGGCGCATGCTGACTTCAAGCGCGACCAGGGCAAGAGGTGGAACGGGGCGACGTCTCAGACGTGAAGGACCTTCGTCAACGAACGGGGGGGCCACCGGAACAGACAGGATGAGGCGCCGCTGACGCCCGGCCGCCTGGCGCGGGCGCGTCCATCCCGCCGGCGCCGCCCGCCCCCCATCGATCTTCATCGCGGCGACCGAGGCGAGTGAAGCGATGGGTGCACTTTTGGTCGCTTCGGTCTCGTGCGCCTGCCACCACTGGCCAGCGCACTGAGGTGCTCCGGCACGGAGTGCGAGCGGGAAGTCGCTGCTCCCGCGGGGACACCTCACCCTACGACGTACTACTGCGTGGTTGTGCCTTGCTGGCGCCGGGGTCATGATGAGTGCTGCTACCATTTGGGCGCGTCCGCAGCTCGGCGGCGCGCGAACGCCGATGGCTGGGGGCACTCGTGAACCGTTGGGCAAGTCGCGCATCCTGGGTCGGTCTCGCTCTGCTGCTCGCCGTGGCAGCGACGCTTGTCAGCGTCGGTACCGCTTCGGCGGCGGCGCCCACGAACACCATCTCGGAGACCGACCTTGAGACCCTGCTTCAGTCGGGGCCAGTGAGCGGCTACTTCGAGACGGTCCTCGGCGGGGCCACCACTGCCAGCCAGCTGCCGGTGCAGATCCCCGTGACCGTGCAGAGCATCGTGCCGCAAGCCGGTCCCGCCGGCGACCTCATCCTCTTCCAGGCGAGTGGACCCGAGATCGATGCGATCGGCGGCATCGCCGAGGGCATGAGCGGCAGCCCGCTCTACGTCAACGACGGCACGAGCACGCCGAAGCTCGCCGGCGCG
This sequence comes from uncultured Thermoleophilia bacterium, assembly GCA_963709845.1. Lineage (GTDB taxonomy): Bacteria > Actinomycetota > Thermoleophilia > UBA2241 > UBA2241 > CAIXSE01. The sequence continues at coordinate 51,608 of CAVPXV010000004.1, forward strand.
GTCTCCTACGGCGACAGCTTCACCACGCACAATCTCGGCATGGCGACGCCGATCGCCGACATGACGGCGATCGAGGCGACCTACTTCCCATCTGCCGGCGCCGCGAGAGCCGTGCCGGTACGGGTGCCGCTCTTCACGCCGACGGGTATCGTGAGCAAAGTCGTCGTGGCGCGCAGCGCCGCAGCTGCCGCGGCGCTGCACCCCTTGGCGGGCACGAGCGTGATGGCGCCGCTGACCAGCCTGCAGCTGAGCGGCCTCATCGCCGGCAGCCCGGTCTACAAGCGCCTGGCCGCCAAGCTTGCCGCCCTGGGCTTCGACCTGACGCCGACCGCGGCCGGCGCCTATGCCGGCGATGCCCAGCTGCCCGCCCTCGGCGCCGGTACTTCGCTGGGCGTCATGTACGCGAGCGGCGACTTCGCGGCCGGGGGCCTCGGCACGGTGACCTATGTCGACCCGGCGAACGACCTCGTGGTCGCCTTCGGCCATCCCTTCGATTACACCGGTATCACCAACCTCGACCTGACGAGCGCCTGGGTGCAGGGGATCTGGAGCAGCGCCTACGTGCCCTACAAGGTGATGTCACCGGTGGCGACCGTCGGGGCGATCACGCAGGACCGCGGCGCCGGCGTGGCCGGCCTGCTCGGCGCGCCGCCGGTGCAGGTGCCGCTGACCTCCCAGGCGACCCTCGATGGCGTCACCAGGTCGAGCACGAGCGCGGCCCCGCAGTGGGTCGTCGACAACGTGAACCTCGCCGGATTGCCGAGCGCCGCCGCGGCCGTCGCCATGCAGCGCGCCGCCGATGCGGGCGCCTTCCCCGGGAGCGCCAGCGCCACGGTGACGATCAGGGTGACGGACGGCACGCACGAGTACGAGGTCAAGCGCAGCGACCTCTGGAACGATAGCTACGACGTCATGGGCACGGCCACCGGCGACATCGACAACGCTCTGGCGACCCTCACCTATGGCTCGCCCGGCGTTACTATGCGGGTCGAGTCGGTCGACTTCCAGGCGACGCTCTCAGCGAACGATCGCTCGGCGACGATCGAGGATGTGACTGCTCCCGGCGGCCTCAAGGTAGGCACCAACCAGCTCACCATCTCTCTGCTTACCGCCGCCGGTCAGACCGTGGACGTGCCGGCCACGCTCGTCATCCCCGCTGGCACCTCACCCGATGGGTCACTCCAGGTCACCTCCGCGACGAATCCGGCTGGTTCCAATCCGTTCCCGATCCCCGGGGGCTCGAGCGGCTCGCCGCCTGGCTCAGCGCATGCGGCGAGCACCCTGCCCACCCTGGCCGACATCGTCGCGGGCATCAACCAGGCGCCCAAGAACACCGAAGTCGACATCTTCTACGTGCCCTCGAACCGCGGCGCCGTCGTCCAGCCCATCGAGGTCCTCGCCGACGCCCGAGACTGGGTCGTCCAAGGCGGACTGCAAAAGAGCACGGGCCAGCTGCAGTTGATGGTGCCCAAGAGCGCGCGCTACGGCGAGTCGGTGCCGCTCTTCGGCGTCATCGGTGCGGCCAGCGCGACGACGAGCGTGCGCCTCTACGAGCGTCTCGCAGGGCAAAGCGGCGACAGACTGGTCGCCACCCTGCCGGCGACGCTGGCCAACGACGGGAGCGCGTCCTTCGAGACGATCCTCGGTCGTCTCACGAAGAACACCCGTCTCACCTGCGTCTGGGACGGCGACGCTGATCACCTGGCCGCGCAGGCCAGCGCGCGCATCGCCGTCCAAGCTCGCGTGACTCTGTCTGCCGCGGTCGCTACGTCTTCCGGCCACCCCGTCGTGCATCTCAGGGCGCAGGTCACGCCGCGGCAGACGGACGGCGTGGTCGTCATCGAGCGCCGCGTCGGGCGACGCTGGGTGCGCCTGCTGAGACTGTCCGCCGCGGGACCCCTCACGGGGAACTGGCACCCGGCGCCAGGCAGCTACGCGCTGCGCGCCGTGCTCGAGGCCAGCAGCAGCAACGCCTCCACGGCCTCCAGGGCCGTGACGGTGAGCGTCCGCTAGGCGGTGACGCGGCGCTGAGGCTCCACGTTGTGGAGGTACCTGAACTTCGCACCGGGCCCGGCTCGAGCAGGCTACTGCTCGGCAAACACCCCGAGGCCTGCCCGCCTGACAGCGTCGGCTCGCGGGCGGGCGCGTCTCGATGCTCATCGCGTTTGCGCGACTGCCGGCGTTCTCCCGTGAGCGCCTTTCGCATTCCCGCGTCGTGCGGCGGCCGTGAACCTGTGGTATGCGGCCAACTCATACGCGGCTCTGGCTGGGTGCCGGTCCTGCGTTCGTCATCGACATGGCATCGTCGCGCTCGGCGTGGAGCTGATGCTGGTGACTTGGATCTTCAGGCCGACGTTCTTCAGGCGGGAACATGAGACGTAGACCCCGCCCTCGCCATCCTCGCCGCGATGCTGCCCATTGCCGGGCGCGGAGTGGCCACGACCTCGCCAAGTCCGCCCTCACGTCCCCGACGCGGCAGCCCGCCGTGAAGTGGACGCCGCTCCGGACTGAGCCGGTCCACTGATGAAGCGGCCGCTTCTCGGACTCAGGGTCGAGGCAGTTCGGTCTCCGCGGGGGGGGAGGTTGCCTCAGTCACAGCGCTCACTTCCGAGGCATGCTTGTCGTCGGCTGCGGCCATGGACCGGAGTAGGGGCGGCAGGCTGCAGCACAGCCCCTCCAACTCGGAGTCGTCTAGGTCTTCCAGCCAGCTCTCGATGACTCGCCGTCGGCCCTGTCGCAGACGGGCAAGAAGCTCGTCACCGCGATCTGAGACGGACAGTAGCAGGCGACGCCGGTCGGTCGCGTCCTCCGACCGATCCACAAAGCCAAGCCGAACCAGCTGGTCGACCAGGACGCTCGCCGTCGGTGAGCCAACGCCAAGCCGCTCGGCCACGCGGACCAACGACGTCGTTCCGCAGGCTTGCAAGGCGAAGAGCATGCGCAGCTGGCCCATGCTCAAGTCGAGCTCAAGCCAAGCCGGCGCGGTCGCTCCCTGTACGCCCCTGAGTAGCTGGCGTAGCTGAGAGACTGCCTCCTCATGCCTCTCGCGGCGGCCGACATTCATGACTGCACCTTATCAGAACGGCAGCGGGCGGCCGTTTGTCAAGCAGTATGTGATTCGCCTAGTGGAATTAGTTGCCAGGTTGCAAACCGTTAAGCATGACCATACGATGCCGCCGACGCTCCGTAGCCGCAACGTCCGGTAGAAAAGGCTGGTCCAGGGCCTCGGGGAGTCCAAGGCAGAAGGGGGAGCCGTCCAGGCCAGGACGCCCGCTTGCTCAACTCAGCGAGGCGGGGCGCCGGTCAATCACCACGCTGCTTGACGTCCGACGCGCCGACGCTCCTCGGCAGGTTCTCATCAGCAAGACCCGATCAGTCGGGGGTGCCTATGACGTGAGCCGACGCTTCTTTCTACCCCCGCGACGCCAGTGCGGCGAAATGAGTGCAGTCGCCCGCATGGCCGTCTAGTCCTCTTGAAGGAGTTCTGTAAATGCGCAAATCATTGGTGGCAGTTCTGGCGATCGGTGTGCTCGTGCTGATCGCCTCCGCCTCGGCCTCCGCGGCGCCTCTCGCGGCGCCTTGGAACGGCCAGCCCATCTCGCATGGCATCGGCCCCACTTACGGAGAAGCCTGGCCCGTACCGGTACCCTCCGACGAGGCGGTGGCCAACCTCCAGGGCCCGCCTCATGACTCATCGACACTGGCAGTGATGCCCTACGCCGACGTGGCCCCCGAGCTAGCGAAGTTCCAGGCTGAGGCCAAGGCCGCGGGCCTCCCGAGCCGCATGACCTGGTCGGTGACCGGCAAGTCAGCTGGCGGCCGCGACATGTACGCGGTCGTCATCAACGACCTTGAGACCGGGGCTCAGAGAAGCGCCTACCAGCGCTGGCAGAACCTGCGCGACAAGGAACTTATCAACCCCGCCGTCGCCCAGACGCTGCTCGCAGCCTGGGGCGACAAGGTGAAGATGCCCATCTACGTCGAGGCCGACATCAACGGCAACGAGTACGAGGGCACCGACGCGATGATGCAGGTCATCCGTGACCTGACGATCACGCCGCTCGGCAGCAACGCCGCGGTCGATAAGATCCTCAACCACTCGATCCTCGTCATCGTGCCGACCTCCAACCCAGACGGCCGCGTCATGGGTACGCGTGGTAACGGCGGCGGCGTCAACGTCGTCCCCGGCGTCGCAGACACGAACCGCGATTATTTCGTGCAGTCGCAGCCCGAGGAGCGGATCGACGCCGCCATCCAGCAGCAGTACCTGGCTACTGGCGCCCTGCACCTGCACGGCTACGAAACGCCCATGCTAGTCGACGGCGACACGAAGCCGCTCAACCCGGGCACCGACGCCGTCAACTACTACACCTGGAACACCATGCGGCACTTCCAGACGAAGGCTGATTTCGCCGCCGCCGGCATGCAGATCCAGAGCCCCGTGATTGACTGGAACGCGAGCGGCAACTTCCCGACGACGTACACGATCGCCCCCACCGGTGCGAGCGAGTCGAGCAGCACGGTGACGATCACGACCACAGCTTCGAACAACAGCCAGATCAGCGTCGGCTACACCGTCGTCATTGCCGGCGTCACTGCGGCGGGTTACAACGGCACCTTCACGGTAACCGGGAAGCCGTCGAGCACGACCTTCACCTACACCGCAGCGACCGCGGGCCTCCCGGCCTCCGGCGGCGGCACGGCGGTCAGTCCTGCCGGACCGTCCTACGCGCAGACCTGGGATGGCTGGGGACCCTTCTACGGCCAGACCTACATGCAGTTCCTCGGCGTGGACAGCTCCACCGCCGAAATGGACGACTCCGCGGGCCGACGGCGGCCGGCTGACCGCCAAGACCGGTCAGTACCTCAACTTCTACTCCTCGGCCAACTTCTGGCTGGACAACCAGCAGGCCATGATGAGCGACCAGCTCAAGATGTTCCACGATGGCGTCGACAACGCCCCCACCAATCCCAACGCGTTCGCTGACAGCCCGTACCTCACCGGTCTGGGCTTCACGGACTACTCCAACAACTGGATGATCCAGTACCCCAAGGCGTACGTGATCCCCTTCGGCGCCGGGCAGCGCAGTGACGCCGAGGCCAACCGTCTTGTGCACTGGCTGATGAGCAACGGCATCCAGGTCGAGCGGGCGCAGAAGGACTTCACCTGGAACGGCACGACCTACCAGGCGGGCTCCTACGTCGTCTCCATGAGCCAAGCACTGCGTGGCCTTGCCTGGAATGCGCTTGCGGCAGGCACCGACATCGAGAGCAAGATCAGCATCCTCTACGCCTCGCCGGCCGCCTGGAGCCACGGCCTGCTCTGGGGCGCCGACACCGTCGAAGTGCCACGCGGCGATGCCACCTTCACGCCTCAGGCGAAGCTCGTCATGGCGCCCAACGCCCTCGTGGGCGGCGTCCGCGGCGGCGTCACGGCGCCAGCGGACTTCTACTCCGTGACGCTCAAGGGTGTCCATGAAGACCAAGCGATCCTCGGCGTGCTGCGCAGCGGCGTCCAGGCCGAGATGGCCGAGGCGCCGTTCACCAGCACGACCGGCGGTCAGATGCCCGCCGGTAGCCTGATCTTCCCGGCCGGTGCCAAGACGGCAGCCGCACTCGACGCCGCCGGCAAGGCGTCCGGCATGTGGGTCGAGCGCAACGTCGGCGTCAGCAAGCCGCAGACGACCAAGGTGGGCGAGGCCCCGAAGGTCGCGATCCTGGTCAGCAGCGTGCCCAACCCGGCCGGCTCGAACGCCGACTCGGCGGGCTGCCTGAACATCCTGTTCGGCTCTGATGCCCAGTACGTGGCCACCACGTCCGGCGCCAACTCGCTGCAGAACGCCACGAGCGATCCGCTGGCGGGCTTCGACGTCATCTACAACGTCGGCGCCAGCTGGCCCTCTGCAACAAACGCCACGGCTCAGGCCCGCCTGACGGCGTTCTTCGCCAGGGGCGGCGGCTACATCGCCGGGAACGCATCGACCAACAACTTCAGCTTCCTGAGCGCGAGCGGTCTTGTCTCTGGCAGCCTCACGCAGGGTAGCCAGAGTGCCTACGGCGGCATCGCTCAGTGGGCCAACGCGGGCGCGCAGAACAGCCCGATCAGCGGCGCCTATCCGGGCACCGACTTCATGTTCCTGCCCTCGAACACGACCTACTTCACGGCGCTCCCCTCCGGGGCCACCGTGGACGGTCAGTACCCATCCAACATCGCCACCCTCGGCCCGCAGAACGGCTACGTGTCCGGCATGTGGCTGAACCGCGCCACGGCGGCCAACGGCGCGCCGGTCCTGATTCATGGGACCGCCACGGCCGGCAGCCGCTACGTGGCCTACGCGACCAACCCGTTCTCGCGGTATGACGCCGAGCGGGAGTGGCCACTGATCGTGCAGGCGGCGCTCTGGTCCGACCTTACCGACAAGTGAGCTCTGGCCGTCGCTCTGACTGAGTCAGCTCGCAGGGACGGGCCGCCGCGAGGCGGCCCGTCCCTGCTCCGCGAGAGTCGTAGAAGACTGCCCGTCGGCACGCCACCGTCTCCATCACGCTCAGGACCCCATGCCTGACGACGGCATCGAGTCAGTCGGCCTTCGTGTCGCGGGCTCCCGCGATCGCACTCCCGGTGTCGTCATCGAAGAAGTGGAGTTCGCTCACGTCAACGTGGATCCGCGCCGTGTCGCCTACCACGAGCTTGGTGTGACGGTTCATGCGCGCGACCACCGTCCCAGCTCTCCCTCTTTGCGCCAGTTCGTCAGCGCCGCCATCGGCGGCTTCCCCAACGACGTCCGAGGTATCCTGCAGGAGGTCGCCTGAACAGTGGACATCCACCTCCGAACCGAGGTCCTCCAGCAGGTCGACAGTGAGCTCGATGATCGCCTGGGGGTCGGGAGTGGCCACCAACGACGCATCCTCGAGATCCTCGGGACGGACCCCAAGCACGACCTTTCGGCCGAGATACTGAGCGAGTCGCGGATTGTCGTCGAAGGTGCGCTCGGGCAGCGTAAGCCGGTGGGATCCAAACTCGACCACATGACGCGACCCGTCGGGGCTCTGCACAAGTCTGGCTTTGATGAGGTTCATCGCCGGCGATCCGATGAACGCGGCAACGAATCGGTTCGCGGGTCGACGATAGAGTTCTCTCGGAGTCCCGACCTGCTGCAGATCGCCTTGGTAGACGACTGCGACCCTTTCCCCCAGTGTCATGGCCTCAGTCTGATCGTGAGTCACGTAGATTGTGGTGACATTGAGTGCCTGCTGGATCTTGAGGATCTCGGCCCGCATCTGCACGCGCAGCTTGGCATCGAGGTTGGACAGAGGCTCATCCATCAGGAAGGCGCGTGGTTGCCGGACGATGGCCCTGCCCATGGCCACTCTCTGTCGCTGCCCCCCCGACAGCTGGCGGGGCTTGCGCTGGAGATACGGTTCAAGCTCCAGGATCCGCGCAGCGTCGCCCACGCGACGCCTTATCTCGTCTTTTGGAGTCTTCCGATACTTGAGACTGAACGCCATGTTGTCGTAGACCGACAGATGCGGATACAAGGCGTAGCTTTGGAAGACCATGGCGATGTCACGATGGCCCGGGTCCACGTCGTTCACGATCTCGCCGTCGATCGAGATCGTCCCGTCCGTCAGTTCCTCGAGGCCCGCCACCATCCGCAGTACGGTCGTCTTGCCGCAGCCAGAGGGTCCGACGAGCACCATGAGCTCGCCGTCACCGATGTCCAGGCTCAGTGAGTTGACGGCGACTGTCCCGTCCGCGAACTGCTTCGTGACTCCCTCAAGGACGATGCGTGACAATTCCGCCTCCAAACGTCATTTGCCCATCCCCAGCGTCAGACCCTTGACGAGGTATCTCTGGAATATCAGAAAGACGACGATCGCGGGTACGGCGCTGAGGAAGGAGCCGGCCAACAGGGCGGGGATGCTCGTGGTCCTGCCCGCCGCCAGTGAGGCAAGACCGACGGTGATCGTCCGTTGTTGAGGGTTCTGGAGGAACAGCAACCCGACGAGCAGGTCGTCCCAGATCTGGATGAACTGGAGCACCGCGACAGTCGCCATCGCTGGTATCGACAGAGGCAGAGCGATGCGCAGAAAGGTGCGGCCATACCCCAGGCCGTCGATGATCGCCGCTTCGATGAGCTCGTCGGATATCCCGCGGTAGTGCGTTGCCATCAGGAAGGTGGCGAAGGGAGTACCGAGCGCGGCGTAGACGAGAATGGCACCGGCGTAGGTGTTGATGAGCCCAAACTTGGCGAGATTGACGTACTCGGGAATGATGATCGACTGCAAAGGCACCATCATCGCCGCCACGACCATGAGGAAGATGACCCCGCTGCCGCCGAATCTGAGCTTGGCGAAGGCGAAGCCCGCCGTCGTACTGACGGCGAGGATGATCACGATCGCGACGACGCAGATCAGCGTGGAGTTGAAGAGCTCGCGAGCCACCGGCAGGTCCTGGAAGAGTCGTCCCCAGCTGCTGACGGAGTGGCCGATCTGCTGATCGAACTGCGCGGCCGTGCGGAATGCGTTGTTGAGCATGTAGTAGAAGGGATAGAGCATGACGACGGCGGCCGCGACCATCACGACCAACAGCGCGATGCGTCTCGCCGTCTTTCGACCGCGACTACCTGTCAGGACCCGCCCTCGAGCAGTCGGCTGGATCGTCACCAGCTACTCCCATCTTCCGAGCGGATCACCCTGAGCTGGACGAGCCCGACGACGGCCATGATCACGAACAGGATGATGCCGTAGAGCGCGGCGGTGCCGAATTGGCCGAGCGAGAAGGCCGACTGATACACGAAGAACTCGAGGGTGGTGGTGCCGTATCCCGGCCCTCCATTGGTCATCACGAAGATCAGGCTGAACAGGGCGGAGAAGGCGCTGATCACTGTTATCACGAACGCGAACTGAACGAATCGTCTCAGGAGCGGCAACGTCACGTGGAGGAAGACCTGGCGCCCGTTCAGCCCGTCGACTCGGGCAGCCTCGAGCAGGGCCGGATCGAGGGTCGCCATTCCGGTCAGGAAGATGATCGTGTTCGTGCCGATCATCGAGAAGACGAACGTGATGCCCAGGGCCAGCAACGCGGTCCGCTCACTGGCCAACATGTCCGTCCTGAGCGATCCGAGACCGATCGACGCAAGAAGATGATTCAGCAGCCCGTTATAGGCGAAGAACTGGACGGCGACCACACCGATCACGACCCAGGAGATGGCCGTCGGCAGGAAATAGACCGAGCGGAAGATGCGCCAACCCCGGACGTGCTCGTTCAGCAGAGTGGCGAGGATCAGCGGGATGCCGAGGGCGAACGGCACGGCGAGCAGGAGCAGGGCGTTGTTCTCGAGCACCCGCCAGAAGGTGGGATCGTGAAACACCTGGACGTACGCCTGAGGCCCGATCCAGGTCGACGTGATCCCGTCCCACGTCGTCATCGAGTAGTAGACGGCCTGTCCGATCGGGATGAACAGCAGCGACAGGACCACGACGATCGCCGGGATCGACAGGAGGATCCCGGCACGCCGCCGCCGCCGCGCCAAGGGACCCGCGCGGCGGCGGCTCCCGTGGGGACGTGCTCTCGCGCTCAGGTCAGAAGAGGTCGCCGTCATGCCCCTTCCTACGGCCGCGATGGCGGTGCATGCCAGTCCGGTGCGACGGCCCCTATCGAGGCCGTCGCACCGGACTGCACGTCATCTGGACTGGTCAGCAGCGGACTACTGGTAGGTGTTTGTCCGACGGTTGGGCGGCAGCTGCTGCAGCGCACTCTGCATGGCGGAGAGCGCCTGCTGGGGGGTGATAGTCCCGTTCAGGACTGAGGGCAGCTCCTTGTTACCCACGTTCACGATCTCAGACTGGATCACGTTGTCGATCATCGGATAGACGATCATGCCCTGCTTGGTCACGAAGTCGAGCATCTGCTGGTTGACCGGATTGGTCGTCGTCATGCCCTGAATGGCGGGGATCAGGCCTGCACCATTGATGATGTCGCCGGCTTGAGTCGTGGTCATGAAGGTCAGGAACTGAATGGCTTCTGCCTGATGCGGCGAGTACGACATGGCCGAGATGCCATCGCCGGCGAAGTCGACCACGCCTTTGACAGGCGTGTTCGAGAACGGAGGGACAAAGGCCGCCACGTTCGAGCCAAGGGCATCGGTGAACTTCTTGGTGTCCCAGGTCCCGTCCATGATCATCGCTGCCTTGCCGGTCTCGAAATCACCGAGGTTGTTGGTCTTGGTGATGACGTCCGGGTTCGTGTAGCCGAGCTTCTTGAGTTGCGCCCACTGGGCGAGCTGGGCCACGTTGGCCGGCGCGGTCCACGGCGTCGCCCCGCTGTAGAGGTTCACCCACTGGTCGACAGGGTAGGCGCCGATCATCATGTAGCTGAGGTCGTAGTAGGGGTAGAACGTTGCCGTCAGGGGCTGCCCGCCGTTGCCGTACGTGAAGGGCACGTAGCCGGCCGCTTTGATCTTCTTGCAGGCGGCGAGAAGCTCGCTCCAATCGGTCGGGAACGAGGTGACGCCGGCCTTCTTGAAGATCGCCGTGTTGTAGAAGCCGATGTAGAACTGCTCTTCCAGCGGCATCACGTACGGCCCGTTGGCGGCATTGAACCCGTCGCTGACCCACTTGAGCGCGTCAGGATTGATGCGCGCCAGGTCCGCGGCCGGGACCTTGCCCTTCAAGTTGACCAGGAAGTCCTTGTACTGCAGGGTGAAGAGCCCCGTCCACATGACCGCGAGGTCCGGCCCTGTCTTGGACACGGCCGCTGCCTGCAGCAGCGCGAAGTAGTTGTCCGCGGGCTGGCTCACGACCTTGATCGTGACGTTCGGGTGGAGCTTCTCGAACGCCGTCGCCAGATTCTGAAGAGCGGTGGCGTTCTGCTCGGTCCCGTAGTTGTGCCAGATCGTGAGCGTCACCTTGCTGGCGCCGGGGCTCGTGCCGGAGCTGGAGCTCGAGCTGCTCCCGCAGGCCGCGATCACGGCCGTCACTATGACCGCCATCATGATGAGCAGTAGTCGACGTCTCACGTGGCACCCCCTTGGTCCCTTTTCCCAGCGCAAACGCGCCGCCTACCGGCGCCGCACCCAGCGCCCGAAGATCGCTCTCAAGGTGCCCTCAGGCTGCCGGCCCAAACCCTGCCAACGTTGCCGGGGCTGAGCCTCCGAGTGGCTAGAGGTCTTCCTGGTCCGAGGTTGGGTCCCAGAGATGGCCGGACACCACCGGCAACTCAAACCCGGCCAGTCGCGCGAGCGGCGCCAGCGCATCGGCGATCTCGTCTTCGTCGATCGCCGGACGCATCGGACAATCGAACACGAACCACTCCTCATCGTGAGAGATGGTCATTCCGGGCTTCACCAGCCGCAGGGGTGAGAGCGACTCGATGTCGATCCCCCACCCGGCTGAGTAGGCCTCCGAGCTACAGCCCATGTCAGGGTACCGCGCGCCCCGTTCATGCTCGAACGTCTTCACGAAACAGCAGCCGTTGTTGAAATAGGCCATCCATCCGGACTCGTTCGGATAGCCCAGCTTGAGCGGCACAGCGTTCGTCTCGTCGTGGTCGATCACGATGTAGCGCTCTCCCCAGTGCACCCGTGGATCGTTCATATGCGTGTATGACCAGCTCACGTACTGTGCGTTCGGTACGAGCCCCGTGTTCCTCTGGGGCACAGGGAGTATCAGTCGCCCGTTGAGCGATCCGAGGAACAACGACCACACCGCCATCTCGATCGGCCAGGCGCCGTTGTTGGCCAGGCTGCTCCTTACGCCGATGGACTCTGGCCTGAAGCGCAGCTCGACCGATTTCACGACGTGGGTCCATGGTTCTTCTCCCTGCACCATGAGGATGCCATCGCTGGAGAGCTCATGGCGGTCCAGGGGATGGCTGTCGGAGACGTAACTCCTCGGATAGGCCTCGGGACTGTGCCAGACCCTGTGCCCGCCGAAGTACTCGAACACCGTGCCGTCGGGCAAGTCCTCCTTCAGGGCGCAGTCATCGGCGAACATGTTCGGCTTGCCGCGCAGGGAAACGTGCATGACGCGAGGGCCTACGTCCAGCGTGACGATCGCCTCCAGCGCGCCGGTGGAGAGCCTGAGCGCACGTCCCAACGTCCTGTAGTTGTCAATCGCTTCGCAACTCATCCCAGCCATGAGTGACTCTCCCTGTCCCGGCGAAGGGACCAGCCGCTGCGTGGAGCGACGACGACCAGCACCGGCGACGCGATCACTCCCCGATGATCTGGACTCTGACCGTGCGTTCTCGCGCGCGGACCTGGTCGAAGTCCGCGAAATAGAACCGCCCGAAGTCGCCGAGCATCATGGCGCCGTCCACCACGGGCACGGTCTGCGAACGACCGAGGAGCACGGACCGCAGATGGGCGTCGGTGTTCAGCGACCAGGACGGGAGCTCATCACGGCCCTCTGCGGCGGTGATGTGCATCGGTCCGGGATGGTAGTACTGACCTTGCGTCCGGCACGTGGGCGCCAGTCGCTCAAGGATCGACAGCAGGTCCTGCATGAGCAGCTCCGTGCCCCAGTAGTCGACGTCGTCGGAAGCCTCCTGGATCAGCACACTGCAGGTCGTATGCTGCGACGACACGACCAGAATGCCGTTCCTGATGCCGGATCGAGCGAGAGCCTCCTCCACCCGATCCGTCACGTCATGGAATGTCGGACGCCGATCCGACTGCACGGTGAACGTCGCGTGGTGTACGGCCATCCGTCCTCCCTCTTTCAGTGGGTGTCGTTCCATGCGTCGCGCATGGATCTGATCATGTTCTCGAGCATCACAGCCGGATCAGGGGCGGTGAAGATCGCGCTGCTTGAGCCAGTCCCCTGGGCCCCGGCCGCCGTCACGTCGTACACATCCTGGGCGTTGTTGATGCCCGCCCCGTGAAGCACACGGATGGACGGGTCCACGCGCCATATCGCTTCGTTCGCCTCCGCGACCGCTTTGCGGCTGTCCTCGTCGCGTCTTCCGCCGGCGATGAGGCCAGGCGCCTCAACGATGATGATGTCCGGCGTAAGTTCGGCAATGGAGACGGCGTCCTGGACATCGTCCGCACAGACCATGGTCGCGAGTCCGACTTCGACTGATCGACGCATCGTGCGGGCCAACTCGGACCGGGACAGGCGTCTCTCGACATGATTCAGCAGCACGCCCACGGCCCCGGCCGCCTTGACCGCTTCGGGCAGGACCGAGCCGACGCCGCGCCCAGGAGCAAGACCGTCCACGTGCTGCGCGAAGACCAGGATCTCGTCGACCGCCTCGGCGATGACGGGGATGTCGACGTACTGGGGGGTGATGATGATCCGCACATCGCAGGCACGACTCAGGGCGTCGGCCCGCCTCGCAAGCTCCACCAACTCCCGTCCATACGAGTAGGCCTTTGGGCCGATCTCGAAGAACGGTGGCGCTATCTCAAGATCCGTGTGCACTGACGACCCCCTGGAGGAGAGCTGGACCGGCGAGTCGGTCGGACGGTCTGGAATCCGCCGGCCCGCTTCAGACGACCACCGCCTCGATCTGGAGCATGCGAGCGAGGGCGAGGAGGTGACTCGTCCACCGGCCTTGGGCCGCCGCCATATGGTGGGGAGCTCCGGCCATGCACCACGCGGTGCACCACTCCGCGATCTGGAGAGAGTCGTGCCGGAAGAGGGTCTGTGGCGCCGACACTGGGCGCGGCGCGTAGTCGAGGAACAGACCCTCGGAGATCACGAACCTCCAGCCGGCAGGGCCCAGCGGCACCAGCGCCAGGTTGGTCACGGGCCCGGGCCGATAGGCGAACTCGAAACCGGCGCCGAACCCGTGGACTCCCGTGTAGTAGATCGAGTGCTTGACCTTGACCGTCCCCGGTGCCGCAAGGGCGGGGTTGCCGTGGCCGTCGTGAGAGAAGACGACGGCGTTGTTGTCGAAGTCGATGACGTAGTTCTCCACGGTCGTCGACTGACCGGCGAGCTCCTGAAGGATGAGCTGGGCGACGCCACAGCTCACGTCGCCCTCGGGCGCGGCGGGGATCCCGATCTCACATAGACGCCCCGTGCCATACGAGGGAATGATGCCGACGCGAGGATCCGTCAACCAGACCTGGTCGAGTGCCGTGAAGATGTCGAAGCGATGCTCCCTGGCTTCCGACTCCATGGCAAGAGCGAGCCGGGCCGAACGCTCGAAGAGCGCCGGCTCCATCTCGACCGCGTACTTCGCCCTCTCCGCCGTGACCAGCGCGTCCACGTCCGTCTGGGGGATGTCGCCGAATCGGACCGCGATCTTCTCGGGCTCCAGGGGCCACACGACCGGCCCGACCTTCTGCCGGAGCGAGAGGCCGTCGACCATCAGGTCGGTCATGCCCTCGAAGGGGTGCCCGATCAGACCGATCCGGGCGGCCCTCAGTCGGCGCCGGACCGCGGCGGCCCGGATGATCTCGTGGACGCGCCGCCTGCCGTCGCCGTCGTCCCACTGGGACGTGACCATCTCGAAGTCGCGACCTGTCCGCAGCAGAACGGCGGTGAGCTCCGGCATGCCGGCCATGCCCGAATTGAGCATGATCACATCGAAGTCGTCGTCCTCGCCGAACCTGCGGATCTTCTGGGTATTCCAGACGAGGACCGGCGCGGTCGTGTCGATGAAGCAGCGGGCGGGGACGACGCCCTTCGTATAGGCGAGCTCGGCGGCGACGATGATGTCGACGTCCTCGGCATTGAACAGCCGGGCCGCCGCCGCCGCATCATCCTCCTCTTCCACCAGGCCCGCGTGGACGACGTCGCCAAACGCGGCGAGCGCGTCGGCGACCTCCTGCGCGGCCGCCGTCGCCGCGGGCCGCATGTGGGCGGTCTTGTTGTAGTCGTCTTCGAGCAGGGCCATCACCAGGACCCCGATCCTCGCCTTCACGGCCATGCTGTCACCTCCGGCAGGTGTGATTGACATGCTGGGCACCATCCGCCCGTCACGTTACCCTCGCACTCGAGTAAAGCGGGCGGAGCGCCTCGAAGAGCTGGATGTAGCGTGTGTACGCGGCGTCGTAGGCGCGGTTCGCCGTCGAGTCAGGCAGGTAGCGCTCGCTGATCGACACCATCGCCGAGCTTGCCTCGGTCAGATCGGAGTAGATGCCCGCAGCAACGCCCGCCAGCATCGCATCTCCGCGGATCGCCGCGTCTTCGCCCTGAAGTGTGACCACCGGCAGTCCGCAGGTATCGGCCTTGATCTGGTTCCAGAGCGGGCTCCGGGCGCCTCCGCCGTGCGACCGTATCTCCCGTGCCGGCGTCCCCCCCAGGCCGGCCAGGAGCTCCAGGTTGCGCCGGAGCATGAAAGCGACAGCCTCGAGAACGGCTCGTACGAAGTGCCCCTTGCCGTGGTGGAGGGTGAAGCCGTAGAAGGCACCGCGAGCCCCCGGCTCGTACTCGGGGCTGAAGGCACCCATCAGATGGGGGAGCATCGTCAGGCCTTCGGCGCCCGGGGCGATCGGGGCGGCCAAGGCCGTCAGGAGGTCGTAGGAGCTGGCGCCCTCGCGGCCCGCCCGCGCGATCTCGTCCACTCCGAACTGATCGCGAAACCAGGTGAGCGCCATTCCGCCGGTTGGACAGACCGGGCAGTAGAGATACCGGTCGGGAGCCGAGTGCACGTAGACGGGAGTCTGGCGTGTCAGATCCCTGCCGTGGGTGTCGACGGATACCTGAAGGGTCAGTGCCGCGCCGCTACTTTCCGAGACGATGCCGGGACTCAGGTTGCCCACTCCGACAGCGCCAGCGCCTTGGTCCATGCCACCCGCCACGACGAGCACACCCTCGCGCATTCCGAGCGCATCCGCGGCAGCGGGCGCGAGAGTGCCGACGACCGCGCCCGGAGAGATCAGTCCCGGCAACTGCTCCCGGCGTATCCCGACGAACTCGAGCATGGGATCCCACCAGTCCTGCTCCACGATGCTGTAGAGGAGCGTGGTGCAGGCTACACCTCCCTCAGTGACGAAGCGGCCAGTCAGGCGATGGAGGATGAAGTCTTCGACGAGGAGGAACCGCCGGGCTCGGGCGAACACCTCAGGCTCGTGACGCCGCCACCAGAGGATCTTGCAGGCGGTCCAGGTCGGGACGACGGACGGCACGCCCGTGACCGCGTACACCCTTGCGTCATCGAAGTGCCGGGCGATCTCCTCGGCCTCATCTGCCGCTCTGTTGTCGAGCCAGACAAGGGCCGGGGCGAGCGGACGACCTGCGTCGTCGACTGCGATCACAGTCTCCCCCTGGCTGGAAACGGCGACAGCCGCGATTGCTTGGGCGTCGGCGCCTGGGGACGCTAGAACCTTGCCGATCGCCGCCTGCGCCGCCGTCCAGTAGTCGTCAGGGTCAAGCTCGGCGCGGTCGGGACCGGGATGCGAAAGGCGGTATTCCTCTGCGGCAGCGCCAAGCAGCTGACCCGACGCCGCGAACAGTCCCGCCTTGACCGATGTCGTACCGATGTCCAGCCCGATGAGGAGGCTCATGACGCGGCCGTTCGCGATTCAGTCCAGGCCATACTTCTCGGCCGCCGCGCCAGCCTCGGCGCCTCCCTTCACGACCTCCTGCAGGGCCTCGAGGAACCGCTCGGGCTCACGAGCGCAGACCACGTTGCGTCCGAACACGACGCCGCGGGCGCCGTCCCGGATCGCGGTCGCTGCTAGTTCGAGCGCGTCGACCTCGCGGTCGGCCTTCTTGGATCCAAGCGCGAGAATCGGGACGGGCGTGGATCTCACTACCTCAGCGAAACGATCGCCCGTGTGAAACGTCTTGATGAGATCGACCCCAAGTTCGGCAGCGATCCGGCAGCCGATCGAGATCTGTTCGTGGCGCTCTGCCGGGGCGACGTCCTCGTGTCCAGCCGGGTAGACCTCTCCGACTATAGGGACCCCGGCCTCGCGCTTCTCCGCGACGCAGCGGGCGACCTGGGCCACGTTCTCCGCGTCGACAGCTTCCGATCCGGTCTTGATCGACATGCCGACAAGGACGACGTCCGCGCCCAGCGCGGCCGCTTGCGCGGCGGAGATCATCGGTACCGTGCGACTCTCGTGGTACGCCCACTGGCTCGCGTACTGTGTCCCCCAGTTGAGACGGACGATCAAGGCCGGGGCACCGCGGGCGCCGAACGCACTGGCCGCGTGGGGCACCATCCCCGGGCTCATAAGGATCGCATCGGCGCCCGTCAGGCGCTCAATGAGGGTCCATGGGTGCTCGAATCCGGGCCGGGGCCCGTTGTAGAGCCCGTGATCGATCGCCACGACAACGGCGTTCGCGCCCCCATCGAAGAGCCGGCTCAGTCGGATGTCTTCACCTGTCGACACTCGTGGTCCCCCCTTCGTGGATGCATCGCATAGGCCCCCGCGCACGCCAGCGTCATAGTCGCCACCTATGTCCGCCTCCCGGGACAGTGACAGGATACCCGCGGGTGGGCGCACTCCCGTCGTTGGCTACCCGCGCGAGCTCGCCCGCCCCGTGCGCGCGTGCTCGCAGCCAAAGCCGTCAGGGCGCAGAGCGCGAGGTCGGCCGCGCGGCACTTGAAGGCGACGGGCGCCATGATGTCAGAGACGGCTTGCGGCTGAGACAGTGATGGCCGCAGTCCGACGCCGGAACGTGTGGCCCATCTGCGAGCCCCCGCTGAACGCAGTGAGAGGCTCAAGCATGCCACCGCGGAGAGTGCTCCCCCTCCGTCTGAGGCGCCGGTTCCGCAGGGCCGGCTCCCCGCATCGCTTCGTCATGGAGTAAAAGATACTTGACACCCCGCCGGCGAGATGACGCAGGCGGAGCTCGCCGACCAGATCGGGGTCACGAGGCAGACGGTGATAGCCATCGAGCAGGGCCGCTACTCGCCGTCGCTCGAGATGGCCTTCCAGATCGCCAAGGTGTTCGGCGTCCCGCTCGACGACGTGTTCCAGTATCCGAAGGGGGCATGATGGAGCCTACAGCCCTGCTTTTGGGCGGCACCGGGCGGACGGGCGGCCGCGTCCTGCAGCAGCTTCTGGGCCGCGGCGTCCTCGTGCGCGCCGTCGTCCGGTCGGCGGAGCGGCTCCCGGAGGCCGTCGTGGACGACCCGCGGCTGACGGTGGTCGTGGCCGACCTGGTCTCCCTGAGCGACGAACAGGTCGGGGAGCAGGTCGACGGCTGCGAGGTGGTGATCTCCTGTCTGGGCCACACCACCAGCGTGCAGGGGGTGTTCGGGCCGCCGCGCGACCTCGTTTGCCGGTCGGTCGAAAGGGTGTACCGGGCGACCCGGGAGCTGCGGCCCGCGCATCCCGCGAAGCTCATCCTCATGAGCAGCGTCTCGGTGAACCGCCCCGGAGGCCTGGACACGCGTCGCGGGCGATCCGAGAGGGCGGTCGTCTGGACGCTGCGCGGCCTCGTCCCTCCGGCGAGGGACAATCAGCGCGCCGCGGACTTCCTCCATGGCGTCATCGAGGCCGCCGATCCGTACGCCCAGTGGGTGGCCGTGCGTCCCGACACGCTGAAGGAGGGCGACGTCACGGAGTACGCGCTGCACGAAGGACTGGTGGACAGCCTGTTCCGCCCCGGCGAGACCAACATGGCCAACGTCGCGCACTTCATGTGCGAGCTGGCGACGGACCCTGAGGTGTGGGCGGCGTGGCGAGGCAGGCTGCCGGTGATCGTGAACAAATCGCCTGGTTGACCGCGGGCATGCGGCGGCGTCAACGCGGCGCCGGCCCTCCCGCGATGACCGCGCCCCCGTCCCCGGCCAGCCGCACCTCGCCCGGCGTCGTGACCGCCGCCGTGCGCAGCGTGCTGTCGGTGTCGGCGTCGAGCGCCGTCCAGGTCAGGCCCCGGTCGGCGGTCTGCAGGGCGAGGCCGCGCTCGCCGCACGCCCAGCCGGCCCCGCCGGATCCGACGCTCACCGCCAGCAGCCCGACAGCGCCCCACGCGGCATTGGACGACGGGGAGTGCGGCCACGAAGTGCGCCGGCTTCAGGGAAGCTGGGGGCCGGAGGTCCGGTCCATGGGGGTGTTCCACGAGCGCAACGTCTTCAGGTAGTTGGCCCGCTCGAACGCCGACGGGTCGTCGCTGGCCGCGTAGCTCACGCTCCCGCGCAGCTCTTCGACTGAGACGTACTCCTGCTCGTCCATCCACTGCACAAGCTCCCGTTCCACCGTGGCGAAATGCTCTCGGCCGTTGCGGAGCACGGCCGAGGTCATCATCGCGACGTCCGCGCCGACGAGCAGGGCCTTGGCCGCATCGCGGCCGTGATGAATGCCGCCCGATGCGGCAAGCGACGCGGCTCCCTCGACGTGCGCACGGAGGATCGCGATCCAGCGCAGCGGCAGCCGCAGCTCCCACGGCTGGCTCAGTTCGAGACTCGGCACGACCTTTCGCGAATCCGCGTCGAGATCGGGCTGGTAGAAGCGGTTGAAGAGGACCAGCCCGTTGGCTCCGGCCTCGACCACGCCGAGGGCGAAGTTGGCGAGCGCCGAGTAGTAGGGGGAGAGCTTGACGGCGAGCGGGATGCCGGTCGACGCTCTCACGTGCCGGACCACCTCGAGGTCGCTCGCCTCCATCGCCGCTCCGGCGCGGGCGGGATCGGCCGCGATGCGGTAGAGATTGAGCTCCAGCGCGTCGGCTCCCGCCTCTTCGATCAGCCGCGCGAATCGGACCCATCCTCCGCTCGAGGTCGCGTTGAGGCTGGCGATGACCGGTACCTCCATCTCCGCCTTCATCGCTGCGATGGTCGCGAGATAGCGGTCGGCGGTGCTTTCGAAGGTCTCGACCTGGGGGAAGTAGGTGAGGGACTCCGCGAAGCCCTCGGTCCCCTGCTCCAGCACCTGGGTGATCTCCAGCTCCTCGCGGACGACCTCCTCCTCGAACAGCGAGGGCAGGACGATGGCTGACGCCCCGCTCTCCTGCAGGCGCAGCGCGCTTTCGACGTCCCTGTTCAGGGGACTCGCCGACGCCACCAGCGGGGTGCGCAGCTCGAGCCCGAGGTATCTTGTGGTCAGACGGCTCATCGTTGGCCCTCCTCGTCCGATCGGTCGTCACCGGGTTTCACGTCCGCCTGTTCGAGGCCATCAGAAGGGACCGTCCGCGAGATCGTGGCGAGTTGTTCATAGTAGCGCCAGCGCTCGTCCACATCGTTCTGCATGAGTTCCAGGAGGCGTTCGGACCGCTCCGGATGCGTCCTGCTCAGGATGGCGAACCGCGCCTCCGAGGCCGCGAACTCGCGCACCGGCATCGAGGGCTCGCGCGAGTCCAGCTTGAAGGGCTGCCCGCTCTCGGCCGGGGTGGGCTGGAACCGGTACAGCGGCCAGAGGCCGCTTCGCACCGCGTTCTTCATGTGCTCCATCGACCTGGACATGTCGATGCCATGAGCCGTGCACGTGCAATAGGCGATGACGAGCGATGGTCCGGGCCAGGCGTCGGCCTCGAGGAGCGCCTTGACCGTTTGGGTGTCGTTGGCACCGATGGCGACCTGGGCGACGTAAGCGGTGCCGTAGGCCATCGCCAGCGCGCCGAGGTCCTTCTTGGGGGTGCCCTTGCCCGAGGTCGCGAACTTGGCCACCGCCCCGCGAGGCGTCGCTTTGGACGCCTGCCCACCGGTGTTGGAGTACACCCCCGTGTCGAGCACCAGGATGTTGACGTTGCTGCCGGAAGCGAGGATGTGATCGAGGCCCCCGAAGCCGATGTCGTAGGCCCAGCCGTCGCCGCCCATGATCCAGACCTTCTTGCCCACGAGATCGTTGGCCAGGGCCAGCAGGTGACGCACGTCGGGGTCCTCGGCCCCCAGGTCTTCCAATGCCCTCACGAGGTCGGCCACTCGATCGCGTTGCTCGCGGATCTGGACCTCCCTCACCTGAGGCGCCGCCATGATCTCCCGCACGAGATCTTCGTCGAGCCTTGGAGCGACACGCTCGAGGAGAAGCCTTGCCCTGCCGATTCGCGCTTTGGAGCCCAGCCGCATGCCCATGCCGAATTCGGCGGCGTCCTCGAACAGGGAGTTGTTCCACGCCGGCCCGCGCCCGTTGCGATCGACGGTCCAGGGAGTCGTCGGCAGGTTGCCGCCGTAGATGGACGAGCAGCCGGTGGCGTTGGCGACGACGATCCGGTCGCCGAACAGCTGCGAGACGAGCTTGACATACGGCGTCTCGCCGCACCCGGCGCAGGCACCGGAGAACTCGAAGAGAGGCTCCAGCACCTGTGAGCCTCGGACGGAGGCGCGTGGCATCAGGTCCCTGGCGAGCGTCGGGATCGCGTCGAAGAACGCCCAGTTCTCGCGCTCCGCGGCACGGTGCTCCGTCGCCGGCTCCATGCCGATGGCCTTGCGCCGCACCTCGGCGTTGCTCCTCGCCGGGCAGACGTTGACGCAGACGCCGCACCCGGTGCAGTCGTCGGGCGACACCTGGATCGTCAGCTTGTGGCCGGGCAGTTCCTTGGCCCGGAAGTCCTTGGAGCGGAAGCCCTCGGGCGCGCCCTCGAGGTGCGAGGGCTCGTACACCTTCATGCGGATGACGGCGTGGGGGCAGACGAGCGAGCACTTGCCGCAGTCGATGCAGAGACTCGGGTCCCAGATGGGCATCTCCCGGGCGATGCCCCGCTTCTCGTACTTGGTGGTGCCGGTGATGAAGGACCCGTCCACCGGGAAGGCGCTCACGGGCAGGTCGTCTCCCTCGCTGGCCAGCAGCTGGACGGTCACGCGCTTGACGAAGTCGGGGGCATCGTCTGGCACGGTGATCCCCGCGACCTGGCCGCATTCCACCACGTCGGGCACCTTCACCTGGGCGAGCTCCTGCAGCGAGCGGTCGATGGCCGCGAAGTTCCTCGCCACGATGACGGGGCCACGCTTCCCGTAGGTCTTCTCGACAGACTCCTTGATGCGGGCCACCGCCTCATCGGCCGGCAGGACGCCTGACAGGGCGAAGAAGCAGGGCTGCATCACCGTGTTGATGCGGCTGCCCATGCCCTCCTCAACGGCGATCCTGTCGGCGTCGATCACCCAGAACTGCATGTGCCTGCGGACGAGCAGTTCCTGGACCCTGGT
The DNA here is from genome assembly GCA_963709845.1 of uncultured Thermoleophilia bacterium. Taxonomy (GTDB): domain Bacteria; phylum Actinomycetota; class Thermoleophilia; order UBA2241; family UBA2241; genus CAIXSE01. Next base: position 73,596 of record CAVPXV010000004.1, read on the forward strand.
GGGGAGTCGGCACCAGACGTCGTCGGCCGGGTAGGGGCTGTTGAGCAGGAAGGTACCGCCTTCCCTGGCGTGCCCGAGCACCTCCATCTTTCCGAGGAGGCCAAACTGGTGACAGGCGACGAAGTCGGCGCGCTCGATGAGGTAGGTGGAGCGGATCGGGTTTGGGCCCACGCGCAGGTGCGAAACGGTGACGGAGCCCGCCTTCCTGGAGTCGTAGACGAAGTACCCCTGCGCGTACAGGTCGGTGTTCTCGCCGATGATCTTGACGGAGCTCTTGCTGGCGCCGACGGTCCCGTCCGAACCCGTCCCGAAGAACACCGCCTGCTTCTCTCCGGCCGGGCGCCGGTAGCGGAACTCCGTGTTCGGCGCGAGGCTGAGGTGCGTGACATCGTCGGTGATCCCGACGGTGAAGTGGCGTTTCGGGTCCGCCGCCGCGAGCTCGTCGAAGACCGCCTTGGCCATCCCCGGGTTGAACTCCTTCGACGACAGGCCGTAGCGGCCGCCGATCACCCGCGGCAGGCGCTCGAAGCGCGGCTCCGCCGAGTCAGCGTTCTCAGCGAGGGCCGCCAGGACGTCGAGATAGAGCGGCTCCCCGAGTGCACCCGGCTCCTTGGTCCGGTCGAGGACGGCGATGGCGCGCACCGTCGGCGGCAGGGCGGCGACGAGTTGCTCCGCGGGGAACGGGCGATAGAGCCTCACTTTGAGCAGGCCCACGGGTTCGCCGCCGGCGGCCAGCGTCTCCATCGTCTGTTCCGCCGCGCCGATCCCGGAGCCCATGAGGACGACGACGCGCTCGGCATCGGGCGCGCCCTCGTATTCCACCAGCCCGTAGCCGCGGCCGGTCTGCCGCTCGAACGCCGCCATGGACTCGGCGACGATGCCGGGCGCGTCGCGGTAGAAGGAGTTGCCGGCTTCGCGTCCCTGGAAGAACGCGTCGGGATTCTGCGCCGTCCCGCGCACGAGCGGCGCATCCGGGCTGAGTGCGCGGCCGCGAAACGCGAGGATCTCGTCCTCGGACACCAGCGCCCTGATGTCGTCGTCGCTCACGAGGACGATGCTCGCGATCTCGTGAGAGGTGCGAAAGCCGTCGAAGAAGTGGATGAACGGGACGCGCGAGCGCAGCGTGGCCGCGTGGGCGATGAGGGCAAAGTCCTGGGCCTCCTGCACCGAAGCGGAAGCGAGCATCGCCCAGCCAGTCGTGCGTGCGTGCATGACATCGCTGTGATCACCGAAGATCGAGAGCGCGTGTGTCGCCACAGTGCGGGCCGAGACGTGGATCACAGCCGGCGTCAGCTCGCCGGCGATCTTGAACATGTTGGGGATCATCAGCAAGAGCCCTTGCGAGGCCGTGAAACTGCTCGACAGCGCGCCTCTCTGTAGCGCACCGTGCAGCGCGCCGGCGGCGCCCGCCTCTGACTGCATCTCGACGACGTCCGGCACCGTACCCCAGAGGTTCGGCTTCCCGGCCGCGGCCCAGGCGTCCGCGGCCTCACCCATTGGCGAGGATGGCGTGATCGGGTAGATGGCCAGCACTTCACTGAGCGCGTAGGCGACGCGCGCGGCGGCCTCGTTCCCGTCGATAGAGGTCCACTGTTCGCTCACGAAGTGCCTCCAGGATCGGCGTGTTCACGGATGCGGTGGCTGAGGTTCGCGATGTCGCGTCGATGTGTCGCGCCCCTTCGCAGCCCCCTCGCGCCCCATACTGGCAGGTCGCCGCGCCGCGATCACCGCCCGAGACTACCGGGCAGGACTCTGGTCGCCGAGGCTGCAGGGCGGAAGGCGCGGCGCTGAGGCCGCCTGCGGAAGCGATGCTCATGCCATGGTAGCAGGTGTATCACGACGCGGGGAGCATGACCGCGATGCATCCGGTCTGGAGCGCCATCGGGCTCGTTGTGTCCGCCAGCTGGCCGACGTGTATGTCCGCTGTGGCCCACTCCGGGGCGTCGAAGATCGCCGTGTGACATCCGGACGGTGTCCCGCCGCTCATGCCGGGAGCCGACGGCCCGTCACGCCCCCCTGTGTTCCCCAGTGGTCGCCCTCTGCGTGATAGGCCTGATCGAATCCGATCTAGCAACGTAGCGCCAGGCACAACCCGTCTCGTTCCGGGGAATGCCCCGGCAAGAATGCGAAGAGTGACACCGGCCTCCATCCCTTGTCGCCGAAGATGGCCTGGCTGAAGGGGTCCGCCTCGGGAAAAGCGACATTGTCGGCCACCAGCAACCCTCCGGGTCGCAACAACCGATGGCATTCGGGCAAAGCGCGGGCGTAGTCCGCTTTCTCGATGTCCATGAAGATGAAGTCAAATCCGCCCGCGATCCGGGACAGGTGGGCGAACGCGTCGCCGCAGATGACGTTCGCCTGCTTCGCCAGGCCGGCTCGTTGCAGGTTGTTGCGCGCACGGGCGGCCAAAGCGGGATCGAGCTCCAGCGTCGTCAGCATACCTGCGTTCATGGCACAGGCGCGGGCGAGGAATATGGCGGAGTAGCCCGTGGCGGTTCCGAGCTCAAGGATGGCCCCAGCGTCGATGGCTCGGGAAAGGATGAACAGAAGCTCGCCGACCACCGGACCCACGATCGGAATGTGCTCCGCTTCAGCCTCCACCTGCAGTTCTTGCAGCAGCGGGTCGCCTTTCAGGGCAAACTGGCTGAAGTAGGCTTCCGGTTCGTCCACGATCTTCGACATGGCGGCCCCCTTTCGGACCTCGTTGTGAGAGTCTCGCCACGCGCGCAGACGCGCGAGGCCGATCCACCTCCACAGCGCGGTGAATCGTCGGTGCTGTCGATTGTGTCACGCCACCGCCGGAGTCGGTGCCGGTGTCAGTCTGACGTCGCCCCCGGTCCGGGCGACCGAGGCAAAGAAGTGTTCGGCTCGCCTTGCGGGCCGCGGTGTTTAGGAACGCGGTGGCCCGGGAGGCTGGATCACCCCCAGTTGCATCATCGCAGGGAGGTCTTCGCGCGTCGCCCAATGCTCCGCAAGTTTGTCCCCCTCGACTCTGAACCAGTGGCTCTGCCTGGCGACGAATCGCTTCCCGGTAGGCGGCATGATCCCGTTCAGTTCGCCGAGGTTCGTGCCCTCGGAGAGAGTCCGCACGGCGACGGTGTCGCCCTCTGCGACGAGCGCCTCGATCGTCATGTGGACGTCGGGAAACTGAGCGACGAGCCACTCGAGCGATGCCCGCGTCGCGCGGGGTCCGTCCACGCGACCGGGCTCGTCCCGCCCGAACGGCGCGACCGCATGTTCCGTGTAGTCCTCAGCAATGATCTCGGCGCAGACCTCGAAACGCCTGAGATTGAGGATTTCCTCGAAGTAGCGCCGAGCGAGCTCCTTGTTGGCCTCCGACATGACTCCTCCTTCAGCGGAGACGGCTTTGCGATGGGTACGAGTTTCCCGTAGCTCACTCAGGCGATTCCGTTCCCGGATCGGGCTTCTGGAGTTTCGCGCCAGGGTCGGCCGCCTGCGCTCTGTCGGGAGCGAAAGGCTGTCGGTTCTGGCGGTTGTGTCACTGCCCGCCAGTGCCTTCTGCGTCGATCTTCGCCAGGGCCTCCTCCCACATTCGCGCGCAACCCCCAAACGCTTGAACTCCCGGCCGCCCGGGCGTAGACCCTCCCCATACGAGACTCCTAAGAGGTGCAGTACAGCACACGGGAGGCTGTGGTCCGCCGGAAGACGTGCCGCGGCCGCCGAAGTACAGCGGGGCGAATCCGGGCGTGGACTCATCCGCTTGCGTCCGTTCCTATGGGAACTGAACCTTACCGATCGGAGATGCTCATGAGCGTCACGCCTCGCGCCCCCCTGGCTGCCATCAGCGCCGTCGTGGCCGCCATCCTGTTGGGGTTCGGAGTCGCGGCCTGCGGCTCGAGCTCGACGTCGTCGAGTTCCTCGCCGGTCGCCGCCAACACCATCGGCTACTCTCACGTCGTCGACCTCAGCCATCTGATCAGTCCGCAAATCCCGCTATGGCCCGGAGACCCCAAGGTCGTCTTCAAGGTCGTCGCCACCATGGCGAAAGACGGCTACTACCTCCGCAGCTTCACCATCGGCGAGCACAGCGCCACACATATGAACGCGCCCAACAGCTTCGTCAGCGGCAACACCGAGGCGATTACCAGCTACACACCGGAGCAGCGCGTCGTGCCCACGGTCGTCATCGATGCGCGCGCCCAGTGCGCCGCGAACGCGGACTACCAGCTGACCCAGCAGGATGTGCTCGACTGGGAGGCCAAGAACGGCAAGATCGCGCCCGGCTCGTTCGTGGTCATGTTCACCGGCTGGGAGAACAAGTGGAACGACCCCGCGGCGTTCATCAACCAGGACGCCAAAGGCAACCTGCACTTTCCCGGCTTCGCCGGCGCGACAAGCAAGTGGCTCGTGACCGACCGGCAGATCGCCGGCGTGGGCATCGACACGCACGGCGTCGACCCGGGCTCCGACACCAGCTATGCGACCAATACGGAGATGGCGAACACGCACAAGATCGCCATCGAGTGCATGGCCAACCTCGACCAGCTGCCCGCTAAGGGCGCGACTCTGGTGCTGGCGCCGCTACAGCTGCAGAACGGCTCGGGCTCGCCCATGGACATCGTGGCCTTCGTGCCCTGATGAGGGCACGGCCGTGGCGGGATCGGTCGGGACGGCAGGCTGGCTACTCGCCGGCTCCCCCGGTCCCCGCATCCGCTGTGCCGGCCTCGACCGACACCGTGCCGCCTCTGATCACCCCGTAGCGGTAGTGGCGCGGGTGGTCGCGCGAGCCGAGGCCGTAGCTGCCCGGGTCGATGAGGTGCAGACCGGCGGCGCGGAAGTCGGCCTCGGTCCACTGGCGAAAGACGCTCGGCGTGGTATGGCCGGCGATCTGCTCGATGCCGTCGAGTAGTCGCTCGGGGCCCACGTCGCTGTCGTCGACGCGCAGCCACATCGGCGAATGCCCGTCGAGGGTCCGCGGCTCGGGCTGCTTCACCCCCATCGAGAGCTGACGCTCCAGATCGCGGCGGAACTCCTCGTTGACGAGTCGCGCCAGGCGCGCGGGGTCGCGCCCGACCGCCGCGAAGTCGGGGGCGAAGGCGCGCGAGAGCCCGGCGTGGCTGATCAGCACGCCGTCCACGTGCGTCACCAGGCTCAGGGCGCCGCTGCGGAAGCGCCGCAGAAGCGGCTGGCGGTAGCCCCTGCTGGCCGGCGACTGCTCGCCGATGAAGTACCCGAGCATCGTGGCATGGTCGTGGTCGCCGATCAGCATCTCGGCGCCGAGCTCGTCGAGCCGCTCCAGGCACGCCCCCGGTTGACCGCCGCGGTCGAGCAGGTCGCCGGCGAAGACCAGGTGATCGACCCCCGCACGAAAGCCCGAACGTTGCAAAGCGTTCTCGAGAAACTCAGGGAAGGCGTGCACGTCCGAGACGACCAGCGTGAACGGTGTCGCCGGCTGCGGAGCGTCTTCCCGCGCTGCCTCCTGATAGGCCATGGTCACCATGTGCCCGCGACCCGGGCGACCCAGACGGGAGCACAGCCGTCGAGCCGGAGACCTGGGCGACTACTACGGATCGTGGCACCCGGAGGGTGTCCCGGACCTCCGGCCGGGGATCTCTGGCTCGGCGGCAGGCGTTCTGAGGGCAGGCGCGGGTTCCGCTCCCTCTCTTGACCTGACGGCCGTTGTCCGGCGCTAGACTGGCCCGGTCGAGCGCAGCCTCGGAGGAGCGATGAAGAGAGAGTACAGACGCGCCACTGCGGATCAGCTCTGGGCGCTGTGCGGCCTCGGTTCGTGCCAGTTCTGGCGTGGGTCCCCGAACGGCGAAGAGTGGATGCGGCCCGCTGCTGCGCTCGCGATGAGCGGCGAACCGGATCCGCAGATGAACTGGGCGATCGTGGCTGCAGGCGGCGATGCGCAGGCGGACCTACGCGCCTGCGTTCAGCGCCTGCGGGAGCGGCAGCTGCCCGGCTACGTCTTGCTGGCGAGCGCGGTCGCCGACGATCTCGCTGCGACCGCGCGTGACCTCGGACTCGGTGGCCCGAGCCGCACCCCCCTCATGCGGCGAGAGGGACACCGGTCGCCGCCGGTCGACCTCCGCGGCCTCACGGTGGACTTCGTGCGCGACGCGCACGGCCTGCGCGACGCCGTCGCGGTCGCGGCGGCCGCGTTCGCCGCGGACCGCGAGCTGCTGGGCCGGGCGTGGAGCAGGGTCCTGCTGGCCCCCACCGCCGTCGAGCTCTTCGTGGCCCGCCGCGGTGCCGAGCCGCTCAGCTGCGTCTTCGCAACGCGCACTGGCGGCGCCGTGGGCATCTGGGCGATGGCGACGGCGCCCTCCCGACAACGTCAGGGTGCGGGGCGAGCTCTGCTCTCCGGCGTTCTTTCGCACCACGACGACAGCGCGGACTTCTTCTACCTCTTCGCGAGCAGCGCCGGGCGCCCACTCTACGAGAGCCTGGGGTTCGCCGTGATCGACGTGGCCGCCAACTGGACCGTGCCGCTGTGAGCGTACGCCCAAGGTCCGGCTGGCGATGGCTGTCACCGCGGCTCGGGCGCCTGCTGCGACTGGGAAGAGCACGCGAACTAGCTGGCCTTCCGCGGGGTTCGGCTATGCTGAGCGCATGAGACCCCTCCTCGCCATCCCCGCCGCCGCAGCCAGACCCGTCCGCGCAGGGTCGTGGCCAGAGGATGCTCGGATCCATGAGGAGTGCGCCAAGTGATGCCGGCCGCCCGCGCGCGACCGGCAGGACCCTCGAGGTGATCCTCAAGGACGCCGAGCGATGAGGGACCGTGACAAGGCCCACGAAGGGCACGCCGGCGCGCGCCTCTTCTACTACACCATCGGCGCCTACCTGCCGCCCATCCTCGACAGCGGCGAGATATGCCCGGCTGCCGCCTACATGAGACGCCGCACGCGCCGGGCGGTGTGGTGTTCCTACGAACCCGATTGGGAGCAGACCGCGTACGCGTCCAGTCAGCGGCCGGGTGGGCGCGTCGAGCTCGGGACGCGGCTGAAGACAGCACAGGGCGGCGGCGGGTTCGCCCGTATCGAAGTAGACCCGGTCGCCGCGCCCTACACGTGGGCTGACTACATGCGCATGAGCGGCGACAGCGCGACGACGATAAGGCGTATGTTGCTCACCGCTCGCAGGATCGGCGCCGACCCGCAGCTCTGGCGTGTGAGCTTCGCGCCGATACCCTCCTCCATGTGGCTCGCCATCGAGACGTTCACCTGGGGTGAATGGGCGGCCTACCGGCCCGGGCCCGGCGAAAGGGCCGCCCAGTGAACGTCACCAAGCGCGCGCCGGAGCCTACGCGCGTCGGGGACAGCATGGACTTTCCCGCCCCGAAGCGGTCGGACCCGGGGGCCGCCGCGACGCCTCATTCACGCGCGGCATCCCTGCGTCACCTGTGTGCACCGACGTTGCTCATGCGACGCGCGGCTTTGGCGCTATCATCGGATACAGACCCAAGCACACTGAGTCGTCACCTCTAGGAGCGTCCCGGATGCATTCTCCACGCGCCAGCAAAGAGATCCATCTCGTCGCCCGGCCCCAAGGCGAGCCGCGGCGGAGTGACTTCGCCGTCGTGGAGGTAGCGCTGCCTGACCCGGGCCCTGGCGAGGTCCTCGTCCACAATCGCTACGTCTCGGTCGACCCCTACATGCGCGGACGCATGCGCGACGCCAGGTCCTACGTTCCGCCCTTTGCGCTGGGCGCGGTGATGACAGGCATGTCCGTGGGCGAGGTCGTCGCTTCACAGTCCCCCGACCTGGCCGTAGGCGACATCGTCGTGCACGACCTGGGTTGGCGTGAGTATGCTCTCGCTGCGGCGGCAGCCTTCCGTCGCGTCCCCGACAGCGCCGCCCCCCTCAGCGCCTGGCTGGGCGTCCTCGGCATGGTCGGGTTGACCGCCTGGGTCGGCATGCTCGAGATCGCGGCGCTGCGGCCCGGTGACATCGTCTTCGTCTCGGGCGCCGCCGGGGCGGTCGGCAGCCTTGCCGGCCAGATCGCCAAGCTGCGCGGTGCATCGCGCGTCCTCGGCAGCGTCGGTTCGGAGGCGAAGGTGCGCTACGTCTGCGACGAGCTCGGCTTCGACGCTGCCTTCAGCTACCACGACGGCCCAGTGCCTCAGCTTCTGACCGAGGCAGCGCCGGAGGGCATCGACGTCTACTACGACAACGTCGGCGGTGAGCACCTGGAGGCGGCCATCGGCGCCTTGCGCGTGCACGGACGCGCCGCCCTATGCGGGGCGATCTCGCAGTACAACGCCGAGGAGCCGGCGCTCGGCCCGCGCAACCTCGGCCTGATGATCGGCAAGCGGCTCACGTTGCGCGGCTTTCTCGTGGGCGACCACATCGCGAGCCGGCCGGCGTTTCTCGCCGAGGTCGGCGGCTGGCTGGCGGAGGGACGCATCCGTCTCGCAGAGACCATCGTCGACGGGGTCGAGAACGCCCCCGCCGCGTTCATCGGCCTCATGCGCGGAGAGAACACTGGCAAGATGCTGGTGCGCGTCGGCAGTGACTGACGAGCGCCACCAGTTGCCCGCGAACAACAGCTCCGCGATCCTGACCGCGGCCTCTTCTCGCATCGCCGGGTTGGCGCGCTTCAGCGTCTGCCCGCGCATCCTCGTCTCGATGCGACCGAAGCGACAGAACTGACCGGGCCGACGATTCATGGCATCGCGTTCCTGCCGCACGACGTTCCCTCCTGGACCTTCCCCCGATCAGGCGGCCACGTCTGTTACCTGGTCGCGTCTTCGAGGAGTTCCGGCAACGCAGCCCTGAACAGCTGCCGCGCCGCGAGCAGCACGAAATCGTCGTTGAGGCTCTGAAACGCCCCGGCGTCAACCTCACCCTCGATGGTGATGCTGGGCACGATGACCTCTCGCGTGAAGCCGTCAGTCACCGGCTCCAGGCGCATGAGGCGACCCGACTCCTGGCGCGCTCGATACACCTCGTGGATTCTCAGGCGCGTAGCGCCATCGGCGTCCGCGTGCCGGGCGAAGCGGAAGAAACGGTCGCCCATCGCCATGTTGGCTTTGCCCTCGCGGACCGCCTCGGCGACCGGGTCGCCGCTAGCCGGCTGACTGACGAACGTCCATGCGTGTTCGTAATCGTCCACCACTGCCTCCTGTTGACACCGCCGCGCCACGGCGGCCGTATCACTCACCTTCATCCTCACCGAGGGCGAGTTCCCCAAACGCTGGCGGCGGCGATGGGGTGAAGGCAGCCGTGCAAGCGCATCCACTAGGTTGCTGATAAGTGCTGCTGATGGCCAGGTGTGCTCGATGGGACTGGCTGGGGAGGGCCCGGGGCGTTCAAGGCTCGCCACGGCCGGTCGCCGTATCAGCCATCGAACACCATGCCGTCCAAGGGCCCGAGCAGGCGCCTCAGCCGTTTGGAGACGTGCGGCAGGCGGGCGAGCCGATGGGTCATGGCCTCGCCCGCCGCGCGCCGCGCCTGCTGCTCGGCGGCGATCGGCTTCCAGCGCGAGTCGATGAGCTCGACCGGGTCGCCCTGCAGCTCATCCGGCGACATCTCGAGGTGCTCCGCCCACAGGCGGATGCGCGCCTCCCGGGCGAACGCCGCATCGCGGGTCACCACGTTGACCTCCGTGTCGTTGAAGAGTGAGTGGTCGTTGAGGTTGGCCGAGCCGAGCGTGAGCCACTCGTCGTCGACGATGCCGACCTTGGCGTGTACGTACACCGGCGCCGAGGTCTTGCCGGCGCTGCGCGCATGGATCGCGCAGGCGAGGAAGTGCTCGCCGTGCTCGTCGGCCTCAGCGAGCACGCCCAGCTGCCCTTGCGTGTCGTCTTCCCCGCTGTTGGCCCTCGAGGGCAGCAGCACGACCAGGCGAAAGCCGGAGGACGGCGGGCGGCGCAGCTTGTCGCGCAGGGCGGCGACGATCTCAGGTGACCATAGGAACTGGTTCTCAAGGTAGATGAAGCGCCGCGCCTCGCGGATGGCGCGCAGGTAGGCTTCGAGGATGCGGAAGCGGCCGTCCCAGGCACCGGTGTAGTGGTGCTCCGGGATCGTGGAGACGATCTGCACCTCGACCTCGCCGGCGGCTTCGGGCCGAGTCACGTCGAGAGCCTCGCCGGTCACCTCGCGCCAGCGCAGCGCGAAATGGGCGGCGACGTCGCCCACGGCCGGGCCGCGCAGCTCGCTGGCGACGTCGTGCCAGCCGTTCACGCGGCGATACGTGTGATCGCTGCCGTCGAAGCGGTCGACGGGGTCGTCGGTCAGATCGATGCCGCCCACGAAGGCGACCTCGCCGTCCACCAGGATCAGCTTCTCGTGATGCGTGTGCATCGGCCGCTCGCGGCTGTCCAGTGCCACCTGGATGTTCGTCCCGTCCGTGAGCCTGCGACGTACCGCCTTGACGTCGAGACGCCAGGGCCGGAACACGGGCAGCGGCGCCCCGGCCCACAAGAGCACGCGCACAGGTATGCGCTCCGCCAGCTCGGCGAGGACGTCGCGCAGGACGAGGCGCGGACCCGAACGCGTGAGGGCGAAATCGGGAGTGACTTCCCAGCCGGCGATGCTGACCTCGCTGCGGGCCGCTGTGAGCACCTCGGCCATGCGCGGCAGCGCGGTCGCGCCGTCGATCAGCAGTTCCAGGGAGTTGCCGGGCCGCGGAGGTGAGTCGCCTTCGGCCCACAAGCCCGGCCCGGGCGAGGTGGCACGGTCCCAGCCGAGGTGGTGCAGACGTCGCCGGTGATGAGCCGTGACCTGCCGCTCCAGACCGTCTCCAAGAGTGCGGTCCAGCAATGTTGCGGGGTTCTGCCGCGGATGCCCAGCCATTGCGGGAGTATCTCCGCTCCACGTGTCGACACAGTCCTGCTCGCCGTTTGTGCGCGGGTATCTTCCAGCATGGACCAGGATCCCCAGACAGCGGATGGTCAGCCTCCGTCGAGCGGCACAGTCGCCAAGGCGTACTCATGGATGACCGCGGGGCCGCTGAGCTTTGTCATCCCCGTGATCTGGGTCGTCGCCCTCGCCCTCGGCGTTCTCTACCTGCCGTCGTTCCCCACCGGCCAGGGCAACGATCTCACGCCCTCCGGCGCGCCGGCGATCAAGACCGAGATCGCGTCGTCCAGGTTGTTCGCTCTGCCGGCGCTCAGCCGGGTCGCCGTCGTGCAGCGCGACCCCTCGGGGCTCTCGCGGAGCGCCGCGCTGCAGACCGTCAAGGCCGCGCAGAACATCGACCAGAAGCTCGTGCCCGTGCCCACGGGTCTGCTGGGAGCGCTCCCGGTGGTCAACGTGCCGCCGGCCTTCGCGGGCACGGGCGAGCGTGGCACGACGGCCATCACCTACCTGTTCTTCGACCCGGCCATGCCGTGGGCGACGCAGCTTCAGATCGCTCAGCGCTACGCGGCCACGAACCTCACCGATCCGAGTGCGTCGGTGGTCGGCGTGACCGGCACGATCCCGGCCCGGCTCGAGCAGCAGGCTCGCATCAACGCGGCGCTGCCCATCGTCGAGATCGCCACCGTCGCCCTCATCGCGCTCATCATCGCCGTGGCCTTCGGGTCGGTCCTCGCTCCCCTGGTCACGCTGTTCAGCGCCGGCATCGCCTACGAGATCGCCCTCCGGGTCGTGGCCTGGCTTGGCACGCGGATCGGCGCGGCGCCGCCCCCCGAGCTTCAACCGCTCCTCGTGGTTCTGCTCTTCGGCATCGTCACCGACTACGCGATCTTCTATCTCTCGGGCATGCGTCGCGCGTTGGCCGGCGGGGAACGCCGCGGGGCGGCGGCGCGTCGCACGACGGCGCAGTACACACCCCTGATCATCGCCGCTGGCCTCATGGTCGCGGCGGGGACGGCGGCCCTCACGGTGGCGTCCCAGCGATTCTTCCGCGATTTCGGCCCCGGCATGGCGATCACGGTGCTGCTCGGACTCCTGGTCGCCGTGACGCTGCTGCCGGCGTTGCTCGCCCTCTTCGGCCGGGCGCTGTTCTGGCCGCGAGGGGTGCGGGCGGTGGAGCCGGCGGAACGGCCGGCCGAGCCGGCGTCCAGGCCGACGGTCCGTCACGGGCTCTCGCACCTCAGCACCAACAGGGCCGTGGCGCTCGTCGTCGTGGTGATCTGCGTGGCGCTCTTGCTGGCCGCCGCCAGCGGCCTGCGCAAGACGCATCTGGGGCTCGACTTCGTCGGCAGCCTGCCGGGGCAGTCCGAGGCGCGCCGCGCGGCGGATGCCGCCTCGGCCGGGTTCTGGCCCGGCATCCTCTCGCCGACCGAGGTCCTCGTGCAGGGACAGGGCATCGGCGCGGCGCCGGGTGCGGCGCAGCTGGAGCGGGCGCTGCGCCGGCAGCCGGGAGTCGCCGGCGTCCTCGGCCCGCTCGAGCAACAGGCCCTGCCCGGCGCCAGGTTCGCCGTCGCGCCGGGAGGCAATGCAGTGCGCTATCTGGTCGTCTTTCGCACCGACCCCCTGGGGAGCAGCGGGATCGCGACCTACGACGCGTTGTCGCGCGAGATGCCGAGGTTGCTCGCGCAAGCCGGTCTGGGCGGCGCCTCGGCGCAGTTCGGCGGCGACACTGCGCTGGCCGCCTACACCGTGCAGCGCACCGTGGGCGACCTCGGCCGCATCGCCATCGTGGTCGCACTCGTGGACCTCGTACTGATGGCCATCTTCCTGCGGGCGCTGATCGCCCCCATCTACCTGCTGGCGTCCAGCGTCCTTGCCCTCGCGGCCGCCCTGGGCATCACCACATACGTCTTCCAGGTCGTGCTCGGCGGCGAGGACCTCACCTACTACGTGCCGTTCGCGGCGTCGGTGCTGCTCGTCTCGCTGGGCAGCGACTACAGCATCTTCCTCGTCGGGCGGATCTGGCAGGAGCGCCGCACCCGGCCCCTGCGGAGCGCCATCGAGACGGCTGCGCCGAGCGCTCGTCACGCGATCTCCGTCGCGGCTCTGACGCTGGCGCTCAGCTTCTCGATGCTGGCGATCGTCGACTTGGGGGCCTTCCGCCAGCTCGCCTTCCTGCTCGCCGTCGGCGTCCTCATCGACTCGTTCGTCGTCCGCTCGCTCCTGGTGCCGGCGTTGGTTGCGCTTGTCGGGCGCACCCACATAGAGGCCGATGGCGAGCGGCCCGGTCCGGAGTCTCAGGACGACCGCGTGGAGCCTGGGGACGCGGCAGTGACGATGCGCCAGCGGGCCGCCTGAGCGGGCCGCCGAGACCGCGCGGATCGCATGCCCGGGGGCGCGTTCGATCCCACTCGCCCGCACGCCGATCGACCACCCCAGCGGCGGAGCGGCGTCCGAAGCCCCCACCAGATGGCGGGTGACTCACGTTCCACGCACCGGCGTCAGAGTACGTTGAGCCCGCCCAGGAGGACCCCGATCACGATCAGCACGACGCCGAGGATCAGGCTGCGGCGAAAGACGGACACCACCCCGACGACGATCAGGATGATGCCGATCACCCAGACGATGGGGACGGCCCCGCCGTTGAAGACGGAGGCCAGCAGTGACGCAACGAGCGCGTTGTGCATCGGATGCTCCCTTACTTGATGTGCAGGTTGACGCCGACCAGGATCAGCGGCCAGAGCACCACGGCCAGCAGCGCCGAGAGCACGGCCGTGAGGCTATGCAGGTGGACGAAGTAGTGGTGCGAGTTCGCGATGAACACGCCGACGGCCAAGTAGACGATGATGAGGATGTAGCGCAGCACACGGCCCTCCTGGCGAAGGGCCCCCGGTCCCGGGGTCGGGCGCGGAAGCCGCGGAGCGCCGGCGGCACTCCGACAAAACTAATACTCCCCAGCACTTATCCTTCCCACGCCGTTGCCACGGCGGGCACGGGCGGCGGCCACGCAGCTGCACCGTCATCTGGGCCGGCCAGAGCAGAGCGCGGAAGAAGGTCCCCGCTCGCAGCGGGAGGAGTCCGTTCAGACCGGGCATAGTACGAAGACCGTTCTCACGGAGCGCTGCGGAGGTCCTGATGCTCGACGAAGACGGCCTGCTCACCATCCATCTCGTGCGACACGGCGAGACCGTGGCCACCCGCGAGCACCGCTTGTGCGGCCAGAGCGAGTGCGCCCTGAGCGAGCGCGGCCGACGGCAGAGCGAGGCCGTCGTCGAGTCGTGCGCGTCGGGCGGCGACTGGCGCGCCGTCTACACGAGTCCGCTATCGCGCTGTCGCTCGATGGCCGAGGCGGTCGCGGAGCGCGCTGCGGATCCCTCTCTCCGTCGAGGACGACCTGCTGGAGATCGACCACGGCGAGTGGGACGGCCGCCTCGAGCTGGAGATCAAGGAGAGCGAGCCGGAAGCGTACGGCGACTACTGCGAGCACCCCGGCATCTTTGCCGCGCCGGGCGGCGAGAACGGGTTCCAGGTGGCGGCGCGCGCCCTGCCCGTGATCGAGCGCATCCGTGGCGCGCACCAGGCCGGAGAAGTGCTCGTGGTCTCGCATGAGGCGACCATCCGCATCATCACGTGCGCGCTCCTCGGCATCGACGTCGACCTCTACCGGGCGCGGCTCGCGCTGCCGGTAGCCTCGTTCACGACCGTGGAGTTCCGCTCGTCGGGACCCCTTCTTCGGCGCTTCGGCGACGCGGTGCGCGGAACGGCGTAGCGAGTGGATGTCGAGATCGTCGTCACCATAGTGGCCGGGCTCCTCCTGGCCGTCGCCGCCGTCGGGACGGTGTACCCGGGGCTGCCAGGCAGCGGGCTGGCGGTCGTCACCCTGATCGGTTGGGCCTGGATCATGGGCTCATCCGTCGCCTGGACGACCGCGGTGATCGGCTCGGTCCTCGCGGGGATCGGCTGGTCGGCGAGCGCGGTGCTGACGGGACGCAAGCTGAGACAGCACCAGATCCCCAAGCGCTCCATCGCGGTGGCCACGGCGTCGGCGGTGGTGGGCATGTTCCTGATCCCGGTGGTCGGCGTGTTCGTCGGCTTCGGCTGCGGGCTGCTGGTGAGCGAATACGTTCGCCGTCGGGACTTCCGTGCCTCTCTCATGGCCAGTGCGGCGACGCTCAAGGCAGCCGGCATCGGCGTCCTGGTCGAGTTCTTCATGGTGTGCCTCGCCGGCTCGGTCTGGACGATCGGCGTGATCACGCACTTCGCGACCCGTGCCGGGTAGAGCGCGATGCGCGGCAGCGCCTCGGCGCCGTCGATCGGCACGTAGACTGACGTGCCGTCTCCAGGCGCCGGCCCGCCCGGGACCCCCAGGGATCCGTCGGCCGGGTGCAGGGCGTGGCCCTAGCCCAAGCGTTGGAGGCGCCTTCTGTAGTGCGCCGCGTAGAGTCGCTCCACGGCAGTCACCCACGTGACGGTCCGCGGCCGAGAGGAGGGTGTCCAGACGAGGCATGTGCCATGACTGTCTCCGCGAGCCGCTTTCTATGCGGGCGTGTCCCGCGCACCCTCCTGCGCTCAACTCAACGGCGGCTGGTTTGCACGCCTGGGTAGGCTGCCCGAAAACGGGTCCGACCACCGGTGAGGGGGATTGGAGTGATCGTTGCGGACGCCGGCGGGTCCCGAGGCCAGAACTGCCGCGACATGGGCCGGCGGGAGCGCCACCACGGGCTGGAGGGCCTGCGGCCCATGGCGCGTCACGCGCAGAGGAATCGATTGGTGGCAGCGGTGATGCTGGGCCTCGCGGTCCTCGTTGCCTCGGCGATGGTCGCGTGCGGAGCGCAGGCGCCGAGCGGCGGTCCTGTGGGCAGCGAGTCCGCAGTCTCCCCTGGTCAGGCCATCTTCCAGAACGGCGTGGACGCCAACGGCGTGCCCATCCCCAGGACCGTGAGCCAGAATGGCGGCGGCATGATGGGCGGCGGCACGCCAGGCAGCGGCATGATGAGTGGCAGCATGATGAACAAGGCCTGTGCGAACTGCCACGGCCGCGATGGCCACGGCCGACCACCTCGCAGTTCACCGCCCCGGACATCACCTACGCCAATCTCACCGACCCGAAGGGCATGCTCATGCCCGACGGTACCCGGGGTCCCGTCTACACGGATGCCGGAATCGAGAAAGCGGTGACACAGGCATCGACCCGACCGGCAGCCACCTACAATGGCCGATGCCGCGGTGGCAGCTGACGAACCAGGAGTGGAGCGACTTGCTCGCCTACTTGAAGACTTTGCGGTAGCGCGTTCGCCAGGCTGCGCACCGGCGACCCTCGGCAGCATCGATCAATGGCAGGCACTCCCTCTGAAGGACCAAGGTGGCGGGCAGTGTCGAGTAGCGGGCAACGACTTGATGGCCGCTGCCCGCTCCCAGATCCACGCCGGCCGAAACGCGCAGGCGCCTGTCTTGCGCGAGTTCAGAAGCCAGTCGGGGGCGTGAGCCCCAGGTAGCTACCGATCACCTTGGCTCCGTAGGGCGCGTTCAGCATCCCTGCGACGTGGCCGGCCTAGGCCCACCTGTCCGTAGCTCCAGCGGATGTTCCCGGCATGGGTCACCTGGATGACCTGATCGTTGAACTGGTCGCTGATCAGCGTGTCGCCGTTCTTCAGGCGCACGGCCTGCGAAGGCGCTGGCGCGGCCACGCTGCCGGGGCGCGTGCTGGTGTCGTAGGACCAGACCGTAGCGCCGGCGTGAGTGACCTCGACGACGCGGTTGTTGCCGCCGTCGGCGATCAGGGTGTGGCCGTTCGGCAGGCGGCTGGCGAAGGCCGGTGCGTTCAGCCCGGAGGCGTCGCTCCAGACGATGGCCTTGGCGCGGGTCACCTCGATGACGCGGTTGTTGCCCTCGTCGGCGATGAGGATGTGGCCGTTCGCGAGGAGCTCGGCGCTGTTCGGGTTGTTGAGCTGATCAGCGCCGCTTCCCGTGACGCCGGTCTGGCCGTACTGCCAGAGGATCTTCTTGGCCATGTTGACCATGATCACGCGCGCGTTGGCCTGGTCGGTGATGAGGATGCGGCCGCCCGGCAGGTAGGTCGCCTGCACCGGCGTGTTCAGGCGATTGGGCCCGGTGCCGGTGACCCCGGCCTTGCCGTACTGCCAGACGATCATGCCGGCCCTGTTGACGAGCAGCACGCGGCTGTCGTTGGCGCCGCCGGCGGGGTAGCCGGTCACGTTAGGAGGCGCGCCGGTGCCGGCGATCAGCGTGAGTCCGCCGGGGACGCGCTGCGCGTCGTTGGGGGCGACCACGGTCCTGGCGCCGGCGACGTAGGAGCCGGTGCCGAAGTGCCAGACGATGTGTCCGTCGCGGGCCAACTCGATGACGCGGTTGTTGAACTGATCGGCGATCAGCACATTGCCCTTCTGGTTGAAACCCGTCGCAGCGGCATTGGCCGCGGCGACGGACCCTACCCAGAGGGCAGCGAGCGTGATGAGGACGCCCGCCAACGCCAGGGACAGAAGGCGGTGACGACGACCATCGACGATTCCTGGTCTGATGATGTGTGCCTGCCTCTCGTTAGCTGATGCGGCGCACGCGGCCGCCTGCGCGAAGATGCTCGCGACGTTCGATGCTGCGGTGACGCAAGGTACATCGGGATCGGCGGGGATGACTGTCAAGCGCTGGTCGATCGCGACGCGACGCCTAGCTCGGGTTGCAGCTCTCCTGTTCGCAGCGCCGCAGGAGGAAGACGCGGTACTTCTCGAGGTCGCGCTCAAGCTGGGCCTGCGCGTGGGCGACCTCTGCCGCTGCATCGCCGCCGCTATGGGGTGTGTACTCGACCTCGACCGAGACCCTGACGAGGCGCTCGCCCTCGGTCTCAAAGGTCACCGTGCCGGAGTCGGCGTCGGTCTCGGAGACTGACGCCGCCACGTCCTCGAAGCCTTTGGCGTAGTTGCCGTACAGTGAGCGGAAGACGAACTCGGTCCACTCCTTGTCGGCGAAGGCGATCGGTACGTCTGCCTCCACTGTTCCCTTGAGAACGGCCATCGTCTCTCCTCGCTCGAAGACTGCCCGCTCACGACCGCCGCGCGAGCTTCGCAGCAGAGCATGCCCGGCTGACAGAAAAGCGGACCGTTGGAGCCGCGACCCCGCCGCTCTACGCGCGGCGTTGCGGCCTCGGGCTTCCAGGGGTCTCTAGGCGGCGTTGCGCTCGCTGCTCGCGCTCGTGGCACTGCGAACCGGCAGTGATCAGCGGACGTCCTTGCGCCACTTCCGACGAGCCTAGTATCCTGAGGCTGCGCTGGAGCTTCGGCTCCCGGCTCTCTCTGCGGCGAGCTGCACGACGACTTCGCGTTCATGCACCGCCGCCCGCACGACGAGGTCCCCGGGCATGGTCTCGACTTCGAGGTCCCCAGAACCCGATAGTACTCCCCCGACGACGCCGAATGGCGCGGGCCCCGCGGAGTCCCCGGCCGACTCGCGCCTCACGCGCGCCGTGGTCGCCGCCGCGGCTCGCGGTCCGAGCTCTCGTCCGGTGGTCGTCCTGCTCATCGCCGTGGCTGTTGAGGCAGTCTTCCTTGTGGCGCTGGGCGCCGTGCAGCAGACCAGGCACATCCTCGGCATACCGGGGTCACTGATGGCGCTCACCGCCGTGGTCGTCGGCGCCATCGGCGGCCCCCTCGTGGGCAGCCTCGCGGCTCTCATCGGAGCCGGCATCTACTACGCGACCGTCGCCGGCTTCGGCGCCCGGGGGGCGCTGCTGCCGACGCTGATCTCGACCGCCATCTGGGTCGCCGCCGCGCTGATCTCGGCGCTGCTCTCCGACGCGCTGCGGCATCAGGCCCGCAGTGGCCGCGAAGCGGCGGTCGCCTTGGCCGCAGCGCGCACCGCCGGGCAGGCCCAGGACGACGTCGCCCGCCTGCACGAAGCGCTTGAGATGCAGCTCGTACCGCCGGCGCGCATCGAGCTCCGCGACCTTGAGGTCATCACGCGCTATGTCCCCAGCGAGGGACGCCTGCGCCTCGGCGGCGACTTCCTCGACGTGATGAGCATGCCGCGCCGCGGGCTCGCTCTCATCATCGGCGACGTCAGCGGACACGGCCCCGCCGCGGCGGCGCTCGGGGCCACGCTGCGCGCCACCTGGCAGGGGCTCGTCATGAGCGGCGCCGACCGCGCCACGATCAGGGCGACGCTCGACGCGACGATGATCCGCGAGCGGCGCAGCGAGGACGCCTTCGCGACCGCCTGCCTGGCCTGGATCGACCGCCTCGGCGACCGCGACCGCCTGCACGTGCTCAACATCGCCCACCCGCTGCCTCTGCTCGTGGGCCTCGAGGCCGCGCCGCTGGCGGCCCCGCCGTCGCTCCCCATGGGCGTGGGCGGCGAGGCGCGCTGGGAACCCGTGATCGTCACGCTCACGGCACCGTGGTCGCTCGTCTTCTACACCGACGGGCTCGTTGAGGGCCTCGCGGCACCGGACTCGCGTGACCGTTTCGGCGAGGCGGGTCTCGCGGCGCGGCTGAGCGGCGGGGGACTGATCGACGAGCCGGCCGTGGATGATCTCCTGGCTCACGTCGAGGCGGCCAACGGCGCCCCGATGAGGGACGACGTGGCACTCGTCGTCGTCTCGCGCCGCGCCTGAAGGCGGCGCCCATCAGCGTGGTTGTTTGCCGACGTCGCCAAGGGGGAGACTCGAGGTAGGCCTTCGGCGTGGCCTGCGTCCTCCCGGAGGATCTCGCAGGCTTCTATGGCGCTCTCCAAGGACGCGTCTCTTACCTCTCCGCACGATTCCCGACCGTTTCTGTCGATCGGCGTAGGCACGAGAAGGCCCTCTGCCCGCGCCCCGCCCGATTGGAGACCGCGATGCTGGTCTCACTCAGCTTCAGCCAAGTGCGCGAAGCGGGCCTGTTCGCCTTTCGCGAGGACCATCTTGTCTACACGCCCACGCTCGACACCATCCTCACCACCTCAAGTCGCGAGGGAAGCGAGGACCACCTGAACGGCCACCTCGACGTGCGCAGCAGCTCGCTGCGCGGCGATGAGCCGGATGTGCGCATCGGCTGGCACCACCTGCGCGAGTGTCGCTGCGTGTACTGCCGCGAGGCGCGCCTGCAGCTGATGCACGACGACGCCTGACTCGACCCGCGTGGCGAGAGTGCATGGCGTCGTGGCAGCGTGAGCCGAGCTGCCCGGAAGCAGTGCGATCGGCCCGCGCGTCTCATGACGAAGGGTCGGACCGTCATCCCGTCATGGGCCCCGCGATAGAGGTAGAGGGCCGAGAGGGCCCCTCATCGACGCGGCGTGCGCGTGCGCCAGTGGAACAGCGCACCGAGCACCATGCCCAGCACCACGCCGAGGATCGCGGAGATCAGCACGAGCCAGACGAGCGAGACCGAGGAGGACCCAAACACCCAGCTGACTTTGACGTGACTCGTGTTGGCCAGCACGAGCGCGATCAAGCAGACGAGCAGGACGACCGCGGCGCCGGCAGTGAGGTACAGGCCGGTCCGGTGGGCCTTTCGCGCGAAGCGCGCGCCACGCGTCTCACCTGCGGGTTCCGTCGCGGCCGCAGTCGTCGCGGCCGCAGTGACCGCCGGACGAACGTCCGACTCTGCCTCGCCGGACGTCGGCTGTCTGGAATCCATCGGGTCCTCCTTCTGCGGCAGACACCGCCCCGGCCATGCGCCGCCTCAGCCCCGGCGGGGGCCTCCGTCAGGTCTGGTGTCCGGTGTCGAGCGCGCTCACCCCGCCCTTCACCTTGACCTCGATGCGCTGCCATTCGACATCTGCGGCCTTGGGCACGCGCACCTCGACGACGCCGTTCTCGTAGCTCGCCTCGATCGCCTCACGCTTCACGCTGTGGGGCAGCGAGATGCTGCGCTGGAAGGCGCCGTAGTGCCACTCCGTACTCTGGTACTGCTCTGTCTCCGGCCGCGCCTCCTGGTGGCGCTCACCCTTGATCGTGAGCACATCGTCCTCAAGCTCGACGTGCACGTCCTCGGGGTGCATGCCGGCGAGCTCCGCCCTGAACACGAACGCCTCGGGCGTGTCGATGATGTCCACGGCCGGCATCCAGCTGCGTTCCACGGCAGCGCCGAGCATGCGATAGAGACGCTGCAGGCTGGCGGCATCCTGGTAGGGTTCCCACCTGACGACTGGCATGGCCGATCCTCCTTCTCGCTTCACAGGCTTCACAAGAGACCCGTCGCAGCCCGGGCGGTCGCTCACAAGCCAGCCGTGCTAAGACGTGCCTGCCTTGCCGCTCCTCGGCGCGTCACGCCAAGCCCGACCCTGAACCTGCTTGCCGTGCCACGCCTCGCCATGCCCAGCACCTGCGACGGGTATCTCTCATGTACCCTCGCAGGCCCGTCGGGACGCCGTTGGCTCCGGCGAGGCCGCCGCTGCGGCGCCGCACTCGTCGCAGCCGTGCCGTCATCGTCACGAGAGACATCGGAGCTCACAGCTGCAAACGCAGAGGACCGCCATCGCGCCGGCGCAGTGGCGCGATGGCGGTCCCTGGCTGTCGGAGTTGTCCTCTCGACCGGCCCGCTGCGGCTACCCGCTGATGCCGTGCCCGATCTCCATCTGGTGGTGCGCCTCGTGCAGCGCCTTGCGGTCGCTCTCCTTGGGGTGGGGAGCGAGGTCGAACACGACCTTCTTCACGGTCCCGGTGAACGCGAACGGCGACTTCTCGCCGTAGGCCTCACGGTCTACCGGAAGGCCGTTGTCACGCCCTACGTCCATGCCGGCGTACCCGGAGAAGCGCACCGGCACCGTCTTGTCCATGCGGCCTTCGCCGACTTTGCGGTCGTCGATCCACAAGCTCACGTCGCCGCCGGTGCCCGGCTTGGGCGCGTCGGCGTCGAACTGGACGCGGACGGTCACGTCGCCCGCGGGCAGCGTCTCCGTCGACTCCTGGCGGTAGACCTCGACGCCGAGGAAGCTGTAGGTGTGCCGGAGCTTGCCGCCCTGGACGAACAGGGAGAAACCGCCCATCTCGTCGGCCTCGGCCAGGATCACGCCTTCGGCGCCGCCCCTGGGCACCTGGAGGTCGGCCGAGATCGCGTAGGAGTGGCCGTAGATCCGCGGGAGCATCCCGGCGAGGACGTTCTCGACGTCGCCGTAGAAGGTCCGCTTGGTGACCGTGGGCATGGGCGGCAGGATGCCGAAGAACACCGAGAAGCCGGCCAGGAGCGGCAGCACCTTGTGCTTCTCCGCCTCTTCCCAGAAGAGCTGCTTGAGCTCGGCGAGCTTCTCCGGTTGCTGGCCGGCGAGGTCCTTGGCCTGCGAGAAGTCGTCGGGCAGGTGGTAAAGCTCCCAGACGTCGTCCTCGGGGTCGTATTTGTCGGGCGCGAATCGGGCCATCGTCGGCGGCGTCACGTCCCACGGCTTGCGGTCGAGCTTGGCGCAGGCCCACCAGCCGTCCTTGTACATGGCCCGGTTGCCGAAGATCTCGAAGTACTGCTGCGTGTGACGCTCGGGCGCAGCCGCGTCGTCCACGGTGTAGAGGAAGCTTGTGCCCTCCATCGGCGTCTGCGCGACGCCGTCGACGACCTTGGCCTCGGGGATGCCAGCCGCCTCGAGGATCGTCGGCCCGATGTCGATGACGTGCGTGAACTGATGGCAAGTCGCCGGCCTCCCGATCCGTCGCGGCCAGGCGACGACCATGCCGTTGCGCGTGCCGCCGAGGTGGCTGGCGACCTGCTTGCCCCACTGGAAGGGGCAATTGCCCGCCCAGGCCCAGGCGGCGGCGTAGTGGGGCGCCGTGGCGTCGGTGCCCCAGGCGTCGAGCCCGCCGTACTGGTCGATGAGCGCGAGCTGCTGCGCCGGCGTGATCGGCACGCCGTTGATCATGGTGAGCTCGTTGAACGAGCCCGTGAGCGTGCCTTCGAGGCTGGCGCCGTTGTCGCCCCAGATGTAGATGACGAGCGTGTCATCGAGCTCGCCCATCTCCTCGACGGCGTCCAGCAGGCGGCCCACGTTCCAGTCGGCGTTCGCGGAGTAGCCGGCGTACACTTCCATCTGGCGGGCGTAGAGCTTCTTCTCGTCATCGGAGAGGGAGTCCCAGGCGGGGAGTTCGGCGGGCCGCGGGGTGAGCTCGGCGTCGGCGGGGATCACGCCGAGCTTCTTCTGGCGCGCGAACGTCTCCTCACGGTAGGCGTCCCAGCCGGCGTCGAACCTGCCCTTGTACTTGTCGCTCCACTCGGCCCCCACTTGGTGTGGCGCGTGGCTGCAGCCAGTGGAGTAGTAGGCGAACCAGGGCTTCGTGGGGTCCTGGGCGCGCACCGCATGCAGCCAGCTGACGCACTTGTCTGTGAGGTCGTCGGGCACGTAGTACTCGGCGCCCCCTTCGCCTTGCGGCACGCCGATGATCGTGTCGTCCTGCGTGATGACGGGGTCGTACTGACCCGTCTCGCCCGTGAGGAAGCCCCAGAAGTGGTCGAAGCCCCAGGCGTTCGGCCAGCGGTCGAAGGGGCCGGCCATGCCCTGCACGTGGTCGGGGGTGAGGTGCCACTTGCCGAAGCCCCCGGTGCTGTAGCCGTTGCCCTGCAGCACGCGCACGAACGGCGCGCAGTCCTTGGGGCGCGACGAGGTATAGCCGGGGAAGGGGCCGGGGAACTCACCGACCGAGCCGAAGCCCACGGTGTGGTGGTTGCGGCCGGTGAGCAGAGCCGCGCGCGTCGGCGAGCAGAGCGCCGTCACGTGGAAGTGGTCGTAGGTGAGGCCGCTCTGGGCGACGCGCGTCATGGTCGGCGTCTCGATGGGACCGCCGAACGTGCTCGGGTTGCCGAAGCCGGCGTCGTCGATGAGGACCAGGAGGACGTTGGGGGCGCCCTCGGGGGGCGTCGGCGTCATGTTGATCGTCCAGTCGGCGGCCGAGGTGCGCAGCGAGCGCCCGATCGCCCCGCCGAAGGCGGGGTCGGGGATCGGCAGCACGGTGCGGTCGGGGACGAACTTGAGCGCGGCCTCGGCAAGGGCATCCTTGAGGCCGCGCACGCCCTTCTTGTCCATGGCGGCGACCGACTTGGCGGGCGTGCCGGGAAGCGCCTGCTCGGCGGCAAGGCGGTCCTCGTCGTCGACCATCGCGATGATGGCCGCCGTGCCCGGTTTGAGCTTCTCGCCGAGGCCGCTCTCCATGCCGCTCTCGACCTTGTGGTGCATGAACTTGCCGATGAGCCCGCCGGCCGCAGCGCCGACGGCGACCGAGGCGAGCAGCGGCGGTGCCGCAAGGCCGACGAGCACGCCGACGCCGCCGCCCCAGCCGAGGCCCTTGCGGCCGAGGTGGTCGCCGGTCTGGCTGACGTGGACCTCACCGTCCGTATCGCGCTCGACGAGGATCACGCCCTCGGTGCGGACCTTCTTGTCTTTGACCAGCGCCACGAGCGCGTCGAAGTCCTTCTCGGCCGCCTCCAGCTTCGGATAGGCGGCCATGATCACGTCGTAGGTGTCACCCACGGTCCCCCCCTTCGTCCTGCGGGTTCAGCGCTCACCCATCCCAGCGCCTCGACCCTCTGTGCGTTCGAGAACAGCTTCATCTCACCCGGGACCAGCCAACCCATGCGCTTCACCTGTTTGCGCACGTGGTCCAGGTCGGTGACGACCGCGATGCGTTCGAACGAGAACGCATGCAGCGCCCCGAGCTTCGCGTCAGCCCACCCGCCGCCGGCCTCGTAGCCGGTGAACCGCTCACCGAGGACGTGCAGCAGGCTGATCTTCTTGTGCCGGGACAGTGCGTCCTCGACCGCAGGGATGGCTACCGAGGAGTAGTCGCGCGACGTCACTTCGCCGACCGCCTCCAGACCGACCACCCCATCGGGAAGCCCCTCGATCAGCTCGATCATCGCACCCCCTCTCATCCGGGGCGCACACCCTGCGGCCCCAGCTCACCCGCACGGTTCTACCCACCGGTGGGACGCGGGCAACGCCGTGGACTGTTTGACCGCGAGCGCGGGCCGGTGTGCGAGCAGGGGTTGAAGCGGGCACTGACGGGCGCAGGCAAGGGAGGCGGAGTGGAGAGAAGATGGCTGGCGAGGAAGGACTCGAACCTTCAATCCCCTGATCCAGAGTCAGGTGCCTTGCCAATTAGGCCACTCGCCAGCGATGCCCGCGGGGCAGGCAGAGTCTACCCCGAGAGGGGACCCCCCTCAACCGTGGGCGGGGCCCGGCGAAGCCGGACAGAGCAGTCAGGCAGTGTCCTGGCGTCCCTGCGCCTGAAGCTTCGCCCAGGTGTCCCTTAGGGTGAGCGTACGGTTGAAAACGAGCCCACCGGGCGCCGAGTCGGGATCGGGGCAGAAGTAGCCGAGCCGCTCGAACTGCACGGCCTCGCCGGCCGCAAGGCCGGCGAGCGACGGCTCCACGAGGCAGCCGCGGAGCACGGTCTCGGAGTCCGGGTCCAGGTCCTCGAAGAGCTCGCGCCCTTCGGCCCCGGGGTAGGGGCTGCGGAAGAGGTAGTCGTAGAGCCGGACCTCCGCGGGCACGGCGTGAGCGGCGGACACCCAGTGGAGCGTCGCCTTCGGGCGGCGGCCGTCGGGAGCGTCACCGCCGCGCGTGGCCGGGTCGTGCGTGCAGCGCAGCTCCACGACCCGGCCCGCGGCGTCCTTGACGACACCGCGGCAGGTCACGAAGTACGCGGAGCGCAGCCGCACCTCGCGGCCGGGGGCCAGGCGGAAGAACTTGCGCACGGGCTCCTCCATGAAGTCCTCGCGCTCGATCCAGAGCTCCCGCGCGAAGGGCACCCGGCGGCTCCCGGCCGACGGGTCCTCCGGGTTGTTGGGGACCTCCATCTCCTCGGTCTGCCCCTCGGGGTAGTCCTCGATGACGACCTTGAGCGGGTCGAGCACGGCGAAGCGGCGGGGCGCCGTCCGGTTGAGGACGTTGCGCACGGCGTGCTCCAGCATGCCCACCTCGACGACGTTGTCAGCCTTGGCCACCCCGACCATGGTCACGAAGTCGCGGATGCCCTCGGCGGGGAAGCCCCGCCGGCGGAGACCGGACAGGGTGGGCATCCGCGGATCGTCCCAGCCGCGCACGTGGCCCTCGTTGACCAGGCGCAGGAGGAAGCGCTTCGAGAGGACGGTGTAGGTGAGGTTGAGCCGGGCGAATTCGATCTGGCGCGGGCGCGAGGGGACCGGCAGGTTGTCGATGAGCCAGTCGTAGAGCGGCCTGTGGCCCTCGAACTCCAGGGTGCAGAGGGAGTGCGTGATGCCCTCGATCGCGTCGGATTGCCCGTGGGCGAAGTCGTAGGTCGGATAGACGCACCACGCGTCTCCCGTGCGTGGATGATCCGCGTGGAGGATCCGGTACAGGACCGGGTCGCGCAGGTTGATGTTGGGGGAGGCCATGTCGATGCGCGCGCGCAGCACTCGGGCTCCGTCGGGGAACTCGCCGGCGCGCATGCGCGCGAAGAGGTCAAGGCTCTCCTCCGCCGGCCGGTCCCGCCAGGGACTCTCACGGCCCGGCTCGGTGAACGTGCCGCGGTGTTCGCGGATCTCGTCGGCGCTGAGGTCGTCCACGTAAGCCTTGCCGGCCTTGATGAGGTCGACCGCCCACTCGTGGAGCTGCTCGAAGTAGTCCGAGGCGAAGTAGAGGTGCTCACCCCACTCGAATCCCAGCCAGCGGACGTCGGCCTCGATGGAGTCGATGTACTCCTGCTCTTCCTTCATGGGGTTGGTGTCGTCGAAGCGCAGGTGACAACGGCCGCCGAACTCCCGGGCGATGCCGAAGTTGAGGCCGATCGATTTCACGTGGCCGATGTGAAGGTAGCCGTTCGGCTCGGGAGGGAAGCGGGTGACGACGGTCTGGTGCCGGCCCTCGCGCAGGTCGGCGGCGACGATCGCGCGGATGAAGTCGCCGCGCTCGGGCGTGGATGGAGTCTGGGTGCTCACGGGGCCGAGGATAGCACAGGGCGGCGCCTGCGCCGTGCAGGTCAGGGAGCGGTGGGCAGGATGCTGGCCTGTTGGCTGTCGAGGCCGGTGGCCCCAGAAGGATACGGGGGGTTGGAGGCGGGATCCTGGAGCGCGCCGCTGCCGTCGTAGGCGCGCACCTTGAACACGTGCTCGCCGCTCTGGAACGGCCATTCGTAGCGCCAGATCACCCAGGTCAGGCCGGACAGCGGCGGCCGCAGTTCGGCCGCCTCCCACGGCCCTTCGTCGACCTGCACGTCCACCCTTGAGATGCCGCGGTCGCCGGCGTCGGCGATGCCCCCGACCGGCACGAAGGTGTGGCCGGCGCGCATCGTCAACGAGTCGGTCGCGACGGTGTCGATCACGGAGGTCGTCTTGCGGATCGCCTGCGCGTCCCATCCGCGCTTCACCCAATAGCCGGGGATCCACTGCGACACGAGCACGATGTCCGTGATCCACTTGGGCTGCTTCATGCCGTACACGTCCGGGACGTAGACGCGCAGCGGGTAGCCGTGCTCCTGCGGCAGCGGCCTCCCGTTCCACGCATAGGTCAGCAGGATCCTGCGGTCCCTGTCGACCGTCGCCAGATCGACGGACTCGTCAAAGCCGTCGGCGGAGAGGAGATGCGCGTAGCGCGCCCCGGCCAGGGGGGCGGCGTCGGCGAGGACGTCGTGCAGCGACGGGCCGGTCCACAGGGTGGTCCCGATCAGCGGCCCGCCCACCGGGTTGGAGATGCACTCGAGCGTGATGAACTCGTCGCGCGCGTGGTAGCCGGACCTGATCTGCTGCAGCGTCAGGGTGAGCGGGCGAGCGACCATGCCGCTGATGCGCAGCCGCCAGGTGGCGGCGTCGAGCGCCGGCGGCGTGAGGTCGATGTCCACGCGGTAGAACTCCGGCAGCGGCGTGTACTCCGGGCGGGTCCCCGGGACGGGCTTCACCGCAGAGTCGGCGTTGGGGAAGGGGATCGGCGCCTTGACGAGCGCGGGCACCTTGGGCCCACCCTCGACGCTCAGGACCTCGGCCAGCTCGGCGCCCAGCACGACAATGGTCGCGGCGAGGCCCCCCATGCCGATCACGAAGCGCCGCCGGCTGAGCCGCGTGACCTCCGCCTCCGACGGCGTCGCCGGCGGGCGCGGGGGCGGGGGCGGGGCCGCGGACGGCACCGCCCCGGTCTCCATCGCCTCGTCAAGCGCCTCCCGCGAGCGATCCGGCTCCGCGGGCGGGTAGGCGTGGAGGTACATGCGCACGAGAGCCCAGCCCCAGAGCTGGAACGTCCCGAGCACCCAGACGACGATGGCGGCCGTCCCGAACATGGTGGTCGGCGGCGCCTCGACGAGGGTGAGCACGAGGCTGAAGAGGCCGAACGCGCCTGCCAGCGCCTGCGCGTAGCGGCGCACTCGGGTCACGTCCGGAGTCCTCACGAGGGCGAAATACAGCAGGCCGGCCAGCGCCCCGGCCGCGAAGAGGCTGGTGAGGGCGAGCGCCTCCTCGGTGACTTTGGCGGTGTTCTTGATGTTGAGACCGAGGCCTTCGAGCACGCGCAGCGTGGTCTCGAGGCCGAAGATGACGAGCCGCCCGGGGAGCACGCGGATCAGCCACTCGAACACCGCAAAGGGAACCATGGGCAGCCCGAGCCGGGCGCCGAGCGCGAGCAGCCCCAGCAGGCCGGCGCTCGCCAGCGCCCCTGCCGCGAGGCCGACGAACGCCCTTCCGATCCAGTTGCGTCTCACGTGGCACCGTTCCCGCGAGGGGGTTGAGCTCTCCATGATTCTACTCGGAGCGACCCCGGCAGTCCCCGAGCCCGTGAACCGTGCCGCGAGGACGGGTATCAATCAGTGTCGCCGTCGGAGGTAGAGATGCTCGAGCTGAACTGGTTCTCCCGTCGCGCCGCGGCGATCGTCGTCGTGGCCGCGATCGTGATCGCCACCGCGGTCGTCCCGGCCTGGTGCGTCGCCACCGGTATGTGGTGGTGACCGGTCGCGTACTACGAGGCGGCGGCCGGCATGCCGGCCGCCGCCTCGTCGGTACACGCTTCCCCCGCCGCGTCAGTTGTTCCTGCAGCTCTCCTGGTCGCAGCGCCGCAGCAGGAACGTGCGGTACTTGTGCATGTCACTGTCAAGGCGCTTCTGCGCTCGCTCGATGTCCTCGTCGCGGTCGCCACGCGCCGGCCTGTACTCGAGATCGACCGACACCTTCGTCAGCGAGTCGCCCTCGCTCTCGAACTTGACCGTGCCGGAGTCAGCGTCAAGCTCCGAGAGCGACGCCGAAACGTCGGCGAAGCCCTTGGCGTAGCTGCCGTACAACGAGCGCCACACGTACTCTCTCCACTCACGATCGGCGAACCGCACGGGAACGTCCGCTTCGATCGATGAACTCAAGTGCGCCATGATTTCTCCTGGTGCTTGCCGATCCTCGCGTGTCGCCACGCGAACTGCACCGAAAAGTGTTCCCCCAGGGCGGCGCGTTCCAACGCCCGCCGGCTGGCCGTCACGGCATCTGCGCCGGCAGCCCCGTCGCGAGATCGAGCGCCTGCGTGGCCCGCTGCGCCGAGTAGTTGGTGAGGTAGGTCGCCTGCGCCGGACGCCGAGGCCGGCCGCCGTGCTGTCCGTGCTCGCCTGCGCGTTGGCGCACTCGGTCTCGAACCCGCCGTAGGTGCTCTGCACGAGCGTGATGTAGTGCTTGTAGCGGATCTCGCCGCCGACCGTGCCGTTCTTGTCGAGGCTGTCGGCGACGGCGCGAAAGCCGCTGTAGGCGGTCTTGCCGGTCCACGCCGCCGGCACGCTCGTGATCGAGTCGTAAAACGGCACGTAGGCGCTCGAACAGGGGCGGCTCGTGGCGACCCACATGACGCCGCCCACCGTCTCCGGTAGCCAGCCGCGCAGCTGCCAGACGGCGCTGTAGTCGGTGGTCGCGTAGCAGATCGGCCGATCTGTCTGGGCGTGCGGGCTCATCTTGGTGTAGCCCGCCGTCTGGTCGAGGGTCGTGCCTTCGTAGTGATAGCGGCAGATGGCGGCGATGGTCTGCCGCGTGAGCTTCTGCGCCGGCACTACGTAGACGGGTCGCGTCGCATAGGGCAGGGTGAGATCGAGGGTCAGCAACGGCGCGACCTTCATTGAAGGTACGCACTGCGGTTGGCGTTATCGTAAGGGCGCGGGCGACATCGCCCCTCGGGCGGGGTCCGCCGGAGGGCTCAGGCCACCTGGATCGAGCGCTTGGAGAGGCCCAGCCAGTACCCGTCGATGGGCGTGGCCAGGGGAGCGCCCGGCTCGGCGGCGCCGAGCGTCACGAACAGCGGCAGGAAGTGGTCCGCCGTCGGATGCGCGTAGCGCGCCGACGGCACGGTGCGGTAGTCGGCCAGCGCCTCGAGGTCGCGGCGCTCCAGAGCTTCGGCCGCCCAGCCGTCGAACTCCACCGACCACGCCGGCGGCTCGGCGTCGATGCGGAACTCGCGCAGGTACGGGAGCCCGTGCGTGAGGAAGCCGCTGCCCACGATGAGCACGCCGTCGTCGCGCAGCGGCCGCAGCCGCGCGCCGAGCTCCAGCAGCCGCCAGGGGTCCTGGCTGGGCAGCGAGATCTGCAGCACCTCGACGTCGGCCTCCGGATACATCACGAGCAGCGGCACGTAGGCACCGTGGTCCAGGCCGCGCTGCGGCTGCTCGGCCACCGGCGCGGAGGGCTCGACCAGCGCGCGCACCTGCGCCGCCAGGCCGGGCGCCGGAGGCGCCGGGTAGGCGGCGCGGTAGTAGCGCTCGGGGAAGCCGTAGAAGTCGTAGATCAGCGGCACCCCGGGGCGTGCGGCGCCGAGGGTGAGTGGCGCCGCCTCCCAGTGCGCCGAGACCATCAGGATGGCGCGCGGCCGCGGCAGGGCGCGCGCCCACGCCGCCAGCTGGGCGACCCACAGGGGGTCGTCCACGAGGGGCGGCGCGCCGTGGCCCAGGTAGATCGCCGGCATGCGGCCCTCCACGAGGCCTGTGGATGCCGCCGAGGCGACCTGCTCGGCGGCGTGCGCGAGCTCTGCGTCTGAGAGGGCCTCTGCCCGGGGAAGGAACGCGTCGTCCATCGAGTCTCGTTTCTGTGCTCGCTCCTGCGGCCTCAGACTACGCGATGACGCGCCGGCGGGACACCGCGCCGGGAGCTGGACGGGGCAGGAGTCCGCCGCGCGCCCGTTCACGCCTAGGAATCCTTGACACTAGCTACCCTCAAGGTACTAAATGGCGGGCAAGGGTGCACTAGCTTGTACGTCTGCGACAAGGGGGGATAGATGTCGGATTCGCAGTTCACGACACCACCAGCTCCACAGCAGCTGGACGAGGACACCAAGCGACTACACGAGCTCGGGTACGCTCAGGAACTCAACCGGGGGATGAGCGGGTTCTCCAACTTCGCCATCTCCTTCACCATCATCTCCATCCTGTCGGGCTGTCTGACCGTCTACTCGTACGGCCTGCTCCACGGCGGCCCGCCGGTGATGAACTGGGGCTGGCTGTTCGTGGGCGTGATGGTGATCTTCGCCGGCCTGTCGATGGCCGAGATCTGCTCGGCCTACCCGACGGCCGGCGGCCTCTACTACTGGTCGGCCAAGCTGGCGCCCGGCAACAGCGGGCCTTGGTGGTCGTGGTTCACCGGCTGGTTCAACCTGCTGGGGCAGGTCGCCGTCACGGCCGGCATCAGCTTCGGCTGCGCCTTCTCGGTCGCGGCATTCCTGGGCGAGATGACGGGCAAGGCCTACTGGCTCTCGCCGGGGCATGTCCTCTTCCTCTTGGCCATCATCCTGTTCCTGCAGGGCGTGTTGAACACCTTCAACGTCCGCCTGGTGGCTCTGCTCAACGACGTCTCGGTCTACTGGCACCTCATCGGCGTCGCGATCATCGTCGTCCTCCTGTACTGGGGGCCCGCCAAGGGATCGACCCACAACTCGGTCTCCTTCATGTTCGGCAGTGCGGGCTGGAACGCGTTCAAGGGGCTCTCGGGATGGACGGTGCCCCTCTACATCGTCGCTCTCGGCATGCTGAACGCCCAGTACACGTTCACCGGCTACGACGCCTCGGCCCACGTGTCCGAGGAGACGAAGTCGGCCAACGTCCAGGCGGCCAAGGGCATCGTCAGGTCCATCTGGGTCTCGCTCATCGCCGGCTTCATCCTCCTGGTCGGCGTCAGCTACGCCATCCCGAACTTCTCGCATCCCGTCAAGTTCGCGGGGACCATCTACACGAACTACGCGCAGTTCGCGGCGACGTATCCCAACTGGGCGGTGACCTTCGTCTCGGCGGCGGGCAGAAGTGCGGCTCTGCTGCTCATCGTGATCGTCATCGTGGCGCAGTTCTTCTGCGGCATGTCGTCGGTCACGGCGAACTCGCGGATGATCTACGCGTTCTCGCGCGACGGCGCGGTGCCGGGCTCCAACTTCTGGCACCACGTCAGCAAGAAGCGGCGCGTTCCGGTGCGCTCGGCCTGGTTCGGCGCCGTGGGGGCGTTCATCATCTCGGTCCCGTACCTGTACAACTACACCGCCTACAACGCCGTGGTGGCCACCGCCGTCATCGGCCTCTACATCGCCTACCTGACGCCCGTCTTCCTGCGTCGCATCAACTCGAAGGCCTTCGTACCCGGCCCGTACGTGCTGAACAAGACCGTGAGCTTCTGGGTCGGCTGGATCGCCATCGTCTACGTGATCTTCATCTGCATCATCTTCCTGCTGCCTCCCTACAGCCCCATCACGCGGCAGAACTTCAACTACTCGATCGTGGTGGTGCTGGCAGTCATCGGCTTCGCCGTCATCTGGTGGATCGCCGGTGCCCGCAAGTGGTTCAAGGGCCCGAAGATCCAGGGTACTCCGGAAGAACTCGCCGAGATCGAGCGCGACCTGACCATCATCTGAATCTCAGGCGTGTTCGAGGCTTCGGCCGCGGACACGAAGCGGGGCGGGGAGCCATGCTCCCCGCCCCGCTTCTTCGTGGCGGCCCTAGCGTCCCCCGGCCGCAGGCCGGTGACAGCCTGCCCCGTAGCAGCATCGTGCCGGTGACAGGCGGCCACAAACGCGACATGAGGTGATCGACATGCCCGAAGGCAACGCCAACGTCGAGATCGCAGAGCACCTGCGAGAGCACGGCGACGCGAAGACTCATGGCTCTGGGTCACGCAGGCGGCTGGAATGGACTGAGATCCTCGAGGCGATCCTGCTGGCCGTCGTCGCCCTCGCCACCGCCTGGAGCGGCCTGCAATCGGCCAAGTGGGACGGCGCGAGCGCCAAGGCATATGCGAGCTCGTCGCGACTGCGCGCCCAGAGTACCGAGGCATCCCTCGCCGGCAACCAGACCTTGGCCTACGATGCCGGGACGTTCAACTCCTGGCTTCAGGCCACCCTGACCGGAGACAAGAAACTCAGCGCTGCGTTCGCAGGCCGGTTCACGCCCGAGTACAAGGTGGCCTTCGACGCCTGGCTCAAGCTCGACCCGCTGCACAATCCCAAGGCGCCGCGCGGTCCGGGCCTCATGCCGCAGTACAAGAATCCGCTGACCGAGAGAGCCGCCGTGCTGGGCGCCCAAGCGACGGGGCAGTTCACCGCCGGGGTCGAGGATCGCGACACCGCCGAGCACTACGTGCGCATCACCGTCATCCTCGCCGCCGTGCTCTTCCTCATCGCCCTCGGGCAACGCTTCGATTTCCGCGGCGTGCGCGTCGCGGTGATGACCGTGGCCGGCGCCCTGCTCGTCTACGCAGCCGTGCTGATGCTCACCTATCCGCGCGCGTAGACGCGGCCGGAGGCGCGCCTTGGCGTCAGAGGATTCCCCCAGCTCCCGGCTTCCCACGCTGTCCTCGCTGAGGCGCGCCGCCGCCGGGCGCATCGGTTCTGCTCCCTACATCCGCAAGTGGCTGATCCTCGGCCTCCTGATCGGCATTGTGGCCGGGCTGGGCGCCGTCGTGTTCGTCAATGCTCTCCAGCTGGCCACCCACTTCCTGCTCGGCGTGGTCGGCGGCTACACTCCGCCATCACCGGCGAACGAGGGCGGGATCACCGCCGCTGGCCACTTCGCTCGCGCCTGGGCGATCCCCCTGATCGTCGGGTTCGGCGGCCTGGTCTCCGGGCTCATCGTCTATCGCTTCGCGCCGGAAGCCGCGGGGCACGGCACCGACGCCGCCATCGCCGCCGTGCACCGCGATCCCAAGGGCATCCGTCCGAAGACGCCGATCGTGAAACTCGTCGCCTCGGCGATCACCATCGGCTCCGGGGGTTCGGGCGGTCGCGAGGGTCCGACCGCGCAGATCAGCGCCGGGTTCGCCTCGTTTCTCGCGCGCGCCTTGTCCC
Organism: uncultured Thermoleophilia bacterium; assembly: GCA_963709845.1. GTDB lineage: Bacteria > Actinomycetota > Thermoleophilia > UBA2241 > UBA2241 > CAIXSE01. The sequence goes on from CAVPXV010000004.1 coordinate 107,549, forward strand.
TCAGCCAGGACGACGCGCGCATCGCCGTCACGATCGGCATCGGCGCCGGCATCGGCGCCATCTTCCGCACGCCGCTCGGCGGCGCCCTCGTCGGCGCCGAGATCCTCTACCTGCACGACTTTGAGACGGCGGCGATCGTCCCCGGCCTCGTCGCTTCGATCGTCGGGTTCGCGGTGTACGGCGCCATCGAGGGCTTCGCCCCCATCTTCGGCTATCACCCCGGCCTGGTCTTCGACCGGCCGATCCAGCTCCTCTACTACGCCCTCATCGGCGTGGTCGCCGCCCTCGTCGGCCTGCTCTACGACAAGACGTTCTGGTCGATGCACGGCCGGTTCCGGCGCTCATCGCTCCCCAAGTGGCTCACGCCGGCCATCGGCGGCCTGCTCGTCGGCTGCCTGGCGCTCGTGTTCCCCGAGGTCCTCGGCACCGGCTACGGCTGGGTGCAGAAGATGATGAGTCCCGACATCCTCACCTTCCCGGTCTGGCTCCTGCTGCTCCTGCCCTTCGCCAAGATCCTCGCCACGAGCCTCTCGATCGGCTCCGGCGGCTCCGGCGGCATCTTCGGGCCGGGCATGGTCATCGGCGCGCTCGTCGGAGCCGCCGTCTGGCGCCTGCTCGAGCACTTCGCCCCGGGCGTGCCCTTGAGCCCCGCGCCCTTCGTGATCGTCGGCATGATGGCGAGCTTCGGCAGCATCGGGCACATCCCCATCGCGACGATGATCATGGTCGCCGAGATGACCGGCAACCTCTCGCTGCTCGCGCCGGCGATGGTCGCGGTCGGCATCGCCACGCTCATCGTCGGTAACCACCACATCTACCGCTCACAGCTCCCTTCGCGCAAGGACGCGCCGGCGCATCGCTTTCGCTTCGGCCTCACTCCGATCGGCGCGAGGCCGATCTCGTCATTCATGAGCGAGGCGGCTCTCGTGATCCAGGCGGACGAGCAGGCTCAGGTCGCCAGGGAGCGCCTCAAGGGATCGGGGCTGACGGCCGCACCGGTCGTCCTCGCCGACGGCACGCTCGTCGGGATCCTTTCGGCGACTGACGTCGAGGAGCAACTCGAGGGAGCGGGGTCGACGGCGGGCGATCTTGCCGCGACTCGCGGGCCGATGATCTCCGCGGACTCGCCGCTGGACACAGCCATCGAGCAGCTCGCGTTGGGACAGGCGACCTGGGCCCCGGTAGTCGACTCGCATCGCCTTGTCGGGATCGTGACCTCGCAAGAGCTGCTGCGCCGTTACACGCATCTCGTCTCTGCAAGCATGCGGCGGCTCGATGCGCTCGCCGGTCGCGGCGTGCTTGTCGAGGGCCGTCCCTCAGCGGCCTCTGGCCTGGTCGGCAAAACCGTCGCACAAGCCACCTGGCCGCCGGACACGATCGTCCTCAGCGTACAGCGCGGCGGCGAGACCCTGTTCGCGGCGCCGGAGACCACCATCGGAGCCGAGGACCAGCTCGTCGTCGTATCCCGGCCCGAGCACCTCGAGGAACTGGCACGCCTCCTCGAACCGGCGGACAGCACCGTGCGGCGGCGGCGGAGCCGCTGGTGTGATTGGCCCCGCCCGGTCTCGGGATGCGTAGGACGACTCCGGCCAACCGAGAAGCCTGAGGCCACCAACCTGAGACGCAATTTGCGACACGTCAGCCGCGAAGGTCCGAGCAGCGAACGGGCGATGCCGCGAGGCGCCTGGGCGTACCGGTGCAGCGTCACGCCTGACACGCAGCGCGCAGCTTCGCGTCGCCGGTCCGTGAGGTGGACCGTGTCGTTCCGCACAAGCTCAACGTCAGCGACGGTTCATCCGCTGTTGCGGTCTCCGCCCCCCACTTTGGCGGGCGGCCCGTCCTCATCGAGCTCGGCTTCGGCGATGCGATCGGCGAACGACACGCCTCTCGGACGCCCCGCGCGCACCCAGAGGCGATGGAACGTGAACGCGATCAGCAGTGCTGCGAAGAGCGAGACGAGCGGGTAGCCGCGCAGCAGGTTGACGAACAGCGTGAAGCCGACCAGCGCCGTCCCCAGCGCGTTCAGGAGCAGCGCGCCGCGCTTGTGCTGGCGGTGCGAGAACTTGAGCATCGCGAGCAGGCCGGCCAGGAAGCTCATGAAGACGGAGACCGCGTAGAAGAGCACGAGCTCCTGATCGCGCCCGCCGGCGGCGGCAATGACGGCGGCGGCGACGCCGAGGTAGAGGACGACCGACCAGTAGGGCGTGTGGTGGGCGTTGGTGCGGCCCATCCAGGCCGGCAGGATGCCCAGTCCGTGACGCCCGCCGCCGTCGGACCGTGAGAGCGCCTTGAGCAGCCCCGGCCCCGCCTGGAAGGACGAGCTCGCCGCGGCGAGCAGCAGGAGCGCGCTCGTGGCCTGGAAGAGGGCGAACACGGTGCGTCCCGAGACCGCCCGCGCGACGTCGGCGATCTGGGTGCTGTCGGCCGGCGGGATGCCGATATGCAGGCTGACCGCCAGCCAGGTGATGGTCAGGGTCACCGTGCCGACGATGCCGAGCGTGAGCCACAGCGTGAGCCGGCCGAAGCGCCGTCGGCCACGGTCGTCGAGCTGGGCGAGCTGGGCGATGGCCGACGAAGGGGCCTCTACGCCGGTGGCGAGCGCCATCGCCACCGGGAAGGCGAGGCACACGGCGAAGATCGCCGAGCGATGTCCGGCGGGAGTGAGCGGCGGCATGGCGGCGGCCGCGGGCATGTGCAGGTAGCCCGAGCCGATCATCACCACGGCCACGGCGATGAAGGCCAGCGTCATCAGGGCGAACACGAGGCGGCCCCAGTGGCCGAACCAGGTCAGCCCGGCGACGAGCACCGCCAGCACCAAGCACGATGGGCATGCGCAGGGGGGCGATGGCCGGGAAGTAGGCGATGATCGCCGAGGCGGCGGCGGCGATGCTGACCGCGATGGTGAGGACGAAGTCGACGACCAGGGCGCCCAGGGGGATGAAGGCCCAGCCCTCGCCGAAGGCCGTCCCGGCGGCCGCGGCAGAGCCGCCGCCCTCGGGGAAGATCGCCACCAGCTGATGGTAGTTGGCGATGACCAGGGCGATGATGCCGATCACCACGAGCATCGTCGGGAACAGCAGCGACAGATTGTTGCCGAGCGCGCGCGTGGCCGCCTCGATCGCGTAGGCGACCGACGAGACCGGGTCGGCCATCACCGCGAAGGCGAAGCCGATGAAGAGGGCGACCTTGGCGTTGAGGAACGCGGGGCCGCGCTGCAGCGGGATCCTGGAAGTGCTGGGAGTCTCGACGAGAGTCCGAGCCATCGAACCGCCTCTCACGCATGCACCCGGCGACGATGACCCGAGCGCCGGATCTGACTGGACTCCGGCGCTTTGCTCATGCTGCGCCGGTTGCCGACCAGACTTCCCGGCGCACCTTTGCCTACAGTACCCGACAGCCTGAGCAATAGGAACACCCAAGGCCAAGGAACGCGACTTGTCCAGAGTCCAAGGTTGAATGCCTACGCCGCGAGCCTGGCACAATCAAGACGCTGCGCCTCAGAAGAGCTAGCCCAGACCGCGAGTATCGGGCTCGAGGGCGACCTTGGCCAGGGCGCGGTGGGACCCGATGCGCAAGGCCACGGCCTCCGTCAAGAGCACCCTGTGGCGTCCGAGCACCCGCCTGCGCCCAACGGGAACGATCGACTCGAGCGCGTCGATGAGGGCGGCGAGGCGTCGCGTGACCTGCGGAGAGCCAGCACCGAACTCGGTGATCTCGGTCAAGGCGAGGTCGACGAACTGATCCCAGCTGCGCTCCCGCGTGATCAGCCGCACGACTCCGCTCTCGTCTGCGTACAGCCCACTGGGCCATGGACGATCGGCCATGAGTCTGAGGAAGTCCTCGAGACGGTCGACGACCTGGACAGCGATCGTCGGGGCGTTGACCGCAGGCGAGAGCGCCTGCACGGCGACGTCCACCAACGCCCTTACGCCGCAATAAGGGGCCTCGCAGATGGCCCATTCCGGCCCTACGTCCACGCTCCGCAGCAGCTTCTTGTCGAGGGGTTCGACCGCAGCCGAATCAGCCATCGAGATGACCTCGAACAGCGGCTCTCCGCTGGCTACGTACTGACCGATCTGTGGGACCAGCTGCAGGACGACGTTGTGCCGGCGGGCCAGTCTGACGCAGGCCACGACGTCGACGGCCTGCAATACCCCCTGCGCGGCGTGCCAGGCCAACGACGGACCCTTGCGATAGACGACGAGCCGCCCGGCTCCGGCGAGCTTCGGCGCAGCGGCGACAACGTATTGTTCCTCCGCGAGGAACTGCCGCCGCAGGCCGGCGCGCGTCTCGATCGCCACGGTGTTGATGGCGTAGTCGAGGCGCATCCCTCTAATGGTGAGCGTGACGTATGCGATGAGCATGGCAATACTGGCAATCGCAAGCACCATCGCCACCGTCCCCGAGACCGTCGAGACGGCGCGGCCGTCGCGGCTCAGCTCCTTCAGGTACCCGAGGCTCAAGATCGGATAGATGAAGGTCGCGATGAAGGTGCCGAGGGCGACCTTGGTAGTGGTCGAACGGACGTAGTTGCGCAGCACCCTGGGCGAGGTGTGCTGGCTCGCCATCTGCAAGGCGACGAGGCCGATCGAGAACACCACGGCGAGGAAGGTCACCATGGCGGCCGTCGCCACGGTGGCGAGTACGACGCTCGCGTCCCGTGCGCTGGCCACCCAAGGCGCCGCCCGCGTGATCACCGTCGGCAGGTTCTCGTCGATCGCTCGCGTGATCACGGCCAGCAGGAGCGCGCCGACCAGGAACAGGGCAGGCAGAAGCCAGAAGGTGTTCTGGAAACCCTCGCGCACGCGCAGAAGGGCAGGACGTCGCCGCTCTGCAACCAGCTGAGCCCGGACGTGCTCGCCGGACTCGTCTCCGCCGACGCTGCCGAGTTGCGACTTCGACTGACTGCCAGTCATGCCGACCCTTCCTTCCGGGGTGGTTATGCGCGTCGCCCAGAGCCTCGCCGTGGCAAAGCGGTGAAGGGCGCCGGACCCTCGTGGCTGAGTCCGGCGCCCTTCGCGCGTCAAGGCGCCGGTGCCGACCAGACTTCCCGGCGCGCCTGTCTCTACAGTACCCGAACGCCTCGACGATGGGAACGCCTGCGTCTCAAGGAGGGTCAGTTGCCCGAGGCGGCCCTTGTGTGCCCCGCCCTCTCCCGGGGATAATCAGAAGAAAAGGACTAAATGGAGCGCCGGGAAGTCTGGTCGGCACCGGCGTTTCGGCACGTCTGAGGGGCGTCGGTCAGGTGAGGCCGGCGCCCTTCTTCGCGAGGCCGCCGGTGACCACGGAGGTCGCCATATGGGCGCGCTGAGCGGAGTTGCCTTCGGAATCGTCTGGCTCGTCTTGCTCGGTCTGCTCCTCCTGGCCGCGTACCGGGTACTGGCGAGAGCGCGACCGACGGCAGAGAAGGGCTCTGAGGCGGGACCCGACCGCTTCAGTGTGGCGGGCAGGCAGGTGCCTGCCCGCGACCTGTTCTCCCGCCTCGCCCGTCACGGCTACTGGCTTGCGGCGCTGGCGATCACGTCCTCGACCCTGATCTTCCTGCCTGGACGCGACTTCTTCGCCAAGGGCCAGTGGGCCCTGCTCTACCTCCTCGTCATCCTCTTCGCCGCGAGCGCCGCCGGCGCCGGTGCCGGGATCCTCGCCGCCGTCCTCGCCTTCCTCGCATGGGACTTCTTCTTCCTGCCGCCGTACGGCACGTTCGTGATCGCCGAGCTCAAGGACTGGCTCGCGCTCATCGCCTTCCTCATCGTCGGCGTCATCGTCGGCGTCCAGGCCGGCCGCATGCGCGACCGCGAGGCCAGGGCGATCGCCCGTGAGCGGGAGACGGCGACGCTCGGCCGGCTGAGCGCCGAGCTCATCTCGGAGAACTCGACGGAGGCCATGGCCCAAGCCGTCCTCGCGGAGCTCGTCGGCCTGCTCGATTGCCCCTCGGCGACCCTGTACACGGCCGGCAACCAGGGACTGGACCGCTACTGCGCGGCTCCTCCGGGCGCCGCCGCGGACGCGGAGACCGCCGGACACGCCGACTGGGTGTTCCGCCACGATGAGCCGCTGGGCGTGCCGGCGGATGGGAAGCGTGAGGCCGGGTCCGAGATGGCCTCTTTCCGAGCCCTCGAGGACGCGCATGGCGTCTTCATGCCGGTGAGGAGCCCCTCCGGCGTCGTCGGCGTCCTCAGCGCGGCCGGCCGCAGCGACGGCCGACCCTATTCGTCGGCAGACGGCTTCGTCGTCGCCTCGCTCGCCAACCTCATCGGCGCCTTCGTTGAACGGCAGCGCCTGCAGGAGGAAGCCACGCGAGCCGGAGTGGCCCGCGAGGCCGACCGCCTCAGGTCAAGCCTGCTCTCGTCCGTCTCGCACGAGCTCAAGACGCCGCTGGCCGTACTCACCGCGACCGTGAGCAATCTGCTCGAGAGCGACGTCGCCTGGGACGAGCAGAGCGCGCGCGAGCAGCTGCGCTCGATCGTCGGGGACGTCGACCGGCTGAACAGCAGCATCGGCGCCCTGCTCGACCTCTCCCGTCTGGAGGCCCACGCTTGGGAGCCGCACCGGGAGCCCGTCGAGGTCGCGGATGTGGTGGCGACGGCCCTGCAGAACGTCCCGCCTCACGCACGCGAGCGGGTGAGGCTCGACCTGCCGGACGAGCTGCCGCACGTCGAGGTCGACTTCGTGCAGTGGACGCGGGTGGTACGCAACCTGGTCGAGAACGCTCTGCTCTACTCGGTCGGGTCGACGGTCACCGTGGGCGCCCGCGACCAGGCCGGCTCGGTGACGCTGTGGGTGAGCGACGAGGGGTCCGGCATACCGGACGCCGAGCATGAGGCGGTGTTCGAGAAGTTCTACAGAGGCACGGCCACGCAGGCCAAGGCGCCCTCAGGGACGGGACTCGGGCTGGCGATCACCCGAGAGATCGTGCGCGCCCACGAGGGTACGGTCTGGGTGGAGAACGTGGAGCCGCACGGCGCGCGCTTCGTTGTGTCGCTGCCGTCCACCAGCGACGGCGCTCCGTAGAGCGCGGTCAGCCCGTGGCAGCGAGTGCCACGACGAAGGCGACGTAGAGGACGATGATAAGCCCGCCGGCCCATCTGTCGAGTCCTCGGCCGGCCCACGCGAGCCCCAAGGTCACGAGAGTCAGGCCCACGTACACGCTCGTGATGAGGGCGCCGTCGCGCGAGAGCAAGGCGCTGGCGACAATGAGGGCCGGAATCATCAGGCCAACGACCACGTTCACAGCGTTGCTGTTGAGCGCCACGCTGAAGGCGGCCGGCCCCCGTCCGCGGCGCGCCAGGTACACGGCAGCGACCGCGTTGGGTAGGCTGGTCACCGCGGCGAGGACTATGCCACCCGTCACGATGCTGGGAACGCCGTGACGTGCGCCCAGCGCCGAGGCCGCCCCTTCCATAAGCGCGCTTGCTCCCACAACCGCGGGGACGGCGACGGCGACTACGACCCCGTCCCTCCAGTTTCCCCTCCGCGGAGCGATGGCGGTCAGCAGCTCGACCTCCTCCTCCGCGACCGCGCTCGCCAGCCAGGCTCGCCATGCCCGGGGAAGGGGGATCCTCGGTCGCCGCTCGGGAGGCAGCGCCGACAGGACTACGTAGGGGACGAGCACGACGGCGCCTAGCGCCAGACAGAGCGCGGGACTGGCCAGCCCCGCGATCGTCACAGCAGCGAGTGCGGCGACGGCGATCGCCACGACGCCCTCGAGGAGCACGACCTTGCGATGGAGCGCGATGCGCCCGGCAACGACGGCCCCGAGACCGAGGAGCGCCGCAAGGTTGAAGACGTTCGATCCGAGCACCACACCGGCGCCGAGGCTCGGCTCGCCCCGCACGTAGGCCGCGATCGCCGAGGAGACCTCCGGAGAGTCGGCGGCCAATGCGACCACCAGGCCGAGCGACGCCTCCGCCAGCCCGAACCGCGCCCCCAGACGCTCAAGGGCAGTGACGAGGACCGCGCTCGCCCCGAGGGCGACGACGGCGCCGGCCGCGAGGATCAGCCAGTCCACGCGGAGCCCGGACAAGACTGCCGATGCGCACGCGCCTGAGCGCGAGCCGTGGCGCGAGCAGGCCCGACATTCGCAGAACCCGCCATTGGCGGCCCCCTCTCGACCTCTCGGCCCCCAGACAGCGAGACGGCGCCGAGACCTCTTCGGACCCGGCGCCCGGAACGCAGGAGAGCGCCGGTGCCGACCAGACTTCCCGGCGCTCCACCCACGCTTAGCTCGATCTAGTTCAGAGTGCGCCCGGATGGTCCTCGGGCGCATAGGCTATCAGTCGTCGCCCTCGTTGCCGCCGTATTGGTGAGCTTCCAAGAGGTACAGCTCCTCCAAGTGGTTCAGCTGAGCCGCCTCCACAGCGTGCGCGAGCATCCCGATCAGAGGGACCGCCACGGCCACGGCAACCACGAGAACCACGCCTAGACGTAGCGCAGCCGCCCAGCTGCCTGCCGAGACCGCGCTTCCGCCGACGGCCAGAAGCGGTGCAACCGCCAAGCCGGTCATCTGCCCGGCTCCGGGAGCGCCGCACGCCGCTGAGACTCGCCGGCATCTCGGTCGCGCGGCCAGAGAATGCCCGTGAAGTTGATCTGTTCGGGCGGACCCATATCCGAGACGATAGTCAATCGGTCGTGAGCGACCCATAAACATGGTGATGGCGGCCCTAAAGACCGCATAAAGACCAGGGGCCCGGGCAACGTCTGTCGCATGGACCGCATTTCCGTCTCGCAAGTCGCTGGTAGGTTGCTGGATCCGCCGAAGGCCGCGGGCTCGCCCTCAAGACTCTGAAGGGCTACTGCGGTTCAGAGACGGCAAGATCGCGAAGGAGAATCGCTACTATGCCAGCACGTTCGAGCCACCGGCATGGCGCACGAAATGGGTCGAGCTCATGCCGTGATACCCGACCATACGAGTGCCCGATCCAGACCGCCGCGCCGGAGTACCGAGGCCGCCGTGGCTGCCGGGCCGGTCATCGATTGTCCATCTGAGCGTCAGCAGTATTAGGGGCGTGTGGATCCGAGTAGGAAGCGGGGCGGGGAGCACAGCTCCCCGCCCCGCTTTTCTTTGGTGCGCCGGGATTTGGCGCGCCAGCGTGCTCTCCTCCAACCTCCGCCGGAGCCGCTCTCAGGCCTGGGCCGGCGGCGCTTCGGGCGCCGGGGCCGCGATGGCGCCAGCGCTGCGCGTCTCGCCGCCGGCGGCGAAGTAGGCGGCCATTACCAGGGCGATCACGAACGGGGTCGCGAGGAGCCCCAGGAGGCCGTTGGCCACGGAGCCGATGACGATCACGATGACGACGAGCGCGAGGTGCTGCCAGAAGCCGTGCGCGACGACCATGTCCTTGCTGGCCTTCATGGCCTCGCCGAGGCCCATGCGCCGGTCGACCATCAGCGGGAACACGTAGAGCCAGATGGTGGCCAGCAGGATCCCGCCGATGATGGTGATGGACGCGAGCCCGATGAGGATGCCGAGGACGAGGGCGGCGGCGAAGAAGGCCCAGAAGCGGTCCATCTGGGCGAACACGTCGCCGACCTCGGCCGGCCTGCCGTCGCGCACGCGGCGAGCGACCATGCCGTAGAGCCCGGCGAAGAGCGGGCCGGCGAGGATGCCCAGCGTGACAACGCTGAGCGCGAGGGCGATCAGCGTGCCGACGACCAGCGCGCCGATGTCCTGGACGAACAGGTCCCAGCCGCGCCTGAAGACCTGGCCGATGTCCAGGCCGGCATGAGGGGTGTTGTGCTCGACGACGACGGTGCTCATTGCTCCTCCTCCGAAGCGGTTATCCTCTGACGCCAGCCTAGAGGAGCACCCCGTCGCCGTCGTCACCCCGGCGAAGCAACATAGGGTCAACCACAGGGGCATCTTCGCGCCCGGTGCAGCACCACCCAAGGGGTAGTCGAGCCTCCCGGAGGTACGCGCGCCGGCCAGGGAGACGCGGTTCAGACGCCCGTGGCCGGCGCCGACGCGTCGAGGCCGGACGCGCCTGCGGCAGCCGGGGCCGGCGCCCCGTCCGTCGCGAACTCGAGTACTACGGTCGTCCGCCCCGGCCGCGTGCTGAGCAGCACGCGCGAGCAGCTCTGCAACATGATCGTGAAACCCAGCCCGAGGCTCTCCGCGGTCGAGAAGCCGGCGACCAGCGTCGCCCGAGGCAGGGTGCGGAAGTCGATGCCCGGCCCCGCGTCGCTGACCAGGACCTGCAGCCGCCGGTCGGAGGCGAACAGCCGATACGTGCCTCCGTCGGCGTGATTGAGGGTGTTGGCCATCGCCTCGCAGGCGGGACTCGTCAGGTCGAACCTCTCCTGCAGCTGCGGGAAACGCGCGCCGGCCGCCGCGACGATGCGCCGTCGCGCCACGGAGAGCTGCTCCGGCGCCGTGATCGCCACGGAGTCCGTGAGCGGCACCTCGAGCTGACCGGCGAGCTCGTCCTCGGTGAGCAGGATCAGCTTGCCGCCGGTGACCGCGTCGAGCACGTCGACGTAGGCGCGACGGATGCCCTCCTCCTCCCGGCGCATGGCCTGCTCGGCGTGGCGGACCTCGGTGATGTCCATGGCGGCCAGCGCCCAGCGGTCTCGGCCGATGGGGTACGCCTCGAGCAGCTCGTAGGCGTCGTCACCTTGCACGTACAGCTCCGAGCGCGCGGGACCCCGAGACCGGGCCGCGTTGGCGACGAGGTCGAGGTATGAGTGCGTGCGCTCGTCGAGACCGTCGGGTTCGCTCAGGCGCCGCCCCACGACCGCGTCCCTGGCGAGGTTCGTGCGCCGCGCCTGCGTCGGGTTCATGTCGGTGAGCTCGAGGTCCACCATGACGCCATCGTCTCCACGGACGACCTGGTAGACGGTGAGACCCTCCACCGCGTTCTCGAAGAGACGCGCGTACCGCTCCTGTGACTCCTGGAGGCCGTGCGCGAAGCGCAGGGCGAGCAAGCAGAGGAGCGTCGCGGTGACGATCACGAAGGCGAGGCCCTTGACCGACGCGAGGTCCAGTTCGAGCGGCCGCGGCAAGCCAAGCCATCCGAGGGCGCGGTCAGAGAGGACGATCCAGAGACTCGACGCCACCGCGTAGATCACGGAGAGGCGCAGAGCCATGCGGCGCGCCGCGCTCCTGTCGCGCCTGCTGGTCTCCGTCTGATCCGCTGCCGCTGTTGCCGTCACCGCTCTGCGAGTCCCACGATCCCACGGGTCCGCGCATCTCCTCTTCGCCCTAGGGTACCCGCATGAAGCGCGCGCAACCGCCCCGTCATCGACAGATACCGTTTGCCCACTAACGGTTAGCGTGCTAACCTTTTTCGCGGCCGTCCGTTTCCCCCGTCCGACAGGTAGCCGGTGGTCCACCCCGCAGCAGAGCCGAAGATGCCGTTCCCCGACTTCGACGGCGTCGACGACCTCTCGGCGCGCGTCTTCCGTGCCTTCCTGGACGCGGCGCGCCTGCACGTACAGCTCATGATGCGCACGCTCGCCGACAGCGGCACCCACCCGGGCCAGGCGATGTGCCTGCGGCTGCTCTCGGCAAACGACGGCGTCAGCCAGCGGGACCTCGCCGACATGCTGCACGTGGCCCGGCCCACCGTGACAAGGATGCTGCAGGGGATGGAGAAGGCCGGCCTCGTCGAGCGCCGCGCGGACGAGGCCGACCAGCGCCTCACGCGCGTGTACCTCACGGCGACGGGCCGCGACATGGAGAAGGAGATGGGCGTCGCGGCCGCCGAGTACGTCAACGCCACGATCGCGACGCTGCCGGAGGACGACCGGCGCGAGTTGGCGCGCCTGCTCGAGGAGCTCGGCACCAGCATCACGCGCGCCACCGAGAAGCAGCAGGAGGCGCGCCCGTGATCCGTCTGCTGCGTACCGGCCTGCGCCCCTACCGCTGGCAGATCGTCGTCGTGCTCGTCCTGGTGCTCATCCAGGTCATCGCCAACCTCTATCTGCCGACGCTGAACGCCGACATCATCAACAACGGCGTGGTGACCGGAGACACCGCCTACATCATCAGGGTCGGCGCCCTCATGCTCGGCGTCACGCTCGTCTACGTGCTCGCAGCCATCGCCGCGGTGTACTGGGGCTCGAAGACCTCCATGGCCCTCGGCCGAGACACACGCGGCTCCCTGTTCCGCCGCATCCAGGGCTTCTCACAGGCCGAGGTCAACAAGTTCGGCCCGCCGTCGCTGATCACGCGCACGACCAACGACGTGCAGCAGGTCCAGATGGTGGTGCTGATGATGCTGAACGTCGTCGTAGCGGCGCCGATCACGGCCATCGGCGGCATCATCATGGCGCTGCGCCTCGACGTGCCGCTCTCCGCCGTCATCCTGGTCGCGATCCCTATCATGGGCGTCGTCATCGGCCTGGTGATGACCAGGGCCATCCCGCTCTTCATGTCCATGCAGAAGAAGATCGACCGCATCAACCAGGTCACGCGCGAGTTCCTGAGCGGCGTGCGCGTCATCCGCGCCTTCGACCGCACCGGGTACGAGGAGCAGCGCTTCGACGTCGCCAGCGTCGACCTGACGACGACGACGCTCAAGGTCGGCCGTCTGTTCGCGCTCATGTTCCCGGCCATCACGATCATCCTGAACCTGTCGACGGTCGCGATCATGTGGTTCGGTGGCAAGCAGATCGCCGACGGCAGCATGCCCATCGGCGACCTCACCGCCTTCCTCACCTACATCATCCAGATCCTCTTCGCGGTGCTCATGGCCACCATCATGTTCGTCATGGTCCCGCGCGCCGCCGTCTCCGCCCAGCGCATCATGGAGGTACTGGACACGGAGCCGAGCATCGTCGACCCCGAGCGGCCCGCGAGGGACGTGGCCCAGGCCGGCATCGTGGAGTTCCGCGACGTCGAGTTCCGCTATCCCGGGGCCGAGGAGCCGGTGCTCAGCGGCATCAGCTTCACGGCGCGGCCGGGAGAGACGACCGCGGTCGTGGGCAGCACCGGCAGCGGCAAGACGACGCTCATCAGCCTGATCCCGCGCTTCTACGAGGTCACCGGCGGCAGCGTGCTCGTGGACGGCGTGGACGTGCGCGACCTGGCCCAGCAGGACCTGTGGCACAGGATCGGCCTCGTGCCGCAGAAGTCGTTCCTCTTCAGCGGCAGCGTGGCGGACAACCTGCGCCACGGCGACCAGGAGGCCGCCGACGAAGAGCTCTGGCGGTACCTCGAGATCGCCCAGGGCCGCGAGTTCGTCGAGGCGATGCCCGAGCAACTCGAGGCGCCCGTCGCCCAGGGCGGCGCCAACGTCTCCGGCGGGCAGCGTCAGCGCCTCGCCATCGCCAGGGCGCTGGCCAAACAGGCGAAGATCCAGATCTACGACGACAGCTTCTCGGCGCTCGACTTCACGACGGACGCCAAGCTCCGCGCGGCGCTGCGCAAGCAGACCGCCGACGCGACCGTGATCATCGTCGCCCAGCGCGTCGGCACGATCATGCACGCCGACCAGATCATCGTGCTCGACGACGACGGCACGATCGCCGGGATCGGCTCGCACCGCGAGCTGCTCGAGACGAGCGAGACCTACCGCGAGATCGTCAGCTCGCAACTCGGTGTGGAGGGCGTGGCGTGAGCGCCGCGGAGAACAAGGCGCAGCCTGCCGCGCGCGGCGACGGAGCCCCGCCCCGGCCGCCGCGCGGCGCCGGCGGGCCCGGTCCCGGGGGCCCGGGTGCCCACGCCCTGGTGATGCCGACGGCCAAGGCCAAGGACCTCCGCGGCGCCCTGCGCCGCCTCGCCGCTCAGCTCAGGCCCGAGCGCGCGCTCCTCATCACGGTCGTGCTGCTCGCGGTGGTCAGCGTGGCCTTCGCCGTGGCAGGCCCCAAGATCCTCGGCCGCGCCACCAACATCATCTTCGACGGGGTCATCAGCAAGCAGATCCCGGCCGGCGTGACCAAGGCCCAGGCCATCGCCGGCCTGCGCGCCAAGGGTCAGAGCCGCATCGCCGACTTGATCTCCGGCATGACCCTGCACCCCGGCCACGGCGTCGACTTCAACGCCCTGGCTCGCACGCTGCTCCTGCTCGTCGGCGTGTACGTACTCAGCGCGCTCTTCGCCTGGCTGCAGGCCTACCTCATGGCCGGCGTGGCGCAGCGCACGATCTACCGATTGCGGCGGCAGGCGGACGAGAAGCTGGCGCGCCTGCCGCTCAAGTACTTCGACGACCACCCGCGCGGCGACGTCCTCAGCCGCATGACCAACGACATCGACAACATCTCACAGTCGCTGCAGCAGAGCCTGACGCAGATCATCACGTCGACGCTGACGATCGTCGGCGTCCTCATCATGATGCTCACGATCAGCTGGCTGCTGGCGATGATCTCGGTGCTCGTCGTACCGGTGTCGGTGGTCGTCACGATGATCATCGCCAAGCGCTCGCAGAAGCAGTTCGCGGCGCAGTGGGAGACCACGGGCGACCTCAACGGCCACGTCGAGGAGATGTTCACCGGCCACAACGTGGTCAAGGTGTTCGGCCGCCAACAGGCCGCCATCGAGACGTTCGACGCTGAGAACGAGACGCTCTACCAGGCGAGCTTCAAGGCTCAGTTCATCTCGGGGATCATCATGCCGGTCATGAACTTCGTCATGAACCTCAACTACGTCGCCATCGCCGTGATCGGCGGCCTCATGATGGCCACCGGCCGCATCTCACTCGGCGGCGTGACGGCCTTCTTCCAGTACTCGCGCCAGTTCACGATGCCGATCACGCAGGTCGCCAGCATCATGAACGTGCTGCAGAGCACGGCGGCGTCGGCCGAGCGCGTCTTCGAGCTCATCGACGAGCCCGAAGAAGAGCCCGACGCCGCCGAGTGCGTCCTCTTCGAGAGGACTCGCGGCCACATCTCCCTGGAGGACGTGTCGTTCCGCTACCTGCCGGACACCCCTCTCATCGAGGGCCTCACACTGGATGTGCGGCCCGGCGAGACCGTCGCCATCGTCGGGCCGACCGGCGCGGGCAAGACGACGCTCGTCAATCTCCTGCTGCGCTTCTACGAGATCGACGAGGGCCGGATCCTCGTCGACGGCGTGGACACGCGCGACATCTCGCGCAGCGACCTGCGCCGTCTGTTCGGCATGGTGCTCCAGGACGCCTGGCTCTTCAGCGGTACGATCCATGAGAACGTGGCCTACGGCCGCGAGGGCGCGAGCGAAGACGACGTGCGCGCCGCCGCCAGGGCGTCGCGAGTCGACCACTTCGTGCGCGCCCTCCCCGACGGCTACGACACGGTGCTCGACGACGACGCGACCAACGTCTCGGCAGGCGAGAAGCAGCTACTGACCATCGCCCGCGCCTTCCTCGCCGACCCCGACATCCTGATCCTCGACGAGGCGACGAGCTCGGTGGACACCCGCACCGAGATGCTCATCCAGGAGGCGATGGTCGAGCTCATGAAGGATCGCACGAGCTTCGTGATCGCCCATCGGCTCTCGACCATCCGCGGCGCCGACACGATCCTCGTGATGGACAAGGGCGCCATCATCGAGCAGGGCAGCCACGAGGAGCTCATGGCCGCGCGCGGCTTCTACTACGGCCTCTACGCCAGCCAGTTCGAGGAGGCGCTCGAAGAGGCGTCGTGAGCGCCGCGCCGGCCGCTCCGGAGGCGCCGGCCGACACCCGGCGCCAGGGCGGTGTTCCCGTCTTGGCCGTGTGGGCCGCGCGAGGAACCGTTAGACTGTGCCTTGTGGAGGGCGCGGCCGGGGGGGCCGTGCACAGCCCGTCGAGGCCAGCGCTGGAGGGAACCATGTCCAACACGCACAACGATGGCGCCGTAGGCACGGCAGACTCCGCCGAGGCATCTGTCTCACGACGCCGTCCGCGGCCGTTCCTGTGGGGCGTGGCCGCACTCGCCGCGCTCGTCCTGCTCCCGGCGACGGCATGGGCGTCCGCCTCGCCGTCGCCGTCTGCGTCGGCGTCGCCGCTCACCTACCGCATCGGCCTCCAGAGCGACGTCGACAACATGAACCCGTTCTCGACCTACAACACGATCCCGTGGGAGTGCTTCCGCGTGGGCTACAACTTCCTCACGTGGTACGACGCGAACTACAAGCCGGTGCCGGATCTGGCCGACCCCGTGCCGACGGTGGGGAACGGGGGGGTCACCGCCGGCGGCCGCGTGTGGACCTTCCACATCCGTCCCAACGTCAAATGGAGCGACGGCGTGCCGCTCACGGCGCGCGACGTCGCCTACACCTACAACCGCATCCTGCGCACGCAGAACGGGTTCTACATCGGCTACTTCACGGGCGTGACCAAAGTCGAGGCGCCCGACGACAGCACCGTGGTCATCACATCGAGCAAGCCCAACGCGGTGATGACCGCACTCTACGTGCCGATCCTCCCCGAGCACGTCTGGAGCAAGGTCCCGGACAAGCAGCTCGACTCCTATGCCAACGTGCCGATGGTCTCGAGCGGCCCGTTCCACGTCACCGAGTCCAAGGTCGGCAAGTACGTGAAGATGGAGCGTAACCCGTACTACAAGGACGGCTTCGGCAAGGAGCCGGCCGTCGAGCAGGTGCTCTTCGAGATCTACCAGACTCAGGACGGCGTCATCGCCGACTACAAGGCCGGAGCCCTGGACGCCGCCATCGAGCTGGACGCCGGCTTCGCCCGCAACCTTCAGGGCCTCCCCGGGTCGACGTCGGTGGCATCGCCGGCCATCGGCTTCCACGAGCTCGGCTTCAACTGCTACAAGAGCTCGAAGAGCAAGGGCAACCCGCTGCTGCTCGACGTGCGTATCCGTCAGGCGATCAACTGGGCGATCGACAAGCCGGCGATCGCCGCGACCGCAATGGACAACCTCGCCCAGCCCGGCACCTCACTGCTCTCGCCGGTCCAGGGGTTCTACCGCTGGAACGTGCCTGACGCGGAGCAGTACGCGTACGACCCCGGCAAGGCCAGGCAGATCCTCGACGACGCCGGCTACAAGGTGGGTCCCGGCGGCGTGCGCGTGGCGCCCAACGGCAAGCCGCTCAAGTTCCGCCTCGCGGCGTTCACCGCCTACCCGATGGATATCACCGCCGCCAAGAAGATCAGCAGCTACCTCAAGGCCGTCGGCATCGCGACCGTCGTCCAGGTGATGGACGAGAACGCGTTCACCACGGCCAACTACGACAACGCCGACGACGACCTCTACATCTGGAACTGGAACGCCGACATCGACCCAGGCTACATCCTGAGCGTGTTCACCACCGGCCAGATCCTCAACGGTAGCGACTCCGAGTACTCCAACCCCGTGTACGACAACCTCTACGTGCAGCAGGCGCAGGCAGTCGACCCGGCGCAGCGCCAGCAGATCATCTACAAGATGCAGCAGATCCTGTATCGCGATTCGCCGTATTCGATCCTCTGGTACAACGTGAACGTGCAGGCCTTCCGCACCGACAAGTGGACGGGCTATAGCTCGGTGCCGCCGGGCGGCAAGGGCGCCGCCTTCCGCAACATGCTGCGCACCACCTACGTCGACCTCAAGCCCGTGGCCACCGGCACGGCTACGACGAGCAGCGGTGGCAACACCGGCGTGATCGTGGCCGTCGTCGTGGCGGCGATCGCCGTCATAGCAGTCGTCGCCATCGTCTTGAACCGGCGGCGCCAGCGGGTCGAGACCGAGTGACCGCGGGGAGCGGGCGGGCGGCCGTCGCGGCCCCCGCCCGCTCCCCGTGCTGCGACGCCGATGCGTCAGCCGCCGGCGCTGGTCCAGCGTTCGAGCCACCACGCCGCCGAACGGTTCATCTCCAGGCTGAAGTCGGCCGTGAACTTGCGTGCGTAGACGTCCTGCGCGAGGTTGGCGATGCCCTCGCGAAAGCCTCGCGGGGCGTGCAGCCGGTCGAGCTCACCCGACACCTCACGGAGTTCGTCGGCGCTGAGCCGTTCGTAGACATCGCGGTGCACGACGTGCTTCTCGTACCTGGGTGCCGGCCGGCGCCCGTCCCTGGGCCGGCCGAGGCACAGCATCGCGATGGGCAGCGTGTAGCGCGGCAGGCGGAGCAGCTGCGCGTGGGTCTCCGCCTGCTCGATGATGTCGCCGATGTAGCACGAGCCGATGCCCAAGGATTCGGCCGCGACGACGGCGTTCTGCGCCGCGATGAGCGCGTCGCAGCAGGCCATCAGCAGGTCCCCGGGACCCGGGGTCACTCCCTTGGGCACCCCGGGCAGCTCGTCCACGCCGCTCACCGCGAAGAGGTCCATCCATTTCTGCCAGTCGGCGAGGAACACCAGCACCCACGGCGCCCGCGCGATGAACGGCTGATCGTCGCAGGTCACTGCCAGCCGTTCCTTGAGCGCCTGGTCCTCGATCTCGATGATCGAGTACAGCATCTGGTTGCCGGCCGTAGGTGCGCGCATGGCCGCGTGCAGAACGGCCTCCTTCTCCGCGGCGCTGATGGGCGTGTCGGCGTAGGCGCGCGTCGAGCAGCGCGCCTCCAGCAGCTCGAGCACCGGGTTCACTCCGCCTCCTCTCTTCGCTGTGGTCGGCCGCGACGCACCGGCGCGGAACGGCCGGCCCACAGCAGTCGCGCGTGTCAGCCGTAGGCCATGGCCTCGAGGTCGGTACCGTCGCGCCGCGCGACCCTGCGGGTGGTGCGATCGATGATCCCGCTGGGGAGCCGCAGAAGCAGCGGCCTCGTCCTCAACGTGGCGATCCTCGCCGACCAGTTGGTATTTAGGATCGTCGGCCTGAGCCGGCGTCGGTCGGACGGCGCCCGAGCGTAGCCAGTCCCGGCCATGAACGGACCGTGATGCCGGAGCCCCTGCTAGCGGCGCCGGCGGCGGCGCAGCAGGACGGCGCCGAGGACGGCGGCCGCCAGAGCGCCGCCGGCGTAGGGAGCGGCGCGGCGCGCCTGCTCCTTGCGCTGGCGGCCCTGTTCGCGGGCCGCCTCGACGGCCTCGGCGACCTCGGTGCCGAGCGCGTCGAACGACTTCTTGAGACCCTCGCGCTCGGCGACGATGTCCTTGACGATCTCGTCCGGCGCGCGCTCCGGGGTCTTGGGTGCGTTGGGCTCGGCCATCAGCTCTTTGCCTCATCGGTCGGCGCGGGCGGCGCGTCCGCCTGCGGCTTGGGCGCCGCCGCCGGGGGCGCGAGCGGCCCCGCCGGTGTGGCGGCGCTCGCCGGCGGCTTGGCGTCGGCCGGCGCGCTCGTGCCGGCAGACGCCGGCCCGGCCGGCTCCGGCTCCTTCTTCGGGCGCACGCGCGCCGCGGTGTCGAGCACACCGGTCCTCATGGTGTCGACCGTGGTCTTGGCCTCGGCCACCGCCCGCTCCGGCGCGATCGTCTTGGCCTTGCGCAGCTTGCTGCGGCCCACCAGCACGAGGATGAGGATGATGAGGAAGAGCGCGAGGGCGACGATCAGCAGCGAGAGCCACAGTGGCAGCCAGATGTCGAGGACGGCGGCGATGGTCGCCAGCGTGAACCCGATCGCGTACAGCGCCAGAAGTGCGGCGCCGACGAACATGCCGGCGGCGGCGCCGAACTGACGGCCCTTGGCTTTCAGCTCCGCCGTCAGCAGCTCCAGGTTGAGCTGCACCAGGCGCTGGCCGCGGTCGCGGATGTCGGTGAGCGACGCGTTTATGCGTTCCCGGAATCCCACGGGGGCAGCCTACCACCTCGGGAGGACTTGGTAACTAGCAGGCACCGTTTTTGTCGCATTCGCGGTCTTCGGCGGCCGGCCGTCGGACGATCCACGCGGCCGCGGCCCCACTCGCCGGCTGCCGATTCGCCCGGCTGACGACCGGGAATCAAGCGCACGTGGACGCCGCATCGACAATCGCGCTCAACAACGGAGTGCTCATGCCGCGTCTCGGCCTCGGGGTCTGGCAGGCGCAGCCGGGCGACGAGGTGCGCGATGCCGTTCGCTGGGCGCTGGAGGCGGGCTATCGCCACATCGACACGGCGAGGGTCTACCGCAACGAGCGCGACGTGGGGGAGGCGCTGCGCGCGTCCCGCGTCCCGCGCGATCAGCTCTTCGTGACCACCAAGCTGTGGAACCAGGACCACGGCTACGCGCGCACCAAGGCGGCTCTCGGCGAGAGTCTCGAACGGCTGGGGCTGGACTACGTGGACCTCTACCTCATCCACTGGCCGGTGGAGGATGTCCGCCTCGACAGCTGGAGGGCGATGGAGGAGCTGTACGCCGCCGGCAGGACGCGCGCCATCGGCGTCAGCAACTTCCAGCAGAGACATCTCGGCGAACTGTTGGCGAACGCCTCCGTGGTCCCGGCGGTCGATCAGGTGGAGTTCTCGCCGTTCCTCTACCAGCGCGAGCTTCTCGCCTTCTGCGGCGAGCACGGCATCCAACTCGAGGCCTACAGCCCACTCACGCGCGGGCGGCGGCTGCGCGAGCCCGCGCTGGTGGCCATCGCCGAGCGCTACGGCAAGACCACCGCCCAGGTGCTCATCCGCTGGGCGCTCCAGCACGAGCTGGTCGTGATCCCCAAGTCGGTCGCCCGCGAGCGCATCTACGCGAACGCCGACGTCTTCGACTTCGCGCTCGCGGATGAGGATATGGCGGCCCTCGACGCCCTCGACGAGGGTGCCCGCTACGCTTGGGACCCAAGCGCCGTGCCTTGACCTCGGCAGCACCGGCGGGGACGCGCGAGGGGGCGCCTGCGGCGCCCCCTCGCGTCCTGCCTTTGCCGGCGCGCCCGGCGCTCAGGCGGCCTTGGCCGTCGCGCCTTCCACGTTGAAGCGGCGAGCGGCGGACTCGCCCTCGTCGAACTGGACGATGGTGCAGGGCTCCTTGCCCTCCACCCAGGCGTCGTGGCCGGCCGGGATGAGGAACGCGCTGCCCGGCCCGAACGACAGCCTGGTCCCGTCGGTCAGTTCCGCCGTGATGCGGCCGGAGATCGTATAGCCCACGTGCGTGTCCATGCAGCGCTCCGCGCCCATGTCGCGCGAGAAGCGCCAGCCGACAGGGTACGTGGCGCGCTTTACCTTGATGTCGCCGAGCCTCACGACGTCTATCTCGACGCCGCCCTTGCTTTGGTGCTCGTCGGGGGTGTCCAGCGATCTGCAGGTCCCCTTGTTGGAAGAGGCCATCAGGTCCTCCTGTGTGCCTCGATGTCGGGAATGGACGTCCGTGTCGCGAGACCCGGACCCGGTCAGCGTTCCCGGGGCGCCGGGGCGGTACGCCGTTGCGCCTGCCGCGCCCCGCGGCCTGTGGGTGCCGGGCGGGACGGCGCTCGCCGGGCCCTTGCCGGCGCTCGCCGAGGACGCGGCGCTATGCCTCGAGCGCGCGCAGGTACGCGGAGATGGCCTCGAGGCCACCCTCGAGCACCTCGCGCGCACAGGCGTAGCCGATGCGGAAGGCATGCTCGATCTCGAAGCAGGCGCCCGGCACGACGAAGCCGCCGTTGAAGTCGAAGAGGCCCTGGCAGAACTCGACCGAGGCCGCGGGATACGCGTAGTGGATCAGCGCAGTCGTGCCGGCCCGAGGCCGCACCCAGCTCAGCCGCGGCTCGCGGCGCAGCCAGGAGTCGAGCACCTCGGCGTTGCCCACCGCGATGGCGCGACTGCGCGCCAGCACCAGGTCCGCGTGCGTGAGGGCAAGCGTGGCGACGATGTCGTCCAGCACGCCGCAGCTGATCGTCGTGTAGTCGCGCCGGTCGAGGCAGGCCTGCAGGACGGCAGGCGGGGCGACGATCCACCCCGTGCGCAGGCCCGCCAGCGAGAACGCTTTCGAGACGCTGCCGGTGCTGATGCCCCGTGAGTACAGGTCCACCACCGACGGCGGCGTCGCGCCGTCGTGCTCGAGGCCGCGATACACCTCGTCGCAGTGCAGGTAGGCCCCGCACTCGTCGGCGACGGCGGCGATGTCGCCGAGCAACGCCGCGTCCATGAGCGCGCCGCTCGGGTTGTTGGGGTTGTTGATGACGATCAGCTTGGTCCTGCCGTCCACAAGCCCGCGCAGCTCGTCAACGTCCGGCAGGTAGCGGTTCTCGGGGCGCAGCGGCAGGCTCCGCACCTGCGCCCCGAGTGCCTCTGGGACAGAGTACAGCTGCTGGTACGCCGGCTTCACGCAGACGACGGTGTCGCCGGGCTCCACCAGAGCGAAGTCCACGAGGAAGTTGGCGTTGATCGCGCCCCCGGCCACGAGGACGTCGTCGGCCGTGACGGCGTCTCCGTAGAGCGCTGCGACGGCCGCGCGCAGCTCGGGCGACCCGGTGATGTGGCCGTAGGTGAGGCTCGTGCCAAGGAGGCGGCGAAGCACGGCGTCGGCGTCGCCGGTCATCGCAAGAAGCTCTTCCAGCCGCAGCGAGTGCACGCAGGTCTCGGCCGTGTTCCAGCGGGCCGTCGTCTCGTGGGCGTTCATCCACTGTTCCACGCCGAACGGCTCGATCTGCACGATGACTCCTTTCGGCGCGTCTATCTGGCCCCGGCATACTGCCCGCCCGGCCACCGCGGCGCAACCGGGCCGCGCCCGGCCAGACGATGACCGCGCGGCCTCGGTCGCCCACCGCGCGCCCCGTACGCGAAAGAGCCGGCGGCGGGGCGCTGTGCCCCGCCGCCGGCCTGCCGCTCACACGGTCCGGCGATGGTCAGTCGGACGTCAGGCTGCGTCTGGTGCCGTCGGCAACATCAGCGATGGTGATGCCGGTCGCAACCCGACCTGTGCATGGGAAGATTGTAGGCGGTGCCGTCCATGGCGCTTGGTGGGCTAGATGCCCATGGCCCGCATGACGGTCGGCATGAGTCGACGAGGCGGAAGGGCGTGCCCCTCACCACGTGCTTCATCCCGGGCGTAGTAAGCACCATGGGGATGCGCTGAACGTCCAGTCTGCGCGCCGCCGTGGTCGCCGTAGACGCCGTAGCTGGTCTGATCGGCGAGCAGGCCGACGACGTCGGCCGAGCCAGACAAGGCCATGGTGTTGACGAGCTCTTGCCCGTGCTGCCTCCACCAGAGCGCTCGCCGAGGACGTCATCGTGGGACTCGCGGTGTCGAGCCGTAGCGGTTGCCGTCGTGGCTCTTCGACGTACGTGGCGATCACGCCCGGGAGCGTGCTCATGATGTGCGCCGCCTCCATCTTCTTGACGGCCGAGCGTATCCTGATGAGCCAGGTCTCGATGGCCGTGGACTGATAGCTGAAGGCCACGTTGCCCGTGTCCGTCAGCGGCTTGATGGCGGCGGAGGCGGACGTTGGGACGTGTCGTAGTAGCCGCCGTCGTTGAGTCGAATAGCCGCAGTACCAGTTGAAGTCGACTGCCGGCGACCAGGCGCGTTCACGCCGTAGAAGTTCTTGGCTATGGTCGGACCGTGGTCGGCGAGGACGACGATCAGCGTGTGTCCTTGAACTCGTGCTGAGCCTTGAGAGCGTCGATCAGGAGCTGACCGAGCTGGTCGTCGGCGTTCTTGGCGATGAACGGCATGTGGACCTGTTTGATGATGGAGTCCGGGTCCCAGGTGTAGTTGTTGAGATTGTCGAACTCCCCGCCGCCCCACATGTGGCCGATCTTGTCGATGCCGCCAAAGTTGAGGAAGAGGCCCGACCAGTCGGCTTTCTGCACGATCTTGATGGCGGCGTCGGCCACCCAGGTGTCGCCGCCCAGATGAGCCGCATCGGCACCAGGCACCATGCGGTTGCCGTCCTCAGGATAGATCCAGGCGGGCGGCGTCGTCGTCGTGCCATAGTCGTTCGCCGGGTCTGAGTTGATGAAGAAGCGGTTGGTCGGCGTGCTGCTGATGTAACTAGGCACGTTGATGCCGGAAGGACCGCGATAGGCGCCACCGACCTGGGCATAGATGGTCGGGTCGAACGTGGAGGACCCTGGGTTGACCGTCGATCCCAGGAAGACACCGATGACGTTGGCGTCACCAGCGGCGGTGCCGGCCGTCATCGAGCGCACCTGGTAGCTCTTCTCGCCGACATAGGCGACCGTCGAGCCGGGATATGCTGCCTGCAGGTACGTGCCCAGTTTCGGGTAGTTGCCGGCCGCGACGAGCGCCTGGAACTGCGCGTAGCTCAGGTCGCCGGTGACGTACATGCCGGGGCCGCTCTTCAGGACGTTGCCGGTGTCACGGAACGCCTCGTCCGACCAGCCCATGTGCTTGGGAAGCAGGCCGCTGACCATCACGTTGTGGCTCACGACGGTCTCTGACGCCATGTCGCCCACATAGGCTTTGTCGAAGTTGACGCCGTGGTTCTCCAGCCACAGAACGTGAGTCATGTCGTATTGCCTGGCGTATTCCGGGTGCATCTGGTCCATGACGACGAACACCACGTGCTTCGGCGTGCCCGCCAGCGCCGGCGACGTGACGACGAACACCGCGATGAGACACGCGACCATCGTCACGACCAGCCATAGAGCGTCTGCTCATGAACGACCTCCCCCAGTCCGGCCCTCCCCCCGGAGGGCCTCCCTCTGCGTCCCCTACGACGCAGTTGAAGACCATGCTTCACCCGGCTCCTGAGCGCGGTCAAGGGGGCGGGCGTTCAGACGCGAAGCAGGTCTCGGAGGTCGCGCCAGGCGGCGGCCATGGCCTCGCGGTCGATGGCGTAGAAGCTCCACTTGCCGCGCGTCTCCTCACTGACGAGGCCGGCCTCCCTGAGGACGCGCAGGTGATACGACACTTTGGATTGGGCGAGGCCGAACTGCTCCTGGAACTCGCACACGCAGATGCCCTCAGGCTCCTCGGCGCCGGGCACGCCACGCTGCGCGGGATCGACGAGACCGCAGCAGCCGCGCCCCTGGGCCATGATGTCGAGCATGCCCAGGCGGATGGGATCCGCGAGCGCCTTGCCGACGCGCGCGAGGCGCTCGAGCCGGGACGCGTCCGAAGCGGCGCAGCGGGCGCCGGTGGGCGGAGACGCCGCCACTTCTCCGGCGTCAGAATGTGTTGTCAGCTGCGGCGACACGGGATCCTTCATCGCCTCGGTATCCTATCACAACTTTTCTTGATTTGGTGTTGACAGCGCAGTTTCCCGACGTAGACTGATAGTGAAGAAGTTTGATATGACCATTCCGGGAGGGCGTCATGGGCGAGCAGCCGAGCGAGAACCTCAAAGAGCAGATCCGCGAGCACTACGCGGAGCGAGCCGCGGCCGCTACGGAGGCGAAGAGCTGCGCGTGCGGCGGCACGGCGGTCGAGCCGCAGGACGAGCTCGCCCGTGGCCTCTACAGCATCGACGAGACCGGCGAGCTGCCCGCCGAGGCCGTGCTCGCCAGCCTCGGCTGCGGCAACCCGGCGGCGCTCGCCGATCTGCGCCCCGGCGAGGTGGTGCTCGACCTGGGGAGCGGCGGCGGGATCGACGTGCTGCTCTCGGCCAAACGGGTGGGACCGGCCGGCAAGGCCTACGGCCTCGATATGACCGACGAGATGCTGGCTCTTGCCCGCGAGAACCAGCGTAAGGCCGGCGTCGCCAACGTCGAGTTCCTCAAGGGGGAGATCGAGGACGTCCCCCTGCCGGAAGAGTCCGTGGACGTCGTCATCAGCAACTGCGTGATCAACCTCTCGACCGACAAGGACGCGGCGCTGGCGGAGGCCTTCCGCGTCCTCAGGCCCGGGGGGCGGTTCGCGGTGAGCGACGTCGTCTTCCAGGGCGACCTCGGTCTCGTGCCCAAGGGCCTGAAGGCCGACGCGGAGGCCTGGGCCGGCTGCGTCGCCGGCGCGCTCGAGGAGCAGGACTACCTGGCGCGTCTCGCCAGAGCCGGCTTCTCCGAGGCGACCGTGGAAGTGACCAGCGTCTACGAAGGCGCGCCAGAGAACTCGTACTGCGGCGCGCCGGCGCTGCCCGACGGGGTGCGCTTGATCAGCGGGTTCGTGCGCGCCACCAAGCCGGGCCGTTAGGAGGGGACCGTGCACGTGACGCTCGACATCGATTACGCTCGACAGCAGCTCCGCATCGCCGAACGGCGCGCCGCTCGCGAGGGTGTACAGGCGAGAGAGGCCGGCCGGCGCTGCGTCCGCGGCGGCTTGCTGCGCCTCTGCCGCGCGCGCTCGGCGCGCCACTGACGGCCAGGCGCGAGGGCGGCGCACGGGACGCCGGTCCGGGCTGCGCCTGCGACTGAGCGCGCTGAGGGCGGGCCACCTGGCCCGCCCTCAGCGCGTGCGAAGCCGAAGATCCGCGACCGCTACGCGGCGTGCGGCATCGATGTGTCGGGCTGACGGGTCTTGGCCGTCAGCCTCGTCGGCTGCGCGCCGGCCGCCGTGCCCCTCTGGCGCCGGTCGGCGGCAAAGAAGGCGATGGCGGCTGCGATCGCGACGGCCAGGACGGTGAGCTCAAGCCAAGCGGTCGAGGTCGTCGTCTGCGGCGCGATGTGGCCGGCGTGCGTCTGCAGGCCCTTCCCCATCGCGATGGGGATGGGCGCCGATGCGAGGGCGCCCGCGCCGAGGGCCGTGCCACTGACCCGCGTCGCTACCAGCGCGGCCCGGCTCACTGGGCCCGCATAGGCCACGATCGGGGACGCCCCGCCACCCGCGAGCTGCGAGCCGGCGCCGAGCGTGGTCCCGGCGACCCGCGCCGCCACCAGTGCGGCCCGGCTCAGCGGGCCCGCATCGGCCACGATCAGGGACGACCCGCCACCCGCGAGCTGCGAGCCGGCGCCGAGCGTGGTCCCGGCGACCCGCGCCGCCACCAGTGCGGCCCGGCTCAGCGGGCCCGCATCGGCCACGATCAAGAACGATCCGCCACCCGCGAGCTGCGAGCCGGCGCCGAGCGTCGTCCCGGCGACCCGCGCCGCCACCAGTGTGGATCTCGCGATGGCCGCCGTCGCGGCGGGCTCGGCGGCGACGCCGAGCGTCGTCCCTTGCGTCGCGGCGGCCGCGTGCGTGGCCTGCATGTTCGCGGCGGCACCCTGCCCGGCGGCCAGCGCCGGCCCCGCGAGCGCCAGGCAGACCAGCGCCAGGATCGCCAGCGAGACTGCCACGGCCGTGCCCTTGTTCCGCCTCTTGTGTGTCTGCAAAGTTCTCATGACCCTCTCCTTCGACTCGCGCCTGACACACCTTGGCCGGCGCTCCCCCGCTTGCGGACTTGCTCCAACACAAGCGACACTAGAGCCCAGCACCGGCTGCCGCCTCACCCGAATCGGATGATTCGCGGTTCAGCTGAGAGCGGCGACCCACGAGAAAGGCGACTCATGGACGCGAGGCCTCCCCGGCGCGGCAGATTCTTCTCCGCGCTGAGCCTCGTCGGCGTCGCGGTCGGCGTGGGGTCGTTCGCCCTCACATTCACGCCGTCGCTCCTGCCACGCACATGGGCGATGCAGGGCGTGATCACCGGCATCATCTTTGCCGTTGCATATGGACTCGGCGTGCTGACGGCTTGGGCGGTGCGGCGTCTGACGGGCTGGGAGCCGACGCCACGCACTCGCCACTTCGCCTGGATCGTGTTGCTCCTGGCCGGTGCCGCGTGGGTGCTCGTCTTCGTCGCCTGGGGCGCCGCATGGCAGAACGAGACGCGGCGCCTCGTCGGCGTGAGTGAGGTCGGGTACCTGTTCCTGCTCAAGTCGGTGCCCGTCGCGGCCGTCATCGGACTCGGACTCATCGCCCTGGGCCGCGCGCTGCGCGCGCTGACGACCGCCATCGGCGCGGTGTTCGGCAAGCAGATGCCGCGGTGGCTCGCGTTCACGCTGGGCGGCGTCGCCGTGGCGCTGGGCGTGCTGGTCGTCCTCGTGGCCGGCTTCCAGGGACTAGAGCGCATGAGCGATCGCTTGTACGGCGCGGCCAACGACAAGACCGACCGCGGCGTCACGCGGCCTCAGAGCGCGATGCGCTCGGGGAGCCCCGCCTCGCTGGTCGGTTGGCGATCGCTGGGCAGGCAGGGCCGCAGCTTCGTCGCCGGCGGTCCCAGCCGGCAGCAGCTGACGGCGTTCAACGGACGGCCCCCCAAGGAGCCGATAAGGGTGTACGTGGGGGTGGAGAGCGCGCCGACGGCAGAGGCTCGCGCGGCCCTCGCGGTCAGGGAACTGGAGCGGACGGGTGCGTTCACGCGCAGACTCCTCGTGGTCATGGGGAGCACCAGCACCGGGCGGATAGAGCCGCAGTCTGCCGACCCTCCCGAGTACATGTACAACGGCGACACGGCCGAGGTGTCGATCCAGTACTCCGTCCTGCCGAGCTGGATCGGCTTCATCAGAGACGAGGCCAGGGCCGCCGACGCGGGCCGGGCGCTCTTCGGCGCCGTGTACGCCGCGTGGTCAAGGCTGCCCGCCGTCGCCCGGCCGCGACTGATCGCCTACGGCCTCGGCTTGGGTTCCCTGGCCGACCAGGCGCCGTTCGTGGGCGCGGCTGATCTCCGCGCCCAAACCGACGGCGCCCTCTTCGCCGGCACGCCGAACGACGCTCTGCTCTGGCGCAGGTTGGAGGCGGCTCGCGACGCCGGTAGCCCCGAATGGCTGCCCGTCTACAAGAAAGGACGCACCATCCGCTGGGCCGCCGGACCGCAGGACCTGGCCCAGCCGTCGGGCCCCTGGGAGAGTCCGCGGGTGGCGTTCCTGCAGCACGGGTCGGACCCGGTCGTGTGGTGGAGCCTCAGTCTCGTGCTCCAAAGGCCCGGCTGGCTGCGGGAGCCGCGCGCTCGCGACGTGTCCGAGGCCACGATGTGGCTGCCGTTGGTGACGTTCCTTCAGATCACGGCTGACAAGTTCGCGGGCACGACAGTGGCCAAGGGTCACGGGCGCGACTACCGCGACATGTCCGCGTACGCCTGGGCGGCCGTCGCCTCACCCCCGGGGTGGACGACGCAGCAGACCACCGAGCTCCAGACGACGGTCGACCACTCCCGCGCCGAGTAGACGCCCACGAGCCTGGTGGACCCGGCCCGCAGCGCGCGGGCGCGAGCGGGCGTCCGGCCCTGGGCCGGCGGCCGAGCGGATCCCGAGCCTCAGACCTCGTCGGTCCGGGAACGCCTGCGGCCGCCGGGGCCCTCGCCCACGGCGCGGCCGATCGTCTCGATGCGGCCCTGGAGGCAGCCGCGGCACATCTCCGCGGTCTCGTTGAGGCAGGCCTTGTCGGGATAGATCTCGTAGCGCTCGCGGTACTCGGGCGGCGTGAGGTTGGGCATCACGATGTTGGCGCCGCGCTGAAGGCCCAGCTCGCGGCCGTCGACCTTGTTGATCGTCGCAAGGGCCGTGGTGCTGGGGATGTTGCTCTCCGGGCACACGAGGCGCGTGAGCGCTACCGCCTTGTACACGGTGAGCTCGTCGCCGGGGACCTGCTCGCCTTCAGGGATGGGCCGCCGCCAGCTGTGGTCACCGAGCGGCGTCAGCGGGTGCGCGATGTAGGGCCCGATGCCGATCATGTCGAGGTCGAGGTCGCGGAACGTGCCGATGTCGGCGGCGACGCTGGCGTACGTCTGACCGGGGATGCCGATCATCACCCCACTCCCCGCCTCGTAGCCGAGCTCGCGCAGCTTGGCGAGGATCCGGAAGCGATCGGAGACGCGGCCGCGAAGGTCCGGGTGGATGAGCCGGTAGAGCTGCTCGTCGGAGGTCTCGAAACGCAGCAGATAGCGGTCAGCCCCGGCCTCACGCCAGGCTGCCAGATCCTCGTCGGGCCGCTCGCCGAGGCTGAGGGTCACGGCGAGGCCCGTCTCGGTCTTGATCCGGCGCACGATGGCGGCGATCCATTCCGTCTTGAGCCCGTAGTCCTCACCCGACTGCACGACGACGGTGCCCCATCCCCACGCCTCGGCGTCGCGCACGCAGGCGATGATCTCGTCCTCGCTCATGCGGTACCGCTCGATCTCGCGGTTGCCGGCGCGCAGGCCGCAGTACCCGCAGGCGCGCACGCAGTAGTTGCTGATCTCGATGAGGCCGCGGAGATGGACCTCGTCGCCGACGTGGCTGTGCCGAGCCGCGTCGGCCGCGGCCCACAGCTCGTCGAGCCGCGCCGGGTCATCCTCGCGCAACCACGCGAGGATCTCGGCGTGGCCGAGCCGCTCGCTCGCCAAAGGGGTCTGTCGGTCGTTCACAAGCACTCCGCGCGCCCAGGGGAACCCAATCATAGCGGGCGCACCAGCTGCGGGCCACTCGGCCTGCCCTCGGCCGGCGGGGAGCAGCCGGCCGAGGGCCCCGGATCTGCGACGAATCGCCCAATCGGGGTGAGGCAAGCGAACGATGGCCCGCCTACGCTGGGGCTGTGTCAAGGCGGCGCTGTCGGCCGCGCCAGCGGCCCCGCCGCCCGCACTTGGGAGGGGCCATGAAACGCATGATCCTCATGCTCATCGTTCTGGTGGCCGTCGTTGCACTGACGCTCGCGACAGCGGCACAGGCACGCCGTGTCGACGGGTCGACGCTGGGAATGTCGACGGCCGGCGCCGCGAACGCGGCGGCCGTCTCGCGGGCGCAGCTGATGAGCTACGTGGCTCAGGTGCAGCCCGCGTACGCGGAGCTGACCGACTGCGCCTGCTGCTGCAACAAGGTCGACCTGCCGGCACACCGCTGCGCCGCGTGCGACGCGGCGGCGGCGCGCATGACGAAGATCGTCGCGCGCCTGCACAAGGTGCAGACCGAGCTCTCCACGATGACCGTCCCGCTGGATCTCGTCTCGGCGCACAGCGAGATGGTCACGGCTGCATCGCTGCTGCACAACAGCAGCGAGTACATGGCGGACGTGGTGCGCACCGCGCCGGAAAGACTCCTGGTGACCACGCTTGCCGCCCCTCCGGCGGGACGCGGCGGCGCGGTCCTGGTGATGCGTCCGTCCCCCCTGATCGTGAGAGACGCGGAATTCGCCAGCCTGATGAAGGCGGGGCCGCGCTCTCTTGGCGCCCGCCACGCGCGATCCGCCTCCGCCGAATGGATGCTGACGAGTGCCTCCGGCGCGCCCGGGGATCAGGCGCTTGCCCACCTCGCCCAGTGGCGCGATGCCATCGTGGCGCGGGCGCGTGCCGCCGGTGTGAACCTGACGCACGCGATCGCCTACTGAGCTGCGGCGCGGGACGCCCTTCCCCGCGTACGGGCTATCTCAGCGGGCCGCCGTCGAGGAGAGCCACGACGGCGGCCCGCACCTCCGCCGCCATGCGCGCGTGAGCGTCGTGCCCGCGCCGCGGCTCCCCGTCGAAGCGCAGCGGCGCGCCCACACGTACCGCGATCCACGGCCAGCCCAGGCGTCTCCCGTCCCAGATGCGCTCGGCGCCGGCGATACCGACCGGGATCACCGGTGCCCCGCTGCGCGCCGCCAGAAAGCCGACGCCCCGGCCGAACGGCTCCGGGTCCGCGCGCCGGTACAGGTCACCCTCGGGGAACAGAGCGATGACCTCGCCCCTCCTGAGTAGCTCGAGCGCCGTCTCGACGCCTCTCCTGTCCGGCGAGCCCTTGTGCACCGGGAACGCGCCGAGGCGCGCGATGATGGGCCCCACGAACGCCCGCTGAAACTGGACCACGTCGCCCATGAAATGCACCGTCCGCGGAAGGGCGATCGCCAGCAGGATCGGGTCCACGTCGCTCGGGTGGTTGGCGACAAGGATGGCCGGCCCCGACGCCGGCAGATTGTCCGTGCCCGAGAAGCGTACGCGCCCATAGGCACGGACGGCACCCGCGAGGACGATCCGCGCGAAGGTGTACAGCCAGGGATCGCCGGTCACCCGCAGCGGCAGCCTCACGCCCCTCGCCTCCGGCAGCCGCGGGCGCGTAGAATCCGGAGGAGGTCCGCGCCGACTGGAGGATGACGATGTTCCATCGCTACCTAGCCGCCATGCGCACGAAGCCGGCGGTCACGGCCATGGCTGGTATGCAGGTCGCCGTGCTTGCGGGAATCGTCGTCATGAACCAGGTGTTCAATGTCGGCGCCACCGCCTGCTTCGCCGCCTCCGGGCACGCGGACAGGTGGCGGACCTTCGTGGCGTGGCAGATCATCGGCGGCTTCTTCGGGCTCGGCGTGCAGCTCACGTTCGCCGGCATCGTGAGATACTGGTCGCTGACGGCTGCCAACATGATCGGCATCGGCATGGCCTTCGTGTCGGCGCAGCTGTTCGCGGCGTACCTCATCTTCAACGAGTCGTTCGCCCTGCCACAGTGGCTGGGCACGGCGCTGGTGTTCGTGGGCATCGTACTGGTGGCCGTCGGTCATCGTTGACGAAGGCGGCGCGCCGGCCGCCGCCATCTCCACGCCCATGGAGCGCAGCGCCGGCACGAACCAGGCGCGCAGCACGACGGCCGCGAGCAGCAGCGCCGAGCCCACGAACAGGATGGTGACGCTGCGCTGCGCCACCGGCCCTGCCACTGCCTGGGAGAGCGGCACGAGGCCGACCGAGGCGAAGATGATGAGGCTCATCATGCGGCCCATAAGGCGCCGCGGGGTGCGCGCCTGCACCCACGTGAAGAACGAGACCGTGAGGTAGCCGGCGGCGAAGCCCATGAAGGCCGCCGGCACGATCGCCGCGACCAGAGTCTGCGCGAAGCCGAGCACCGCGAGCCCGACGCCGAACGCAGCGCACACACCGAGGAGCACACGGCCGAGGTAGGCGGCGGCCGGGCGGCGGGCGATGCCGGCCACGGCCAGGCCCGCCAGGGACCCGCCGCCGAACGCCGACATTATCGCCCCGTAGGCCTGGGCGCCGCCGTCCAGCCGCACTCTTGCCAGAGTCGGCACGCCCACGAGCAGCGGGCCCACGGCGAGGAAGTTGACCGCCAGGATGAGCAGCAGAAGCAGGCGCAGCAGCGGATCGCCCCACATGTAGGCGAAGCCTTCGCCGATGGCCGCCCGCAGCGACCGTGGTTCGTCCTCGCGTGAGGAGCCGGCGGGCGCGCGGCGGTCGACGGACATCAGCCACAGGAGGGCGACCGACACGGCGAAGGTGGCGGCGTCCACGGCGAGGGCCAGACCGACGCCCTGCATCCCGAGGCTGCCGCTCGCGAACGAGGCGATGAGCAGGCCGGCGAGCACCGGGCCGACGAACTGCGCGACCTGGTCGAGCCCCTGGACCACGGCGTTGGCCGCAGACAACTGGTCAATCAACGCCAGCTGCGGCACGATGGCGCCCTGCGCGGGAAAGAAGAAACCATCCGCGATGCCGTACGCGAGGGCGATGACGAGGACCATCCAGAGGCGCACGCTGCCGCCGAGCACCGCGGCGGCCAGCAGAGACACGAGGGCCAGTCGTGCCAGGTTCGACCCGATCATGACGCGGCGCGGCGAGAACCTGTCGGTGACCGCGCCGCCCACGAGCATGAACACGGCGCGCGGTATGCCTTGGAGCGCCAGCACCACGCCGAGCATGGCGGCGCTGCCGGTGAGTTCCAGCACGAGCCACGGCAGCGCGATGAAGTAGAACTGGTCGCCCATGAGGGAGACGCCCTCGCCGGTGAACAGGAGGCGGAAGTCTCGTATGCGCAGGATGCCGTGCACTCGGGTGCCCCGGTCGCTTGCCGATACAGAAGAGCATACCCACGGGCGGCACACAGTCTCCGCGGGTTTGTGCGCCGCCGTTTTGCGTGTACTGTGGATGCTCCCCCGTATGCCGACCTTCTCGACACGCCAGCAGCACACCCCCAGGCCCGACCACCGGCTCGCCTGGCTCACCGCCGTCCTGACGGCCATAGCCGTCGTCGGCATCGTCTACTTCTTCGCGGCGGTCTCGGCCGAGCAGTTGCTCCGGCCCATGTACGACCCCATGCAGCGCACCATCAGCGAGCTCGCCGTGGGACGCTACGGCTTCCTGCAGATCTCCGCCTTCGTCGTCCTGGGCCTCAGCCTTCTGGCCCTGCCGGCCGGCCTCTGGCGCCGGGTGCGCACGACCGTCCTCTCGCGGCTGGGCCTCTGTCTCATCGCCATCGGCGGCGTCGCCTCGTTCCTGGCGGCCGCCTTCCCCACCGACCTGCGCAACGCGGCCGTCGCCACCGTGAGCGGGCAGATCCACGCCGACACGGCGACCGCCGGCTACGGCTGCCTCATCACGGCCATGCTGCTGCTCTCGCTGCACTTCCGCGGCGATCGCCGCTGGCGCTCGTTCCACCTGCCCTCCTTCGGGCTCACGCTCGTGGGCATGGCGGCGCTCGTCGCGCTGGCCGTGGCCGGCAACTCGGACGTGGTCGGCCTCCTGCAGCGCCTCATGGTCGTGCCCCTGCTCGGGTGGGTCATGCTCACCGGCGTCCACGGCCTGCGCCTCTCGTGGGCGACGCGGACAGCCCCCGCGCGTCAGAGCGACACCGAGTAGTCAGTCGCCCTGCTGCCCCTCGATGTCGGGGCTCCGGGTTTGCGACGCGCCCGCACGCGCAACCATTGCCTGTGAGACGCAGAAGGCGCTGAGACACCGGAGCACCTTGGCCACTACCACAGACATCCTGCCGGCCGCGCCGCTCGTGGGCGCGCACTGCGCCCCGGGCGAGGTCATAACCACCGCCGGGCTGTCAAAGACGTTCCCCGGTGGCATCAAGGCCGTCATCGACCTCGATCTGTCGGTGCTGGCCGGCGAGATCTTCGGCCTCCTGGGGCCGAACGGCGCCGGCAAGACGACCACGGTCGGGATGCTCTCCACGCGCGTCGTGCCAAGCGCCGGCGGCGCCTGCGTGGGCGGCGTGGACGTGGTGGCGCATCCGGCGCTCGCCAAGCAGGCCATCGGCGTCGTCGCGCAGAGCAACACGCTCGACCGCAGCCTGACCGTGTGGGAGAACCTCTACTACCACTGCCGCTACTTCGGCGCGAACGCACGCGAGGCGCGCTCTCGCGCCGACGAGCTGCTCGAGCAATTCCGCCTCACCGACCGCGCCAAGGCCAGCGTCTTCGCGCTCTCCGGCGGGATGGCGCAGCGCCTCATGGTGGCGCGCAGCATCGCCCACCGCCCGCACATCCTCTTCCTCGACGAGCCGACCGCCGGCCTCGACCCGCAGAGCCGGCTCGCGCTCTGGGAGATTCTCCACGGCCTGCACGGCGAGGGCCTCACCGTGCTGCTCACGACCCACTACATGGAGGAGGCGGACCAGCTCTGCGACCGCGTGGCGATCATGGACCACGGCCGCGTCCTCGCCCTCGACACGCCCCGCGGCCTCAAAGCCTCGGTCGAGGCCGACACGATCGTGCGCGTGTCCACGGACGGCGACGCCGCGGCCCTGACCGAGCGCCTCGGCGCGATGCCCGACGCGGTGCGCGCCGAGGTCATCGACGGCCTCGCCACGGCGTTCTTCCGCGGCACCGGCGGCATCGTGCCGCGGGTGGTCGCCGAGGCGGAGGCGGGCGGGTTCCACGTCACCGACGTCACCGTCAACGAGCCGACCCTGGAGACCGTGTTCATCACCCTCACCGGCAAGGACCTGCGCGAGTGAGCACCGTCATCACGCCAGTGCCCGACGTCGAGCTCTCCATGGGTTTCCGCCCTGCGCGCCGGGCCTCCCTCACGGCGTTCTTCGCGCTGCTTCTGCGCGACCTGCGCGTCCTGCAGAAGGGCGCCGGGCTGTTCACCGTGCGCACCGTCATGCAGCCTCTCCTGCTCGTCTTCGTGTTCACCTACGTGTTCCCCAAGATCGGGCAGGGCGTCGGCGGCTCGCCCGCCGCGGAGGCGAACTTCTCGACGCTGCTCATGGCCGGGGTGATCGCCACCTCCGAGATCTTCCAGGGAGTACAGGCCGTGGCTCTGCCGCTCGTCCAGGAGTTCGGCTACACGCGCGAGATCGAGGACCGCGTGATGGCCCCACTCCCCGTGTGGGGCGTCGCCGCCGAGAAGATCGCCGCCGGCGCGGTGCAGGCGCTCATCGCCGGCCTGGTCGTCTTCCCGCTGGCGCTCTTCATCCCGGCCACGCCCGTGCACCTGCACG
The DNA here is from genome assembly GCA_963709845.1 of uncultured Thermoleophilia bacterium. Lineage (GTDB taxonomy): Bacteria > Actinomycetota > Thermoleophilia > UBA2241 > UBA2241 > CAIXSE01. Next base: position 143,206 of record CAVPXV010000004.1, read on the forward strand.
TCCACTGGCTCTTCCTGCTCACCATCGCCCCTCTGGGCGCCGTGCTCAGCGCCGCGTTCGGGCTCACTATGGGCACCCGCGTCAAGCCGCACCAGGTGCCCCTGCTGTTCGCCATCGTCGTGCTGCCCATCACCTTCCTGGGCGCCGTCTACTACCCGTGGGAATCGCTCGCGGCCATCAAGTGGCTGCAGATCGCCGTGCTGGTGAACCCGCTCGTCTACATGTGCGAGGGCTTCCGCCTGTCGCTCACCGTCGGCGTGCCGCACATGCCGGTGTGGGCGATCTACTCGGCGCTGATCGGGTTCACGGTGCTGCTCACCTGGGTGGGCATCGACGGCTTCCGCCGGCGCGTCCTCTCCTGAGGCGCGGCGGCCAGGGCCCCCGCTCAGTCGTCGAGGACCCGGCAGGTCGCGGTGATGGGAGTGCCGGGCTTGAGCATCGCCCACACGGGGCAGATCTGCTCGTCGGCGAGGGCCACCGCGCGTGCGACTGCCGCGGGATCGACGCCCTTACCCCGTACGGTGAACTCGAGCGCGATCTCGGTGTACACGGTCGGGTGCTCGTCGCGGCGCACGGCGCGAGCGTCGACCTCGATGCCGCTGACCGGCTGGCGCATCTTCGCGAGCAGGACGGCCAAGGCGTTGCCGCTGCAGCCGGCGAGGCTCGCGAGCAGGGTCCGCAGCGGCGTCAGCCCGGCGAGGTCGGCATCGGCCCCCGGCATGGGGTAGTCCATCGTGATGGTGTGTTCGCCATCGCCGGCGGAGATGCGCATCCCGCCCTCGTGGACGGCGTGAACCTGGGCCTGGGTTGGCATACGCTCTCCTCGTGACGAAGTGCCGAGTGGCCGCGGCAGCGGCCGCGACCCGTTGCCGCAATTCTACAGGGCGCCGGCAGGCGGCGGGCGGCACCGGGAACCGGCACCTGAGGGACGAAGGAGGTCGGCGATGCTGCAGCTGATGTCAGGCGGGAGCACCATCTCGCGCGGCGGCGCCGGCCGCGCTGCGAGGCGTCCGCGGCCGGGCGCAGCACGGCGGACGCGCCGCCTCGAGGGACCCGCGGTCTGACGATGGCCGGCGCCTACCTCGACCATCGGCAGGCGCGTCGCGTGTACGACCGCATCGGCCGCTGGCAGGACACGCGGCCTGTCGGCGAGCGGCGCGCCATGGACGAGATCGCCTGGCGCTGCGACTTCTACAACGCCAGCGCCGTCCTGGAGTTCGGCTGCGGCACCGGGCGCTTTGCCGCCCGACTCCTGCAGACGCGTCTGCCGGCCGGCGCCGCCTACCTCGGCCTGGACGTGAGCCCGCGGATGGTCCAGCTGGCCCGGGAGGCCGTCAGTCCCTGGAGCGGCCGCGCCCGCGTCGAGCTGACCGACGGCTCGCCGCGCCTGCCGGCGCGCGGACGGCGACTTCGACCGCTTCGTGAGCACCTACGTGCTCGACCTGCTCAGCCCGGCCGACACCGTGGACCTGCTGAAGGAGGCCCACCGCGTCCTCCGGCCCGGCGGCTTGCTCGCCCTGGCGAGCCTCACGCCGGGCTCCACGCGCCCGGCGCGGCTCCTGACGGGCATGTGGCGCGGGTTGTGGCGGCTCGACCCCCGCGCCGTGGCCGGCTGTCGCCCGGTGGAACTCACGGCGGCGCTGGCGCCGCACCGCTGGCGCATCCGCGAGCGCCTGCTCGTGAGCCGCTGGGCGCTCGGCTCCGAGGTCGTGCTGGCCGAGCGCCTCTAGGAGCGGGTCAGCCTGCGGCCTGCTGCTCGGCGGCGGCCGGCTGGAGGGCCACGCGCGCCGCTGGGGCGGTGCCCGCGTCCTTGAGCCGCGAGACCGCGACGGCGCAGGCGCCGAGCAGCACGGCCGACAGCAGCAACGAGACCGTGAACGAACCGTTCGCCGTGCGCAGCGCCCCCATGATGTAGACGTAGACCACCGAGACCTGCCCGCACAGCTGGATCAGCCCGTTGGAGGTGCCCTCGGGCGTGGGGTTGGTGATCTCGGCGGCGTACTGCATGCCGATCGGCAGCACCGCCACGAGGAAGAACCCGAGGACCGCGGCGAAGGCGTAGAGCAGGAGCGTGGACGATACGAAGGCCACGCCCAGCATCCCCGGCACGGCCGCCACGAGGGCGATGACCATGAAGCGCACGCGTTTGCCCCGGCGGTCGGAGAGCGCCGAGAGCACGACCGCCCCGATGATGCCGGCGAGCAGCATCAGGGCGCCCATGATGCCCGCGTCCGTGGGGCTGAAGCCGCGCGGCCGGATGATCTCCTCCACCCAAGTGGTCACGCCGTTGAAGGCGCTCATGACGATGAAGGCGACGCCCAGCATGATGAGGAAGGGCTTGACGCGCAGCGCGTGCCTGAGGCCGTCGAGCATGAGCGCCCGCTCGTCCATCCCCGGCGGGCACGGGGGCGTCGCCGGCCTCTCCCGTGCCAGCACCAGGAAGGCGATCGCCGAGGCGGCGGCCAGCCCGCCGTACACGAGCTGGACGTCGGCGATCGACATCGCGCCGGCGAGGACCGGCGTGAGCGCCATGCCCACGGCGATACCCAGCATGCTCGCCAGCGTGACCAGACCGACCGCGGTCGCCCGCTCGCCCGCGGCGAACCAGTTGGCGGGGACCTTGGTCCAGGCGTCCAGCAGGAACGGCTGCGCGACGGCGATGCCGATCGTGCTGAGCAGGACCAGGGTGTAGTTGGTGCCGGCCAAGCCGCGGCTGATGCCGAAGACCGCCATGAGCACGACGCCGAAGCCGACGGCGATGCGGAACCCGCGCGTGTCGATCACCCAGGCGGCCGGCAGCGACAGCGGGATGAAGGCGATCATGAAGGTCATCGCGAGGATGGCGATGGCGACGTCGGAGACGCCGTAGTACGCGGAGGCGGTGCTGGTGATCGGCGCGTAGCTGATCCAGAGCATCTGGATCGTCAGGTTGACCAGCATGAAGACCGCAAGGACGACCCAGCGGTAGCCGTACACCCGGTAATCGGCGTGATCGCTCGCGCTCATGTCGCCCCCTTGTCGATGCGCCGGTAGAGCGGGCGCAGGCGCCCGTGGACCTCGAGGAACGTCTGATACGAGGCATCGTACACCCGCCGTGCCGCCCGGCGCGGCGGGTTCTCGGCGCGTGCGGGGCCGCTCATAGTCGGCAGCAGAGCACTGGCGGAGAGGCCCTCCCTACGCGATCGGCAGCGCGAAGAACTCCTTGGGCGTGCGGTAGCAGACCTCGTCGATGGTCTCGCGGTCGAGGCCCATCAGCTTCATCGCCAGCATCACGCGCGGCACCATGAAGTAGTCGTTGCCCTGGCCGCCGAGCTCCGAGTTGATGATGAGGCGGTCTCGCCATTCAGGGTGCTCGACGACCATGCGCGCCGCCACCTCCGGCGGCATCTTGTCCCAGCAGATCGACAGCCCCACCATCGCGCCGGTGCTCATGCGGAAGTCCATGGTCTCCTCGCCGGCGTGGTCGAAGACGCAGCGCTCCACCGGGAAGCCCTCCTCTTTGATGATCTCGAACACGCGGGGGGTCACCGTCGGGCCCTGCGGCGCCAGGCGGATGGGCGTGTGCAGGATCACGGGGAGGTCGTGCGCCTTGGCCAGGCGCAGATGTTCACGGAAGAGGTCCTCCTCGAAGCGGGTGGCGCAGTCCAGGCCGATCTCGCCCATGGCGACCACGCGCTCGTGGGCCAGGAACTCGGGCATGCGCTCGAGGCACTTCTCGGCGTCCCTCTGGTTCACGCCGAAGAACGGCACCGAGATCGAGACGAAGGCCTCGAAGCCGAGCGTGCGCGCCGTGTTCACCTCCAGGGTGAGGAAGCGTTCCCACAGGAGCAGCACGGCGTCGGCGTCGTGCGTCCCCAGGAACATGTGGGGGCTGGGGATCACCGCCCCCTCCATGCCCATCATGACCAGCTTCTGGAGCTGGATGTCCTCGGTCATGTCGGTGTGCAGGTGAGCGTCGACGAATCTCATGGCGTGTCACTCCTCAGGTCGCGCGGCGTCCTTGCCCTGACGGCTCCCGCCGCCCACAGTGCGAGGGCGGCGAGGCTGATACCGGTGCCGAGGAGGCAGACGCCGCCCCAGCCGTGTGCGTCGTAGACGAAGGCGGCCGCGGCCGAGCCGGCCGCGGCGCCGATGAAGCACGACGTCATGTAGAAGGCGTTGATGCGGCTGCGGGCGTCTGGCCGCAGGCGGTAGATCTCGCTCTGGTTGGTGATGTGGATGCCGTTGGAGCCGATGTCGAGCAGCACGATGCCGAAGATCAAGGCCCACAGGGACGCGCGGCCGAACCAGAGGAAAAGGAACGACGCTGTGAGCACGAAGGCCGAGACGAGGGTGAGCCGGCGCGCCCAGCCGCGGTCCGTGAAGCGACCGACGAGCGTGGCGGTCAGGGCGCCGGCGGCGCCGACGAGGCCGAACAAGCCGATGACGCCCTCGCCGTAGCCGTAGGGCGGCCCGGCGAGCACGAACGCCAGCGTCGTCCACAGCACGCTGAAGGCGGCGAACGAACACACGCCGAAGAGCGCGCGGCGGCGCAGGACCGGCTCGCCGCGCGCGATCTTTAGCACCGACGCCAGGAGGCGCGGGTAGGAGAGCCCGACCCGCTGCCGGTAGGTGGGCAGCCGGACGTAGAGGGTAGCGGCCTGGACCAACATCAGCGCGGCCGCCAGCCAGTACACGGCGCGCCAGCCGGCGACCGCCGCGACGAGGCCGGACACGGTCCGCGCCAGCAGGATGCCGATGAGCAAGCCGCTCATGACGATGCCGACGACGCGGCCGCGGTCGGCGTCGGTGGCCAGCGTGGCGGCGAACGGCACCAGGATCTGCGCCACGACCGACGTGAAGCCGACGATGCCGGCCACCGCCAGGAAGAAGCCGGCGTTCGGCGCCAGGGCCAGCGCGGCGAGGCCGAGCGCCGTGACGAGGGCGAGCGTGGCGATGAGCCGGCGCCGCTCGAAGAGGTCGCCGAGCGGCAGGAGCAGGATGAGGCCGGCGGCGTAGCCGGCCTGGGCGGAAGTCACGATCAGGCCGGCGACGCTGGTCGTCACGTGCATGTCCTGCCTGATCGTGACGAGCAGCGGCTGGGCCAGGTAGTTGCTCGCGACCGCCTGCCCGGTGGCGATCGCGAACAAGGCGATCAATCCGCGGCTCATGCCGCCCGATGGCTCAGCCTGCCGCGCCGGCCGGCTCATCTGTCCGCGATACGGAAATAGGTCCCCGGCATGCGGTCATCCTAGCAGGCCGATCGGCCTAGGCCGATGCGAACGCCTGCGCCAGGTCGGCGATCAGGTCGCCGGCGTCCTCGATGCCCACCGAGTAGCGGATGAGTCCCTCGGGGATGCCCATCGCCGCGCGCTCCTCCTCATTCAGCTCCACGTGGCTCGTGGTGGCGGGCGGGCCGGCGATCGTCTCCACGGCGCCGAGGTTGGCGGCGCGGTGCGCGAGGCGCAGGCGCGGGAGGACGCGCTTCACCGCCTCGAACCCGCCCTCGAGCATGAAGCTGAGCACGCCGCCGTAGCCACGCATCTGCCGCGCCGCCACGTCGTGGTGCAGGTGCGTCTCGAGGCCGGGGTAGTAGACCTCGGAGACCGCCGGCTGACCCTGCAGCCAGCCCGCGATGGCGAGCGCGTTCTCGTTCTGCTGGCGGATGCGCAGCGCCAGCGTCTTCATGCCGCGGATGAGCAGGTAAGCGGCCATGGGGTCGAGCGTCGCCCCGGTGATCTCGCGATAGTGATAGACGGTGGCGACGAGCTCGGGGTCGCCGGCGAGGACGCCGCCGAGCGCGTCGGCGTGCCCACCGAGGAACTTCGTGGCGCTGTGGATCACGAGGTCGGCGCCCAGCGCCAGGGGGTTCTGGTTGATGGGCGTCGCGAAGGTGTTGTCGGCGACCACGACGGCGCCGGCGTCGTGCGCCGCCTGAGAGAGCCGGGCGATGTCCATGATCTTGAGCGTCGGATTGGTGGGCGTCTCGAGATAGACGATGCGGCAGCCCTGGCCGATGGCCGCCTCGATGACCTCGTGGTCGCCGGTGTCGCGCAGGTCGACCTCCACGCCGATGCGCGGCAGGAAGTCGAGGAAGACCTTGTTGGTGCCGCCGTACGTGTCCTTGACCGACACCACGCGGTCGCCGGGGGCGAGCAGCGCGAACAGCGTGTTGCTCACGGCGGCCATGCCGGTGGCGAAGCTGGTGGCGGCCTGCGCGCCCTCGAGGACGCGGACCTTCTCCTCGAAGGCCTGCACCGTCGGGTTGGTGTTGCGGCTGTAGATGTGGCCCGCCGTGCGCCCGAGGGCCACGTCCAGCCAGGCGTCGACGTCCGGGTAGCCGTAGGCGGCGCTGTACACCACCGGCACCTGCGTAGCGCCCTGCACGAGCGACGCGCCCTCGCCGGCCCACACGGCCTGGGTGGCCGGCGAAAGGCCGGCGGTCTCGTCTGCGGGCTGGCGTGCATCGGTCATGGCGAGGCTCCTCGGTAAGTTCCTGACCGCGCCAGTCTACCCGTCACGACCGGCGCGGCACTCAGCGATGCGTGACGTCGTCCACCCAGCCCGCGGTCGGCTCGACCTGATTGAAGGTGAACAGGTGGGCGCCCTCGGCCGTCAGGCCCTGTGTCGCGAGGGCGCCGGCCACGGCGCTGGTGAGCGCCGTGGGGTCGTAGCGCCGCGACCGCACCAGCGCCGCCAGCTCCCGCCCATGCCCGCGCAGGTAGCGCAGCGAGGCGCCGACGCCGGTCCGCAGCGAGATCTCGGCCAGCTTGCGCCGCTCGACGACCCCGGGCAGTCCGACGACCACCGGCAGTTCGATGCCGGCGGCGCGCATCGCCACCATCCAGCGTGTCAGCGCTCCCGCGTCGAAGCAGAGCTGAGTGACGACGTAGTCGGCGTGGCGCTGCTTGCGGCGCAGCGCCTCCAGCAGCGCCGCGTCGGAGGCGCGTGGGTGACCCTCCGGGTAGCCGCCGACGCCGATGCGCGCGAAAGGATGCGGGAGGCCGGCGAGTTCGTCCAGGAGGTCGCCGGCCTCGCGATAGGGTCCGGCCGGCGGGTCCGCGTCGCCGCCCACGACGAAGGCCTCGTGCACGCCTGCGGCCGCGAGGCGTCCGACGAGCTCTTCAAGCTCGCCGCGGCCGCCCAGCATGCGCGCCGCCAGATGCGGGATGAGCTCGTATCCGCCGGCCGCGAGGTGCTCCGCGACCTCCACAGTGCGCGCCATCCCCTGGCTCGGCGACGCGGTCACGGTGACGCGGGCGCCGCGCGGGAGTGCAGCCACCTTGGCCTCGACGCCGCGCACCGGTATGACCTCGTAGCGCGGCCGCTCCAGCAGGCGGGCGACATCCGCGGCGCGGCTGGGGGCGGTCTTGCTGACGGTGGCCATAGCAGCCTCGCGGGTCGCAAACAGGACTATCTCTGTCCTGTTCTTACCCGCGACAGACGGATCGGCTCACCCGAGGACGCGCCCTTGGCGGCGCGCCGCCCCGCGTGCCGGGCTCAGACGCCTTCCACGCGCGAGAGCACGCGCTCGAAGCGCTCGAGCGCGTCGTCGACGACCGCGTCCGAGTCCGCCATCGACGTGTACATGCGCGAGCCCGCGAGGGTGATGAGGCCGTTGGCCGTGAAGGCCGCCCCCACCTCCTCCATCATGTGCTTGCGCGGCTTCATCTCCTTGAGGAAGCGCAGCGGGCTCTTGAGATCGAGCAGCATCACTCCCGAGGTCTCGAGATGGACGATGGAGCCCTGGTTGAAGGCCACGAACGGCAGCCGGTAGCGCGTGATGATGTCGCCGAGGCCGGCTGTGAGCCGGTCTCCGGCACGGCCGGCCAGCACCGGCGCGTTGGTGCGCTCCATCTCGGTGATGGCGAAGTACCCCGCGGCGCAGCTCAGGGGGTTGGCGCTCAACGTGCCGCCCACGTAGGCGCGCTCGCCGCTCTTGCCGCCGATACCGGAAGCGAAGCTCATCATCACGTCCCTGCGGCCGCCCACGCCGCCGGCCATCGGATACCCGCCGGTGATGCACTTGCCGAAGACCGTAAGGTCGGGGCGCACGCCGAAGTAGCCTTGCGCCCCTCCGAGGCCGAGGCGGAAGCCAGTGACGACCTCGTCGAAGATGAGCAGGGCGCCGAACTCGTCGCAGAGCTCGCGCACACGGGCGTTGAACTCGAACGGCACCGGCCGGGTGCCGCTCTCCGGGCCCAGGGGCTCGACGATCACGGCCGCCGTGCCGCCGGTGAGCTTGTTCTCCTGCAGCTTGCGGCGCAGCGCCTTGAGGTCGTTTGGGAAGAACTCGCGCGTGCGCCCGGTCGCGCCCATGGGGATGCCCTTGGCCTCGAAGCGCCAGGTGCCGGGCACGTGCAGCCCGTACACCATCTGGTCGCTCCAACCGTGGTAGGCGCCGCCGACCTTGACCACCCACTTCTTGCCGGTGTGCGCCCGCGCCGCGCGGATCGCGGCCATCACGCTCTCGGTGCCGGAGCCGAGCATGCGGAACATCTCGATCGACGGCATCAGGCGATGGACGAGCTCGGCCAGCTTGAGCTCGTACTCGTGGAAGAGCCCGGTGACCGGTCCGGCGGCGGCGACCACCTCGGCGACCTGGTCGCGCAGCGGCGCGTAGTTGCTGCCGAGGACGGTCGGGCCGCCGGCCTGCAGGAAATCGATGTACTCGTTGCCGTCGACGTCCCACAGGTGCGCGCCTTCGGCCCTCTCGATGGCCAGCGGGAACGGGTAGTTGAAGGCGAGGTTGTGCTGCACGCCGCCGGGGATGAGCTCACCGGCTGCGTCGGTGAGCTCCTTGCTGCGGCGGCAGGCGCTCTCGAAATAGGCGAGGTACTCGTCCATGGCGGCGCGCTTCACCGGGCGCAAGGGCTGGCGCACGAGCGCGTCCAGGCGCGCGTACACGGCGTCGACGTCGGGGTACGCGCTGATCGCGTAGCCGGCGTCCCGGGCGCCCGCCGGTCCGGCCGGCGCGGCGGGCGAGCGCGGCGGCGCCGCGCCCTGCGCCGCCGTCTCCGCCGGCGGCGACTCGTCGCCACGCGCCGCCTCGACCTCGCGTGCCGTCTCCAGCTGCTTCGCCAGCTTCTTCTCGTCGGCACGCAGCCTGGCGAAGGCGATCTCGCGGATCGGCGCGGGCACCTTGCGCACCTTCTCGTCCGTCATCAGCGCCAGCAGGTAGTCCAGCGCCACCTTCTCGAGCAGCGCCATGTTGAAGACCGCCCGCTCGGCGTCGCCGCCGAGCACCAGCACGCCGTGGTTGGCGAGGATGAACGCGTTGGCGCCGCTCGCCACCGTCTTGCGCACGTTCCTCTTGAGGAACGTGGTGCCGGACGGCGCGTAGTCGATGATCTCCACGGAGCGCCCCAGGTACCGCACCTGCTCGTCGAACAGCGCGGGGATGGCCTGGCGCACCAGGGCCAGCGCGCTGGCGTACGGCTGATGGGTGTGCACGATCGCGTTCACGTCGGGGCGCTGGCGATAGACGGCCGCGTGCATGCCGGCCTCGATCGAGGCCTTGCGCTCACCTTCCAGCCGCTCCTGGTCGTAGTCCAGCACGCAGACGTCGCCGGCGGCCATCTTGGCGTAGTCGTAGTTCGAGGGCGTGATCGCGAACGCGTCCTCGCCCGGTACGCGCACCGAGACGTTGCCCTCGGTCGCCTTGAGGTAGCCGCGGTCCAGCAGCGAACGGCAGATGCTGACGACGAGCTCGCGGGACGTGGCGAAGCGACTCATACGGTCCTCCGTTGGTGGTTCAAAGGCGCCGGCCCGAGCGACGCTCAGATGACGGCGGCGATCAGGACGATCGTGATGACGCCGAGGACGACGGTCGCGACGGTGAGCACCCAGACGGTCCAGACGTCGGGCGGGAGCGGCTCGCCGGCCTTGAGGGCGGAGCGCACGCGCGCGGCCCGGTAGGCGCCCATCACCAGCAGCACGATCCCGAGCGCTCCGTAGCCCACTCCCAGCAGGCCGAACTCCACATGCGACTCGCCGAGGAGCGCCGGCAGGAGCCGCCCGACCGCCAGGGCGAGGCCGAGCGCGCCCAGACCTGTGCGCAGCCACGCCAGGTACGTGCGCTCGGCGGCCAGCCAGGTGCGACGCGGCGCCGAGTCGGTAAGTCCGCCGGCCGGCGCCGGCGGCTCGCTCGGGCTCGTGGGCGCGGACTCGCTCATGCCCGCATTCTAGTGCACATCCGCAGCGGCGCGGGACACCGCCGGCGCAGCGATCGCCGCCGGGTGAGGATGGGCTGCACCGCGTTCATCTGTGACGACGCCGCCCGACGCTCCCCCGCGGCGCCGCCCGTTGAGTAGAATCGCGGTGGAGACGTTCGCTCCTCTCCCTTCACCGCGACCAGGGAGCCGACCATGGACCCCACAGAGTTCCGCAAGCTGGGCCACGAGCTCGTGGACTGGGTCGCCGACTACCGCGAACGCATCGCGGACTTCCCCGTGATGAGCCGCGTGGAGCCGGGTGAGATCGAGGCGCTGCTGCCGGCCGCGCCGCCGCGCCAGGCCGAGGGCCTGGCGGCCATCGCGGCCGACCTCGAACGTATCGTGCTGCCCGGCATCACGCACTGGAACCACCCGGGCTGGTTCGCGTACTTCCCGTCCAACACCGACCTTTCGTCGGTGCTCGCCGACCTCGTCTCCTCCGGCCTCGGACCACAGGGGATGAGCTGGCAGACCAGCCCCGCGGCCACCGAGGTCGAGGTCGTCGTCATGGACTGGCTGCGCCAGATGCTCGGCCTCTCCGCCGCCTTCAGCGGCGTGATCCACGACTCCGCGAGCACGGCCACGCTGTGCGCGCTGCTCTGCGCCCGCGAGCGCACGAGCGCCTTCAGCCAGAACCGCGGGGGCCTCCAGCAGGAGGACGCGCCGCTCGTCGTGTATGCCTCGGATCAGGCGCACAGCTCGATCCCCAAGGGCGCCCTGCTCGCCGGCTTCGGCACGGATAACCTGCGCCTCGTCGCGACCGACGAGGCGCACGGCCTGCGCCTCGACCTGCTCGAGAAGGCCATCGCCGCCGACGTGACCGCCGGCCGCCGGCCGTGCGCCGTGGTCGCGGCCGTCGGCACCACGTCCACCACGGCGCTCGACCCGCTGACCGGCATCGCCGAGCTCGCCGCCCGGCACGGCCTCTGGCTGCACGTCGACGCCGCCCTCGCCGGCTCGGCCATGATCTGCCCCGAGTTCCGCTGGATGTGGGAGGGCGTGGAGCGCGCCGACTCGGTCGTGCTCAACCCGCACAAGTGGCTCGGCACCGGGTTCGACCTCTCGGCCTACTACGTCCGCGACCCCGAGCACCTGGTGCGCGTCATGGGCACCGACCCCAGCTACCTGCGCACCGCCCAGGACGGTCTCGCCCCCAACCTGCGGGACTGGGGCATCCCTCTGGGCCGGCGCTTTCGCTCCCTCAAGCTGTGGTTCCTCATCCGCGAGTACGGGGTCGAGGGACTGCAGGCACGCCTGCGCCGCGATGTCGGCAACGCGCAGTGGCTCGCGGCCGCGGCCGACTCCGAGCCCGGCTGGGAACGCCTGGCACCGGTCCCGCTGCAGACCGTCTGCCTGCGCCACGTCCCGTCCGGACTGGAGGGTCGCCATGACCGGCTCACGGCTCACAATCTCGCGATCGCCCAACGCGTGAATCGTGCCGGCCGGGCCTACCTCACCCCGGCGCGCCTCAAGGGACGGCAGATCCTGCGCGTGTCCATCGGTGCGCAGGCCACGGAGCGCGACCACGTGCGCATGCTGTGGGACGATCTGCGCGCCGCCGCCCGCGACATCGAGTGACGCGGCCGCGCCGGCGAACGGGTTCGCCGGCGGCGTGAACGGGAACAGAGCGTGCAGCGCGACGGCCCGCCACGGGGGGAAGCGGGCGCGAACGACGAAACTCTGCAGTGTCGCCGCCCGCGCGGAGCGGCGCCCACCGAGGGAGCAGCGCAGATGACTGAGAAGAAGAGTGGTTCGGAGGGAAACGGCGGGGCCTTGCCGGGGGACGTGCACGCCGCTGAGTCCGGGGGCGATGCGGCCGCAGCCGCCGGCCCCGGAGAAGAGACGGCCGGCGCCGTCACCGGAGCGACCGCCGTGGGCGAGACGACCGCCGTCACGGAGATCAAGGACGCCGGACCGGCGGAGCCAGCCGCCAGCGGGCGCAAGAGCGGCCGCCTGCACGTCGTCTTCATCGCCCTCCTCGTCCTCCTCTCCTGCCTGGCCCTCGTCGTCACCGGCCTCGCCTGGTGGAGCCACTACACGGTGCTCAACACCAACGGCTACATGAAGATCGTGGGACCCGTCGGCAAGGACCCCGCGGCGATCAGGGCGCTCAGTGGCTACGTGGCGGGCCAGGTCGTGACGCTCTCGGACCTGCAGGCGCGCACGCAGAACGCGCTGCCGGCGCAGGCGCAGTTCCTCGCCGGCCCGATCACCGACGCCGTGACCTCGTTCATCAACAAAGAGACGACCAAGGTGCTCAGCACGCCGCAGGCCTACCAGGCCTGGCTGAAGGTCAACCAGGTGGCGCATCAGGAACTCGTGGGTCTTCTGCGCGGCGACAGCAAGTACGCCTACATCCAGGGCAGCGACCTGAAGCTCAACGTCCTGCCGCTCGTCAGCCAGGTGCTGGTGTGGATCGACGGCAAGCTCCCGGGCACGCTGAGCAGCAAGTTCTCGCCGCCGGTGGTCGCGCCCGGCACGCCGGCGTCCGAGTCGGTCCAGCAGTTCTCCCAGTGGGCGGGTAAGGCGCTGCCCGCCGACTTCGGTCAGGTCACGCTCGCCAGCCACACGGCGATCAGCAAGGCAAAGACCGCGGTGCGCATCTTCGACGCCGTCGTCATCATCCTGCCGATCCTGACGCTCGTGCTGGTGGCGCTGAGCATCTGGCTCTCGCGCCGCCGGCGCACCACGATCATCGCTCTCGGCGTCGGCGCGGCTGTAGCGCTGATCATCACCTACGTCATCATCAAACAGGCGTCCAAAGTCATCACCAACAGCCTCCATCAGGGCGACGTGACGACGATCGTCAAAGACATCGTCAACAATGCGCTCGGGCCCTTCGCGACGCTCACCATCTGGATCGCCGTGATCGGCGCAGCGATCGCGATCATCGCGTGGTTCCTCGGCCGCCGCGACCTGCGCAGCGCCGCCGCGAACGCCGGCAAGGCCGTCGTCCAGAAGCAGAGCACGGCGCTGGCGACCGAGTCTCCGACGGTCGGCTGGGTGGCGGCGCACCTCGGGCTGCTGCGCGTCGTCGGCCTGGTCATCGGCCTCATCCTGCTGGTGACCGTGGCGTCGTCCTGGCTCGGCATCGCGTTCATCCTCCTGCTCACGCTGCTGTACGAAGGCTTGCTCAGCCTGCTCGTCGGGCACTGGCCGTTCGCACAGGGCGGCGAGGGCGATCCGTCGAGCGGCTGAGGGACCTCCTCGGCCGGCACGCCGAGGGCCGGGGCGGGAGCCGCATCATGGCTCCCGCCCCGGCCCTTCTATGTGAAGTCTTGCGAAGCCGAGCCCGGCCGGTCCCTCCGGGCCGTTAGGCCGCCGCCCTCTCGGGGAATTTGCTCAAGCAACGACCTGTGAGAATGGCGCGCGGAGCCGCTGGCGCCGCGCGAGGAGGATCACGTCATGTTCGCGATCGACAGGCGCACCAAGCTGCTCACACTCGGGGCCATGTGCTTCGCCCTGTTCATGGCCATGCTCGACAACACCGTCGTCAATGTGGCGCTGCCGACCATCCAGGGCCACTTCGGCTCGGGAGTGTCCGGCCTGCAGTGGATCATCGACGCGTACACGCTGGTGTTCGCCGCGTTCATGCTCACCGGGGGCACGCTTGGCGACCTCTACGGCCGCAAACGCATGTTCCTGCTCGGACTGACCGTATTCACCGCCGGGTCGCTGCTGGCCGGCCTGGCGCCGTCCCTCAACGTGCTCATCGCCGGCCGCGCCGTGCAGGGCCTCGGCGCCGCCGCGCTTCTGCCGGGGACCCTGTCCATCCTCACGCAGACGTTCACCGACCCCAAGGAGCGCGCCCAGGCGATCGGCATATGGGCCGGCGTGAGCGGCATGGCGCTGGCGCTCGGCCCCATCGTCGGCGGCGCGCTCGTGGACAGCCTCGGCTGGCAGAGCGTCTTCTTCCTCAACATCCCCATCGGCATAGTCGCCCTCATCGTGGCGTCGCGCGTCGTCCGCGAGTCCAAGAACCCGGAAGGGCGTCACCTCGACCTCGCCGGGCAGGTCCTCGCGATCGTCGGCCTCGGCACCCTGACCTTCGCCCTCATCGAGGCCAACAGCTATGGCTGGACCTCGCCGACGATCGTCGGCCTCTTCGTCACGGCCGCGCTCGCGACGGCGCTCTTCATCTGGGTCGAGCTGCGCAGCTCGAGCCCGATGCTGCAGCTTTCCTTCTTCAAGAACCACACCTTCGCCGCCGCGGCGACGGTCGCCGGCCTCGTGAGCTTCGGCATGTTCGGCGTCTTCTTCTTCCTCACGCTGTTCCTGCAGAACGTGCAGGGCTACTCGGCCTTTCAGATGGGCCTGCGCGCCCTGCCGCTGACCGCCGCCATCATCGTGATGGCGCCCACGGCCGGCTGGCTCGCCGGCCGGATCGGGCCGCGCATCCCCATGAGCGTCGGCCTGGCGATCGTCGGCGTCGGCATGCTGCTCATGGAACGCATCACGCCCGGCATGCCGTACAGCCAGCTGTGGTGGAACCTCACGCTGCTCGGTGTCGGCATGGGCCTGGTGATGACGCCGATGACGGCCGCCGTGATGGGCGCCGTCCCGCGCGCCCGGGCGGGGATGGCGTCGGCCACCTCCAACGCCAGCCGCGAGGTCGGCGGCGTGTTCGGCATCGCCTTGCTCGGCGCCATCGTCACGCACTGGTTCGCCAAGGATCTGCGCGGCTCGCTGGCCGACGTTCCCACTGCCGGCGGCGCTCAAGGAGAAGATCGTCGCGCTCGCCGGCCGCGGCGGCGGTACGGCGCGCGGCTCCCTGCCCACCGGGATCGACCCCAACGCGCTGCATCACGCCGTGGACAGCGCCTTCGTCTCGGGCATGCACGTCGCCTTCCTCATCTCGGCGGTCATCCTCCTGACCGGCTCGGTGATCGCGGCCGTGTTCGTGCACCGCGGGGCGCTCGCGGCCCAGCCCGACGCAAGCCCGGCGAGCCAGCCTGACGCCGCCGGCGACGCCGCCGCCCCCGAGCCCGGCGCGGTCCCCGCGCCCGCCGGCACGGCCGGCAGGTGATCGCCGGCGAGCTTCGGGGAGGAGTCGCGGCGAGGCGCCAGGTGTCGCGCCGCGGCCACCCGGGCACGACACGCTCATGAGCACCGTCATCTGGATCATCGTGCTCGTCGCCATCGCGGCGCTGGTGCTCGTGCCGATGCTGGCACGCCGGCGGCGGGAGCGCCGCCGGCGCCGCCAGATCCAGGCGTTCGAGCGCAGCCGGGGATCGCGCGTGATCACCATGATCCACCGCCAGGAGGGCAGGGGCCTCCTCGGGCTGCCCTTCGGCCGCTACATCGACATCGAGGACTCGGAGCAGGTGCTGCGCGCCATTCGCCTCACGCCACCCGACATGCCCATCGACCTCATCCTGCACACGCCCGGAGGCCTCGTCCTGGCGTCGGACCAGATCGCTCACGCGCTCAAGCGCCACCCGGGCAAAGTGACGGTGATCGTGCCGCACTACGCCATGTCCGGCGGCACGCTCGTGGCGCTTGCCGCCGACGAGATCCTCATGGACGCCGACGCCGTGCTGGGGCCGGTGGACCCGCAGCTCGGCAGCCCCTTCCGCGGCGCCTGGCCGGCGGCTTCGATCCTGGCGGCGCTGGAGCACGACAACCCCAACCGCGACGACGAGACCCTCATCCTCGGGGACATCTCGCGCAAGGCCATCTCCCAGGTGCACGCCACCGTGGCCGAGCTCGTGGCCGAGCGCGGCGCGGAGGAGGCGCAGCGACTGGCGGCGACCCTGAGCGAGGGGCGCTGGACGCACGACTATCCGATCCGCCTCGAGGAGGCGCGCGGTCTCGGCCTGCCGGTCGGAGACGAGGTCCCGAAGGCCGTCTACGGGCTCATGGACCTCTACCCGCGGCGGGCGCAGCGCCGGCCGAGCGTCGAGTTCATCCCGGCGCCATACAAGGAGCCGGGCGGCGCCGACCGCAAGGACGCGTAGCCGGCGCCGTTCAGGCCGCCTCGGCGGAGGGAAGAAGGATGCGTCGCTACATCTGGGGGCTGTACAGCCTAGGCCCCGGCGACCGGGCGGCGTTCAGCGAGCCAGAGCGCGAGATCGGCGAACACCGCCGCCCTCCCCGTCTCGTTGAAGAGCTCGTGGTAGAAGCCCGCGTAGCAGCGCTCGCGCTTGTCGGTCGAGCCGGCGGCGGCGAACAGCTTGCGGGTCGCCGCCGGGTCGGCGATGGGATCGGCGTCGCCGTACATGACGAGCAGCGGGAGCCGCAGGCGGGGGGCCGCCGCGAGGGCCGCGCGCTGCGCGGCCAGGACCTCGGCGGCCCACCGCGCCGTGGCCACGTGGTGGTTCAGCGGGTCGCTGGTGTAGGCGGCGACGACCTCGGGGTCGTGTGAGAGTCCCGACGCCGGGAGCGTGTTGCCGACGTCCCGGGCCGGCGCCAGCCTGGAGAGCGCGCTTGCCGCCAGACGCTTGACCCCCGGCACCGGCAGGCGCAGGCGCAGGAACGGCGACGAGAGGATGAGGCCGGCGAGGCCTCCCGGCCGCTCCTCGACGTACGTCGCCGCGATGAGGCCGCCGAGGCTGTGCCCGAGCAGGTACACGGGCGCCTCGGCGCCCTCCCCGGCGCCGACCGCCTGGAGAAAGGCGCCGGTGTCCTGGACGTAGTCCGAGAAGGCGGAGATGTGCCCGCGGCGGCCGGGCGAACGCCCGTGGCCGCGCAGGTCGTAGACGTGGACGGCGTACCCCAGGGGCACGACCGCCTCGACCAGATAGCCATAGCGGCCGCCGTGCTCGCCGTAGCCGTGGACCACGGCGAGCACGGCGGCCGGCTCGCCCTCCGGACGCCAGGCCTGCCGGTACAGCTCGAGCCCTCCGGCGCCGCGAACGGCGCCGCTCTCGTACCGCGCCACGGCCTACGCTGTGAGCGCCGCCCGCACCGAGGCCGAGATCGCGGCGAGGCCGCCCTCGAGCTCCTCCGGCAGCGGCCACCCGTAGCCCACGCGCATGTGGCGGCGCGACTGCTCGAACCAGTGTCCCGGACCCACGTAGGTGCCGTGCTCGTCGTTGAGCACGCGGTAGAACTCGTCCACGTCCACCGGCGCCTCGAGCCTGATGCGCGGGAAGCACACCACGCCGCCCTGCGGTTCGACCCACTCCATGAGCTCCTCGCCGGCGATCCAGTCGGCCACGACCTGACGCTGCCGCGCGATGAAGCGGTGGATCTCGGGCAGCCAGGCATCGCGCTGGGCGAAGGCGCGCGCGGCGATCTCCTCGTCCACCACGCTGCCGCAGATGCCGATCTGCTCCTTGGCGGCGAGGAGCGTGCGCATGAGCTCGCGGTCCCGGCACACGAGCCAGCCGCTGCGGATGCCGGGGATGCCATACGTCTTGGAGAGCGAGCTGACGCTCACGGCGCACGCGCTCAGCGTCGCCGCCACCGGCAGCGGGCCGCCGAAGGTCATCTCCCGGTAGGTCTCGTCCACGAGGAGGCGGCAGCCGGCCTCCTCGACCCGGCCGACGATGCCGCGCAGGTCGGCCTCGCTGATCGTCACGCCGGTGGGGTTGTGCGGCAGAGTGATGCTCACGTACTTCGTGCGCGGCGTGACGAGCGCCATGAGCGCGTCTGGATCGATGCGAAAGCCCTGCTCGAAGGTCAGGTCGAGGAAGCTGATGTCGGCCTCGATGGCGCGCGGCGTCTCGATGTTGGTGGCGTAGTTGGGGCGCACCACCACAAGGTGGTCGCGCTTGTCGAGGAGCGCTGTGGCGATGATGAACAGCGCTTGAGCGGCCCCCGCCGTCACGAGCACGTCGTCCGTGGTGACCCCGGCGCCGCTCTGCGCGGCGAGCAGCTCGAGGAAGTCACGGTTGCCGACGTGGTCGCCGTAGAACAGAAGCATGTCCGCGACCTCGATGCCGAGGTCGCGCAGGGACCTGTCACGCACCGAGCTCTCGGTGAGGTTGTAGCGGATCTTGTCGTAGCCGAGCTGCTCCGGCGATTCCTCCTCGATGGGCATGCGGCGGTACTTCACTGCCCCTGACCTCCTCCATCCGAACGCTGCGAATGCCCGGCAACCCTACATCGGGGCGCGCCGGCGGGCGAGGGCGTGGCCAAGGCGCGCAGGACAAGGGCCGCCGGCCGGCGCGGCCGCGGCGGCCCCCGTCGGCGCGGTCGAGGTGGCGCTAGATCGCGCAGCCGAGGCGGCCGTTCTTCTCGAAGTACTTCTGGTGGTACTCCTCGGCACGCCACCACTCGGCGGCCGGCACGATCTGCGTGACCACCGGCCGCCGGTACCGGCCGCTCTGGTCGAGGCGGAGCACCGCCTCACGCGCCGCCTGCTCCTGCTCGGGCGTGTGGAAGAACACCGCCGAGCGATACTGATCGCCCACGTCCGGGCCCTGGCGGTCCAGTTGCGTGGGGTCGTGCATCTCGAAGAACGCGGCGAGGAGGGTCTCGTAGCTGATCTTGGACGGCTCGTACTCGACGCGCACGGCCTCCGCGTGGCCGGTGCGGTGCGCGCAGACCTGCCGATAGGTCGGGTCCGGCGTGGTGCCACCGGTGTAGCCGACCTCGGTGGAGCGCACGCCGGGAAGCGCGGCGAAGCGCGCTTCGACGCCCCAGAAGCAGCCCGCCGCAAAGGTCGCTGTGCTCATCATTGCGCCTGTTCGTGAGAGGTGAGCGCGCCGCCCGCGGCGGAACGCCTTGCAGGCAGGTCATTCCCGCGGGAGCGCCGGGGTACGCCCATGGGGCGCCGCCCGGCCGCTAGCGCTGCTGCGGCGCGGCCTCGGGCGTGTGCCGCGCCGGGGCCCGGCCCTCCCCGTCCAGCCGGGCCATGTGGGCGCGGTTGCTCGCGTCGCTGTGCCACTTGCGCGAGTAGTACCAGAGCCAGCCGTACTCGAGCATGCGGTTGTAGCTGCTCTTGCGGCCGCCCACGGTCCACGAGAGGAACGCCTTCACCGGCCGCCAGGTGGCGAAGAACCGGCGGTTGCCGCGCAGGACCTCGCGCTGCAGCACCGCCGGCGGGATCTGCTTCGGCTGGAACACGACGTGCTGCGCGTCGTAGAGGGACCAGTCCTTGGTGATGATGCGCCCGGCGGCGTCGAGCTCCGCGAACTGCTGCGTGCCCGGCAGCGGCGTGAGGATGTTGAGCATCACCGTGTCGATCTCGTTCTTGATGGCGAAGTCGACCGTCTCGCGCACCGAGCTCTCGGTGTCGCTGTCGGCGCCCAGGACGAACATGCCGTGGCTGCGGATGCCGTAGTCGTGGAGCACCTTGATGGCACGCTCGATGTCGCCCACCGACTGGGACTTTTCGAACCCGTCGAGCGTTGCCTGGTTCACCGACTCGAGGCCGAGGGCGACGAAGTCGGCCCCCGAGGCGCGCATGAGCTCGAGCAGCTCCTGGTCGCGGACCACGTCGGTGCGCACCTGGGCGCCCCACGGCACGGTGATGCCCTCCGCGATCATCATGCGCAGGAGCTTCTTGAGACGCTTCTTGTCGGCGGCGAAGTTGTCGTCGTAGAAGAAGATCTTCCTCGGCTGCTTCTGCTTGATCTCCGCGATCACGTTCTCGGCGCTGCGGAAGCGGTACCTGCGCCCGAACATCGCCGTGACCGAGCAGAAGTTGCAGGCAAAGGGGCAGCCCCAGCTCGTCATGATGGGCATGTTCTCGAGGCGCTCATGACCCTCGACCAGCGTGAGGTCCGGGAACGGCAGCGTATCGAGGTCGTCGCAGCGCTCGTGCAGCGGGTTGTGCACGGCATCGCCGTCCCGCATGAAAGAGAGGCCGGTGACGCTCTCGAGCTCACGCCGGCCCTCGAGAACCTCCACGAGCGCGAGCATGATCTGCTCGCCGCCTTCGCCGCGGGCCACGTAGTCGACGTGCGCGAGCGCCTCGTCGGCCATGAAGGTCACGTGCGAGCCGCCGATGATCACAGGGATCGCTCGGCGGCGCAGTTCGTCGGCGAACTCGTAGGCTTCCACGATCGTCGAGGTCGTGCTTGAAAGCCCGACGAGATCGGCGGTGTACACGTCGTCCCAGTCGATCGGGGCAAGCTGCGGGCAGTAGATGCGCACGTCGTGGCCGTGCTCCGTAAGCGCGGCGCCGATCAGCGGCAGGCCGAGGCGCACGAAGTACGAGTGCGACCACAGGTGCATGCTGGGAGCGTCTGGCTCGATCAGGCGGATCTTCATGGCTGCTCTTGTGTGCCCTTCTGCGTACAGGACCATGCGTTGACGACGCCGGGCGGACGCGCGCCGTCAGATGCAACACTACAGGAGGGGGCCGGCCGCCGCCCACCGGCGTCCTCGCCGGTGCTGCCCGCCGCCCACCGGCGCTTTCGCCGGTGCCGCCCGCCGTCGGCACGGAGGCGGGGAAGCGGCGCCGTCTGATACCGTGAGGCCGTCGTCAATCCCAGCGAGGCACGATGCAGGCGGATTTCGATCGTCCGGTCACCCGCACCGGGACGGCGAGCTACAAGTGGGACAAGTTCGGAGAGGGCGTGCTGCCGCTCTGGGTGGCCGACATGGACTTCGCCTCGCCGCCGCAGGTCGTGGAGGCGCTGCGCGCCCGGGCCGTGCACCCCGTCTACGGCTACGCGCGTGTGCCCGGCTCGCTGGTCGCGGCCATACAGGCGCACCTCGCGGGGCGCTACGGGTGGCACATCCACGAGAGCTGGATCGTGTGGCTGCCGAGCGTCGTCCCCGGCCTCAACCTGGCGTGCGCCGCGTTCGCCCGGCCGGGCGAACGGGTGATGACCGTCACTCCGGTGTACCCTCCGTTCCTCTCGGCCCCCGCCAACCAGGGGCGAGAGCTCCTCGCCGTGCCGGCGCGCCGCGACGGCGACCGCTGGCGGCTGCCGCTGGAGGAGATGGAGGCGGCGGTCACCGCCGACACGCGCGCCTTCCTCTTCTGCCACCCGCACAACCCCCTGGGGCGCGCCTGGACGCACGACGAGGTGGCGGCGGTAGTGGACTTCTGCCGCCGTCACGGGCTGGTCCTGTGCTCCGATGAGGTCCACTGTGACCTGCTCCTCGACGAGGTGGTACACGTGCCCGCCGCGACCGTCGCGGAAGCCGGCGGCGTGGTCACGCTGATGTCGCCGAGCAAGACGTTCAATTTGCCGGGGCTCAACTTCGCCTTCGCCGTCGTCGAAGACGAGGCGCTGCGGCGGCGCTTCCAGGCGCCGGGCGCCGGCCTCATGCCCATGCCCGGCTGCTTCGCCGTGGCCGCCGCCGAGGCCGCCTACCGCGAAGGCGATGCGTGGCTGGGGGAGTTGCTCGAGTACCTGCGCGGCAACCGCGAGCTGCTCGAGGCCTTCGTGGCCGAGCGACTCCCGCGCCTGCGCCTGACTCACGTGGAGGCCACGTATCTCGCCTGGTTCGACGTGCGCGGCGCCGGCTTGGCGGACGCCGCGCGCGCCTGTCTGCACCAGGGGCTGGCGCTCTCGGCCGGGGCGGACTTCGGCGACCCCGGCTACCTGCGCCTCAACTTCGCCTGCACGCGTGCCACCCTGCAGGAGGCCCTCCGCCGCCTGGCCGCCGCGCTCGGCTGAGACCGGCGACCGAGGGCTCGGGGCGGCCTACGCGCCGGCGCGCAGCGTGCGCACGCCGCCGGGGCCGCCGGCCAGCACGACGTCGGCCGGGCGCCGCGCGAAGATGCCGCACGCCACGACGCCAGGCACGGTCTCGAGCTCCATCTCGAGCGCGACCGGATCGGCGAGCTCGAGGCCGGCGACGTCGGCGATCAGATTGCCGTTGTCGCTGACGAGACCGGGCCGCACTGTGCACGTGCCGCCGAGCGCGCGCAGGTGCTCCGTCACGAACGGCGCCGCCCACGGAGTCACCTCCAGCGGCACCGCCCGGCGCCCGAGCCGCCCGACGAGCTTGCCCTCGTCGACGATGCACACGAACAGATCGGCGGCCGTCGCCAAGACCTTCTCGCGCGTGTGCGCGCCGCCTCCGCCCTTGATCAGACGCAGCCGCGGGTCCACCTCGTCGGCGCCGTCCACGTAGAGGCCGAGCGGGAGGGCATCATCCAGGCCCACCACGCGAATGCCGATGTCGCGCAGCGCCGCCGCCGTCGCCTCGGAGCTGGCGACGGCCGCCGGCACTTCAGCGCGACGCTCGGCGAGCACCGCGATGAACCAGGCGGCCGTCGTGCCGGTACCCACGCCGAGGATCTCGCCGGGCCGCAGGTACTCGAGTGCGGCGGAGGCCGCCGCCCGTTTCATGTCGTCCGTCGTCATGACCTCCTCCTACCCGCTTCCCGGCGTTTCGACCGGGCGACGGCGTGGCGGCTGCGCGTCTCGGTCTGCCGCCGAGACGGCGGAGTAGGATGTGAGCACCCAGCCTTGGGGGTGCCGGCGCGCGTCCAGCGCCGTTCTGGCAGCGTCGTGAAGACGCGCGGCCCCTCACACGTCAAACCCTGCGAGCGGCGCCCATGCTCCGAGAGAGTCAAGCCGCACAAGGCGACCAGCGACGCGAGGACGAAGCGTGAGACCGTTGCCGCAGGAACTCATGGTGCCCGACCCACCCCCACGTCGGATCGATCCTGAGTCCGGCCGCCTCCCCTACGCGAGCGCCACGCTCGCGGCCGCCATGGCCGACAACGACGAGCGGCTGCGCGCCCTCGCCTTTCACTTGCTCGGCAGCCGCGACGCCATGGACGACGTCCTGCAGGAGGTCTACCTCAAGGCCCACGGCTGCCTGACCACGTTCCGCGGCGAGTCAGCCCTTTCCACCTGGCTGTACCGCATCACCTACACCACTTGCATCGACAGGTTGCGGGCTCAATCGCGTCTGCGCACGGCGCCGCTCGAACAGATCGAAGACGCCGCGCCGCGCCCCGCCGCCGTCGACGACGCCCTGGCGCTCCGCGACCAGCTCCATCGAGCGCTCCGGTCGCTTGCCCCGGAGCGCTGCGCGGCGGTGCTTCTCGTGCTGCGCGACGGCCACTCCTACTCCGAGGCGGCCGAGATCCTCGGCGTGCCGGCCGGCACCGTGGCGAGCAGGGTGGCAGCGGCGCGCAAGCAGCTGATGCGCGCGCTCTCGCGCGACGCCGAAGGAGGCGAGCGGCGATGACCGACCTCGAACATCTTCTGCAGGAGCACGGTGCGCCGCCGGAGCACGCCCCGGGCTTCGAGGACCGCCTCTGGACGGCGATCGCGGCCGACGGGTGGCGGGGCGAGGGTGCGGGCGTTGATGGTCCGGCGGCGGCGCCCGTCGCACCCTTCACCAGCCGCCGCGTCCGCCTGCTGGCTTCGTTGGCGGCTGCCGCTGCGGTGGTCGCGCTGGCGGTCGGCATCGCCGTGACCAGGCACACTGTGCGGGAGCTGGGCAACCCGACCGTGGCGTCGGCCGCCGAAGTGGCCGCGAACGTGCGCGCGGCGCTCGCCGACATCCGCACCCTCAGCGTCGAGAGCACGTGGTCGTTCAGGAACGTCGTGGGGCCACCGCGCGCGGAGTGGCGCCAGGACTGGACCACCGCCGACTGGTGGTCGGGCGCCGTGATCAAGCCCGCGCTGCACTCGGCATCCATGGGACGGATCGTGGCCACCGCAGATGGACAGTGGCGGATGGACCACCCCGAAGGCGATGAGCCGCCGGTGATGGTCGACCGGTACGTTCTCGATCAGGCCACCGGCGTCATGAAGACCTACTGGCCCTCGGAGAGCACGCTGTATGTGACCAAGGACACGTCGCTGGGGCCACCGGACAGCTGGATGGGCGAGTACACCGTCGGCTGGTCCGTCGACGTCAGCTTCATCCGGCCGGCGAACCTGCAGGCGATGGCGGGCGGCCGAGTCGGAGAGACGACCTACGACGGGCGCCCCGCCCTGACCGTGTCGTGCGCCATCGCTCCCGTTCCCATCAAAGGGCTGGACATGGGCTCGCACCTGTTCGACACCGTCGAGTACACCGTCGATCGCGAGACCTGGCTCGTGGTGCGCGCAAGCTACCTGCTGCGCGGGCAGGTGGTGCAGCAGACGAGCCTTTCGGACGTCCACGTGAACGAGCCGCTGAGCGACGCGCAGTTCCAGTTGTCACCGCCGAAGGGGACCCGGACCCAGCTCGTCACCAAGTCAGAGGTGCTCCCCTTGGCGCACTTCCGCCGGGTCTCGTTCGGCGAGGCGGCACACACCTTCTCGACGCCTCCTCTGGAGCCCGGCGCCCTGCCGCAGGGGTTCAGTCCCTTCGCCGCCGCGGTCGCGGACAAGGCGAGCCTAAGGCTGATCTGGACGTACACCGACGGGTACCAGCCAGAACTACTGGCCTCCCAGCCGGGACGTCACGCAGCTCAGCTACAGCTCAGGCTTCCTGCGGTTCCTGGTCACGACCCGCAAGCAGCCGGCGGGCGGCCCTCTGCCGGCCGATCTGTTCGCGGCGGACCCGTTCGTCACGGAGACGGCGGGGGACGACGTCGCGCGCATCGGTGGCAAGCTCGAGATGGTGAAGCTGTCGGGCGGCGCCTGGCGCGGCGTCACCGCTTACGTCGTGACGCCGCTGCTGGTGCCGCCGCATCTATGGGCCTGGCGGGACGGCACGCTGGTCACGGTGGGCGGCGATCTCACGCGCGAAGAGCTGCTCAGCGTCGCGAACTCACTGCGGCCGATGAAGTGACGGGCGGCGCGGGCGGCCGCCGCGGGTGCCGTCAGGCCTCGGCGGCCCCGTGCTTCTCGGCTTTCTTGCGCTGCTCCGTGCTGAGGATGTGCTTGCGCACGCGCACTATGCTGGGCGTCACCTCGACGAGCTCGTCGTCGGCGATCCACTCGAGCGCGCTCTCGAGGGTGATGGGGCGCGGCACCTTGAGGCCGGCGTCGATGTCCTTGGTGGACGACCGGTAGTTGCCGAGTTGCTTGCGCTTGGTCGGATTGCAGAGCATGTCGTCGGCGCGCGAGTTCTCGCCGACGATCATGCCTTCGTAGACCGGCGTCATGTTGCCGACGAAGAGGGTGGCGCGCTGCTGCAGGTTCTCGAGTGAGTAGCCGGCGGCCTCGCCGGCGGTCTGGCTCACGAGCGAGCCGCGCTCGCGGCCGGGGAGCTCGCCGCGCCACGGGCCGTAGCCCGTGAACCGCGAGCTCATGACGCCCAGGCCGCGCGTCTCCGTGAGGAAGTCGTTGCGGTAGCCGATGAGGCCGCGGGTCGAGATCGTGAACTCCAGGCGCACGAGGCCGGTGCCCGTGGATTCGACCGCCACCAACTCGCCCTTGCGCAGGCTGAGCTCCTGGATCACCGTGCCCTGGTACTCGTCCGGCACGTCGATGATGAGCTGCTCCATCGGCTCCAGGAGCCTGCCCTTCGAGTCCCGATGCGTGATGACCTCGGGGCGCGAGACGCAGAGCTCGAGACCCTCGCGGCGCATCTCCTCGATGAGGATGGCGAGGTGCAGCTCGCCGCGGCCGCTCACCTTGACGCCGTCCGGGCGGCCGAGGTCCTCGACGCGGAGCGCGACGTTGACGCGCAGCTCGCGCTCCAGGCGGTCCTTGATCTGGCGCAGCGTGGCGGCGCGGCCGTCCTGGCCGGCGAACGGTCCGTTGTTGACGAGGAAGAACATGCTGACCGTCGGCTCCTCGATCTCGAGCGGCGGCAGGGCGGCGCCGGCCGCCTCCCGCTCCGGCGCCGCGAGCGTGTCGCCGAGCGTGATGTCGTCTGGGCCGGCGAGCCAGACGATGTCGCCGGCCGCGACCTCCTCGACCTCGCGGTTCTCGAGGCCGCGCGTGACCCAGAGGTGCGTGACACGCGCGGCCTGCGTGCCCGTGAGCTCCCAGCCGGCCTCCGGGTCGCCGATCTCGAGGTGGCGCGTGGTGATGCGCTGCAGCTCGTCGCCGACCCTGAGGCCGCCGGCGAGCACGCGGCCGCAGCCGATGCGGCCGATGTAGTCGCTCCAGGCCAGCGTGCTGACCTGCATGAGGAACGGCGCGTCTTGGTCGACCTCGGGCTGGGGGACCTCGGAGACGATCGTCTCGAAGAGGTCGTTCATGCCGGCGTCGGCGAGCTCGCGAAGGAGCGCCGGCGAGAGTCCCCCGCCGTCGTGCAGGCGCTCCTCGCGCTCGTGCTCCTCCTTCCTGTACTCGTCGATGTCGTTGACGATCCAGCCCTCGAGGCCGGAGCCGTAGAGCACGGGGAAGTCGAGCTGGTCGTTGTCGGCGCCGAGCTCGACGAAGAGGTCGAACGTCTTGTCGAGTGCGCCGGAGGGATCCGCGTTGGGCCGGTCGGCCTTGTTGACGATGACGATCGGTCGCAGCCCGAACCCCAGTGCGCGCATGAGCACGTACCGGGTCTGCGGCATAGGACCTTCGTTGGCGTCCACGAGCAGCAGGACCGAGTCGACCATGCTGAGCACGCGCTCCACCTCGCCGCTGAAGTCGGCGTGGCCGGGCGTGTCGATGATGTTGATCAGGTAGTCCTTCCACTCCACCGTGCAGTGCTTGGAGCGGATCGTGATGCCGCGCTCGCGCTCGAGGTCGTTGCTGTCCATGACGCGCTCGTCGACGTGCGCGTTCTCCCGGAACACGTGGGCGGCGCGGAAGATGCTGTCGATCAGCGTCGTCTTGCCGTGGTCGATGTGGGCGATGATGGCGAGGTTGCGGATCTTGTCGACGGCGTGCACGGTCGTGGTCTTCCTGTCGGGGTGGCTGACGCTCGAACGCCCGGCGAGGCTGCGCCGGCCGGGCGGTACGCCTAGTCTACACGCCTCGATGCGCGGCGTCGTCCCGGCCTCCGCGTCACGCCGGGCTGCCGTTCGGCGCCGTCCCTGCTCGCCTGCCGCCGCGCCTCAACCGTACTGGCGGAAGTCGGGCCAGATGACCCGCCACGGCCGCTTCAGGCCGCGGCACAACCAGACCGGCATGCCTTCTTCGTCGTTGTCGACGCCGGCGGCGTTGCGCACCCGGCCGGCGAGCGTGACGCTCGCCCAGTAGCGGCGCAGCCACGCCCCGTCGGCGTCCAGGCCGATCACGATCGCCGTCGTCGCGCCCGCCGGAGGCGGGCCCCACCACCAGTAGTTGTTGTGGCCCGAGTAGGCCGGCGGCAGTCCCAGGGCCGGCCCGTAGCGGTCGACCGCGCCGGCCTCGCCGTAGTTGCCGGTGACGATCGCCGTGGTCGCCCGTTCGCTCGCCGGGAGCGAATCGTAGACGCCCGCGACCGTCCGCACCAGCTCGGGCCAGCCGACCTCCTCGCCGAGGTTGTAGTTGATCTTCTGCAGGGGGACGGTGTGCAGCCAATGTGCGGGAAGGATCGGCAGTGCCATCGGCAGGAAGAGGACGCCGAGCACGAGGATCCAGGCGATGGCGGCGCGGGGCGAGCGCCACAGGAGCCGTCTCGACGGCTGGGTCGGCGAGAAGAACCGGCGAGAGCCTTGCACGACCTCGCCGGTCACGATGGCGCCGGCGCCGAACAGAGCCAGGTACAGAGGGCCGAGGTAGTACGGCCGGTCGGCGATGACGACGATGAGGAAGACGAACAGCAGGCCGTAGGCCGCGGCGAAGGCGCGATAGGCGCGAAAGCGGGGCTCGCGCCAGAGCGCCCACAGCCCCGCGAGCCAGACGGGGGCGGCCCACCAGCCGGGCAGCGCGAACTGGATGAACACGAACTTGAGCGCGTAGCCGAGGCCGGAATGCTCCTGCTGGAGGCTGCCGCTCATCGCCAGGGCCGGCCACCCGTGGCCGGCCTGCCAGAGCAGGTTGGGCAGCCAGATGACGAGCGCCAGAGCGGCACCGACCCAGAGGTAGCGGCTGCCCAGGACGCGCCACTGCCGGTTCACGACGAACCCGGCGAGGAGCGCGACGACGAGCAGCAGGATGGTCTGCTTGGCGAACAGCGAGACGCCGACCACGACGCCGACGAGCAGCCACAGGCGCTGGTCGCCGGTGCGCAGGATGCGCATGACGACCAGCATCGTGACCCCCCATCCCACGAGGTCGTACACGGTCGGCCCCGCGAGGTGGGCGGCGATGAGGAACGGCGAGACGGCGAGGCACAGCGCCGCGAAGATCTGCGCGAACCGGCGGCCGCCGAGCTCACGGGCGAGCAGCCCCGCGAGCAGCACGGCGCCCGCGTAGGCCAGGGCCGGGAACAGCCGCAGTCCGTACAGCGAGTCGCCGAAGAGGTGGCGCGAGATCCAGACAAGCGCGACGCTGAGGGGCGGCTGATCCACGTAGCCCCAGGCCATGTGCCTGGAGGCCGCCAGGAAGTAGAGCTCGTCGCGGTGGTAGCCGTAACGGCCGGCGAAGGCCATGAGTACGACGAAAGCCCCTGCGGCGATCCCGCCCAGCCACCGCCACGACGCCGGCGGCAGCTCGGCCGGGCCCCGGCCCGGCGCCGGCGCTGCCGCGGAGCCGGCGTTCGGCGCGGTGCCTGCGTCACTCTTCATGGTCTAGAGCCTATCCCGCGGAGGCCTCCATGTCTCGACGGCGCGCGGCGTCGACCAGCGCGAAGGCCGCGAACCCGAGCAGTACCCCGCAGGTGTTGAGCAGGACGTCGTCGATGTCCGTCATTCGGTACCGGTAACCGAGGTACAGCGAGACCGCAAGCTGCGAGAGCTCGACGGCAGTGCTCAGGAGCAGGCCGGCCAAGAGCATGCGCCATGGCCGGCCCAGTCTCGGCCAGATCGCCGGCAGCAGGACGCCGAAGGGCAGGAAGACCAGCACGTTGCCGGCCAGCAGTCGCACCGCGGGCCAGCCCCAGCCGAGCGCCGCCGTCTCGCGGATCGCGCGCAGCGGCACGACGTTGGGTGCGTTGAGCCGGTCGAGCAACCGCTCGGTGGGGCCCAGCTCCGCCCGGGTGAGGTGGCCCGTCACGGGGATCGGGAAGAGCGTCGCGCCGATCAGCCAGCCAAGATAGAGCGCGAGGGCGACGCGCGCCGCGACCTGCCAGGCCGGCAGGCCCTGGGCCAGAGCGCGCCACGCCACGAGTACCGCGGCGACGAACGCGGCGGGGTAGACGAGTGCGACGGTGAGCATCGGCCTCCAGGCACGGCGTCGGGAGCCCCCAGACTAACGCCTCGGCGCCGGCGCGTCGCCCGTACGGCCGTGCCCCGCTCACCGTCATGCCATGTGCCGCCGACGGTTATCATGGGGCGGCGGCCAACGACCGGGAGTCGGGTGATCAAGAGTCGAGAGAGCGTGCCGTGAGCGACCGGCGAGGCATCCGCATCGCGCAGTCGTGCGCCGCCGATCCGCGCGACGCCGTGGACGAGTTCTTCGCCGGCGTCGCGCAGACAGACATGTCCCTTGTCGTGTTCTTCTGCTCCAGCGCCTACGACCGCGACGCGCTGGCGGCGCGCATGGCGCGCCGCTTTGCCGGCGTCACGGTGATCGGCTGCACGACGGCAGGGGAGATCGGGCCGGCGGGCTGTCTCGACGGGAGCATCACCGGCACGAGCCTGTCCACCGGCGCCTGCACGGTCGTCACCCGCCCTATCGAAGGGCTGCAGCGATTGGAGGTCGGCGACGGCCAGGCCGTCGCCCGCGACCTGCTTCGGGAGATGGACGACATCCAGCCGGAGCACGAGGGCCGGCACCGCTTCGCCTTCCTGCTTGTCGACGGGCTCTCGGCGCGTGAGGAACTGCTGGCCTACTCGGTCCAGGAGGCGCTCGGCGAAGTCCCGCTGGTGGGCGGCTCCGCGGGCGACGCCCTGAGCTTCGCCAGCACGCACGTCTACGCGGGCGGCCGGTTCCTCAGCGACGGGGCCGTCCTCGCACTGGTCTCCACGCCGCTGCGCGTGAAGACCTTCAAGACACAGCACTTCGTGCCCACCGAGGAGCGCCTCGTGGTCACCGAGGCCGATCCGTCACGCCGCGTCGTGAAGGAGATCAACGGGCTGCCGGCCGCCGAGGAGTACGCACGCCTCCTCGGCGTTCCCGTCGGCGACCTGGCGCCGATCCATTTCGCGGCGTCGCCGGTCGTCGTGCTCATCGACGGCGCCAACTACGTGCGCTCCATCCAGAAGGTCAACCAGGACGGCAGCCTCACGTTCTACTGCGCCATCGAGCGCGGCGTCGTCCTCCGCGAGGCCACGGGGATGGACCTCGTGACCAACCTCGAGCAGGCCCTGGCTCGGGTCCGGGCGGAGGTCGGCCGGCCCGAGCTCGTCCTCGCCTGCGACTGCATCCTGCGCAAGCTGGAGATCGCGCAGACCGGCCTCAACGCAGCCGTGAGCGACATCCTCCGGCGTCACCACGCGGTGGGCTTCAACACCTACGGGGAGCAGTTCTGCGGCGTGCACGTCAACCAGACCTTGACCGGCGTGGCCCTCGGCGTCGGTCCCGGCGAGACCGGCGATGACTGACCCGAAGCCGAAGGAAGACCAGCCAGACACGCAGGCTCTCGAGACGGAGATCGTCCGGCTCAACAAGATCATCGACGCGCTCATGGATCGCTCGGAGTCGAGCACCAACGTGCACGGTTCCGACTTCGGCCTCTTCCAGACAACGGTCATGCTCCAGGACCAGGTACGCCTGCACACCGAGGAGCTCGAGGCGGCGCTGCGCGAGACGGAGAAGGGCGAGACCGGCGCGGCGCCCTCCGCGGCGGCCGACATGCACACCTTGCGGCGCACGGCGGCGCTCCAGATCCAGCTGCTCGAGCTGGTGGCGCAGCAGAAGGACGTGGGCGAGCTCATCGAGCGGGTCGCCACGATCCTCGAGATGCCGGTCGTGCTCTTCGACGCGCGCGGCCACGTGGTGTCCAGCTCCGCAGGTGCGGCGAGCACGCCGGACTTTGCGCCGCGCCTGTGGGCGGCGTACTCGGACCCGCCGGGCGCCCCCGGGCCTCTCGGGACGATCGACATCGCCGGCGACCGCATCTACTTCCGCGACGTGGTCGTGGTCAGCCGCGTGGAGCGGGTGCTGGCCGCCGTGGCTTCCCCGCGGCAGTCCACCGAGCTCGCCGCGGCCTCGCTCTCGTTCCTGCAGCACCTGGTGACGCTCGACCTCCTGCACCGGCGGGACGAGCTCAGGATGCGCCGGCGCGTGCGCCGAGGTCTCCTGCGCGACCTTCTCGCCGGCGAAGGAGCGACGGACGACCTGCGGATCCGGCTGCAGGAGCAGGGGTTCGAGGAGGAGAGTGCCCTGCGCGTCGCGGTCGTCGAGCCCGCACGCCCTCCCGGCGAACCTGACCATGCCCCCGGCGCCGGGTCGGCCGATCGGACCAACAACAAGGTGCTCGGCGCGCTCGACGCGGTGCTCAGCCGTCGTCGCGTGCCATATCTCAGCCTGGCGATGGGGCCGGAGGTCGTCGTCCTCGCTACCCTTCCGGACGACGCGACGGCGGCCGCGCGCGAGCTGCTTGCCGATCTGCAGGAAGCGGCGAGGCAGGCGATCTCCTCGGACCAGGTCGCCGTGGGATGCTCCGCCCCGCTGGCGGGCGTAGCGAGCGCCCCCAGGGGCCTGCAACAGGCCAGGGCTGCTTGCACGGCGGCGCGCCGCGCCTCCTCCTCGGGCGGCGCGGCCGTCTTCGACGAGCTCAGCGGTCACCTCCGTCTGCTGGACGGGCTGGACCAGAAGGCGCTCGCCGACATCGTCCGGCGGACGTTCGCGCCGCTGCTCGACTACGACGCGCTCCACCGGGCCAACCTCTACGAGACCCTCTATGCGCTGTTCGAGCACCGCCGCGCGGTCCAGGAGACCGCGGACGCGCTTCACATCCACCGCAACACGCTGCAGAAGCGGATAGCGCACGTGGAGCGGCTGCTGGGGATCGACCTCGACGAGCTCGACGACGTCGTCGACATCCAGCTCGGCCTGCGCGCCGCCGACCTCCTCGGGCGCCGGCTGCCGTAGCCCGACGCGGACCCGCGCGCCTCAGCAGAGGTGTGCACGCGACCATCAGAGCGGCGCAAGAGTGGCCGCCGGTCGACTCGACGCATGGCCGTTTGGGCCGCATCCTCGGCGAGTCTGGAAACCCGCGAAGGAGGGGCCATGGCCAAAGTCCTCATGATCCACCCAGACAAGTGCACCGGGTGCCGCAACTGCGAGCTGGCCTGCTCGTTCGAGCACGAAGGCCAGTTCCGGCCGGGGGCCTCGCGCGTGCAGGCGTACACCTGGGAGCGCGAGGGCATGTCGGTGCCGATGATGTGCCAGCAGTGCGACGACGCCGCCTGCGTCACCGTCTGCCCCACCGGCGCCATGCATCGCAGCACGGCCATGGCGAACCTCGTGGACTGGGACGCCGCCACCTGCATCCGCTGCAAGATGTGCACCATCGCCTGCCCGTTCGGCAACGCGCGCTACGACGCCGCCTCGAGCAGCATCTTCAAGTGCGACACCTGCCAGGGCGCACCCGAGTGCGTGACCTTCTGCCCCAACGGAGCGCTCGAGTTCGTTGACGACGAGCAGCACGTGCGCTCGCGCAAGAAGGCCTACGCGGCCAAGTTCAGGGATGCCTTCCAGGAGGTGAGCTGAGATGTTCGGCTGGACTGGGACGATCCTCCGCGTCGACCTCACCAAGGGCAAGGTGACCCGAGAGGCGACCGACCTCAACGCGGCTCACGACTACCTCGGCGCCCGTGGCCTTGGCGGCAAGATCATCAGCGACGAGGTCGATCCCAAGACCGACGCGCTGGGCCCGGACAACAAGCTGATCTTCGCGCCCGGGCCCCTCACGGGCACTTTCGCGCCCTCGGCCGGCCGCTACGAAGTCGATCACCAAGGGTCCGCTCAACGGCGTGATCGCGGCCTCCAACTCGGGCGGCGCGTTCGGTCCCGAGCTCAAGTACGCCGGCTACGACGCCCTCATCATCGAAGGCAAGGCGGCCAAGCCGGTCTACCTGTGGATCACGGACGACGAGGTCGAGATCCGCGACGCCGCGGCCATCTGGGGCCAAGACACGCCCGACACCACCGACTGGTGCGGGCCGAGACCGACGAGGACGCCAAGGTGGCGTGCATCGGGCCGGCCGGCGAGCATCTCTCGCTCATCGCCAACATCATGAACGAGATGCACCGCGCCGCCGGCCGCACCGGCGTCGGCGCCGTCATGGGCTCCAAGAACCTCAAGGCCATCGCCGTCGTACGGGCAGCGGCGCCGTCAAGGTCGCGGATCCGGAGGCGCTTCAAGGCCGCCGTGATGAAGGCGCGCCAGATGATCCAGGCGCACCCGGTCGGCGGCACCGGTCTCAAGGCCTACGGCACCGACGTGCTGGTCAACATCCTCAATCAGACGGGCGCCCTGCCGACGCGCAACTTCCAGGACGGCTACTTCCCCACCGCCGACAAGACCGGCGGCGAGTCGCTGGCCGCCAAGCAGCTGATCCGCCCCAAGGGCTGCTTCAGCTGCATCATCAGCTGCGGCCGAGTCACCAAGGTCGACGCTCCCGACTACGAGGGCTTCGGCGAAGGTCCGGAGTACGAGACCGCCTGGTCGTTCGGCGCCGACTGCGGCATCGACGACCTCGACGCCATCACCAAGGCCAACTACTTCTGCAACGAGTACGGGCTCGACACCATCTCGATGGGTTCGACCATCGCCTGCGCGATGGAGCTCTTCGAGCGCGGCATCATCACCAGCAAGGACACCGACGGCGTGCAGCTCACGTTCGGCAACACCGCGGCCATGGTCGAGATGGTGCGCAAGACCGGCAAGGGCGAGGGCTTCGGCGCCAAGCTGGCCCAAGGCTCGCTACCGCCTCGCCGAGAGCTACGGTCACCCCGAGTACTCGATGACCTGCAAGAAGCAGGAGATGCCGGCCTACGACCCGCGCGGCGTGCAGGGCATCGGCCTCAACTACGCCACCGGCAACCGCGGTGGCTGCCACGTGCGCGGCTACACCATCGCCATCGAGGTGCTGCAGAACGGCGCCGTGATGGACCCGCGCGTCACCGAGGGCAAGGCCGGCCTGGACATCCTCTTCCAGAACCTCACCGCGGCCCTCGACTCCAGCGGGGCCTGCCTGTTCGCGACCTTCGGCATCGGCGGCGCCGAGCTGGCGGAGATGCTCGCGGCGCTCACCGGCGTGGAATACACACTCGACGAGTTCATGCAGATCGGCGAGCGCATCTGGAACCAGGAGCGCCTTTGGAACCTCGAAGCCGGGCTACACGACGGCGGACGACACGCTGCCGGAGCGCCTGCTGAACGAGCCGATCAAGACCGGCCCGGCCAAGGGCGAGGTCAACCACCTCGACCAGATGCTGCCCGAGTACTACGCGGCTCCGCGGCTGGGACGAGGCCGGCGTGCCGACCAAAGCCAAGCTCAAGGAACTGGCCCTCTGACGACCGCGGGCGCCGGCGCCGGGCGGACGGCGAGCTGCGCAGCAGCTCCTACCGCCACCCGGCGCCCCGCCTCGCGGAGCACAAGCCGATGACGGTCAACTACTTCGCCACCATCCGCACCTACACGGGTGAGAGCAAGCGGACGCTCGACGACCCGCCGGCTACGCTCGGGCAGCTGCTCGCGGACGCTCGCGGCGCGCTACGGCACGGCCTTCCGCCGCGCCGTGTTCTCGGGCGACCAGCTCAGCGGCGAGATCATCATCCTCGTCAACGGACGCAACGTGCTCTACCTCGAGGGGCTGGACACGCCGCTGACGGCCAGCGGACGAGGGTCTCGGTCTTCCCGATGGTGGCCGGCGGATGACCGCCGAGATCGGCAGGGAGGCTTCGACCGTGAGCGAGACACAGGCCACCGAATCGCCGCCGCGTGCGCGGCCGTCCTGGCACGCCATCCCCGGCACGATCCGGGCGACCTCGTGAACATCCTGCACGACCTGCAGGCCGAGTTCCGCTACCTCACCGAGCAGGCGATGCGAACAGACGGCGTCCTACCTGGGACTGCCGCGGGCGCAGGTCTACGGGGTGGCCACCTTCTACCACGGCTTCCACACCGAGCCCCGCGGCGAGCACACCTGCACCGTCTGCATGGGCACCGCCTGTCACGTGCGCGGCGCGCCGCGGCTGCTGGAGCAGCTCGAGCGCGATACGGGGGTCGCGGCGGGCGGCACGGCGCCGGACCTGTCGCTGAACGTCGAGGAGGTCAGCTGCGTGGGCGCCTGTGCCATCGGCCCGCTCGTCATCCTCGACGGGAGCTCCCACGGTCACATGACGCCCGACAACCTCTCCCGTCTGGTCGGGAAGCTCCTCGACAACGAGGGGCGTCAATGACCGCGAGGCTCGCCGATCCGGGAGCGCTTGGCGCGCCATCGGCGAGGCGCTCGCGCCGTCCGAGGCCCCGGCCGGGGGGTCGATCGCCGTGTGCGTCGGCACCGGCTGCCGGGCGAACGGGGCCATCAAGGTCTACGAGGCCTTGCGGGCCGAGGTCGAGGCCCGCGGCGCCGCCCGCGAGGTCGAGGCGCGCGCCACCGGCTGTCAGGGGTTCTGCCAGGGCGGCCCGCTGCTGCTGCTGGTTCCCGAGGGCATCGTCTACCAGCACGTGCGCGTCGAGGACGTGGCCGAGATCGTCGAGAAGACGGTGCTCGGCGGAGAGCTCGTCGAGCGGCTGCTCTACGTGGACCCGTCACGGGCCTGCAGCTGCCGCAGGGAGGAGGAGATCCCCTTCTACCGGCCTCAGCAGCGCCTGCTGTTGCGCGACAACGGCCTCCTGGACCCGACCTCCATCGACGCCTACATCGCGCTCGGCGGCTACTCGGCCCTGGCACGGCCCTCGAGATGGGGCCCGAGGCGGTCCTCGACGAGGTCAAGCGCTCCGGCCTGCGCGGCCGCGGCGGCGCCGGCTTCCCGACGGGCCGCAAGTGGGAGGCGTGCCGCAAGGCCGCCGGCGAGCTGAAGTACGTGGTCTGCAACGCCGACGAGGGCGACCCCGGGGCTTTCATGGACGACGCGCTGCTCGAGGGCAACCCGCACAGCGTGCTCGAAGGCATGATCATCGGCGCTCTCGCGATGGGCGCACGCGAGGGTCACGTCTACGTGCGCCAGGAGTATCCGGTGGCCGTCGAGCGCATCACGCGCGCCATCGAGCAGGCGCGCGAGCTCGGCCTGCTGGGCGAGGCGATCCTCGGCAGCGAGCTGTGCTTCGACCTGCGGGTCAGCCGCGGCGGCGGGGCGTTCGTGTGCGGCGAGGCGAGCGCCATGATGGCCTCGCTCGAGGGGCGGCGCGGCGTGCCGCGCCGGCGCCTCATCCACCTCTCCGAGCACGGGCCTCTGGGGACGGCCCACCAACCTCAACAACGTCGAGACGTGGGCGAACGTGCCCCACATCGTGCTCAAGGGCGCCGGCTGGTTCTCCTCCATCGGCACCGAGGGCTCCACGGGCACCAAGATCTTCTCGCTCGTCGGCAAGGTCAACAACACCGGCCTCGTCGAGGTGCCCATGGGCACGACCTTGCGCGAGATCGTCTTCGGCGCCGGCGGAGGCGTCCCCGGCGGCAAGGCGTTCAAGGCCGTCCAGACCGGCGGCCCTTCCGGCGGCTGCCTGCCGGCGGACAAGCTCGACGTGCCGGTGGACTTCGACACGCTCGCGGCCGAGGGCTCCATGATGGGGTCCGGCGGCATGATCGTGATGGACGAGGACACCTGCATGGTCGACGTCGCCAAGTACTTCCTGCGCTTCCTGGCCGCCGAGTCGTGCGGCAACTGCACCTCGTGCCGCGACGGGCTCGCCATGCTGCACGACCTGCTCGGCGACATCACCGAGGGCCGCGGCACGCGCGAGACCATCGCCCTCGTCGAGGAGCTCGCCGACACCGTGGAGGCCACCTCCCTCTGCGCCCTCGGCACGAGCGCGGTCAACCCGGTGCTGTCCACGCTGCGCTACTTTCGCGAGGAGTACCTCGCGCACGTGGACGACAAGCGCTGCCCGGCGGCGGTGTGCAAGGCGCTCATCACCTTCAGCATCGACGCGGAGCGCTGCAACGGCTGCACGCTCTGCGCGCTCCGCTGCCCTCAGGACGCGGTCGCCGGCGAGAAGAAGCAGCTGCACGCGGTCGACGCAGGAGCTCTGCATCAAGTGCGGCATCTGCAAGGACGTCTGCAACCGCGATGCCGTGCTGGTCCAGTAGGAGGCCTCGGTGGACGTTGAACTGATCATCGACGATGTGCCAGGTCACGGCGCCGGACGGCGCGAGCGTCCTCGACGCCGCCCGCCGCGCCGGCCGCGACATCCCGGCGCTCTGCCACCACGAGGCCGTGCCGGCCATCGCGTCCTGCCGCCTCTGCCTCGTAGAGGTGCGCCGGCCGGGCCGCGACTGGGTGCAGCTGACGACCTCCTGCGACTACCCGGTGTCTGCCGGGCTCGTCGTGGTGACGGACTCGCCGCGCATCCGCAAGCACCGCGGCCATGAACCTGCAGCTTCTGCTGCGACGTGCCCCGGACGCCCCGGTCCTCCGGCGGCTCGCCTCGCAGCTCGGCGTGACGGAGCCGCTGTTCGCTCCCGTCACGGACGCGCCGCTTCCCGGCTGCATCCTCTGCGAGCTTTGCGTGCGCGTCTGCTCCGCCCTGGGCTACAACGCGCTGTCGGCGATCGGCCGCGGCGAGCACAAGCAGCGTCGGGTCCGCCCTTCGGCCAGACGGCGGCGCAGGATTGCGTCGGCTGCGGCTCCTGCGTCGAGGCCTGCCCGACCGAGTGCATCCCGATGGAGGACACGGCCGACCACGCGCACGATCTGGGGCCGCACCTTCGAACTCCAGACCTGCGAGCGCTGCGGCAGACCGATCACGACCAGAGCGCACGCCGCGGCGATGGCCGCCGCGGCCGAGCTGCCGGACAAGAGCGAGCGACTTTGCGATGCCTGCAAGAGGCGCGTCATGAGCGAGCGCCTCGCTTCGCCGGAAGGTGAGCCGGAGGCTCCCGCGTCCGCCGTCCTGCCGCGCCACAGGACACCAGCCAATGGTTCCTCACTGTAGGTGCCGGCCGCAGCTTGCCGGATCTGTCGAGGGTTCAACCGGGCCCGGACGCGGCGGTGGCCGGGGCCGTCGCGCCGGCCACGCATCTAAGTACGACTCAGGGCGGTGCGGGCGCGTCTCCTTTTCGTGATCGTCATCCCGTGCCGTCAGACTCTAGTGTTCCCCGTCGCGGCGTCGCCGACACCGCTGCATCCGCCAGGCCGGCGCGCCGCGCAGCGCCTCCACCTCGATGAAGATGCGGCTCACCTCCGGGTACGGGACGTTGATCGCCTCCTCGATGCGGTGGATCGGCGGCGTGGATCTGCTCGGCCGGCAGACCTGGCTCGAACAGCACCTCGATGTTGAGCAGCACGTCCTCCGGCCCGAGGTGCATCGTGAGCAGGACGCCGAGGCCGGTGACGGCCGGGTCGGCGAGCACGATGCGGCGGAGGTCGGCGACCATCTCCGGGTCCGCCGCCTCGCCCACGAGCAAGCTGCGGCTCTCGTAGGCCAGCCAAAGA
This sequence comes from uncultured Thermoleophilia bacterium, assembly GCA_963709845.1. Taxonomy (GTDB): domain Bacteria; phylum Actinomycetota; class Thermoleophilia; order UBA2241; family UBA2241; genus CAIXSE01. The sequence continues at coordinate 181,665 of CAVPXV010000004.1, forward strand.
GCGGCGGACGACGAGGATGCGCCGATAACGACGGAGGCAAGGCCGTCGAGCACCGGGAGGTCGAGCCTGTGGCTCAGGAACACGCCGAGGAAGGCGACGGCGAGGCCCAGCAGCGCCGCCGTGTCCTCGAAGAGGACGGTGAAGAGGCTCGGGTCCTTGCCGTGGTGGATGGCTGAGAGCGTGCGGCGCGCGCCGCGCGTCCCGCGGAAGGCGCGCCAGGCCACGCTGAACGAGAGCCCCTCGAACACCATGGCCAGGGCGAGCACGACGTAGTTGATCGTCGGATCGTGCAGCGTGATCGGGTGGCGGATGTGGTTGATGCCCTCGTAGATGGACATGCCGCCGCCGATGCCGAAGATGCTCACGGCGACGATCAGGCTCCAGAAGTAGAGCTCCATGCCGTGGCCGAAGGGGTGGTGGTCGTCGGCGGGCCGCGCCCCCCGGTTCAGACCGTGGTAGAGGAGGCCGCCGTTGCCGGTGTCGACCAGCGAGTGGATGCCCTCCGAGATCATCGCCGAGCTGCCGGTGATGCTCCCGGCGATGAACTTGATGGCCGCGATCGCCACGTTGCCGATGATCGCGGCCACCACGGCCTTCCTGGATTCGGCTGCCATGACCGCAGTCTACCCGGTGTTCGCGGTGCGTGTGTTGTGGCGGAAGTCGAGCTCAAACAGGAAAAAGCCAAGCTTCAGAAGGTGCTGCGACGCTGGGACCTCGTCTTCTGCAATAGCCGTCCATGCATGGAGACGATCCATGTCGGACCGCCGCGACGCCGTGGAGTTCCGGCGAAGACCGGAAGGTATTCGCCAAACCGCGGGCAACTACTGGTCATGGCATCCGAAGGGAGGCCCATGCCTGGCAGGGAGTACGTGTGTGGGGAGTGCGGCCACCGGTTCCGCACCCCGCAGGGCGCGAAGTTGGACACGCGCTCGCTGATGTGCCCGAGTTGCGGCTCCATAGACCTTGCGATCACCGTCGTCGAGCGTTCGCGCCCCGTCGTGATGCGCGCCCGGGAGCCGGTGCAGACCGGCGACCTGTGGGGCGAGGGCGGGCGCGAAGCCTCCTGAGGAGGCGCGAGCGGCCGCCGGCCGCCCCGGCACCGACCCGGACGGGCCGCCGCAGCCGGCGGCCCGTCCGCTCTTCGGCCCGCGGGGGCCGGCCCCCCGCCTCTGGTACCCTAGGCTCATGCTGGAGGCGGTCACCTTCGACTACTGGAACACCCTCTTCGCGGACACGCGCGGCCGCGCGCGCGAGAAGCGGCGCGCGGCCATCCTCCGCGACGAGCTGGCCCGCCATGGCCCGGAGCCCTCGCCGTCGGCCGTCGACGACGCCCTGCAGGCCAGCTACGATCACTTCGACCGGCTCTGGATCGGCGAGCACCGCACGCCGCCTTGCGCCGAGACGGTGGACAGCATCCTCATCGAGCTGCGCGCGCGACTGCCGGAGGAAGCGCGCGAGCGCCTTGTCCGGCAGTTCGAGCTGCTCGTCCTGGATCTGCCGCCGGAGCCGATGCCCGGGTCACTCGACGCCCTGCCGGTGCTCGCCGAGCGCTACCGGCTGGCGGTGATCTGCGACACGGGCTACTCGCCCGGCAGCGTCCTGCGCGAGCTGCTCGAGCGCCACGGCATGCTGCGCTACTTCCACTACCTGTTCTTCTCCAACGAGCACGGCGTGAGCAAGCCGGACGCGCGCGTCTTCCGGCACACCCTCACGGAGCTCGGCGTGCCGGCCCCCAAGGCTGCCCACGTGGGCGACATCCAGCGCACCGACATCGCCGGCGCGCAGGCGGCTGGCATGGCGGCGGTCCTCTTCGTCGCCGCCAACGACCACGACGCGCGCGACACGACCGCGGACCTCGTCGTGCGCCGCTTCGACGAGCTGCCGGCCGCTCTCGGCGGGTTCACGTGCGCCGGCTGCTGAGGCCGCCGCTCCTCGCCCGCCGCGACGTCCAGGTCCTCGTCCTCCTCGCGGCGCTCGCCGCGTTCGTCGTTCTGGCCGTGATCGTCCGTCCCGGCGTCCCGGGCGAGGTCGACGCTCAGGTGCACGCCTTCGTCGACGCGCATCGCGACCCGGCTCTGACGACGTTCTTCGTAGGCTACACGGGCTTGGGCCGCTGGTTCGTGCTCGCCCTCGCGGCGGCCGCCGTCATGGTCGCGCTCTCGGCCACCGCCCGGCGTCGCGAGGCCGTCTTCCTCCTGGTCTGCATGACCGCCTCGCTGCTGCTGAACACCGTCCTCAAGTACGTGTTCGCGCGCGCCCGGCCGCCGGCGGAGGCCGCCGTCGTCCACGCCCGCGGCTACGCCTTCCCCAGCGGCCACGCCATGTCGTCTGCCACGCTGGCGCTGGCTCTCGTCGTGGTGGCGTGGCCCACGCGCTGGCGCCTGCCGGTCGTGGCGCTAGCCGCGGTGTTCGCCCTGCTCATGGGCATCTCCCGCATCTACCTTGGCGTACACTGGCTTACCGACGTTCTGGCCGGCTGGTGCATGGCGGTGGCGGTCGTCACCGGGACGCAGCTGGGGATGGGCATCGTGGAGGACGTCCGCGCAAGGGGAAGTCAGTCACGCGACGCCGAGCGTGACGCAGCTCGGGTGGAGCGGACGCGCCGCCACATGGCGGTCGCGTTCCTCGCACTGATGACGGCTTCCATCGTCTTCGCCGCGCTGGTCGCGGCGCACGCGGGCCGCGGCCTCGACGGCCGCGTTCTCGACTGGGCGCAGGCTCACCCGTCGGGCTGGATCCACAGTCTCAGCGAGGTCGTGGGCGTGCTCGGGAGCTGGCCGGTGCTGGGGCCGCTCACCCTCGCGGTCGCCGCGCTCTTCTGGCTGCGCCGGCGGCGGCGCGACGCCGAGTACTTCTTCGCCACCATGTTCGTCTCGACTCTGCTCGACGTCACGCTCAAGCTCCTCATCCGTCGTCCGCCGATCGCCGGCTCCGAAGGCTTCGACCTGCTCTTCCGCTACTCGTTCCCGAGCGGACACGCGATGGGAGCCACCGCTTTCGCGGCGGCGCTGGCGATCATCGCCTGGCCCACGCGCTGGCGCTGGCCCGCGGTCGCCGGCGGCGCGGCCTTCGCGCTCGCCGTGGGTCTCTCGCGCGTCTTCGTCGCCGCCCACTGGCCGTCCGACGTGGTAGCCGCATGGGCGCTGGCGACCGCGGTGGCTCTGGGCATGCGCATCGTCCTGCCGGCGACGCCCGAGGACCTGGAGCGGGCGCGGGCCGCGCGGGCGCAGCCTGACGCGGCCCCCATCGCCGTCGTCTTCCTCGACTGGGGAGACACGCTGATGGAGGACGACCGCCGCCAGACGGGGCCGATGGCGGCCTGGCCGAAGGTGACCGAGGTAGAAGGCGCGCAGGAGACGCTTCGCCGCCTGCGCCGGGACTATCGCCTCATCGTCGCCACCAACGCCGACGCCTCACGCGAGCAGGACGTGCGCGCGGCCCTCTCCCGCGTCGGGCTGGACGAGCTGGTCGACGGCGTTGTCAGCTCGCTCGACGTCGGCGCCCGCAAGCCCGACCCCTTCTTCTTCCGCGCCGCCCTCCTGCGCGCCGGCCGCGGCGGGGTCCCCCTTCCGGCGGCGCGGGCGGTCATGGTCGGCGATTCGTGGCCCAACGATGTCGCGGGGGCCAAAGGCGCCGGCCTCAGGGCCGTGTGGTTCAATCGGGACGGCGCCAAGGCGCCCGCCGGGCCCGCGGCGCCGGACGCCCAGATCCGGACGCTCGCCGCTCTCCCCGAGGCGCTGCAGCGTCTCGGCGGCCCTGCGAGCGGCCCGCCCCCGGAGACCGCCGCCTAGCCTGCGGCCGCTACCGTACGAGGCAGGAGGAAGACGATGGACTTGACCCGCCCCGAGGACTGGTGCGCCCGCGCCGTCCAGCCCGGCGCCGACGCGGCGGTCGTGATCGACACTGCCGCCATCGTGACTGCGGAGTGGGTGCGCATGAAGTGCACGTTCGGCTGCGACGACCACGGCAGCCACCGCACCTGCCCGCCCAACGCGCCGGAACCGGCGTTCACGCGCCGGCTCGTCGACGGCTACGCCCGCGCCCCGCTGCTTCAGGCGGGCCAGGCGCGCGGGCGCGAGGACTCCGACGCGTTGTCGCGCCGGCTCAACGATGCCGCCTACGGACTCGAGGGCGCGCCCTTCCTCACCGGCTTCCACGAAGCGTGGATGATGGGCGCCGGCCCCTGCGACGTCTGCGCCTCCTCCCACGTGGAAGGGCCGTGCGTGCGGCCCGAGAGGGCTCGGCCGTCCATGGACGGCTGCGGCATCGACGTGTTCACGACCGTGCGCAACGCCGGCTGGACGATCGAGGTCGTGCAGGACGAGTGCGACGAGTACCGCTACTTCGCCTGCGTCCTCGTCGACTAGGCGGCGCGGTGCTAGAGCAGCGCGGCGGCGGTGCTGAGCCGCCCGACCGCGTCGTCGCGGCCGAGCACCCACAGCGACTCGAACAGGCCCGGTGTGACGCTCTGGCCGCTCATGCCGAGGCGAAGGGCGGCGAACACGTCCTTGGGCCTGACGCCGAGCCGCTGGGGAAGCTCGCGCACCAGCGGCTCGATGCGCTCGACCGCCCACAGGTCCACGGCGGCCAGGGCCACGGCCGCCTCGCGCAGCGTCTCGGCGGCGGAGGGCGTGGCCGCCAGGCGCTCCGCCGCCTCCACGCTGAAGGCGAGCGGCCGGAAGAACCAGCCGGCCATCGGGATGAAGTCCGCGAGGAGGTCCATCTTCTCGCGCACCAGCGGCGCGAGGATCCGCGTCAGCGTCTTCTGATCGTCATCCGGCGACACGGCCGGCACGTGGGCGCTCTCGGCGCCCTCGACGGCCGCCGCCAGCGCCTCCGGCCCGGCCTTGGCGAGCTCCTCCACGGCGAGCGGGTCACTGTAGAAGCCCACGCGCGTGAGGTACGCCTCGAGGCGCTCGCCGAGCGCCACATCGTCCAGCTGGCGGATGAAACGCCCGTTCATCCAGCGCAGTTTCTCGGGGTCGAAGATGCTGGCGCTGGTGCCGAGCTTGAGCACGTCGAACCTCTCCACGAGGTCCTGCAGGCTCCAGGCGATCATGCTCTCGTCGAATTCCGCGCTGAGGAAGCAGAGGTAGTTGCGGACCACCTCGACCAGGTAGCCCTCGGCGGTGAGCTGCTCGAGCTTGGTGGCGCCGTGGCGCTTGCTGAGCTTCTTGCGGTCGGTGCCGAACAGCAGCGGCATGTGCAGGAACTCGGGCACGGGCGCGCCGAGCGCCTCGTAGACGACCACCTGTTTGGGGGTGTTGCTGATGTGGTCGTCGCCGCGGATCACGTGCGTGACCGCCATGGTCACGTCGTCGACGACGACCGCGAGGTTGTAGGTGATGGTCCCGTCCGAGCGCTGCACGATGAAGTCGCCTATCGTGGCGTTCTCGAACTCCACGGGGCCGCTGAGCAGGTCGTGGAAGACGGTCTTGCCCTCGGGCACGCGCACGCGCAGGGTCCAGGGCTCGCCGCCGGCCTTGCGGCGCTCCACCTCTTCGACGGGGAGCGCCCGGCACGTGCCGGCGTAGACCCAGGCTCGCTTCTCGGACTGCGCCGCCTGGCGCTCCGCCTCGAGCTGCTCGGGCGTGCAGAAGCAGGGATAGAGGTGGCCGCCGGCCAGGAGTCGCTCGATGTGCTCGCGGTAGATCGCCTGCCGTTCGGTCTGGCGATACGGGCCGTGCGGTCCCGGCACTTCGGGGCCCTCGTCCCAATCCAGGCCCATCTCGCGCATGGAGCTGATGATCTGCAGGATGGCCTCGTCGGTCGAGCGCGACAGGTCGGTGTCCTCGATGCGCAGGATGAACGAGCCGCCGTGACGGCGCGCGAAGATGTAGTTGTAGAGGCCGGTCCGCGCGCTGCCCAGGTGCAGATAGCCCGTGGGCGATGGGGCGAAGCGGACGACGACGCGGCCCTGGGCCGCCTCTGTTGGCTGCTGGCTCATTGGCGGCCCATGATACCGCATCGCATCGGCGCGGCGGTGCGCCGCGTGTCTGGCCGGACTACAATGCCTGCATGGACCGCGTGCCCGGCAAAGTACGCGTCACCGCTTCGCGCCCGCGCGATCACATCGTTACCATCCACGTGAGTGCCGGCGAAGCGATCAGAGTCGGGCATCGCAACCAGACCTACCCGGCGTTCGTCTGGTGCGCCGCGGAGAACGGCGGCCACGGCTGGGTCCCTGAGGAGTACCTCGAGACGATCGCTGAGCAGGAAGCTGTGGCACGGCGCGACTACGACGCCTCCCAGCTCACCGTCGTCGAGGGGGACATGCTCGAGACGCTCGAGAGCGTGGACGCGTGGGTGTTGTGCCGCGACGCGAGCGGCAGCGAGGGGTGGGTGCCCGCGGGCATCCTCACCCCGGCTGAACCGGAGTGAATGCGCCCGTGGACGGTGACCGGGCGGCGGCCGGCGAGACGTCGACGAGTGCGAGCGACTAGCCCGACGATCGGGTCGAGACGAGGGAGCGACGATGAACACGACGTCACGCCGCGTGCGCGTCACGCGGCCACACATCACCAGCTACCCGGACGCCGTGCGTTTCTCCATCGACGACGCCCTCAGCGTGGGCCACCACGACCAGCAGTGGAAGGCGTATGTGTGGTGCACCGACCAGCACGGCCACGCCGGCTGGGTGCCGGACTCCTACATCGAGATGACCGGCGAACACGAGGCGACGGCGCTGCGCGACTACGACGCGACGGAGCTCACGGTCGCGCCCGGAGAGGAACTGGACGTGGTGGACGAGGCCGGCGGCTGGCTGCTCTGCAGCTCGCCTTCCGGCCGTCACGGCTGGATCCCGGCGGACAACGCCGAGCCCATCTGAGGGCGGGACCGGCGGCCTGCGGTCGCGCCGCCCGCCCCGCTTTTGCCGCGCCACGCCGCGTCTGGTACTCTCTCGGCTCTGTGTGCGAGCATCCCGACACTCACTGCTCCCCGACTGCGGACGTCTGACATGCCCCAGCTGCGCGTCGTGGTCCTCGTCAAGCAGGTCCCGGACACTGCCAACGTGACCGGCGAGGCCATGAAGGAGGACGGCACCGTCAACCGGGCGGCGCTGCCGGCCGTGTTCAACCCCGAAGACCTCAACGCGCTCGAAGAGGCGCTCAAGCTCAAGGACCGCCGCGGCGCACGCGTGAGCGTCGTGACCATGGGTCCGCCGGCTGCCGTCCAGGTGCTGCGCGAGTCGCTGTACCGCGGCGCCGACGAGGTCGTGCTGCTCACCGACAAGGCGTTCGCCGGCGCGGACACGCTGGCCACGAGCTACGCGCTGTCGCTGGCGGTGCGCAAGCTCGGCGGCGCCGACCTCGTGCTCTGCGGCCGACAGGCGATCGACGGCGACACCGCCCAGGTCGGCCCGCAGACGGCCGAGAAGCTCGGCTATCCGCAGATCACCTGCGTCAGCCGAATCGACGAGCTCGAGCCGGCGGGCGAAGCCGGCCCCGGCAGCGTCACGGCCACGCGCTCGATCGAGGGGGGCTTCGAGACGCTCTCCTCCACGCTCCCCTGCCTGCTCACCGTGACGGGTGAGGCCAACGAGCCGCGGCCGCCGAGCGTCAAGCTGGCGATGACCTACAAGGAGATCGTCGCCGAGGCTCTGCCGCAGTACGACGACAGCTACCTGGACCCCGAGAGTGAGACGGCCGAGGTGTGCATGATCGGGCGCGACGGCAGGCCCGTGTGCCGCGCCAAGGTCGTGCAGTGGGACCACGAGGCGCTCGCCGCCGACCGCGAGGCGCTCGGCCTGCGCGGCTCACCGACGCGCGTCAAGGAGATCGAGAGCGTCGTGCTCGCGCAGAGCGAGGCGCGCATGGTGGAACCGGACGAGGCAGGCATCAACCTCCTCGTGCACGAGCTGATCGAGGAGCACATCCTTGGCTGACGCGCGCCCTGGTGGCGACGTCTGGGTGGTCGTCGAGCAGCACGCCGGCGTGGCCGCCGAGGTGAGCCTCGAGCTGCTCGGCCGCGCCCGCGAGCTCGCCGACCGCCTCGGCGTCGGCGTCGGCGCCGTCCTGGCCGGGGCGGGCGCGCCCGTGAGGGCGCTGGCGCCCGCCCTGGTCGCCCGCGGGGCCGACGCCGTGTACCTGGCCGACCACGCCGGACTCGAGCACTACCTCGCGCTGCCCTACACCCGCGTCGTCAGCCACCTCATCCGCGAGCACGCACCGCAGATCGTCCTCTACGGCGCCACCACCACCGGTCGCGATCTCGCGCCACGAGTCGCCAGCACCCTGCGCACGGGCCTCACGGCCGACTGCACCGACCTGCGCATCGGCGAGTTCACAGCCAAGGGCGACTCCTACGAGGACCTCCTCTTCCAGATCCGCCCCGCCTTCGGCGGGAACATCATCGCCACGATCGTGAGCCCCGACCACAGGCCACAGATGGCGACCGTGCGGGAGGGCGTGATGGTGATGCCGGCGGCCGACGAGAGCCGCTCGGGCGCCGTCGTCGACGTGCCGGTAGGGCGCTCGTCGGCGCCCTTGACCGATGCCCAGCGCGTGACGCTCACCGACGCCGACTTCGTCGTGCGCCTCGTGCGCCGAGTGCAGGAGGAGAAGAAGGTCGACCTCAAGGGCGCGCGCGTCGTCGTCTCGGGCGGCGTCGGCGTGGGCTCGCGCGAGGGCTTCGCGCTCGTCGAGGCGCTCGCCCGCACGCTCGGCGGCGTCGTCGGCGCCAGCCGCGCCGCCGTGGATGCGGGCTGGGTGGGCCACGAGCATCAGGTGGGTCAGACCGGGACCACGGTGCGCCCCAAGCTCTACATCGCCTGCGGCATCAGCGGCTCCGTCCAGCACCGCGCCGGCATGGACCAGAGCGCGCGCATCCTCGCGATCAACACCGACCCCGGCGCGCCCATCTTCTCGGTGGCGCACTACGGCATCGTCGGCGATCTGCACAAGGTCATCCCCCAGCTGATCAAGGCCTACAGGACGAAGGCATGAGCAACTTCTACACCGACAACGCGGACCTGCGCGCCACCCTGCGGCGCCTCGACCTGACGCGCATCGTGGGGTTGCGCGAGGACGACTACGCGCAGGCGCAGGACTTCGCCTACGCGCCCAAGGACTACGAAGACGCGCTCGACTCCTACGAACGCGCCCTCGCGATCGTCGGCGACATCGCCGGCGAGTTCGTGGAGCCGCGCGCCGAGAGCGTGGACCGCGCCGGCAGCGAGCTCGTGGACGGCGAGGTCTGCTACGCCCCCGGCATCGCGGAGAGCCTCGAGCGCCTGCGCGAGGCCGACCTCATGGGCATCACGCTGCCGCGCGAGTACGGCGGCCTCAACTTCCCGGTGACCGTCTCGGTGATGATCGTCGAGATGGTGAGCCGGGCGGATCCCTCCCTGATGAACATCTTCGGCCTCCAGGACATCGCCGAGACGGTCAACAAGTTCGCCTCCGAGGAGATGAAGAGCGCCTACCTGCCGCGGTTCGCCAGCGGCGAAGTGACCGGGTCCATGGCCCTGACCGAGCCCGAGGCGGGCTCGGACCTTCAGAACATCCAGCTCAAGGCGACGCCGGCCGCGGACGGCACCTGGCGTCTCAACGGGGTCAAGCGTTTCATCACCAACGGCTGCGGCCAGCTCAGTCTCGTGCTGGCGCGTTCCGAAGAGGGTACGACGGACGCGCGCGGCCTCAGCATGTTCCTCTACGAGCGCGACGAGCACATGCGTATCCGCCGCCTCGAGGACAAGCTCGGTATCCACGGCTCGCCCACCTGCGAGCTGCAGTTCGACGATGCGCCGGCGCTGCTCGTCGGCGAGCGCCGGCGCGGCCTCACGACGTACGTCATGAGCCTCATGAACGGCGCCCGGCTGGCCATAGCGGCGCAGGCGCAAGGCATCGCCGAGGCCGCGTACCGGGCCGCCGCCAAGTACGCCGAGGAGCGCGTCCAGTTCGGCGCCCCTATCAGTGCGCTCACTGCCGTGCAGGCGCTGCTCGCCGACATGAAGGTCGGCATCGAGGCGGCGCGCGCGCTCCTCTACGAGACCGCGCTCGTCGTCGACACCAAGGAGGTGCTCGAGCACCGCATCGGGCACCTGGCCGGTGACGCCGCCGCCGCCGACGAGCTCAAGGCGTTGCGCGCGGAGCTCAAGCGCCACACGCGCCTGGCGGCGCTCTACACGCCGCTGGCGAAGGCCTGCTGCACGGAGATGGCCAACGCCGTGACCTACGACTCCCTGCAGGTGCACGGCGGCTCCGGATACATGCGCGACTTCGCTGTGGAGCGCCACACGCGCGACGCGCGCATCACCAACATCTACGAGGGCACGACGCAGCTGCAGGTGGTGGCCGCCATCGGCGGCGTGCTCGGCGGCACGCTGAGTGACCGGCTGGAGGAGTACGACGCCGAGGACTTCGCGGCCACGCCGGAGCTCCTGGCGCGCGTGCGGCACGCCCGCGCGCGCCTCGCACAGGCCGTCGCACACGTGCGCGACCTCGACGACGTGCGCTTCCGCGACTTCCACGCGCGCCGTCTCGTGGAGATGGCCATCGACGTCACCTGCGGCTACCTGATGCTGCGTGCGGCGCAGCACGACGCGCGTAAGCTGCTCGCCGCCCAGTACTACGTGGACGGCCTCACCGGCCGTGTCGAAGGAGCGGCGACGATGGTGCTCGCCGGCGAGCCCGCCGCGCTGGACGCCCTCACGCAGCTCGGCGCGCTCTAGCTGACCGCGATCGCCGGGCTCACATCGGACGTGATCGCGAGGGACGTCCGGGTCGCGCCTGGGACAGCCTACAACGAGAGCTCCACCCGGTTCTTCCCTCGCCCCTTGCCCGCATAGAGGGCGCGGTCGGCGTCGGTCAAGAGGGCCGAGGCGCTCTGCGACGGGCGCCCCAGCATGGCGACGCCGGCCGTCACTGTGAGACGGACGTAGCGCCGGCCGCCGTGTCCGGCGAAGGCGTGCTCGGCGATTGCACTGCGCAGCCGATTAGCAAGCTCGACGGCACCGGCGTCGGCTGGCGCCGGGGGCCGCCCGCCGCCCGGGGCCGCAGGCGGGCCCGCCGCGTCGGCGCTCGTGTGCGGCAGGATCACAGCGAACTCCTCGCCGCCGTAGCGCGCCGGCAGATCCACCCCGCCGCGCACCGACCTGGCGATCAAGCTGCCGATCTCGCGCAGCGCGTCGTCGCCGCGCTGGTGCCCGAACGCGTCGTTGAACTGCTTGAACTCGTCCACGTCTATGATGAGCAGCGACAGCGGCTGGTCGTATCGCTGCGCCAGCGCGACCTCCTGGAGCAGCCGCTCCTGGAAGTACCGGTGGTTGTAGAGGCCGGTGAGGCCGTCGCGGATGGCCTGCTGCTCCACGCGGCGGAACAGGCGCACGTTCTCCACCGCCACGGCCACCTGGTTGGCGAGCACGAGGAGGGCCTCCACCTCGGGCACGGCGAAGTGCCGCCGGCCGCTCACGCGCACCTGGACGAAGCCCCCCACCTGGCCCTTGACGATCAAGGGCACGACCAAGCCGGACGACCGGTCGCCGGCCTCCTGAGCGGGCGAGAGCCCGGCCAGCGCTCGCGCGCCGAGAGCCCCCGGCGACGGGGCGGCACCCGGGGCGGGGGTGCTCCCCGGCACCTCCTCGCCGGCAGTGAGGACGTCCGCAGCCGGCGCCACGGCACCATCGGCGCGCCGCAGCCAGACATCCACCTCGCTGTCCGCGCCGAACAGCCGGCGGGCACCGTTCTCGGTGTGCGCGACGACCGTGGCGAGGTCGAACGTCGACGCCAGCCCGCGGCTCGTGTCGAACAGACCGAGGAGCCGCGCGCTGTGGTCGCGCTGCTCGCGGAAGAGGCGCGCGTTGCTGATCGCGGCGCTGGCCAGCTCGCCGAGCGCCGCCACCAGCTCCAGCTCGGCGGCGTCGAAGTGGCGCCGGCCGCGCACGTCGTAGAGCCGCATGACCCCCACCGGCGCGCCGCCGAAGCGCAGCGGCAGGCTGAGACAGGTCGTCTCTCCGTAGGCCTCCATCACGGCGCGACGTTCGGCCGGCAGCTCCGGGTCGTCGGCGTGCTCCTCGACGGGCAGGCTGCCTTCAAGGACGGCCCTCTCGCTGGGGCAGTCGCCGAGCGCGTACGCGGCGCCCAGCCTCTCCTCGAGGGCGACACCCGACGCCGGCTCACCGACGTACTCCGCCGCGTACACGAGCGTCTCGGTGTCAGGCCGGTACTCGTAGATCGCACTCTGCGGCACGCCGGCGACCTCAGCCGCCAGCTGGGCGACGCGCGCGAGCACCTCCTCGAGCTCGACCGTGCCGGTCAGGGCGCGGCTCGAATCGAGCAGCGCCGCCATGCTGCGCGCGCGTTCGCGCTGGGCGCGGTACGCGCGTGCGTTGCCGATGGCGATGGCCGCCGGCTGCGCGAAGAGCCGGAAGAGGCGCTTGTCCTCTTCGCTGAACCGGCGCCCCGGACGCGAGTCGGTGACGCCGAGGACGCCGATCGGCTCGCCCCCGAACACGAGCGGCACTTCGAGGGCGGCGTGCTCGTCGTAGGCCAGCATGATGTCGCGCTCGGCGGGGTCGAGATCCGGGTCGTCGAGGTAGGTGGCGAGGAGCTCGCCCTTGCGGATGACGGCGTCACGTTCCGGACGCTCGGCAAGGTCTACCACGGTGCCGACGTATTCCCGATCCTCGTCCCGCAGCTCCGGCGACCAGACGGCGACGTAGGTCATCGTCCCCGCCAACGGATCGTACTCGTTGATGTCGCACCAGGGCACGCCCATCGCCTCGCCCACCTGCCGGGCGATGGTCGCGAACACTTCCTCAAGGTCGAGGGAAGCGGTGAGCGTCGCGCCCACCCGAAAGGCGGTCTCGAACCGGTCCGGCGTCGCGCTCATCGGCCGTCGACCATCCTCATGTATCGAAGACCTCCACGCGGTTCTTCCCGAGACGTTTGGCGAGGTAGAGCGCCTTGTCGGCATTGCCTACGAGCTCCCCGGGGGTGCCGGCCGAGCCGGGCAGGGCGGCGACCCCGACGCTCACGGTGACGTGCGCGTCGTCGCCGCGCGTCCCCGGCAGCTCGGCCGCCGCGATGCTCACGCGGATGTGCTCGCCGACGGTGCGCGCGTCCTCCTCCCCAGGCGGCGGCGCCCCCGAGATGGAGCGAGCCAGGGCGGCGACCTCGCGCAGCAGGCGGTCGCCCACGACCTGGGCGCCGTCGCGGAGCGTGTTGGGCAGGAGCACGACGAACTCCTCGCCGCCGTAGCGCGCCGCGAGGTCGACCCGCCGCCGCAGACGGGTGCGCAGGATCCTCCCCACCTCGACGAGTACGAGGTCGCCCACCGGGTGACCGTACCTGTCGTTGAAGCGCTTGAAGTCGTCGATGTCGATCATCAGCAGCGAGAGAGGCAGCCCATAGCGCCGGGCCCTGGCGAACTCCTGGCCGAGGCGGCCGTAGAAGTACCGGTGGTTGTAGAGGCCGGTGAGCCCGTCGGTGATGGCCTGGCGCTCGATGCGTGTGGTAGAGCCGTGCATGGACGAGCGCCGCCGCGGCCTGACCGGCGAGGATCAGCACGAGGTCGGCTTCGTCCCCGGTGAGCTCGCGGCCGGCGCCGACCCTCGCCTCGACAAGCCCGTCGGCGATGCCGTCGATGACCAGCGGCACGACCACACGGCACACGCCGCCGTCCTGCGCGCACAACGGCTCGCACTCGCCGGCGGCGCGCGCGCAGAACTCGTCGAGGACGTGCGCCGGGACTTCCTCGGCGGGCCCTTCGGCGTCGTCGTCGCCGGCGCGCAGCGCCGTCTCCAGAGGGACGAACGCGCCGCCCTCGCCGCGCAGGACGGCGCTCACCACGACGTCGCCCGCCGAGCAGAGGCCGGCGATCTCGCCGCGCACCCGCTCCAACACGTCGCGCGCGTCGAGCGTGCCGGCCAGCGCGCGGCTGGTCTCGAGCAGGGCTTCCAGACGGCGGTTCTGACGCTCCTCGCGCCGGTACAGGCGCGCGTGGCGGATGGCCGCGGCGGCCTGCTCGCCGAGGCCGCGCGCCAGCTCGATCTCGGGCCCCGAGAAGCGCCGCTCCCTGCGCGTCTCGATGAGGACCAGCATGCCCACGGGTTCGTCGTTGAAGCGCAACGGCACGCTGAGGCACGACTTCTCCCCCCACTCCTCCATGGAGCGGCGTACGTCCTCCGGCAGACCCGCGTCGGAGATGGATTCCTCCACGATCTTCCCCGCCGCCAGGATCTCACGGTCCGACGGGTAGTCGGCAAGGGCGTAGGACGTACCCACGCGCGCCTGGGCTTCGCGATCCGGAACCTCCTGGTGCACGGCGCGATAGACGATGGCGTCACGGCGTGTGTCGTATTCGTAGATCACGCACTCGGCGACGGCGAGCGCCTCGGCGGCCTTGCGGCACACGAGCTTGAGCACGTCGTCAAAGTCGAGCGTGGACGCCAGCGCGCGGCTCGAGTCGAGGAGGGAAGCCAGCTGTCGATTCTGGTCCTCCTGCCGGCGGTACATGCTGGCGTTGTGCACGGCGACGGCGGCGGGGATCGCGAGCAGCGCGATGAGCCGCTTGTCGGCGTCGTCGAACCGGCGCGGCGCCCGTTTCTCGATCAACGTGAGACAGCCGATGACCCGGTCCTCGAAGACGAGCGGGGCGGACACGGTCGCCAGTTCGCCCCACTCCTCCATGAGGCGCCGGTCCTCTTCGTCCATCTTCTCCCCGGCGTAGGACTCCACGAGACAGCGCTCATGCAGCGCCGCCCGATAGGAGCCGCGATCGCGCAGTGACACGCGCGTTCCCAGCCAGTCGAGGTCCTCCTGCGTCATCTCACGCGCCCAGACGCCGGTGGCGACGAGCGATTCGCTCACGGGGTAGTACTCGTAGAGATCGCACTCCCACACGTCGAGTGCCTCCGCGATGCGCTGCGCGACCGCCGCCATCGCGTCCTCCTGCACGAGCGAAGACGTGATGGCGGCGCTCACCTCGCAGGCGAGCGCGTAGTGACCGTCCTCCGGCGTACCCTCTGGGATCACCTCGTCCTCTCCTCGGCCCCGTCGCGAACGGTATCGGCAGGCGCGGCTGGTAGCCTGAGCGCCCGTCGGCAGGCGGCGGCCCGGGCCCCACGGCGCGGCCGTGCGAGATCTCGCTTCGCCTCGGGCAGATGGGGATTCAAGGTCCGCCGCGGCGTGCCGATACCTCTTTCAGCACCCCCTTCAGAGGGCCGGGAGCGGCACCAAGCCGCGGCTCCCGGCCCTCACCCTTTGCTCTGGCGAGCCCCAAGGCCGTTTGCTAGAGTGGGGCCGGCTACCGGGAGACTCTGGTGATCTACTGCGTCGTTCCGCCCGAGCTCGGCGACGAGGCCTATCACCGGCTCGTCGAGCACTACAAGGACAATCCGAACGTCAAGGTCATCATGGACCGCCGTCGCGGCGATCGTCGCAGCGACCGCACGCGCGGAGGCGCCCGCACCACGCGTGATCGCCGCCAGCGCGGCACGCCGGGCGCCCTCGACATCTGACGCTCCACCGACCCGGGGGACAGCGTGAGCGAACCCTTGCCGCGAGGCAGCGAGACCAGCCTCGTCCTCACCCACCTCATGCAACCCGCAGAAGCCAACTTCATGGGCAACATCCACGGCGGCATCATGATGAAGCTCATCGACGAGGCGGCCGGCGCCTGCGCCTATCGCTACTGCCGCACCCTGGTCGTCACGGCGGAGATCGACCGCATAGACTTCCACCATCCCGTGCGCGTGGGCAATCTCGTGCGCCTCTTCGCCAACGTCAACCTGACGGGGCGGACGTCGGTGGAGGTCGGCGTGCGCGTCGAGGCGGAGGACCTCGCCACAGGCCTCGTCACGCACACCAACTCGGCCTACCTCGTGCTCGTCGCCCTCGACGAGCGCGGCAAGCCCATCCCCGTCCCGGAGCTCGTCCCCGTCACGGCGGAGCAGCGGCACTGGCACGAAGGCGCCGCCGAGCGCCGCCGCAGGCGGCTCGCCGAGCGCGAGCCGGCGGACTAAGGGCGGGCGCCGGGTCAGGCGCCGGCGGGAGCCGGCGCCCCGTCTTCCAGGCGCAGCAACTCCTGCAGCGCCAGGTCGGCCACGTCCAGCTGATCCTCGGTGGGCTCGCTGGTCGTGAACAGGCGCTGCATCTCGATGCCCGGCCTGCGCAAGCTGCGCGCCAGGGGATGATCCTCGTGGCGCGCCATCCACGAGAACAGCTCCATCGCCGTCCCGATGCTCACCAGCCCGGCGACGAACGTGGCCAGCGGCTTGCGCTCCTTGCCGGCGGCGCGCAGCAGGAGGTTTGTGGCCACGCTGGTCGCCATCATCGGAGCGATGAGGTTGGAGCCGCAGCGCGCGTGTTCCTTGTCCGCGGCGGCGGGATCGCTGCCGGCCTCGTAGGCGGCGACGCTCTTGTGCTCGGCGCCGTGATAGTGCGAGAGGCGGGAATCGCGCAGCGCGATGAGCACCGGCGCCAGCGACACGCCCGCCGCGGCGACCTCCTTGAGGAGCGGCGAGCCGAGCCGCGTGCTGCGCAGGGCCAAGGTGGCTACGGCGCTCGCGGCGGCCGCGGCCAGCAGCCGCGGATCCTCCTGGGGAAGCACGGGGCCGCCCGTGGCGCGGCGCACGGCCGGCAGCACCGCGACGGACTCCCCGAGGCGCATGAGTCCGCGCAGCACCGGCACGCGCTGCATGCTTTCGCGTCCGGGGATGCGGACCTTGGTGCCCGAGGTCACCGTGACGCCGCCGCCCGGCTCGCGCACGGCGGCGGCCCAGTGCCGTTCGCTCTGCAGCAGGACGCCGTCGCGGAGGGCCATGCCGCCAAGGGTGATGGTGCTCATGCGTCTCCAGTCCGGTCCACGTCGAGAGTGTTCCCACCACAGCCTGACGGAAGCCTCGCCCCTTCTCAACCGGCTGCGGATGACGGATGACTGCTCGAGGGTAGACTGACAGCACAGCCGCGCCGGCGACGGAGCGGCGGCACGCGACAACGCAGCCAGGGAGGACCAGATGAGCTTGCTGGACGACATGAAGCAGAAGGCGGCCGGACTCGCCGGCGACACCCAGCGCGTCGGCAAGGTCACGGCCGCGCAGGTGAAGCTCAAGAGCCTGCAAGGCAACGTCGAGAGCGCCCGGCGCGACCTCGGCGCACAGACCTACGCGCTCATCAAGTCCGGGGAGCTGTCGCATCCGGAGCTCGAGCACGCCGTCGCCGCCGTGGACGCGGCCCAGGCCGCCGTCGACGCCAAAGCCGCGGAGATCGAGGCGCTCAAGAAGTCGGGCGCGGGCGCCGCGCCGGCGGGCGATGCGCAGGCAGCCGCGGACGCCACGCCGCCCGAGGGGCAGTAGCGCTCGACGCCGGCCGGACCGTCGCGGCGGTCGCCCCGACGGCCCAGGCCCGGCGGTGCCGTCCGCCGGCCACACCGCCCCAAGGAGAACGCATGGGCTTCTTCGACACCGTGAGAGTGAAGGCGAACGCGCTCGCCTCGGACGCCGAGCGGGCGGGCAAGGTGACGGCGGCCCAGGCCAAGGTCGTCGTGCTGCAAAACGACATCCGCAAGGCGGAGCGCGAGCTCGGTCACGCCGCGTTCGCGCTGATCGAGGCTGGCGACCTCCGCCACGGCGGCCTCGCCGACGCGGCCTCGCGACTGCGCGAGGCGCGCCGGGCGTTGGCCGACAAGGAGACCGAGATCGCCGAATTGCGCCGGGCCGCCGGGGAGCCCGCGGCCGCCGGCGCGGCGCCGGCGGCCGAAGCGGAGGCCGGGGCGCGGGCCGCAGCGCCTGTGGCCGACGCGGCGGAGGAGCCGGCGCCTCCGGCCGCGGCCGGGCCGGCACCCGGGCCGCGGACGCGCAAGCCGGCCGCCGCGACCGCTGCCGGCAAGGCCGCGACCGGCAAGCCGTCGGCGAAGAAGGCCGGCAAGAAGCCGGCGGGCGCCGCAAAGCCCGCTTCGAAGAAGCCGGCGGCCAAGAAACCTCCTGCGGGCAAGAAGTCGGCGCGCGCCGACTAGACCGCCGCGCCTCGCCGGCGCCCTGTCCGCACTATCGTCACACGCTCCTTGGTCGTGCCGCGTCCGGGCCGTCTGGTAGCCTAACGGGGACCAAGGAGAACACATGCTCAACGATCTCAGCGGCCTTGCGGCCGCCATGCCCCGGGTCCCCATCGCCGAGCTGCAGAGCGGCCAAGCCGTGGACACCTACTTCACCTGCTCGGAGAAGACCACCGCCAGCGACCGCAACGGCAAGACCTACCTGCGCCTCAAGCTGCGCGACGCCAGCG
This sequence comes from uncultured Thermoleophilia bacterium, assembly GCA_963709845.1. Classification (GTDB taxonomy): domain Bacteria; phylum Actinomycetota; class Thermoleophilia; order UBA2241; family UBA2241; genus CAIXSE01. Next base: position 199,889 of record CAVPXV010000004.1, read on the forward strand.
GCGAGGTGAGCGCCATCCACTTCGACCCTTCCGACGAAGCCCTCGACGTCGCCTCCGGCGACGTCGTGATCGTCGGCGGCACCTACAGTCTGCACCCCCAGTACGGCCCGCAGATCCAGGTGCGACGCCTGCGGCCCGCCGAGCCCGGCGAATACGACGCCGCGGAGCTCGTGCCGGTCTCGCCGATCAGCACCGGCGAGCTGGGCGAGCGCCTCCATCAGCTGGTCGACTCGGTCGGCCAGGCGCATCTCCGGGCGCTGCTCGAGCGTGTCTTCGACGGTTCACGCGAGCCCGGGGCCACTTTCGTCGTCGCGCCCGCGGCAGTCCGCAACCACCACGCCTACCGCCACGGGCTCCTCGAGCACTCCGTGATCGTCGCCGAGACGGCCGCCGGAGTCGCGTCGCGGCTCGACACCGTCGACCGCGACCTCACGGTCACCGGCGGCCTCCTGCACGATATCGGCAAGACGCAGGCCTACACGAGCGGGGGCATGGCTCCCCTCATGACCGACGCCGGCCGGCTGCGCGGCGAGATCGTCATCGGTCACGACATGGTGCGCGACCTCATCGCCGAGGTGCCGGGCTTCCCCGACGAGCTCGCGCTGCGCCTGCTGCACGTCATCGTGTCGCACCACGGGATGCGCGAGAAGGGCAGCCCGGTCGTCCCTCAGACCAGGGAGGCCGTCATCGTGCACTACTGCGACGACATGACGGCCCGCATCGCCGCCATCGACGACGCCGAAAGGGCCACGGCCGCCGGCGAGAGCTGGTCGTCCCGCATCTTCATGATCGACGCGCCGGCCTACTTCGGGTCACGCGCGGCGCCGGCCGACGAGGAGTGAGAGGGCGCAGGGCCGGCGCGGCTGTAAGGCGGCGCCGGCCCTGCACCCCTCGCCTAGCCCCAGATCTCCCGCACCGCGGCCAGGACCTCGGCGGCGTGACCTTTGGGCGTGACCTTGGGATAGACCTTGCGCAACGTCCCATCGGCGTCGATGAGCCACGTGGTGCGCTTGGCGACGCCGACCATGGGCCGCGACACGCCGAACGCCACCGCCACCTCGTGCTCGCCGACGTCGCCCAAGAGCGGCATCTTCAAGGCGTACTTCTCGGCCCACTTCCTGTTGGCCTCGGCCGAGTCGATGCTGGCGCCGAGCACCTGGACGCCCAGGGCGTGGAACTCGCCGAGCAGGCCGTTGAACTCAACGGCTTCGGTCGTTCAGCCACCGGTGTTGGCCTTGGGATAGAACCAGAGCACAGTGGGCTTGCCCGGCGCCCCCAGGTCGAACCTGGACCCGTCGTATGACGTCCCGGTGACCGCCGGAGCCTTGTCGCCTTCCTTGAGCACTGGTCCTCCTCATGATCATCGTCCCCTCGGCCCGAGCCGGGACCGCCGGCTCCTCATGCACCGTGATTGCCCGTGGCGCCGCCCGTCAAACGGACAGGGCGCGCCCTCGCGGGTGCCGGTGTAGACTCTGGCCATGGCGCGCAAGCTCAGAGTGAGCGTGGACTACGACCAGTGCACGGGCGTCGGCGCCTGCGAAGCGGTGTGCCCCGAGGTCTTCTTCATGCGTGACGACGGCCTCCCGGACGTGCTCGAACCGGAGCCCCACGAGACGCTGTGGGCGTGCGTGGAGCGCGCCGAAGAGGCCTGCCCCGAGGAGGCCGTCATCCTCGAGTGGGTCGAGGAGTAGCGGTCGCCTAGCCCAGTTCCGCGTCGCCCTCCGCCGGCGGCGCCGCCGCCACGAGGAACGTCAGGGGCCCGACGCCGACGTTCGCGACCTTGTGCCAGGCCCCGGCCGGCACCGCGAGCGCTTCACGCTCACCGACTTTGAAGGGCCGCTCGTCCACGTCGATCATCGCCGTGCCGTCGAGCACGAGGTAGAACTCCTCCTGCTCGCGGTGCATGTGCCGGGACATGGCTCCCTCGGCGAGCGTGAACACGTTGGCGCGCAGGTTGCGCAGGTGCAGCGGCTCGCTGAGACGCTGGACGCTCAGCTTCTCAGAGAGGCTCTCCGTGGGTACGGCGCGCACGACCTTCATTGCAGCTCCTCAGGTGACGCCGGCGGAGGGACGACGGGGGCGGCTGCGGGGCCCGGACCGGCGCCTCACGCCAGTTCCTGCGGCAGGATCTCCACCGGGACGGGACTGTGGTCGCGCAGGTAGGCGGCGTCCGCAGCCGAGCCGACGATGTCGGCGAAGTGCATGGGCACGATCACCGACGCCTCGATCATGCCGCTCGCGGTGACCGCCTCGGCCGCCGTCATCACGTACGTGCCGCTCACGGGCAGGAGGGCGACGTCGCAACGGATACCGGACATCTCGGGGATGGCGTCAGTGTCACCGGCGTGGTAGATGCGGCGCCCGTCAAGCTCGACGATGTAGCCCACGTATCCCGCCGCCCGGGGATGGAACGGCTCGCCGGGGGCACGGAACTTGTCGATGTTGTACGCCGGCACGGCGCTCACCGTGACCGTCCCGACGGTGACCGTGTCGCCGGGAGCGACGGTGACGGTCGCGATGCCCTCGACCTGCGCGGTCACGGACGCCGGCCCGACGACCGTGGTGGCGGGCGTCGCCAGCTTCCTGATGTCGCCGAGGCTCAGGTGGTCGAAGTGGTCGTGCGTCACGAGCACGACGTCCGCGGGCGGCCCCCCCGCGCCGAGCTTCCACGGGTCGATGTATACGGTTTGCGAACCGTCGAGGCGGAACGAGTCGTGCCCGAGCCAGTGGATCTTGTCGATCATCGCGTCCTCCCGCGCCGGGTGCCGTCAGCATGGTACCCGCTGGCGGCGAAACGACGCCGCTGCGGGGATCTCGGGCGGCGCGCGTGTAGAAAGGGGCCGTCCGCCGGGCTCCGAGCACTGCCCCGGCGGACGGCCCCTCAGGAGCTCAGAGCGTCACACCTCGTCGCCTTCGGTCTCGGCCTCGTCGACCTCGACCTCTTCCACCTCGACCTCTTGCACCTCGACCTCTTCCACCTCGACCTCTTGCTACCTCGACCTCTTCCACCTCGACGGCCTCAGCCGCCGGGGCGGCCGCCGCGGCGGGAGCAGTGACCGGGCGCACATTGGTCGCCTGAGGGCCCTTGCGGCCCTGCTCTACTTCGTACTCGACCAGCTGGTCCTTGTCGATCACAGTGACGCCGTCCGCGAAGCCGGTGACGTGCACGAAGATATCGTTGTCGTTCTCCTGCTCGATGAAGCCGAAGGCCTTCTCGGACGAGAACCACTTCACTTTACCCTGAGGCACTTGTCTCTCCTTTGGTCTTTCAGCACGTCCCCACCGGCGCTCGGTGATGGCGGGGGAGCGAGCTGACTGTGACGCTCGCGCCGGTCTCTGAGGCGCAGAACGTACGGGTAGTGTACCCGCTGCGCGGCGGCGTCGAAAGCCGCGCGCCGTCTAGGAGCGGGTCACCGCGAAGATCGAGATGCGCGCGAAGAAGTTGGGCGCGACCACGCGCGGCGGCGCCGGCTCGTCCACCGAACGCAGGTACAGCTCCTGCTCGATGCGCAGGCCCTCCTCACGGCAGAGCGCGCGGAAGTCGCGGACCGTGCAGAGGTGGATATTGGGCGTGTCCCACCACTGGTACGGAAGCTCGCGCGACACCGGCATGCGCCCCTGGAGGAAGAGCTGCGAGCGGGTCCGCCAATGGGCGAAGTTGGGGAAGCTCACGATCGCCCGGTTGCCGACGCGCACCATCTCGCGCACGATCATGCGCGGCCGCCGGAGCTGCTGCAGGCTCATGCTCAGGATCACCACGTCGTGCGAGCCGTCGCCGAAGTCCGCGAGGCCTTCGTCGAGGTCGCCGTGGAACACCGAGAGGCCCTTGCCCACACAGGCTTCCACGGCTTCCTGCGAGAGCTCCACGCCGCTCCCGCGCACGTCCTTGTCGCGGATCAGCTGGCTGAGCAGCTCCCCGTCGCCGCAGGCGAGGTCGAGGACGGTGGCGCCGCGCGGCACGAGGTCCTCGATGAGCTTGTAGTCGATGCGTCGCACGGCCCTATCCTACCGTCCGGCGCCGCGTCGTCGCCGCTCAGGCCCGCGAGCCGTAGGTCCGCGCGCCGCTCGCCAGGAAGGCGGCGATGATGCCCTCCATCTTCTCGCGCTCGAGGAGGAAGGCGTCGTGGCCGTAGTGGCTCTCGACCTCGTAGTAGCTGACGTGCTTGTGCGTCGCACGCAGCGCGCTCACGATCTCCTTGAGCTGGTAGGGCGGGTGCAGCCAATCGCTGCTGAACGCCAGCACGAGGAAGCGGGCCTGCACGTCGCGGAAGGCCTGGACCAGACTGCCGTGCTGGCGCGTCAGGTCGAAGTAGTCGAGCGCGCGTGTGATGTACAGATACGTGTTGGCGTCGAAACGGTTCGTGAAGCTCAGGCCCTGGTGGCGGAGATAGCTCTCCACCTCGAAGTCGGCCGAGAACGTGAACGTGTAGTCCTGGATGTCGCTCAGGCGGCGGCCGAACTTCTCCTGCATCGCCTCGTCGCTCAGATACGTGATGTGCCCGACCATGCGCGCCACGCTCAGACCCTTGGAGGGCGGCTTGCCGTCGTAGTAGTGGCCGCCGCGCCAGTCGGGATCGGCCATGATCGCCTGGCGCCCGACCTCGTTGAAGGCGATCGCCTGCGTAGGCTGCCGCGCGGCCGTCGCCAGGGGGACGCAGAGGTGGACGCGCCGCGGGTGGGAGACGGCCCACTCCAGCACCTGCATGCCGCCCATCGACCCGCCCACCGCGGCGAGCAGCTCCTCGATGCCGAGGTGGTCGAGCAGCATGGCCTGTGCGTTGACCATGTCGGCGATGGTGATGATGGGGAAGTCGGTGCCGTAGGGCCGGCCGGCCGCGGGGTTCTCGCTGGCCGGCCCCGTCGACCCGCTGCAGCCGCCGATCACGTTGCTGCAGATCACGAAGTACTTGTCCGTGTCGAGGCCCTTGCCGGGGCCGATCATCATGTCCCACCAGCCGGGGCGCGTGTCGTTGGCGCTGTGCCGCCCCGCGACGTGCGCGTCGCCCGACAGGGCGTGCGTCACCAGGACGGCGTTGTCCCGGCGCTCGCTGAGCTTGCCGTAGGTCTCGTAGGCCAGCGTGAACGGAGCCAGGGTGCCGCCACCCTCCAGGGCGAGCTCCTGGCCCGGCTGGTCGAAGGTCACGTATCGGGTGCGCACGACGCCGGCCGAGCCGGCGTCGTCGCCGAGGCCCATGGCCACGTCGCCGATCTCTTTGCGATCTGCATGTCGCTGTTCGGGCGCCATAGCCTGATTGTATCGGAGCGCGTCGCGTGACGGGCGCGGTCGAGACCGGCGGCGGGCGGCTCTGCCGGGCGCCCGCCGCCCGCCTCTTCCGCGCTCCCGGTCAGGCCCCGGCGAGGGCCTGCTCGATGTCGGCGACGATGTCCTCGACCGACTCGATGCCGATGCTCAGCCGCACGAAGTCGTCGGTGACTCCGGTGAGCAGCTGTTCCTCGGAGGAGAGCTGCGAGTGCGTCGTCGTGGCCGGGTGGATCACGAGCGACTTGGCGTCGCCGATGTTGGCGAGGTGCGACAGCAGACGCGTGCTCTCGACGAACCTTCGGCCCGCCTCTCGGCCGCCGACGATGCCGAAACCGATGATGGCGCCGTAGAGACCGCGGTAGTGGTACTTCTTCGCAAGCTCGTGCGAGGGATGGCACTCGAGTCCCGGGTAGCTCACCCAGCCGACCTTGGGATGCTCTTCGAGGAAGCGTGCGACTGCGTAGGCGTTGGTGCTGTGCCGCTCCATGCGCAGGTGCAGCGTCTCCAGCCCCTGGAGGAAGAGGAACGAATTGAACGGCGAGAGCGCGGCGCCCACGTCACGCAACAGGCTCACGCGAAGCTTGATGACGTACGCGATCGGACCCAGCGCCTCGTAGAACTTGAGGCCATGGTAGCTCGCGTCCGGCCCCACGAGCCCGGGGAACTTGTCGTTCTGCGCCCAGTCGAACTTGCCCCCGTCGACGACCACTCCGCCGATCGACGTGCCATGCCCGCCGATGAACTTGGTGGCGGAGTGCACGACGATGTCGGCGCCGTGGTCGATCGGCTTGATGAGGTACGGGGTCGGCATCGTGTTGTCGACGATGAGCGGGATCCCGGCCTCGTGCGCGATGGCGGCCACGGCGTCGATGTCCAGCGTGTCCAGCTTGGGGTTGCCGACAGTCTCTGCATACAGGAGCTTCGTGTTGGGCTTGAGCGCCCGGCGGAAGGCCTCAGGGTCCGCAGGGTCCACCAGGTCGATCTCCAGGCCAAACCGCGGCAGGGTGTGGACGAAGAGGTTGTAGGTGCCGCCGTAGAGGCTGTTGGCGCTGACGATATGGTCGCCGGAGCCGGCGATGTTGAGGATGCTGAAGGTGACGGCGGAGGAGCCCGAGCTGAAAGCGAGCGCGCCGACGCCGCCCTCCAGAGCCGCGACGCGCTTTTCGAACACGTCGGTGGTCGGGTTCATGATGCGCGTGTAGATGTTGCCGAACTGGCGCAGGCCGAAGAGGTCGGCGGCGTGGTCGGCGTCGTCGAACGTGTACGAGGTGGTCTGGTAGATGGGTACGGCACGGGCATTGGTGCTGGGGTCGGGTTCCTGCCCGCCGTGGAGGGCGAGGGTCTCGAAACCCTGCTCGGTCTGGGCGGTGTCGGTATCGCTCACGTTCACTCCTGTCAGATGTAGTACATGGGGGTCTGTGACGCGCGTGCGGCCGCGTCGGCGATGGTGGCCGCGCGGAGGATGGCGCGAGTGGTCTCGCGGACCTCGCGCCACACGGGTTCGACCAGGCCTTCCGCCTGGCCGTCGGGGCGCATTCGCCCCATGCCTCCATGGGAGCCGTCGATGAGGTCGATGACGTCGGCGAAGGAGATGGCGGCGGGGTCGCGCGCGATCGCGTAGCCGCCGCCCTTGCCGCGCCGGCTCGTGACCATGCCGCCCTCGCGCAGGTCGTGCATCACCTGCTCGAGGAACTTGGCGGGGATGCCTGTGTAGGCGACGATCTGGCGAGATTGCACCGGCCCGCCGCCGTTGGCGAGCGCCAGGCGCACGAGCGCCTTGATGGCGTACTCGCTCTTGGTCGAGAGGTGGACCATGGTCGTGCGGGACCTCCGTAGGTAATTCCTATTTCTCGCTAGGTTTTGCGTACTTTAGCCCGTGCGGAAACCTCTGTCAAGGGCGGCGGTCGCGGCGGTGGGGCCGCCGCGCCGTCCGGCGAAGCTGCTACGATGGCCGCGTGAACGACGTCGCCGACACCCTGCGGCGCGAGCTGCCCGGCCTCGAGGAGGCCGTCCCTCTCGCGCCGCTCTGCGCCTATGGCGTGGGCGGCCCGGCCCAGTACTTCTACCGGGCCGCGACCACGAACGCGCTGGCGCACGCCGTCAAGACGGCGCGCCATCTGGGGATCCCGGCGACGGTGCTGGGCCGCGCCACAAACGTCCTCGTCGGTGACGCAGGGCTCCGCGGCCTCACCGTACTCGCCCGCAACGAGGCACGCACGCTCGAGGGCGAGCTGCTCATGGCGGAGGCCGGGGCGGAGCTGCCGAGCCTGGTCACCGACCTGGCCGCTCAGGGCCTCGCCGGACTCGAGTTCGCCGGCAACATCCCGGGATCGGTGGGCGGCGCGGTCGTGGGTAACGCGGGAGCCTATGGGCGCGCCGTGAGCGACGTCCTCGTGAACGTCCACCTGCTCGACGGAGATACCGAGCACGTGAAGGAGCCGCGGGAGCTCGAGTTCGGCTACCGCTCGAGCCTGTTCAAGCGGTTGCCGGAGCTTACTGTGCTCTCCGCGACCTTCCGCCTGCATCGCGGCGAGCGCAGCGCACTCCTCGAACAGATCGCCCGCGACGCCGAGCTGCGGCGCAGCAGACACCCGCTCGAGTACGCCTCGTGCGGCAGCTACTTCAAGAACCCCTCGCGCGAGCTGCCGGCGGCGCGGCTGATCGAGGCCGCCGGCCTCAAGGGCTTCCGCATGGGCGCGGCGGCGGTGAGCGACAAGCACGCCAATTTCCTCGTCGCCCTGCCCGGAGCCACGGCCGCCGACATCCTCGCGCTGGCCGGCGAGGTCAAGCGCCGTGTGCTTGCGAGCAGCGGCCACGAACTCGTCGAGGAAGTGCGCCGCCTCGGCCTCGAATAGCCGCGGCGCAGCGCCCGCTTCGGTCGCTTCGCGGCGGTCGCCGCGCGCTATACTGGCCGCGTCCGGCGCGGCGAACTCTCGCACGACGAGCGGCGTCTCTCACCTGGGAGGAAGGTCATCGAGGAACTTCCGCACGGCCTCGTGGCCCGGCTGCAGGCGGGGCAGCCGGAGGCCCGCGCCGAGTTCTTCCGGCGCTATGCGCCGCAGGTGCGGCGCATCCTCTTCCTCCAAGGGTTCTGCGAGGAGGTAGACGACGCCGTGCAAGAGGTGTTCATCAAGGTGTACAGGTCCCGGCTCCCGGCCGAGGAGACGTTCCTCGCCTGGTTCTACCGCGTGATCCTCAACACCGGCCGTGACCAGGGGCGACGCCGCAAGACGCGCTTCGGACTCGCCGACAAGCTCCAGCACGTCGCCGCAGACGGCGCAGCGCCGCCCCCGGCGGACCCGCCGGACCCGGCGCTGCGCGAGGCCCTCGCCGGTCTCTCCCCAGAGCTGCGCGAGTGCGTCGCCCTGCGGTATTTCGCCGACCTGCCCCTCGACGAGATCGCCGCGGCGCAGAGCATCCCGGTCGGCACGGTGAAGTCGCGCCTGCACGGCGCCATGAACCAGCTGCGCAAGGCACTGACGGAGGAAGGTCCTGCGGGCGATGACTGACGACGTGGACAGAGGCGGAGTGACTCCGGGCGGCGCGTTCGACGACGACCGCCTGCTGGCGTTCGCGATGGAGCTCGGAGAGGACGTCGAGCTCGAGGCGGCCCTGGCCGCGGACGACGCGCTCCGGCGCCGCTTCGAGGGCGTGCGCGCCGAGGTCGACGCGGTGGGCGCCCAGGTCTCCGCCGCCGTCCCCGCGCCCGGCGAACAGTACACAGACCTCGGCGACGCGCGCTGGGCCGGGTTGCGGGAGTTCTTCGAGCCGGCGCGGCCGACGCGCCGGCGCGCTTCGCGGTGGCTGCGCGTACTGGCGCCGGCCGCCGTCCTCGTGGTCGCGCTCGCCGTCGGGCTCGCGGTGATCAGCAGCCGCGAAGGGGGTTCGGGCAGCGTCAGCAGGATGGCGGCGTCGGGGGTCGCCAAGTCCTCAGCCGAAGACGGCGGGCAGTTGGCGGCCCCGGTGCGCGCCGCGCCGCCAGTGCTGGCGCTCACCGACCAGGCGAAGAAGTTCGCCGTGGTGGTCGTCGCCCGGGCCAGGCAGGCGAGAGGCGCCTTCCAGGACTTCGCCGTCGTCAGGACGCTCAGGGGCTCGGTCCCGACTCTGCTGCACCTGCGCGTCGCTGGTCAGCCCGCCGACCCGGGCAAGCTGCAGGTCATTCTGCTGCGCCCCTCGGACGGCGCGATCCCGCCGGCGGCCGGGGTCGCCGCGAACCCCTCGCCGCTGCTCACGCTGAGCCCGGCCCCCGGGGTGAGCCCGTCGGCGACTGCCGTCACCGGGCCGGGACTCTCGAGCTCTGCCAGCGCCGCTCCTCAGCCCTCGCCGGCCGCCGCCGAGCCGGCCCCGGGCGGCGCGCTACCGGCGCTGACGGAGGCGCCGCGCAGCTTCGGCTACGCGGGCGAGCTGGCGCTCGCCCAGGAGCTGCCCGCCGGCGTCAGCGCCGCCTCGCTCGTCCTCCCCTGACACCCCGCTCCTCCGGGTCGGGTACACTGCCCACATCGCACGGGGAGGGATCGGTGACTGGTCTGCTCGACGGCAAGAACGTGCTCGTCACGGGCGCCGCCAACTCGCGCTCCATCGCGTGGTCGGTCGCGCTGGCCGTCAAGCGCCACGGCGGCGGCGTCGCCCTCACCTACCAAGCCGAGCGCCTCAGGCGTCGCGTGCAGACGCTCGCCGACGAGCTCGGCGGCGCGCCGATGATCGAGCTGGACGTAAGCAGCGACGACGCCGTGAAACGCGCCGTGGACAAGCTCGCAGAGAGCATGCCGGTGCTGGACGGCCTGGTGCATAGCATCGCGTGGGCGCCGGCCCACGACCTCCAGGGCAACTTCGTCGAGACCACGCGCGACGGCTTCGCGCAGGCCAACGACATCAGCTCGTACTCGCTGATCGCCACGGCGCGCGAGGCGCGCCGCCTCATGACGCGCGGCGGCGCCATCGTCACCATGACCTACGCGGGGTCATGGCGCGTCGTGCCCAACTACAACGTGATGGGCCCCGCCAAGGCGTCGCTGGAAAGCGCCGTGCGCTACCTCGCCGCCGACCTCGGGCCCGAGGGCATCCGCGTCAACGCGGTCTCTGCGGGCCCCATCGCCACCGTCGCGGCGCGCACGATCAAGGACTTCAGCGGGATGCTCGAGCTGCTCGAGAGCCACACCCCGCTGCGGCGGAACGTCACCGCCGACGAGGTGGCCGACGCCACGGTGTTCCTGCTGAGCGACCTGTCGCGCGCCGTCACCGGCGAGGTCGTGCATGTGGACGCCGGGGCCCACGCCACCATCTGAACGATGATCGCCTACGTGGCCAAGGACCTCTCCAGCGGGGCCTGCCTCAGGGCCCACGAGGACGCGGAGATGCCGTCGTACTCCACCATCAAGGTCCTCGTGGCGGCGGCCTTCTGGCGCGCCGTCGCGCGCGGCGACCTCGACGAATCGCAGACCTTCACATTCGTTCCACGGGCGAGCGTCGGCGGAGGCGGCGTGCTCAGGGGCTTCCGGCACGCCACCGGCATCACGCTCGCCGACCTCACGCACCTGATGCTCGCCGTGAGCGACAACGACGCCAGCAACATCGTGACCGGCTTCGTCGGGCTGGACCAGATCAACCGGCTGGCCGCCGAGCTCGGGCTCGAGCACACGGCGATGCGCCGCCTGATGATGGACGCGAAGGCGGTCGAGGAAGGCCGCGAGAACGTGACCACGGCCGGCGACCTCGCGAGGCTGCTCGAGGAGCTGGCCGAGGGGGACGTGGTCGGACCGGCGGTGAGCGGGCCGATCCGGGCTTCGCTCGAGAAGCAGGAGCACCGCGACGGGATCGCCCGCTACCTGCCCGCCGGAGCGGTGTATGCCGGCAAGTGCGGCGACGACTCCCCGGTCTCACGCCACGCGCACGACTGCGCCCTCATCCGTGAGGGCGAGCGGCGCGTGGTTCTGGCGGTGATGACGTGCGACGCCGGCGGCTTCGAGGCGGTCGCGCGCACCGGAGCTGCGCTCTACGAAGCATTGGAGAGCGCCTAGTCTGTCCTATCCCCGAGTAGTACCGACACTCGGAGCGCTCTTGTCTCATTGAGATGGGGCGACACATCCTTTCTGTCAGAGAGGCCAATCTCGACAGAAGGAGCGTCGCCCCATGACCGATGATGATGTGCTTTACGCCTACCGTCTACGGGTGCTCGCCAGCGCCCGGGAGCTGGGCTCGGTCGCCGCGGCCTGCCGCCTCTACGGCATCCACCGCTCGACCTTCTACCGCTGGAAGGGCCTGGTCGAGCGCTTCGGCCTCGAGACCCTGCGGCCCCGCGAGCGCCGCCGCCCGCAGATGCCGAACGCGATCCCGGTGCTCATCGAGCAGCGCATCGTCGCCTTCGCCCTCGGGCATCCCGGGTACGGCCCGGCGCACATCGCCAGCGAGCTTGCCCGCCCCAAGTGGGGCGGCTTCCGGGTCTCCGCCAATGGCGTCTACCGGGTGCTGCGCCGCCATGGCATCGCTACCCGCGCCCTGCGCTACGGCCTGCTTGCCGGCTACGCCGCCCCGCCGGAGCCGGTGAGAGACCCGGAGCCCGAGCGCCACATCGAGGTCGACCACCCGGGCGAGCTCGTGCAGATGGACTGCTTCTGCATCGGCCGCCTCGCCGGCACCAGGGGCGTGGTCTGGCAGTACACGGCGATCGACGCCGCCAGTGCCTTCACCTGGGCCGAGCTGCACGTGACGCCCAGGAGCCCGGACGTGCGCTTCGCCAGCCGGCTCGCGCACCGGGTCGCCCGCGAGCTGCGCGACGCCGGCTGGGAGCTCGAGCGCGTCTCCAGCGACAACGGCTCGGAGTTCCGCAACCAGGTCTTCGACGCTGCGCTCGCCGGGCTCGGCGCCCGGCACACGCTGATCAGCTCCGGCAGGCCGCAGTCGAACGGCTTCGTCGAGCGCGTGCAGCGCACCATCCTCGACGAGTGCTGGAAGCCGGCCTTCGCCCGCTACCTCGTGCCTCGCTACGTGGGCCTGCGGCGGGAGCTCGAGCGCTACCTGCGGCTCTACAACTTCGACCGCACCCACAACGGACGGCTCACCAAGGGCAGGATCCCGGCCGAGGTCCTCGGTGCGGCTAAGATGTGGCGGTGACAGACGGGATGTGTCGCCACATCTCGGGGTCAGTACAGCCTAGGCCCGGAGCCGCGGCGGCACCGGGGCGGCGCTATGCGGCGGGCTCGACCCCGAGGCCCGGCTGGTCCGTTGCCGTGAGCCGGTCGTCCTCCACCTCGATGCCGGAAAACGGGTCGCCGGCGAGGAGCAGGGCGCCGTCCAGATCGACGTGGTCGGCGAGACCCGCGATCTGCAGCCCGGCGGCGATGCCGAGGCTGGACTCGACCATGCATCCGAGCATCACCTGCAGCCCGCGTCCCGCGCAGGCCGATTGCAGGGCGAAGGCGTTGGCAAGACCGCCGCACTTGGCGAGCTTGATCACCACGCCGTCGTAGACATCCGCGGCGCCGTCGAGGTCGGCCGCCGTGAGCACCGCCTCGTCGGCGAACAGTGGCACGGCCGTGCGCTCCCGCAGCCACGCCGTGCCCTCCGCGTCGGCGGCCGGCAGCGGCTGCTCGACCAGCTCGGCGCCCAGTGCCTCCAGGACCGCCAAGGCCTGGGCGGCGCGCTCGCGGCCCCAGCCCTCGTTGGCGTCGTAGCGGAAGCGCGTCTCCGGCAGCGCCACGGCGAGCCGCTGCGCCAGCTTGATGTCCCCCTCGAACCCGAGCTTGACCTTGAGCGTCCCGAAACGGCTCGCGGCTCGCGCCCGCGCCAGCATCTCGTCAGCCGTGGCGATGGCGACCGTGTACGACGTCGTCACGGTGGGCCGCGCGAGACCGAGCATGCGCCAGACGGGCTCGCCGGCCTGCTTGCCGGCGAGGTCCCAGGCGGCGGCGCTGAGGCCGGCCCGGAGCGCCGGCCAGGCGGGCGCCGCCGCCTCGCCGGCCAGCCGGTCGCACAACTCCTCCACCGCGGCCGGACCCTCGAGGTCCGCGATCTCCGGCGCCAGGCCGGCGAGCAGGGCCACCCCCTCGTCGCGGGACTCGCCGTACCGCTGGTTCGGCGCCGCTTCGCCGCGCCCCACCAGTCCGCCGGCGCGGAGCTCGACCGTGTAGTTCGCGAACGTCGCGCGCTTCCAGCGCGAGATGCCGAACGGCGCGGCCGTGTGCAGGTCCAGCGGCCGCGCCGCGGCGTGCAGCATCCCGCTCACCCCTCTCCCGGGATGGCGGTCGCCCGCGGCGCGAGGCGCGCGAGGGCGTCTCGCGCGCGGAGGGGCGGTGGCGGGTCGCTCATCATGGCCCATGCTTACCAGCCTCGGCGGGGCGAGTCAAAGAGACGTTCGCCGGACGGCGGCGCATGGCGCCGGGCGCTCGCTTCTCACACTCGCGTTCTATACACTGCCGACGCATGGGAGCTGAGGCATGACACTGCTCCGCGTGACCGATCTCACCGTCGACTTCGCGTCCCAAGAGGGGACCGTCCACGCGGTCAACAAGGTGAGCTTCGAGGTCGCGCCCGGGGAGCTCGTGGGGCTGGTCGGTGAGAGCGGCTGCGGCAAGAGCGTCACCGCCAACGCCATTCTCGGTCTCACGCGCATGGTCAAGAACGCGACCGTGGGCGGCTCGATCGAGTTCGTCGACCGCGATCTGCTGGCCCTCCCGGAGAACGAGGTGCGCCAGGTGCGCGGGCGGGACATCAGCATGATCTTCCAGGACCCGGTCACGAGCCTGAACCCGGTGCTCTCCATCGAGCGACTCATGACCGAGACCCTGGAGGTCCACCTCGGCATGAGCCACTCGCAGGCCGTCAAGCGCGCCATCGAGCTGCTCGGAGAGGTCGGCATCCCCAAGGCGGCAGGACGCATCAAGGACTACCCGCACCAGTTCTCGGGGGGGATGCGCCAGCGCGTGATGATCGCCATCGCCCTCTCCTGCAATCCCAAACTGCTGCTCGCCGACGAGCCCACGACGGCGCTCGACGTCACCATCCAGGCGCAGATCCTGCGCCTCATGAAGCAGCTGAGCAGGGAGTACAACGCCGCCGTGATCGTCATCACCCACGACCTCGGGGTCGTCGCCGGCATGTGTCAGCGCATCCTCGTGATGTACGCCGGGCGCATCGTCGAGAGCGGACCGGCAAAGGCCCTCTTCCATCACCCGCACCACCCGTACACCGTCGGCTTGCTGCGCAGCGTCCCGCGTCTCGACGAGCCGCGCAAGGAGTCCCTGCAGAGCATCGAGGGCCTGCCCCCCGACCTCGCCCACCTGCCGCCCGGCTGTAGCTTCGCGCCGCGCTGCTGGCTGGCCGACGAGGAGTGCTGGCAGCGGGTGCCCGAGCTGTCCTCGACGGACACCTGGCGAGCCAGCGCCTGCTTCCACAGCGACGCCCTCATCGCCGGCGCGGAGATGCCCGCATGAGCGGCGGCGAGACGCTGGTCACTATCGAGGACCTGCGCGTCCACTTCCCCATCACCAGCGGCATCGTCTTCCAGCGCAAGGTCGGCGCGGTGTACGCCGTGGACGGCATCGACCTCGAGGTCAAGAAGGGCGAAACGCTGGGGCTCGTGGGTGAGAGCGGCTGCGGCAAGAGCACCACCGGGCGCGCCATCCTGCAGCTGATCCGGCCGACGACCGGCCGCGTGCTGTACTCGGGCGCCGACCTGGCACATCTCAAGGGCGGCGCCCTGCGCCGTCAGCGGCGCCGCATGCAGATGATCTTCCAGGATCCCTACGCCAGCCTCAACGGGCGCATGACGGTGGGCGACATCGTCGGCGAGCCCCTGCTCGTCCACAAGATGGGCAGCCGCAGCGAGCGCAAGGCCAAGGTGCGCGAGCTGCTCGAGACCGTCGGCATCAACCCCAACACCCTGAACCGCTATCCACATGAGTTCAGCGGCGGCCAGCGCCAGCGCATCGGCATCGCCCGGGCGCTGGCGGTGGAGCCCAACTTCATCGTCTGCGACGAGCCCATCAGCGCCCTCGACGTGTCCATCCGCGCGCAGATCATCAACCTGCTGCAGCGGCTTCAGCGCGAGTTCGGCCTCACGTATCTGTTCATCGCACACGACCTCTCCGTGGTTCGCCACATCTCGGACCGCGTCGCCGTCATGTATTTGGGACGCATCGTCGAGCTGGCCGAGAACGCGGTGCTCTACGAATCGCCGATGCACCCCTATACGCAGGCGCTGCTCTCCGCGGTGCCGATCCCCGACCCGTCGGCCGAGGAGCTGCGCCGTCCCGTCGTGCTCACCGGCGACGTCCCGAGCCCGGTGGAACCGCCGAGCGGCTGCCACTTCCACACGCGCTGCCCGGCGGCCAGGGAGGGCCTGTGCGACGTCGAGGACCCGCGACTCCAGCTCGTGCGGCCGGGGCACTGGGCCGCGTGCCACCTGATCACGGGCGACGACTACCCGCACATCCGTGCCGGAGAGCACGACATGGCCGCTGTGGACGAGGCTGCCCGCGTTGCAGCCGCCGACGGAGGTGAGACGGCGTGAACGAGGACGAACGCAGAGAGGCCGCCGAGCTCCGCGCCGACGACGTGCTCGCTCCGGAACCTGAGATCGGGCTGCGGCCGGGTGCCGGCTCCGCCGGCGCGTCGCTCGCCACCGGCGAGGGCGCCGCCGGCTACTTCGGCGAGACCCTGATGATCGAGCAGCAGTCGCTGATGGGCGAGGTGTGGCGCCGGTTTCGGCGCGACAGGTTCGCCATGATCGGACTCGCCGCGATCATCGTCATCATCCTGTTGGCGGTGTTCGCACCGTGGATCGCGCCGCACAACCCGCTGACGCAGTACAACGACGGCATCACGATGCAGGGCATGCCCGTCGGCTCGTCGGCGAAGTTCCCGCTCGGCACCGACACGCTCGGCCGCGACATGCTCAGCCGCATCCTCTACGGCGCCCGCGTCTCGCTCTTCATCGGCATCGTCGCCAACGGCTTCGCCCTGCTCCTCGGCGTGGTGTTCGGGCTCAGCGCCGGGTACTTCAAGGGCGGGACTGAGACCCTCATCATGCGTATGACCGACGTGATGATGGCCTTCCCCATCCTGCTGCTCGCCATCGCGCTGTCGACGACGGTGTTCAGCAAGGGCGGCGTGTGGCTGCTCGTCGTGGTCATCACGATCGTGTACTGGACGCCGATGACGCGCGTGATCCACGGCGAGGTGCTGAGCATCCGCGAGAAAGAGTTCGTCGACGCCGCACGCCTCACCGGCGCCACCAACCGGCGCATCCTCTTCCGTCACATCCTGCCGCACCTGGTGGCGCCGATCATCGTCTACACCAGCCTCGGCATCGCCACGACGATCGTGTTCGAAGCGACCCTGAGCTACATCGGCGTCGGCGTCCAGCCGCCGACGCCGAGCTGGGGGCAGATGATCGCCACGGGCCAGGACTACTACTACACGGCTCCTCAGCTCGTGATCTACCCGGGCCTCGCAATCGTCATCACGGTGCTCGCCTTCAACCTGGTCGGCGACGGACTACGTGACGCCTTCGACCCGCAACAGCGCCGGCGGTAGGGCCCGCCGCGCGAGGACCATCCGCCAGGTGAAAGGGAGGAGACAGATGAGGGCAAACGGCAAGCTTTCAGGGAAGCCGGCCGCCGCCGTGCTGGCCACAGCCCTGCTTCTGCTGCTGGGGCTGGTCGCCTGCGGCGGCGCCACGCCCACGTCGACAGGCTCAGCAGCTTCCACGCCAAAGCCTGGCGGCACCTTCTCGCTCTCCTATCTCACCGAACCGTCGAGCCTCGACCCCGCCATCGCCTACAACGTCATCGACTGGAACGTGGAGCACGACATCTTCCAAAGCTTCTTCCGCTACCAGCCCAAGCCCGGCGACGCCGGCGCCATGCTTGAGCCCTGCCTCGCGACCGAGGTCCCGAGCGTGGGCAATGGCGGCCTCAGCGCCGACGGCAAGACGATCACCATCCACCTGCGCCAGGGCGTGAAGTTCCAGGCGCCGGTGGACCGCGTGGTGACGGCCGAGGACTTCAAGTACTCCTTCGAGCGCATGCTGAGCTCGCCGCTCTCTCCCGGCACCGGCTTCTACACGAACGTGGCCGGAGCGCAGGCGTTCATGGACAAGAAGGCGAGCACGGTGAGCGGCTTCCAGGTCGTCGACCCGTCGACGATCAAGATCACGCTCAACCAGCCCGACCTCTCGTTCCTCAACGCCCTCACGATGGAGTTCTGCGACGTGCTCCCCAAGGAGTGGGTCGCCAAGTGGGGCAAGCAGGTCAACCGGCATCCGCTCGGCACCGGCCCGTTCGTGTTCGTGAAGTGGACGCCGGGCCAGGAGATCGTCCTCAAGAAGAACCCGGACTACTGGGAACCCGGCAAGCCATACCTCGACGAGATCGACTACAAGCTCTCGTTCGCGCCGGCCACCGCCCTTCTCAAGCTCGAGGCCGGTCAGATCGACGCGTTGGGCGACGGCGTGCCGCCGGCGGACCTGGTGCGCGTCACGACCAGCCCGCAGTGGAAGCCCCTCGTGTACCAGCAGCAGCTCATCGCCATCAGCTACGTGCTCATGAACGTACAGATGAAGCCGTTCGACAACCTCAAGGTGCGGCAGGCCGTCAGCTGGGCGATCGATCGCGACAAGATCGTCAAGCTGCTCGGCGGGCAGGCCGCCGCCCTGTGGCAGCTCTACCCGCCGGGACTGCCCGGCCACGAGCCCGGCAAGAAGTACTACGGCTACGACCCGGCCAAGGCGAAGGCGCTCCTCGCCGAGGCCGGTTTCCCCAGCGGGTTCGCGACGACCTACTACACCGACAACGTCGACCCCGACCCCAAGATCGCCCAGTCCATCCAGTCTGACCTCGCCGCCGTGGGCATCACCGCCGACGTCAAGACGGTGAGCAACGACACCTACTACTCATTGCAGGGCGAGCCCGGCAAGGTGCCGATCGGCAGCTTCGGGTGGTGGATGGACTTCCCCGATCCCGTCGACTGGTTCGTGCCGCTGTTCAGCAAGAGCGCCGCCGTGCCCGGCGGGATGAACTCGAGCTTCTGGTGGTCGCCGATCGCCGAGAAGATGTACGAGCAGGCCCAGGCCCTCACCGACCCGACGGCGCGCCTCGCCAAGTTCGACGAGCTGCAGGGCTACATCCTTGGCCAGGCGCCCTACGCGACCGTCTACGCGCCCATGCAGACCACGATGCGCTCCAAGACCACGGGCGGCTTCTACCTGCACCCCGTATATCAGCTCGACCCGGCCAACTACTGGAAGAACTAGGCGACCGGTGGGCCAAGCGGAACACGCTCGAAGCGAACCAGGAGTCGTGGACCGGCGCCGATTCGCCATCGTGGTGCCGGCGCTGGCGGCGCTGCTCGCGCTCGCAGCGGGGCTCGCCGCCTGTAGCGGCTCGAGCACCGCGAGCGCCACCGGCCCGGTCAGCAGCTCCCCCAGGCCGGGCGGCACGCTCACGGTGACGTTCCAGGGCGAGCCGACCGGACTCGACCCGGCGACCGCCTGGGAAGTCGAGTCGTGGAGCATCGAGCGGCTCACCTACCAGACGTTCCTCACCTACGCCGGCAGGCCCGGCCAGGCCGGCACGCAGCTCGTGCCCGACCTCGCCACCGAAGTACCCACGGCGGCCAACGGCGGCATCAGCGCCGACGGCAAGGTGTACACCTTCCATCTCAAGAAGGGTGTCAAGTTCGCCCCGCCGATCGGCACCGAGGCCACTGCCGCCGACTTCAAGTGGAGCTTCCAGCGGATGATGAAGCAGCCGCTCGCGCCGGCGACCTTCTTCTACACGGGCATCGTCGGCGCGCAGGCCTACCTCGACGGCCGTGCAAAGAGCATCTCCGGCTACAGGGTCGTGGACCCATATACCGTGCGGATCACGCTGGAGAAGCCCGATGCCGCATTCCTCTACGCGATGACCATGCCGTTCACCTCGGTGATGTCCAGGCAGTGGTGCGCGGAGGTGGGCAAGCAGATAAAGCGCAAGCCGCTCGGCACCGGCCCCTACACCATCACGCAATGGACGCCGGGGCAGGAGATCACGGCCAGCAGGAACCCCGCCTTCGCCACCCAGCGAGCGAACGGCCAGCAGTACGTGGACGCCATGGACTTCCTCTTCTCCGCCAACCCCGGCGCGGCGCTGCTCAAGCTCGAGCGCGGCCAGGTCGACGTGCTCGGCGACGGCGTCCCGCCGGCCGACTACCTGCGCACCAGACGAAGCCCCGAGTGGGGCAGGTATGTCGTCGACTCCCCGCAGATCGCCTGGTTCTACGTGTTCATGAACGTGTTCGAGAAGCCGTTCGACGACGTCAAGGTCCGCCAGGCCGTCAACGACGCCATCGACACGCAGAAGATCCTCAAGCTGCTGGCCGGCCAGGGCTCCGGCCTCAGCCAGGTCTACCCCAAGGGCATGCCCGGGCACCAGGACGGCAAGCAGTACTACGCCTACGATCCGGCCAAGGCGAAGCAGCTGCTGACTGAGGCCGGCTTCCCCAACGGGTTTGCGACGACCTTCTACGCCGACAACGACGACCCGATGCCGAAGCTGGCCCAGTCCGTCCAGAGCGACCTCGCGGCGGTGGGCATCACCGCCTCCGTCAAGGTGATGGACCGCGCCACCTACTGGGACTTCATAGGTCTCAGGAAGTCGCACGCCGCCATCGGCTTCAGCGACTGGTATCAGGACTTCCCGGACCCCAGCGACTGGATCGGCCCGCTCTTCACCCACCCGGCCGACGGAAGCGCCAACGCAAGCTTCTACGAGGACCCGCAGGTGACCGGACTCTTCGACGCATCCAGCAGCCAGCTAGACCCGGCCAAACGCCTCCAGATGTTCCAGCAGATGCAGGACATCGTGATGCAGGACGCGCCTGCGGTGCCGCTCTACCAGCAGGTCTGGAACGGCATGTACGGCAAGGACGTCGGCGGCTACTACATCCACCCGGTGTGGATCTTCGACTTCCAGGAGTACTGGAAGACCAACGGACAGTGAGGGATTGAGCCCCGTGCCTGGACGCCAGAACGAGAGGGACCATGGGTAGATACATCGTCCGCAGGATCCTGTGGATGGTCGTGGTGCTCTTCTTCGTGAGCCTGCTCACCTTCCTGCTCTTCTTCCTCGGCGGCAGCAACCCGGCCAAGGCCATCGCCGGCACGCACGCGACCCCTCAGGTGCTGGCGAAGATCAACCAGTACTACGGGTTCGACAAGCCGCTGTGGACGCAGTACGGGCTGTACCTCTGGCACCTCGTGCACGGCAACATGGGCACGAGCTACCAGACCCAACTGCCGGTGGCCACGGCGATCCTGCAGCGCTTCCCGGCGACCATGATGGTCGCGTTCTGGGGCATCTTCTTCGAGCTCCTCATCGGCATCCCCGTGGGCATGATCAGCGCGCTCAAGCAGTACAGCGTTCGCGACCGGGCCTTCACGGTGTTCAGCCTTCTCGGCATCGCGGCTCCGTCGTTCTGGCTGGGCTTCATCTTCCTGTTCGCCTTCGCGTTCAAGATCCCGATCTTCCCGCTGGGCGGTTACGACGGCCTGCTGCACCCGATCTACGGCGTGCTGCCCGGCCTCGTCCTTGGTTTGGGCGGCGCCGCCTGGTACTCGAGGATGCTGCGCAGCAGCATGCTCGACATCCTCGGCGCCGACTACGTCAAGGCGGCCAGGGCCAAGGGGCTGCCCGAGCGCACCGTGGTGCAGCGCCACATCATGCGCAACGCCTGGAGCCCGATCGTGACGCTCCTCGGCATGGACTTCGGCTGGTTCCTCGGCGGCGTCCTGGTCATCGAGATCGTGTTCAGCATCCCCGGCATCGGGCAGCAGGCCTGGAACGCCATCCAGACGCAGGACCGCCCGATGATCATGGGGACGGTCCTCTTCGGCGCGCTGCTCGTCGTCGTGAGCAACCTCGTCGTGGACATCGCCTATACGTGGCTGGACCCGCGCGTGAAGTACCGCTAGCGGTCGCCGACCGGACGCCCTCGCTTTTCGGCCCCCCCCGCGTATGATGTGACGGTCGTCACGCGGCGCGAGGGGGCTTCTTCATGCGAACGACACGCGACCGAGGGTGTTCCGGAACGACTCACGCACCCCCTTCCACAAACACTCACCATGCAGTTGAGAAGTGCAGCGCCGGATCTGGCCGGAGGACCATTGGCAAAGGGAGCAGGGTATGAACATGCGGAGATTCGCGATCGTGGGCGTGATGCTGCTCGTTCTAGCAGGGCTGGTAGCGGGCGTCGCCGCCTGCGGCACCAGTTCGAGCAGCGGTTCCAGCAGCCCGGCCAGCACCACGCCCGTCAAGGGCGGCACGTTCACAGTCACCTTCCAGGGTGAACCCACGGGTCTCGATCCGGCCATCGCCTGGGAGGTCGAGTCCAACTGCATCGAGAAGCTCACCTACCAGACGCTGCTGAGCTACGCGCCGCAGAGTGGCGAGCCCGGCACCAAGCTCGTCGGCGAGGCCGCGGCCGAGGTGCCGACGGCCGCCAACGGCGGCATCACCCAAAGCGGCAAAGTGTACACCTTCCACATCCGACCCGGCCTCAAGTTCGCGCCTCCGGTCAACAGGACCGTGACGGCGGAGGACTTCAAGTACAGCATCGAGCGCATGCTCAAGTCTCCCCTCGCGCCGGCGACGTACTTCTACACGGGTATCACCGGCGCCCAGGACTTCATCGACGGCAAGGCCAAGGACGTAAAGGGCATGAAGGTCGTCGATCCGTCGACCCTCCAGATCACGCTCGACAAGCCGGACGTCTCGTTCGTCTACACCTTCACGCTCACGTTCACTTCGGCGATCCCCAAGGAATGGGTCGCCAAGTGGGGCAAGCGCGTCGACCGCCACCCCCTCGGCTCCGGCCCGTACATCATCCAGTCCTGGACGCCGGGCCAGAGCATCATCGCCGTGAAGAACCCCAACTGGACCGGTCCCAACCAGTACGTCGACAAGTTCGACTTCGAGTTCTCGTACAACCCGAGCGCCGCGCTCCTCAAGCTCGAGCGCGGCCAGGTCGACCTCCTCGGCGACTCCATCCCACCGGCCGACTACATCCGCACCAAAGCCGATCCACAGTGGGGCAAGTACGTCGTCGCGGAGCCGCAGATCAACTCCTACTACGTGTACCTCAACGTGACCGAGAAGCCGTACGACAACCAGAAGGTCCGGCAGGCGATCAACTACGCGATCAACACGCAGAAGATCCAGAAGCTCCTCGCCGGTCAGGCCGTGGCCGCCAACCAGGTCTACCCCAAGGGCATGCCTGGCTACCAGGACGGCAAGCACTTCTACGCCTACGATCCCGCCAAGGCGAAGCAGCTGCTCGGCGAGGCGGGCTACCCGAACGGGTTCTCCACGACCTTCTACACCCACAACGTCGACCCGTTCCCCAAGATCGCCCAGTCGATCCAGAACGACCTGGCGGCCGTGGGCATCCAGGCGAGCATCAAGCAGTACGACCGCGCCACCTATTGGGACATGGTCGGCCTCAAGAGCTCGCACTTCGGCATCGGGCTCACCGACTGGATCATGGACTACCCCGACCCCAGCGACTGGATCGGCCCGCTGTACACCAGCCCCAGCGACGGCAGCGCCAACGTCGCCTGGTACAACAACCCCCAGGTCAACGCGCTGTACGAGGCCTCCAAGGGCGAGCTCGACCCGGCCAAGCGCATCGACATGTTCAAGCAGATGCAGGACATCATCATGAACGATGCGCCGCTGGTGCCTCTGTACCAGTCGGTTTGGACCGACATGTACGGCAAGAACACCGGTGGGTTCTACATCCAGCCGGTGTGGATCTTCGTCTTCCAGCAGTACTGGAAGACGAACGGCCAGTGAGCTGACGCAGACGCGCACGAGGGCGGGGCGGCCGGGAGCAGCGCCCCGCCCTCTTCGTCTGTCAACCCTGGTGAATCAGGGCGTACTCGAGGACCTGAGTCAGGCTCCACGTGCGCCCCAGCCTGATCTCCATCGCGACGGCCTCGATGTCCGAGACGAAGAGGAGGTCGGGCTGCATCGCGTTCTCGAGGGCGAACTGACTGTCGACGTTGCTGCGACGGAGGGTGAACGGGTGACTGAAGCGACGGGTGAACAACGACGCGAAGAGCTCGTTGCGCAGGGAAGCGGGCGCCAGCAGGAAGGACTGGCGAAGGTTCTGGTTGAGCGTCACCTCGACGCGGTGGAGGTGATGCGTGACCTTCGCGAGCGCCTCGAGCTCGGCGCCGGCGCGCGGCCTGCAGCCGATGTGCTGCGGCTACCGGGAGAAAGACTCCAGCGCCTCGAAGTAGCTCGCGGTCCAGTCAGGCTCCATGCATCCCTCCGCCCTGAGTGCGCCCGATGAGGCAGAGCTCGACGACCTTCTCCCTGACCGGGAAGCCGCCGCCGACCGGTTCGGCTTGTCGATCGACCCGCCCACGACAGGGCCCTATTTCGTGCCGAAGAGGCGGTCGCCGGCGTCGCCCAGGCCGGGCACTATGTACGCCTGCTCGTTGAGATGGGAATCGAGCGAGGCCACGTACACGTTCACATCGGCGTGCTGCCGATTGAAGGCGCGCATCCCCTCAGGCGCGCCGACAAGCGCGAGGAATCGAATGTCACTGTTCAGGACGCCCCGAGCGTTCAGTACTCCGACCGCGTGCGCCGCCGAGTTGCCGGTGGCAAGCATCGGGTCGACGAGGATGAACGTACGCCCCTCGACCTCGGGGAGCTTCACGAGGTACTCATGCGGCTTCTTAGTCTCCGGATCCCGGTAGAGGCCGATATGGCCGACGCGCGCGCCCGGTACGAGCTCGAGCAGACCGTCGGCCATTCCGACGCCGGCCCTCAAGATCGGCACGATGGCGAGCTTCTTGCCGGCGATCACCGGCGCTTCCATCTCGGTGAGCGGCGTGAGGATAGTCTCCTCGGTGAGTGGCAGGTTGCGCGTCACCTCGTAGCCCATGAGGAGCGCGATCTCGCGCAGAAGCTGCCGGAACGTGCGCGTCGAGGTCTTGACATTGCGCATGTGGGTCAGCTTGTGCTGTATCAGGGGATGGTCGAGGATGAAGAGGTTGGGAAACTCATCGATTTGGTGCATGTCAGGTCACCTTTCTCGCATGCGTCACATTCCTCTGCACGTCCGTACCCGGAGACTTGCGACTGAAGCGACGAACGCGGCCGAACTCATCTAGCTCCTAGCCGTGCTCTCGCGGGCCATCAGCACAAGCTCTCCGGCCTCAC
The DNA here is from genome assembly GCA_963709845.1 of uncultured Thermoleophilia bacterium. Classification (GTDB taxonomy): domain Bacteria; phylum Actinomycetota; class Thermoleophilia; order UBA2241; family UBA2241; genus CAIXSE01. Next base: position 224,357 of record CAVPXV010000004.1, read on the forward strand.
AGAACGCCCCCCTCACGCCCAGATCGCGCCATCGCATACTAGGTTACCTGTCGGCAGAGGCCGCTTCTAGGCCGATGGCGGTGCGAGGGTCAAGTCCTGCTCATCGTCACCAGCGAGAAGACAGCACATGTCCGGCATCGACGCCGCCTCGCCCGGCACGGCCCGTGGCAAACCGGGGCCCAAGGCGGAGGTGCGGCGATCGCAGGGCTGATTTCGCCGCTCGGTCCGCGGTCAAGCAAGGCACGTTCGGCGTCCGCGCGTTGGCGCGCAAACCCGACATCCGTGAGGGCAGGGGGCCTCTGTTCGCGTCGGAACGGCTACGGATACAGGGTCGCGGGAGGGGAACGGCGAGAGGCCTGGCGGGCGCCAGGCCTCTCGCCGTAGCGGTGTCGCTTGAGCTAGGCGACGAAGGGCATGCCCTTCACGTATCGGCCTGCGCCTTCCTTGCCGACCCAGGAACCATCGGACACGACGACCTCGCCCTTGCTCAGGGCCTTCCGCACGACGCCCTTGACATGCATGCCTTCGTACGGCGTGTAGTCGACGTTCTGCGTCTGTGTGGCGGCGGAGATCACGGCGTCGACCGCCGGATCGAACACGACCAGGTCGGCGTCACTTCCCGGAGCGATGACGCCCTTTTGGGGATAGAGACCGAACAGCCTCGCCGGCGCAGCGCTGCACACGTCGACAAGCTTCGGCATGTCGATCTGGCCTCCGACGACGCCGAGCGTGTGCAGAATGACGAGGCGGTGCTCCACGCCCGGGCACCCGTTGGGAACCTTGTGGAAGCCTTCGGTGAGTCCCATCTCCTTCTGCCCTGCATAGTTGAAGGCGGCGTGGTCGCTCGCTACTACCGACAAGTCGCCGGTGCGAAGCCCTGTCCACAGACCCGGCCAATTGGACTTGTCGCGAAGGGGAGGCGAGCAGATGAATTTGGCTCCCTCAAACCCGGGAGCGTCGAAATTGTCGACCGACAGCGCGAGGTACTGGGGGCACGTCTCACCGTAGACAGCCTGGCCTCGGTCCTTGGCGGCCCGGATCTCGTCAACGGCTCTGTTGCAGCTGACGTGCACGATGTAGATGGGGGCATCCGCGATCTCCGCCACCATGATCGCTCGTCTTGTCGCCTCGCTCTCCGCCGCAACGGGACGGGTGGTGAGGTGGTATTTCGGGGCCGTCTTTCCTGCCGCCAGATGCTCGTTGACGAGGACGTCGATCACGTCTCCGTTCTCGGCATGGACGCAGACGAGCGCTCCGCACTCCTTGCCCTTCTTCAGGGTCCGCAGGAGCGTGGCGTCGTCGACCATGATCGAGCCCTTGTAGGCCATGAAGAGCTTCAGGCTGGCCACGCCTTCGTCGACCAGAAGAGGGATCTCGGCGAGCGTGGCATCAGTGAGGTCGGTCACTGCCAGGTGAAGGCCGTAGTCGACGACGACATGCCCGTCGGCCATCGTTCTCCAGTCGGAGTAGGTCTTCATCAGGCTGTCGCCGGGTGCCTGCAAGGCGAAGTCCACCACCATCGTGGTGCCCCCCACCGCAGCCGCCTTGGTACCGGTTTCGAACGTCTCACAGCTGACGGTGCCCCCGAATGGCATCTGAAAGTGCGTATGCACGTCGATGCCCCCGGGGATCACGTAGGCGCCTGATGCATCCACGGCCTCAGCGCCGTCGCGCGGAAGATCCAGGCCCACCGAGACGATTCGGGCGCCGTCTACGAGGACATCAGCCCGGTATTCGCCTTCAGAGTTCACCACTGTGCCGCCGGTTATCAATGTCTTCACTCCTGAGCCTCCTTCTCGTTCGCACTCAGCTTTCGCAAAGACCGGGGCCGAGGAGTCCCTCGTGCTGTCTCTGACCCATGCTAATGTAGCACACCCGGATTCGCCGTCTGTGAGCGCGACGCATCCTGCATCGGCCACATCTCAGAAGGCTCCGGCTCCGGCCTCGCCAATCTCGGCGATCATGCGGAACGCTCGCTCATGCAGTTCTTGCGGGTACTGCGTTCCTCGGGGCATCGGCTCCGCCTGAATGTCGAAGCATCCGCAATACCCGGCGCGCTTCACGTGGAAAGACTGTTCGGCTTGGCGCTTGCCACCGGAGACGCAAACGAACGTCTCGCGCTTCGAGGATTTCGGTGGGATCCACACGTGCAGGGGCCGCAAAGCGCACGCGTTCTGGTGTAAGGTGCAAGGGCGCAACGCTGGCGTGAACCCTGGGATCGCCGCCGCAATGGCGCACTAACCGTTCGCGGGCCAGAAAGATAGCTTGCTCGGCACCATGCACGGCCAAGGCTCGGACGCGGTGCAGTTCGTCACCGATTCAGGAGTCGTCATAACCCGCTTGCGTAGCGGATGACAGAGTCAAAGGAGAAGCAATGGCTCATCAGTTCCCTGAGATCGTCGCCTACGGGTCGGCCTTCCGCTTCGCCCTCGAGGCGGAGCAGGCCTGCGCCGACTTCGCGGCGGCGGCCGGAGTGCTGGCGCCGAGTCAGGCGTGGCGCGACAAGCTCGAGGAGGTCGTCTGCACGCACGCCGACCGCGTGGCCAAGCTGGCCGTGATCCGGCAGGAGGTCAACGAGATGATCCTCGAGCCGATCCATTCGCTCGACGGGTCCGCGTACCTGGGGACGCTCGACGCCGTGCCGGCCGCGAGCTGGCCGGCCGCGGTGGAGCAGCTCATTCAGGCCGAAGAAGACACGGCGCGCTACCACGAGGATTTCGTCGCCGAGTGTGAGCAGATCCTCGCTAACAGCGCCCGCGCTTTCAAGAAGAGCGCGAAGCAGGACCGTGCCGCGGCGGAAGAGCTCAAGAGCATGCTTTGATACCCGCCACTCCTTGAAGGCCAGAGTCATGGGCCCGGCTGCCAGCGAGGTTCCCTCACCCCGCAGCCGGGCCTCTGCTCTCAGGGAAGCGTGGTCGGCAACAGGAGTCTGAAGCAGTGTGGGATCGCCCCGCTTTGGCTCGACGCCAGGGTGGAGCGGCATGCGCGAGCCGGGTGGCGTGCCTCACAGGGCGCTCGGGATCGCTACGGTGTGCATGAGAGAAGCGGCCGCAGCGAGGTCGTCGGCATCGACGTCGGCGAGGCCGAGACTGTAGGCCTTCCGGAGAGAGTTCTTGCGCGACATGCTGGGCCACTGCGGCGGGGCCAAGCATCCCATAGTCGCCACCGCCATCCGCCAGCTCTTCGCCGCCGTGAGCGCCGTCGAGGCACGTGAGCGTCTGGCCGACATCGTCGAGGCGCTCAAGGGCGCGGCGCCCAAGGCGGACCGCCTGCTGGGCCGCGGCCGAGGACGAGCTGCTCGCCTTCACGGCCCTTCCTCGGGAGCAGTGGTCGAGGCTGCGCTCGACCAACCCGCTGGAGCGCGTCAACCGTGAGATCGGGCGCCGAAGCGACGTCGTCGGCACCTACTCGAACGACGACGCCCTGATTCGCCTCGCCGGCGCCCTGCCCGTGGAACAAGGCGAGTGGCTGCGGGCGACGTTACCTCCCGGCGGAGTCGCTTCGCTTGGTGCTCGATCGCGCGAGTACGGAGGTGACGCGGGAGGTGGAAGCACTGCCGACGGTTTGAGGTTGCCGAGAACCGCAGCCGACGATCAAGGACTTGCGCCACGCATCGGGGCCTTGATCCTTTGACAACCTCGCGAGGGCTGCCGTAGTGTGCGGTGTGCTCGCAAGCCCGCAGCAATCGGGCGGTCTTCCGCTGGATTTCGTCCCACCTTCCCGGACCGGAAAGTCTGAGCACATGGCCAAAAGCATGTTCGACATCATTCGCGAACTGGATGCCAAACGTGCCGCCGCGCGTGCCGGGGGCGGCGAGAAGCGTGTAGCCAGCCAACACGCGAAAGGCAAACTGACGGCGAGGGAGCGGATCGAGGAGCTGCTCGACCCCGAGTCCTTCGAGGAGTGGGACATGTTCGTCGAGCATCGCTGCAGCGACTTCGGCATGGATGCTCAGAAGGTGCCTGGGGACGGCGTCGTGACCGGCTATGGCACGATCAACGGAAGGCTGATGTTCGTCTTCAGCCAGGACTTCACCGTGTTCGGCGGGTCCCTCTCCGAAGCCCATGCGGAGAAGATCTGCAAGATCATGGACCATGCCGTGAAGGTGGGCGCTCCGGTGATCGGCCTCAACGATTCGGGAGGCGCGCGCATCCAGGAAGGCGTGGCCTCCTTGCGAGGCTATGCCGAGGTCTTCCAGCGCAACGTCCTTGCTTCGGGGGTCATCCCGCAGGTCTCGGTGATCATGGGTCCATGCGCCGGCGGCGCCGTGTACTCGCCGGCGATGACCGATTTCATCTTCATGGTCAGGGACTCTTCGTACATGTTCGTCACGGGCCCGGACGTCGTGCGCACGGTGACCCACGAAGAGGTGACTGCCGAGCAGCTCGGCGGCGCCATGACGCACACCACGAAATCAGGCGTCGCCGATCTCGCCTTCGACAACGATGTGAGCGCCTTGATGATGGTCCGTCGCCTGATGAACTACCTGCCGTCAAGCAATCGCGAGATGCCTCCGGTGCAGCCCACCAGTGACCCGGCGGACCGTCTTGAGCCGTCGCTCGACAGCCTTGTGCCCGACGATCCCAACGAGTCGTACGACATCAAGGAACTCATTCTCAAGGTGATCGACGACTGGGAGTTCTTCGAACTGCAGCCGGACTACGCGCGCAACATCGTCACGGGGTTCGCCCGCATGGCCGGCCACCCCGTGGGCATCGTGGCCAACCAACCGCTCGTGCTGGCCGGGTGTCTGGATGTACGTTCGGCCGTGAAGGCGGCCGGCTTCGTGCGCTTCTGCGATGCGTTCGGCATCCCCATCGTGACGTTCGTCGACGTGCCGGGATTCATGCCCGGCAGTGAGCAGGAACATGGCGGCATCATCAAGGACGGTGCCAAGCTCCTTTTCGCCTATGCGGAGTGCACCGTGCCGAAGGTCACGGTCATCACGCGCAAGGCCTACGGAGGCGCGTACGATGTCATGAGTTCGAAGCACCTTCGCGGGGACGTCAACTTCGCCTGGCCCTCCGCCGAGATCGCGGTGATGGGACCGAGAGGCGCGGTAGAGATCATCTTCAGGGCCGACGCCGACGACCCCCAGCGGATCTCGGAACTCGCGCAGGAGTACGCGGGGAAGTTCGCCAACCCGTTCGTTGCCGGCCACCGCGGGTTCATCGACGACGTCATCATGCCGCACTCGACGCGCAAGCGGATCTGCCGATCCCTGTCCATGCTCCGCGACAAGCGACTGGAGAACCCGTGGCGGAAGCACAACACCATGCCGCTCTAGACCTCACTTCGACGGCCACGGCGCCATGTTCGACAAGATCCTGATCGCCAACCGAGGCGAGATCGCCTGCCGGGTGATGCGCACCGCTCGCCGGCTCGGCATCGCTACTGTGGCCGTGTTCTCGGAGGCCGATCGCAATGCCTTGCACGTGCAGTTCGCCGACGAGGTCGTGGGCATCGGGTCAGCCCAGGCTCGAGACTCGTACCTCGCCGTGGACAGGATCGTCGACGCTTGCCTCAAGACCGGGGCGACCGCCGTGCACCCCGGCTACGGCTTTCTCGCCGAGAATGCGGAGTTCTGCGAGCGGCTCGAGAGAGAGGGCATCACCTTCATCGGCCCCAGCGCTGAGTCTATTCGCACGATGGGCGACAAGATCGCCGCCAAAGCGCTGGCGGTCGCGGCCGGCGTCAACGTCATCCCCGGATCGGACATCGTCCCAGAAACCGCGGATGCCGCGTGCCGCGTCGGTGCGGAGATCGGCTATCCCGTGATGCTGAAAGCCGCCGCAGGAGGCGGGGGCAAAGGCATACGGATGGTCCGGGACGACGCCCAACTGCGCGAGGCCTTCGACGCCTGTCGCAGCGAGGCGCGGAGTAGTTTCGGTGATGACCGGGTCTTCGTCGAGAAGCTTCTCGAAGAGCCGCGGCACATCGAGTTTCAGGTGTTGGGAGATGCTTTCGGCCATGTTGTCCAGCTGTGGGAGCGCGACTGCTCGATCCAGCGACGCCATCAGAAGGTGATCGAAGAGGCGCCGTCGCCGTGTCTTGACCAAGATGCTCGCGACGCGATGGGGGCTCAGTCCATAGCGCTGGCCAAGGCGGCGCGCTATGAGTCGGCCGGGACCATCGAGTTCCTCGTCGACAAGGATGGTTCGTTCTACTTCCTGGAGATGAACACTCGCATACAGGTAGAGCACCCGGTCACCGAGATGATCACGGGACTTGACGTGGTCGAAGCGATGATACGGATCGCGGCAGGTGAGCCCCTACCCTTCTCCCAAGAAGACATCCGCTGTGACGGCTGGGCCATCGAATGCCGCATCAACGCGGAGGACCCGTTCCGCAACTTCCTTCCATCGACGGGCCGATTGATGAGATACATCCCACCGCGCGAGAGCGAGGGGAGAGTACGCGTGGATACAGGTGTGGCCGAGGGCGGGAGAGTCTCATCTCACTATGACTCTCTGATCGCCAAGGTGATCACCCACGACTCCACACGAGATGGCGCGGTCGCGATGATGCGACGGGCGCTCGACCAGTTCGTGGTCAGAGGTGTGGAGACGAACATCGCGTTCCAGGCTGCTCTGCTGCGGCACACGAGATACATCGGCGGGGATTTCGACACGGGCTTCATGGCCGAGGAATACCCATCTGGATTCGTCGCTGCCGACATGCCTCACGTCGACACGTCGCTCCTCGTGGCAGTCGCCGCTTTCGTGCACCGATCGCGTATCGACCGGCAAGCTTCGGTCAGCGGTCAGCTGGCCGGGCACGAGCTCAAGGTCTCCGAGGAGTGGACCGTCGTCCTCAATCGTGAGCGCTACCCAGTGACCGTGAGGCCCATTACCGGCGGGTACTTGGTCGTCGATGCCGAGCACAGCAGTGAGATCGTGTCTGAATGGCGACTTGGCGAGCTACTGCTGTGCGGCGCGCGCAACGGGAGATCCTTCTGCGTTCAAGTCGAGCACGTCGGCCAGATGTATCGACTGACGCACGGCGGGACTCAGTCCGACGTCAGAGTCATGTCGGCTCGGACGACTGAGCTGCTGCAGCGCATGCCCGAGAAGCCCGAGCGCGACCTGTCCCGGTTTCTTCTCTCTCCCATGCCCGGTCTCGTGACGCGGCTCGAGGTCGGTGAGGGTCAGTCGGTGAGGGTTGGCGACGCGCTCCTTGTGATCGAGGCAATGAAGATGGAAAATGTCCTGAGAGCCGACCGCGACTGCGTGGTCGCTCGGCTGCTGGTCGAGCCCGGCGACGGTGTCGCGGTCGGGCAGCGCGTCATGGAGTTCAGATGACCGACGATCAGAGCCAGGACGCTGCGAAAGAGCCCGCTGGTCCGCGCCTGCGCTCGTCTGATGACCTGGCCGACTGGTACGGTGCCGCCCGATCGACGCTCGGGGATCAGGACGATCGGTTGGCCCGAGTCACGCCGGACGGTCTCGCTGTCAAGGTCCTCTACACCGCGAGGGACGTCGAAGATCTGGAGTACTCCGACACTCTCCCCGGCTTCGAGCCCTTCCTGAGAGGGCCGTACGCCACGATGTTCGCCGGGCGCCCGTGGACGATCCGCCAGTACGCTGGTTTCTCGACGGCGGAGGAGTCGAACACGTTCTACCGTGAGGCCCTTGCCGGGGGCGCCCACGGCGTCTCCGTGGCTTTCGATCTGGCAACGCACCGGGGCTACGACTCCGACGACCCGCGTGTGGCCGGCGATGTGGGTGCGTCAGGCGTGGCCGTGGATTCCGTCGAGGACATGAAGCTCCTGTTCGCTGACATCCCGTTGGACAAGGTCTCTGTCTCGATGACGATGAACGGGGCGGTACTCCCTGTGCTCGCCGGCTACATCGTCGCCGCCGAAGAGCAGGGCGTGGCGCAGAACGAGTTGTCCGGGACGATCCAGAACGACATCCTCAAAGAGTTCATGGTGCGCAACACGTACATCTACCCGCCCGAGCCGTCCATGCGCATCGTGTCGGACATCATCGCGTACACCGCGCAGCACATGCCACGCTTCAACTCCGTCTCCATCTCCGGCTACCACTTGCACGAGGCCGGAGCGCCTCCGGCACTCGAGCTCGCGCTCACGCTCGCAGACGGCAAGGAGTACGTGAGGGCGGCTTTGGCGCACGGCATGGATGTCGACGAGTTCGCGGGGAGGCTGTCGTTCTTCTTCGGCGTTGGAATGGACTTCTACGTGGAGATCGCCAAGCTCAGGGCTGCGCGCCTGCTCTGGTGGCGCATCATGAAGGACATGGGCGCCCAGAGGCCCGCGTCGCTGATGCTCCGTACCCATTGCCAGACTTCGGGCTGGTCGCTGGCCGCGCAGGACCCATACAACAACATCGTGCGCACGGCCATCGAGGCTTTGTCCGCCGTGTTCGGCGGGACGCAGAGTCTGCACACCAACGCCTTCGACGAGGCCCTGGCGTTGCCCAGCGACTTCGCGGCGCGTGTCGCCCGCAACACGCAGCTCATCATCCAGGAGGAGACGCACATCACCGGCGTGGTCGACCCGTGGGCAGGCTCCTACATGATGGAGCGCCTTACCCAGGACATTGCAGAGCGCGCTTGGGAGGTCATCGAACAGGCCGAGAGCCGGGGAGGCATGACGCGCGCCGCCGAGTCTGGCTGGGCGAAGCTCCAGATCGAACGCTACGCCGCCGAGCAGCAGGCGCGTCTGGACGCGGGCACCGACGTCGTCGTGGGGGTGAACAAGTACCCCTCCTCCGATGACGAGACCATACAGATCAGGACGATCGACAACACCGCCGTGCTCACGACCCAGAAGACACGGTTGCGCGAGGTCAGAGCCGCACGTGACGAGGACGCTGTCCGGGCTGCCCTGAGCGCCCTGACCGACGGAGCTCGCGCACGGCGCGACAATCTGCTTGCTCTCACCATCGTTGCCGTGAGGCTACGGGCTACGGTGGGAGAGTGTGCGGACGCGCTCGAGCAGGTATGGGGCCGCTACCGGGCGCATGGGGACGGCGTGGTCGGTGTCTACGGTGCGTTCTGGGAGGGAGATGAAACGTGGCGCGAGGCGCAGGCGGCTGTCGACGAGTTTGCCAGCCGCGAGGGCCGGCGGCCGCGTGTACTCATCGCCAAGCTCGGGCAGGACGGCCATGACCGTGGGGCCAGGGTGGTCGCGTCCGGACTCGCCGACCTTGGGTTCGACGTGGACGTCGGCCCTCTGTTTCAGACTCCGGAAGAGGTGGCGCGCCAGGCGATCGACAACGACGTCCACGCCGTTGGTGTGTCGACACTCGCGGGTGCCCACAGGACGCTCCTCCCGGCACTCGTCGAGGAGCTGCGCCGCCAGGGAGCCGCAGATATCGCGGTGTTCGCCGGCGGTGTCGTTCCGCCGTCGGACCTTGTGGCTCTGAGCGAGGCGGGAATCAGGGCCTTCCTTGGTCCGGGAACGACGATTATCGACTGCGCGCGGACACTGCTAGCGGGCATCCGTGCGTCTCAGACGTGAACGAAGTCGCGTCGGAGCCAGAAACACCGTCATCTCCACACGAGCTTGCAGAGGGTGTCCGCGGCGGGAGCCGTCGCGCGCTCGCCAAGGCTATCACGCTGATCGAATCAACGCGCCCGGCCGATCTGCCCCTCGCTTTGGCCCTCCTTGAGGAACTGCATCCCGCCACCGGGGGCTCCCTTCGCATCGGGCTCACGGGTGCGCCGGGAGTGGGCAAGTCGACGCTTGTGGAGGCTCTTGGTCTCCATGTCGTCGGATGCGGCCACAAGCCTGCTGTCCTGGCGGTCGATCCATCCTCAGTGGTCTCGGGGGGGTCGGTGCTCGGGGACAAGACGCGCATGGAAGAGCTGTCACGCACGGAGACCGCCTTCGTCCGCCCGTCCCCGTCCGCGGGCGCCCGGGGCGGCGTGACTGCACGTACTCCTGAGGCTATCGAGGCGTGCGAGGCTGCCGGGTACGATGTCGTGATCGTCGAGACGGTGGGCGTCGGGCAGGCTGAGACCGAGGTCGCCGGGATGACAGACGTGTTCGTACTGCTGGAGCCGCCCTTCGCGGGCGACGGCTTGCAGGCGATCAAGAGAGGTAGCACGGAGCTGGCGGATATCATCGCCTTCGCGAAGGCAGATCTTGATGCGGTCGCGGCATCAGCGGCGTGCGAGCGGATGAACGACGCTCTCAACCTGTTGCGCCCCGTCTCGTCGGCTTGGCGGCCGCGGGCGATGACAGTGAGCGCGCTCACCGGTCAAGGCGTCGCTGAACTGTGGTCGGAGCTGGAGCACTTCCAGGAGGCTCTGACGGCGGTGGGCGCAATCGAGGCCCGGCGGCAGCGTCAGAGCATCAAGCACATGTGGCATCTCATCGACGCCGGGCTGCGGAGTCGATTCCTGGGCGACAGCGCGGTGCGAGAGCGGCTGAAGGCGATGGAGGAGGCGGTGGCGCGCGGCGACATGGTGCCGTCGACGGCCGCTAACGAGCTGTTCTTGCTCGCCGCACGCAGAGCGAAATAACAGCAACGGGCGGCCCGGTTCGGGCGTGACAGGCAGCCCGGGCGATCTTGCCTATTCTGGCCCGCCTCCTAGTGCGTCGATCACTGCTGCCGGCGCCTGCACGAGTTCGATGAGTACGCCTTCGCCCCCGACGGGTGACTGCAAGTCGCCCTTGGGGTGCACGAAGCAGACATCATGCCCGCCAGCTCCCTTGCGGATGCCGCCAGCCGCGAAGCGTACACCCCTCGCGCTCAACCACGTGTAGGCCGCCGCGAGATCATTCACCCACAGTCCGATGTGGTTGAGTGGCGGCTCGTCCACGCGAGGTTTCGCCTTCGGGTCGACGGGCTGCATGAGATCGATCTCGCAATGCTGTCGCCTCGTTCTGAACGACACGATGTCCTCGTCCACGTTCTCCGTTGCGGACCGGTAGCTGCCCACGGGCGCAAGACCCAGGAACTCGACCCAAAGCCGTGTGAGACTGCGCTTGTCGGCCGCGCCTATAGCGACCTGCTGTATCCCCAAGACCACGAACGGCCGTTCGGGCATCACCACGCTCCCATCGTCGGTCGACTGTCCGTGCGCGGCATGGAGCATCCCCCGGCGGCGCCCCCATTCGCCTGCCTCAGTGCCCCGAAACCATCCCCGGGTGATCGTGCGGCGAGGCCCCTGCGGCCAGCCGCTCCTGCCACTCGCGCCACGTCTCGGGCGTCTTGCCGGTGTCGATCTCGGTCATGGTGATGCAGCCGTCCACGGGGCAGATCAGCGCGCAGAGGTTGCAGCCGACGCATTCAGTCTCGTCCACGACCGGGGCGAGCACGCGGCCGTCGTCCTGCGGCGCCGCCGGCGCGATGCACTGGTGCGCGCCGTCTTCGCAGGCTACGTGGCAGAGGTTGCAGCGGATGCAGGTGTCGGGGTCGATGCGGGCCACGACCTTGTAGTTCAGGTCCAGGTCGCCCCAGTCTTCCACTTGCGTCACGGCCCTGCCCTTGAGGTCGGCCAGCGTGCGACAGCCCTTCTCGCGCATGTAGTTCTCGAGGCCCTCGATCATGTCCTCGACGATACGGTAGCCGTGATGCATGACGGCCGTGCAGACCTGCACGCCGCTGGCGCCGAGCAGCAGGAACTCCGCCGCGTCCTGCCATGTGCCGATGCCGCCAATGCCGGAGATCGGCATGTGGGCCGTCTCGGGGTCGGCGCTGATCTGGCTCACCATGTTCAGCGCGATCGGCTTGACGGCCGGGCCGCAGTAGCCGCCGTGGCTCGACTTGCCGCGCACGTTCGGCAGCACCTTGAGAGTCTCCAGGTCGACGCCCATCAGACTGTTGATCGTGTTGATGAGCGACAGGCCGTCCGCGCCACCCTGAGTGGCCGCGCGCGCCGGGTAGCGGATGTCCGCCACGTTCGGCGTCAGCTTGACCAGAACGGGGATGGTGGCGGCCTCCTTCACCCATTCGGTGATCTGGCAGGCATACTCCGGCACCTGGCCCACCGCTGCGCCCATGCCACGCTCCGACATGCCGTGCGGGCAGCCGAAGTTCAGCTCCAGGCCGTCTGCGCCGGTGTCCTGACTCTTCTTGACGACCTCGTGCCAGACCTCGCGCTTCGACTCCACCATGAGCGACACGATGACAGCATGGTTCGGATAGCGCTTCTTGACCTCGCGGATCTCGCGCAAGTTCGCATCGAGCGGCCGGTCGGTGATGAGCTCGATGTTGTTCAGGCCCATCAGCGGCTGGTTACGCCAGCGCAGCCCGCCGAGCCGGCTCGACACGTTGATGATCGGGTCGCCCAGGGTCTTCCAGACGGCGCCGCCCCAGCCATAGTCGAACGCTCTCATGATCTGGTCGGCGCTGTTCGTAGGTGGCGCGGAGGCCAGCCAGAAGGGGTTCGGGCTCCGGATGCCCGCCACGTCGCAGCTCAGGTCGATCGTCGAGGGAGGCGGGTTCTGGATCATCGGGAGGCGCCCCGGCGGATGATGGTCCTCGGGCGGGCGGGCGGGGCAGCGCCGGCGCCGCGTGGGCTGCCGAGGGATCTGTCAAGGCCGGCCGCGGCGCGCCCGCCCATTGCCACCACGGCCACGACCGTGGCCTCATCCCGGCCGTCGACGATGTCGCCGCCGGCGAAGACGCGCGGGTGGCTGGTGGCGCCGGTCTCCCGGTCCGCCGCGAGGCGGTCAGACCCCTTCAGGTGCACGCCGAGATGGCTCAGGAAGCCGTTGTCCGGCCCCTGGCCCACGGCCTTGATGACCATGTCGGCCGGGATGGTGAAGGTGGAACCCGGCACCTCCTCAGGGCGTCGGCGCCCCTTCGCGTCGGGCTCAGCAAGGCGGGTCCGCACACACTCCAGCCCCTCGACCTTTCCCGTCCCGACGATCCGCTTCGGCGCCGTCAGCCACTCAAAGCGGACGCCCTCCTGCTTGGCGAACTCGAACTCGAACCCGTAGCAGGGGATCTCCGCCTCGGAGCGGCGGTAGACGATGGTCACCGACTCGGCGCCGAGCCGCCCCGCCGCCGTGGCGGCGTCGATGGCGGAGTTCCCCGCGCCGATGACCAGCACGTGGCGGCCGACGGTCAGCGTCTCCAGCGGCCGCGATTTCGTTTCCTCGATGAACGAGAGCGTGTCGCGTACGCCCGGCAGGTCCTCGCCCGGCAGGCCAGGGGAGACGGGTTGCCCCAGGCCCACGCCCGCGTAGATGGCGTCGTGCTGCTTCAGAAGTTCGTCCAGCGTGATGTCGGTGCCCACGCGCGTGTTGTACCGGAAGGTGACGCCCATGCGCTCGACCAGGCCGACCTCGGCGAGGGAGATCTCCACGGGCAGCCGGAACGATACGATGCCGTACGTATCCAGCCCGCCGCCCTGCGGCTTGGCTTCGTACAGCGTGACCGCGTAGCCCCATTCGCGCAGCCGCACCGCGGCGGCCAGGCTCGAGGGGCCCGAGCCGATGCAGGCCACGCTCTTGCCGTTGTCCGGGCCGGCCACGAGCGTCGTCTCGCCGGAATCGATGAGCCAGTCGGTGGCGTAGCGCTGCAGCTGGCCGATCTGGATCGGCGGGCGTTCCTGCATGTTGTAGACGCAGCCGCCTTCGCACAGCACCTCCACCGGGCACACGCGCGCGCAGGTGGCGCCGAGCGGGTTTGACTCCATGATCACCCGGGCGGAGCCCCGCACATTGTCGGTGGCGATCTTCCAGATGAACGAGGGGATGTCGATGTGGGTGGGACAGGCACGGATGCAAGGGGCGTCGAAGCAGAAGAGGCAGCGATTGGCCTCCACCAGGGCTTCGTCGAGCGACAGGGGAGGCAGGACCTCCTGGAAGTTGCGCTGGATACCATCCATCTTCGTACCTTACCACCGCCGGCGTTCCGCAGCTGCTTGGCGCGTTGGGGGCCTGCCCAAGAAGGCCGAGCGTGCCGCTCAGTTCACTGAGACGCTGAGCGACCAGACCGAGACGGCGGGCGCGTGGTGAAGGCCCCCGTGGGCGCTCGGCAGGTCGGAGGCGCGGCGGCGGATGCCGGCTGAGCGCGCGAGGATGCGAAAGCTGGCCCCCTCATCGGCTTGGCGCCCTGCCGCCAAGCCCGCGCCAGCCTGGCCGCCGCGGCTCACCGAGCGCTTCAGGTTGAGCACCGTGCAGTCCAGCAAGAGCTGCCCGTGGAAGGCCCTCGTGCCGCGGCGCCGGGCGCGAGAGGGCCCATGCCGGTGATCGTGCTCGGCGATGGCGGACCCGTGGTATCGTCAATCACTTGATTGAGTAGCGACGGAGTGTCACCCGCAGGGTCACATGAAATGCCATTGTTGCTGAAGTCTCACGATTGTCGGAAACTTGGCATTCGGTCAGGGCTCCTGGCCGTAGCATCAGGGGGACGAGATGCCCGACAGTCTGAAACCGGATAGAGCCGACGGCGCTCCACCGATGGCGGATCGACAGAGCGCGGGAGAGAGCGTCGAGGCGCCCGGCGGCAGCGTGTCGCGGACTGACGGGGCGGATGAGACAGGTCGCCTCGTGCCTATCGCCGATCCCAATGTGGACCTGCCGCCAGCCGCCGCCAGGATACTTGCTGCCGCACGAGAGGTGCTCGTGACGAAGGGCTTCGGTGGGCTGACGCTGAAGGCGATCGCCGAAGAGTCGGGTGAGAACTCCGCCATGGTCCAGTACTACTTCGGGAACAAGGCGGGCCTGGTGACGGCGCTCATCGATTCGAACTTCCGCGATGATCTGGCGGGGGTCACCTCTGTCATGAGCTCGGTCACCGGCGACGATCTCCTGCCCAAGTTCGTAGAGAGTCTCCGGACCATCAGCGCGTGGCCGTCCTTCCGGGTCTTCTTCGACGTGTTGCCGTACGCTCTGCGCCGTGAACAGTTCAAGAGCCGTATGGCTTCGGTCTACGACTGGTATCGCCAGACGAAGCTGGAGTGGCTGAGGGCTCAGGACATTGAACTGGACACTCAGGCCCACACTGATGCCCTTCTTGGTTTTGCGGAGCTGATCGTCGCTGTCGTGGATGGTCTTGCCATACAGAAGGCCATCGATGACGAGTTCGACCTGTCTCGCCCCTACGCGGTGTTGGAGATCCTGTTGCAGGAGGGCCTTCCGGAGCTGCTCGGCACCGACCTCAGCCATGGGTCGGCGTCCAGCGACCCGGTCGCTTCGTAGCACGCAGTCTGCGTCTCAGCTCCCGAGACCGAACCTGAAGAGCGGTGGATTGCGCACTCCGTGGCGCCTTGCTCCGCCGGCGGGTGGTGCGACCGCTGTCTCTCTACGACGCTGAGGTCGTGCGATCCGGTGGCGCTTCTTGACTGGGCGTACGCGCGTGTGTAACGTGGCTAATTAAGCAATTAATCAGTGCATGCAGCTGAGGTGAAGGCGTGGCTCACCAGTTCCTCGAGATCGTAACTTGCAGCTCCGCCTTCTGCGTGTCGGTGGAGAGGCCGAAGGGGGCGACAGCCGGCCTTGTCGAGCAGCCCATCGGCGCCGAACTGGACAGGGCCTTCGCGAAAGGTCGTGCGTAGTGGAACGCGAGTTTGACACGGTGGGGCAGGTAGCTATAGTCGGGCCATGGGGTGATGGCTGGCCGGCGTGGCGCCGTCGTGGCGCCGCGTCGATTTGCTTTTGACTGGGTCGACACCGTCTGGGACCAAGGGAGTTGCGTGAGCGGAGCGTACGATACTGCCTATGAGACATCGATCCTTCGACCAGAATCCTTCTGGGGCGAAGCCGGCGCGGATGTGGACTGGAACAGGCCTTGGGACAAGGTCCTGGATCGGTCAGCCAGCCCTGTGCCGCGCTGGTTCGTGGGTGCCACCCTCAACACGTGTCACAACGCAGTCGATCGCCACGTCTTGGCCGGCCGCGGTGACGCCACCGCTGTCATCTACGACAGTCCGATCACCGGTGCGGGGGCGGAGCTCACCTACGCGGAGCTCCTGGAGCAGGTCTCGACCTTCGCGGGAGCGCTTCGCGATCTCGGCGTGGAGTCCGGCGACCGGGTCATCATCTACATGCCCATGATCCCACGGACGCTCATCGCCATGCTCGCGTGTGCCCGCATCGGCGCAGTGCACTCGGTGGTGTTCGGCGGCTTCGCAGGGCAGGAGCTCGCGACAAGGATCGACGATGCCAAGCCCAAGCTCGTCGTCTGGGCCTCCTGCGGCATCGAGCCCAGCCGAGTGATCCCCTACAAGCCGCTGATCGACCACGCGCTCGAGTTGGCGAAATGGCGGGTGGAGACCACCGTGGTCTCCCAAAGGGAGCAGCAGCCGGCGGAGATCGTGCAGGGGAGAGACTGCGACTGGGACGCGCTGGTGCAGCAGGCTGAGCCTGCTGCGTGTGTCGCCATCGAGGCCACTGCGCCCCTCTACATCCTCTACACGTCGGGGACTACCGGCAAGCCGAAGGGCGTCGTCAGAGACCACGGCGGCCACGCAGTCGCTCTTCTCTGGTCGATGAAGGGCCTCTACGACGCTGGCCCGGGGGATGTCTTCTGGGCCGCCTCGGACATGGGCTGGGTGGTCGGCCACTCCTACATCGTCTACGGGCCGCTGATGGCCGGCGCTACGACTGTCGTGTACGAGGGCAAGCCGGTGGGCACGCCGGACGCCGGTGCGTTTTGGCGCGTCGTGGAAGAGCACAGCGTCAAAGTGCTGTTCACGGCCCCCACGGCCATTCGTGCCATCCGGCGAGAGGACCCGGACGGCGAACTCGTCAAGCAGTACGACTTGAGCTCGCTGAAGGCGCTCTACCTCGCCGGAGAACGCCTCGATCCCGAGACCTATCACTGGGCGCGCGACGTCCTCGGCGTGCCCGTGATAGATCATTGGTGGCAGACCGAGACCGGCTGGGCGATCTGCGCCAACTGCAGAGGACTCGAGGAGCTGCCTACGAAGCCGGGCTCGCCCACCAAGCCTGTGCCGGGCTTCGACCTCGTGGTCCTCGATGTCGCCGGCGAGCCTCTCGAGCCACCGGCGGAAGGGATGCTCGCCCTCCGTCTGCCGTTGCCTCCCGGCACTCTGCCGACGCTCTGGAAGAACGACGAGGGATTCGTGAACACGTACTTGGCCCCGTTCCCCGGCTACTACTTCACGGGAGACGCGGGCAGCATCGACGAGGACGGCTACGTCTACGTGATGGGTCGCGTCGACGACATCATCAACGTTGCCGGCCATCGGCTGTCGACCGGCCGTATGGAAGAGGTGCTCGCCGCGCACCCGGACGTGGCCGAGTGTGCCGTTGTCGGCGCCGCGGACGATCTCAAAGGCCAGGTCCCTCTTGGGCTCGTGGTGCTCAAGGCTGGAGTCACTCGGGACGCGTCGGACGTCACCAGCGAGCTCGTGCGCATGGTCCGGGAACAGGTCGGGCCGGTGGCGGCCTTCAAGCGTGCGGTCATCGTGGACCGCTTGCCCAAGACACGGTCCGGCAAGATCCTGCGCAGCTCCATCCGCAAGATCGCCGACGGAGCGGAGTTTGCGATCCCTGCGAGCATAGAGGACCCCTCGGTGATCGAGGACCTCCGTGCGACGTTCGGGGCCGTGCGTTGACCGGCTCTGCCCGCCTTTCCGCGCCGCTGCCCGACGGCGTCGCGGCGAGGACGGGCGTGCTCGTGGATGATGGCGGGAGAGCCGGGGTTGTCCAGAAGTACATAGGCAAGGAGCGGGCGGGATGCCCGTGCGACATAAGTCACGACGGTTGAAGCGGAGCTGACGGAGAGACGAAGCGCGTCCCGCGCCGGCACTATCGAGGAGGCAAGGACATATGGAAGTCACTGAGGTGAACGCAGGCCAAGGGCAGCGTGTCCGCGAGCTGGATCGCGAGTACGTCCTGCACTCCTGGTCAGTCCAGTCGCAGATCAAGCCGCTGCCAGTGGCCGGGGCCGAGGGCCGATACTTCTGGGACTACGAGGGCAAACGCTACCTCGATTTCTCTTCACAGCTCGTCAACCTCAATATTGGGCACCAGCACCCCAAACTCGTCGAGGCGATCGTCGAGCAGGCGCGCACGCTCTGCACGGTGGCGCCGACCGTTGCGAACGACAAGCGCTCCGAGCTCGCCAGGCTGCTGGCGGAGATCACGCCGGGCAACCTGAAGGCCTCCTTCTTCACGAATGGGGGTGCTGAGGCCAACGAGAACGCCATCAAGCTCGCGCGCTGGTACACGGGCAGACACAAGATCATCGCGCGCTATCGTTCGTACCACGGCGCTACGGCCGGCGCGATCACGTTGACCGGGGATCCCCGGCGGTGGTTCGCCGAGCCAGGCATCCCCGGCGTGGTGCGCATGTTCGATCCCTACACCTACCGCTGTTCCGCGGGGTCTCGGGGCGATACCGTTGCCCAGCACGTCGCGGCCTGCCCGGTCTGCTCGGGCGGACCACATCTGGAAGAGATCCTGCAGTATGAAGGGCCGCACACGGTGGCCGCTGTCATCCTGGAGACTGTCACCGGCACCAACGGCATCATCGTGCCGCCTGATGGCTACCTGAGCTCGATACGCGAGGTGTGCGATCGCTACGGCGTGCTGCTCATCCTCGATGAGGTAATGGCGGGCTTCGGCCGTACAGGGCGCTGGTTCGCCTGCGAGAACTGGGACGTCACGCCCGACATCATGACGGTGGCGAAGGGCATCAACTCGGGCTATGTGCCCCTTGGGGCGATGGTCGTCAGCGAGCCCATCGCCGAGTGGCTCGATGACAAGTACCTCGCCGGTGGGCTCACGTACAGCGGTCACGTACTCGGCTGCGCAGCAAGCGTGGCCTCTATCGGCATCTTCCGCGAGGAAGGCATCGTCGAGAACGCGGCGGCTATGGGTGACGTGCTCGCGACCGAGCTGGCCGCTTTGGCGGAGCGGCACCCCTCGGTCGGCGAGACGCGCGGCTTGGGGCTGTTCTGGGGTCTGGAGATGGTCCGCGATCGTGCCACGCGTGAGCCGCTCGTGCCGTTCAATGCCGGCGGCGAAGCTGCCGCGCCGATGGCGCGGCTCGGCAAGGCGGCCATGGAGCGCGGCCTCTTCATGATGACTCACTTCAACATGATCGTGATCTGCCCACCACTGACCATCACCCGGGAGGAGCTCGCCGAAGGTCTGGCCGTCATCGACGAGGTGCTTTCGATTGCCGACGAGTACGTGGTAGGAGCTTGACGGCTGCGTCTCTGGACGATCGGACAGCACTACACAATGCAGAATCGAGACAAGTACGAGAGGAGTGTCGTGAGCGACGAATCCAAACGGACCTTCAACCTTCTTGAAGCGCCGAAGAAGCACTATGGGACGCTGCGCAACTACGTAGGCGGCGAGTGGGTGGAGCCCGAGACAGACCGGTATCTCGACGTTGAAGACCCGGCCAGCGGCGAGACGATCGCCTCAGTGCCGTGCAGCACCACGGCGGATGTGGACCGGGCGATACAGGCTGCTCAGGACGCGTTCTGGGACTGGCGCTCCACGCCGCCGGTGGTGCGTGCCAGGTACATGTTCAAGATCAAGGAGCTGATGGAGAAGAACTTCGAGGAGTTGTCTCGTATCACCACGCAGGAGCACGGGAAGGCCATCGACGAGGCTCGCGGAGAGACTCGTCGGACGATCGAAACGGTGGAGGTCGCGACCGGCGTCACCAGCATGATGATGGGCTACAATCTCGAGGACGGCGCGGCCAAGAATATCGACGAGATGGTGGTACGCCAGCCGCTCGGTGTCGGTGCCTGCATCACGCCGTTCAACTTCCCCATGATGATGACCGGCTTCTGGTGGCCCTATGCGATCGCCGCCGGGAACACCTTCGTCATCAAGCAGTCGGAGCAGACGCCGCTCACCATCAACCGATTCTTCGAGATCCTCGAAGACGCCGATCTGCCCGATGGTGTCATGAACTTGGTCCACGGCGACCTCGAAGCTTCCGGGGCGATCCTGGACTCGCCGCTCGTGCAGGCTGTCGGCTTCATCGGCTCCTCGCCGGTCGCCAAGCTCGTCTACAAGCGGGCCGCAGATTCCGGGAAGCGCATCTGCGCCAACGGCGGCGCCAAGAACTTCGTCACCGTCATGCCCGATGCGGAGATCGACCGCCAGACCAGCAACATGATGTCCAGCTTCTTCGGCTGCGCGGGGGAGCGGTGCCTTGCCGCCTCCGTCCTCTTGGCCGTGGGCGACGTCTACGACGAGATCAAAGAGAAGTTCGTAGCGGCTGCCCGCGCACTCTCCACGGGTCCCGGGCTCGATGAGTCGATAAACGTCGGGGCCGTGATCTCCGACAAGAGCTTGCAGCGCATCCACGGCTACATCGAGAGTGGGATCAAGGAAGGCGCCGACCTCCTGCTCGACGGGCGCCAAGTCGATGTACCGGGCTTCAAGGGCGGCCACTTCATCGCGCCTACGGTGTTCGACAACTGCACCCCGGACATGACGATCTGCAAGGACGAGATCTTCGGTCCGGTCGCGATGCTCGTCCGCGTGAAGGACTTGAAGGAGGCCATCAGCATCACGAACGGGACTCCGTTCGGCAATGCGGCCTCCATCTACACCACAAGCGGGAGAAGCGCACGCACGTTCTGGTATGAGATCCACTCAGGGAACATCGGCATCAATCTCGGCGTCGCGGCGCCAGTCGCGTACTTCCCGTTCGCCGGCCAGAAGGACTCTCACTTCGGCTCGACGCACGGGCAGCGAGACTCCTTCGAACTCTTCACGGACAGCAAGGTGGTCATCACTCGCTGGTAAGAGCAGCACACACCGAGCGCCCGGGCTCGCTAGCGAGCCCGGGCCGGAGGAACGGCATATGGACAAGGTTGCAACCCTTATCAAGAGTGGCGACGTCGCAACGATCGTGCCGGCGAAGCATGTGAACACGGACACCTGGGTGTTGGTGACCCCAGCGAAGACCGGCAACACGCAGTGCGAGTTCTACATCACGGAGATGAAGCAGGGCGGTGGCGCCGACTGGGACACCCATCCCGGCTGCGAGCACATTTACTTCGTGATAGCCGGTCGAGCCAGGATGTGCGTGGAGGACGAGGTGTTCGATCTGGAGCCGGGCGACTGTCTTCTCATGAACGAAGGAGTGCGACACAAGGTCGACGTGGTCGGCAGCGAGACCTTTCGCATTGCCGTGGTCTTTGCGCCCGGCCGCGTGTGATCAGGTCCGTTCCGTCGCGTCGACCGCCTGGAAGGAACCGGGTCGATGCGGCTGCAGACCGGGCGCTGCACAACTCAGCGCCGAAGGAGAGTGGAAAGGGTGGGAATGGATGGCGAACCCTCGCCGTCCTATCAGCAGTAATCGCGGCTCGTAGGAGGTAGACAGTGCAGGTCAAATCACTCAGAGGAAAGAGCTTCATCGCGATCTCCGACTTCACCAAGGAAGAGATCGTCACGATGCTCGACGCCGCGTTCGCGCTCAAGCTGGAGAACGCGCGCGGCGTCCAACACCACATCCTGCAGGACAAGGCCATCTTCCTGATGTTCTACAACAAGAGCTTGCGCACCCGGAACAGCTTCGAGACCGGCATCTTCCAGTTGGGCGGCCACGCCAACTATCTGGACACGAACGCGGTGTACACGCCGGCCGTGAAGGGCGCGGAGCAGGCCTTCGTGACCGAGCGCCTCGACGACGTGGCGAAGGTGCTGTCGCGCTATGGTGAGGCGATCTGCATCCGCATCTTCGGCGATCCCGTCGGCTGGGTCTACGGCGCCGGCAACCACTACATGCGCGAGTTCGCCAAGGCCGCCGACGTGCCGGTCATCAACATGGAAGACGACATGTACCATCCTTGCCAGGGCATGGCCGACGTCATGACCATGCAGGAGAAGCTTGGTTCGCTCGAAGGCAAGAAAGTCGTCATCAGCTGGGCCTACTCGCCGAGCGTCAAGAAGCCGATCAGCGTGCCGCACTCGATGATGGCCGTGAGCTCGCTGTTCGGCGCCCACGTCGTGGTCGCCCACCCCAAGGGCTTCGACCTCGACCCGGCGCAGATCGCGCACGCCAAGGACAACGTCGCCCGCTACGGTGGCTCCTTCACCGTGACCAACGACATGAAGGAAGCCTTCAAGGACGCCGACGTCGTCTACCCGAAGTGCTGGCCCTCGCCCAAGTACTTCGCCACCGCCGAGAAGGAAGCCGACTGGAAGGCGCAGCAGAAGTTGTTCGACGCCAGCAAGGGCTGGATCTGCGACGAGAAGATCATGAAGCTCACCAACCGCGACAGCATCTACATGCACTGCCTGCCGTGCGACCGCAGCTTCGAGGTCACCGACGCCGTCATCGACGGGCCGCACTCCGTGGTCTACGACCAGGCCGAGAACCGCATGCACGCCCAGAACGGGGTCATGTCTCTGATCATGAACGGCTGACCCACCGACGGTACTCCGAATTCCCCTGGCCGGCCGCGAGCGCGTCGCGGCCGGCCAGGGCACACCATCCGAAAGTGACGGGGCACGGCCTCACGGTGGGCTTCTGACGCCCGCGGTGTATGGACCGAACCACAGAAGTGGAGGTGCGAATGAAGCTTCTCGTTGCTCTTGGCGGCAACGCCATCAAACAGGCCCATGAGGCCGGCACGACGGCCGAGCAGTTCGCCAACTGCGAGAAGACCGCCGAGCAGCTCGCCGGGATCGTGAGCGAGTTCGGTCCCGGCGACTGGCTGGCGATCACGCACGGCAACGGTCCCCAGTCGGGCAACTTGGACGTGCAGATGGAGGCGGCCAAGGACACGGTGGCCGTGCAGACCCTGGACGTCATCGGCGCGATGACCCAGGGCCAGATCGGCTACATGCTGCAGAACACCATGCAGAAGCACCTCAAGGCGCACGGCGTGGACAAGGACGTGATCGCGGTCGTCAACCAGGTGCTCGTCGACCCCGACGACCCCGAGTTCACCGGCGACGCGGCCTCCAAGCCCGTCGGCAACTTCTTCAACGCGGAGGAAGCCCGCGCCCTGAAGGCCCAGCATCCCGAGTACGTCGTCAAGGAGGTCAAGCCGGGCGCCGAGAAGGGCTGGCGGCGCTGCGTGCCCTCGCCCATCCCCAGCGTCAACGTCGAGGCCCGAGCCATCGGCCGGATCCTCGATGCGGACATCATCGTGATCGCCTCGGGCGGCGGCGGCATCCCCGTCATGCAGGACGACAAGGGCGACTACCAAGGGCTCGAGGCGGTCATCGACAAGGACCGGGCTGGGGAAGTGATGGCGAGGGCGATCGGCGCCGACACCTTCATGATGCTCACCGACGTCGAGCACGCTTTGCTGAACTTCGGCAAGGACAACGCCACACCGCTGCGCGAGGTGACCTGCGCGGAAGCAAAGCAGCTTGCCGCCGAGGGCCACTTCCTGCCCGGCAGCATGGGACCCAAGATGGCCTCGGCCATCAAGTTCGTGGAAGAGGGCGGCGCACGAGCAATCGTGAGCTCGCTCGACAAGGCCATCGAGGCGCTATCTGGCAAGACGGGGACCATCATCGTGCCGTGAGCCGGCGCGTGCAGGAGGGCCCGGTTCTCCGAGGTCGACGGGCGCATGCGCGTCGCGCCGACGCCGACCTTGGCAGGCGCCTGTACTCGAGTTCAGGCAGCCGGGTCAGGCTCACCGCGGCACGATTGACAGGTCCGTGGACTCCATGGTCTAGTGGGTCGAATCGTGCAGGCATGGTGCATCCAGGCATGGCCTGCAGTCAGCGTGAGACAGGGGGAAGAAATGAGCCATAAGCGTTCTGCAAAGCTGGTGGCACTGCTGGTGGTCGCGCTGGTGCTGCTGGCATCCGCATTCGTGGTCATCGGCTGCGGGTCATCATCAAGCTCTTCGTCATCGTCACCATCGGCTTCGGCCTCCGGCGGCGGCGGCACCCAGACCACCAACCAGGCTGCCGCGGCCGCGGCGTACGCGGGAATGACCGCTGTGCCGACGTTCGTGGCACCCCCCGGGGGGCCGTTTGACGCCAAGTCGGTGATGGCCGGGAAGTCCATTCTGAGCATCCCCGGCACCGGCACCGACCCGTTCTACGTGCAGATGGAGAACGGCATGAAGCAGGCCGCCGCGGCGGTCGGCTATCCGTTCACGACCTGGAACAACCAGGGCCAGCTGACGCAGTATCAGCAGGGCTTCCAGAACGCCATCACGAAGAAGACCAGCCTGATCGACCTGCTCGCCGGTCCGGACCCCAACTCCCTGAAGCCGCAGATCGACCAGGCGCAGGCTGCGGGGATCAAGGTCGTCTCGTCGCACCTCACCGCGTTCCAGCAGACGGTGCCGTACGTGAACTTCAACCTGCCGCAGGACTACACGAAGGCCGGCCAGACGCTTGCCGACTGGATCATCGCGCATGACTACGGGGCCCACGTGCTGCTCATAGGCTCCGACGAGATCGTGTCGACGAGCGCCTCGCACGCCGGCTACGATGCCGAGATGGCGAAGTATGGCCCGAACATCCAGACCAAATACTTCAACGTCACGGTCCCCGAGTGGGGCACCAAGATCCAGCCGCAGGTGCAGTCGTCCATCGTTGCCGACCCCCAGCTGACCTACGTCGCCTGCATCTACGACTCCATGACGCAGTTCGTCGTGCCGGGCGTCACCGCCGCGAACGCGACGGGCAAGGTCCATATCATCGGCTTCAACGCCACTCCGTTCGTGATCGACCTCGTCCGCGTGGGCAAGGTCGACATGACCTTCGGTGACTCCCTGAACTGGGCCGGCTGGGCGATCGCGGACGCCGAGATGCGGATCCTCGCCGGGCAGAGCATACCGAAGAACGGCGCGGTGGGTCAGTACCTCAACAACCCGTTCCGCATGTTCACCAAGGACAACGCCGCCGAGGCCGGCGTGCCCGCGAAGTTCTCCGAGGGCTTCGGCAGCTACCAGCCCCAGTACCTGAAGCTCTGGGGACTCAAGTAACTCGCCGCTAGAGGCCACCAGCACATAGAAGGGAGACAAGGCCGTGGATCCTGCACAGACGCTCGTCGTGCGCAACATGTCCATGACGTTCGGTGGACAGCGAGCGCTCGACGCAGTGGATGTGAGCATCCGACGCGGAGAGATCCACGGCCTTGTCGGCCAGAACGGGTGCGGCAAATCGACGCTCATCAAGATCCTCTCCGGCTACCATCACCCGGACCCGGGAGGCGAACTGGAGATCGACGGTCGCCCGGTGAAGCTGCCGGTGCGCACCGGATCGGCCTCGGAGCTCGGGATGAGCTTCGTCCATCAGGATCTCGGTCTTCTCCCGACACTGACGGTCGTGGAGAACTTCATCGCCTGGACGATCTCCACGAAGCCCGAGTGGCTCATTCGGTGGGGCAGGGAGCGGCAGCGGACCGAGGAGGCGTTCGCACGGTACGGGTTGAGTTGTGATCCGCGCGCGGTCGTGGGCGAGTTGCCCGCGGTGCAGCGCGCGCTGCTGGCCATCGTCCGTGCGCTCGATGACCTTGGTGCGTACACGAAGGACGATGAGTCGCGTGGCGGGTTGCTGGTGCTCGACGAACCGACCGTGTTCCTGCCCCGCGAGAACAGGGACCGGCTCTTCGACGTCATCCGCCGGAGCGTCGCGCACGGGTCGAGTGTCCTCTTCGTGTCGCACGACCTGGACGAAGCCCTCTCCGTGACCGACCGCATCACGGTCCTGCGCGACGGTCGCGTCGCCGGCACGGTGGACAGCGCCGCGACCAGGAAGGACCAGCTCGTCGAGATGATCATCGGCAAGCGACTCGAGGCGTTCGAGGCCGTCCACAAGGAACACGCCGTCGGCGAACGTGGCCACGTGTCGGTCGATGGCGTCACGGGAGGTACGATCAAGGACGTCTCCTTCGCCCTTGACCAGGGCGAGGTCTTGGGCCTCACCGGCCTCGTGGGCAGCGGTTTTGAGGAACTGCTGTATCAGATGTTCGGCGCGACGCCCGCGCAGAGCGGCCGGATGACCATCGCCGGCGTCGAACACGACCTCGCGGCGATGTCGCCTCCGGACGCGATCAAGGCCGGCATGGCGCTCATCCCCGCGGACAGGCAGGGTGCCGCCGGAATCGGGTCGTTGCTCGTGCGCGACAACGTGATGATGCAGGTCATCGACCAGTACAGACCCTACCGACTCGACCGGGGCCGCTATCTCAGGGGCGCCGAGAAGGCTCTGACGGAGTACGATGTCCGCCCGCCCGAGCCGATCATGGACTTTCAGGCCCTGAGCGGCGGCAACCAGCAGAAGGTCGTGCTGGCGAAGTGGCTCCAGGCCGCGCCTAAGGTGCTTCTCGTCCACGAGCCCACGCAGGGCGTCGACGTGGGGGCGCGGCTGCAGGTCTTCGAGACCATGACGCAGGCAGCCGCGCAAGGTATGTCCGTCGTGTGCGCGAGCTCCGACTACGAGCAGCTCGCGTCCATCTGCGACAGGGTGCTCATCTTCCACGACGGGCAGATCGTGTCGACGCTCGTCGGAGACCAGATCACCAAGGACCGGATCACCGAGCAATGCTACGTGAGCCGCGGTACGCTCAGGCCAGATACGGAGACTAGGATCCCTGCATGAACCAGGTCAGCACAGGAACTCCCGGAGTGATGCTGCCGCCCGTCGAGAACGAGCCTCAGCACCACAGGAAGGGCATCAGTCTCGGCGACTACGTGGAGCGCTACGCTCTCATCATCGCCTGGATCATCGTCATCGTGGTGTTCAGTATCCTGGCTCCGCAGTCGTTCTTCAGGGTGCAGAACTTCACGACGATATTGGGCACCCAGACGACCCTCGTCATCCTCTCCCTCGCGGTGCTGATCCCGCTGATCGCCGGCGACTACGACCTCTCCCTCGCGGCCAACCTGATGATGGCGGGCATGCTGGTCGCCGTCCTGAACGCAGAGCACGGCGTGCCCCTCGGCCTGACGATCCTCATCGCCCTCGGGTTCGGCGCGCTGCTCGGCTTCATCAACGGGTTCATCATCATCTTCTTCGACATCAACGCGTTCATCGTGACGCTCGGCACCGGTACCATCGTCACGGGGCTGGTGCTGTGGATCAGTGCGTCGCAGACGATCGGCGGAGTATCTGCGTGGCTGTCGGACTGGGTGGTAGTGAATCGGGTGTTCGGCCTCTCGATCGAGTTCTTCTACGGGCTTCTCCTCTGCGCAGTCCTCTGGTACGTCTTCGACTTCACGGCGATCGGGCGTCGCATCCTCTTCGTGGGAAGGGGAACCAACGTGGCCAGGCTGAGCGGTATCCGTGTGGGACGGGTGCGCTGGGGGTGCTTCGTGGCCGCCGGCATCATCGCGGCGGCCGGCGGGATCGTGTACACCGGGACGGCCGGCGCAGCCGACCC
Organism: uncultured Thermoleophilia bacterium; assembly: GCA_963709845.1. Taxonomy (GTDB): domain Bacteria; phylum Actinomycetota; class Thermoleophilia; order UBA2241; family UBA2241; genus CAIXSE01. The sequence goes on from CAVPXV010000004.1 coordinate 251,584, forward strand.
CGTGTCCGGCGGCACGTTCATGCTGCCCGCGTTCGCGGCGGCCTTCCTCGGCAGCACGGCGATCACCCCGGGCCGCTTCAATCCGTGGGGCACGTACATCGCCGTGTACTTCCTGGTGACAGGGGTCACCGGGCTCGCGATCATGGGCGTCCAGAGCTGGGTGCAGAGCGTCTTCTACGGCGCCGCCTTGGTCATCGCCGTCTCGGCCTCGGCGTTCGTCAAGAGCCGTCGCGAAGCTGCGGCCAAAGTGTGACACATCTTTCGCGCACGCGTCCCGTCTTTCCTTGACGGGCCGTCCGGGCTTTCTGAACGACTGGGCCTCGGCAGCCGCCGGGGCCCAGTGTGTTGGGCGTCGGACACGGCGTCTCGGGGAGCAGCCATAGTCACGGGTCGGGAGTAGCTCCAGGCTGGAGGAAGGACACAGCGCAGTCCTACGAGGAGTAGAATAGTGGTGCGTGACAATCAATACCGCTGTTGGTCGCCGGCGTGAGCTTTGTGGAGTGGCGTGTTCTTCGGCTGACAGCTGCAGGCGATCTCGGAAGGCAGGGAGCAAACGATGGATCTACAGGGTGTCATTCAGGAAGCCGGGCGTTGTCTGCTGTGCTACGACGCGCCATGCAACACGGGTTGCGGCGCCGACAACGACCCGGCGACGTTCATCCGTCAGCTGCGCTTGGGGAACATCAAAGGCGCCGTGCGCACGATGCGCCGGAACAACATTCTCGCGGCCAGCTGCGCTCAAGTCTGCCCTACCTGCCGTCTTTGCGGACAAGGGTGCGCAAGGAGCGGCATCGACGAGCCCATCCGCATCCACGAGATCCAGGCCTTCCTCGCCGACTATGAGCGCCAAGAAGGCATGCAGATCCTGCAGGCGCCCGCACCCGGTGACCGCAAGGTAGCCGTGATCGGATCTGGGCCAGCTGGACTTTCTGCCGCCGCGACTCTGGCCCTGATGGGTTACGCTACCGTCGTCTTCGAGAAGATGCCCGAGCCGGGAGGTCAGCTCCGCTACGGGATCCCCGATCATCGGCTGCCCCCCGAGCTCGTCGAACACGAGATCGGGCTGGTCCGTGGGCTGGGCGTGAGATTTGAGTGCGGGCACGCGATCTCGACGCAGGCCGAGTTGGAGGGGCTGTTCGAACAGGGCTTCGACGCGGCGTTCCTCGCCCCAGGCTACGATCGACCCTATTCGCTGGGGCTCGAAGAGGCACCCTCCTCTGGCGTTTACGCGTGGGACGCCTTCCTCGGGCAGAGCAAGGACTCTCAGGCCAGGAACGTTCTGGCCGCCGCGGTCGCCGGCCAGAACGTCGTGGTGGTCGGCGGCGGAGCCGTCGCCATGGACTGCGCCGTGACCGCCAAGCGTCTGGGCGCCGACCGCGTCTATGCTGTCTCGCTGGAGTCGATGGAAGAGTTGCCTGCCGATGACGAGGAGAAGGACCTCGCCTTCCGCGAGGGCATCCGGTTCAAGCCAAACGGACGGCTGACGCGGATCGAAGCCGAAGACGGCGCGGTCAAGGCGGTGCACGGCGTGGAGATCCGCTGGCTGGAACCGGGACGCTTCGTGCCGCAGAACGCGGCGGACGTCCCCGGAAGCGAGTTCGCGATTCCGGCCACCGTCGTCGTGGAGGCGATCGGGACAGGGTTCTCGGCGGAGCTGTCGAGCATGCTGAGCGGAATGGAGGCCGAGAAGGGTCGCCCCCGGACCGATCCCCACACGATGCGTCTGTCCGATCCGCGTGTGTTCGGCGGGGGTGATCTCGTGGCCCCGGGCAGGACCGTCTCCGCCAGCGTCCTCGACGGCAAGAGGGCGGCAGAAGCGATAGCTGAGGACTTCCCTCTGCGGGAGGCCGTGGTAATCCCGAAAGCGTCGCGACCCAGTCTCGAGATCGACTTCTGCGGCGTCCACTGCATCAACCCGTTCTTCTTGTCGTCATCGCCGGTCGGCAACACGGCGGAAATGGTCTCCAGGGCGTTCGACGCCGGCTGGGGTGGGGCGATGTTCAAGACGCTCAACCGCGACGAGGAATACGAGGTCATCGACCCCACACCGCGGCTCAACACCCTGAAGTACGGTGATGACCGGTTCATCGGGCTGCAGAATATGGAGCAGGTCAGCGAGCGACCGCTGGCCGACAACCTTGAAGACATCGCTTGGCTCAAGAAGCACTATCCCGACCGCGTGCTGGTCGCCAGTATCATGGGCTATAGCGACGAGGGCTGGATCGAGCTCGCAACACGGGCGGAGGCTGCCGGCGCCGACATGCTCGAACTCAACGTCTCCTGCCCGCAGATGGCGTGCGAGGGGGCCGGCGACCAGGTGGGACGGGACGCCGGCCTTCTCGAACAGTACACTCGGCTGGTCAAGGACAGCGTCTCGATCCCCGTGATCGTCAAGCTGACCCCGAACGTCACAGACATGCTGCCGGGGGCGATCGCGTGCAAGCGTGGCGGCGCGGACGCGCTGTCGACCGTCAACACCGTGCGGGGGATCACCGAAGTCGACCTCGAGACGTTCGCGCCAAGACCTACGATCGAGGGCAGAGGCTCGATCAGCGGCACATCCGGCACGATGATCAAGCCGATGGCCATGCGCTTCGTGGCGGAGCTGGGCCAGAGCGGGGAGGTGGGCCTGCCGATCTCGGGCATCGGTGGCATAGAGACATGGCAGGATGCAGCCTCGTTCCTGCTGCTCGGCGCGACCAATGTTCAGGTGACCACGGCCATCATGCACCGCGGGTATCGCATCGTGGAGTCCATGCGCGAGGGACTCGAGGACTACCTGGAGACTCTGGGTTTCGAGTCCGTCACTCAACTCGTCGGGAAGAGCCTGAAGCTCATCGTGGAGCCCGCCGAACATCATCAGCGGTACGCACGTCATCGCCAAGGTGGATCCGGACAAGTGCATCGGATGCGGTCTTTGCCACGTCGTCTGCTACGACGGCGCCAACCAGGCGATGGGCTTCAACTCCTTGACGCGCAAGGCCGAGGTCGACGAGGAGCGATGCGTCGGCTGCCTGCTTTGCCGGCACGTCTGCCCGGTGTGGGACTGCGTAGGTACCGGAGAGATCCCGGGGCCGGTGGCTTCGGGCATGCACCGCGACGCCATGGACTTCGTCGCGCGTGGGTGATGCTGCCAGCCGTACCGGCCCCTGATGATGGGGACGGCGGACGCGTGCATCGCGGCGGACTGCACAGGAGTGACGTCTCGGCCGGGTGGGCGGAGGTCGGGCGGTCGTGGCGGATGACGCCAAGACCGCCCGCCTGCCGCCCACCAGGGTAAGGGGCACGCGCCGCGTGATCTCTCGTCCAAACTACAATGACCTTTGGCTACGTCCGGAGAGACGGATAGGGGGTGCGCGCCGCCGTACGTCTAGCACGGCCACGGCGGCGTTCTTCTATGTCTGAACCCAGACCCTCCAATGAGGTCGTCATCATGACGGCCGGGGATATATCGCGGACCATCACGCGGCTTGCTCACGAGATCATCGAAAAGAACCCAGACCCGCATGCTCTTGCCATCGTCGGCATCCATACGCGCGGCGCGTTTCTGGGCGAGCGCCTCCACCATCTGCTCTGCGAGACGAGCGGCTGCGAATGTGCCGCCGGCAACCTCGACATCACGTTCTATCGGGACGACGCCGGACCGCGCAGCGCGACCGGCGTGGCTCCCATAGCGATAGCGCCGGTGGTCAAAGGGTCTGAGCTGCCTTTCCCTGTCGAGAACGCCAGGATCGTCCTCGTGGACGACGTGTTGTATACCGGGCGCACCATCCGCGCCGCGATTGATGCTATCTTCGACTCCGGCCGCCCGGCGGGCGTACAGCTTGCGGTCCTGGTCGATCGAGGCCACCGCGTCCTGCCCATCCGCGCCAACTTCGTCGGCAAGAACGTGCCCACCGCGCAGAAAGAGCGCATCAGCGTGCGTCTTCCTGAGTCCGACGGCGTCGAGGAAGTCGTCCTGGTGCGCTCGACGGACTGACTAGTCTCTTTCAAGGGATTCACGGACACGGAGTTGCTGCCAGTCGGATTGGCCGGGTGCAGTGCACGGATCGTGATCGAGCACTGGCCAGGCTGGCGCATCGTCACTGCCGGGCTTGCCGGTGAACCGGGCGTGATCCGCGCTCATCGCACCTTCGTGCGTTCCTCAGGGTCGGCGACAGGATTCCGCGGTCGGACCATTCCGGGCATCCTAGCTGCTAGCTTGACTCCTACGTGGACTATGCAGAAACCGGTGCAGCCATCTTGCATAGGCAGCGTGGCCGTCGCGTACTTTCGCACACCGTGGAACTCGGAGACGATCGTCTTGCCCCGGCTTCTCGCTCAAGGACTACTCGCCCTCGGTGCCGATGCCGGTGACGGCTCTCGCACTATCATAGGAAATGGACCACTCAACGGGGCAGGTCAGTGGGGTTGGCTGCACGTGCGCCGAGTGCGTCGAGCGCCCGCCGGAGCTCGACTGCCCGCGCGTCCGCTGCCATCTGGGCGGACATGGCGGCCTCGAGTTCGCAGCGCGTGACGGTCTCGACTGCGGCGTAGAGAGCGAGGGCGGCGGCGACGTCGGCGGCCCTGCTCGCCGCGGCATTTGCTTTGACCAGTTCCCCGCGAAGCTCGGCGCGGGTCGCCTCGATGTCCAGGACGCGGGCCAGCATCGGTCCTTGAACAGCGTGCTGGGGGCGGGGGCTCGGGTGCCACACCTGTTCACGGCATCCTCGGGGAGACTCGACTGCAGCATTGCTGTTGGGTCTGGGTTCCGACATGGAAGAGCGCCGCCGTGGCCTCGATCGCGTACGGCAGCGCACACCCCCTTTCCGTCTCTCCGGACGTGGATTAAAGGTTGAGCCAGCTTAGCAACCCGGAAGAGCCACGGCAAGACCTGGGTGCGCTGACGGCGGGGCCAGGTCGCCGATGGCGTTCCCATCCTGGGGCTCGTTCCGGCGACAGCCGCCGGCACCCGAGACGACCGTCTGGCCCGACGGACCAGAGTTGCGAGACCGTCGCTTGTCGAGAGTCGCCAGCGCTATCCTGTCTCCTTGGCCAAGCCGGTCTGACCCCCACGGCAACCTACTTCGGCACCGTAGCGAGGGTGGCTGGCGCCGGATCCGGGAAGTGCCTGGCCCCCAGGGGCTGAGCCACCCTCGCAGGTAGCCTGTCTGTGACCTGCAGGCGCCAGGGATATGTGTCGGAAGAGGCCGACGCCATGGAACCACCTCGCCGCAGCCGCTCGGCCTCGACACCCGCTGGTCCGTCGCCGCAGTGCTAGTATTTTCGTGTCAGAGGGCGGCGTCGAGCCGCCGGCAGCATGAGGAGGCGACGTGGACACACTCGAGACGATCCAGGCCCGCCGCAGCGTGCGCGGGTACCGCCCGGACCCCGTGGACGACGAGACCCTGACGAGACTGCTCGAGGCGGCGCGTCAGGCCCCCACCGCCGCCAACCGGCAGCCCTTCCGTCTCGTCGTCCTGCACACGCGCGGCAGGGAAGAGGAGATCGCGCGCATCTACCATCGCCCCTGGTTCGCGCAGGCGCCGGTCGTCATCGGGGTGGTCGCGGTGCCGGGAGAGGCATGGCGGCGCAGGGACGGCAAGGTCTTCGACCAGGTGGACGCCACGATCGTCATGGACCACCTCGTCCTCGCGGCCGCGAGCCTGGGCCTGGGCACCTGCTGGGTGGCGGACTTCGACCCGCAGGCGGCGCGCGAGATCCTCGGGCTTCCCGACGACGTCGAGACGGTCGTGTTCACGCCGCTCGGTTATCCGGCCAAGGATCCGGTCGCCACCGGCCGCCGGCCGCTCGCCGAGCTCGTCAAGTACGAGCGCTGGTGACGTGCGTCCGAGCCCTTGAGGAGGAGCAGGGCCTGACCTGCACCCCCGAAGGAGCTTCGCCCGGGGCAGTGGTGTGGGTCGCTCCCGGAGGCAACATGTCGATCGCGCTCTGGGGCTGGAACCTCGGCGTCATGGGCGGCCTGCTGGCGCTGGCCATGACGCTGCTCGCGTAGCGCCTGTTCGTGGAGGCCTACGACGGGTCGCGGTGAATCACCGACCTGCTGGGGCGGCCGGGAAACGGGGAGGCCGCCGGACCCAGGGGCTTACGCGCAGCTGCCGACGGCCGGGCGTCGGAGTCTGGGGGAGTCAGCGCACGACTGCCGACCCGATGCCGACGAGAGGCTCCCTAGTCCCGCCACGTCGCGCCGGCCGCGTCGCTCGAGCGGATATGGTCGACGGCCTCCGAATCACGACCGGGCCAGTCGAGAGTGCTTGTCGTGGGCGGCGTGGAGGCGACCAGACGACCGTGCGCGACGACGTGCGAAGGGCGGACCTGCCGCCGTACCGCATCGAACGGGTTGAGCGCCGGTAGCAACATGAAGTTCGCGGGGCGACCGCGGACGATGCCGTACAGCTCGCCCAGGCACAGTGCCGCCGCCGCCCGGTCGGTCACCATGCGGAAGCATTCCTCCACCTCCGGCGGAGCGGTCAGCTGCGTGGCGTGCGCACCCACCAGGGCCACCTGGATCGGGTTGCCCGTACCGAGCGGATACCAAGGGTCCATGACTGAGTCGTGGCCGAACGCGATGTTCACCCCGGCGTCGAGCATCTCCTTCGCCTGCAGCAGACCGCGCCGCTTTGGATACCCGTCGAAGCGCCCCTGGAGATGAAGGTTCGCGAGCGGATTGCTCACGAGATGGATGCCCGAGCGACGCACGATCCGCTGCAGCTTGTAGCTGTACGCCGCGTTGTATGAGCCCATGGCCGTAGCGTGGCTGGCCGTCACCCTCTCCCGCAATTCGGTGCGCAGGGCCTGAGTCGCGAGCACCTCGAGGAACCTGGATTGTTCGTCGTCGATCTCGTCGCAGTGTGCGTCGACAAGCAGCCCGTGGCGGACTGCGACGTCGACGGCGATCTCGACGGACCTGACACCGTCTTCACGTGTGTCTTCGAAGTGCGGGATCGCACCGACCACATCGGACCCACGTCGCGCCGCCTCTTCGATGAGCTTCTCGCCGTCGGGGAATGAGCAGATGCCCTCCTGGGGAAAGGCCACTATCTGCAGTCCGACGACGTCTCTCACGCGGTCGCGGACCTCGAGGAGGGCTTCGAGCGCCTCGAGCTTCGGGTCGGTCACGTCGACATGGGTGCGCACGAAGAGCACGCCGTTCGTCACTTGCCAACGAAGGATTTCCTCGGCGCGATCGATCACATCCTGCCTGTTCAGCGAAGCCTTCCGCTCGCTCCAGCAGGCGATGCCCTCCCAGAGCGTCCCGCTCAAGTTCCAGCGAGGCTCACCGGCGGTGAGGACGGCATCGAGATGGATGTGCGGTTCGACGTAGGGGGCCGAGAGCAGAGCCCCCCTGGCCTCGACGATCGTCTGGGCAGGGACGAGTTCAGGGGCGGCCGGGACTATCTCGAGGATGACTCCTTTGTCGACGTGAAGGTCGACGGGGGCCGGATCGGGGCTCCCGGCGATCCTCGCGCCTCGCACAAGTAGGTCGATCATGCCCTGCTCCTCCTAAGCGATGTCGCGGACCCTTCTCTCCTCAGCGCGGGAAGTCCACGCCCATCTGCGCCACGACTTCCTTGGTGCGTTCGTAGGTGTCGAGCCAGTCGGCCTTCGGTTCGATCGACTTGACGTCGTACACTTCTGGGAAGGGCATGCCGAGGTTGGGGCTCTCGAAGCCATGCTCATAGAGGGCGAAGAGTCTAAGCACCAGGTCGTTGGCTTCCTCTGGCCCCATCTTCTGCTCGAAGACTGCGTGTGCCACCTCGCCGAAGAACCTGGCCTCGAGCCCGCTGCAGTTGGGGTAGACGCCATTGGTGGCTCCCAGAGAGTCCGTGTGCAGCGCGCTCGCTTCCTGGGCAATCGCCATCGCCGCTGTCTCGTAGAGAATCTCCTCCGTCCCGGCGCCTGCCGTGGTCCAGGCATCCGCCAGCAAGGCGAGCGGCGCATTGCGGGCGAAGGCGCGTCCAACCACACTGTCGACCCACATGCCCTGCTTGGTGCTCACCGAGATGTACTTGTTGTGGATCGGGTGCAGGCAGTGCATGTCCACCCTGTAGGCCGCGGTCGAAAGCATGATGGCTGCCGTCAAGACGATCGCCGCTCCCTCAGGCCCGCCACCGAAGCCACCGATGATCGGGTCGATCAGGCTGGTCGTGAAGGCCGGGTATTCGTAGCCGGTCATCACTCGCGACAGGCGCTTGTTGTCGGTCTTCAGCTCGGAGAGCACGGGGATCATGTGCGAATCACTCGTGCGCATGTAGCGGTCGTTGCAGATCGCCAGGGTGCCGAGTTCTGTGGCGCTGCTCTCACCGGCAGCGTAGATGTGGAGCCCTGGCCTGCCTGCCCGCTCCAACGCCTCACGCACCCAGATCATCTCCTGACGGCACGCGCGGATCTCGAGTGGGCCTCCGGTGGTCACGTCCATGCCCTCGATGCTGGTGAGCGATCCAGGGATCAGCAGGTCGAGCAGCGGCTCCTTGGCGTAGGACATCATCACAGGTAGGAACAGTTCCTCGGGCAGAGGGGTGCCGGGAGGTCCACCGCACACGGTCATCGGGTGACCGTCGCCGAACGTGCGGGCGCGCAGGGTCCGAGCATCCCTCCCCTGACCCAACACCATCTCTTGCGGAGCGTGCCAGAGTGCCTGCAACAGCTCCTGCTGGCTGAACTCGATGATCCGGCTGCTGTCGGTGCAGAGCATCCCCATCTCGATCGCCAGGTGCAGCCCTGCTTCGAAGACAGCATCCGCCATCGCATCGTCTGCGGTCACGACGATGTCCTTGTCGAACTTGACGCTGTGCTCCTTGACCAGCTGCGAGGTGGTCTTGAAGAGCTTCATGTCGAACTCATGTTCTTTGGTGTAGGGGCCGTTGTCAGCCCGACGCAGCACCTCAAAGATGTTGGCCATGGTCGCCTACCTCTCCGCCACGAGCTGATGCATGAGCTTGACCGCGGCCCCCGCATCCTCGGCGTACCCGTCGGCGCCGACCCGGGTCGCGTACTCCGGGGTCACCGCGCCACCTCCCATCGCCACCCGGAAACGCTCCCGCAGCCCACGAGCATCCAGCAGCCGCGGCACCTGCTCCCCGAAGGGCAGTGACGTGGTGAGCAGCGCAGACAACCCGATGACGTCGGCATCGAACTCCAGAGCCTTGTCGATGACGAGGTCGGGCATCACATCGTGGCCGAGATCATGGACCGTGAAGCCTGCGGCGCGCAGCATGGCGGTCAGGATACTGCGCCCGATGTCGTGGATGTCGCCCTGCACCTGCGCCAGCACGATCGTGCCCTTGTTGCCGACGGCGGCGTCTTCCAGGGTGAACGCTGGACGAAGGATCTCCATCGACTCATCCATGGCGTCGGCGGCCGTGATCAGCTCTGGCAGGAAGTACTCCATGGCCTCGAACTTCTCCCCGACCGTGTTGATCCCGACCGTCAGAGCGTCGACGATGCTTTGCGCCGAACAGCCGGACGCCAATGCCTCCTGCACGAGCTTGGGTACGGCATCTGTCTCCAGGGCCACCATGGCCTCAGTGATCCTCTTCAGAGTGTCGTCGCTGGCGTCATGCTTCACCGCATGGACCTCCTGTGATGCTGGCAAAATGTGAGCGGCGAGTCGGCCGGCCGGCTCGCCGTCGGCAAGGGATCGGCGGCTCGCGCTTACATCGACCGTGTCGTCTTGCTGGCGGCGCGCTCCAGCATCCGCTCGACGACTCGCGGGCGAGCTTCCACCGGCTGAGCGCGACCTTTGAGCGACGAGACCGACTCGAGGGAACCCGCGGCCGCGTCGTCAGCCGACCTCGACCTTGGATCCCGAGGGTCCAGCCAGAGGGGCAGCGATGCCCTCGGTGTCCCGATTGGACTTGGTCATCAGGCGGCGCAGCAGGGCGTACACGACGCCGGCGACGACGAAGCCGACCAGGAAGGCGATGTCACCATACTGCAGCCAGTGCGACGATCCGTAACCGATGTAGAGCGAGGTGTCCATGAACGGTATCGCGGCCACGAAGCCGATCAGCATGGCGGCCAGAGCATCCCAGCCGGGGCGCAGCATGTCCTGCCTCACGAGGTGCAGGACGTCGGGGTTGCCGCGGCGACGCCACCAGTCGACCATCTGCACGGCCACGAACGGCGGGATCCAGTAGGTGATGAACAGCAGGACGTTGGTGAACTTGGTGGCGAAATCGCCGGCCCCGTGAAGCCAGAGGGTCAGGATGAACGCGATGATCGTCACCACGATGGCGACGTACGGGCGCTTGACGCGCGCGCCCGTGGACTGCAGCGCCAGAGAGCCGGAGTAATCGTTGACGGCGTTCACGGTGACCGTACCGATCGCGATGGCGACGAGGGCGATCGCGCCGATCACACCGCCACCCACGAGCTTCTGGATGCCGGCGGAGGTGCTGTTGACGATGATCGCCGCCGCGGCGAGGCCGAGGAGCTCGATCCAGATGGACGAGATGGACACGCCGGCCAGGGTCAGCCAGAAGACCTTCACGCGCGAGGTGTCCGGCTTCATGTAGCGGCTGTAGTCGGAGGCGTAGGCGGACCACGGGATGACGAAGCTCGCGGAGATGGTCGTCATCAGGAGGAAGCCGCCGAAGAGGGCGCCGCCGTGCGCGGCGTTCGGTGTGCTGAAGTGGCCCACGCTGACGATCTTGATGGTGATGACGATGAACATCGCGCCGAGGATGAAGGACATCCACTTCTCGGCCGTCTGCACGATCTCGTAGCCCCACAGTCCGACGAGGCCCGTGACCACGAGGATGACGGCCAGACCGAGCCAGAAGGGGACGTGGAAGAGGATGTTGAGCGCCTCGGCGCCGAAGATCGCGTTGATGGCATCCCACGCCGTGCACGAAGCCCATTGCAACACGCCGGGCAGGATGACCGTCTTCCCGAAGGGCAGGCGCGCCAGCGGCAGCTGGCCCACGCCGGTGCGCGGCCCCCAGGTGCAGAGGTACGAGACGAGCAAGCTGCCGACCAGGGTCCCGAGGACGATGGCGACCGCCCCGAGGGCGAAGCCGAGTCCGATGTAGCTCGCCGTCGCCAGTGTCCCGATGAAGAACGCCGACGGGACGAGGTTGGGGGTGAACCACACGGTGAAGACGCGGTGGAGGCGGCCGTACCGGTTGTCCTCCGGGATGGGCGCCATGCCATGCATCTCGAGGGTCGCCTGGCCCTCGCCTGAGGGCATCGCTCCTCCGAAGACACCTTCTTCGCCTTCTGGCATGTTGGCCATGGTCTCCCCCTTCGTCGCCGCCATCCTCTGGCTAGGAACATGCGCCGATAGTACGCGCTCTCATCTGCGAAGCAATAGGACCTGCAATCGCATTCAGTCTCGAGGACCTCCGCGACCTTGCCGTGCTGCCGCTGTCGACAAATCGACAGTCTGCTTGGGTGTGCGCTGAGGGGAGGTGTTGCCGACTCCAGCAGCTCTTGACGCGTACCGCGGAGAGCGCCTGCGCCCGGCCCGACCCGCGCAGTGCCCGATCGCGTCGTTCCAACTACTACCGGCGTCTCCCATCCGCTCCCATCCACACCCACGCATCTGGGTTGCAGAAGGACTGAAGACCGGAGGCCAGGTGGAGGGTGACTGGCTGAACGTCATGTGAGGCGTGTGACGGTGGGAGTTGGTTGCCGCTCACCCCCGTCTGTGACGCGCCCCTCAAGCGCCCCGACGATCAGCAGGAGCAGCTGCAACCCGACGATGAGCGCGAACTTGCTGCCCTGCAGCGACGGGGCGACCACCCGCGACGAGCGCGCGAGCAGGAAGAACTCGAACCCGACCGCCATGAAGAGTAGGGCCCAGAGCGGACCGCCGTCGCGCCTCATGGCGGCGGTCACGGCCGCCAGGACCGAGAGCGGGAACACGAGCAGCACCAGCCTATAGTCGTTGCTGATGCTCGGGAACGTGCACATCACCGGGATGCACGCCGCCGAGACCAACACAGCTCTGCGCGCGCTCCACCCACGTCTCATCACAACGATGAGTGTGGCCGATCCACAGAAGGGCACTCGAGCCAATGAACACCAGCCATATCGCGCTGGGCCAGGAGCTCACCTCGTGCAGCGTGTGCGCCAGTGACCAGGCAGAGTTGTTTACCCATCCCCGCGAAGACGTGCTCGCCTCCAACCAGGCTCGTCTCTCGACGAAGTGACGCACGTTGCCGAGCCCCGCGCTGAGGACCAGCGCAAGGTTCGTCACGAGCAGAGGTACGACCGCACGCCACCGGTACCGCCAGAGCACCACCACCGCAAGCAGTCCCGGAAAGGCCTTGATGTTGACGGCCAACGCGAGCGCGAGCGACGGCCACCAGGGAGAGCCCAGCGGCCGAGCCAGCAGGAGCCACACGGCAAGCAGGGCGAAGAACAGGGCGTAGAGGTCGAGCTGGCCGCGCTCGATCTCGAACATGAACCCGTAGGAGGTGGACAGCCACAGGCCGCCCAACAAGCCGAGCTGCCAGGCGTCGAACGGCCTCTTGAGGCGTTCGCCCTCGCTCGAGCTCATCGCTCTGCCCAGGTGCGACTCCTGCGCGGCTGAGAGCCAGGCGCGGGCTAGCAGCGCGCAGAGCACCGCGGAGCCGACGGCGAAGCCGACCAGCAGACACACCTGGATCACGTAGCCCGTCGAGGGGCCTATGGCCGTGAAGGCCTTCCCCACCCAGAGGGTGAAGGGCGGATAGCCGCTCTCGGCGTTCGAGAACGACCGGCCCGCAGCGAGGATGCCGACACGCCAGTCGATGCCAGTGGGATGCACCAGCGGCAGGAGCAGCCCGAAGACGGCGCGGCCGGACTTGTACGCATACACGAGGAAGTTCCAGCCGAAGCCTCCGACCACGACGACCAGGAGCCACACCACCGCGTTGGCCCGACCGGCCCCGAACCTGCTGGCGGCCAGCGCCGTCACGATACCCACGATCGTCAGCGGCACGAACCACTGAAGGTCGCGCACGACCACGAAGTAGCCGCCGCCGCGTGAGAGCACGAGCAGCGCAAAGAGCAGGCCGGCGGCGCCGGCGACGAGGCCGATCCATGCGCCCCGTTCCCTCATCGCGCCCCCCGTTCGCCGTTCGAGCTCCACTCTCGGTCGCCCGCCGAGTCTACGTCGTCAGGCCCTCCTCCGCCTCTTCCTCCAGACAGCGTCTGGCAGTGACCTCTACCTCGGGAAGGGCGCCGGGAGGCACCGACTCTCCCGGCCTGGGATGCCACTGGATGGGTCAGGCGCTCTTGGCGAGGTGGCGCGAGACGAGCACGTCCTTCTGCTTCGACCTGACGAGCGGGTCGAAGCGGCCGAACGGCACCTGGGCGATGCCCCCCCTTCCCAGCGTCACAACCCGTGCATCCCGTGCCCTATGGCGCCCCCGCCGTCTCCCTACGTCCTGGCGGGCTGCGGCGGCGGCGACCCGGACGCGTCGGAGCCGGATACGCCGGCGGAGCGCAGGCCGCCACGCTCGCTCAGCCTGGCGAGCAGCCCGTCGTCGTCGGCGAAGAACTCGGCGCCGGCCGGGCCCAGTGCCGCGGTCGCGCCGGCGAGATCGTCGTCGCGCACGCCCGCCGCCGCCCAGACCGGCGTGCCGGCGGCGGCGGCCGCCGCTGCGGCCTCGATGTTGCGCGCGTTGCCGTGGCTCACCGGCACCGCCGTGACGACCACGAGGTCGGCGGCGCGCATCAGCTCGACGTTCTCGGCATGCGCCTCGTCACCCACGGGCGAGAACGGCGCCTCCACGGCCATCTGCAGGCCGAGCTCGCGACCGGTCTCTTCGTCGGTGTCCAAGGCGTTGAGGACGCCGGCGGACACATCGTACCCGGCGTCCACCAGCGCGCGCATAAGGCCGGCCCCGGTGCCGCCGCCGCAGACCAGGTGCACGCGGCCGAGGCGCTCGGCGCGCGGGCGCGGCGAGAAGGTCAGGTAGGTGCGCCCCGCGTGGTGATGCATGTAGGCGCGCACGCCGTAGACCGCCTCGACGATCTCGGGCCGCAGCACTTCGTCCGGCGGCCCGAACGCGGCCACCTCGCCGTCGCTCAACACCAGCAGCTTGTCGAAGTAGTGGATCGCGAGGTTGAGGTCGTGCAGGATGCAGAGCACCGTGAGGCCGTCGCCGTTGAGCTGCTTGAGCAGGTCGAAGAGGCGCAGCTGGTGCGAGACGTCGAGCGCCGACGCCGGCTCGTCCAGCAGCAGCAGCTGCGCCTCCTGCATCAGCGCCTGGGCGAGGACGACGAGCTGCTTCTCGCCGCCGGAGAGCTCCGTGAAGCGGCGATCGACCAGCTCGCCCACGCCCAGGCGCGCGAGCGTCTGCGCCGGGTCGGCGCACGATGCCGCGTCCTTGCCGCGGCAGTACGCGCCCATCGCCACGACCTCGCGCACCGCGAGGTCGAAATCGAGGTCGAAGTGCTGGGGGACGAGCGCGACCTCGCGGGCCATGTCGCGGCGCCGGTACTTGGCCGTCGGCACACCGTTGACGAGCACTTCCCCAGAGGACGGCCGCAGCAGGCCGTCGACCAGGTCGATGAGCGTCGACTTGCCGCTCCCGTTGGGCCCGACAATGCCGACGAAGTCGCCGTCCTCCAGCTCGAACGAGATCCGCCGCAGCACGGGGCGCGCGTCGTAGGCGAAGGCCACGTCACGGAGGGCGACGCGCGCCATCAGGCCCTCCGCCCGCGCCGCAGCAGGTACACGAACAGCGGCGCGCCGACGAAGGTGGTGACCACGCCCACCGGGATCTCGTTGGGCGCGATGAGCGTACGCGAGAGCAGGTCGGCGATGCCCAGCAGCGCCGCGCCGGCCAGCAGCGAGACCGGCAGCAGGCTGCGATGGCTGGGTCCGACGACCAGGCGCACGATGTGCGGCACCACCAGGCCCACGAAGCCGATGATGCCGCAGACCGACACGGCGATCGCGGTGAGCACGCCGGCGGTGACGAGCAGCAGGCGTTTGGTGCGCTCGACCTCGACGCCGAGCTCGAGCGCACGTTTCTCACCCTGCAGCATGATGTCCATCTCGCGCGTGAAGAACAGCGGCAGGATCATGAACGGCACCGCCACGAGGGCGATCTGCACCTCTCCCCAACCGCGCCCCGAGAAGCTGCCCATGAGCCAGTAGACGATGGCGCGCATGTCCTGATTGCCCTGGATCATGAGTACGGTGACCATGGCGCTGGCGAGGTACGAGATCGTCACGCCGGCGAGCAGCAGCACGAAGATGTCGATGCGCCCGCGCCGCCGCGCCGCCATCCACACGATGCCGAGGGTGGCGAGGCCGCCGACGAGCGCCAGCATCGTCGTCCAGGGCAGGCCGGACCAGTGCAGGACGATGCCGACGGTGGCGCCGAGGGCCGCGCCCGACGACACGCCGGTGACGTACGGGTCGGTGAGCGGGTTGAGGAAGAGGTCCTGGAGGATGACGCCGGCCACCGCCAGCTCCGCGCCGACCAGGCAGGCGAGGAGCACGCGCGGCATGCGGATCTGCCAGAAGATGGCGTTCTCGAGGTTGCCGGGGACCGGCCCCGTGATCATGAGGTGCCAGAGCTGGCTGAGTGACAGCGAGGCCGGTCCCAGGACGAGCGACAGGACGAGGCAGACGAGGAGGAGCAGCGCCGCGAGGGCGATGCCCGGCCACACGCTTGTCCGCCCCACACGGGTCACTGCGTGGCGTACGCCTCCGGATGGATCATCCGGGCCAGCTGTGCAAGCCCTTGGGCGAGACGGGGGCCGGGACGCGCGATGAGGTCGTCCTGGATCACGTACACGTGCCCGTCCTTGACGGCCGTGAGGCTGGAGAAGCCGGGCCGGCTGGAGAGGTCGCCAGGCTTGCTCATCGAGCCCGAGTCGGCGATGTACACGGCCGGATCGTCCTTGAGCAGCACCTCGCTGCTGAAGTTCGGGAAGCCGGTGCCGGCGGAGTCGCCGAGGTTGGCGCCGCCGGCGATACCGACCATGTCGCTGATGAAGGTGCCCTTGCCGGCGGTCATCAGCGGCTTGCTGTAGATCTCGACGAAGGTCGGCACCTTGGCGGCCGAGGCGACCTTGGCCTGCACGTCCGCCTCGGCCTTCTGCATCGTGGCGACGACCTGCTGTGCGGCCGCGGAGGTGCCGGCGAGCTTGCCGACGTTGGCGATGTCGGTCATGACGCCGGCGTAGGTCGTCGGATCGACCACGTACACCTGCACGCCGAGCTTCTCCAGCTTGCTGCGCAGGCCGGCCTGAACGCCGCCCGTCGCCAGCACCAGATCGGGGTTGAACGAGGCGATCTTCTCGACGCTCGGGTTGGAGAAGTCGCCGACCTTGGGCAGGCTCTTGGCGGCGGCCGGGTAGTCGTCGTAGCTGGTGCCGGCCACCATCTTCGCGCCGGCGCCGACCGCGTAGGCGATCTCGGTGTTGGCCGGCGCCAGGCTGACGATGCGGGTCGCGGGCTGCTTGAGCGTCACCGTCTGGCCCGAGCTGTCGGTGACCGTGATCGGGCCGGCCGCGGCCGACGCCGCCGGCGAGGCGCTCGTGCCGGTGCTCGAGCCGCAGGCCGCGAGGCCGATGGCGGCGAGCGCGAGCGCCGCGAGGAGGGCGCCTGCGGCCAAGCCGCGGCGCAAACGGATGGTACTCATGTCTGTGCTTGCTCCCTTCGTGAACCTGCTTCCGCTTCCGCGACTCGAGTCGAGAACGCGAGGATCAAGTGACCGTCGCGCGACACATGCCCGTCCCAGGCGAGCGACACCGGCCGGGCGAACAGCGGCGCCTCGGTGACCATCGTGTGGTACTCGCCCTCCTCGCCGCAGGCGTCGGCGCCGGCCGCCTCGAGATCGGCGACGAGGGCTTCGCCGATGCGGCGTCCGAGAAAACGGGCGTCGAGCCGGGCGGCATCCACGGCCACGACCGTGGCCTGCGCGCCGCCGGCGAGGAACTCGTCGATGAGCCGGCGGCGCGGCTCCTGCCAGAGCGGCAGGTGGCAGGCGAGGCCGGCCTCGGCGCAGACGCGCTCCACCCACTCGCGATGCGGCTCGAGGTCGATGTCGCCGAACACGCCGGCCTCCGCACCCTGGGCGCGCAGCTCGTGGAGGACGGCGACGTAGGTCGCCTCGTAGGCGTCCCAGGTCGTGGCGCGCGTCGCCAGCGGAAGCCCGAGCGCCGCGGCCTGCGCCTCCAGGAGCTCTATGGGCAGGCCGTGGCCGCGGCTGCAGCTGCCGTCCTCGTGCAACATCGTGAGGAGCGCGGCGGGCCGGCCGCCCGCGGCCACGGCCCGCGCCAGCGCCAGATAGGCGTCCTTGCCGCCGCTCCACGAGCAGAAGAAGCGGCGGCCGGCGAGGGCCGTAGTGGGCTGGAGCGGCGGAGGCCCGGCGGTCGGGCGGAGCGCCTCAGCCACGACCGGCCTCGCCGCAGTCCGGGCAGATGCCGTAGATCTCGAGGTGGTGGCCGTAGATGGAGAAGCCGGTCTCGGCCGCGAGGCGCGCCTCGAGCTCCTTGACGTCGCCGTCGCCGTCGAAGCGCACCACCCTGCGGCAGACGCCGCAGACCAGGGGGTGACTGTGGCCTATCGGCGGCGCCGTGTAGCAGATCTCGCCGCGGCGGTCCTGCACGCGCGCGAGCAGGCCGAGGTCGCTGAGCAGCGTGACCGTGCGGTACACCGTGGCCTGGCCGACGCCGCCGCCGTGCAGGGCGTCGGCCGTCTCGGCGATGGTGGCGGCGCGGTCGGCGCCGGCGAAGTAGCTCCAGATCAGCCGGCGCTGCCGCGTGAACGGGATGCCCTTGTCGTGGAAGACGGCCTCGATGTCGCGCGACGGTTCAGGATCGGTCACCAACGATGCTCCCCAGGCTCCTGTTGAGAACCATTCTCAACACAGTTGAGAAAGGCTATCAACCGACCCAGGGCCAGTCAAGCCGCGGCGCGAAGACGGGTGCTTCAGCCGCTTAGATGGGTGGTACAGCTAGGCCAGGATCCGGCGCACGATGCCCGCCAGCGCGATGCCGAGCTTCTCGTGCTCACCGCCCTCGAGGTGCCAGCCGTCGGGCGGACTCGTGACGACGATCTCGCCGGCGTCCACCCAGGCGCAGCCGAGCCCGCTCCGGCGCACGATGAGCGGGTCGTCGACGATCGTGGTCCGGCCACCGAGGCCCTCCTCCGCGACGTGGAACGTCCCGCCGGGCTCGCGCTACAGAACGCTCGGCCAGCGCACTCCCAGGCGAAGCGCTCGTCCGCGCCGGACGGGTCGGCACCCCACGTGTTCGAGTCTCCGAAGCAGAGCACCGACCTCACGGCGCGGGTCCCACGCGCGACATCATCTACCCATGGCGCTCCTCTCCCCCCGGATGGCGATGGTCGCAGGCCTCCTCCGGGCCTGCGGCCGGCTACCAGTAGCTTGACCTATCCGCGTTCCGCTGTGAAGCCGGCGGCGGGGGCTTGACCCTCACGCAACGTGAGGGTCTACGCTGTGCGCATGATCCACGAGGACGGGGAGTACACGGTCGGCCAGGTGGCGCGCATCGCTCACGTGAGCGTCCGCGCCCTGCGCCACTACGACGAGCTCGGGCTCCTGCGCCCGTCGTGGCGTTCCGCCTCCGGCTACCGGCTCTACGGCGCCGCCGACCTCGCGCGCCTGCAGCAGGTGCTCTTCTGGAAGGAGCTCGGCGTGAGCCTCGAGCGGATCGGCGAGCTGATGGCCGACCCGGCCTATGACCGGCGCCAGGCCCTGCGAGCACAGCGCGAACAGGTGCAGGACCGGGCGCGGCGCCTGGACGCCGTGCTCGCCCTCATCGACAGGACACTCGAGTCACTGGAAGGAGGGCCGCAGATGAGCGAAGAGGAGATGTTCGAGGTCTTTGGCGACTTCGACCCCGCGGCGCACGAAGACGAGGCGCGCGAGCGCTGGGGCGGCACGGGCGCCTATCGCGAGTCGGCGCGCCGCACGAGCAGGTACGGCGCCGACGACTGGCGGCGCTACCGGGCCGAGAGCGAGGCGGTCAACGCCGAGCTCGCGGCGCTGATGGACGACGGCGTCCCGGCGGACGACCCGCGCGCCGCCGACGCGGCCGAGCGCCACCGCTTGCAGATCGACCGCTGGTTCTACCCCTGCTCGCGCGAGATGCACGTGGAGCTGGGCCGCATGTACGTCGCGGACGCGCGCTTCGCCGCCAACTACGAGAAGATCCGGCCCGGCTTGGCGCAGTATCTCTGCGACGCGATCGCCGCCAACGCCGCGCGGCCGCCGGCGCGGGAGGGCTGAGCGGCCGCACGCGTGCTTGCGCAGCCGCCGGCGCGACGGCGCGACGGCGCGACGGCGCCCCGAGCCGTTCGCGCGGGACGGCGGACGTCAGTCTTCGATAGCCTGGTAGGCGAGGGTGCGGAAGTCGAGGCAGACGTCCGGCGGGCTGGGAGACGTCCAGGCGCGTTGGGTCATGAGGATGGTGACCGAGTCCTCCGCGGGGTCGGAGTACCAGGACGTGCCGAGGCCGCCGTCCCATCCGTAGGCTCCGACCGACATCGCCAGGTCGTCGCGCCGCGTGATCACGGCCATGCCGAACCCCCAGCCGTGGCCGTCGAAGAAGCCGGGAACGAGACCGGAGACAGCCTTCTGCGCGGGCGTGAGCTGGTCGCTCGTCATGAGCTCCACCGAGGCCCTGCTCAGGATGCGGGCGCCGCCGAGCCGGCCGTTGCCGAGCATCACGCGGCCGAAGGCGAGGTAGTCGTCTGCGGTGGCGACCAGGCCTCCGGCGCCTGACGGGAACGCGGGCGGGCGGCTCCACTGGCCGCCGGCCGCCTCGTCGTAGACCGAGAGCGCCCCTGAGCGAGGGTCGGTCCAGTAGCTCGTCACAAAGCGTGGGATCGTGGCTTCCGGGACGCTGAACGCGGTGTCCTTCATGCCGAGCGGCTGGAAGACGCGCTCGCGCAGGAAGTCCTCCAGCGGCCGGCCCGACGCGCGTGCGACGAGCACGCCGAGCACGTCGGCGCCGGTGTTGTACATCCACTTCTCGCCGGGCTGGTGCAGCAGCGGCAGGGTCCCCAGCCGGCGCATCCACTCGTCCGGATCGGGCGGCGTCGCAGGGCTCGGCGGTCCCTGGGCGAGGCCGAGCTCATCCATCGCGCTCTGGATCGGGTACGTGCCGGGCAGCGCCATCACGAGGCCGAAACCCATGCGGAAGGTGAGCAGGTCGCGCACGCTGACCGGCCGCTCCGCCGGCACGGTGTCGTCGAGCGGGCCGTCGAGGTGCCTGAGGACGCGGCGGTCCGCCAGCTCGGGCAGCAGCCGGTCAACCGGCTCGTCGAGCCGCAACAGGCACTCCTCGACGAGGATCATCGCCGCCACCGCCGTGACCGGCTTGGTCATGGAGGAGATGCGAAAGATCGCGTCGCGCGCCAGCGGCGGGCCGCCGAACGCCAGCGCGCCGATGGCGTCGACGTGCACGTCGCCGTGCCGGGCGACGACCGTGACCAAGCCCGGCACGTCCCCGCGCTCGACGTACCCGGCCATGACGTCATGGAGCCGGTCGAGCCGCTCGCCTGAGAGACCGCTGCTCACGCGGGTGCCCTCCCCCCTGACGCGACACCATTCTGAGTGATCATGCGACATCTCCCGCTGTGCGAGAAGCTGGTCGAGGCGGCCGGCCGGCTTGGCGGGCCGGGCGGCCATATCGACTTGGCTTCCCGCATGGGCGCTTGCGAAACCGGGGGTGACGCGGCGCGCAGGGCGTCGCGCGTAAGCCGGCGGGGCTGCGTCAGGGTGAAGAGATCACGCGGCACGGGTTGCCGGCGGCCACGACGCCGGCGGCGACGGAGTGGGTCACGACGCTGCCGGCGCCGATGACGGCGTCCTCGCCGATCTCGACGCCGGGCAGCACGATCACGCCTCCGCCCAGCCAGGCGCGAGCGCCGATCCGGATCGGCCGCGCCGACTCCAGGCCTCGCGCACGCTCCGCGCCGTCGCGCGGGTGGTCGGAGGTGAGGAGCTGCACGCCGGGGCCGATCTGGGCGTCGTCGCCCACCGTGACGGGGGCTGCATCGAGGAAGACGCAGCACATGTTGACGAACACGCGGGCACCGAGGCTGATCTGCGCGCCGTAGTCGCAGTGGAACGGCGCCTCGACCCAGGCGCCTGCTCCGAGGGCGCCGAGCAGGGCGCGCAGCACGGCGTCGCGTCCTGCCAGGTCGGCCGGGTCGAGCGCCGCCAGCCGCCGGGTCAGGCGGCGCGCCTCGAAGCGCGCGTCGAGGAGCCCCGGGTCGGCGGCGTCGTAGGTCTCTCCCCTCAACATCTTCTCGCGCTCGGTCATTGCGTCTCCCTGTCCGCCACGAGCGGGGGTCTCCGGTCCGCCGCTGCTCGCCGCCGCATCCTACACATGCAGGTAGTCCTCGCGTACCGGCGAGAAGACCTCGACGGCGACGGCGTCCTCGAGGACGACGGCGCCGTGCTGCACGCCGCCGGGGATCGACCAGCTGTCCCCGGCACTGACTTCGCGCGACTCCTCGCCGATCGTCATCCGCAGGCGTCCCCGCACGAGGTAGCCGGTCTGCTCGTGCGGGTGCGCGTGCATCGGAAGCTCGTGGCCCCGGTCCAGCCGGAACTCGCTCATGAGCGTGAGGCTCCCGTGGCAGAGCGTCTTCATGCGGACGCCGGGGACCACCTGGCGATAGCCGCCCGGTCCGGCCGGCGCGAACGCGCTCTCCCCCGCGGAGCCGGACTGGCTCTCGCGCTTCATCAGCGCGCCCGGTGCCAGCGCAGCGGCGTCGTCTTCTCGCGCGCCACGAGGCCCTTCGCCTCGAGGTCGAGCTGTACCGTCTTGGCCCACCAGCCGACCTTGGCGCCGCCCGGGAAGAGCTCTTCGGGCAGCCGGCCCGCGGCGGCTTCGATCATCTCTCCCCGGGTGGGCCCGGGCGCTGCGGGAGGCGGAACCGCCAGCATGGCGTCACGCATTGCCGAGCACTTGGCGGCGTCCAGGACCGACGTGGAACCGGGATGGTTCACGTTCTCCACCGTCACCCGATCGCGGCCCGGGCCCGTCGGCATGGCGCTCATGCACGTCCTCCCTTCGCAGTGGTCATCGTGCCGACGATCGCGCCGCCGGCCGCTCGAGCCCAGCGGACACTGCCCCTCGCAGGCGCGGTCCCGCTTCGCCGGCGCCAAGCAGACCCGTGCGGAAGGTCCGGTCGTGCCGAGCGCCGGTCACCCGTCTGTGTCAGTGCCTCCCTAGCGCAGGCAGCGGGAGAGCTCGCGCCTGCTGCCGTGAAACGAGACGCAGAGCAGGCAGTCGCCGTGCAGGCTGCAGTCCTTTGGGCACGGGCACGCCTCGAAGCCTCGGGCCTGCGCCGTCGCGGGTTCGCCGGCCGGCACCGCTGAGAGGTGAGCCGTGGCCGTCGCGCGCTTCTCGTCCGCCTTTGCGGCGTGCTTCTCGGCTCTGGCGGCACGCTTGGTGGCGCGACGGTCTTCGCGGGCACCCGTCATGGTGAGCCTACTCTACCGGGACAGGTGGCCGCGTGCAGCGTCGCGAGGTCGACGATGCCGTCGAGGAATCCCATGTCGAGGTGCGCCTCGACGTGGTCGGCGAGGCGGTCGAGGTCGTCTGCGGGCGGCGCCGAGGCAGGCCGAGGCGGCAAGGCGCGCGCCGCCCGCAGGCCGTCGAGGAAGGCGGCGCGCAGGGCCGGGTGGTCGAAGAGGCCGTGCACGTAGCTGCCGCAGACCGAGTCTGCGCCGGAGACGACTGCGCCGTCCTCGTGCTCGGAGCCGTCGGCGCCGCGCAGGCGCAGCAAGGGCGTGACGCCGCTGCCGATGGTCGTGCGGCCCATGTGGATCTCGTAGCCGCATAGCTGCGTCCCGGCCGGGCCCAGCGGGCCGCCGAGCAGCTTCCCCGTCACGCGGACGGTCCGCTTCTCGCCGACGAAGGTCGTCTCGGCGTCGAGCAGGCCGAGACCGTCGACCGCCTCGGCGTCGGACTCGACGCGCCCGGGATCGAGGATGCGGCGGCCGAGCATCTGGTAGCCGCCGCAGATGCCGATCAGCGGCGTCCCGGCGGCGGCCGCGGCCCGCACCGCCGCCGCCAGCCCGCTCTCGCGCAGCCAGGCGAGGTCGGCGATCGTGCTCTTGGTGCCGGGCAGCACGATCGCCGCCGCGCCCTCGAGCTCCGCCGACCGGGTGACGTAGCGCACGTTCACGTCCGGCTCGTCGGCGAGCGCGTCGAAGTCCGTGAAGTTGCTGATGAAGGGCAGACGCACCACGGCGATCTGCAGCGGCGCGTCCGCATCCGCCCGCCACTGTCGTTCGTCGATCCCGAGGGAGTCCTCCTCGTCGCCGCGCCAGCCCTCGAGCATCGGCACGACGCCCAGCGTCGGCACGCCGGTGCGCTCCCGCAGGTACTCGATGCCCGAGTCGAGCAGGCTCGCGTCGCCACGGAACTTGTTGATCACGAACGCCGCGACGAGCGCGCGTTCCTCCGGCGTGAACAGCTCCATGTGGCCGACGAGGCTGGCGAAGACGCCGCCGCGGTCGATGTCGCCGATGAGGAGCACGGGGCACCGCGCGTACAGCGCCACCCTCATATTGGCGATGTCCTGGTCGCGCAGATTGACCTCGGCGGGGCTGCCCGCCCCCTCGATCACGATGAGGTCGTTGGCCGCGCGCAGACGCTCGTAGGCGGCCGTCACCACCGGCCAGGCCTCTGCCTGATAGGCGTGATACTCGCGCACGCTCATCTGCCGCACCGGCCGCCCGAGCACGATCACCTGGCTGCCGGCTCTCCGAGCTCGGCTTGAGCAGCACCGGGTTCATGTCGACGTGCGGCTCGATGCCGGCCGCGCGCGCCTGGTAGGCCTGGCCGCGGCCGAGCTCGCCGCCGTCCGCGGTGACGAACGAGTTGAGCGCCATGTTCTGCGCCTTGAACGGCGCCACGCGGTAGCCGCGGCGCGCGTAGATGCGACAGAGCGCGGCGGCAAGCACGGTCTTGCCGGCATGCGAGCCGGTGCCGACGAGCATGATGGTGCGGGTGCCGGGCGATGGCCCGCTCATGCGGTCTCACGCGGCGGCGTGAGGGATGCGAATGCCGCTAGCAGCCGGTCGTTCTCATCCGGGCGACGAGGGCTCACGCGAATGTGCTCCGGCAGTCCAAAGGAGGTGCAGTCGCGGACCAGGCAGCCTTGCGGCGAGCAGGGTGCGGCGGGCATCGGGCGCGCAGCCGACGCGAATCAGGAAGAAGCCCGCCGTGGTCGGCTCGACCACCCAGCCGCCGGCGCGCAGGCCCGCCACCAGGCGGTCGCGCTCGCGCACGAGCAGCTCGCCGGAACGCTGGTGATGGTCGAGATCCGCGAGTGCGGCGACCCCGGCCGCCTGGGCGCAGGCGTTCACGCTCCAGGGTGGGGCCGCGGCGCGCTGCGCCGCGGCCCCCGCGGGCGCCGTGAGCGCGTAGCCCAGACGCAGCCCGGCGAGACCCCAGTACTTGGTCATCGAGCGAAGGACCACAAGGTTGCCCGCGGCGAGCAACTCGACGCGCCACTGAGGCTCTGGGAGGAGGTCGCTGTAGGCCTCGTCCAGGACGAAGAGCGTGGCCGGGAAGTCGGCCACGAGGGCGGCGATCAGCGGCGCGGGCAGCGCCGCCCCGGTCGGGTTGTTGGGCGAGCACAGCCAGCAGAGTCGCGGGCGCACGTCGCCGAGGGCAGCGTGAAGGGCGGGCTCGTCGCAGAAGAAGCCCGCCCCTTCTTTCGCCTGCACCAGCCGTGTCTCCTCGAAGAGGGCGCCGGTCAGCGCCGTCGCGACCTCGCACTCGCCAAACGCCGGCGCCAGCGCCAGGGCAGTGTCGCCGGCGCGAAGCGCAAGCTGCCCGATCAGCCGGATCAGCTCGGTGCTGCCGTTGCCGCAGACGATCTGCCCCGGGCTCACGCCGTGGCGCTCGGCGAGCCGCGCCGTGAGCTCGGCGGCATGCGGGTCCGGATACGCGTCCACGACGGCGCCGGCCACGGCGGCCGTAACGCCCGGCGCGGCGCCCAGGGGCGACTGGTTGGAGCTGAAGTCGACGACGCCGGCCGAGTCGACACCCTCGGCGCGCAGCGCCGCAGGGTCGATCGCGCCATGGACGGACGGCGAGACCGCGCGAAAGAAAGGGGCACCCGGGACGGCGCCGGCCGAAGCCGCAGGCCGCGCGCCGCTCATCGCCACGCCGCCCCGGCGAGGAGTGCGGCGAACCCGGCGGAGGCGGCGATCGTCGCGCCGCCGGCGACCCAGACGAACCACGCGGCGTCGCCGATGACGTCGACCGTGAGCGGCCGCCGCGCGGTCCCGAGCGAATACGCCCCCGGCTTTCGCAGCTGCACGCCGAGGGCACCGGCCATGGTCGCGATCGCGAGCGTCTTGTTGGGCCCATACTCAGGCCGGTGTTCGGTGCGCATCGCCGTCCACGCGGCCCGTGCCGTCCTCCTCAGGGCCGCTGCCGACACGATCAGCAGCGCCGTGATCCGCGTGGGGATCCAGTTGGCCGCGTCATCGGTACGCGCCGCCGCCTTGCCCACGTATTCGCGCTCGTCCCGGTAACCGATCATCGCGTCCATGGTGTTGACGGCACGGTACCCCAGTGCTCCCGGCAGGCCGAGAAGGACGTAGGCGAGGAGCGGCGAGACGACGCTGTCGGTGAGGTTCTCGGCCAAGGACTCGACCGTCGCCGAGACGATCAGCGGCGGGTCCAGATCGGGAGGCCGGCTCACCAGCGCCGTGAGCCCGGCGCGCGCTGCCTCAACATCGCGGGCGAGCGCACGCTGGACCTCGCGGCCGGCGCGCACCAGGCCGCGCAGGGAAAAGGCCGTCTTCAGGACCCACGCGCCGAGGGGCAGCGCGGCCCACCAGGGCAGGGCGTCGAGGGCGACGGTGAGGAGAAGGCCGGCGGCTGCGGCCGACCCCGCCGTGAGAACGACGATCAGGACGCCGAAGGCGAACTCGGCGCGAGGCCGGCCGAGCGGGCGGCGCGCCATGAGCGCGCCCACGAGCCGGCCCATCCAGACCACGGGGTGCAACGCCGCCGGCGGCTCGCCGACCGTGACGTCGAAGAGGCCGGCGAGCATGACGGTAGCGAGCGCCAGCCGCCAGTCGTGGGGGACGAAGAGCACGGCGGCAGACCCCTTCCCGCTCAGCCGGACGGCGCGCCGGAGCTGGACGGGTCGCCCAGCCCGGCGAGATGGCCGGTGGCGTTGACGAAGCGCACGTTCACCCAGCCGCCGCTGAACTCCAGCAGGGAGACGCCGCCGTGGCTGGTGGACAAGGTCCACCACTTCTCCGGCGGCACGCCGAGGTAGTGGTTCAGGATGGCGCGGATGGGCCCGTCGTGACTGACGACGCAGACGTTAGCGCCCGGCTCCGCCGCGGCGGCGAAACCCGTGGCCGCGGCGCTCGCGTCGGCTGTCGCGACGGCGTCTGTGCTCAGCCCCCCGCCGTCGCCGAGCCCGTGGGCAGAAAGGATGTCGCGCACCGCAGCCAGCGCCCGCTCCTGCACGTGGGCAAGCGACTCGCCGCCCGGCAGCGCCGTCCCGTAGGGGTCGGCGGCGAAGGCGGCGGTGAGCTCCTCGTCGCCCTCGAACTCCTCCCAGGGCCGGCCCTCGTAGTCGCCGAGGTCGATCTCGCGCAGGCGCGGGTCGGCGTGGAGGCGCGGCGCGGCAGGCACACGGCCGTCGACCGCCGCTCCGGGCGCCGGCAGCGCCGGCCAGGATTCGAGGATCACCTGCGCCGTGGCCAGAGCCCGCGGCAGGTCGCTGGCGTGCACTGGCATGGGGCCGAAGGGCGCGAGGCGCGCGGCGGCCGCTCGCGCCTGCTCCTCCCCCAGGCTGGTGAGGGGGTGGTCGCTCTGCCCCATCAGGGCGGCGCCCACGTTGCCCGTGGACTGGCCGTGGCGCACGAGGTAGAGCTTCATGCCGGCGCCCCCCGGCTCATCCCGCCAGCCTGACCAGGGCACAGCCGACGACCAGCGCGGCGGCCTCGGCGAGCTCGATGCCCATGCCGTAGACGTCGCCGGTGAGGCCGCCGAGACGGCGGGCCACGGCGGCCTGCGCGAGCAGCGCCGTCGCCATCGCCACGAGCGCGACGACGAGGCCGCCGTACCAGCCGCTCAGCGCGCCGGCGGCGAGGCCGGCGAGGCCGGCGACGGCGACGGCGGCCGCGAGCAGGCCGGCCGCGAGCACCAGCGGGCCGGCCGACTTCTCGCGCGTGAACGCCTCGCCGGTACCCTCCGCGCGCGCGTACGGCCAGAAGTACACGTCGGGGGCCGGCAGCGCGCGCGCCGCTGCCCAGCCCGCCAGCAGCGGCGCGGCGGCGTCGGCGCGAGAGAGCGCGCCCAGCGCCGCGACCTTGAGCAGCAGGACGAGCACGGCGGCGACCACGCCCATGGCGCCGACGTTGTGGTCCTTCATGATCGCCAGCGCGCGTTCAGGCGGCGCGCCGCTGAAGATCCCGTCGCAGGTGTCCATGAGGCCGTCCATGTGCAGGCCGCGCGTCAGCAGTTCGAGCAGGAGCACGACGAGCACGGCGGCGACCAGCGACGGCAGGAACGTGGTCAGCCCCGCGAACACGCCCCAGGCGGCGGCGCCGAGCCCGAGGCCGACCAGCGGGTACCAGCCCATGCTCGCCCACAGGTCGGCGGCCGCCACGTCGCCGCGCACCGGCAGCGGGATGCCGGTGAGGAAGGTCACCGCCAGCGTCGGGCGGCGCAGCATCGTCACGCTCGCGACCTCCGCGTCCGCCGGCTCAGTCCTGGCGCCGGAGGTCGGCGTCGGCCTCGCTGGGGTCGCCGGCCACGCCGGCGCTCTCGAAGGTGGCCATCTCGCTGAGGATGCGCGCGGCCGCCTCGATGATGCTCATCGACAGCGCCGCCCCCGTCCCCTCACCGAGCCGCATCTGCAGGTCGAAGAGCGGCACCAGGCCGAGCTCGTCGAGCACCACCTGGTGCCCGATCTCGATGCTCACGTGGCTCGGCAGGATGTAGTCCACGCACTCGTGGCAGAGGCGCACCGCGGCGAGCGCCGCGGCGGCGCTGATGAAGCCGTCCATCACCACGGGGACGCGGTGCGCGGCGCCGCCGAGGAACACGCCGGTCATGGCGGCGATCTCGAGACCGCCGACCTTGGCGAGCACGTCGACGGGATCGGCGGCGTCCGGCTCATTCAGGGCCAGGGCCTTCTCGATCACCGCGACCTTGGCGGGCAGCGCCTCCTTGCTGATGCCGGTGCCACGGCCGGTGACCCTGGCGACCGCTTCGCCGGTGAGCGCCGCGATCACCGCCGAGGCGGCGGTCGTGTTGCCGATGCCCATCTCGCCGGTGGCGATGATGTCGAGGCCCTTGCCCAGCTCCTCCTCCACCAGCTCGATGCCGATCTCGATCGCCGCGACGGCCTCGTCGCGCGTCATCGCCGGACCCTGGGCCATGTTCGCGGTGCCCATGCGCACCTTCTTGTGGCGCACGCCCTCGGCCGCGCTCAGGTCGGCGTTGACGCCGACGTCGGTGGCGAGCACGCGGGCGCCCACGTGGCGGCCGATGACGTTGATCGCCGCCCCGCCGGCGGCGAAGTTGAGCACCATCGCCGGCGTGACCTCTGCCGGGAAGGCACTGACGCCCTCGGCCGTGACGCCGTGGTCGGCGGCCATCACGGCGATGGCCTTGCTCTCGATCACGGGCTGCGCCTTGCCCTGGATGCCGGCGAGCTGGATGGAGAGTGTCTCGAGCCGGCCCAGCGACTTGGGCGGCTTGGTGAGCTGCAGCTGGCGCGCCTCGGCGGCGCGCATGGCGTCGGCATCGAGCGGCGTGATGGCGGCGATCGTGCGGGTGAGCAGGTCGGTCACTGGTCGGACTCCTTTGCGGGGGACTGGGGGGCTGGAGAAGACTGGGCGGCGTCCGGCCACGGGGAGGCCAGCGCCTTGACGTCGAGAGGGTAGCCCGCGACCAGGAAGTAGGCGCGGGAGGCGGCGCGTGCCAGGCGCTGGTTGGCCCAGCCGAGCTGGTCGCGGTAGAGGCGCGCAAGGGGATACTCCGGCACGACCCCGAGGCCCACCTCATTGGAGACCGCCACGAGGGCCGCGCCCGTCTCCGCGAGGGCGACCAGCAGATCGTCCACCGCGGCGCCGACGCGCGCCGCCACGGCGCGCTCCTGCTCGGCGCTGAGCAGCGAGTCGTCGTAGTTGAAGCCGTCCTCGGGGGGCGCCGTACCGCCCAGGTCGCCGGCCGAGAACATGAGGTTGCTGACCCAGAAGGTGACGCAGTCGAGCAGGAAGACGGGATGGGCGCCGGCGGGGCCGCCGGAGGCGGCCGGGCCGGCGTGCTCGCGGAGCGCGGCCGGCACCTCGAGCGGGCACTCGACGGTCGTCCAGGCGGCGGGCCGCGCGGCGCGATGCGCCGCCACGCGCGCCGCCATCTCGACGTCGTGCTCCTCGGAGGTGGCGAGATACGTCACGTGGCCGCCGTGCGGCTCGGCCAGCTGCGCCGCGAGCCGCTCGGCGAAGGTGCTCTTGCCGCTGCGCGCGCCGCCGGTGACGAGTGTGAGATGGACCTGGGGCTCCACCGCTGCCCTCCCTCGAGGCGTTGATCGCGATGATCCCTCAGCCGTGGTGTCCTGGCTTCCGCGTCGTCCTAGTGGTCGCGCCTTCCCGCCCCTCGGGGCAGTGGCACGGTTGCGACGGTCGTCGGCGGCTACAGTTGCGGGGCAGCGCCGGCCTTGCACCGGCTTCCCAGCGGCTGAGAGACAGCCGTTGAAGGCTACAGCCGCCGCGGCGCGGGCGTCAAATGGACGCGCGCTGACGCGCGCCGTTCGGCCGCGCGGCTCAGCGGACCCTGAGCGTGCCTGACGCGGCGCGGCTCTGCCGGTTGCCGGCGCGGTCGACGGCCAGGGCCTTCACCGTGTAGACGCCGCGGGGCAGAGTGCAGTTGAACATGACGACCTGCCGCAGATCGCAGCGCGCCCAGCCCATCGCCCACCTGCGCACCACCCGGTGACGACTATCGCTAATCACGATCGTCACGCGCGCGCTGGCGCTCTTGGCGTCGTGCACGTAGTAGCTGAGCGTAGACACGGCGCCCGTCTTCGCGGCGGCGGACACCACGCGCGTCTCGGGCCCGATGACGTCCCCGGATGATCGGGCCCAGGTCAGGCCGCCGTCCGTGGTGTGCAGGATGGCCTCGCCGTCGCCGACCGCCCACGCATCCAGGGCGTCCAGTGGGCAGACGGCCGTGAGGTCCTCGGTCACGCCGCTGTCCTGCGGCGCCCAGGACGAGCCGTCGGCGGTGTGCAGGACGAGCCCGCCGTCGCCGACCGCCCAGCCCTGAGTGGCGTCGGCCATGTGCACGTCCGCGAGACGCTGGGGCCCCGCCCATTGCTCCGCCCAGGAACCTCCGGCGCTGCCCCGCACGATGAGGCCGGCGGCGCCCGCAGGGTCTCCGCCGGCCGCCCACACGCCGCCGGCGCGCGCATCCACGGAGTAGAGCAGGCGCCCGACGGCGGTGTACTCGCGGCTCCAGTGCGCGCCCGCGTCGGCCGTGTACCATAGCGTCGCCGCAGGCCGGCGCTGGTCGTCGGCCACGACCCAGCCGTGCGCCGCGTCAGTGAAATCGATGGCCTGCAGGTCGCCGGACGGCGCCGAGGCGACCTGCCTCCACGTCTTCCCTGCGTCGACACTGCGCAGCAAGGTCCCGGCCGCCCCGCACACCCACCCGTGAGTCGCGTCCGGGAAGTCCACGCCGAAGAGGCACTGCTGGGTGTGCGATCGCCTCTGGACCCAGGTGCGGCCGCCGTCGTTGCTGACGACGATCAGGCTGTCGTCGTCGCCGTAGTCGCCCACGGCCCAGAGCCGCCCGCCACCCGACGGCGCTATGGCGGAGAAGAAGTAGTTGTCGAGCGCCGCCTGATCGCTGGTCCTCGAGAGCGTGCCGCCGGACCCGCTGGTCCGCAAGATGATCGACGCGTTGGTGACGTTGTTGAAGCCGGCGGCCCAGCCGTGCGCCGCGTCGCGGAAGTACACGTCGGTGAGGCCGTAGGTCGCGCGTCCGAGCCGCGTGATGAAGTCAGGCATGCGCCGGTCGGCCTTGCCGCTGGCGTTGAAGGCGCGCAGGAACTCGTACCAGCCGGTACCGCCGGCGGTGACCGGTCTGCCGAAGGTGACCCGCTCGCGGTAGGTCCTGCCGAAGGACGACCAGTCGGACCCGGTCCCGGCCCAGATGGTGAGCCCCGTGAACTCGAACGCCAGCGAGCCACTGGTCACGCCGAGCACAGCGGCGTGCACGCCGTCGCGCACCTTCGCCGAGGCCGCTCTGAGGCCGGCATCGAGTATCTCGGGGTCGGCGGCGAGGTTGGCGGCGAACTGGCCAAGATCGAGCTGCCACGTGTCCCACGCGTACTGGCTCCGGTGCATCGCCGCCTGGTAGCGGGCGGCGTACGAGGGCAGGCCGGCGCGCAGGCGCGTGACCCAATCGACGAGGTCGGGCTCGGCCGCCGCCAGGGCGGCCAGATCCACGCCCGAAAGCGTCACCCAGTTGAAGTTGCGGCGCGAGCCGTAGTAGCGCTGCCAGCCGCTCAGCATGTCCTGGACCACGGTGTCCGGACCGCTGTCGGGAGCCGCGACGAGCGGGGCGAACATGTCCGCGTAGGGGTAGCCGTCTTCGTCGACTGTCTCCTCGGAGGCGACGAAGTCCTTGACGAGCCCCGTGAGCGTGAGTTCGTACGCCACGTCCGCGTCCGCCATGTTGCAGGCGTCGAACGAGAGGATGTCGATGGGCACGCCGGCGCCGGCGATCGCCTTGCGGAGCTCGGGCAGGAGGATCCGGTCGTTGGACGTGGTGTCGCGGCTGAAGTACTGCCAGCCGAAGCCGTGGTCCCAGCCGTCCACGAGCAGGTGCCGGCTGGGGAATCGGGCGTGGATCTGCTTGAGAAACCATTCGAACGTGGCGCCGGAGCCGAAGTCACGCTCCATGGGGTAGTGGTGCACCAGAGTCACGCGCGGACCGGAGATCTCGTACAGCCAGACGCCGTCTTTCTGGGGCCTGTCGAGCATGACCACAACGTCCACGTCGGGACTCGCCGGGATGCCTCTCAGCGCCGGCAGCGTGTAGAGGGGCCACGTGTACATCAGATCGTTGTCGCCGTTCGCGTATACGGCGATGGTCCACGCTGCAGGCGCCGCCGGTCCGGATGACGCCGAGGCCGACCCGGCAGCGGCGACTCCGAGCGTCGCGCATAGCGCGAGCAAGGCCCCAAAGACGATGACGCGACGCTGCATGACGCTCCCTTCGCGCGGCCGCGCCCGCGGGCGCGGCCCCTGACAGGCGGAGCGGACGTCCTCACGACCCCCTTGCGCCGCCGCCGGTTATGCCCATGCTGCGGCGGCGGCTTGCCGAGGTCAAGGGGGTCCGGCGATGCCGGACGCGGCCGACAGCCGTCCGCGAAGCTCGCCGACGGCCTGCCGCAGCAACGCGGCCGGCGGCGGCTTGCCGGCGGCGGATCGCCGGACCGGCGCCGCACGGCCCGCGTCCGCGGGATCGAACGGATCGGCGGCCGCAAGCGCGCGCCGCTCCGCGGCGTCGAGCGGCACGCACACCGCGCGCTCGAGGCGCGCCGGCCGGCCGCGAAGGACGGCCACCCGGTCGCAAAGAAGGGCCGCCTCGCGCACATCGTGCGTCACGAGCACCCAAGTCGCGGGGTGCGCCTCCATGACGTCGAGAAGCCAGCGCTGCATCTCCGCCCGGGTGAGCATGTCGAGGCTGCCGAACGGCTCGTCGAGGAGCACGAGCCCACGACCGACCATCAGCGTGCGCGCCAGCGCGATGCGCTGGCGCATCCCGCCTGAGAGACTCCTTGGCATGGCGTCCAGGACGTCGCTTAGGCCGAACTCCTCCAGGATGCTCCGCGCTTCCGCCTCCAGAGCGGCGCGGCGCAGCCGGCGCCCGCGCAGGCCGCCGGCGACCTCGGCCGCGAAGACCGCGTTGCCGAGCACCGACTTCCATGGCAGCAGCAGGTCCGCCTGAAACATGTACGCCGCACGACCGCCCCCGCTGGCGGCGTCCTGGTCGTCGACCCTTGCTTCGCCGGCGCTCGGCGCCAACAGCCCGGCGAGCAGATGGAGGAGCGTGCTCTTGCCGCTGCCGCTGGCACCCACGACGGCGAGGCGCTCGCCCGGCAAGAGGTCGAGATCGACGCCGGCCAGCACCGGGGCGTCGCTGTCGCCGGACGCGTACGAGGCGCCCAGGTCGCGCAGCGACACGCGCGCCGGCGCGGCGCGGGCCCTGAGGCCGCGCAGGCTCACGTCGAGTCTCCTCGCCGGCGCTGCTTCGCTCATGGCGCCGGCAGGTACTGGTTCGTCATCGCCTTGGCCGTGTCCACATGCTTCGTCAGGACGCCCTCTTTGGTGAGCCACTGCCCGAGCGCCGTCCAGCTGGCCGGGTCCTGCCAGCCGGCGGCGTGCACGCCGGCCAGCGCCATCGAGGGAAGCGCCGCGCGCCACTGCGCCAGCAGCAAGCCCTTCTTCAGCTCCGGGTGCCGGGACGCGTAGAGGTCCGCGGCCTCCTGCGGGTGCGCGGCTGCGTAGGCGAGCCCCTCGAGGGTCGCCCGCACGAACGCACGCACGGTGGCGGGGTGAGCGCTCGCGAACCCCTGGTCGCTGATCATCGCGAGGAAGGAGTAATCCGGCGTGCCCCAGTCACGGAAGTCGAGGTAGCTCAGCTTGCCGGCCTGCGCCTCCGCCTGGACGAGCTCGCCGAACTCGGTGACGGCCACCGCGCGGTATTTGCCGGCGAGGAGCGGCGCCACGAGATCGAAGCCCGGGTCGACGACGCGGACAGACCCCGCCGGCACCCCTCCCGCCTTGAGCATGGAGTCGAAGGACGCCCTCGTGGACGGGATGAGCGGTACGCCCACCAGCTGACCCTGGAGATCCTTGGGCGTGCTCGCCGTCACGCCGGGCGCGAACGCGATGCCCACCGGGGCGCGGCTCATCAGGGCGCCGACGGAGACGAGCGGCGCCCCCTCGGCCACACCCATCAGCGTGTCCGGCGCGTAGTACAGGCCGAACTGCGCCTTGCCGGTGGCCACGAACTTCACGACGTCGGTGGCGCCGGCCGGCACGATCTGCTTCACGCTGAGGCCGTTCTGGGCGTAGTACCCCTTGACCTGGGCGACATCGACGGGGATGTCCAGCACCCAGGGCACCCAGTCCATGATGAGCGTGACCTGCGCGACCTCCGGGCGCGCCGAGGCCGCGACGGAGGAGCCGGGCGAGGCGGCAGCCGCGGCGCCGGCGGCCGGTGCCTGGAGTGAATTCCCGCAGGCGCCGGCCGCCAGAGCCACGGCCAGCGAGAGGAGGGCGAGCGCCGCGCCGGGCCACACGCTTTCACGGCGACGAAGGCCGCGCCCCCTCCCCTGTCGCGTCGTCCCGCCTCCGCACGTCGTCCTCATGCCAGTCGTCGTCCTCATGCCCTTCCTCTCGTAGCGTGCGATCGATCGTTCTCTCTGCCGGGGTGCCAGCGGCCCAGCCGGTGCTGCAGCAGGACCACGCCGCCGTAGCGCGCCGAGACCCATGAGGGTGATGAGCAGGACGGCGGCGAACGCCTGGGCCGTCGCAAGCTGCGCGTTGGCGCTGAGCACGAGGTAGCCGAGGCCCATGGTCGGCCCCGGTCCACTCGGCGACGACGGCGCCCACGAGGCTGAGCGTGAGCCCCGGTGCGCAGGCCGGCCGTGAGGTAACGGAGCGGCGGCCGGGGATGCGGACGCGCCAGAACACGTCGCGGCGGCCGGCGCCGACGGAACGCAGCAGCTGGAGCAGCTGCGGGTCTGTGGCGCGCAGCCCCTCGCGCGCCGTGACCGCCATCGGGAAGAAGGCGATCAGCGCGCAGACGATGACGCGGGGCAGGGCGCCGTAGCCGAGCCAGAGCACGAGCAGCGGCGCCAGGGCGATCACCGGGACGGTCTGCGAGGCGACGACCAGCGGGGTGAGGACGGCGTCGAGGCGGCGGGAGTGCAGCGCGCCGGCGGCAAAGGCGAGCGCCACCGCGGCGCCGAGCGCGAGGCCGGCCGCCGCCTCACAGACGGTGACGAGCGCATTGTGCAGGAAGAGCCCGGGCTCGATGCCGCGAACTCGGCAAGCACGGCCGACGGCGGCGGGAAGACGTAGGTCGGGACGTGCGCGAGCCGCACGACGAGCTCGGCGCCGAGCGTGATGGCGGCCAGGGCCGCGAGCACGATGAGTGGCCGTGCGAGCCGGCGGCGCCCGTGTGCGGGGAGCCGCCGCGCCGCCGCCCGGCGGCTCAGTCCCGCCGACGCCTCGACCGTGTCCATCGCGCCTCCCGTCCTCGAGAACGACAAAAGCCCGGGCCGACACTTCGTCGGGCCCGGGCCTCCCGTATTCGAGGCCGCGGCACGCGCCGCCGCCGCCCCGTTCACCACGCAGGGCGTCGCCAGCGCGCTCGGCGGCAGGTCTTCTGGCTCCCGGATCGTCCTTCGGCCGCGCCTTCCCGTCAGATAGCTGACAGTGGCTTCGTGCAGCCGTCGTCCCCGGTCACAGCGGCGGGTCCGCGCCGGTCTTTCACCGGCTTCCCTCGAGGCCCTCGCGGGCACCTCCGAGCGCTGCGGATGCTAGACCAGCCCTCGGCCGCGGTCAAGCGCGGCCCGTGGAATCGGACCGTCGTCCGGCCGGGTGACGGCTTGCGCTCAGGACGACAGCCCAGGAGCCGACGAGTACCATTGGCAGGCATGTCGAGCGAGGCAGAGAGGTGACGCCGTGGCGAAGACTCCCCTTACCAGAGCCGAGTTCCTGAAGATCCTCGCGGCCGGCAGCGCCGGCGTGCTGTTCCTCGGCGGGGCCGAGGACGCGCTCGCCGGCATCGCCGGCGTCAACGACCACCTCGACCAGGCGGCGCTCAACGGGGACACCTTGTCACCTCGCGCCGCCACCAAGGTGCTCGCCGTGGCCAAGGGCAGCGACGCGGCGAGCAACACCAAGCGCGCCATCGCCGCCGTCGGCGGCATGAAGGCCTTCGTGAGCAGCGGCGACACGGTGGTGATCAAGCCCAACATCTGCACCAGCCGGGCGCCGAAGTACGCCGCGACCACCAACCCGACCGTGGTCGCCACGCTCGTGCGCCTGGCGAAGGCCGCCGGCGCCGGCAAGGTGCTCGTGATGGACAACCCGATCTCCGTGAACCCC
The DNA here is from genome assembly GCA_963709845.1 of uncultured Thermoleophilia bacterium. GTDB lineage: Bacteria > Actinomycetota > Thermoleophilia > UBA2241 > UBA2241 > CAIXSE01. The sequence goes on from CAVPXV010000004.1 coordinate 287,700, forward strand.
TCGAGCGCCTACAGCGGCAGCGGCATCGGCGCCGCGGTCAAAGCGGCCGCCGGCTCGATGGTGATCATGGGCAGCAGCGGCTATCGCAACTACTCCTGCGGCGTCCTCGGCAGCTTCCCCCTCTACGCCGCGGTGGTGAACGCCGACGTGCTCATCAACGTGCCCATCCTCAAGCAGCACGGTTCCACGAGGCTCACGATCGCCGGCAAGAACCTCATGGGCTGCACCTCGAACCGCGGCAAGATGCACAACCTGGGCCTCAGCCGGTCGATCACCGCCGTGAACGCCAAGCTGCGGCCCGAGCTCACCGTGGTCGACGCCATGCGCATCCTCATCCGCAACGGCCCCACCGGCGGCAACCTCGCCGACGTGCGCGTCAAGAACACGGTGCTCGCCTGCCGCGACTGGGTGGCGGCCGACACCTACGCCGCGGCGCGCATCGCCGGCGTCGCCGTCAGCGCCGTCCCGTACGTCACGGCGGCAGCCAAAGCAGGGCTCGGCACCACCAACCTCGCCAGCGTCAGCATCCGGAACGTCTGACCGGCCCATGCGCGGGGGCGGCGAGGCTGGGGCCAGGCCGTAGCGGCACACCGGCCGTGCGGCAGGTCGGCAGCGCGGCACCGTCGGTCGGGTCCGCGCCGTTTAGACCGGGACGACAGACCAAACATCGCGCGTTACGATGGTGGTCACGAGTCACTCGTGCGAGGTGTCGACGCCGTCGTGAGACCGCTCACCCGATCTGAGTTCCTCAAGATCGCCGCCGCGACCAGCGCCGGCGCCGCCTTCCTGGCCGCCTGCGGGGGGAAGACGCCGGGCGTCCTCGGCGCCAGTCCCTCGCAAGCGTACGGGACGCCTCCGGACGACTCCGTCGCACTTCCCTCCCCCCGCGCCACGAGGACTTCTGCCAGCCAGGGGACCTCGATCCTGGCGGTCGCCGAGGGCCCGTCGGCGGCCGCCAACGTCGAGCGGTCGGTGGGCGCGCTCGGCGGCATGAGCGCCTTCGTGAAGACCGGCGACGTGGTGGTGGTCAAACCGAACATCGTGCGGGCCTTGCCACCTCAGTATGCGGTCACGACCGACCCGGTCGTGGTGGGCACCCTCGTCCGCCTCGCCCTCGACGCCGGAGCCAAGCAGGTGCTCGTCATGGACAACCCCGCCGGCGGGACTCCCGCCAATGCCTACGCGGCCAGCGGTATCGGAGCCGCGGTCCAGGCCGCCGGCGGCACGATGCACGTCATGAGCAGTGCCGCCTACAGGGACTACGTCATCCCCGGTCACCTGCTCAAGGCGCACCCCATCTACGCGCCGATCATGGACGCCGACGTCATCATCAACGCCCCGATCGCCAAGCAGCACGGGTCCACCGGCCTCACGCTGGCGGGCAAGAACATGATGGGAGCGACCGACGATCGCGGACGCATGCACCGGCTTGGGCTCAGCCAGAGCATCGCCGAGCTCAACGCCGCCCTGCGGCCCGAACTCTCGGTCATCGACGCCATGCGCATCCTCGTGCACAACGGCCCGTCGGGCGGCAGCATGCTGGACGTGCGCGTCAAAGACACCGTGATCGCCTCCGCGGACTGGGTGGCCGCCGACACCTACGCCACCCGGCTGTTCGACAAGGACACCGGGGCGGTGCCGTACATCAAGGCCGCGGCGGACATGCACCTGGGCGCCATGGACCTGGCGGCGGTCGCCGTCAGGATGGTCTGACCCGCACATGGCGGACGACGCGACCGCGGCGGGATACGAGCCCCGAGAAGAGGCGAGTGGAGAGGCGCCGGCACGCGTGGAGGGCGCCGGCGCGCAGGAACGCCGCGGCACCGGCGGCTGGAGGGCCGCCCGCTGGGCGCGGCGCATCGTGCAGACCGCGTTCTTCGCGTTCTTCGTCTACCTGCTGTTCGCGGCGCTGCAGCGTCGCGCCGCATTCCCCTACGCCGACTTCTTCTTCCGCTTCGACCCGCTGGCGGCGTTCGCCCCGATGGCGGCGGCGCGCACCTGGCTCACGCACCTGGCGCCAGCCCTCGTCACGGTGGCCGTCACCGTCCTGCTCGGGCGCCTGTGGTGTGGCTGGGTCTGCCCCATGGGCACACTTCTCGGCTGGCTGCGCTTCCGCTCGGCGCGGCGCCTGAGCAGGCGGGTGCCAGGCTGGATGCGCCAGGTCAAATACGTCGTGCTCGTCGCCATCGCCGCGATGGCGGCCCTGACGAGCATGACCTTGCTCGTCCTCGACCCCATCTCGCTGCTCACGCGCACGGCCACCACGTCGCTGATCCCCGGCCTCGACTACGCGATCACGTCCATCGAGACGGCGCTGGTCGGCTGGGGGCCCGGCAACAGCGGCGTCACCTGGTTCGAAGGTCACCTCCGCGGCAACGTGCTGCCGGTGTATCAGCCGCACTACGCGCAGGCGGTGGCGCTCTTCCTCGTGCTTCTGGCGGTCGTCCTGTCCAACGCCGTGGCCGACCGCTTCTGGTGCCGGTACCTCTGCCCCCTCGGGGCGCTGCTCGGGCTCATCGCCAAGGTGCAGATCCTTCGCCCCCTCGTCGGCGAGCGGTGCGACGGCTGCGCCGCCTGCGCCCGCGCCTGCCGCGTGGACGCGATCGAGGTGTCGGGGACGGCAGGGCGGGGGGCCGGGCGGGACGGCGAAGCCGCCGGGCCCGGCGCCCGCGTCGTGAGCTCGGAGTGCACCATGTGCCTCGACTGCCTCGTGGCCTGCCCGGAGCGTGAGGCGATGAGCTTCGGGCTCGCGCTCAGGCCCGGTCCGTGGGCCGAGTACGACCCGGGGCGGCGGCAGTTCGTGACCGCGGCCGCCGCCGGCGCCGGCGCCGTGGTCCTGCTCGGCACCGGAGTGTGGCGCGGCCCGCGCAGCATGGGCCTCATCCGCCCGCCGGGCGCGCAGGACGAAGGCACGTTCCTCGCGCACTGCCTGCGCTGCAGCGAGTGCATGAAAGTCTGCCCCACCTCCGGCCTGCAGCCCTCCCTGGGTCAGGGCGGCCTCGAGGCGCTCTGGACGCCGGTGCTGGCGTCGCGCCTCGGCTACTGCGACTACTCCTGCACCGCCTGCGGCCACGTCTGCCCCTCCGGCGCCATCCCCAAGCTCACGCTCGAGGACAAGCGCACGCGGGTCATCGGCCTCGCCGTCATCGACAGGGATCGCTGCCTTCCCTGGGCCCAGGACGTCCCCTGCGCCGTGTGCCAGGAGATGTGCCCCATCCCCGAGAAGGCGATCGTGCTCACCGGCGAGCATCTCATCACCCGCCCCGACGGCACGCAGGACTACCTCGCCCGCCCCAAAGTCATCCCTCGGCGCTGCATCGGCTGCGGCATCTGCGAGAACAAGTGCCCGGTGGAGGGCACGGCTGCGGTCGTCGTGCTGCCCACGAACCCGTCACTCGCCGGCGGCTTCGGCGGCGGCGCCCCCCAGGGCTGAGCGCGGCGCGCGTATACTGCGGTCCATGACTGCCGGCAAGACCGCAGACCTGCGCGCCGCTCCGCTCTTCGCCCACCTCGACGACGACCAGCTCGACAAACTGGCGCGCATCGCGCAGCCGCTCGAGCTTCCCGCCGAGCGCACGCTCTTCCTGCAGGGCGACGCCGGCGCGGCCTTCTACCTGCTCGCCGAGGGCCGCGTGAAGATCTTCAAGATGCTCCGCGACGGTCGCACCGCCACGGTGCGTCACGTGGAGGCGGGGCAGACCTTCGCCGAGGCTGCCCTCTTCCAGGAGACGTATCCCTCGAGCACCGAGACCATGGCGGACTCGCGTCTCTACCGCTTCGACACGCGGCAGATGCTGGACCTGCTGCTGGAAGAGCCGCAGCTGGCGGTCAGCCTGCTCGGCGCCATGGCCGAGCTGCTCGGCCTGCTCAACCGGCGCGTCGAGGAGCTGCTCCTGCCGGTGCCGGCGCGCCTGGCGCGCTACCTGCTCGCGCTCGCCGACCGGCAGCTGGACCGGCCACCCGCCTCGGCCGGCGGCGCGTCGGCGCCACGGGTCGTGCGCCTGCCGACCAGCAAGCGCGAGCTCGCGGCGCGCCTCGGCACCGTGCCCGAGACGCTCAGCCGCACCTTCGACCGCCTGAAGCGGGGCGAGGTGATCCGCATGAGCAGCGGGCACGAGCTCATCGAGATCCTCGACTTCGACAAGCTGCACCGGCTCGCGCAGGAGTAGTGGGATCGTGCCCGGCACGCCTCGGCCCGAGATCGCCGTCCCTCACGACCTGCAGATCGAGCTGCACGACGACCCGCGGGCCGAGGCGGCCTTCGCGGCGCTGCCGCCGTCGCACCGGCGCGAGTACATCGACTGGATCCTCTCCGCCCGGCTCCCTGAGACGCGCGCCCGCCGCGTCTCCGAGACGGTGCGCATCCTCGCGGAGGGCGGGCGGCGCTAGTCGGCGCCGTCGTCGGCCCCGCGCGCCGGCAGGGTCGCGTCGGCCACGAGCAGGCCGACGACCAGGCCGGCGGCGATGATCACGACGCTCACCAGCACGTTCACGCCGCCGGCTGCGGTGCGCAGGAAGTCGCTCACGCCGCGCACGCCGAGCGCCCCCGGGACGAGCACGGCGAGCCCCGGCATGAGCATCAGCGCCGCCGGACGGCGCCAGAGTCGGGCGTAGCCGTTGCTGCACACGCCCAGGAGCAGGGCGGCCACCACGACGCCGAGCGAGGCGCCGACCAGCCAGGCGCCGAAGCGCGCGCCGAGCAGCGCGATGACGACGGCGCCCAGCGTCAGCGGCCAGTCGCGCACGCGGGCGTTGTTGGACACGAGCAGCGCCAGCGAGGTCGCGAAGACGGCGACCAGCAGCAGGAGCGCCGCGTGGTGGGTGGTGCGGATGACGCCGGTGTGCGGCACCCAGTGCAGGCGCTGCACGATGGCGAAACCGAGGAAGCTCCCCACCCCGAGGTTCACGAGGGTGACGGTGGCCCCGGCGAGCCGCGCGGTGCCCGAGGTCAGCTGCCGCGCCGCGAGCTCGGCCACCCCCGTCGTGATCGCGAGGCCGGGCAGCAGCAGGATGGTGCCGGCCAATGCCACGCTCGGCAGGCTGAAGTGGCGGAGCACGTGGCCGACGGCCAGCGTCGTGATCGCCGCGGCCAGCGCCCCGAGCAGCTCGGCGACCCGCTGCAGGCGGTTGTAGCGGCGCGCCACGACGACGAGCGCGCCGACGACCAGGCCCACCGGTACGGCGGCGGCGAAGGCCGGCCAGCCGCCGCCGAGGAAGATGGCGAAGGAGCCCGCACCGAGTCCGGAAGCGAGGACGCGCACGTACCAGGCGAAGCGCGCCGGGAGGGCGGTGATGAGGTTGAGCTCGGCCAGCGCCTGCGCCGCCGTCGTCTCCCCGGCCATCACGCCCTTGCGCACCTCGTTGACCCGGTCGAGCGCCTCGAGGTCGATCCTGCCCTCGCGGATGCGCAGCATGATGGTGCGCGGCTGGGCGTCGCTGCCGAAGGAGGCCATCACCGTCGTCGGCGTGGCGAAGAACTGGGACTGGAGCCCGAGCCGCACAGCGCAGCCGTCGAGGTCGCGCTCGATCGAGTCGGCGTTCTCGCCGTAGCGCGCCAAGGCCCGCGCGAGGGCGCTGAGGAATGCGATGCGGATGTCCGTCTCTGCCGTCACCATGAGCGTGGCCGCCCAAGGGCGGCGCCCCATCTTGCCGCCGGGCGCCCACCCCCGCAAGCGGAGCGCCGGCAACGCCGCTTCATCGGGGCGCCGGCCGTGCTTGCGCCCTTGACGCAGGTCAAGGAAGCCTAGCGCGACGTGCGGGTACCCTCTCATCACCGCGACAGTACAAACCCCGGGCGGCGGCGCGCAGCGATCCCGCCGCCCGCCGCCGACGAAAGCGAGCACACATGCCAGTCCGCAGCATCGTCCACATCGACGAGGAGCTCTGCACCGGGTGCGCCCTGTGCGTCACCCCGTGCGCCGAGGGCGCCATCGAGATCATCGATGGCAAAGCCACGGTCGTGAAAGAAGAGCTGTGCGACGGCGCCGGCTTCTGCCTCGCCGTCTGCCCCGAAGGAGCCCTCACCGTGGAGAAGCGCGAAGCCCCCGACTTCGACGAAGAGGCGGCCGCCGAGAAGATGGCCGCCAAGCTGACCGCCGGCGTCACCCTCGAGCAGCACTGCTTCAACTGCGGCCGCAGCGAGAACGACGCCGTCCTGTTCCCCTGCCGCAAGCAGGGGGAGAGCACCTGGGTGTGCGTCAAGTGTCTCCCGGCGCTCATCCACGGCTGAGCCCGCGCCTTCGCGACGCCGCCGGCGTCTGAGTACTTCCACACGTTCCCGGAGGGATCCATGGCAGACAGCCGTCACGGTCCGTACACACCATGCTCAGAGAGTCCGGAGGCCGGCGAGAGCACCTCGTTCGAGCGCATGGACGCCATGGGCACGCGCTGCAGGTCCTGCGAGCAGGGCATCTGCTGCTCGCTGTGCTCGCGGGCGGCGCTGGGGATCGGAGCAGGCCGTCCCGCAGCCGGGATGGACGCCCGCGCTTGACGGAGCGCCCGAACGGTGTGATTCGCCAGAGAAGCGATTGCCATTGTAGTCAGAATCTGTAAAATGCCGCGAATCGGCGGGCGTGCTCGCCGGACAGTTCCCCGGACGCGGCGACGGACCCGGGCGGCCGTTCCCAAGGAGCGGAGGCCGGCGCCGGACACCGACCCCGGGTGCGCGAAGGCGGGGCCGGCCTAGGGCCCGCCCCGCCTTCCTCTTGTCCGGCGGCAGCTTCCGCCGGCGCCGCCCCTAGAGCTCGAGCAGCTCGAACCCCGTTCCCGCGTCCACGCGGCGCTCGGCCTGGCTGCCGACCAGCTCGATCACGACCGCCTCGCCGACGACCCATGTGACCACGCCGGCGCGGATGCAGCCGGCGGAGACCTGCACGTCGCGGCCGAAGGCGGCGTGCAGGTGCAGTACCGGCCGGCCGGACTCGTCGGGGAACAGGGTGCCGGCGCCGACCATCTCGTGCACGTCGTGGAGCACGCGCTCCATGGGCACGATCGCGGCGGCGCGGCCGTCCTCGGGGCCGACGACGAGGCGGCTGCCGCCGTCCGCGCCGCCGAGCAGGATGACGGCGGCGCGGACGATGCCTTCGGCGCGCGCCGCCTCCTCGAGGCACTCGTGCACGACGTCGCCGTCCTCGAGCCGGACGATCAGCGCCCGGCCGACGCTTGCGGTGGCGTACTTCATACGGCTCCTCTCCCGGGCCCTTCGCTGCGCGCCAACCGTACGTCCCCGCCTCAGGGCGGGCGAAAACCGCCGCGCAGCCGCGTCGTCCCCGCCGGAGCCCCCGACCGCGGACCCCTATGCGGCGCTCCGGCGAAGCAGTACGATGGATGACGCACGCGCCGCCCCCGGTGGAGCGGGCGGCGCACTCGGGGAAGTGGGGGCATCATGAAACGCACGCCAAGGCGCCAGCTCGGCCACGCCCGCACGCTTCTCCTGTTATTGATGCTCGTGCTGGGCCTCACGGCGATGCTCGCGGGGCCGGCTCTGGCAGGGCCGCCGGCACCGATCCTCGACCTGACGCAGCTGCAGGCGAAGCTGGCCGCCGACGGCCCGCTCGACGGCCACATGACGACGACCATGAAGGGCACGACGCCGGTGGACATCCCCGTGAGGGTGCTCGCCGTCGTGCAGGGCTTCGCCTGGGGCAACCTCATCATGTTCGAGTCCACCGACCCGGCGATCACGGACATCGGCGGCATCGCCGCGGGCATGAGCGGCAGCCCCGTATACGTTGACGACGGCGGCGTGGACAAGCTCGTCGGGGCCGTCTCGTGGGGTGAGGACTTCAGCGCGCGTGGCACCGGCCTGGCGACGCCCATCGAGTACATGACGGCGCTTCAGGATCAGTACGCCGGCTCAGCCGCAGCGCCCGCCTCGGCGCGCAAGACGGTCACCCTCTCGGCGCCCGTGCAGACGTCGCAGGGGCCGGTGCGCAGGCTCGTCCTCGCGGCCAACAGCAAGACGGCAGCCGCGGTCGCCCCCGCCGCGGGCCAGGCCGTGATGCACCCGCTGGCGCTCGCCGAGATCGGCGGCCTGTCGGAGAGCAGCAAGGCCTACCAGGCGATCGCCGCCAAGCTCGCCACCGGCGGGCTCACCGTCGTGCCGGCGCAGACCTCGCCGATGTCAGGCACCGCGCCGACTCCGGACCTGGAAGCCGGCTCGCCCGTCGGCGTCCTCTTCTCCAACGGCTTCTACTGGATCGGCGTCCTCGGCACCGTCACCTACGTCGACGGCCCGACGGCGCTGCTCATGGGGCATCCCATCCTCAGCGACTATTCCGACTTCATGCTCGGCGCCGGGCCGATCGACGGCCAGCTCACCGGCGCCGTGGTGGACGGCATCTGGCCGAGCCCCGCCTGGCCGAGCAAGATGATGACGCCCGCCGACGTGAAGGGCTCGGTCACGCAGGACCGCGCCGCAGGAGTCGTCGCGCAGATCGGCGGCACCGCGGCGACCTTCCCCGTGGTCACCGACGCCACCGTCAACGAGTCCAGCAGCCACGTCGTCGACACCACCGACGTCGGCGCGTGGTTCGCCACCGACTACGCCCCCGGCGTCTACGACCCCTACGGGTCCAGCGCCGGGGCCGCGGGCTACGTCGCCACCGCCGGCCTGGCGCACGCCGCGGGCAGCGACGCCGCCTCGGGGAGCGCCGTGACCACGACCACCGTCGTCGCCAGCGACGGCGTGAGCGATTACACGATCACGCGCCACAACCTGTGGGACACCAACGACGGCTACGACACCCTCCCCGCGCTGGCGGCCGACGACGTGACCATGATCGTCTCGGCGCTCGTCAGTGACCCGTATGGGCTGCGCCACGTGGTGCTCAAATCGGTCAGCGTGAGCGCCGACTTGTCGAGCGGCCACCTCAACGCCGGGCTCGTCGACGTGACCATGCCGCGGGCGCCTCACATCGGCGCCAACACCGTGGTCGTCTCCTACTACCGCTACGGCTCGCCGGACCTCCAGACGCTGACGGCGACGGTCGACATCCCGGCCGGCACCCAGCTCGACGGCACGCTGTCGGTGATGTCCGCCGCCACCCACAACGACTACTACAGCTACTCCGACGGCTCGTCCCAGCCGGCCCCGGCGCCGCAGACCGTCGCCCAGGTGGCGGCGGCTCTGGACGCGACCCCGGACAACGCCGACCTCATGGTGGAGTTCACCCCGCGCGGCTCGGAAGACGATTCGTCGGGCGACGCCCCGCCGGCGAGCGCTCAGGAGATCGTGCCGACCGACTGGGTCTTCGCCGGCGACATCGAGAAGGACACCACCAAGGTCCAGATCCTGAACGCCAGCGGCGGGCGCACGGCGCCGGTAGTGGTGCTCGGCATGGTGCCCGAAGCGACCAAGGACGTCGACGTGAGCATCTACCGCCAGACGGCCGGCACTCCCGAGCCGAGCACGCCCGACCAGATCGTGACGGCGTCCGCCGCGCAGGGCGGCATGTTCGTCGCCGTGCTGCCGCCCACGACCCACAACGAGATCGTCACGGCCGAGGCGCCGCCCATCACGGCCGACTCTCTGCCCGGCGCCGCCCGGGCCACGATCAAGGTCAGGGCGCAGCTCCGACTCACCACCACGTTCGCGCACGGGAGATTCGTCGCCGTCGCCCACGTGAGTCCCAAAGACCCCGGCGGGAAAGTGACGTTCCAGCGCCTGTCGAGAGGCCACTGGGTGACCTACGCCACCCGAGACGTGACCTCACTCGGCGTCGCGCGTGCGACGCTGGCCGTCAAACGGCCCCCGCGCATCCGTGCCCGCTTCAACGGCAGTGTCTTGAACATGGCAAGCCTCTGGGTGATCGCGCGCTGACGTGACCCTGGCCGGGGGGCGGCGCCTGCGGCGCCGCCCCCCGGCCCCTCCACCCGGCGCCCTTGCCGTCCGCTCCACCTCGCGGCGCCACCGGCCGTCCGTCAACCTTGCTAGACTCGGACCGTGCCCCCCTCCCCCGCATCGCACGGCCCAGCCGGACCCCCCGCGGCGCGCGCGCTGCTGCGCGACGTCTTCGGCTTCCACGCGTTCCGCCCCCACCAGGAGGAGATCGTCGCGCACCTCGTGGCCGGCGGCGACGCCTTCGTGCTCATGCCCACCGGCGGGGGCAAGTCGCTCTGCTACCAGCTGCCGGCGATGCTCCGGCCCGGCACGGGCGTCGTGGTCTCGCCGCTCATCTCCCTGATGAAGGACCAGGTCGACGCGCTGCGGGCGGCCGGCGTCAGCGCCGCCGCCTACAACTCGTCGCTCGAGGGCGACGAGGCCCGGCGCGTGTTGCGCGCCCTGCACGCAGGGGAGCTCGAGCTCCTGTACGTCGCCCCCGAGACGCTGATGACCGAGTCCTTCCTCGGCCGCCTGGAGGAGCTTGCGGCGGTCGGCGATGCCGCGAGGGCCGGGCCCGCGCGCGCCGCCGCCCCCGGCATCGCCCTGTTCGCCATCGACGAGGCACACTGCGTCTCGCAGTGGGGTCACGACTTCCGCCCGGAGTACGTACAGCTCGGCCGCCTGCGCTCGCTGTTCCCCGGCGTGCCCCTCATCGCGTGCACGGCCACCGCCGATCCCGAGACCCGCGACGACGTGCGGCGGCGCCTCGGGCTGGCGGACGCGGCGGTCTACGTCACCGGCTTCGACCGCCCCAACATCCGCTACACCGTGGTCGACAAGCGCGAGCCGCTGCACCAGCTCAAGGCGTTCCTCGACGGGCGTCCGGGCGAGGCCGGCATCGTCTACTGCCTCAGCCGCAAGCGCACGGAGGAGGTCGCCGGCAAGCTCGCCGCGGCCGGCGTGCCGGCCGCGGCCTACCACGCCGGCCTGGCGACGGAGGAACGCAAGCGCGTGCAGGACGCTTTCGCCCGCGACGACGTCCAGGTGGTCGCCGCCACAGTGGCCTTCGGCATGGGCATCGACAAGAGCAACGTGCGCTTCGTCGTGCACTACGACCTGCCCAAGACGGTGGAGAGCTACTACCAGGAGACTGGGCGTGCGGGCCGGGACGGGATGCCGGCCGAGGCCCTGCTGCTCTTCGGGCTCGGCGACGCGGCCGTCGTGCGCAGCCTCGTGGAGGGCGGCGGCCGCAACGGCGAGCGCGAGCAGTACTCGCGCGACCCGGAGCGCGTGCGCGTAGAGCTCCACAAGCTCAACGCCATGGTCGGGTACGCGGACGGCCTCTCCTGCCGGCGCGAGGCTCTCCTCGGGTACTTCGGCGAACCGTACGAGGCGCCGTGCGGCAACTGCGACATCTGCCTCGACCCTCCGGCCACCTACGACGCCACCGAGCAGGCGCAGATGGCGCTGAGCTGCGTGTTCCGCACCGGCCAGCGCTTCGGCATCGGTCACGTCATCGACGTTCTGCGAGGCGCCGGCACCGAGAAGGTGCTGGCGTACGGCCACGACCAGCTCAGCACCTTCGCCATCGGCGCCGAGTTCAGTCACGATCACTGGCAGAGCCTCTTCCGCCAGCTCGTCCACCGTGGCTACCTCGCCCAGGACATCGCGCGCTACTCGGCGCTGCGCATCACCGAGGCGGCGCGGCCCCTCCTGCGCGGCGAGGAGACACTTGTGCTCGCCGTGCCGCGGACGCGGGTGCCGGTCAAGAAGCAGCGCAAGGCGGAGCGCAGCGCCCGCGCCGCCGCACTCGCCGGCCTCGAGATCGACGAAGGGCTGTTCGAAGAGCTCCGCGGCCTGCGCAGGCGCCTGGCCGACGAGCAGAACGTGCCGGCTTACATCGTCTTCAGCGACGCCGCCCTCGCCGAGATGTCGGCGCGCAAGCCGCAAACCCACGCCGAGCTGCTCGAGGTCACGGGCGTCGGCCAGGCCAAGCTCGAGCGCTACGGCGACACCTTCCTCGCGGTCATCGCCGGGCACCGCGTCGAGGAGGGTCCGGCGGGCGGCCTGCTGTAGCGGGCTGCGTCGGCGGGGGCGGCCGTGGCGGGCGACCCCATGGGCGGTCGCGACGGACGGCGCCGGCAGGGCCGCAGTGGCCGGCGGCGCGCCCGGCGCGGCGGCCGGCCGTCCCCCGCGTGGTAGCCTTGGGTGATGGACCACCCCCTCTTCTCCCCCGTCCCGCGCGGCATGGAGTCGCTGCTCGCCGGCGAGCTGCATCTTCTCGGCGCGCAGCACGTCAAGCAGGCGCGCGCCGGCGTGTCATTCGCCGGCTCGGAAGAGACCGCCTACCGCGTCTGCCTCTGGTCGCGCCTCGCGACGCGCGTGCTGCTGCCACTCGCGAGCGGCCCGTGCGGCGACGCCGACGAGCTGTACGCGGTCGCGCAGAAGGTGGACTGGGACACGCATCTGCGCGTCGACGGCACGCTCGCCGTCGACTTCAGCGGTATGAACGACGCGATCCGCGACACGCGCTTCGGCGCCGTGCGCGTGAAGGACGCGATCGTCGACCAGTTCCGCGCCCGTCACCAGGATCGCCGCCCGTCGGTCGACGCCCGCGCGCCCGACCTGCGCGTCAACGCACACCTCGCGCGCGGGCGCGTCACGCTCTCGCTCGACCTGAGCGGCGACAGCCTGCACCGGCGCGGCTACCGCACCGACCGCGTGCAGGTGGAGGCGCCGCTCAAGGAGAACCTGGCGGCCGCCGTCCTGCTGTTCGCGGCGTGGCCGCAGGAGGCCGCCGCCGGAGGCAGTCTCGTTGACCCGCTCTGCGGGTCCGGCACGCTGCCCATCGAGGCGGCCATGATCGCCGCCGACTGCGCCCCCGGCCTGCTGCGCGCCGAGAGCGGCGGCGGCTTCGGGTTCCTGCGCTGGCGCGGGCGCGACGAGGCGGCGTGGCGTGAGCTCCTCAAGGAAGCGCGCGAGCGCCGAACAGCCGGGCTGAGCCGCCTGAGGGCGGCGGCGCCCGGCCAGACGATTGCCGGCCGCGACCACGACCCGCGTGCCGTGCGCGTGGCCCTCGACTGCGTGCGGCGCGCCGGGCTGAGCGCCGTCGTCACCATCGCGCAGGGCGAGCTGAGCGCGTTGCGTGCCCCGGCCGGCGCCGGGCTCGTGACCGCCAACGTCCCCTACGGAGAGCGGCTCGGCCGGCGCGAGGACGCCGAGGCCCTCACGCGTCTGCTCGGCGAGCGCCTGCGCGCCGGCTTCTCCGGCTGGCGCGCGGCGGTGCTCGCCGGGGGCCGCGCGCAAGCCGACGCTGTCGGCCTCCCGGTCAAACGCGAAGCCGCGCTCCACAACGGGCCCATAGAGTGCACGCTCGCCTACTACGACGTCGGCACCCGGGGCACGTTGCCCGCGGCGGGCACGCCGACCGCGGCGGACCCGTCCGCCGCGCCCCGCGGAGCGCGCGCCGCCGTCCGCACCTCGGCGCGCAACCGCGGCGATACGCGGCCGGAGGCCGCCGACGCGCGGGAGCCTTCAGGCCCTGCCGCGACCGCCGAAGCCCGGCGTGAAGCGGCCGGCGCGACCTCGGCCGAGGGCGCGCCCGCTCCGGACGGACGCGCACCCCGCCGCACCGGCATGCTCGGCGGCGGCGCCGAGCAGTTCGCCAACCGGCTGCGCAAGAACCAGCGCCGGCTCAGCCGTCAGCTGCGCCGCGACGGCATCACCTGCTACCGGCTCTACGACGCCGACCTGCCCGACTTCAACATGGTCGTCGACGTGTACGGCGACCGCGTCCACGTGCAGGAGTACGCGCCGCCGGCGGAGATCGACCTCGACAAGGTCCGGCGGCGGCTCGACGACGCCCTCGGCGTGATCTGCGCCGTGCTCGAGGTGCCGCCCGAACACGTGGTGCTCAAGGAGCGCCGCCGCCAGCGCGGCGCGGCGCAGTACACGCGACGCGCGGCCAGCGGCGACTTCCTCCCGGTGACGGAGGACGACCTCGCCTACCTCGTGAACCTACGCGACTACCTCGACACGGGCCTCTTCATCGACCAGCGTCTCACGCGCCGCCTGGTGCGCAGGCTCGCCGGCGGCCGCCGCTTCCTCAACCTGTTCGCGTACACCGGCACGATGACCGTCAACGCCCTCGCCGGCGGCTCGCCCGCCTCCACCTCCGTGGACCTCTCCTCGACCTATCTCGACTGGGCGCAGCGCAACCTCGAGGCGAACGGGTTCCTCGCGACGCGTGAGGCGGCCGCGGACGACGACGCCCGCGGCGCCGCGCGGCCCGCGGCGGCCGGCGCAGACGCGCCCCACCGCCTCGTCCAGGCCGACTGCCTGCGCTGGCTGACCGAGGCGCAGGGCGAGTACGACCTCATCTGGCTCGATCCGCCCACGTTCTCCAATTCCAAGCGCATGGGCCGCGCGACGTTCGACGTGCAGCGCGACCACGCCGACCTCATCCGCATGACCGCGCGGCGCCTGCTCGCGCCCGGCGGCGTCCTCCTGTTCGCCACCAGCCGGCGCGGCTTCAAGCTGGACCACACCGCGCTCGGCGGCCTCTCGGCCAGAGATCTCTCGCGGGCCACGCTGCCGGCGGACTGCGCCCGGTCCGCCAACCGCCACCACGTCTTTCGCGTGGAGCGGGCGCCGGACGGGCGCGGCGAGGCGGCGGCGCCCGAGACGGACTGACGCCGGCGGCGTGCCGGCCGCGGTGTATGCTCCATCGGGGTGCGGGGGGCGCACCCACTTCCAAGGAGCAGGCATGACGGAGACGCCGGGGGCCGATGCAGGCCAGGACGCGCGCGTGGTCGGGCCGTACGGCTCGTGGCGCTCGCCGATCACCGCCCACCTCATCGCCGAATCGGGCATCGGCCTCGGCCTCCTGCGGACGGCGGGCGAGTCGCTGTTCTGGGTGGAGATGCGGCCGCTCGAGGGCGGGCGCTACGTCGTCGTGCGGCGCACGCCGGACGGTGCGATCGCCGACGTCACGCCGCAGGGTCGCAACTCGCGCACGCTCGTACACGAGTACGGCGGCGGCATGTACGCGGTGTGGGGCGCCGGCGACGCGACGTCCGTGATCTGGAGCGAGCTCGAGGACCAGCGCCTCTACCGCGTCGACCTGCAGGCCGACGGCGTCGCCGCGGAACCGCGGCCCATCACCCCGGCGCCGGCCGCTCCGCGCGCCCTGCGCTACGCGGACGGGGCCGTGACCCCGGACGGGCGCACGCTGATCTGCGTGCGCGAGCGACACGAGGGCGACGTGGTGACCAACGAGCTCGTCGCCGTGCCCACCGACGGCTCGGCTCCGCCGGCGGTCCTGGTCTCCGGCCACGACTTCTTCGCGGCGCCGCGCCTGAGCCCGGACGGCCGCCTGCTCTCCTGGCTCAGCTGGGACCACCCGCTGATGCCGTGGGACGGCACCGAGCTGTGGGCGGCGGACGTGACGGCCGCCGGGGCCCTCGCCGCCCCGCGGCGAGTCGCCGGCGGCACCTCAGAGAGCATCCTGCAGCCGGCCTGGGACGCCGACGGCCGGCTGCACTACGTGAGCGACCGCACGGGCTGGTGGAACCTCTACCGCGCCGACGGCCTCGACGAGGGCGCGGCGCCGAGCCGGGGCTCATCGGCCGGCGGCGGCGAGCCCGTGGGCGCGGTGGCGCTCGCGCCACTCGCCGCCGAGTTCTCAAAGCCGCCCTGGCTGTTCGGCTGGCAGAACTACGGCTTCCTGCCGGACGGCCGCATCGCCGCCTACTTCAGCGCCGACGGCGCCGATGCCCTGGGCCTCATCGCACCGGGCCGTGCGGGCATCGAACCGCTACCCTGCCCACTCACGGTCTTCTCGTCCCTCGCCGTGCTCGGCGAGCGGCTGGCGCTGATCGGCGGCAGCGCCGCGCGCGCCGCCGCGGTGGTGCTCCTCGACCCCGCCGACCTCTCGCCGAGCGTGGTCCGCCGCAGCCGCGACAGCGAGCTCGACGCCGGGTACCTCTCGGCGCCCGAAGCGATCGAGTTCCCCACCTCGTACGGGCCGGGGTCGGTCGTCGGTCCGCTGCTGGGCGAGCTCGCGGCCGCGCCGCGCTCCGCCGGTGCGGCGGCCGGCGCCGGCCTCACGGCCCACGCCCTGTACTACCCGCCGGCCAACAAGGACTTCGCCGGGCCGGCGGGCGAGCGGCCGCCGCTCGTCGTCATGAGCCACGGCGGCCCCACCGCCGCCCACGAAGCCCTCCTCAGCCTCGAGGTCCAGTTCTGGACCTCGCGCGGCATCGCCGTCGTGGACGTCAACTACGGCGGCTCCAGCGGCTACGGGCGCGCCTACCGCGAGCGGCTCCGCGGCAACTGGGGCGTCGTCGACACGGTGGACTGCATCAACGCCGCGCGGTACCTCGCGGGCCGCGGCGACGTCGACCCGGCGCGCATCGCCGTGCAGGGCGGCAGCGCCGGCGGCTACACGACGCTCAACGCGCTCACGCGCCACCGCTTCTTCGCCGCCGGCGCCTCCTACTTCGGTCTCGCCGACCTCGAGGTCTTCGCCACCGGCGGCACGCACAAGTTCGAGTCGCGCTACCTGGACGGGCTCATCGGCCCCTACCCGGAGCTCGCCGCCGTGTATCGCGAGCGCTCGCCCATCAATCACGTGGCGGACATCGGCTGCCCGGTGATCGTGCTGCAGGGGCTGGAAGACGCGATCGTGCCGCCGGCGCAGGCGGAGATCATCGTCGCGGCTTTGGCCGCCAAAGGCCTGCCCTACGCCTATCTGGCGTTCCCCGGGGAGCAGCACGGCTTCCGCAAGGCCGAGAACATCGTGCGCGCCCAGGAGGCGGAGCTGTACTTCTACGGGCGCGTGTTCGGGTTCGCCCCGGCGGACGATATCGAGACGGTGCCGATCGAGAACCTGAGCTGAGCCGGCGTGGGGCGCGGGGGGCGCCTCGCCGGCGGGGCTTCGCCGGTCAGTCGCTCCAGGCGCAGGCGACGGGCAGGAGCGCGGTGGCCCAGGCGCGTTTGTCGGGCGAGGAATCCTCGAGGCCGGCGACGATCTCGTCCACCGTGGCCTCGTCCACCGTCCAGGCGAGCGCCTGGCGCGTCGCGGCGCGCACGTCGGCGTCGCTGTCCACGAGCAGCCCGGCGACGGCCTCCGCGGCCGCCGGCGAGCCGAGGCCGACCAGCACCTGGCACACGAGGCGGCGGGTCTCGGTCTCCTCGCTCCGCGCCAGGTCCACGAGGTCGTCGAGAGCGGCGCGCCCGTCGATCGCCGCGACCGCGTCGGCGAAGGCGCCCTCCACGCGCTCGTTGGCGAACGCCTCACGGACGACCGCGGCGGCGCGTGCGTCGCCGAGCTGCCCGAGGGCGCGGACGGCCTCCTCGTACACGGGACCGCCCTCACCCTGCGCCTCCACGAGGTAGAGGAGCGGGCGCACGGCGCGCGGGTCGCCGAGGCGGCCGAGCACCTCGACGGCGGCGCAGGCGTCGTAGGGGATCGAGTCCGCCCACTCGTACGGGTCGGCGTCCCGCTCCACTACGAGCCGTGGGCGAGTGGCGAGGGCGATGAGGCGCGGCACCGCCCGGCGGCACTCGAGGGCGCCGAGAGCGTACGCCGCCGACTGGCGCACGAGTTCCTCGCGGTCGTCGAGAAGGCGCATGAGGCCGCCTTCGGCGAGGCCGTCGGCGTCGCCGACGGCGGTGAAGAGGTAGGCGGCCGTGGCGCGCACGTCCACCTCTTCGTGGTCGAGGCACTCAACGAGCGCCGGAACCGCCGCCTCCCCGAGCTCGCACAGCACGGCGGCGGCGTGCTCGCGGCTGCCGCGCGGGTCTGTCTTGATGAGCTCGACGAGCGGCTCCACAGCAGCCGGGCCGATGTCCACCAGCAATTGCACGACCCGGCGCCGCGTCTCGTCGCCGGCATCGGGGTCGCTGAGGACGCGGACCAGCCGCGCGGCGATCTCGCGCAGGCCCTCGAGGGCCGCGCGCGCCTCCGCGGTGAGGATGCTGTTGTCGACGACCTTGCCGGCCGGGTCTGCCACGGCGCCTCCTTGCCGTCTGCGCCGGGAAGACGTACCGCCGGCGCCGCCGCCAGCATACAACGCCGGGGTAGCGCTTTCCCCCCGCGGCGTTTGTCGCCGGCGCATGGCGTGTATACTGCCGCCCATGTCCGGCGGCGCCCGCAGATCGATCACGGCCGCGGTGGCGCTCGCGCTCTGCGCGAGCCTCTGCGCGGCCGGCCTCCTCGGCGTCGCCGGCGCGGCCCGCGCCGCCGGCGCCGCGCCCAGGCCGACGATCAAGATGAAGCTCATCCCCTTCGGGGCCACGCGCAAGGCTCAGACCGCCACCTACAACCAGCGGCACTATCACCAGCACACCTACGTGCTCAGCGCGCCCAGGGTCGTGGTGCTGCACTTCACCGCCGGCGCCCCCTGGCAGAGCGCCTGGAACACCTTTGCCGCGGACACGAAGTACATGTCGACGCCGGGCCTGTGGGAGTACCCCGGCGTCTCGGCGCACTTCATCGTCTGCAAGGACGGGACGATCATCCAGTGCCTGCCGCTGGACCTGCGCGGACGCCACGCCATCGGCCTCAACTGGACCGCCGTCGGCATCGAGATGGTGCAGGAGGTGCCCTCGGGCCGTACCGGCCACTGGGCCGACCAGCAGATCCTCGGACGGCCCAGGCAGATCGCCGCCGTGCTCAAGCTGGTGCGCTACCTGCAGGGGCGGTTCGGCATCAAGACGGCCAACGTCATCGGCCACGCGATGGCCAACGCATCGCCCTACTTCAAGGACTACACCGGCGCCCGCAACGCCACCGGTGACTGGGTGAAGCAGGACGTGCTCGCGCTGCGCGCCCGCCTGTAGCGAGCCGGTAGGCTCGCCCGGCCCGCGGGCGTACAATCTCGCCATGGGCATCCGGCTCGAGGGCATCCATTTCCTCGTCACCTATCGCTGCACCTACGCCTGCGACCACTGCTTCGTCTGGGGGTCGCCGGAGGCCGAGGGCACGATGACGCTGGCGCAGCTCACGAGCGCCATCGACCAGGCGGCGGAGTGCGGCGTCGAGAGCGTGTACTTCGAGGGCGGCGAGCCGACCCTGGCGTATCCGGTGGTGCTCGCCGCGGCGAGACACGCGCGCGAGCGCGGCCTCGAGTGGGGCATGGTCAGCAACTGCTTCTGGGCGACGTCGGTCGCGGACGCCAAGGTCTGGCTGGCGCCGTTCGCTGAGCTCGGGGTCAGCGACCTGTCGCTCTCGTCCTACGCGTACTTCGTGGAGGACGCCGACGAGGCCCGCCTGCGCAACGCGGTGGTCGCGGCACGGGAGCTGGGGCTGCCGATGGGCGTCCTCGAGGTGGGCGCCGCCGCCTGCCTCGACGTGCCCGGCCTCTGCCTCGGCGAGGATGTGGGCGAGATCATGTGCAAGGGCAGGGCGGCCGTGGAGCTCGCCCCCGCACGAGCGGCGCGGCCGCCCGAGACCCTCGTCAGCTGCCCCTTCGAGGATTTCGCCGAGCCCGGCCGCGCCCACCTGGGGTGCGGCGGTGAGCTGCAGCTGTGCCAGGGCATCAGCGCCGGCAACGTGTTCTTCGACGACGCCGGCGCCCCCCGCCGCGGCGGCCTGGCCGCCGTGCTCGACGCCTACGACCCGGCCCGCCGGCCGCTGATCCGCGAGATCCACGCCGGCGGCCCGTGGGCGCTCGCCCAGGCGTACGGACACCGGCCGGAGCGCGAGCTCTACGCCGACGAGTGCCACCTGTGCTACGAGGTGCGAAGCGCCCTGCGCGCACGGTTCCCCGACGTGCTCGCGCCGGCGCAGTGCTACGGCCAGCCCAGCGAGGAGGAGAGAGACGATGCCGTCTGAATGCGAACGCTTCTGGGAGCGCGACGCGTACGCGGTTGTGGGCCACCAGGGGAGCAAGAAGGCGTTCCCCAAGATCACGTACAAGGCGCTCAAGGACCAGGGCAAGACCGTCTACGCCGTCGACGCCGGCAACGCCGAGATCGACGGCGACAAGGCCTACCCGGACTTCGCGACGCTACCCGGCCCGGTGCAGGCCGCCGTGCTCGAGCTCCCCAAGGAGGAGACGGCCGCGTGGGTGGCCAGGGCGGCCGACGCCGGCGTGCAGGAGATCTGGATCCACCAGATGACCGACACGCCGGAGGCGCTCGCCGAGGCCGAGAAGCGCGGCCTCAAGGTGATCACCGGTCACTGCGCCGTGATGTACAACACGCCGGGCTTCAGCATGCACGCGCCGCACCGACTCATCTGGAAGCTGATCGGCAGGTACTGAGCGCCGGCGGCGGAGCCGCCGGCGTCCGCCCACTCAGTCGCTGACGCCGTCGCCGGCCGGCACGTCGCCCGGCTGCGGCGGCACGGCGTCCTCGGGGAGGCCGCGGACGTGCTCGAGGGCGCGCTCGGCCGCGGCCGCTCCCTCGCGCAGGCAGTCGCCGATGCCGATGCCGTGGTAGGCGCCGCCGGCCAGCTCCACGCCGGGCACCCGGGCCACGCCGGCCTCGATCTTCGCGACCAGCTCGACATGGCCGACCTTGTACTGCGGCATGCCCCGCGGCCAGCGGAAGATCTGCACCAGCTCGGGCTCGGCGGCGATGCCCATGACGGCGCGCAGCTCGGCCCGCACCACCGTGGTCATCTCGTCGTCGTCGAGCTGCGCCGCCGCCTCGATGCCGGCGCGCCCGAGGAAGCTGCGCAGCAGCACGTGGCCGTCCGGCGCGCGCCCGGCGAACTTGCTCGAGCTCCAGGTCGTCGCCATCACCGGCCGGCCCTCGGCGCGCGGCACGACGAAGCCGAAGCCTCTGAGGTCGTGGCCCACCTGGTCGCGGCGGAAGGCCAACGACACCGTGGCCGTGGAGACGTAGTCGATGGACGCGAGGTCGGCGGCGGCGGCCGGCGCGGCGGCGCGCAGCAGCTCGCCGCTCGCCCAGGCCGGCGTGGCGAGCACGACGGCGTCGGCCACGACGCGCGAGCCGTCGCTCAGCTGCAAGGCGTAGGCGCCGGAGCCGGCGCCGGAGGTGCCGCAGCCGGCGCCGCAGGGCGCCATGGTCGTCACGGCGGTGTCGCCGTGCAGCCGCTCGGCCGGCAGCGAGGCCACGACGGCGTCGCTGAGGTCCTGCAGGCCGCCCCGGAACGAGTAGAAGTAGGAGCGCGGGCCGCCGCCGGAAGGCCGCGCCCCAGGCGCGCCGTCCCGCGCCTGAGCGCCGGCGGACGCGCCCTGAGCCGCCGCCTTCTGGCGCGCCTTGCGCCGCTTGAGCATGGCGAGGATGAGGCTGCGGTGCTGACGTTCCATGTCGAGGAACATCGGGAACGTGGCGCGCACACTCATCTTCTCGGGGTCGCCGGCGTGGATGCCGGCGACGATGGGTTCGGCGATGCGCTCGAGCGCCTCGCGCCCGAGGCGCCGGCGCACGAAGTCGCCGAGGCTCTCGTCGGCCGCCCCGCTCACCGCCGCGCCGCCGCGCGGCAGCAACAGGTCTGTCCCCATGCGCAGCTTGCCGGGCCAGCTGATGAGGCCGCTGAGCGCGAACGGCACCATGCGCGTGGGCACCATGAGGATGATGCCCTCGGGCAGCTCGTGCAGGCTCCCGCGCGCGTACACGTAGCTCTTGCGGATGTCCTCGTTGGAATCGGCGAAGCGGTCGCCGATGCCGAGCTCGCGGGCGAGCTTGATGGGCCAGGGCTTCTCGATGATCGCCGAGTCCGGGCCGCCCTCCACGACGAAGCCGTCGCGGCGCACGGTGTGGACCTTGCCGCCGAAGCGCGGCTCCCCCTCGTAGAGCTGCCAGTCGATGGCCGGGTCCGCGGCGCGCGCGTCTTCGAGGACGCGCGCCGCCCCCAGCCCGGCCATCCCGCCGCCGACGACGGCGATGCGCAGGCGCCGGCCTTCCGCTCCGTCTGCAGGCTCGGGCACCGGCCTCACCCGTGCGAGTGCGGGCCGTCCGGCCGGCGCAGCTGGTGCTCCACCGGCCGCCGCGCGAGGTAATCGATCACCACGTCGGCGAGCGCCTCGATGAACGGCGGCGAGTCGTTGGGCGCCGCCGAGCGCCGGTACTCCAGGCCAAGCGACTCGATCTGTCGGCGCAGCATGATGTCCAGGTCGTAGAGGGTCTCGACGTTGTCGCTGACGAAGCCGACGGGCACCACAAGGATCTTCTTCCACCCGTCGGCAGCGACGGCGCGCGCCATGTCGTCGACCTCGGGGGTCAGCCACTCGCCGCCGCCGCGCCCCTTGCTCTGGAAGGCGAAGCGCCAGTCGCCGGGCATGATCGCCGGGACCAGCTGGGCGATCGTCTGCTGCAGCTGCTCCACGTAGGGGTCCCCCTCCTCCACGGTCTCGAGCGGCACGTTGTGCGCCGTGAAGAGCACGACCCACTCGTTGACGTCGCAGCCGTCCAGCGCCTCGGCGACGCGCCGGCTGATGGCCTGGACGAAGCCGCGCTCGGCGTACCAGCCCTCGAGCAGCGGGATGGGGCGGCCGCCGTTGGCGCCCGTCTCGACCGCATCGAGCGCCTCACGGTACTTGCCGCTGGTGAGGCGCGAGGCGAACGGGCTGAGGCCCACGGCGACCACCTCGTGCGCGTCGAGCTCGCCGAGACAGTCGGCGACCGTGGGCTCCGCATAGAGGAACCCGTGGCGCACGCGCAGCGGGAAGGCGAGCTCCTGCACGAGGCGTGCCTGCAGGGCCCGCGCCTGGCGCGCCGTGATGTCGGGGAGCGGCGAGGCGCCGCCGATCAGCTTGTAGCGCTCCTCGACCACCTTGAGCGTCTCGGGCGTCGGCGGCCGGCCGGTCATGCGCACGAGGAAGTCGGTGATCTGCGCGGGGCTGCCCGGCGCGCCGAAGGCCAGCAGGGCGATGTCGACCAGGCTCTCGCTCATGAGGCCGCGCCTCCCGTTCAGACGGACGCGGCCGACAGGCGGTGCACCGCGTCGACGAGGTACTTGACGTTGTCCGGCGGCGTCTGCGGCACGAGCCCGTGGCCGAGGTTGAAGATGTGGCCGCGGCGCCCGGCGACGCGCGCCATGATGTCGGCCACGCGCGCCTCGATCGCCTTGGGCGGGCCAAGCAGGGTGATGGGGTCGAGGTTGCCCTGCACGGCGACGTCCCCGAGCTGGTCCCAGGCGCGGTCCAGCTCGATGCGCCAGTCCACGCCGGTCACCTCGCTGCCGGCCTTGGCCACGAGGTGGAGCATGGCGGAGGCGCCGTTGCCGAAGTAGATCACCGGCGCCCCGTGTCCCTTGACCTTGTCGATGACGTAGCGCACATGCGGGAGCACGAGCAGCTCGTAGTCGTAAGGGCCGAGCCAGCCCACCCAGGAGTCGAACAGCTGGACGACCTGCGCGCCGGCGTCGATCTGCGCGAGCAGGTAGTCCACGACGACGTCCGAGATGATGCTCATCAGCCGGCCGAAGCCGACGGGGTCCGCGTACATGAACTCCTTGACGTACGCGTAGGCGCGGGAGTGGCCACCCTCGACGATGTAGCTGGCGAGCGTGAAGGGCGCCCCCGAGAACCCGATGAGCGGCGTCCGGGCGTCGAGCTCATGACGCACGAGGCGGATGGCGTCCATCACGTAGGCGAGGTCGGCGGCGGCGTCGATGCCGTGCACGCCGGCGAGGTCGCGGGCGCTGCGCACCGGCTTCCCGATCACCGGCCCGTCCTCCGCGGTGAAATGGAAGCCGATGCCCATGGGCTCGAGGGGCAGGAGGATGTCGGCGAAGATGATGGCGGCGTCGAGCTCGAAGCGGCGCAGGGGCTGCAGCGTGACCTCGGCGGCGATGTCCGGGCGCCGGCACATCTCGACAAAGGACATCTTCTCGCGGATGGCGCGGTACTCGGGAAGGTAGCGACCCGCCTGACGCATGAGCCACACGGGCGTCGCGTCCACTGGTCTGCGGGAGCAGGCATCGAGAAGGCGCATGGTCACACCTTGTTCTGGCGGTCGGGCCGCTTCGTCGGGGCGTGTCATTGTAGCAAACGGGAGCCCGAAGGCTCCCGCTGCGGCGAAGGCGAAGGCCGGTTCCTGTTCAGCCAGTCGGCCTGTAGCCCTCGCCCAGCGCCGCCTTGCGGCACGTGTGGCACACCGTCAGCGGCGCCTCGCACGATCGCGGCGACATCATGTGATACCGCAGCGCACGGGCGCTCAGCTGCTTGCCGCACAGCCCGCAGTGGGCGCTGTCGATGGGACGGACCTCGGCTTGCGTGCCGGGCGGCGGGGCCGGCGCCTTGCCGGTGGTGTCTGCCTTCGTCAATGGCTGGACTTGGGCCATCTCGGTCCTCCGATGACGAGGCGGCTGCGGCTCCCCGGGCGGGGGCGCGGAGCCGGTAGTCTGTGACCAGAGGATGCCCCGCGCCCGCCGGTTCTTAACGCGGGCCATGGCTGTCGCGGGCCGACCAGCGTAGGATGCATTGACAGCAAGGGGGGAGCCGGTGCGAGCGGCTCTCGGGGAGGAAGGGCATCATGAATCGAGCTTCGATCATCGCGTCGGCGTGCGCGGCGGCGCTGCTGCTGCCGGCCGCCGCCGCCGCCCGACCGGCGACGCATCACGGCCGCGCGCCGGACCGCTCCGCGGTCGCCCGGGCGGCCTCCTGGCGCTCCGGTGCGGCGCGCTACGTGCCTTTGGCGAGGACGCTCAGCGGGACCGCGACCGTGCTCGTCCACGCCTACAACTACGACGGCACACCGATCTATCCCGGCACCGTCGGTTGGTCCGTCGACACAGGCACGGACGCCGCCTTTGGCTTCAAGGACACGGACGCGACGGGGCTCGCCACGCTCTCCCCGCTTCCCGCGGCGGGCACCGGCCAGGGTGAGATCGTCGTCTTCCCGAACACGGGCGACTTCTGGTTCGACGTCACGAACCTTAGCTGGCCCGCCACCGGCACGGACATGGGCCTGCAGCCCGGCAAGGTGGGCATGCAGCTCACGGCCGGCGGCAAGTTGAGCCCGTTCGACACGGCCTGGGTCGACCTCAACACCCAGAACGGCGACGCGGAGCAGCTGACCGAGACTCCGGTGGCCCGGGTCGGCGCCGCCGGCGAGGCGACTGACGCGGCGCCGCTGGCCTTGCAGGGCACGCTCGAAGGCGGCGCCGTGTACTTCTGGCCGGACCAGGGCGCCGAGCTCGCGCTCAGCGGGGCGGTCTCGGCCAACTCCACCCTAGACAGCGGCCTGAGCGTCGACCAGGCGACCAGCCCAAGCATGGTCAACTTCACGTGGGCGTCCGGCAAGCCCGGGTCGACGGCCGTCATGTCGTTCCAGAACTTCCCCGTCGGTTGGGTCAACACCATGACCGGCGCCTCCGACCACCCCTCGGTGCCAGCCTTCAGGTCCTACTCGGACTGGCAGTTGCCGCCCACGGGCGATCCTTCCGCGTGGACAAAGGCCAACTTCACCATCCCCATCACTGCCAAGCCCGGTTTCGACTACTGGATCTCCGCGGCGCACACTGCCGGGCCACTGACGTTGTCTGAGCCGTATCAGGTATGCAGCCTGACGCCGTCACGGACCACCGTGGGCAAGACCGGCACGGTCATCTTCAGCGGCCGCGTACCGTTCGAGAGCGGTCACGCAAAGAGGCTCATCATCTACCGGCGCACGACGAGCGCCGGCCAGCCGGCCATCAACGGCGGGTTCACGTCGTACAAGGGCTGGACGAGGGTAGGCACCTGCACCACCAACGGCTCCGGCCTCTACAAGACGAGGTCGACGTTCAAGCCGGGTCGCACAAGCTGGTACGTCCTCTGGTACCCGAAGGACGCCTCCGGCCACTGGGCCGCCTGGACGTCCGTCGCCAAGGTCACCGTGCGCTAGAGGCGAGCCCGACCGAAGACTTGGGAAAGGCCCCGGCGGCCGCTGCGCGGCCGCCGGGGCCTTTCCCGTCTCCTCCCCCGCGCGCCTCCCATCCCCGGTCTCCGGCACGCTCGCACGACGCGCACCGCCAACGCCGGCGGCCATACCGCCCCAAAGGCGTCCGCTATGCCGTCGCGCAATCGTGCGTCACAATAGTCAGAAGCCGCACACCGGCGTTCGCGAGCCCGGCGGCGCCGCCCGTTATCGCCGCCGGGCTTACTATAAGGCAGCCGCATTTGCGGGATTAGCCTGAGTTATTGATAATACGCGTGCTGCAAGCTACCGCGAGGGGGAGCATGAACATCGTCTCTAGGACGCCCGACGTCCCGCGTGTCGACGGCGGCGTCCTGCTGTTCAGGAGCTGTCTCGTCTCGACCGAGTATCCCGGCTCCGAGGCCGCCACCAAGTGGCTCTTCGACCGCTTCGACATCGAGTACACAGTCCACCCCGAGCAGACGTGCTGCACCGGCCTCGGCTACTACTCCGAACTGGTCCCGGTCGCCACGTCGGTCGCGCTTGCGGCGCGCAACGCCTGCGTCGCCGTCGAGGACGGGCACCCGACGATGAGCTACATGTGCTCCACCTGCTACGCGATCAACAAGAAGGCGCGCAACATCCTCAGCGTCGACTCCTACCGGGCGGACACCAACAAGGTGCTCGCCAAGGTCGGGCGCGAGTACACCGACGCGATCGCCGACCAGATCCAGCACAGCCACACGATGGAGATCCTCTGGAGCGCCCACGAGAGCATCCCGGGCCTCATCCAGCGGCGCCTCGACGGCATCAAGGTCGCCACCCACCCCGCCTGCCACTACTGCAAGGTCTTCCCCGACGAGGTGATGGGCGACAGCGAGAACTTCATGATCCCCGAGGACCTCCTCGAGGACACCGGCGTCATCAAGACCGGGCTCTACAACGAGAAGACGACTCACTGCGGCGCCGGCTTCCGCCAGCGCTTCGTGAACCCCGGCATCGCCGTCGCAGTGACGCGCGAGAAGCTCCGCCGCCTGGCGCAGGAGAACGTGGACGTGTGCGTGCACATGTGCCCCAACTGTGCCATCCAGTTCGACCGCCACCACAGCATCATCGAGGCCAGCGCCCAGGAGCGCTACCCCTTCGTGCACCTGCACGTGCAGCAGCTCCTCGCCCTGGCCCTCGGCGCCGACCCCGACAAGGACTGCGGGCTCGGCTCGCACTCGCAGGACGTCGAGCCGCTGCTGGAGCGCATCGGCGTGCGGGCGCCGGCGGTGGCGCCATGAGGGCCGGCGTCTTCCTCTGCCAGTGCGGCGGCAACATCAGCGGCGTCCTCGACCTCGACGACCTCGCCGCCCACGCGCGCCCCATGGAGGGCGTCACCACCGTCGCCATCGACCAGTTCATGTGCGGCACCGAGGGGCACCAGATGATCAGCGAGGCCGTGGAGGACCGCGGCCTCGACCACCTCATCATCGCCAGCTGCTCGCCGCGCTTCCAGGGCCCCACGTTCGAGCGCATCGCGCGCGAGCTGCGCCTGGGCGAGAACGCCGTGGCCTTCGCCAACCTGCGCGAGGGCTGCAGCTTCATCCACAAGGACGAGCCCGAGCTCGCCCAGGAGAAGGCCAGGAAGATCCTCGCCGGAGCGATCGCGCGGGCGCAGCACCAGAGCGACCTGCCGCGCCAGCGCACGTTCCTCCACCGCTCGGTGATGGTGGTCGGCGGCGGCATCGCCGGCATGACCGCCGCCGAGGAGCTCGCCGCCTCCGGCATCGAGGTCCACATGGTGGAGCGCCAGCCGAGCATCGGCGGCTACATGGCGCGGCTCAGCAAGACCTTCCCCACCGAGGACTGCGCCATGTGCTCGCTGGCGCCGCGCCTCACGAGCACCGCCCTCGAGGGCCGCGTGCACGTGCACACGCTCACCGAGGTCGACGAGATCACCGGTCCTCCCGGCGAGTTCAGCGTCAAGCTGCGCCACAAGCCGCGCTACGTGAGCGAGGCCTGCGTGGGCTGCGGCGAGTGCGTGCCGGTCTGTCCCGTGAAGTACCCCAACGACTTCGACTTCGGCGTGAGCGAGCGCAAGGCGATCGACCGCCAGTTCGCCAACGCCGTGCCCAGCACGTTCGCCATCGAGAAGAAGGGCTGGAGCCCGTGCAAGAGCGCCTGCGCCGTGCACACGTCGGCCCAAGGCTACGTGGCGCTCGTCGCCGCCGGCCGCTTCGAGGAGGCCTACCGCGTCGCCAGTGAACCAAACCCGTTCAGCAGCGTCTGCGGGCGCATCTGCACCCATCTCTGCGAGACCGCGTGTGTGCGCGGCAAGGTCGACGAGCCCGTCGCCATCGCGAGCCTCAAGCGCTTCGTCGCCGATACCGTGGGCCCGACCGTGCCGGTGCAGCCGGCGCCGGTCGTCCACGAGGAACGAGTGGCGATCGTCGGCGCCGGCCCTGCCGGCATCACCTGCGCGCGCGACCTTGCCGACCTCGGCTACAGGGTCACCGTGTTCGAGGCCCAGCAGGTCCCCGGCGGCATGCTCCGCACCGGCATCCCGGACTACCGCCTGCCGCACGACGTGATCCAGCGCGAGATCGACCAGGTGCTGGCCAAGGGCATCGATCTCAGGCTCGGTCAGCGCGCCGGTTCCGACTTCACCGTGGACGGCCTCTTCGACGACGGCTACAAGGCCGTCTACCTGGCGACCGGCCTGCAGAAGAGCGCCGAGGCGCCGCTGCCCGGCGACGACCTCGAGGGCGTCACGCGCGCCGTCGAGCTGCTCCGGGAGCTCAACCTCGGCGGCACGCCGGCCGTGGGCAGCAAGGTCGTCGTGATCGGCGGCGGCGACGTGGCGCTCGACGCCGCGCGCTCCGCCATCCGCCTGCAGAAGCAGGCCGGCAAGGAGCCGGACGTCACGCTCGTCTACCGCCGCACCAAGGTCGAGATGCCCGCCAACGTCACCGAGGTCGAGGAGGCGCGCGAGGAAGGCCTAACGGTCGAGTTCCTCGTGCAGCCGCTGGCGGTCGAGGGCCAGAGCGGCAAGGTCGCCTCCATCAAGCTGCAGCGCTGCGAGCTCGGCGAGCCCGACGAGTCCGGCCGGCGTCAGTCGGTCGCGATCGAGGGCTCGGACTTCGAGCTCGCGGCCGACACCATCGTCCTCGCCGTCGGCCAGGCGCTGGTGGACGACTTCGCGCAGGGCTGCGACGGCCTCGAGCTCGAGGCCGGCCAGATCTGCGTCGACCGCGACACCATGATGACGACTCGCGAGGGCGTCTTCGCCGGCGGCGACGCCGCGGCCATGGGCTTCTTCACGGCCATCGAAGCCGTGGCGGCCGGCCGCAGGGGTGCGGCCGCGATCCACAACTACTTGCGCGGCCGGCGCCTGCTGCCGGTGTGGGACGACGAGCGCGAGGTCGCCCGGCCCACCGACGAGGAGCTCGCCGCCATCGCGATCGGCCAGCGTGTGCCGATGCGGATGGCCGACGGCATCAAGCGCCGTGGCGACTGGAACGAGGTCAGCGACGGCTACACTGCCGAGCAGGCCGTGGCGGAGGCCGAGCGCTGCCTCGACTGCGCCGTGTGCAGCGAGTGTGACAGCTGCGTGCGCGCCTGCCCCAGCGGCGCCATCGACTGGGACCAGGCCGAGAGCATCGAGGACATCACCGTCGGCGCCGTGATCATCGCCACCGGCCACCAGGAGTTCGACGCGCGCCGCAAGCGCTCGCTGGGCTACGGACGCTACGACAACGTGATGACGCAGAGCCAGCTTGCGCGGTTGCTGGCCGCCGCCGGCCCCACCGCCGGCGAGATCGAGCGCCCCTCCGACGGGGGCGTGCCCAAGAGCGTCCTCATGCTGCAGTGCGTCGGCTCGCGCGACTGCCAGTCCTCCGGCAACGAGCACTGCTCCGCCGTCTGCTGCCTGTTCGCGACGCTGCACAGTTCACTGATCAAGCAGCACTACCCGGACACCGAGGTCACCATCGGCTACACCGACCTGCGCGCGCCCGGCAAAGCGCACGAGGAGTACTACAAGCTCGTGCAGTCCCGCGGCGTGCGCTACGTGCGCGGCCGCGTCAGCGAGATCATCGAGGAACCCGACAAGGACCTGCGCGTGCGTTTCGAGGACACGCTCACCGGGCGCAAGAGCGAGGAGCTCTTCGACCTCGTCGTGCTCTCGGCCGGCCTCGAGGCGAGCGAGGGCACCAGGGACATCGCCCACGTCGCCGGCCTGCAGACCGCGGCCGCCGGCTTCATCAAGGAGTACCACCCCAAGCTCGCACCGGTGGACACGCAGCGCCCCGGCATGTTCGTCGCCGGCACCGCGCAGGGGCCCAAGAACATCCCCGACTCGATCGCCCAGGCCAAGGCCGCGGCGGCCCGTGCCATCGGCATGCTCAGCACGGGCTTCGTGCTCACGCCGGCGCAGGTCGCGGCCAGCGACCCCGACGTGTGCATCGCCTGCGGGGTCTGCGAGACGGTCTGCCCGCAGGGCGCCGTCGCCGTGACCACCGGCGCCGAGGCGCACTCCGTGGTCGACCCCAACATCTGCCGCGGCTGCGGCATCTGCAGCGCCGAGTGCCCGACGGGGGCCATCCAGCTCGGCGGCTTCAGCGACGAAGAAGTGCTGGCGGAGGTGACGGTCTGATGGCCGCCGCTTTGGCGACCAAAAGCGAGACCGGCGGCGGCCGCAGCATCGTCGCCTTCTGCTGCCGCGAGTGCGCCTACGCGGCGGCCGACGCCAGCGCCAACGCGCGCACGGCGCTGCCGCCGACCGTGCGCCTCGTGCTCGTGCCCTGCACCGGGCGCGTGAGCCCGCTGCTCATGCTCAGCGCCCTTGCCGACGGCGCCGACGGCGTCATGGTCGCCGGCTGCCTCGAGGGCCAGTGCCACTACCGCGAGGGCAACTTCAACGCCATCGACCGCGTGGCGTTCGTGCAGCGCCTGCTCAAGAGCGTCGGCGTGGAGCCCGAGCGCTGCCGCATGTTCACGATGAGCGCCGGCGAGCCGCCCAAGTTCGTGGCCGCCGTCAAGGAGATGGACCGCGTCGTCGGCGGCCTGCCGCCGCTGGAGCGCTCGGACCCGGCCGACCTGGCAGCGGCGGGCGCCGGCCCGGCCGTGGGCGCCGCCGGCGCCTCGGGAAGGGCGGTGGCCTGATGCCGCTCACCAGCCGCGGGCGCGCGATCCTCAGCCGCGTGCCCGGCGACGCGCCACACGACTCCACCGGCGTCGGCTGCGAGATCGTGCGCCACGAGGAGCTCTGCGTGGGTTGCGGCAAGTGCGCCGCCGCCTGCCCGTCCGGCGCCTCGCGGCGCGGCGACCTGTTCGACGTGCACCAGCTGCTCGATGCGCCGGCAGACAGCCGCCGCGGCGCCCTCGGTGCGGCCCTGCGCCGCATCATGAAGCAGGCGCCCGACGCGCCCATCGAGGTGCCGCCGCGCGTCACTGTGTACCGCACGATCGTGCACGACGAGGAGAAGTGCCTGGGCTGCGGCACCTGCGCCCGCGGCTGCCCGGCCGAGGCCATCGAGGCGCGGCCGGCGAAGATCGACGGCGCGCCCGTCGTCGCCGCTACGGAGGCGCGCGCATGAGCGCCGGCAACGGCGGCGCGCCGCTCGCCGACCCGCGTCCGCTCGTCCTCCTCTGCGAGTGCGCCGGGACGATGAAGAACATCGACTTCGACCGGCTCGAGACGCATGCGGGGCTGCACGCCGGCACGCTCCGCGGCAGGCACTGGTGCAGCCGCGAGGGCCAGGCGCAGCTGCTGGAGCTCATGGAGGCCGGCGACGGGCGCCAGCTCGTCTTCGCCGGCTGCTCGCAGGACTTCGCCGCGCGGCGCTTCCACAAGCTCCTGGCGCGCGGCCTGCAGCTCGAGGTCGCCGATATCCGCGAGGGCTGCAGCTGGGTGCACGGCGAAGACGTGGACGCGGTCACCGCCAAGGCGGAGCGCGTCGTCGACTCGTCGATCGCCTACCCGGACGCGCCGGCCGACACCATGAGCTACGCCGAGCGCCGCGACACCGTGGTCGTGATCGGCGGCGGCGTGGCCGGCACGCAGGCCGCCGCCGAGCTCGCCAAGATGGGCCACCCGGTCGAGCTCATCGAGCGGCGGCCCTTCCTCGGCGGCCGCGCCGCCCGCATCGGCACCGTCTTCCCCACCAACGATTGCGGCCAGTGCCTCCCCTCCAACGACGACCAGGCCGGCACACGCAAGTGCTTCCACCGCAACCTGGCGATCGACCACCCCAACCTCTCCGTCAGGCGCCGCGCCACGGTGGAGTCGGTCAGCGGCCATCCCGGAGCCTTCGAGGTGCAGGTCCGCCGGCTGCCCAACATGGTCACCGACGCCTGCGTCAACTGCGGCACCTGCGAGACGGTGTGCCCGGCCGAAGCCTCCGAGCCGGGCAAGAAGGCCATCTTCACGGAGTTCTACGACGGCCGCGTGGTGCGCACCATCGATCTGGACACCTGCACGTTCTGCGGCAGGTGCGCCGAGGAGTGCCCGGTCGAAGCGATCGACTTCACGCAGTCGCCGGAGCGCACCACCGTGCACGCCGGCGCCATCCTCACGGCCGTCGGCTGCGAGCCGGCCCCGCCCCGGTACTACGCCGAGTTCCACCCCGAGCACGAGAGCGTGGTGACCCAGGTCGACCTGGCGACGATGCTCGACACCTGGGAGGGGCAGGCGGTGCTCGGGCGCATGCCGGTGCAGGAGCTGGTCATGGTCCAGTGCGCGGGCTCGCGCGACCGGCGCCACCTGCCGCACTGCTCCCGCCTCTGCTGCATGATCGCGCTCAAGCACGCGATCCGGCTGAAGACGCTGTTTCCCGCGATGAAGGTGACGATCTGCTACCTGGAGATGCGGACCGCGGGCGTCGGCTACGAGCACTGGTTCCTCACGGCCCGGGAGGCCGGCGTGGAGTTCCTGCGCGGCACGCCGCCCGAGGTGATGTTCGATGCCGAGGGCCGTCCCGTGATCGAGGTAGAGGACGTCACCTCGGCACGCCAGCGGGTGCTGCGCCCGGACCTCGTCGTGCTCAGCACGGGCATGGTGCCGGCGACTGCCACCGAGCGTCTCGCCCAGACCCTCGGCATCGAGCGCGACGACGACGGCTTCATCGACATCCTCGACCGCAAGAACCGCGCCACCGAGACGAGCAGCGAAGGCATCTTCGTGTGCGGCTCGGCGGCCGGCCCCAAGGCCCTCATCGAGGTCAACACCGAGGCGTCGGCGGTCGCCGGCCAGATCCACAACTTCCTCACCTCCGCCGGGCGCCGGGGGACGCCCGCGTCGCAGGTCGACGCCGCCCGCTGCGTGGGCTGCGACACCTGCATGACGATGTGCCCGTTCAACGCCATCACGCTGGTGGAGCGGCCGGCGGACGCGCCGCGGCCGGCCGAGGTCAAGGACGACGGCAAGCTCGCCGTGATCGACCGCGAGAGCTGCCGCGCCTGCGGCATCTGCGCCGCCAACTGCCCGGAGGTCGCCGTCACGCACAACCTGAGCGACGACGCCCTGCTCGGGCGCATCGCCACCATGACGCGGGCCACCGAGAGGCCCGTCGTCGGCTTCTACTGCAAGGAGTGCGCCGGCGCCGCCATCGGCCTCAGCGGCCAGCGGCGCGACAAGTACCCCGAGAACGTGCGCCTCATCGAGCTGCCGTGTCTCGGGCGCGTGGGCGCCCTGCACATCGTGGAAGCGGCCCGTCTGGGCGCCGCCGGCGTGTTCCTCGCCGGCTGCGCCGAAGGCCGCTGCCAGTACCGCACCGGCGATGCCAGCGCCCTGGAGCAGGTGAAGCTCGCCGGCGAGCTCCTCGCCGAGAGCGGCACGCCGCTGCCCATGGAGCTGTGGCACCTCTGCGCCGTGGACCGGCGGAGCGTGGGCCGGCGTATCCGCATGTTCGCCGCCAGGGCCGCCGGCGACGAGCTCTCCCTGGAGCTCCTCGAGCGCGAGATGGAGCTGATCGGCGCCGGAGCCGGCGCCCTCGCCGGCGCCTCCGCCTGCGAAGGGGGTGAGGGCTGTGGCCGTGACCGCTGATCGCGCCTATCCCGAGGCCATGGTCGCCGAGCTCGAGCGCCTCGCGCGCGCGTGCTACCCCTGCTACCAGTGCGGCACCTGCAGTTCGTCGTGCCCCAGCGGGCGCGAGCTCCACAGCGGCCCGCGCCGGCTCGTGCGCCTCATCCTCTCTGGCGAGATCGAGGCCGTGCTCAGGAGCGACGACCTCTGGCGCTGCACCGAGTGCGGCACCTGCACCGAGGTGTGCCGCATGGAGATCGACGTGGCCACCGTCCTGCACGGGCTGCGGGACCTCGAGCGTGAGTACGGCTCGGCCATCCACTGCCCCGAGCGCTCGGCGGCCGACATCGCCACCACGCGCCTGCGCAGGCGGCCGCGCATCGACACCATGAAGTTCGGCGCGGCTATGGTGGCCAAGGGTCATCTGCCCAAGGACAAGGTGGGCGCCGCCGGGATGGGCATGAAGCTCGCCCGGCAGATGCTGCCCGCCGGCAGGAAGGGGCGGGCGGGCGAAGCCGCTCCCGCCGCCGCCGTCGCTCTGCCCTTCTACGCAGGCTGCGCCCTGCAACAGGACCACGAGCTGCTCGCCTGCGTGCGCGAGGTGGCCGCCGGCTTCGGCGTCCGCCTCGAGGAGGCGGCGGACGCCGCCTGCTGCGGCCACCCGAGCCGCGGCGCCGTACCCGCCAGGTTCGGCGCCGGCGAACGCGTGTACACGGCGTGCCCGGCCTGCGACGCCAGCCTCGCGGAGACGGGCGTCGAGGTCACCCCGCTGTGGGACGCGCTCACCGCGCGCGCCCGCCGCGGCGAGGCGGGCATCGCCGCCGCGGCCCCCGGCTTCGTCCCCTACGTCGGCTGCCTCGCCGACCGCGACGCGGCCCTCGCCGCCCTGGGCGACGCCGCCGAGCTCTCCGGGGCCGCCGTGCACACCGACTACCCGACGCTGCACAGCGGCTGCTGCGGCGCGCTCGGCGGCGTGTACCGCGGCGCCACCAAAGCGAGCGCCATGCTGCTCGAGTTCGCGGCGGCCCGGCACGCCCCGGTGGTCACTCCCTGCTCGCTGTGCCGCGACAACCTGCGCTCGGCCGCGCGCGAGCTCAAGCGCGACGTCCCCGTCCATTACTGGCCCGAGTTCTTCCGGGCCGTACCCATCGCCCCGGAGGCGCGTCCCGATGACTGACAAGGACTCCAACGACGTGAAAGTCAGGGCGGAGGGCGACGGCCCCAACCTCGACAATCCCTACGCGCATATCGCCGAGACCGAGTTCAAGCAGCGCACCAGCGCCCGCCGCGACCTCGTCGACCGCATCGTCAACGATCCGCGCATGCACGACCACAAGGAAGGCTTCGAGAGCTGCATCCAGTGCGGCATCTGCACGTCGGGGTGCCCGGCGGCCCGCTTCACCGAGTACGTCCCGCGCGAAGTGGCGCGCCGCGCCCTTGAGGGCGACCCCACGCTCCTCGAGGACGACAGCGTGTGGTTCTGCTTCTACTGCTACACCTGTCAGAGCCGCTGCCCGCGCAAGAACAGCGTCGCCGTGATCAACCAGGTGGTGCGCAGCATGCAGGTCGAGAGCGGCTACGGCATCAAGCACGTCGAGATGTTCGCCGCCTGGGGCGAGCAGTTCTACGACAAGGGCATGGGCGGCACGCCGCACGTGTTCTTCAGCGCCATCGCCGAGGCCTGGGGGCCGAAGTGGAAAGAGTTCATCGCCAACCGCGACGCGATGCGCGAGGAGATGGGCCTGGGCGGCATGTACCCGGCCGAGGAGGCGGTGAAGGAAGTCCAGGTCATCATGGAGGAGACCGGCTTCTTCGACCGCGTCAAGAGCCTCGGCGCCTGGAAGGATCACGAGCCGGCGAAACGCGAGTAGCCGCGCCGGCTCTTCCGCTCCGGGCCCCTGCCGCCCTGACGCTGCGGGTCCTTGCCGGCCCTGACGCTGTGGGCCTGACGGCGTGATATAGGCTTGCCGGGTCCTACGACGCGGGAGGCCAGGTGGAGCCCAGCGATAGACCGGCGGCACATCTGCGGCGCGAGGCCATGAGCTTGGCGCGAGTGGTGTTCGCTCACGACCTGCCCCGGCTGGCCGCCTCGCTGACGTACTACACCATCCTGTCGCTGCTGCCGGCCCTGATCGTCGTGGTCGCGATGCTCGGCCTCGTCGGGATCTCGCCCGACGCGCTGCAGAAGCTGCTCGACGACGTCGGCCGGCTCGGCGCGCAGTGGGCCGTGGACGTGGTCTCCGGCGCGCTCCGCGGCATCCTCAGCGCGCCGAGCTCGGGGTGGGCGCTCGCGGTCGGTTCCCTACTGGCCCTCTGGGTGGCCTCCGCCTACGTGGGCGCCTTCATGTGGGCCTCGGACGGCATCTACGGGGTCGTCGAGCGCCGGCCCTTCTGGCGCGAGCTGCCGCTGCGCCTCGCCCTCGCGCTTCTGCTGCTCGTCCTGCTCGCGGCCGCAGCCGCTGTGGTCGCCCTCGTCGGGCCGTTCGGAAGCTGGGCGGCGGACGTCACCGGCATCGGCACCGGGTTCCTGCACGTGTGGTCCTGGATCAAGTGGCCGATCCTGCTGGCGCTGGGCCTGCTGATGTTCGGTCTGCTGTACCGGTTCACGCCGGCGCGGAGCCAGCCGGCGCTGTGGCGCCTGCTGCCCGGCGCCGGCGTCGGCGTCGCCCTCTGGATCGCCGCCTCGGCGCTGTTCAGCATCTACCTCTCGCACTTCGCCTCGTACGACAAGGTCTACGGGGCGCTCGGCGCCGGCGTCGCCTTTCTCGTCTGGGCCTGGGTCATGAACCTCGCGCTGCTCGCCGGCGTGGAGGTGAACCGGGCCATCGAGGGGCGCGGCTGAAGCTGTGCGCCGCTTCTCACTCAGCATCTTCACGAACGTTCACGCCGCCGCCGGCCGGGCTCCACACGCGCAGGGTAGACCTCACTCGACCAGAGGAGGTCATCCATGCGCGTCCCTCAGCAGCTGTCCCGTGTGGCCGGCGAGGCCGGTGTCCTGCTGATCCCCCTGGCCCTGCTATTGGCGGGGCTGCTGATCCGGCTCGAGACGGTCGGCGGCGGCCGCGTCTTCCACCCCGCCGCCGCAGACCTGAACATGGACGTCGACGTGATCCTGCGCCTGCTCCTGGCCGGCAGCCTCGCCGGCATCGCGGCACTGGCGGTCAGGTCCGCGGTCCGGCGCCCTTAGGCGCCACGCGGGGTCGCGGCGCGGCGCCGCGCCCGGCCGGGTGCAGGAAGGTGAGAGTCCCGGCGACCCCGGAGAACACCGTATAATCTCCCTCACCCGCGACTCGACCGGTGACCATATGCCCCGACTGAACGCCCTCCAAGAGGAGCTTCGCCGCCTTGCCGCCGAGCGCGACGCGGTCATCCTCGCCCACAACTACCAGCGCCCCGAGGTGCAGGACGCGGCCGACTACACGGGCGACTCCCTCGAGCTGGCGCGTATCGCGCAGAAGGACACGCACCGCGTCATCCTCTTCTGCGGCGTGCACTTCATGGCCGAGACGGCCTACATCCTCTCCCCGCAGAAGACCGTTCTCATGCCCGACAAGCGTGCCGGCTGCCCCATGGCCGACATGGTCACCGTGCACGGCCTGCGCGAGCTCAAGGCGCAGCATCCCGACGCCGTGGTGGTCGCCTACGTCAACACTTCGGCGGACATCAAGGCGGAGACCGACGTGTGCTGCACGAGCGCCAACGCCGTGCAGATCGTGGAGCGCTTTCCCAAGGATCAGACGATCATTTTCGTGCCCGACCGCAACTTGGGCGATTACGTGGCTCGGCAGACCGGACGCGAGGAGACCATGATCCTCTGGCAGGGCTGGTGCCACGTGCACGACGACTTCCGCGCCGCCGACATCGAGCGGATCCTCGCCGAGAACCCGGGCGCCGTGCTCATGGCACACCCGGAGAGCCGGCGCGAAGTGCTCGAGATCGCCGACGTGGTCACGAGCACCTCGGGCATGCTGCGCTACCCGACCGGCAGCGCGGCGACGACGTTCGTCGTCGCCACCGAGACCGGCTTGCTCTACCGCCTCCGCGCCCTGTATCCGGACCGGCGGTTCATCCCCGCCTCCCCCGGGGCGATCTGCCCCAACATGAAGCTGACGACGCTGGAGAAGTGCATCGCCACGCTGGGCGAGGAGTGGGACGACGTGCTCGACCACGAGGTCGTCGTCCCGGAGCACATTCGCCTGCGGGCGCTCCAGGCCGTGGAGCGCATGCTTGCCTAGCCGGCCGGCGCTCGGGGCAGCGCCAGCAGCCGCGACACCGTCACGAAGCGGTAGCCGCGCCGCGCGAGCGCCGCGAGGATCATGGGCAGCGCCCGGCGCGAGGCGTCGCGGCTCGCCGGCCAGACGTGCAGCAGGATGATGGATCCCGGTCGCACGTTCGCGGTCACGTAGTCGGTCATGGCGCGCGGATCTTCCGCGATCGCGGCGATCGAGTCGGGCTCGAGGTCCCAGGTGACGGTGGTCCTGCCGTGCCGCCAGAGGTAGTACGGCGCCGAGACCAGCTTCTTGCAGTACGGCGGCCGGTACAGGATCGGCCCCGCGAACCCGCCGGCGCGGATGACCTCGTCGGTGCGCCGCACCTCGGCGGCGACGGTGTCGACCGACACGGCGATGAGGCGGCGGTGGGTGTACGAGTGGTTGCCGATCTCCTGCCCGGCGGCGACCAGGGCCCGCAGAGCCGCCGGGTCGGCACGGGCAGTGCTGCCGACGACGAAGAAGGTGCCCGGAGCGCGGTGACGACCCAGCGCCTCGAGCACCTGCGTCACGTAGGCCGAGCTGGGGCCGTCGTCGAACGTCAGCGCCACGACGCGCTGGTCGGTCTGCACGCGCGCCACGATGCGGCCCGCCACCTGGAAGGTGCGCGAGTCCATGACCCGGTAGGCGAGCGCGCCGACCAGGGCGACGGCCGCGACGATGGCGCACGCGACGCGGCCAGCCACCACCCAGCGCGAGCGCGCGTGGCCACGCACGAGCCCCCACAGCCAGAGCAGCGCCGCGGCTGTCAGCGCGACGAGCAGCAGGCCGGCGATGACGTCGAGGTCCAGCACGCCCTCATCCTAGCAGCGGCGCGGCGGCCGCAAGGGAGCAAGGACAGCAAGAGGCCGGCGAGCGCACGCTCGCCGGCCTCCGTGCCGCCGGCGGCCGCGACAGGCTGCGGCCCGGCTGCGGGCGACTCGCGGGACGGGCCGCCCACAAGCCGCCGCTGAGCGCGACCTCAGATGCTTGCGGTCTCGGCCACCGGCTCGGGCTCGGCGAACAGCGCCGTGGAGAGGTACCGCTCGCCCGTGTCGCAGAGCACCGTCACCACGAGCTTGCCCTTGTTCTCCGGGCGGCTGGCGACGGCGTAGGCCGCGTAGGCGTTGGCGCCGGCGGAGATGCCCACGAGGATGCCCTCGGCGGCGAGCTCGCGGGCGAACTGGAAGGCCTGCTCGTTGGTCACCTGCACGACCTCGGCGTAGATGCCGGTGTTGAGGACCTTGGGCACGAACCCGGCGCCCATGCCCTGGATCTTGTGCGGACCGGGCTTGCCGCCGCTGAGCACCGGCGAGTCGGTGGGTTCCGCGGCGATGATCTGCACGTCCGGCTTGCGCTGCTTGAGCAGCTCGCCGACGCCCGTCACGGTGCCGCCGGTGCCGACTCCGGCGACGAAGATGTCGACCTTGCCGTCGGTGTCGTTCCACACCTCCTCCGCGGTGGTCCGGCGGTGCACCTCCGGGTTGGCGGCGTTCTCGAACTGCTGCGGCATGAAGGCGCCGGGGATCTGCCCGGTGAGCTCAGAGGCACGCGCGATCGCGCCCTTCATGCCCTCGGGACCGGGGGTCAGGATGAGCTCGGCGCCGTACGCGCGCAGCAGGTTGCGGCGCTCCACGCTCATGGTCTCCGGCATCGTCAGCAGCACCCGATAGCCGCGCGCCGCGGCGACCAGCGCCAGCGCGATCCCGGTGTTGCCGCTCGTGGGCTCGACGATGGTCGTCTCCTCCTTGTCGATGAGCCCGGCCTGCTCCGCGGCCTCGATCATCGACAGCCCGATGCGGTCCTTGACGCTGCCTCCAGGGTTGAACGACTCGAGCTTGCCGACGATGGTGGCGCCGGAGCGCTCCGAGACGCCGCGCAACTTGACGAGCGGCGTCCCCCCGATGAGCTCGGTGATGTTCTCGGCGATCTTCACGTTTGGTCTCCTCGTTCGTCTGGTCGGATGGGTGGTCAGATCTGGTACATCGGCTGCCCGGCGCGCTGCTGGCGCTCGCGCTCGGCGAGGTCGGTCACGGCGGTCCGCGAGAGCACCCCCTCGAAGGCCTCGGAAGCCTCGCGCCACACTGCGGCGGCGCCGCAGTGGTCTTCGAGGTCGCAGTCGCCCTCGAGACAGGCCGCCACACCTAGGGGGCCGTCGAGGGCGATGACCACGTCGAGGACGCTGATCTGGTCGGGCCGCCGCGCGAACGTGAACCCGCCTCCCACGCCGCGGTGGCTGTGCAGGATGCCTGCTCGCCGCAACGTCGCGAAGAGCTGCTCCAGGAACTGCTCGGGCAACTCCCGCTCCGCCGCGAGGTCGGCGACGCGCACCGGCTTGGCGTCGCCGCCGGTGCGCAGCTCGAGCTCGACGAGGGCACGCAGCGCGTAGCGGCTCTTGGACGATATGTGCATGACTCTCCCGGACGATGACGCTGACCCTGCGGGCCGAAACCCGATATACCCTATAAGTCTTATCAACAATCACAGTACTGGGCCGCGGCGGGCCTGTCAAGCAGCGGAGCACGCGCATGCCGGATCGTCATCGGGGGAATCGGAGAGTTGCGCGCCGCGACGGCGGCGCGCAACCGTTCGAGCCGGGGACGTGGGATAATCGGCGCCGACCGGCCTTTGGACGAGAGGAGCGAGGCGACGATATGGCCGCAGTGACCGTCGATCTGCCGGCCTCGCTCACCTCTCCCGACGATCCGCTCCGGCTGACCTGCGAGGCGGGAACCGTAGGCGAGGCGCTGCGCGCGGTCGCGGCGCAGGCACCGCGCTACGCGCAGCGGCTGTTCTTCAAGGACCGGCCGCTCGTGAGCGTCATCCTCAACGGCCGGCAGCTGGCCCCCTCCGCAGTGCTCCAGGCTGAGCTGAGCGCCGGCGACCAGCTCCAGGTCATGCCCCCGGTCGCCGGCGGATGAAGCCGACACGGGAGAGACGGCGATGAGCCTCTGGTCACCGCGAGAGCAACGCAGCGCCCTGCTGCTCGCCTGCCTCCGCATCATGATGGGCGCCATCTTCGTGGCCGTGTGGTCGTTCAACCTGCGGAAGGGCTTCTACTCGCCTCACGGCTGGGCGCACTTCGTGCAGCACTACGCCGATACCACGGTAGTGGGCCCCTACGCCACGTTCCTGAACAAGGTGATGATCCCCAACGCCGCGATCACGTCGCGGGCACAGTTCGCACTCGAGCTCATCGTCGGCCTCTGCCTGATCCTGGGGCTCTTCACGCCGGTCGTCGGGCTCCTCGGTTCCCTGTTCCAGCTCAACCTCCTGGTCGCGACGTCGGGCACGAGGGACTGGCCCGGCACCTACATCATCATGTGCCTGCTGCTCCTCGCGATCGCCCTCTCGCAGAGCGGGCGCACGCTGGGTCTCGACGCGCGCCTCGCGCGGCGCCGGCCGCACCCGCGCCTGCCGGTCTACTAGGCGGCCGTCAGCGCGGCCGGAAGCCCAGCAGGCGCAGGCGCACGAGGCACCACGTGATGTCGCGCACGGCGCCGAGCGTGCCCCGCCAGGTACCGGCGATCTTCGAGCGGCCGGCGCGCCGCCGGTAGGCCACGTCGCGCAGCGCGATGCGCGCCCCGGCGAGCCGCGCTTTGACGACCATCTCCGTGGGGAAGGCGTAGGCGCGCTGCTCCAGACGCAGGCGCTCGAGCAGGTCGACGCGGATGGCGCGGTAGGGGCCGTCGTCGCTGAGGCGCAGGCCGAAGAACAGCCAGAGGCTGAGTGCCAGCCAGTCGTTGCCGAGCCTCTGGTGCAGGGGCATGCGCCCGGGCGACACGCCGTGCACGGCGCGTCGCCGCGACCCCACCACGAGGTCGGCGACGCCGGCCAGGACCGGCGCCACCAGGTAGCGGACCTGCGCCGGGTCGTCGGTGCCGTCCGCCTCCATGAAGACGACGGCCCGGGCGCCGCGCGCGACGGCGGCGCGGGCGCCGGTGAGGCAAGGGAACCCGTACCCGCGCCGCGGCTCGCGCAGCACCTCGCCACCGGCGGCGGCGATCAGCTCGGGGCCGCCGTCGGAGGAGCCGTTGTCGACGAAGAGCGCGCGGCCGAGGAGACCCAAGCCGCGCAGCTCCGCCAGGACGCCCGGCAGCGCCGCCGCCTCGTCGAGCACCGGCAGGACGATGCAGTAGTCTGGGCGCTGTGATGGACCGTCCACGCCTGCGCGCCTACCTCGGATCGGGGCTTCTCGCCGCCGGTCTGGCGGGCCTCGCGCTCTCCGGCGACCTCATCCTGCACATCGGCGGCTTCGTCGCATTCTACGGCCTGTCGCTGGCCGGCTTCGCGCTGCTGGCCACGGCGGCGACCCGGCTGCCGCTGCGCGGCGCCCTCGTCGTCGCCGTCATCCTGCGCCTGATCTTCCTGCCCGGCGTGCCCAGCCTCAGCAGCGACGCCTACCGCTACGCATGGGACGGGCGGGTGCAGCAGGCCGGGGTGAACCCGTACCGGTACGCCCCGGCCGACCCGCGCCTCGACGGCGTGCGCTACGCCGGGCGAGCGCGCGTCAATCATCCGCACCTGCGGACGCCCTACCCGCCGCTCGCCGAGGCCGCCTTCTACGGCGTCGCCGCGGCCGGCGGCGGCGTGCTCGCGTTCAAGCTCCTGTTCGGGGCCGCCGACCTGCTTGCGGCGCTGGGCGTGTGGTGGCTCGCGGGGGTGTCACGGCGCAAGGCCGCGACCGTGCTCTACCTGCTGTGCCCGGCGGTGATCGTGCAGACGTGGAGCGCCGCGCACCTCGAGAGCGTCGCCGTCTGCCTCGTGGTCTTCACCGCCGCGCTGCTCGTGCGCGGCAAGGACTGGCAGGCCGGGGCGGCGCTCGGCCTCGCGGCGGCCTTTCGGCTCACGCCAGCTGTACTCCTGGTGCCGGCGCTCGTGGGTGGGCGGGCGAAGCCCGCCCGCCTGCTCGCCGGCTTCGCGCCGGCCTTCGTGCTCCCCTACGTGCCGTACCTGCTCAGCGGCGGGGCCACCGGTTCCGTGCTGCAGGCCGGCTCGAGCTGGAGCGGAGGAGCCCTCCTCTACTCGCTGCTCCGCCTCGCGTTGCCGGTCGGCGCCGCACGCGTGGCGTGCGCCGCAGTGGCGCTGGCGGGCGCCCTGTGGATCGCCCGGCGCCTGCGCGGCCGGGCCAACACGGCGGCGGCCTTCGCCTGGACGCTGACTCTCGCCACCGTGTGCTTGCCGGTGGTGCACGCCTGGTACTGGCTGATGCCGCTCGCGCTGGGCCTCGCCGCAGGCGTGTGGCTGCCCGTCGTGATCGGCCTCGTGGCGCCTCTCCCGGAGGCGCTCGCCGGACGCTGGCCCGTGATGGCCCCGCCGTGGCGGCAGGCCGTGGCTCCTGCGCTGGCCGCGCACGGCAGGCTGCCGCATACTGCAGTGAGCATGGACGGCGAGGCACCAGAGTGAGCGACGCGCCCACAGCGGCTCTCGTGGGCCGCGCCGTGCTGGTCGTGATGGCCAAGCCGCTGCTCCGCGGCGCGGTCAAGACGCGCCTCGCCGCGCGGATCGGGGCCGACGAGGCGCTTGCCCTGTACGCCCGCCTGCTCGACGCCACGCTGGCGCAGGCCGAGCAAGTGCGGGGCGCGAGCCGCGTCCTGGCCGAGGCGCCGGCCGACGCTACGGCCGACGAGGCACGGCCGGCGCCCGTCGATCCGCTCGCCGGCCGGCCCGCCGCCTGGCGGCGCCTCGCGCAGCGCGGCGGCTCGCTCGGGGAGCGGCTCGCCGGCGTGTTCGCCGACCTGTTCGCGGCGGGGGCCGCCAGCGTCGTCGCCGTGAAC
Organism: uncultured Thermoleophilia bacterium; assembly: GCA_963709845.1. GTDB lineage: Bacteria > Actinomycetota > Thermoleophilia > UBA2241 > UBA2241 > CAIXSE01. The sequence goes on from CAVPXV010000004.1 coordinate 331,371, forward strand.
AGCGACAGCCCGCCGATCCCGGTCGAGTACCTCGAGGCGGCGCTGGCTGAGGCGCAGGCCGGCGCCGCCGAGGGCGCGCCGGGGCGCCTCATCCTCGGCCCCGCCGCCGACGGCGGCTACTACCTCATCGGCCTCGGCCGGAGTACCTGGCGGCAGCCCGGCGACGCCGTCGCGGACCTGCTGAGGACGTCCCCGATGAGCAGCGCGGCACTGCTCGCGCACACGCTGCGCGCCGCCCGGGCGCATGGATTGGCGGTGAGCCAGGTGCCACTGTGGATCGACGTCGACGAACCCGGCGAGCTCGACGTCCTCGCGCGGCTCAGCGGCGACGCGCCCTCGCGCGGCGAGCCGCTCCAAGGCTTGCGCGAGATCTACCTGCACGTCACGCACCGCTGCGCACGCGACTGCCGCCACTGCTACAACAAGGGCGCCGCGTGGGACCCGGGAGAGCTCAGCACGGCTGAATGGAAGGAGGCCGTGGACCAGTGCGCCGCTCTGGGCGCCGGCAGCTTCGTGTTCATCGGCGGCGACCCGCTGCTGCGTGACGACTTCGTCGAGCTCGTGGATCACGTCACCGGGCGGCACGGCGCCAAGGCCCGGTTCTTCTTCAACAGCTACGTCTCGGCCGAGGCGGCGGCCGCGCTGGCGAAGGCCGGCCGCGGCCGGCTGACGCCGCTGGCCAGCGTGGACGGGCCGCGCGCGGTGAACGACGACCTGCGCGGCCCCGGCAGTCACGACGACGTCATGGCGTCGATCGCCAACCTGCGGGCGGCCGGCCTCGAGCCCGTCGCCAACACCGTGCTGGTGCGGCCGGCGCTGGCCGGCCTGGCGCAGCTCGCGCGCGAGCTGCGTGGCGCCGGCGTCCGCCGGCTCCACCTCATCCTCCCGCACCAGCAGGGCGGCGTGCCCGGCGACCCCGACCTCGTGCCCTCCGGCGCGGAGCTGCTCGCCGCCGTGCGCGAGCTCTTCGCCGTAGCCGCCGAGATCGGCCTGACCGTCGACAACCTGGCGAGCTGGCGGCGGCGCATCGGTGAGGCGCAACGATCTCTGCGCCGCCGGCTGCAAGGACCTCGCGATCGACCCCTACGGGCGGGTGCACGCCTGCGTGATCACCGCCGGCGATCCTGCCTTCGTCGCCGGCTCCCTGCGCGAGCGGCCCCTGGAGGAGATCTGGCGCGCCTCCGGGAGCCTGCGGCTTCTGCGCGCCGCCAGTGCCCGCGACCGTGACGAGTGCCTCGCCTGCCCGGTCGTCGACGCCTGCGGCGGCGAGTGCTGGGTGCAGGCGCACTACGCGGCGCGGGCCCATGAGGAACCGGCCGGCTACCGGGCGCCGTTCCCGTACTGCGACCTCGTGCGGCCGCTGCTCGAGGAGCTGGCCGCCGCGGACGTCGCCGCAGGTGCCGACGCGACCCAGCCCGACGCCACGCCGGCATGCCTCGCGGCCGCCGGAGAGCGCGTCGCCGCCGGCGCCTGCGGCGGCCAATCCGCCGCCGGAGCCGCCGACTACTCGCTGTTCGACTGCATATGAGGATACTGACGGCGCGGGCGTGACCCGCGCGAGGGACCTGCGGGCCAAGGCGGCCGCGGACCAGTGCGTGCGGCCCTCAACCTGCGGCGACGCGTAGCACGGCCGAGCCGCGCACCCGGTCCTCCTCGAGGTCGAGCAGCGCCTCGTTGGCCTGCTCGAGGTCGTACTCGCGCACACGACTGACCACCGGGACGAGGGCCGCGTCGCGCAGCAGCTCTCGGGCGTCCCGGCGCGTCGAGTTGGCCACGCTGCGGAGGACGCGCTCGTGGTAGATCCACGGGTACTCGATGGACGGGATGGGCGAGGAGTAGATCCCGCCCAGCGCGACGATGCCGCCCTTGTCGAGATGGCGCAGGGCGCTGGCGGCGAGCTCGCCGGCGGGCGCGAAGACGACGGCGGCGTCGAGCAGGACGCCGGGGTCCTCGGAGGTCTCACCAGCCCACGCGGCGCCGAGCTCGATGGCCAGGTCGCGGTGCTCGTCGCCGCGCGTGAACGCGTACACCTCCCAGCCGCGCCAGCGCGCGACCTGCGTGCAGAGCGAGGCCGCCGAGCCGAAGCCGTAGATGCCGAGGCGGCGCACCGGGTCGTCGGCGGGCGGGTCCTCGGGCCAATCGGGCCAGCGGCCGGGCTCCTCGGCGGCGGCACCAGCCGCGCCGGCGTCCGTGCCCGGCAGGCCGGCGTCGTCGCCGACCACCCCCAGGAGCCGCAAGCAGCGGTAGCCGATGATGCCGGCGCAGAGAAGCGGCGCGGTCGCCAGATCGGTCATGCCGGCCGGCAACCGATAGACCCAGCCGGCCGGCGCCACCGTGAACTCGGCGAAGCCGCCGTCCACGTCCCAGCCGGTGAAGGTGGCGTTCTCGCAGAGGTTCTCGCGGCCGCTGCGGCAGAAGCGGCAGACGCCGCAGGTCTTGTGCAGCCACGGCACGCCGACGCGCTCTCCCAGGGTCAGAGGCGCGGCCCCGGCCTCGCCTCCCGGCGAGACCTCCGCCGCGCCCTCCCCGAACCCGACCACCTCGCCGACGATCTGGTGCCCGGGCACGACGGGCGAGCGGTGCGGTGGCAGCTCGCCCTCGAGGATGTGGAGGTCGGTGCGGCAGACGCCGCAGGCCCGCACCCTCAGCAGGACTTCGCCGTGCCCCGGCCGCGGCACGGGCAGCTCCACCAGCGAGAGCGGCCGCTCGGCCGCCGGCGCCGGCGCGGCCAGCCGCATCGCGCGCATAGTCTGAGGGATCGGGTCGCTCATGGTCGTCCTCCCGGTAGACTCTCGCACCCGGCCTCGTACCCCGCCTCAGCCTAGGACAACACGTCCTTGCGCCGGAACAGCACGTAGGCGAGTGCGGTGCACGCCACACTCCAGGCGACGAAGGACTCCAGCCCCTTGACGATCGGCCGCCAGTAGATGGGGTCGCGGAAGAAGTTGACGTACTCGAGCAGGTAGTTGGGGAAGACCCACGGCCTCAGCCAGTCGAAGTAGCTGAAGGAGATCACGATGGAGATCACCACGTACACGACGACCGCGGCGATGAGCGCCGTGAGGCTCGAGTCGGTGACCACCGAGCAGAGCATCGCCAGCGAGACCATGGTGGCCATCGCCGCGAGCCCGTAGAGGAACACGAGCCCGGTGAGCCAGAGGCCGTGGCCGATGCTCAGCGTCGTCCCCGAGAGCGTGACCATGGGATGCAGGCCGAAGAACAGGCCGCCGAAGACGACGCCGCCCACGAACACGAGGGCGTAGCCCAAGGCCAGGTAGAGCATCGCGGCGACCCACTTCCAGAGGACGAGGGAGCCGCGGCGCTCCGGACGCAGCAGGATGATGCGCAGCGTGCCCTGCTCCGACTCGCCGGCGATCATGTAGCTGCCGACCATGCTGGCGGCCATCGGCAGCAGGAAGGGCAGCAGGGCCGAGAGCGAGGCGAGCGGCACGTACATCCCGTTGCCGAGCACGCGCGAGAGGAACGCCGGCCCGTTGTTGTCGTGCGGGCCCGTGCCGGCCAGCTTGATGGCGAGCGACACGAGGAACGGGATGGCCAGCATGCCGGCCCAGATAAGGTAGCTGCGGCGCTGGAAGAGCAGCTTGATCCACTCGCGGCGCAGCGGCCCCCAGGCGTGGCCGCGCATCACGGGCGCCGTGCTGCCGTGGGCGCTCATCGCCGCCTCCCGAGCAGGCGCGCCATGCCGCGCCGGCGGCCCTCGAGCGCTGGCTTGGCGTCGTCGGCGCCGGTGAGCTCGAGGAAGAAGTCCTCGAGGCCCTGCTCCGGCGCCGGCACCACCGCGCGGACGGCGACGCCGTCCGCGACCAGCCGGCGCACCATCTCCGGCACCGCGTCCCCGTCGGCCGTGACGACGAGGAAGCCCTCGTCCTCCACGACGCCGCCGGCGCCGAACAGCGCGCGCAACGTGCCGGCGGCCCGCGCCTGGTCGTCGGTGAGCACCTTGACGGCGTCGTTCTGCGGGCGCAGCGCCGAGACGTCGCCCTGCACCACCACATGGCCCTTGTTGAGGATCACGGCGCGCGTGCACACCTGCTCCACCTCGTGCAGCAGGTGCGAGCTCAGGAACACGGTGGTGCCGGCCGCGCCCAGCTCGCGGATGAGCTCGCGCACGTCCTTCATGCCGCGCGGGTCGAGGCCGCTGGTGGGCTCGTCGAGCACGATCAGCTCGGGCGAATGCAGGAGCGCCTGGGCGATGCCGAGGCGCTGCTTCATGCCGTGGCTGAACCCGCCCACGCGGCTGTCGGCGCGCTCCAGCAGCCCGGCGATCTCAAGGACCTCGTCGATGCGCTCCTCGCTCACCGGGCCGGTCATGCTGCCCAGCAGCCGCAGGTTCCGGCGGGCGCTCATCAGCGGGTAGAACGTGGGGTCGTCGACGAAGCCGGCGACGTGCTTGAGCGCGCCCTGGAGCTGGCCGGGGACGCGGTGGCCGCACACCTCGGCGTAGCCGCTGGTGGGGTGGATCAGGCCCAGGACGAGCCGGATGACGGTAGTCTTGCCGGCGCCGTTGGGTCCGAGGAAGCCGAAGACGTCGCCGGCGCAGACCTCGATGTCGAGGGCGTCCACGGCGCGCAGGCTGCCGAACTCCTTGGTGAGCTGGTGCGTGCCGAGCACGACGGAGCGGCCGGGGCAGCCCTGCTGCTCCCCCGGCCGCTCACGTGGTACGTCCTGCGCCTGCGCTGCCGCGACGCCTTGCGTCACGTCGTCGTCCACTTCAGCGCACGGAAGCCACGAATGCCTGCAGGTCGGCCTTGGGCACCATGCCGCCGGCGACCAGCGTCGTCTCCCCCTTCTGCCAGACCACCACGCCGCCGAGCGGAGTGGTGAACGAACGTACCGTGGCGCCGTCCACGGATGTCTTGTCGACGATCGCCGGCAGCTGCGCCAGCTGCTTGGTCAGGGCCGGCGTCGTTTTGGTCTCGGCGAGGGCGATCGTGCCGAAGCCCTTGCCGTAGACCAGTACTGTGGTGGGCCCGACCTGCGTCGCAGTCGACGCGCCCGCGCCGCCGCTCCCGCCCAGGCCCACGGCCTGGAGCAGGGCCGAGAGGGGCGTCCCGGCGGCCGTCAGCGGCCCGCCCTTGGTGACGACGGCTGCGGTGTCGAACGGCCGCGCCGTGTAGCCCTGCGGCGCGTAGACGGTGTAGGTCACGAGCTTCTGCGCCTCCGGCACCGTCAGGAACGCCTGCTTGAGGGCGCTCTGGAGGGCCGACTGCTGTGCCTTGGTCGGCTCGGCCTTGGTGCCGCTCGAGCTGCCGGCGTGGCCGGTCATCTTGGAGAGGTCGGTGGTCTTCGTGGTCACCTTGGTGCCGGCGGGCGGCGTGAACGCGAACGTCGAGGCGGGCACGGCGTCGTAGGAGACGCTCGTGAAGCCGAACTGCAGCGCCGCTGACGAGTCGCCCCTGGCGAAGACCTGCAGCTGCAGCGGCACGTAGGTCTTGCCGTCGATCGACGCCTGCACCGAGCCCAGTGCGGTGTCGGTAGCCGTCGGCGTCATGGTCAGCAGGTACACGTCACGGCCGGCGACGGTGGACTGACCGGTGACCTCGACTTTGGCGAGCGGCGCCAGGCGCTCGAGCATGGCGGTGATCGCCGCGGGGGTCGCCAGTGACGGCGACGCCATCGGCGCCGGAGACGAGCCACCGCCGGGCGGCGTCCCGGTCACGACGACGTGCGTGGCGGTGTCGGCGGCGTAGTCGTACGTCCAGACGTCGCGGCCCTTGGCGCTGGCCACGACCACCTGGTCGCCGCCGCTCGCCTGCGACTCGACGCGTACGCCGCCGGGGCTGGCCCACACGCGCCCGGAACCGCTGGCGACCAGCGGAAGCTTGGCCGAGGCGCCGCCGAAGCTGGAGCCGCCCATCGCCGCGGAGAGGTCGCCCAGCAGGTTGTTCTGCCAGGCCACGTCACCGCTGATGGTCGTCGTCTGCCCGGCGTGCTGCTGCATCGTCGCGAGCAGGTCGGCCGCCGAGACCTGAGGCAGCGGATTGGTCTGGTCGGCGCCGGCCACCGTGACGATCCCTACCACCAGCGCCGCCGCCGCGAGCACGGCGACGACTACGTAGATCCACACCTTGGTCCGCATGGGAGCTCCCCTCGGAGTTGTACCGCTGCCTAGGGTTTACCCCCAAGGAGGCACGCCCGCAACCTTACGGCGGCGCGCCGTAACGTGGCTTCACACGTACAGCGCGCGGGTTCGTGGGCATCGCCGCGCGCCGCAGCCGGTCGCACGACGGCCGCGGGTGCGGCGCAGGCGCTCCGCTCGTGCTCAGGGCAGCGCGAGCACGTACCGCCGCCAGCCGGCGTAGAAGTCCGCCCAGCTCACCCCGAGCCTGCGCCGCACCGCCGCCTCGACGCCGGCGCGCGTGAGATCAGAGTCCGCGACCGCGACGGCGAAGGGTTTCACCCTGTTGAGCCCCCAGCGCCGCGCCACGTAGAGGACCACCGAGCCGGCTTCGAGATAGCCCAGCCTCACCTGCGCCGTGGAGTTGCCCCGCCAGAGGTCCTCCGTCCCGAAAGCCTTGGGCAGCGGCCAGAGCTGGTTGCCGGTCGCGACCTCCTCGCGAAGTGGCGCCCAGTCGCGCCCGCGCTCTACCGCCATCGCCAAGCCCTCGAGGAGGAAGGTGGGCGCGTGCCTGGTGCCGAGGAACCACTGCGCCGTGTAGGCGTGCGTGAGCTCGTGCGCGAGCATCAGCGGCAGCCACGAGCCTTTGCCGTCGAGCGAGGGACCGAGCACGCCGACGTCGCGCAGGTGATACGGATGCCCGTCCAAGCGCGGTCCCGCGTTCGAGAAGAACCGGATGCGGGTCTCGGACGGGCCGCCGCCGAGGGAGGCGCGCAGGTCCACCATCGTCGAGTACACGGACACGAAGATGGGCGCCGGGGGCCTCATGCCGAGCGCGGCCGCGAGGCGCGCACGGGCAGGGACGCCGTCGGCGGCCACGAGGAGCGCGCGCCTGCGGCTGCTGCGGTCGGCCACCACGACCAGACCGCTGCGCTGCACCACGAACGGGCGGCGCATCCACATGAGGTACTCGCGCCGCATCATCTCGGGTGTGCGATCGGCCGCTACGAAGATGCGGGCGCCGCTGCGGCGGAAGGCGAGCAAGCGCTCGCCGCCGACGCGGTCCGCCGGCCCGGCGCCCCCGAGCTGCCCGGCGGCGAAGACGCGGTAGGTGCCGGCGACGGGTCCCGGCAGCGCGCGCATCGTGAAGCCGGTCCACGGCAGCGGCTCCAGATGGTCGTAGAGCGCCGCGACGCCGTCGCGCGCGCCGGGCGACGCGGCCGGCAGGGCGGCGAGGAATGCGGGGCGGTCCCCGGCGCGCAGCGCCGCCGCCGCCCGGTCCAGCGCCGCCTGGACCTCGACGCGCGTGACCGTCGTCCGGGCTGGCGCGGCCGGCTGCTGCCGGCCGACCACGGCGGGCAGCAGCAGCACGAAGCCCACGAGCGCCAGCATGGCGCCCGCCGCCACGATCAAGACGAGCCAGAGGCGCGGAGTGTGAGGCGCTGCTCCCATCACCCGCATTGTACGCGAGCGGCTCGCCTCGAGTTGGCCGCCACGGCGGCGGGCGATACGCTGTGCCCGTGATGCCGGCCCCCGGGAACAGGCTGCGCAAGGTCCGCCGCCGCGAGGACGCGGAGGCAGCCGCCTACCGGCCTGCCGGCGCGACGCCTGCGGGACCAGCCTCCATCGCCCCCGCGGCGCCGTGACCCTCGTCGTCTGCCCCAACCTCGCGATAGACCGCGTGCTCGAGGCGGAGGCGCTGCGCCCGGGGACGACCATGCGCTGCCGGGCGCTGAACGAGCAGGCCGGCGGGAAGGGCGCCAACGTGGCGCGCGCCCTGCGCGCCCTGGGCGGCGCCCCCGTGCTCGCCGGCTTCGCCGCCGGTCACGGCGGCCGGCTGATCGCCGACCTCGCGGCGGACGAAGGCCTCGAGGTCGAGCTCGTCGTCAGCGGCGGGGAGGCGCGCGTCTCCACCGTCGTGCTCGCCGCCGACGGCCCGCCGACCCGCCTCTTCGAGTTCGGGCCGCGGATCGGCGCGGCCGAAGAGCGCGCCCTCCTCGCCGTGGTCGAGGCGCGCCGCGCGGCGCCGGGGGAATGGGCGATCGTGGACGGGGCCGTGCCGCCGGGGGCCTCGGACGGCTTCTACGGCGCGCTCTGCCGCGCCCTGCGCTGCGGCGACTACGCGGTGATGGTGGACGCGACCGGCGCCCAGCTCGCCGGCGCCTTGAGCGAGCGGCCGGACTTCGTCAAGGTCAACGCCGCCGAGGCCGCGTCGGTCGCCGGCGACGTGGCGGCGGCAGATCCGGAGGGCCGTGTCTCCGCCGGCCTCGAGCTGAGCCGGCGGCTCGTACGGGCCGGCGCGGCGGCGGCCGTCGTCACGCTCGGCGCCGCCGGGGCCGCCGGCACCTTCGGCGGAGGCGAGTGGCTGGTGCGCACGCCGCCGGTGACGGCCGTCAACACCGTCGGCTCCGGCGACTGCTTCGCCGCCGCGCTGCTGCTCGCGTTCGAACGCGGCGAGGACGCGGAGGCCGCGCTCCGCGCCGCCGCAGGGGCGGCGGCGGCCAACGCGGCCGCGCCCATCACCGGCCGCTTCGACCTCGAAACGGCGCGCGACCTGGCGCGCCGGGCCTCGGTCGGCCCGCCCGCCGCGTGAGCCGACCGCGCTCCTGGAGTATGGCCGCTTTCATCCGCTCCTTGCCGCGCCTACACTGAGGCTGAGATGCGACCCGTCCTCATCCGGATCGGCCAGTTCAAGTTCTACAGCTTCGGCCTCATGGCCGCGCTGGCGCTCATCGTGCCCGGCCTCACGATCGTGCGGCCGCTCATCAGGCGCCGCGGCATGGCGGCCGAGTTCTCCTACGAGCTCATCCTCGCCGGCGGTATCGGCGGCTTCGTCGGTGCCCGCATCTACTGGCTCATCGAGAACTGGAGCGAGGTCCACACGCACTTCGCCACATCGCTTTTCGGCGGCATCGGCTTCGTGTGGTACGGCGGCCTCATCGGCGGGTTCCTCGGCGTCGTCGTCTGGACGCTGATCCGCCGCCAGCCGCTGGACATCGTCGCCAATGCGATGGCGCCGGCGGTCGCACTGGGTTATGCCATCGGCCGCATCGGCTGCCAGCTCGCCGGTGACGGCGACTACGGCAAGGTCTCCACGTTGCCGTGGGCGATGGGCTACCCGCATGGCACCGTGCCCACGCCGCCCGGCGTGCGCGTCCAGCCCACGCCGATCTACGAGATCATCGTGATGGGCTTCGTCACCTGGGTCCTCTGGCGGTTGGCTACGCGTTACGACAAGTCCGGCTGGTGGACCTTCGGCTGGTTCCTGGTCCTGTCGGGGATCGAACGTTTCCTCGTCGAGTTCGTGCGCCGCAACCCCATCTGGTTCCTGCACCTCACGCAGCCGCAGTGGGGGTCGATCCTCAGCTTCGTCGTCGGGATCGTGCTGATCTTCGTGTACGGCAAGAAGCCGGCCGTGCGGTTCGTCGGCGCCGTCGCCCCGGCGGCCGAGGCCCGGCGAACGACCGCATAGGCCGCCTGGTCTCTTGACCTAGGCCTCCTGCAAGCTCGACCGGTAGATAGGGGCCAAGGCCGCGTAGAACTGGCGATAGGTGAGGTACATGCGCTCGTAGACCGCTCGATTGACCTCCTGCGGCCGGACGACGCGGGTCACATTGATCAGCTCGTCCACCGCGTCCATGTTGGGATAGATGCCGAGTCCCACGGCCACCGCCATCGCGGCGCCGATCGCGCCGGCCTCCAGCGGATGCTCTACGACGTTCAGCTGCTTCCCGGTGACATCGGCGATGATCTGTGTCCACAGCGGGCTGACGCTGCCCCCGCCGATCGCCTGCATCGCGTCGATCTCAAAGCCGACGTGCTCCATGGCCTCGACGATCCAGCGGATGTGGAAGGCGATCCCTTCCATCACCGAGCGGGTCAGATGGGCGCGTGTGTGACCCATGGTCAGCCCCAGGAATCCGCCGCGGGCGTAGTGGTCGAGGACCGGGGCACGCTCGCCCGAAAGCCACGGCGTGAAGATGAGATCGCCACTGCCCGCCGGCGCCGTGCCCGCCAGCTCGTCGAAGACCTGGTAGGTGGAGAGGCCGCGTTCCTTGGCCTGACGGGCCTCCTCCTGGCCGAGTAGGTTGCGGTACCACTGCAGCGCGCCGCCTCCCGTCTCCATCTCGCCGGCGATCACCCACTTGTCCGGGTCGATGTGGTTGAGCGCCCAGAAGGGCTTGTCGGGGTCGTTGCGCAGCGTCGCGCTGGAGACGCCTACCCAGGTGGCGGTGCCGATGCAGAGGTGGGCCTTGCCTTCCCGGTTCGCCCCCGAGCCGGACTGCGCCACGGCCACGTCGCCGGCGCAGAGCACCACCGGCGTGCCAGCCCGCAGGCCCGTCTGCTGCGCCGCCTCCGGAGTGACCTCGCCGGTCACCTTCGTCGAAGGGTACGCCGGCGGCAGCTTCTCCACCGGGATCTCGAGCCGGGCACAGACCTCCTCGTCCCAGGTCTTGGTGTGGGGATTGAACAGGAAGAAGACGCTCGCCCCATGCCAGTCGATGGCCACCTCGCCGGTCAGCTTGAACAGGATGTACTCCTTGCAGTCGAGCAGCCAACGCGTGCGTTCCCACAGGTCGGGGCGCTCCTCCTTGAGCCACAGGATCTTCGGCACCACGTCCTTGGCCGTCGGCATGTTGGCGGTGTGCTCGTACAAGAAGGCCTGCATCTCCGGGGTGAGCAGGCGGTCGGCCTGCCGGACGCTGCGCACGTCCAGCCAGCTCAACATGCGCGTCACCGGACGGCACTGCTCGTCCACCGGCAGCAGGTTGAACATCTGTGCCGAGACGCCGACTCCCAGCACGTCGCGCGGATCGATCGCCGATGCCTCGAGCACCTCGCGCGTGGTGGCTGCGAACGCGTCCCACAGCTCGTCCGGGTCCTGCTCGGCCCAATCCGGCCGCGGCGTGTAGACCTCATAGGGTCGATAGGCCGAGCGGACGATCCGGCCCTCGAGGTCGGTCAGCACCGCCTTGTCCCCGCCGGTGCCGGTATCGTGGGCCAGGATGTATCCCTTTGACATGCGTTCTACCTTTCCGCGTGCGGAGTGCGTGTGCGATTGGGGTGAGCGGCGCGACGGCCTTCCGAGGCCGCAGCCGTCGCGCCGCTCGTGCTGCCGGATCGGGCAGCGAGTGCGTCCTTGTGCCGCCTCACTCAGGGCTGTTCGAGGCGGCCACCTCCCCAGGCTCAAGCGCCTTGCCGGGCATGGTGAACGAACGCTTGGTCGCCACCAGGTAGACGAAGTAGATCAGCCCGATCGCCATCATGACCCCGACGTAGATCCAGGGGTCCTTGAACGACGCGTCACGGAAGATCGAGAGCTCGAAGACCAGCCAGACGAGCGCGATGATGATCACCGGCCACTCCCAGGCCCCGAGGTTGAACCCCTTCTCCGCGGGCAGCTTCCGCCGCTCGATCACGTAGAGGAGGACGGTGACGAAGTAGATGATCGCCGGCATGAGCGTCGCCGCGCTGAAGAGCTTGAACAGGACGTTCGTCCGCGTCGCGAACGCAGCCAGCACGACCTCGAGGATGATCCCGACGACCAGTGTCGCGAGCAGAGGCGTGCGGAAGGAGTGGCTCACCTTGCGCATCGTCTTCCAGCCCGGGAAACGCTCATCGCGCGACATGGCCCACGTGACGCGGCTCGCCGTGATGAAGATCACGAGGCCGCAGGCGAAGATGGAGAAGAACACGAGGACCAGGAACGCCTTTCCGACCACGCTCCCGAGGACGTGATCGACGATGTCGGCGACCGGTGTGCTGGACGCGGTGAGAGCGGGGATGTCCCAGGTCGCAGCCGTGATGGCGATGAGGAAGGCGAACCCGAGCACGCCGGAGAGCAGCACGGAGGTCCACATCGCGCGCGGCACCACCCGTTCTGGCTCGCTGGTCTCCTCGGCGAGGTTGCCGCAGGCCTCGAAGCCCACGATCGTGAACGCGCCCAGCAGGAAGGCCAGGACCCAGGGGCTCACGTGCGTGAGGCTGCCGAGCCCGAAGTAGGGCGAGGCCGAGGCGGCCGCGCCCTTGCTGAACAGGTGGCCCCAGTAGAGCTTGCCGCCGATCGCACCGACGATAAGGATGAGGATCGTGAGACCGCCGATCCCGATGAGCTCGGTCCCGACGGCGACGTTGTTCACGCGCTCGGACCACAACGTCGAGAACATGATCAGCAGGCACTGCACGAGGATCACGACGCCGGTCACGATCCAGGTGTTGGCCTCCGTCCCCACGTAGCCGAAGAGGACGGGGGCCACGGCCGAAGCCACCGCGTAGTCCACGGCCACGGCGTCGACGACCAAGAACGCGAACATGAACCAGCCGACGAGCCAGCCGATGTGGGGATTGGCGAGGCGTGACATCCACTGGTAGGTGTAGCCGGCGAGCGGCATGCGCGAGGCGAGCGCTCCGAACACGAGCGCGACCATCAGCTGGCCGACGATGACGATCGGCCAGGTCCAGATGCCCAGCGGGCCGGCCGTGTTGAGCACGAAGGCGTAGGTCGTGAAGATGCCGGTCGTGATGGAGATGAACGAGAAACCGATCGCAAACGAGGCGTAGCGTTTGAGGCTCCTGTCGAACTCCTGCTTGTAGCCGTACTGCTCTAGATGGTTCTCGGAAGTATCCGCTGCGGCCATTGCTCCCCTCCTTCGCCGACCTTCCGGGCCGGCGGTCGTTACCTGCGGAACGCCAAGCGACGTCCGCTCCCCCAGGTCAACGTAGCGCCCTGGTCTCCTGCCCTCCCTTCGCAGCACCTGCCCCGGTAGCACCGCCGTCGACGGTCGCGATCATCACCCTCAGGCCGGCGTCTTCGAGCCGGGAGACCGCGGCCGGGTCTGCATGGTGGTCGGTGATGACGGCGCTGAGGGCGGTGACGTCGCAGACCTTGCCGAACGCCACCTGGCCGAGCTTCGAGGAGTCGGCCAGCACGTAGCGTTCGGCGGCGTGCTCGAGGATGACGCGACGCGAGGCGATCTCGTCGGGGTAGTAGTCGGTGAGGCCCATGTCGGGATGCACGCCACCCGCGCCCATGAACGCCTTGTCCGCGAAGTGGTCACGGAAGAAGGCCTCGCTGACCGGCCCGAAACAGGCGAGGTCGCCGGGGCGCACCCGGCCGCCCGAGGTGATCACCTCGATGCCATCGCAACCGGCCAGATCGTTGGCGACCAGGAGTGAGTTGGTGAGGACGATCCCGCGATAGGCCTGCGGAAGCGCGCCGGCGAGCTCGGCGACGGTCGTGCCGATGTCGAGGATCAAGGTGTCTTCGGGTCGGATGAGGTCGGCGGCCAGGCGGCCGATGGCCAGCTTACGGTCGCGGTGGCGCGTGAGCCGCTGCTCGAAGGCGGGTTCGAAGGCGCGGGCCGTGGTCGCCGTCGCGCCGCCGTAGACGCGACGCACCAGGCCGTCCTCTTCGAGGGCAACGAGGTCGCGGCGGATGGTCTCTAGCGATACGCCGAGCTCCTCAGCCAGTTCCGCGGGCTTGACGAGGGAACGGCTGCGCACGCGTTCCATGATCAGCAGCCGCCGCTCCTCCGGTATCGCCGCGCCCATCTCCAAGCCCTCACTGAGGAAGTTTGTGGAATTCTATGCATTCTTGCGGGTACGAGGCAATAGCCTGTGGTGAGCGGACTGGCCACGAAGCGCGCCCGCCTACGACTCGTGGATCCGCGAAGGTCGTCCGGCAACGGCGCTGGGCAGGCCGGGCCGCTCCGGAGAACGCAACGGACGCGGTCGAGGGTCAGCCGCGCTGAGGTTCGGACGGGATGACGAGCAGCGGGCAGGGCGCCGTGGCGATGAGCTCCTTGACCACGGCGCCGTGGCCGTCGGCGAAGGTGCCGTTCCAGCTGAGGACGATCAGCTCGGCGCCGTTGCTCCGCGCCTCCTCAGCGATGGTCGGCGCCGGCTCGCCGACGCGCACGCAGACCCGGTGACGGCCACCCTCGGGGCACTGCGAGAAGCGCATGCAGAACTCCTCCTGCCAGGCGCTCCACTCGTAGTGCTCCTGGTCCACCATGCGCGGCGCCGGCAGGCTGCCGGACTCGGCCGTGGGCGACGACGTGACCACGTGAAGCATGACGATCTCGCGGCCGCGCGTGCAGAAGGCGTCGTCGGCGTGCGCCATGGCCGCCGACGCGGAGGGGCTGCCCTCGAGAGGGACGATGAGGCGCCGCAGGCCGGCGAGCGGACGCATGCCCGGCCTCACCAGCATGAGTGGCGCCGCCAGACGGCCGAACAGCGCCTCGGCGACGTCGCCGAGGCCGGACGAAGACTTGCGGCCCCCGCGGGGCCGCATCCCCAGGGCGACGGCGTCGAGCCCGGCTTCGGCGCCCACAGCGGCGATCAGCGCCGACGGCTCGCCCTCGAGATCGAGGATCTCGAGTCCGTCCACGTCGGCGCTGCCCAGCTCCGAGCGGCCGGGCCCGCGCGCGTGCAGCACGCGCGCCTCCCACCCGGCCGCCTTGGCCAGGTTTTGCGCGCTCGCCAGCAGCTCTGCGTCCGCGAGCGCGTCGCCGACCGCGATGAGCAGCGTCATGGACCGGCCTCCTGCCAAGGTTGACCGTCGCGGCGCCGGAACCGGTACTTGCCGGGATGCAGCTCGCGCTCCTCGCCATCCAGCACCAGACTCACCGGCACCTTCTCGATGGTTATACCCACGTCGTCGCCGCCCTTCCGGCGGCGCACGTCGAACTCCAGGCGGGCGCCGCGGAAGCGCAGCGGCACGCGCGCCCGCTTCCAGGCGGGCGGCAGGTGCGGGTCAACGAGCAGCGCCGTCTCGCGACGCTGCAGCCCGGCGAAGCCCATCACCGCGGCTTGCCAGAGGCCGCCCATGGTGGCCATGTGCAGGCCGCGCGCCGCGTTGCCCATGTTGTCCGCCAAATCGATGGCGGCGGCCATCTTGAAGTCCTCCACGGCGTCGTCCACCGCCGCGAGGCGCGCCGCCACCGCGGCGTGGATGCCGGGGCTCAGGGAGCTGCCGTGGCTGGTGATCGGCTCGTAGTAGTCATAGTTGGCCCGGGCCACGTCGTCGCCGTACTCGTCGGACAGGATGTGGCAGAGCATCACGACGTCGGCTTGCTTGACCACCTTGGCTTGCAGCGTGACCTCACGCCCGAGCATCAGGTCGGCCGCCATCGGGCGCGGGCGCAGCTTCTCGACAGGCACGTCCTCCATCTCGTAGAACCCGGCGAACTGCTCGAAGAGCTTGGTCGCCGGATCGAACCCGTCGACGAGCGCGTCGGCGACCTGGAGCCAGCCTTCCATCTCGTCGTTGTCGAGCTCGAGGCGCATGCGCAGCTCGTCGGCGTAGCCCGAGTCGACGCGGTCGAGCCAGGTCAGGGCCTCCACCGCCTTGCGGATGTTCCAGCGCGCCAGCACGTTGGTGTAGGCGTTGTCGTCCACCGCTTCGTGGTACTCGTCCGGGCCGACGACGACGCGGATGTGGTAGCGGGCGTCGTCGCCCAGAGCGGCCCGCGACGCCCAGAAGCGCGCCGTCTCCAGCATCATCTCCACGCCCATCGAGGCCATGAAGACGTCGTCTCCGGTGCCCTTCCAGTACTCCCACACACCCCAGGCGACGTCCGCGGAGATGTGGTGTTCCATGAGCCCGCTGAGGATGGGGACCATCTCGCCGTCGGGGCCGTAGCCGTAGGGCGGCGTGCTCTCCACGCCCTTGTCGGCCGACTCCCACGGGTACAGCGCACCCTTGTGGCCCATGTGCCCGGCCTTCTCGCGCGCGCCCGCGAGGTTGCGAAAGCGGTAGGCGAGCAGCGTGCGCGCGGTCTCCGGGTGCGTGTAGATGTAGAAGGGCAGCGTGAAGACCTCGGTGTCCCAGAACACGTGCAGGAAGTAGCTCATGCCGCCGAGGCCGCGGGCGCCCACGGAGACGGTGTCCTTGGTCGGGTGCGCCGTGCTGATCATGTGGTAGATGCTGAAGCGCAGCGCCTCCTGGTCGCCCCGGTCGCCCACGACCACGAGGTCGGCGTCGCGCCAGCGCTCCTGCCAGGCGGCGCGGTGCCGGCGCAGGAGCTCGGTGAAGCCGAGCTGCTCCGCCCGCGCGAGCGCCCGGCCCGCCGCCGCGCTCGACGGAACGCGCGTGCGCGCCGAGACGATCGCCGCGAAGCGATCCACGGTGGCCGGATCGCCGGGCTCGAGCCGGCCGGCGATGACCTCGCGGCCCTGGTCGACCACGCGCGCCACCGGCGAGCCCGGCGCCGGGCGCGTGGCCACGGCGAGCGCATGCCCGCCACCGTTGCGCCCGCGCGTGCGAGCGATGAAACCGCCGGCGTCGGGCAGCTCGAACTCGGTCTCCCTGGTGGGCCCGCCGGCGTGGCTCACGCCGACGGCGCCGGACCACATGACGCGTCCCGGTGCGTCCTCCGGCGTCGCCTCGGCGCGCATCGCCATCAGCTGGCGGTCGGCCAGCGAGGCGAATCGCGCCGTGCGCACCCTCAGGGTGTGGCCGCTGCGCAGCCGCTGGCGCCAGGTACGGTAGACGACGCCGTCGCTCATGTCGAGCACGCGTTCGTGCTCGACCAGCTCGCCGTTGGAGAGATTCACGACGCTGCCCCATGCCTGCAGCCGCACGCCGGTCCAGTCGGGTGCCGGCACCGGCTGACGAAAGGCCGGGTCGCCGGTGCCGTCGCCGAAGACGCCGGCGACGAGGGTGGCCGGCGTGCTCACGGCCGACCCCTCCTCGAGCGCGCCCCTCGTACCGGTCTCGCCGTTGGCGACCGTGAGCCAGGTCTCCACTTCGCGCTCGCGAAATGGGTCGAAGCCCTTGACCTCAAAGCGCCAGGCGGGGTCGCGGGTGGGCTCCGGGAAGCTCCGGTAGGCGACTTCCTCGCGCAGAGCGAGCTGGTCGTGCAGGAAGCGCAGGAAGGCGTCGGGGCCGCCGCCCAGGTGGGCCACCCGTCGCGGCACGCCGTTGGGCTCGACACCGACGCTCACGAACACGGAGTGCCGGAGCTCGGGGACCAGCATGAGGTAGTCGCTGCCTTCGCTCTCGCCGATGGGGCCGTACTCGTCGCCCAGCACGATCATGTCCTGAGGGCGGCGACCGCGCTGCGCGATGAGCGACGTGTACACATAGCGCATGCTGTCGCTCTTGTCGGTGAGGCCGATCTCGACGTGCTTGATGTCGCTGGTGATGCCGGGGTGCGCGAGCCCGACTTCGCGGCAGAGCTCGCGCGCCAGGTCCACGCACGGGCCCACGCCGGCGACGCCGGCGCGCTGCAACCGCTCGTTGACGCGGCGCTGCAGCTCGGCGATCTCCGCCTTGGGCGGGTCGGGCCACTCCGGGATGAGATCGACTTTGCGGCGGTTGAGTCGGTCGTAGACAATGGCGATGTCGAGGCCGTGCGCCCCGAGCCTGTCGCGCAGCGCCTCAGCCGCGGCCGTGAGCTGCGCCTCCTCCTCCGGGGAGGCCTGGCGCCGCCCAAGCAGCCGCGGCCCGCTAGGGCCCACGACGTACACTTCGGAGCCGCGCGAGAGGAACATGAACAGCCGGCCCTCGCCGCTGGGCCGCGCGCGCAGCTGGCCGTCGACGTTCGTGATGTTCGTGCCGCTCACTACGGCGATGTCGACGCCGAGCGCCGTGAGGCGCTCGATGCGCCCGCGCACGGCCGTGGCGTCCGCCTTGCGGTCGGCCACGGCCGTGCCGTCCCAGTCGAAGCAGATGACGGCGTATTCGCGCGCCAGCGCCTTCTCGATGTCGGTGCGGAGGCTCATGCCGTACCATCCTGCCCCATCCGCAGCCATCCTGCACAGCGGCGCGATACACTACTCTGGCCGGCCGTCGCCGGCGACGACATCACACTCCCGGTCAAGGGGGAACCATGACCAAGTTCGACGTGGCCCACGTGCGCGCCCAGTTCCCGGCTCTCAGGCGCGTCATCGACGGCCGCCCCGTCGCCTACCTGGACGCCCCCGGCGGCACCCAGACGCCCCAACGCGTCCTCGACGCGGTGAGCGGGTACCTGGCCGACCACAACGCCAACATCCACGGGTTCTTCGCCGCCAGCGAAGAGACCGACGCCATCATCGACGGGGCCCGCCGCGCGACCGCCGACTTCCTCGGCTGCGCCTGGGACGAGGTGAGCTTCGGCGCCAACATGACGACGCTCACCTTCCTTCTCTCCGAGGCCCTGATGCGCCAGATGAAGCCGGGCGACGAGGTCGTGATCACGGCCCTCGACCACGAGGCCAATCGGGGTCCGTGGCTCAGGCTCGCGGAGCACGGCGTCGTCGTCCGCGAAGTGCCCGTCGACCCGGCCACGTGCACGCTCGACTGGGAGGCGTTCGAGGCGCTCGTCCGCCCCGGCCGTACGCGCGTGATCGCGCTGGGGTACGCGTCCAACGCGGTGGGGACGGTCAACGACGTGGCGCGGGCGGCGCGCCTGGCGCGGGCGGCCGGCGCCTGGAGCGTCGTCGACGCCGTCCACTACGCCCTGCACGGCGCCATCGACGTGCGCGCCGTAGGCTGCGACTTCCTGCTCTGCTCCGCCTACAAGTTCTTCGGTCCGCACGTGGGCATCATGTACGCGCGCGAGGACGCCACGGCGCAGGTCCGGCCGCTGTGCCTGAGCACCCAGGACCAGTACCCGCCGTTCATCTGGGAGACCGGCACGCTCGACCACGAGGGGCTGGCGGGGACGGCGGCGGCGGTCGAGTTCATCGCTGACCTCGGCGCGCGCCACCTGGCCTTCGTCGGCGACCAGCTGCCGGCCGGCCTCGAAGGACGGCGGCGCGCGGTGGTCGCCGGCATGCTCGCCGCGGAGGCCTACGAGCAGCCGCTCGCCAGGCGACTGCGCGAGCAGCTCGCCGCCGTCCCCGGCCTTACGTTGTACGGTCCGCTGGAAGGCAGCCCGCGCACGTCCACGGTCTCCTTCACGCTGGACGGTTTCACTCCCGAACAGGTCTGCCGCGCCCTCGGCGCCCGCGGGCTGTCCACCTGGGACGGCCACTTCTACGCCCTGCGGCTGGTGGAGTTGCTGGGCCTGCTCGAGAGCGGCGGCCTGGTCCGCGTGGGGCTCGCCCCCTACAACACCGCCGGCGAGCTCGAGCGCCTGGTGGCCGCCGTCTCCGACCTCGCCCGGTCGGTGCGGTGAGCCGCGGACCGGAGCCGCGGGGGGACGCGGCCGGCAGCTCGACCCCGCGCGCCGTCCGCCTCTGCCTGCTCGGCTTCGGCAGCGTGGCGCGCGCCCTCTGCCGCCTGCTCGAGGCTCAGGAGACCGTGCTGGCCGAGCGCCACGGCCTGCGCATCGTCATCGGCGCGGTGGGCACGCGCCACAGCAGCTTACTCGCCCCGCGCGGGCTGTCCCCGCGAGAGCTGCTCGACGCGATGGGGGACGGGCCGGCTCCGCCGCAGGCGGCTCGGCCGGCCCCAGAGCTCATGCGCGCGGCTGCCGCCGATGTCCTCGTCGAGCTCACCGTGATGGAGCGCGACTTCGCGCCGGCGGCGACCGCCCACGTCCTCGACGCGTTCGCCCTCGGCATGGACGTGGTCACCGCCAACAAGGGGCCCATCGCCTGGAACTGGGCGCGCGTGTCGGAGGCGGCGCGCGCCGCCGGCCGCCGCATCCGCTTCGAGAGCACCGTGATGGACGGGCTGCCCGTGTTCAGCCTTCTCGAGTTCACGCTCCCGGACTGCCGCCTGCTCGGCTTCGAGGCCGTGTTCAACGCGACGACAAACTCCATCATGGATGCGATGGGACTGGGCGAGAGCTACGGCGAGGCCCTGGCGCGCATGCAGGAGGCCGGCGTGGCCGAGGCCGACCCTTCCAACGACGTGGACGGCTGGGACGCCGCCTGCAAAGCTGCGGCCCTGGCGAACGTCGCCATGGGCGCCGCGATCACGCCGGCCGACGTCGAGAAGGAGAGCCTGCGCGACGTGCCGCTGGCGCGCATCGCGCAAGCGCGCGCTGATGGCAGGCGCCTGCGCCTGGTGACCACCGTGCGGCGCGACGACGCTGGCCGCGTGCGCGGCGAGGTCCGCGCCCGCGCGCTCGGCATCGAGCACCCGCTCGCCGCGCTCAGCGGCGACTCGCTCGGCGCGCTCCTGCACACCGACCTGATGGCCGATGTCTTCGTGGCGGAGCGCAACGCACTGGTGCCGCAGACCGCCTACGGCGTCTACGCCGACCTCGTGTACCTGTGCCGCACGCGCTGACCGCCACCGCCGCGCCGCCTCTCTCCGCGCCGCCGGAGCGGCCCGGCGCCGGCGATGGCGTCCGCCGTTTCCAGCCCGCGGCGCTCCTCGTCGCCCTGCTCGTGCTGTTCGCCGGCGCCTGCCTGGGCGCCGCCGGCTTCGCTCTGGAGCAGAGCCGCGTCAGCTGGCGCCCCAGCGCCACGCGCACGGGCACCGGGTGGCGGATCAGCAGCCCGGGTGGCCAGGGCTTCGCATCCGCCGCCCTCGACGGCCGGCACCTCGTCTGGGCGAGCGGCGCCTACGAGGTGATCTTCGACCTCGGCACGGGCGACGCCAGGCTCCTCGCGGTCGCCCGCAGCGGCAGCGCCGGTCCGCCCGCCGTCAGCGCCGCCTACGTCGCCTGGCTCGACGGCGCCCCGGGAGCGACCGCTCCGGCGGCCGGGCCGCCGCTGTGGAGCTACGCCTTCGCCAACGGTCGCCGGCAGCACGTCGCGGGCACGTCCGGCGTGCGCGCGGCACCGGCCGTGAGCGGCGTCAAGCTCGTGTGGCTGGGCGCGCGCAGCGGCTCCGCGCCGGCGGTCTTCGCCCGCGACCTCGCGAGCGGCGGCCAGGCCGAGGTCGCGGGCGGGGCCGGCCTCACCGACCCGCTGGTCGCCGACTGGCCCCGCGTGGGATGGGGCCGGCGGGTGCACGCCGCGGGCGCGCCGT
Source organism: uncultured Thermoleophilia bacterium (assembly GCA_963709845.1). Lineage (GTDB taxonomy): Bacteria > Actinomycetota > Thermoleophilia > UBA2241 > UBA2241 > CAIXSE01. The sequence continues at coordinate 352,304 of CAVPXV010000004.1, forward strand.
CCTACGTCTACGTGGTGCGGGACATGTCGAGCGCACAGACCTGGACCGTCGACCTTCTCGCCGGGGCGGCGTCGGCCGGCCTCGTCGAGGTCGATCTCTCTGGCCAGACGCTGGTGTGGCGCCTCGACACCGGCGCCGGCAACGACGAGATCCTGGCGCGCGACCTGGGCGGCGGCACCACGCAGGTCGTGGCCGCCGGACGCGGCCTCTCCGGTGGCTCGATCGACGGCGGCACGGTCGCGTGGGCCCAGCCCGACGCGACCGGCACGGGCACCCGCATCATGGCGCGGCTCCTTTCCGGCGGCGCGCCGTTCGCGATCGCCGCCGTGCCCGCGGGCACCGTTTCCGACGTCCTCATCAGCGGCGGGACCGTGGCCTGGATCGTGGATGGCGGCCGCTCGTCGTCCTCCGCCATCGAGACGGCGAGGCTGCCCTGATGAGCGGCGAGGCGACGAGGCTGCCGCGCTCCGCGCGCATCCGCCGGGTCTACGTCGGAGCCTTCGGGCAGCGGGTGCTGCTCTGGCTGCTGCTCGGCCTCTGGCTGTGCAACGTCGCCGACCTGCTGCTCACCAAGTACTCGCTGTGGCTCGGCGTGGCCAGCGAGTCGAACGACGTGATGCGCTACTTCCTCCACGTCGGCACCCTCACGGCGGCGATGTTCAAGGTCGGGATTGTCACCATCGGCGTGCTGCTGCTGTGGCGTCTGCGCCGGTACCGGGCGGCGCTGTTCGCGGCCGGGTTGCTGGCCGCGATCTTCGCCGCCGTCGTCGCCTACGAGGCGTTCTGGCTCACGAGCCTCTGACGCCCGACGGGCGGGGCGCGCGAGCGCCCCGCCCCGTCGCGCGCGGATCCGCGCCGGCGCAGCCGCGCCGGCCGGCGCAGCTAGATCCCGACCGGCAGCGTGCCCAGCCGGTCCTTCACGATCCTCGTCGACGCCTCGATGACCTCGAGCGTGCGATCCACCTCGCGCTGCGTGTGCGCCGTGCTCGCGAAGAAGCGCTCGAAGTTGAAGTTGTGGAAGTACACACCGCGCTCCTGGCACTCCGCCTGCAGCTGGGCGAAGAAGCGCGTGTCGCTGGCGCGCGCCTGGCGGTAGCGCGTCACCGGCGCCTCGTGGCCGAAGAACACCTGCCACATGGGGCCGACCTGGTTGATGACGGCCGGCACGCCCTGCTCGGCGAAGATGCCGCGCATGCCGCGCACCATGGCGTCGGCCACGGCGTTGAGGTGGCCGTACACGCGCTCGCGGTCCTCGATGAGGATGTCGAGCGCCGCGTTGACGCCGGCCAGCACCAGCGGGTTGCCGCTGTAGGTGCCGCCGTGCAGGACGACGTTGTCGGCCTCCAGCTGCATGATCTCCTTGCGGCCGCCGAAGGCGGCGGCGCCGGGGGTGCCGCCGCCCATCGCCTTGGCCAGGCACGTGATGTCCGGCATCACGTCGTAGAGCTCCTGGGCGCCGCCCAGCGACACGCGGAAGCCGGTGATGATCTCGTCGAAGATGAGCAGCACGCCGTTGTCGGTGCAGATCTGGCGCAGCCCCTCGAGGAAGCCCGGCTCGGGCGGGATGATGCCGGCGTCGGCGAGGATGGGCTCGCTGAGCACCGCGGCAAGCTCGCCGGCGTGTTGCCTGATGAGCGTCTCGGCGCTGTCGAGGTCGTTGAAGCAGCCGATGATGAGGCCGGCCTCGGCGGCACGCGGGATGCCGCCCAACGAGGGCACCGTCCGCGGGTAGCGCTCGTAGCCGGCCGCGTCCAGCGGCGGGTGGTGGGAGAAGGCGTGGCAGTCGAGGAAGCCGTTGTAGCTCCCCTCCCACTTGAGGATCTTGTCCTTGCCGGTGTAGGCGCGCGCCAGGCGCATGGCCGCCTGCGTGGCCTCCGATCCGGAGTTGGCGAAGCGCACCTGGTCCACGCTGGGGACGGCCTCTACGATCTTGCGTCCCACCTCGTAGTCGAGCTCGTGTGGGAAGGTGTACAGCATGCCGCCCTGGGTGATCTGGGCGACGATCGCGTCGAGGATGGGCTTGGGCCGATGGCCGAAGATCATCGGGCCATAGCCGATGCACCAGTCGATGTAGCCGTTGCCGTCCACGTCGTAGAAGTAGGCGCCCTCACCACGCTCCATGACGATCGGGCGCGTGCCGATGAGGCGGGCGTAGCTGCTCTCACCGCCGGAGATGACCTCCTGGCACTTGGCGAACATCTCGCGCGTCTGCTGCAGATGGGCGTCGTCGATCAAGTAGTCGCTCATCGGGTCGAGACTCCTTCCCGAACGGCCGGGCGCGGCGCGGTCACCCACCGGTGTGGGGCCGGGTCCCCGGAAAGTGCAGAGAGTCTACACCTACACCATGGTGGCGAGCAGGGTGACGCCGGCGACGGTGCAGAGGATGCCCACCCACTGGTTCGGCTTGGGGCGTTCGTGCAGGAGCACGAAGCCGAGGATCACGGCGAACGTGCCGAACTGGGTCGTCGTCACGCCCGCGACGGTCGGCGGGCCGAGCGCGAACGCGAACGTGAGCAGGAGCACGCCGCCGAGCTCGAGCACCCCTGCGCCGACGGCGCGCGCGCGCATCGCCGTGGGCACGGCGACGCTGCCGCTGAGCAGCGCCACGGGAAGCACGATCAGCAGCGAGACCATGCGCGAGATCGCCGCCTGGGAGAGCCAGTCGATGTCGCTGTAGGCGTAGCAGAGCATGACGCCGGCGAAGAGCGCGCCGGCGACCACCGCCCACAGCGCGCCCAGCGTCGACTTGGCGCGGCCCTCGAACGACGTGAGCAGCGCGCCGGCGGCGCAGAGCACCAGTGCGACCGCGATCGCCGGCGTGACGGGCACGCCGAGGACGATCACGGTAACGGCCACGTAGGCGCCCTGCAGCGACGTCAGGGCCGAGACCAGGCCGAGGTCGCCGATCTGCAGGCCGCGCAGGAGGCAGTACAGGGCGCCGAAGTAGAGGATGCCGGCGAGCGCGGCCAGGCCGGCGCCCGGCCACTCGCCGGAGTGCGGCAGCCCCCTCGCGAGCAGCGCGACCGGAAGCACGAGCGCGACGCCGGTGACGAGCACCCAGAGCATCTGCGTGAGCGGGCGCGTCTCGCGTGTGACGCGCTGGGAGAACATGTCGCTGCTCGCGTAGGAGAGGGATGCGAGCAGCCCTGTGAGGACGGTCAGCACCCGGCCAGTCTATCGGAGCGCCGTCGCAGCGTAGCCGGGCGCCGAGCCCAGCCTGATGACGACGGTCGGCGCAGCGCAGCCTCCGGCGCCCGTCGCCTCACTCGTCGGTGCGGCAGACCGTGAGGTCGGCGAAGTTGCGCGGGCTCAGGCCACGGTGCTTCTCGGCGATCGTGTCGGCGAGCCGGTCCAGGGCCTCGAAGTCCGCGGCGCGCGGCATGCCCTTGGCGAGGACCGGCTCGAGGAACTCGACCTTGAGCTTGGGCATCATGCCCACCAGCGTGTCGACCGTCTTGCCAGCCCAGCCGTAGCTGCCGATCACCGTGGCGAACCGGGTGCGCGGTTTGAGCGCGTTGGCGAGGAAGGCCGCATGAGCGGCGAGAGGGTGCGGGCCGGTGAGCACCGTGGGCGTACCGAGGACGAGCGTCCCGGCGTGGACCAGCGAGCTGGCGAGCTCGCCGGCGTCCAGTGAGGTGAGGTCGAAGCGCTCCACCGCGACGCCGCGATCCGTCAGCGCCGCCGTGAGGTGGTCGACCATCAGCAACGTGCTCTCGTGCATGCTCACGAACGGCAGGCACACGATGTTCTGCGGCTCGCCGCCGGCCCAGTCGCGGTAGGCCTCGATGATGAAGGCCGGGTCGTCGTACACAGGGCCATGGCTGGGACCGATGTAGCGGATGGGGTACTGCATGACCTTGTCGATGTTCTTCAGCACCTGGGCGCCGAACGGCATCATGATCTCGGCGTAGTAGCGCTTGGCGCCGTCGTACACCTCATGCTTGTCGGCGAACACGTCGTTGGTGGCGTAGTGTGAGCCGAAGAAGTCGCAGCTGAAGAGGATGCCGTCCTCCTCGAGCCAGGTGCTCATCGTCTCGGGCCAGTGCACCCAGGGCGTGAACAGGAAGGTCAGCGTCTTGTCGCCCAGCGACAGGGTGTCGCCGTCGGCCACCACGTGGAAGCGCGCGTCGTCGACGTGCAGGTGGTCGATGAGCATCGCCTTGGCCTTCTCGTTGCACACCACCGTGAGCTCCGGGAAGCGTTCGAGCAGTCGCGGGGCGCAGCCCGAGTGATCCTGCTCGACGTGGTGGATGACGAGGTAGTCGGGCACGGGCAGCTCGTCGAGCTGGCTCATGAGCGTGGCGCAACGCGCCGGGTCGACGGTGTCGAACAGCGCGTTCTTCTCGCTGCCCTGCACGAAGTAGGCGTTGTAGCTGGTGCCATCCGGCAGGGGGATGAGCGCGTCGAACAGGCGGCGGTCCCAGTCGACGGCGCCGATGAGATGGACGTGGGGGACGATCTGGCGTGGCTTCATGGTCTACCTCGGGGAGGTCGGGGCGGTGGCGGTGGTTCCACACGAGTATATCCGCGCCGGCGGCGTCCGCGGCGCGCGGTATGCTGGCGGGATGAGGGAGACCGCGCCACCCACTGCGTTCCTGCTCACGCCCTTCGGCGCCAAGGCCGCCGGCGGTGAGAAGCCGGCGACCTACCGCGCCGTCCAGCGCGCCATCCGCGCCGCCTGCGCCGACGCCGGCGTAGTGTTGCGCCGCGCCGACAGCATCTTCCGCAGCGGGGTGATCGTCGAACAGATCCGCGAGGCGCTCACCGACGCCGATCTCGTGATCGCCGTGTGCACCGGCAAGAACGCCAACGTCTTCTACGAGCTGGGGATGGCGGAGTCGCTCGGGCACGCACCTATCCTCGTCGCGCCGGATGCGACGCACCTTCCGTTCGACAAGGCACACTGGCGCTGCCACATGTACGGCGGCAAGCGACTCACGACCAGGAACCTGCGCCCGCGCCTGGCGAGGGCCATCGCGGAGACGCTCGCCGCCGGCTGAGCGGAAGCGGCCTCCAAGCGAGCAAGCGATCCCGCGAGACGCGAACGGGTGCCCGCGTCGTACTAGGATAGGTACGAAAGGCGAGTCACTCTGCGAAGGAGTCCGGCGGCGTGAGCGAATGGGGCCATTCGAACCTGCGCCTGCCCGCGGCCAGCGGGAGGACCACGTCGTGACCCTCTGCCCCTCATGCGGCGCCGACGGTCCGGAGGGAGCGCGCTTCTGCCCCTCCTGCGGTTCGGCGCTCACCGTGCGCCACGGCACGGCGACCGAGCGCAAGGTCGTCACCACGCTCTTCGCCGATATCGTCGGCTTCACGGCGCTCAGTGAGCGCTTCGACCCGGAGGACGTGGACGCGGCGCTGCGCGGCTACTTCGCGATGGCCCGCACGACCATCGAGCGCTTCGGCGGCGCCGTCGAGAAGTACATCGGTGACGCCGTCGTCGGCGTCTACGGCGTGCCCACCGCCCACGAGGACGACGCCGAGCGCGCCGTGCGCGCGGCGCTCGCCATCGTCGAGGGCGTAGGCTCCCTCCCACCCGTCGGTGGCGAGGAACTGCACGTGCGCGTCGGCGTCAACACCGGGCGGGCGCTGGTGCGGCTGAACGTCCACCCCGGCAGCGGCGAGGGCATCCTGGTCGGCGACGCCGTCAACACCGCAGCGAGGCTGCTCGCGGCGGCGCCACCGATGTGCGTCGTGGTCGGCGACAGGACCTGCGCCCTCTCGGACCGCGCGATCGACTACGAGCAGCTCCCTTCCTTCTTCGCCAAAGGCAAGGCGCAGCCCCTCAAGGCGTGCCTGGCCCGTGGGACGATCGCGCGTCGGGGCACTGAGTTCGAGCGGACTCCGGCGACGGAGATGATCGGCCGCGAAGTCGAGCTCGGGATGCTCAGCGGACTCTTCGAGAAGGCGTGCGCCTCGTCCACTCCACAATACGCTCTCATCACCGGAGAGGCCGGCATCGGCAAGTCGCGCCTCGTACACGAGCTCGGGCAAGTGCTGGACCGGCGCCCTGGGATCATGTGCACCTGGCGGCAGGGACGGTGTCCTCCCTACGGCGAGGGACTCGCGTTCTGGCCGCTGAGCGAGATGGTCAAGGCTCACGCCGGGATCTTGCGGAACGACGGGCCAGTGGAGACTGAGGCAAAGCTCGCGCGCTCGCTGAGCGACGCGCGCGACGAGTGGCTCTTGGCTCGCATGCGACCGCTGGTCGGCCTGTCGGCTCCGCATACCGACAGAGAGGAGAACTTCGCGGCGTGGGTCCGGTTCTTCCAGGCGCTGGCACGGACGCGCCCGACGATCCTCGTGGTCGAGGACCTTCATTGGGCCAGCGAACCGACGCTGGCCTTCCTCGAGCATCTCATCGAGCACCTGACGGGAGTGCCCCTCATCCTGCTTGGCACGGCCCGGCCGGAGCTCCTGGACAGGCACGACCTGCATCTTGAGAGGTTCGTTGACGCCCTGGTGCGCATCAATCTCAAGTCCCTCACGCTGTCGGAATCGGAACGCCTGGCGTCAAGTCTGCCGGGCGCCGGCGACGTGCCCGACATCCAGGCACGAGTCGCCGAGCGGAGCGGCGGCAATCCGCTCTTCACGGAGGAGATCGTTCGTTATCTGGTGGAACGCCAGGCGAGAGACGGGGACGATTCCACCGCACCCTTGCCTGAACAGACTGCGTCAGCCCCTGACTCGATCTTCAACATCATTGCTGCTCGCCTCGACGCCATGCCCGCGGACCACAAGTCGGTGCTGGCCGACGCAGCAGTCGTCGGCCAGGTCTTCTGGCCCGGAGCGCTCTGCGCACTCGGCGATCGTGAATCCGGGACGGTCGATCGGGTGCTCGGTCGTCTTGAGGAACGCGAGTTCGTGCGTCGCTCAGGCAGCTCGACACTCGCCGGAGCGAGTGAGTTCGCGTTCTGGCACGGCCTCACTCGCGAGGTCGCCTACGAGCAGTTGCCTCGCGCAGATCGCGCCTCCAAGCACGCTGCGGTCGGCCGCTGGATCGAGTCTGTGGCAAACCTGGACAAGAGTGGCCTGGCCGAGGTGCTCGGCTACCACTACTCGACGGCGTACCATCTGGCGAACGCAACAGGTCAGCACGAACTCACCGACGAGCTGCGCGAGCCCGCCCTGCGCGCGCTCAAGCTCGCGGGAGACTGCGCGCTGCCACTCGATGTCGGCGCGGCAGAGCAGTACTACGGTCGCGCAGCCGAGCTGGCGCGTGAGACAGATCCCCTGCGGCCAGACATCTTGCTGGGATGGGCGCGAGCGCTCTTCGAGGGCGGGCACGCCACAGAGGCGCAAGACAAGGCCGCGGCTGCCGTGAACGCGCTCAGATCGAAGCGCGTCCCCAAGCGCCTGGCTCAAGCCCTCTCCACTCAGGCACATATCAGCGACTGGTTGGGCGATCCTCGTTCGGACCTGCTCTATGACGAAGCCCTCGGGCTCGCCGAAGACGCGGGGCCATCACCAGAGCAACTCAATGTGCTCGAGGCCTGGGTGGCCTCGCGAGCCACGCGTATGGACTACGAGCCAGCCATGTCCGGCGTTGCGAAGGCGATGCGTCTGAGCAGGCAACTCCACCTGTCCCCATCCCCGACAATCGTCCACTGGCGGGGCGTGATGCGCTGCGACCTCGGCGACGAGCGCGGTCTGGTCGACCTGCAGCGCTCTCTCGAGCAAGCGCGCCAACAGGGACTGGGATGGGAGGCAAGCAGATTCGCGTACAACTACGCTCAGCACCTCCTCTGGTACAGAGGTCCGCGCGCCTCTCGAGATGTGGTCAATGACGAGATAACGCACGCCTGCGAGAGAGGCGACGCAACGGCAAACGGCTACCTCACCCTGGCGCGGCTCCTCTGTCTCTGGCTTCTGGGTGAGTGGCAGTCGTTTCGCTCCCGCGCCAGGGAACTTGATCGGGTGTTGGCCGCTCAACATGACACTGTCGATCTCATCTTGCTCCGCTCGCTCCTCGGCATGGATCTGGCTGTCCAAGAGGATCCGCACGTGACTGAACAACTGGCATGGATCGGGGAATCACTGAAGTCGGATCTGGATGCGTCGACTCGCCAAGTCTGTCTTGCGGCATCTGTCGCGCTTCACGCAGCCTCTTGTGACCCACAAGCCGCCAGCCGATCGGCCGACGCATTGGTGCGCACGGCGGTACTGTGCGGGACCTGCGAGCCGCAGATCGCCCTGTACCTGCCGGAGGCGGCGCGACACGCCGCACGCGCGGGCGTCCTGTCGGCTTGCGCCGCAGTCTCGTCGCGGCTGACACCTGATCGCCCCACGAACGTAGCCGCAAGAGCGGGTGTGGACGCATTGGTGATGGAGCTGGCCGGAGACCACGCGGCGGCCGAACGCACGTACCGCGAGGCCGCCGGCCTATGGGCCGATCTGGAAGTGCCCTATGAACTAGCCCACGCCTGCCTTGGACGCGCACGTTGCCTCGTATCGCTGGGTAGGGCGGCCGAGGCTGAAGCGGCGCTGAGCGACGCGAGAGAGGGCTTCACATGGCTCGACGCAAGACCAGCGCTGAAGCAGTGCGAGGCTTTTCGCGCTCTTCATGGCCTCCTAGCGCGCGAGTCCCTTGTGCGTCGCGGGCACGGCCAGCGCTAGAAAACGCTCTCCGTCGGAGATCATCAGCCGCTCGCGCACAAACGATGCCAGCAGGAGGTCGACGTCCTCTGCGAGGCCCGCGCCGCCGGCGAGCTCCGCCGAGATCGACCGCAACTCTGAACGAGTGCGAATGTCGTCGCAGGCGTAGTAGAGCGCCGCCTCCAATCCCCTGAGCACGCGCGAGCATCGCACCACGCCATCTCGGTTGTCTGTCACCACCGCCTCGCCGTGCGTGCACGCGAGCTGCAAAGTCGCGCTGTCTGACGCTTGCTGCCAGATATCGACTGCGGTGCGCAGAGACCCGACGTCCTCAAGTCGTGTGACGTCCGACGCGCAGTCGTAGTCGAAGGCATAGGCCATGGCCGTCAGAGATCGGGTGGAGAAGGGGTAGACGTACGAGTAAGCCTCGAGGGGCCGGACGTTTCGCAGTCCGTTCTCCATCCGGCGTCGGTAGTACTGACCGAAGCGATCCAGCCTCAGCGGACCGACGTGCCCCGGAGGTTCCAGGTGGTGGAGGGCGGGCAGAAGGTCGATCATCCGCCGATAGTCGTCTTCCGTCTCGCCCGGAAAGCCGTAGAGCATGTTCCAGAACACCTGGACGCCGTGTTCCCGGCACCATTTGAGCAGGCGGACGTTCTCCAGGACCGTGGTGCCCTTGTGCATGAGAGACAGCACATGGTCGCAGAGGCTCTCAAGCCCTGGCTGGATCTGCGCATGCGCCCGCCCCATGAACGCGATCTGTTCGCGATCAAGCTGTGGCCGCGTTTCGAAGAAGATCGGGGCCGGCAAAGGTCTTCGCGCGAGCTCGCGAAGGACCTCGCTCAAGAAGCGCGGCGACACGACGTTGTCGACAACGTCGAACAGCGAACACGGCCAACGTCCGGCCAGCTCTCGCAGTTCCTCGAGGATGCGCGACGGACTCTTGGTGCGGTATCCGCGCGCCGACCCGTTCAGACCGCAGAAGAGGCAAGGGTCGCGACCCGCCCACCAGCATCCTCGCGAAGTCTCGAGCACGACGGCCGGTAGATCGCCGCCGGCGCAGCCTCGTTCAACGCGCGACGTGAAGTAGTCGGAGAAGTCCGGCGTGGGCAGTGAGTCCAGGTCGGCTACGACAGGCCCAGGCCGTGTCGCCGTGGTCTCGCCGCGATGCCGGTAGACGATCCCCCCGATACCGCCCGGACGCGCGCCGTCGCCGCGCTGCAGTTCCGAAACGAGTGACGGGAACGAGATGTCGGCCTCCCCGGAGCACACGTAGTCGACGAAGGGAAAGGAGCGGTGCAGCTCCATCCCGATCTCGGCCTGCCAGTTGCCACCCCCGAAGACGATCGCGACGCGAGGGAAGCGCTCGTGAAGCGCGCTCGCGAGAGCCAGCGACCCGAGGTCCTGCTGGCTGAACGACGTGAACCCGACGACGTCGTAGGACCCCCACGCCACCTCTTCGAGAACCCGCTTCAGGAAGCCTGGGGCGTGATCGTGCACTCGGCGGACCACTCCGACCAGGTCGTCGGCGAGACCCCATGCACCCCGAAGGACGTCTCGCTCGTAGCTCTGGTCGGTCTTTCGGCCGGAAGTGAAGAGACAGTGGGCGAACGCCCACTCTCCCGCGAGCGCGTTGTACGGCACGTCCTTCGCCACGGCACGATAGTCGTCGAACCCGACGTAGCTGGCGAACGCGAGGTTCAGATACGCAATCTCGCAGGGCACGCCCCGGGAGACGAGCGCGGCTTTCAGCAGGCTGATGCCAAGGGCGGGGCGCTCCAGCGCCGCAAACGGCATCGAGACAAGCAGGACTCTCATGCCGCTGGCCTGGCGGTGCGGGTCAAGATCCTGCCGCAGTCGCGAAGAGTGCGGCTAGCCCTCGAGAATCCCCCGGATCACTTGCGTATCGTGCCCGGATAGCTGATCAGCGCAGGAGCCTCGTCACGCGTGAATCCCTGGTATGACTTCGTCTGAAAATCACCTGTCCTCGCCAGATAGAAGAGGAATTCGGGAAGGCGATCCTCGAGTTGCCGTTCGGCGATGGCGAGGAAGTCATGCTCCCCCAGCGTCGCGAACACCTCGACATCGTCGCTGCCGTTGATCTGCGACCATGCCACCCGGAGCCACTCGAGCGCTTCGGCCACCTCGGGGTGATTCGCCAATCCTGAGCTGGTCATCTTGATATGGATGACGTGTTTGGCCATGGCCGATCCTCCTTGTCTCAACACCCGTGAGATGTGGCCGCCGCAAGGCGGCGCGATGACAGTGTATGCGCCCTTGCACTATTTGTGGAGTACGCATGTGCTGATGAGAGGGGCTTGAGGGAAGTCACTCGCGTCCGGCCACTCCACTATCGAGTGCGGCACAGCGGAGCGGCTCAAGTCCTCGGCGGGAGGCGCTCCGACTCGCGCTCTTCATCCTTGCGCCTGAGCGCGAGCGCCGTGTACACCAGCCCGCCGGCGACCGCCAGCAGGCCGGCGGCGAGCAGAAGGCCGAGCCCGGCCACCCTCGTGTCCGACATGCCACGGATGCCGCCGGCTATCGGCACGGTGCCCAGCAAGGCGGTCGGTCTGGCGAGCACGAGCGCCGCGAGAGCGGCGAACGCGATCGCGAGGACGGCATCGGCGCCGGCCACGCCGCGAGGGTGCGACGGCATCTGGCGGGCCAGCGTGAAGACCGCCACGGCAAAGCCGATCGCGACGATCCCGCCCGCGAGGGCGACTCCGGACCCGAACCCAGCCACCCACGAGTACGTGCTGCCGGGCTGGACGTGCACGGCCGGCCACGTATGCGACTGCACGATGGCCGAGGCGAGGAGAAAGCCGGCGGGGATCAGCAGCACCGCCGCCGCAAGCGCGACCCACTGTGCGATGCGGATCAGCCGGTCGTTGCTGAGATCCGGGGAGTCGCCGCGTTCGGGCCCGGGGCGGTCGTCGATATCGGTGAGGCGGCTGCGGACGACATCAGGATCCAGCATCTTGTCCTGCCTCCCGTCCGCCCTGAGCCTCGGCCGGTCCCGTGACCTCAGCCACCGGCCGAGTCGAGCTCGTCCGCGAGCTGCTCCACGAAGAGGCCGACGTCGGTGACGATGCCGATGGTCTGGAACGAGCCGCGGTCGGCGAGCTTGGTGACGACCGCGGGGTTGATGTCGGCGCAGACGGTGCGCACCGCGGCCGGGAGCATGTTGCCGACGGCGATGCTGTGCAGCATCGTGCTCAGCATCAGGCAGGCGCCGGCCTGCTGCGCGTACTTGCGCATCTCCCGCTGCGCCTGCATCACGTCGGTGATCACCTCCGGCATCGGGCCGTCGTCGCGGATGCTGCCGGCAAGGACGAACGGCGTGCCGGTCTTGATGAGCGTGTACATGAGGCCGCCCGTGAGGACGCCCTGGTCGACGGCGGCCTGGATGCCACCGCAGCGCCGGATGGTGTTGATGGCGCGCAGGTGGTGCTCGTGGCCGCCGGGCACGGCGGTGCCCTCCTTGAGGTTGATGCCGAGCGACGTGCCGAACAGGTTGCTCTCGATGTCGTGCGTCGCGATGGCGTTGCCGCCGAAGACGGCGCCGATGTAGCCCGCCTCGATGAGGCGGGCCAGCTGCGGCGCCGCCCCGGTGTGCACAACGGCCGGGCCGACGACCGCGATCGTCAGCCGGCCCTCGTCCTTGACCTGCCGGAGGATGTGCGCCACCTCGCGGACGATCTGCGCCTTGGGCTTCTCGCTGCTGACGGCGGAGGCCATGAACTCGAACGGCTGGCTCTCGCGCGAACGCTCCAGCGGGAGCACGCGGATGCCCTTGTGGCCGGTGACCAACAGGTCCCCGGTGCGCACGTCGTTCATCGCGACCGTCTCGGCCGTGCCCACCCCGAGGTCAACGCGGATGCCGCAGTCCATCTCCGGGTGCTCGACGCGGATCCAGTCGCCGCTCACGCGCACGAAGGTCGTGAGGTTGGTGGTCGAGTAGAAGCGCTCCGGGAACACGCCGTCCATGTCGGCCGCCTCGAGGCCAACGTCCCGGGGCTTGACGGCGACGACGCCAAACTCGGTGATCGCCGTGAGCAGCTCGTCGAGGTGCGCGGCGTCGCGTCCGAAGATGCGCATCACCGCGTGTGACGGGTCGTCCTTCATGCGCCCGACCTCGAAGGTGAGCATCTCGAACTCGCCATCGAGGTCCATGATCTGGTCCATGATGTGCGGCATCATCAGCGAGTCGATGAGGTGCCCCTCGATCTGGACGTCTTCGTATGGCGTGTCGGGCATGCGGCCTCCCGTCGACCGAGCGTGTGGGGCGGGCCAGGCCCTCTGGCCCCGCCGCCCCTCAGTCTACCGCGCCGGCCACGGGATGCTTGCGGCGCCCGCGCCAGCACGCAGCGAGCGCGACAAGGTGCGGGCGGGGTGCGGACGCCCCCGCCCGCCCCGGCATGCGGCCTCTACGCGCCGGCCTCCGCTTGCAGCCGGCGCTGCTCGGCGAGGGCCTCGGGATCGATGGCGAGCAGGTCGTTCTCGCCGATGAGGCCCCTGTTGAGGTTGCGCCGGCGCCAGGTTCAGAACACGATCGGCATGAGCACGTATCACGGGCCGGCCGGCCCGCCTCCGGAGGCCGGCCCTTCCTCCGCCTCGATCTCCTCCACGACACCCCTGGACGTCGGCAACAGCTCGACGATGAGCACGCCGGTCAGCATCAGCGAGCCACCCGCCAGGAGCCGCCACGTCACCGTGTCCATGCCGGCGATGATGCCGGCCAGCGCCGCGAAGACGGCCTCGAATCCCAGCAGGATCGCGGCGTGCGTGCTCGTCGTGTAGCGCTGTGCCCAGCTCTGGATGAAGAACGCGTAGATCGTGCCGCTCAGCGCCGTCCAGAGGACGGCCGCCCACACCTGCCAGGGGAGGTCGAGCGTGAGGTGTACGACGAACGGCGTGATCACGGCGAGCGCGAGCGTGGAGAAGGCCATCTGCGTGAGCGCCAGCGTCGCCGGTCTCACCTTGGGCGCGAAGAAGCCCGTGGTCATGATGTGCAGGGCGTAGAACAGCGTGCCCAGCAGCGTGATGCTGTCGCCCCAGCTCAAGGTGAGGTCGCCGCGCACCGAGAGCAAGCCGAGGCCGACGAAGGCGACGACGGCTCCGGCGATCTGCCAGCGCCCCGGCGAGCGTCTGGCCACGGCCCAGTAGAGGAACGGGACCATGGCGACGCTGAGTCCGGTGATGAAGCCGGACACGCCGGGCGAGGTGCGCTGCAGGCCTATGGTCTGGAGGATGAGCGCGGTGAGGTAGAAGGCGCCCAGAAGCGAGCCCATGCCCCAGTCACGCCGGCTCGAATTGAGCCAGCTCGACGGCTGCGCCGCCGCGAAGATGCCGGTAGCGACGACGTAGCGCAGCAGCAGGTAGAGCATCGTGCCTGCGACGATGCTGCCGGCGGCGATCGCCGTGGTGCGCTCCACCGCCGCCTTGATGAAGACGAAGTTGGCGCCCCAGAAGACGGCGACGCTGAAGAGGAGGAGGTCGGCGACGACCGCCTTGCGGCGCGAGGCATGGACGAGAGTCGCGGGGGTCGCCATCGGGCCAATCCTATCGCCCCGGCGCCGGCGTGGCGGGCCAGCCACGGCGAGGCGGAGGCCGGCGGGCGGTGGGGCGAGGGAGGGCGGCGGGCGGCGGGGCGCGGCGAGCCCGCCCGCCTAGTCCGCCCTCGGCATCGCCGCGACCGGCGCAACGGGCTCGCCGGGGCGGCCGGGCACGAGCTCGATCGTGAGCACGCCGGCGAGGATGAGCAGGGCGCCGAGGCCGAACCGCCACGTGAGCACGTCGAGCCCGAAGGCGAGTCCGAAGACGCCGGCGAACAGGCCCTCCAGCCCGAGGATCACGGCGGCGTGCGTCGAGCTCGTGGAGCGCTGCGCCCAGGCCTGGATCAGGAACCCGTAGATCGTGCCCGTCGCCGCCGTCCAGAGGATGGCCGCCCATCCCTTCCAGCCGAAGCTCACGCCGACATGCTCCATGAACGGCGTGACGGCGAGGAACAAGGCCGCGGCGGCCGCGATCTGCGTGAGCGCCAGCACCGCCGGGCGCGTGCGCGGCGCGAAGAAACCGGTGGCGGTGATCTGCGCGGCGAAGCCGAGGGCGGCGACCAGCGTGAGCAGGTCGCCGCGCGCCATCGAGAGGCCGCCCTGCAGCGTGAGGAAGCCGAGCCCCGCCACCGCCAGCATCGCGCCCCCCACCTGCGTCCAGCCCGGCGAGCGGCGCGTCACCAGCCAGTACAGGAAGGGCACCATCACGATGTCGAGGCTGGTGATGAAGCCGCTCTTGCCCGGAGTGGTCCACTGCAGGCCGACGGTCTGCGTGGCGAAGGCGGCGAACAGGAAGAGGCCGAGCAGGCCGCCGTACAGCCAGTCGCGGCGGCGCGCCTCCCCGAGCGCGCGCGGCATGATGGCGACGATCATCAGGGCCGCCGCCAGGTGCCGCCACAGGAGGTACGTCATCGGCCCGGTGTCGCCGATGGCGTCTTTGATGACGACGAAGTTGAAGCCCCAGACGACGGCGACGCTGAGGAGCGCCGCGTCGGCCAGGAGTGCCCGGCGGCGCGTCTGGGCGACGGGCGCCGGAGCCGGCCCGTCCGTCACGCGCAGTAGCCGCCGTCGACCAGCCAGGAGTCGCCGGTCACGAAGCTGGCTTCGTCGCTGGCGACGAAGGCGACCACGGCGGCCACCTCCTCGGGATGGCCGACCCGTCCGACGGGGTAGCCGTCGGCCTGCCAGCCGGCGTAGGCCTCGGGGTCCGCGGCCTCGGCGATGGCGCGGTCGAGCATCGGCGTCTCGACGATGCCCGGAGAGACCGCGGCCACGCGCACCCCATCGGGGCCGTGGTCGTGCGCCAGCGTGCGCACCACGTTGATGAGGCCGGCTTTGGCCGCGGCGTAGGCCGCGGCCCGCGGCTCGCCGTGGTGGCCGGAGTCGCTGGCGATGACGACGATCACGCCGCCGCCGGCCTCGATCATCGGCACGAGGGCGGCCTGCATCGTGAAGAACGCGCCCTTGAGGCAGGTATCGACGACCGCATCCCAGTCCTCCTCGCTGACGTCCAGCGTGGGCCGCTCGTCCCACACGCCGGCGCAGTGCACCAGCACGTCGAGCTGGCCGTAGCGGTCCATCGTCGCGGCGACGAGCGCGCGGCAGTCACCGACGTCGCGCACGTCGCCGGTGACCCAACCGTGGCGGCCGGCGGGCAGCAGGCTCTCGGCCACGGCTCTCGTCTTGCCCTCGTCGCGGCCGGCCACCATCACGGCGCACCCCTCCACAGCCAGGCGCCGCGCGCAGGCCTCGCCGATGCCCGACGATCCGCCCGTGACGAGTACGACCTTGTCGGCCAAGCCTTCCACGATGACCTCCCCACCCGCAGTCCCGCGCGCCGGCGCGCCCGCGAGAAGTGTACAACGGCGCCTTCAGACCTCCTCGAGCAGGAAGACCTCCGGATCGTGCGCTTCCCAGGCGTCGAAGGGGTCCTCGGCGACGGCCGCGCGCATCGCCTCCACGCCGGCGCGCCACGAGGCCTCGTCCTCCCAGCGCGCCATCCCGACCAGCCGGCCGCTGCGCGCGTCGCGCAGCACCAGCCCTTCGACGAAGCCCGGCTGACCCGCGCCGGCGGCACCGAAGCGGTGCATGGAGGCAGCGAGGTCGCCCTCCTTGCCAGGCCTGGGCGTGTGGATCGACAGGTGAACGATCATCGGGCCACCCCGCACCAGCGCATCGTCGTGACAGCGACGGCGGCGGTGAAGTCGAGGAGGCCCTGGACGCTCACCCGCTCGTTGACGGCATGAGCGCTCTCGATGCCGTCGGGCCCGAAGCTGAACGTCGGGGTGCCGGCGGCCGTGAACGTGGCGGCGTCGTGCCACGAGTCGAGGCCGGCCGGCCTGCCCTCGTGGCCCAGCGCCGCGGCCACGCCCAGGGCGGCCGTCACCAGCGGGTGATCGGGCGGCATCTCGGCCGGCACCACGTCGTCGCTCCAGGCAAAGCGCAGCGGATGCTCCGCGAACCAGGGATCCGCGGCCACCGCCGCGTTCAGGCGGTCGACGACTTCGGCCTCGACCGCCCGCCCGGTGCCCTCCGCATCCACGTGCGCCGGCAGGTAGGTGATGTCGCAGGTGACGTCGCACGACGCCGGATACGTCACCATCCAGGTGCCGCCCCGCACGATCGTGGGGACGATGTCCCCGGGCCGGAGCAGCGGATGCTGGTGGTCCGGCCGGCCGCGCCACTCCTCACGAAGTGCCTGGACGCCGTGCAGCAGCGGCAACGCCTTCTCGATCGCGTTCACGGCGCCGCCCTCGCGCCAGTCAGGCTGCGGCATCTCGGCGTGACCGGCACGGCCCTCCACGGTGATCGTCGGCGTCACCGTGCCGCGGCAGCTCACCCAGGCGTCGAAGCCCGTGGCCTCGGCGGCGATGCCGGCGTCGGCGCGCACGCCGTGTTCCACGGCCATCCGGCCGCCGGCGCCGGAGGACTCCTCGTCGCTCACCGTGCAGAACACGACGTCGCCGGCCAGCCGCACTCCGAGCCGGCCCAGAGTCTCGAGCGCGACGACCAGGCAGGCGATGCCGCCCTTCATGTCGTTCACGCCGCGCCCGAAAAGGGAGCCGTCGCGCTCGTGCACCGTGAAAGGATCGCTGAGCCACTGCTCGCGCGGCTGCACGTCCA
This sequence comes from uncultured Thermoleophilia bacterium, assembly GCA_963709845.1. Taxonomy (GTDB): domain Bacteria; phylum Actinomycetota; class Thermoleophilia; order UBA2241; family UBA2241; genus CAIXSE01. The sequence goes on from CAVPXV010000004.1 coordinate 369,577, forward strand.
CGGCGTCGATGTGGCCATTGAGCAGCAGGCTCCGGCCGCCGCCGGCGCCGAGGACGACGGCGGCCAGCTGTGGCCGGCCGGCGAAGTCGAGGCCGGCCGGCACGAAGCGGCTGCCGGCTCCGGTGGGCGCCGGCTCCCACAGGTCCGGCCGCGCGCCGAGATTCTCGAGCCGCGCGGCCAGGAGCCGCTGCAGCTTCTCTTCCTCGCGCGCCGGGTCCCCGGGCATGCGCGCCGTCGTGTCGCAGGCGACGAGCTCCGTGAGCAGCCCCACGACCTCGTCGCGCGCGCCGCGCGCCGCCTCGATGACCTTCTCCTCCAGCGCGGAACGCGGCTCGCTCACGACGTACCCTCCTCGATGACGGCGACAATCCGGCGCGCCCATTGTACGCTCGGCGCTGAGCCGTACTCAGTCCGCCCCGGGAGGGCCCATGAGCGCCGAGAGCCGCATCAAGAAGATCCGCGTCGTCCAGCCGAAGGACGTGATCTGGGAGGAGGCCTGGCGGAGCTCCGACGAGACCGAGGGGCCCGGGCAGGAGTTCACGGCGGCACGGTCGGTGGACGACAAGTTCAGCTTCGGCCTCTGGCGCCGCGACGCGCAGAGCCGTCACTTCGAGCGCCCCTACCACGAGATCGCCTACATCATCGAAGGCCAGGTGGAGATCACCGACGACGACGGGGAGGTCCTCGTCGCCGGCCCGGGCGACATCCTCATCACCCCCCAGGGCAGCAAGGGCTACTGGAAGAACCTCACGCCGGTCAAGAAAGTGTGGGGGATCTACGAAGAGGTGGGGGCCGACCTCGACGCGTACATCGGCCCCGGGGCGTTCTAGAGGCGCTCGCGGGGCGAGCAGCGCCCGGCGTTCGTCAGACCACCGTGACGCGCAGCTTGGCCACCGCGGCGCGGCCGCGATCGTCGCGCACCGTCACCGTGACCGTGTAGCTGCGGTTCGCGGTGCGGTAGAGGTGCGACAGAGTGAAGGTCCGAGACGAGCTCAGCGCAAGCCGCTTCAAGCCTGAGCCGTCGCCATAGGCCACCGTCGCCGTCCACCTTGAGCCGCTGCGGTCCATGAACGAGCCTCCTCGCGTCCACACGTGCCCGTGGCGCGCGCTCGCCGTCGCCGGCAGGGACACGAAGAAGGCGCCCGGCACCAGCGCGCGCGGGTCGACGACCTGGAAGTCGCTGCCCTTGATCCGGCTCAGCAGGCGCAGGTCGTCGTCGCTCCAGCGCGCGTCGGGGGCGCCGCTCACGTACCAGTCGGAGCCGTTGTCGGCGACGATCATCCCGTAGGTCTTCAACGCCTGCAGGATGACGCGGACCTCGGGCGGGAAGCCGCTGATGTCCACGCTCGCCCTGAGCCGCACGCGCAGGCCCATCGGCGGCAGGTCGGGATCGGTGGAGCTGCTGGCGTCGTGGGTCGCGGGGTAGACGTGCTTCTTCTGGGTGTGCGCCACGGTGAAGCGCAGGGCGTGGTCGATCAGACCCTCGGTGACGGCCTCGTCGTAGCGCGCGAGGCCGGGGAGGATGGGGAGCCCGGCGGCGTCGGCGCTCGTCCATCGGGCGGGCCGCAGCGCGTTGCTGGTGAGGTCGAAGACGGCGCCGGAGCCCGCGTTCCACGAGCCGTCCGGCTGCACGGCGGCGTGATAGAGCTCGTAGAGATTCTGACGGTCGGCGTCGAGCACGAGCACGTGGCGGTCGCCGTCGGCGGACGGGCCACCGGCGCCGGCGCCCTCCACCGGCGCGTCCGAAGGCACAGGGTACGGCCCCGGGTCGCTCTCATCGCCGTACTCGACGAAGTCGATCGGCACCATGGTCTGGGCCGCCGAGACGACCACGTAGGGGATGCCGATGGGGGCTCCGTCCCAGACCGTGCCGAAGTCAGGGTGGAGCCCGGTCCCGGGGGCCATGTGGGCGATGTAGTCGGCGGAGTTGGGATCAAGCGGCAGCTTGTCGACGCGCGTGTTCCAGGCGTTGTTCGCCGGGAAGAGCCGGAACGGGATGGGCGCGCCGGCGCCGTAGCTCGGCGCGGCGGGCGTCACCGCCGCGGGCAGGCCGGCCGAGGCCGGCGACGCCGCCGGCGCCAGCATCAGCGCGGCGCCGGCCAGTATGACCGCGCCGCACAGGGCGCGCCGCAGGAGTCGAGGACGTGGATCCACAAGGTTTGTATCGGCCGACGCGCCCGTACGCCGAGCGGCCGGCGTCGCCCGCGCGGGCCACGCCTCGGGACCGCTCCGCCGCACTGGCCGCAAGGCGCGCCCGTGGCGATCCGTGCCGGTGATACCATCGGGCGGTGGAGCACTTCGACCTACTGCACCCTCGGCGCAGCCTCCGCACGCTCAGCCCGCAGGTCCGCGACCTGGGCTGGGTGAGCTTCTTCGCGGACCTCAGCTCCGAGATCGTCTATCCGCTGTTCCCCGTGTTCGTCACGGTCGTCCTCGGCGCGCCGGTCGCCGTCCTCGGCCTCATCGAGGGCATCGCCGAGGCGACGGCGAGTATCACCAAGTACCCGTTCGGCCAGGCCGCCGACTACACCGGGCGCCAAAGGCCTTTCGTCCTCGGCGGCTACGGGATGGCGGCCATCGGCAAGCTCCTCGTGGCCCTCGCCCTCGGTTGGCCGCTCGCGCTCGTCGGACGCTTCGTCGACCGCTTCGGCAAGGGCATGCGCACGGCGTCGCGCGACAAGCTGCTGGCGGCCCGCACGAGGCCGGAGCAACAGGGCCTCGCCTTCGGGCTGCACCGCACCATGGACACCGCGGGTGCGGTGCTGGGCCCGCTCTTCGCCCTCCTCCTCGTGCAGTTGCACGTGCCCCTGCGCTGGATCTTCGCGATCGCGGTGATCCCCGGCTTCATCAGCGTGCTCGTCATCCTGCGCCTCGTGAAGGAGCACCGCACCGAGCCGCGCAGGAGCGCCTTCCGCCTGTCGCTGCCGCCCTCGCCGGCGTACCGCTGGCTGCTCGCGGGCTCCCTCGTCTTCGCCGTCGGCAACTCGAGCGACATGTTCATCCTGCTCAAGGCCAACACGCTGGTGGGGCCGGGCGCCACGGAGGTCGCCCGGTTGAGCGTGCCCATCCTGCTCTACGTCCTGTACAACGCGGTGTACGCGGCCGCGTCCCTGCCGCTGGGTGGCCTCAGCGACCGCGTCGGCCAGTTCCCGCTCGTGATCGCCGGCTACGTCGTGTTCGCCGCGGTGTACGCCGGATTTGCGGCGGCGGGCACGTGGGCCTTGCTCGCCCTCCTCTTCGCCGCCTACGGCCTCTACATCGCCGCCACCGAAGGGACGAGCAAGGCCCTCATCAGCCGTGCCTCGCCCGCGGCCGAGCGCGGCTCCGCCCTCGGCCTGTACTACACCGCCACCGGCGTCGCCAGCTTCAGCGCCAGCACGCTCGGCGGCCTGCTCTGGAGCGCCGTGGGGCCCTGGGCGACGTTCGCACTTGGGGCGGCGGCCGCCCTCGCCGCCGCCAGCGTGATGCTTCTGGGGCGCGGCAAGGTGCGGCGCGCGCTGGAGGCTTGAGAGGACCATGGCGAAAAGCTGTCCGTCATGCGGCAAGCCCAACGCCGACGACGCCGTCGTCTGCTCCGCCTGCGGCGCGAGGCTGGCCGGCGGCACCGGTGACGGCCCCATGCCGCCGGCCACGCGCACATCGCCGGCGGCGAGCGGCGGCCCGCCGCGCCGCCGGATCGGCTCGGCGTACGTCTTCGTCGTCCTCGCCGCGCTGGCCGTCGCCGCAGTCATGGCCTGGACCATCATCGGGCGCAGCGACGCCGGCAGGCATGTGGCCTCGCCGACGCCGGTCGCGAGCGGCCGGCCCTCCGCGTCACCCGGCTCGGCCGGCCTGACGCCCTTCCTCGCGGCGGCGGTCGGCACCAAGGGCGACGAGCTCGGCATGGTGGCGGCCGACGGGTCGGTGACCCGCCTCGCCGCCGGCCTCGGCGGCGCCATCGTCCACATCGCCTACGCGCCGGACGGCGGGCACATCGCGTTCATCTCGGGCGGCTTTGGCCGGTCCCGCCTCTCCGTGTACGACGTCGCCGCCGGCGCCGTCAGCAGCGTCGCCCCCGCCGCCACCCCAGCAGTCGTCGCAGTCGACTCCGCAGCCTGGCTCGACGCCCGGCACCTGCTGGTGGCGGCCTTCACCGCGCCGCCCGCGGACCGGGGCGAGAACGCGCGCCTGCTCATCTACGACGTCTCCTCGGGCGCCGTGCAGCCCCTGACGGACGGAGCCGGCGTCGCATTGAGCGGCCTGCAGGTCAGCGCCGCCCGTGACGGCAGCCGCGTCGTGTTCGTCGCCTACACCGGCCAGCGGGTCGGCGACGGCGGATCGATCACGGCGGTCGAGCACCTCGACGTCCTCGACCGCTTCAGCGGCGACCTCAGGGAGCTCGGCGCCGGCAAAGCCTACTTTGCTGTCGACTCGCGGCCGTTCGACGACCCGCTCATCTCACCCAACGGTCAGGCCGTCATCTTCCGCCGCGCCGGCAGCGACGTCGGCACCGCCTACACCGTGATGAGCACGAGCGGCGGCACGCTCATGAGCGCCAAGGACCTCCTGTTCCCGGCCGGCTACGCCTGGGACCCGACGAGCACCAAGGTGGTATTCACGGGCCAGCCGCTGGCGAGTGACGGCAGCGGCGAGGCGCCCGTCTCCTTCTACGTCTTCGACACGGTGGCGCGCGGGGCGCCCGCGGTGATCGCCGCCTACGGGAAGGCCGCCGTGCAGGACCTCGCGTGGTCGCCCGACGGCTCCACGATCGCCTGGTCGGAGGGTGACCCGGCAAGGCCGCGGACTGGACGGACGTATCTGATGGGCGCGGCCGGGGGCGGCCCCCGCCTGCTGGCGAAGTGGGTGGTCCTGCCGGCCTGGGCGCCGGGCGCAAAGGTGGCGGCCTCACCGACCGCCAGCCCGTCGCCCTGACGCCGGGTCACCTACGTCCGCATGGCACTCCGCCACGGTTTGTGAAATAGAAGACAAGAGTTGCCCGTTTTGACACAGGCCTTTACACTGTGAGCACGGGAAGAATCCCCCACCTCGCATCAGGCGTTTGACGGGCGGCCGCAGCGTCGCCCGTCTGCAGCAGAAGGGCAGGAAGCCGGACGATGAGCGCCTCTCGCACCCTCACCGCGGAGATCCGCGACGCCACCGGCGTCAACGCCGCCACGTGCTACCAGTGTGGCAAGTGCTCGGCGGGGTGTCCCATGGCTTCGGAGTCGGCCCTACGTCCGCACAACGTGATGCGCCTTGTCATCCAGGACCGTCGTGCCCAGGCGCTCGCCGACGAGTCGATCTGGCTGTGCCTCTCCTGCGAGACCTGCAGTGCCCGTTGCCCCAACGCCTGCGATCCGGCGCGCGTCATCGACGCCTTGCGCGAGATGAGCCTGGACGCCGGCGCCGCCGAGATGCCGCGCCCCATCGCCGCCTTCCACAAGGCGTTCCTCGAGCAGATCCGCAACAACGGCAGGCTGCACGAGATGGGCATGGTCATGGAGTACAAGCTGCGCAGCGGCGACCTCCTGAAGGACGTGACCAGCGCCCCCGCCATGCTGAGCCGCGGCAAGCTGAGCCTGCGCGCCGACCGCATCGACGGTGTGGAAGAGATCCGGCGGATCTTCGAGAAGTGCGGCGTGACGCCGTGACCGGCACCGTCGCGCCCGTGCTCCCGAAGACCGGGTACGCCTACTACCCCGGCTGCTCGCTGCACGGCACCTCGCGCGAGTTCGACGAGAGCCTGCGCGCCGTAGCCGCCGCGCTCGACGTCTGCCTGGCGGAGATCCCGGACTGGTCGTGCTGCGGCGCCAGCAGCGGCCACACCACCGATCATCTGCTCGGCGTGGCGCTGCCGGCGCGCAACCTCGCTTTGGCCGAGGCGCAGGGCTACAGCAGCGTGCTGGCCCCCTGCGCCGCCTGCTACAACCGTCTCTCGGCGGCGCGCCTCGCGGTGGCCACCGAGGAGGGTCTCGCCGCAAGGATGCCGGAGATCATCGGCCGGCCGTTCGCCAACAGCGTGGACGTGCACAATGCCGTCGAGCTGCTGCGTGACGCCGCCCCGCGCATCGAGGAGAGGGTAGCGGCGGCCCTCGCGCCGAACCCCCTCGAGGGCGTCAAGCTGGCCGCCTACTACGGCTGCCTGCTGGTGCGCCCGTTCGAGGTCTGCGGATACGACGATCCGGAACAGCCCACGTCCATGGACGACGTGATCAGCGCCTGCGGCGCCGACGCCGTCGACTGGAACATGAAGGTCGAGTGCTGCGGCGGGTCCTTCAGCGTGAGCCGCACGGCCTCGGTCGTCCGGCTCGGGCGCGCCATCATCGAAGACGCGCGCGCCCACGGCGCCGAGGCCATCGTCGTCGCCTGCCCCCTCTGCCACTCCAACCTCGACCTGCGCCAGAAGGCCATGGTGCAGCGCGGCGCCGAGCCCATGCCCATCCTCTTCGTCACCCAGCTCGTCGGCCTCGCCCTCGGGCTGACGCCGGTGGAGCTCGGCCTCGGCCGCCACTTCGTACCCACCGAGGCGTTCATCGCCGGGCTCGTCGAGCGGGCGGCGGAGCGCGTCGCGACCGAACGCAAGGTCAAGGACGAGGCCGCCGCCAAGGCCGCCGCCCGGCGCGAGAAGGTCGGCGCCGGGACAGGCGCAGCCGCGGGCAGCTCCGGCGCCGCCTCGAGCGCTCCCGAGGATGGTGAGGCTCAGTGAGCCGCATCGGCGTCTTCATCTGTCACTGCGGCGAGAACATCGCCCGCACCGTCGACACGGCGGCCGTCGTCGAGGCCCTCAAGGACCACCCCGGCGTCGCGCTCGCCACCGAGTACAAGTACATGTGCTCCGACCCGGGCCAGACCCTGGTCAAGGAGGCGATCGAGGAGCACCATCTCACCGGCGTCGTGATCGCCGCCTGCTCGCCGCACATGCACGAGAAGACGTTCCGCCGCGCCTGCGAACGCGCCGGCCTCAACCAGTACATGTGCGAGATGGCCAACATCCGCGAGCACTGCAGCTGGATCCACGAGGACCGCGCCGACGCCACGCTCAAGGCGGTCGACATCGCGCGCACCATCGTCGAGAAGGTCAAGCACAACAAGCCGCTGGAGAGCATCCGCATCCCCGTCACCAAGCGTGCCCTGGTGATAGGCGGCGGCATCGCCGGCATCCAGGCCGCCCTGGACATCGCCGACGGCGGCCACCAGGTGATCCTCGTCGAGAAGGACGCCTCCATCGGCGGACACATGAGCCAGCTCAGCGAGACGTTCCCCACCCTGGATTGCTCGCAGTGCATCCTGACGCCGCGCATGGTCGAGGCGTACCAGCACCCGAACATCACACTGCACACGTGGAGCGAGGTGGAGAAGGTCGAGGGCTACATCGGCAACTTCACCGTGACCATCCGCAAGAAGACGCGCTCGGTCAACGAGGACCTCTGCAACGGCTGCGGCGACTGCCAGGCGGTCTGCCCGGCCAAGCGCATCCCGAGCGAGTTCGAGGCCGGGCTGGGCAAGCGCACGGCCATCTACGTGCCGTTCCCGCAGGCCGTGCCTAACATCCCCGTCCTGGACCGCGAGAACTGCACGCTCTTCAAGGGCCGCCGCAAGGGCCTCGCCAAGGACGCCTGCGGCAAGTGCAAAGAGGCCTGCCTCAAGGGCGCCATCGACTACGACACCGAGGACGCCTTCGTCGAGGAGCAGATCGGCGCCATCGTCGTGGCCACCGGCTTCCAGCTCTACTCCATCGGCCGCGACCAGCCGGAGGGCCTCAAGGGCTACGGCGAGTACGGCTACGGCGAAGTGCCGGACGTCATCGACGGCCTGCAGTTCGAACGCCTCGCGTCGGCCAGCGGGCCGACGGCGGGCGCCATCCTCAGGCCGTCCGACGGCAAGGAGCCCAAGACGGTGGTCTTCGTCCACTGCGTGGGCTCGCGCGACCCCGACAAGGGCATGAAGTACTGCAGCAAGATCTGCTGCATGTACAACGCCAAGCACGCGATGCTCTACAAGCACAAGGTGCACGACGGGCGCGCGGTGGCCTTCTACATGGACATCCGCGCCGCCGGCAAGGGCTACGACGAGTTCAGCCGGCGAGCGATCGAAGAGGACGACGCGGAGTACATCCGCGGCCGCGTCAGCAAGATCTACCGCGACGGCGACGTGGTCAAGGTGTGGGGCTACGACACGCTGAGCGGCGAGCAGGTGGTGATCGACGCCGACATGGTCGTGCTGGCCACGGCCATACGTCCGCAGCCCGGGGTACAGGAGCTCGCCCAGAAGCTCAGCGTGAGCTACGACGAGCACGGCTTCATCAACGAGGCGCACCCCAAGCTGCGCCCGGTGGAGACCAACACCGCCGGCGTGTTCGTGGCCGGCGCCTGTCAGGCGCCGCGCGACATCCCCGACAGCGTCGCCATGGCGAGCGCCGCCGGCGCCAAGGTGATGAGCCTGTTCAGCGCCGACGAGCTCGAGCGGGAGCCGGCCGTGGCCGTCGTGGACGAGAGCACCTGCATCGGCTGCATGCGCTGCCAGCCGGTGTGCGCCTACGGCGCCATCGAGCAGCGCGAGATCTGCACCGTGGACGGCCAGGTGTGTGGCCACGTCGCCTACGTGAACCCCGGCGTCTGCCAGGGCTGCGGTACCTGCCAGGCCGTGTGTCTGAGCAAGAGCGTGGAGCTGCAGACGTTCACCGACGAGCAGATCTACAGCGAGATCAACGCCCTCTGCGCGTGGGAGTGAGATGACCGTCGCCGACGGCCAGTTCGAGCCGCGCATCACCGCCTTCGTCTGCAACTGGTGCACCTACACCGGTGCGGACCTGGCGGGCACCAGCCGCCTGAACATGGCGAGCAACGTGCGCATCATCCGCCTGCCCTGCACCGGCCGCATCGACCCGCTGTTCATCATCAAGGCCTTCGAGCGCGGCGCCGACGGCGTGATCGTCAGCGGCTGCCACCCGGCCGACTGTCACTACACCTCGGGCAACTACCACGCACGGCGGCGCTTCGCCGTGTTCCACGACATCATGGAGTTCGTCGGCGTGGACCCGCGGCGCATGACGTTCAGTTGGGTCTCGGCGAGCGAGGGCGGCAAGTGGCGCGACGTGGTCGACGAGGCCGTCGCCAACGTGCGCGCGCTCGGGCCGTTCGAGGCCTACCGGGCGCTGGCGCCGGAGGACGCGGCCGGCCCGGCTGCGCCGGCCGCCCTGGCTTCGGCGGCGACCGAGGCGGAGGCCTCGTGAACGAGCTCCGCGAGATCGCCCGCAAGCTGCTCGAGGACGGCGACGTGCGCGTCGTCATCGGCTGGGAGCACGCGCGCCGCGGCGCCCGGCCCGTGTTCGTCAGCGACCCCGCCGACGCCGACAAGCTCATCTTCGACACGCGCTGCGTGCACAACCTCGTGACGTACCTCAACCCGCGCCGTGACCACATCGCCGAGCTCGGCAGGATCGGCCTCGTCGTCAAGGGCTGCGACGCCAAGGCGGTCGCGGGCCTGCTGCGTGAGGCGCAGCTCACCCGCGACGACGTCGTGCTCATCGGCGTGCGCTGCGGCGGCGTGCTGGAGGAGAACGAGCTGGCCGAGCCCGCCGCCCTCACGCCCGAGACGGTGGCGCCGCGCTGCTATGGCTGCGACAACCGCGAGCCCAAGCTCGTCGACCACCTGATCGGTGAGGCGCAGCCGGAGCCGCCGCGGCCGGTGATGACCATCGACGAGCGCGTCGCCGCGCTCGACGGCCAGCCGCTCGAGGAGCGCTGGGCCTTCTGGACGGAGCAGTTCAGCAAGTGCGTGCGCTGCTACGCCTGCCGCCAGGTGTGCCCGCTGTGCGTGTGCGAGCGCTGCGTGGCCGACAAGACGCGGCCGCAATGGATCGAGTCCTCGCCACACGCGCGCGGCAACCTCAGCTGGAACATCACGCGCGCCCTGCACCTCGCCGGCCGCTGCGTGGACTGCGGCGAGTGCGAGCGCTTCTGCCCGGTCGGCATCCCGCTCACGCTCGTGAACCGCAAGCTCCAGCAGATCGTCGGCGAACGCTACGGCTACAAGGTCAGCGACGACCCCGAGAACCCGGCGCCGATCGGCGACTACCGCCTCGACGACCAGCAGGAGTTCATCAAGTGACCGACGGGCGTCTGTTCATCAGCGAGACCGAGTTGCGCGCGCTCGTCTCCGACCTGCTCGGCGCAGGCACGGAAGTGATCGCACCGGTGGCCGAGGACGTGTGCCAGTCGCCGTCGGCCATCGCCGGCTCCGCCTGCCTGCGGCCCGGCGTCGCCGCGGTGGATATCGAGTACCGGCCGCTCGCCGAGGCCGCGGAGCTGGACCTCAGCCGCGGCCTTCCCCGCCTCTCGCTCAAGCAGTACTTCCTGCCGGAGCACGAGGCTCTCTGCCGCTGGCATCAGCGCGGCACGCAGACGACGGTGGAAGAGGTGCCGACGACCTTCGCCCCGCGCCTCGTCCTCGCGGCGAAGCCCTGCGACAGCGCCGCCCTGGCGGTCGTCGATGAGGTGATGAACTGGGACTACGAGGACGAGCTCTGGAACGGGCGGCGCACGGCCACGACCATCTTCAATCTCTCCTGCCCGGTGATCGACGACTCGTGCTTCTGCACGGCCGTCGGCGCCGCGCCCGACGACGTCAAGGGCGCCGACGGCCTGTTCACGCCGGTCGAGGGCGGCTACCTCGTCGAGGCGACCTCAGACAAGGGCCGCGCCTTCGTCGAGGCGCACACGGGGCGCTTCTCGCTGGCGACGGACCCGGCCTCGGCTGCGCGCCAGCGCCAGGCGACGGACGAGCGCGCCGCGGCGCGCCGCCGCGTCGCCGCCAACCTCGAGATCGACGCCGGCTCGGTGCGTGACTGGATCGACACGCACTTCGAGGACCCGCTGCTCGCCACGCTCGCCGTGCGCTGCAACGGCTGCGGCGCCTGCACCAGCGTGTGCCCCACCTGCCACTGCTTCGACATCGTCGACGAGGAGGACGGCGTGGGCCGCGGCACGCGGCGCCGCTGCTGGGACACCTGCCAGGCGTCCACCTTCACGCTGCACGCCAGCGGCCACAACCCGCGCGACGATCAGCACGTGCGTTACCGGCAGCGCATCAACCACAAGTTCGCCATCTATCCGCTCAAGTTCGGCGAGGTGCTGTGCACCGGCTGCGGCCGCTGCACGCGCGCCTGCCACGCCGGCCAGGACCTCGTCGAGATCCTCGCCGCCATCGACATCGCGGCCCGACGTCCGGGCGCCGCGCCGGACGCGGCCGAGGCGGCCGCCTCGTGAACATCTACCAGCCGCAGCTCGCCGCGGTGACCGCTGTCACCGACGAGACGCCCGACACGCGCACGTTGCGTCTCGAGTTCGCCGACGAGGCGACCCGCGCCGGCTTCGCCTTCAAGGCCGGCCAGTTCGGCGAGTACAGCGTGTTCGGCGCCGGCGAGAGCACCTTCTGCATCGCCAGCCCGCCCACCCGCCAAGGCTACATCGAGTGCAGCTTCAAGGCCGTGGGCAAAGTGACGACGGCGCTGCGCGAGGTCAACGTCGGCGACACGGTCGGCTTTCGGGGGCCCTACGGCAACTGGTTCCCGGTCGACGACTGGAAGGGCAAGGACGTCGTCTTCGTGGCCGGCGGCATCGGCCTCGCCCCGGTACGCTGCGTCATCTGGAACGTGCTCGACCGGCGTGAGGAGTTCGGCGACGTCACCATCGTCTACGGCGCCCGCTCGGTCGCCGACCTCGTGTACAAGCGCGAGCTGGAAGAGTGGGGCTCGCGCGCCGATGTGCGCACGGTGACCACCGTGGACCCCGGCGGGCAGACCGCCGACTGGACGGGCGAGGTGGGCTACGTCACGCCCGTGGTCGAGGCGACGGCGCCCAAGGCGCGGAACGCCGTCGCCGTCCTCTGCGGCCCGCCGATCGTCGTCAAGCTCACGCTGCCGGTCCTCGAGAAGCTCGGCTTCGCCGACGACGCCATCTTCACGACGCTCGAGAACCGCATGAAGTGCGGCCTCGGCAAGTGCGGCCGCTGCAACATCGGGCCCGTGTACGTCTGCAAGGACGGGCCCGTCTTCACGGCGGCCCAGATGAAGGCCCTGCCGGCCGAGTTCTGAGGCCGGCGTGACGTCTCAGCCGCACACGGACGAGCAGCCGCGATGAGTGCGCCGCCGCGCCGCGCCGAGGGCGAGCTCGACCTCATCGCCGCTGCGGTCGGCGCACCCGCGTTCATCCGCGCATGGCTGGACCGCTTCTACGACGCTGGGGACGCGGAGCTCATCCTCGCGGCCCGGGCGTCGGGCGACTGCGACGGCGTCGCGCCGGACGCTCTCGACCGCGCCGTCCGGCGCGCGGTGCTCGACCGCGACGAGGCCGGCGCGTACGCGCCGGCCTCGTTCCACGACCGGCTCGAGTACTGGGCCATGTTCGAGGGCTGGATGGACGTGCCCGCCGACGTGCACCGCAGCCTGGCGGATTGGGACGTCGCCTTCTACGCCGAGCGCATCCGCCCCGGCCTCGAGGCGGTCCGCCGCGGCGCCGCGCCGGCCGACCCCGCTGACGAGCAGGGCGGCTACACCTACGTGCTCCTCGACGAGGGCGAGGCCATCCTCGCCGCCCAGGAGCACATCTACCTCTGGCCCTGCGACTGCCGCGCCATCATCGGCAACTGTCGCAAGATGTCCAGCGCCTGCCTGCGCTTCGACAACGACCGCGACGTGGGCTGGGAGATCTCGCGCGAGCGCGCCGTGGAGATCCTCCGCAAGACGGACAAGGCGGGGCTGATGCACACCGCCGACTACCGCGGAGACCCCACGGCCGCGGGAGCTATCTGCAATTGCTGCACGGACTGCTGCTACCCGCACCTCGCGACGGAGCTGCTGGAGACCGGCGATGATCTGGCCGGTCCGCCGGCACGTCGCCGCCGTCGACGACGACGTCTGCAAGCCCTGCGGCCGCTGCGCCCGTCGCTGCCCCTTCGGCGCCATCACGGCGGACTCGGTCGGGCGGCCGCGGCTGGAGCCTGCGGCCTGCCGCGGCTGCGGCCTCTGCTCCACTACCTGCCCCACCGGAGCGATCGCGATGCTCCCGCTCGGCGCTGCGGCCTGAGCTCTCCGGCGCTTGCCGCTCAGATACCGGCGATCGCCGCGTCCACGCGCGCGACAACGTCGCCGGGCAGGGCCGGGGCCTCGTGGCTCGCGAGCAGCTCGCGTGCCTTCAGGCGTGCCATCTCGGTGACGTCGTGGCCGCCGGTCTCGAGCCAGCGATCCGCCTGGAGCACGTCGACGGCCAGCGTCTCGTCCGAGACCTCGATTGCCGCGAGCAGCCGCCGGTCGCGGGCGATGAACTCGGCCACGAGGACGACCGCGGCGAGCGACCCGGAGAGGCCGAAGTCCATGTAGCCGACGTCGCGGTTGACCTGTCGCGCAGGGCGTCGGCGCCGCCGCGGACCTCGCAGGCCATGCGCCACATGGAGTCCACCGTCTCCACGCCGCCGGCCGTCATGACGAGCGGCTTGGTGGTCGCCTTGACCATCGCGCGTTGAACTGCCTGGGGTGCGCCTCCCGGGCCTCCATGCCGTCCGTGTAGGCACCCGAAATGACGAAGTCGATCTCGGGCAGTGCATCGCAGAGGCGCGCCGCCTCGCTCACGTCCTCGAGCTTGCCGAGGCGGCGCTCGCCGGTCTCGAGGTCGTGAAGGTGCATGACGTCGGAGCCGTTGCCGAAGTACGAGCGCCGGCCGCCCAGGTCCATCGCGGCTTCGCCGGCGCGGTCGTACACCACGCGGCGCCGCACCGAACACTACACCGCGTGACGCGTCAATGCACTCCTAATTCGCTCTCGGCGGCCGCGATTATCGACTTAAGTTCTGCCGCGACTGCTTCCGGCAGCGGGTCCGGCACGTGCGTCTCGAGGATCCTGCGGGCCTCCGCGAGGGCGCGGTCGTACATCGTCGTCGCGCCGGCGGCGGCCCACTCCTCACGGACCCGCCGGTCGATGAACCTGCTCTGCGACTGCGTGCGCATGCCCTTGTAAGTGTCGTCGTGCGAGAGGAAGTCGCCGAACGGGCCCACGTCGGCGATCACGTCCACCGACAGGGTCTCGTCGTTGACGGGGATCCCCGGGACGCAGTACTTGACCATGCGCGCGAACTCGGCGTCCATGACGAGCTGCGCGTAGTCGATGGTGACGCCCGATTCCAGCATCCCCAGCCCGTAGATCAGGTTGGCCCCTGCCAACGCCGGCAGCAGGCTGGTGATCGTCTTCTCATGGCCGGATTGGGCGTCCGCCACTTTGGAGTCGCCCTACGCACCAGCCACCCAGCTGGGGAGCAGGTAGAAACGGGCGAGGCAGGCGACCCCGGCGCCGATCATGCCGCACTCGGGGCTGCCCACCGAGGCGCTGGCGAAGCGCAGGTCCATGGCCGTGGTGGAGCTGCCGTAGATCACGGGAGCGCCCCGCACGGTGAGCTGGGCGAGGGCGATCCCGGCGAGCACCTCGGCGTTGTGCATCACGAGCGTGCCGGCGAGGTTCACCGGTGAGGAGCCGCCGGCCATCGCCATCGAGAGCACATTGATCGGCACGCCGGCGCGGACGCCCTCGATGATGATCCGGCAGGCGTCCGCGACGAGCTTGAGCGGGCTCACCGGGCACGTCAGGAACGTGAGGATCGGCCGCCGGCGCAGCTGCTCGCGCCCGCCGGCGATGACGGCGGCCATGTCGATCATCCTGCGCGCGCAGAAGCCCGTGAGCGGGCCGATGGTGGCGTGTTTCGTCGTGTTCGCGAAGATCGCCTCGGCGTTGTGCAGAGCGGCCGTGTCCGGCGGCACGTCGTGCGCGCCCAGCGGCCGCTCCACGACGTCGATCTCGGGCAGGGCGTCGATGATCTTCGTGCAGTCGGCCACGTCCTGCTTGCGCGACTCGCGGAGCTCACCGGTGTACGGGTCGACGACCTGGATGCCCTCGCCGAAGTTGGTGAAGCCGACGCGCCCGTCCTCGAGGACGACGTCGTGGGCCGGGTCGCGTCCGCACATGACGACCTTGGGGGGCGCCGAGCGGATCGCGTCCTCCACGAGATGCGCCGGCAGGCGCACCACGCGCTGCTGGCGGTCGATCTCGGCGCCGGCTTCCGCGAAGATCGTGACGGCCTCGTCGTCCTCTACGAACACGCCCGTGCGCGACAACACTTCGAGCGTGGCGAGGTGGATCTCGTTGAGCTCGTCCGCGGTGAAGACCTCGAGCCTGAAGCCGCCGCTCTTGCGCGCGCCCGCGCGTGGGTTACGTCGCATGGTCCACCTCCGTCGCAGATCTGGCCCGCTCCTTGAACCTCTCCACGCAGTTGATGGGCACGTCCAGGACGCGCGCGATGTTGAACTTGGCCTCGATCTGGTTGGCTTGCCAGGGCTGGCTGATGGCGTAGCTGTGGATGCGGCCGAAGCCGTGCTCGTTGCGCACCTCGGTCATGACGACCGGGTCCGAGAGGTCGAACGGCGTGACGCCGAGCTTGTCGGCGACGTACTGCTTGGCTTCCTTGAGGCGCATGCCTCGAGTCATCTGCATTCGGGCAACCAGGTCTCCGCCTGCCCGGATTCCGCCGATGCTCGCCGCTTGCGCGTGGGCGTTGTGCATCCCGTGCGGGTCGCCCGAGCCCACCTACAAACCGTCCACGTGCAGCAGCTCCACGAACGACTTGGCCGCCCGGCAGACGGCGTCGGCGGGCGGGTGCACGAACATCGGCACGGCGCCGACGCCCATGCCGGCGTTGGGGTGGACCGGGATGGTGGCCACCTCCATGCACGGCTTGATGAGGGCGATGGCCCGGGCGATGTTCCAGGCGAGCGACTTGCCGGTGTTGACGTTGACCACCGGCCCGAACATCGTGGCGCCGGCCTTCTGCGCGAGCAGGAGCTGCTCGCGTGGCCAGAGGCCGGCGAGCCGCACGCTCTCCCACTCGAGCTCGCCGTGCATGCCGAGCACGAACTCGCCGGCCATGCCGAGCTGGACCCCGAAGTCGGGGTACTTCTCGCGGATGATCGCCGTGGCCTTGAGCGCGGCGAGGAACTCCGGGTCGCCCGAGGCGCCGGTCGTGTCCCAGTCGACGGCGTCGGCGCCTGCCTCCCACTGCGAGTCGGCCAGCTTGACCATGTCGGCCACGGCCATCTCGACGGCCTCCTCCTCGGCGGCGCGCGCCTCCGGGATCCGGCCGAGCGGCAGCAGCTCGTTCCAGTTGTCGCACGGCCCGTCGGGCTTGGAGTAAAGCCCGAGGTTGGGCATCACGCCGTACTGAAGCGGGGCGATGGTGCAGAGCTGCGCGTCGTGCATGTACTGCGCCTCGTAGGCAAGGATCGTGCGCACCACCTTGAGCGAGTAGTCGCCGACGCAGAGTTCGAGGAGGTCGGCGCCCATCCACTGCTCGTAGGACTGCAGGTCCTGGATGCGGGTGGCGTGCGTCTTCATGCCGGTGCCGTCGCAACTGAGGACGATCTCGTCGCCCACGTCCACGCCGGTGAAGCGCGCCGGCGAGCTGTAGATGTCGAGCAGGTGGTCGATCTCCGCGTCGGTCAGCGGCGGCAGCTTGGACCTCTTGGCCGCCGCCTCCGAGCCGGCCACCAGGTCGTCCCTGATCTCGCTGCGCGTCATGCGCGCGAAGGTGCCGTCGCCCATCCGGGTCGGCACCCGGGTCTCGTCCCTCACGCCGTCCCTCCCCCTGTCACGGGCCTGCTTCCAGCCAGCTAACCGACCGGTCAATTAGTGTCCCACTACACATCAGCCAGCAGGCGCTGTCAAGCACGCGTGTCCGGCTGCCGGCATCTGGTATGTACCAGAAGCCGTATGGTACGCTGAGGCGGACCCGCTATGGAGGCGCCCGGCCCACGCGACAGTATCGCGGATCGTCCGGGCCGCGGCACTGAGGAGGCCATGGTGAGTGGGACCCGCCGCGCACCGGAACGCTCGAGTCCGCTGTATCTGTGGCTCGCCTCCCTCCTGCGCGACCAGATCCAGGCCGGACACCTGGATCCTCACGGGTCCGTCCCCTCTGAGCGCGTGCTGAGCGAGCGCTACAAGGTCAGCCGGATGACCGCCCGTCACGCCCTCGAGACGCTCGCGCTCGAGGGATACGTCCACCGGAGCCCCCGACGCGGGACGTACGTGGCGGAGCCCCGGCTGCGGTTCAGCGTCGGCAGCTACACGCGCGTCATGACCGAGGCCGACCGTACGCCCGGGACCGAGGTCCTGGCGGCGGACACGACGGTCCCCGACTCCGTCGTCGCCGAGGTGCTCGGCATCCCCGCGGGGGGCCGGGTACATCAGCTGCAGCGCCTACGCACGGCGATGGGCGAGCCAGTCGCGATCGAGAACATCCAGTTGTCGGCAGAGCGCTTCCCCGGCCTCCTGCAGCACGACCTCACCGGTTCTCTCTGGGATCTCCTGCGGTCGCTGTACGGCGTGCAACCCGTGAAAGCCGACGCCAGCGTCGTGGCCGTCGCGCTCGACCGCTTCGAGGCCGACGCCCTCGGCGTGAAGCCCGGGAGCCCGGCGATAGTCCTCACGCGCACCGTGTTCGATGCCGAGGGGGGGGTCGTCGAGCTGGCCCGCGACGTCTACCGGGGCGACCGGACCGAGTTCTCCGTCACCGCGCCGGTCGAAGGCGAGCCCGCCTAGCGGCGAGCGTCGCATTCCGCAGTCCCGCTCAGAAGAGCCGTACCCCTGCTCCCTCGGCGCGGTCTGCACGAGGCAGGCGTCCACCTCGGACGTGCGGAGACCTTGGCGAGCGACACGGCCGCGACCAGGAGAACATGACCGTGACGCCCACCATCTCCTCGACCGGGGTCTGGCGACAGGGCGCCCCGGCGGAAGGCGATATCGGCGTCGCCGGTCGCGTCGACGACCAATTGGCGAGGATGGCCTGCCGCCCGGACTTGGTCTCGGTGATGATGCCCGGACGAGGTCGCCGGCCAGGACCGGCTCGACCGCGAGGCAGTGCGGCGGCGGCGACAAGGACCTCCGCCTCGGAGGACCGGGTCGTCTTTGACGCTTCGGTGATGGATCCGAAGCGCAGCTCGGTCTCCTGTCGTGACTTGACAACAGTATGGCACAGCGCTCATGGTACATACCAGTGAGTTGGTACATACCAAGGAGGCGGGCGGCGCATGAAGGATATGGCCGGATGAGAGCCCACGGCGCCGGCGAGGGCGGGATGGCCCGACCAGAGATCAGGGACGGCCTGCTCCGCCGCCTCGCGGCCGAAGCCTTCGACGTGCTCGTCGTGGGCGGCGGCGTGACCGGCTGTGGGGTCGCCCTCGACGCCGCCACCCGAGGCCTCTCCGTGGCCCTCGTCGAGAAGCGCGACTTCGCGGCCGGCACCTCCAGCCGCTCCAGCAAGCTCATCCACGGGGGCCTGCGCTACCTGGAGCACCTGGACATCGGACTGGTGCGCGAGGCGCTCCATGAGCGCCGGCTCCTTGCGCAGAAGCTCGCCCCGCACCTGGTCCACTCCATACCGCTCCTGTTCCCGCTCAAGCGCGGGGCCTGGGACCGTCTCGTCATGGGGTCGGGCCTGCTCCTCTACGACGGGTTGGCCGGTCTGCACCCGGCCATGCCGCGCCACCGGCACCTATCGCGCGGCGCCTGCCTGCGGGCTGTGCCGTCGCTGCGCGACGACGCCCTTACCGGAGGAATCCGCTACTTCGACGCGCAGGTCGACGACGCGCGTTTCGCCGTCACCCTCGCGGGAACGGCAAGCGCATACGGGGCCGCCTGTGCCTCCGCGCTCGAGGTCACCGCGTTCCTGCACGAGGGCGCGAAGGTCGCGGGAGTGCGCGTGCGCGACCTGGAGGTGGGCGGCGAGTCCGAGATCCGCGCCCGCGTGGTCGTCAACGCCACCGGGGTCTGGACGACCGAACTGGAGCGGCTGGCCGGCGTCCGCGAGCCGCTCGTCGTCCGCCCGTCCAAGGGCGTGCACATCGTCGTGCCCAAAGCGACGATCGACTCGACCCTGGCGCTCATCCTCCCGACCGAGAAGAGCGTGCTGTTCGTGCTGCCCTGGGGCGAGCACTGGATCATCGGCACGACGGACACGGACTGGAGCTTCGGTCTCGACCACCCGTCGGCCACGAGGTCCGACATCGACTACCTGCTCGGTCACGTGAACGCCGTCCTTCGCGAGCCTCTGACGACCGGCGACATCACCGCCGTCTACGCCGGCCTGCGGCCTCTGGTGGACGCCGGTTCCGGGGACACGGCCGCCGTGTCGCGCGAGCACACGGTCCGGCGCAGCGCGCCGGGGCTGGTGAGCATCGCCGGCGGGAAGTACACGACCTACAGGCTCATGGCCCGCGACGCGATCGACGTGGCGGCTCGCGATCTGCCGTTCGTGGTGCCGCCGAGCCGCACCGCCGACGTCCCGCTGCTCGGCGCCATCGGGCTGATGGGGGCCGCGGCCAGATGCAGCGTCCATCCCGGAGCCGCGGGGCTCTCGCGCGAGCAGATCGGGCATCTCGTCGGACGCTACGGCTCGCTGGCCCTGAAGGTGCTGGACCTGGTGGCCGAGGAGCCGCGTCTCGCCGCGTCTCTGGCAGGGGCCGAGACGTACCTCGCCGCCGAGGTCCGTCACGCCACGCGGGCGGAGGGCGCGCTGCACGTCGACGACGTGCTCACGCGCCGGACCCACATCGCGTTCGAGGCTCCCGACCGGGGCCGGCGGGCAGTGGAGGACGTCGCGCCGCTGATGGCCGCAGACCTCGGCTGGGACCAAGCCGGGATCGACCGCGAGATCGCCCACTACCTGTCGCGCCTCGACGCCGAGGCGGCCGCCCAATCGATGCTCGACGACGCCTCGTCGGCCTCGGCCCGGGCTCCCGTGCTCGACGTGCGGCTCGCGAGCGGGTGACATGGCTGGGGCGAGCGCCGCGCCGGCGCGCCGGCCGCCGATCGCGACTCAGCTGACACGAGGGCCGGCGGCCCCTCAGCCGCCGGCCGGCTGCATCGGGACGAACTCACCCACGTGCCGCTTCTCGAGGAACTCGGCCCATGCGTCCGTGATGCGCTCGAGGGGCGCCGACAAGCTGTCAAGGAGGGTGCCGGTGGCGGGGCTCTTGCAGCCCACCGCCAGCCGCGAGCACGTGGCCACCGCCGCACCCGCGAACGGACCGGCGGCGAGGATCAGGGGGTTCTCCGCGGCGAGCGCCTCGGTGCCCGCGGCGAGCTCCGCGAAGAGGTAGCGTAGCAGCAGGCCCTTGCCGCCCACGTAGAGCCGCGCCCGATCCGGGTCCAGCGGCTCGACCGAGGCACGCAAGCGCGTCAGGTCGAGCCGGAGCACCCGTCCGGTGTAGAAGTCCATCCAGCCTCCTCAGCCTTCGCCGGCGCACCAAGCCTTGGGCCGGCGGGGCGCCCGCTCCGTCGACCGCGGTCATCTCCCGAGACACGCAAGCGGACTGTGGCAGAGGGCGCGCCGCTCACGCTGCAGGCCGGCGCGTGCCCCCTTGCTTCGCGCTTGCGTCTGATGACATGATGACCGAGCGCTAATCGACCGGTCAATCAGTGCTCCATTGCAGCGTCGGCCCGCCGACGTCGTCAAGCGCGGCGGCCTCAGGCCGGGAGCACTTGGCGGCAGGGAGCAGGCCTGTGGGAATCGACAAGGCGTCGAGAGAGTCAGGCGACGCCGGCGGCAACGACGGCGTCGCGACGAAGCGCCTTGACTTCACCTTCGACGACCCCCTCTCGTCCCTCCCGGAGACGGCGCGCAGGCTCCTGGTCGCCGCCAAGGCCATCGTCGCCGACGAAGGGTTCGAGGCGCTGACGCTCAACGCCGTCAGCGAGCGCGCCGGCGAGAACAAGGCGATGGTCTCCTACTACTTCGGCAACAAAGCCGGGCTCGTGGCGGCGGTCCTCGACTCGGTGATCCACGACGAGTACCTGGACTCCCAAAACCGCATGAAGGACGTCGCTCCCGGCCAGCGCACCCAGCGGCTTGTCGAGGAGATGCGCCGCATGGACGCGGCGGTCGCGGACTTCCAGGTCTTCTTCGAGCTCCTGCCGCACGTGTTGCGGGACGACCTGCTGCGGCGGCGCATCGCCCTCCTCTATCAGTGGTACTGGAGCCTCAAGCTCGAGTGGCTGGGCGTGAAGGACGGCGCCGGGGCGCTCGCCGACCCCGACCTCCTCGGCTTGGCCCAGGTCCTGAGCGCCGTCATCGACGGGCTCGCCATCCAGGCGGCGATCGACCCCGGACTCGACCTCGCGAACCCCTACAGGGTCTTCGCAAGGATGCTCGAGCGCTCGCTCACCGGATCGCCGGACCCATGGGCCGGCGACGGGGGGCTCGGCCGCTAGGCACTCCGCGATGCCCGCTTCCAGGCGGGCTCGCGTCCCCTCGCGCCGGCGGAGGTCGCCCGCCCCGGCACTATCCGAGGCAGTAGGCGTCCAGCTGCCGGCGGACCGTCGCGTCAAGATCCTCCGGCGGCGCGTACCCGGCGAGCAGTTCCTCGACGCGCCGCGGGGCCGCAGCGGCCATATCGCGGGCGCCCTGCCCGCGCCACGTCTCGTACGGGGCGCGATTCATGATCGTGGTCCTCACGGCGTCACGGGCATGCGGCCTGGTGTGCGCCTGGCCGAGCACCGTGCCGCCCGGCCCTACGGCGGCCATCACGTCGAGGGCCAGCGGTCGGCGTCGACGACGACCGGCTGCTTGGCGACGCGCAGGGCGGTCAGTACCTCGTCGTCCATCACGGACTTGACCGGCGAGAAGCAGGCAAACGACGAGAGGATGCCGGCGGCGTGCAGCACGTACTGCGCGCCCATGCGCGGACGCTCTCGATCGCCGGGGCCGACTCGATCCCGGCCTGCGCTGTCTGTGCGCCGCTGCTCATCACTCGACGTACTCGGCGAACTTCTCGTGCTCGCCGTCGAGCATGTGGTAGCAGTGCTCCTCGGCCGGGAAGGCGCCCGCGCGCACGTCGGCCACGTAGGCGCCGAGCGCCGCGATGGAGACGCCGGCGAGGTCGGCGTACTTCTTCACGAACTTGGGCGTGAACGCCTGGAAGGTGCCGAGCACGTCACTGACGATGAGCAGCTGGCCGTCGACCGCCGCCCCGGCGCCGATGCCGAGCACCGGGATGGGCAGCTCGGCGGCGATGAAGCCGGCGACCTCGGGGGGCACGGCCTCGAGGAGCAGCAGCTGCACGCCGGCCTCATGCAGGGCGCGGGCGTCCTCCACCACCAGCTTGGCGCTCTCGAGCGTGCGGCCCTGGGCCTTGTGGCCGCCGAGCTGGCCCGAGCTCTGCGGCGTGAGGCCGATGTGGCCGCAGACGACGATGCCGGCGTCGAGGATCGCCTTGACGCGGGACAGCACGCGCACCCCGCCCTCGAGCTTGACGGCGTCGACCGCCGCCTCTTTGAGGAAGCGCCCCGCGCTGCGCACCGCCTCTGAGTCGGAGACCTGGTAGCTGCCGAAGGGCATGTCGCCGACGACGAAGGTGTGCGGGGCGCCGCGGCGCACCGCCTCGCAGTGCACGATGCACTGGTCCATGGTGACGGGCACGGTGCCGCTGTAGCCGTAGACGCACATGCCGAGCGAGTCGCCGACGAGGATCATGTCGACGCCGGCGGCCTCCTCGAACTGGGCCGTCGGGTAGTCGTAGCCGGTGAGCCAGGTGATCTGCTGGCCGGCGCGCTTCATCTCGTGAAGGTCGAGGACGCCTTTCTTTGCAGGCATGGGGTACCTCCTGGCAACGGTGGATCGGCCCGCGAGTGCGGTACCGGCGCGGACCCTAGGCTTCGGGGATGATCGGCCAACCTTCGTCGGCGACCGACTCGGCCATGATCAGCATGGTCTCGAGGTTCATGACGCCGGGGATGCGGGCGATGTCGACGCGGATGAGCTGGCCGAGGTGGTCGAGGTCGCGCAGGGCCAGCTCGACCACCATGTCGAACTGCCCGGTGACGTGGTAGCAGGCGCGTACGCCGGGCACCTTCTGGATGCCACTCTCGAACCCCTGGATGGAGCGCTCGCTGTGCTCTCTGAGTCGGGCGACCACGAGCGCGCGCACGGTGATGCCCAGGGCCGCAGGGTCGAGGATGGCGCGGTAGCCGCGGATGGCGCCGCTCTGCTCGAGGCGACGGACGCGACCAAGCATCGCCGACGGCGAAAGGTCCAGGGATCGCGCCAAGGCAAGATTGGACGTGCGCCCGTCGGCCTGCAAGGCGAGCAGCACTTTGCGATCGAGAGAGTCCACATCCGCCCCTTCACACGGAGAAGTCGTCTTCGGGAGCATTCCGCGCAAAGTTCGACGAGTCAAGATTCCAGGAGAATATTCTGCCGCCGATATGGCCGTCGGAGCGCCAGAATGTCCATTCGGGCCGCTGCGGCGGCGGCACTGGCTCCCGCGCGGGCGCGACGGGTGACGCCCCGGCGGCGGCACAAGTCTACGCGAAGGCCCGCCCGATGAACTTCGCCTCGGCGGGCGCCACCCGGCCATAGTAGTGGTGGTCGTGACCGCCGGGTCCGAACCCGCCGGCGGGGCGCCGTGGCAGCGCCGCGACCAGATGCGTCACGTACCCGTAGAAGGGATCGCCGGTGCCGCAGTCGACGCGCAGATGCGTGCCGGAGAGCTTGCCGGCGTGCGCGATCACGTCGTGGCGGGCGAAATCGGCGGCGCTGTCGAACGCGTCGCGCGGGCCGAGCATCATCGCCGCATACGACGTCCACACGGCGGGGCTCACGGCCACGACCGCGTCGAACAGGCGCGGCCGAGTCTCCGCCGCGAGCAGCGCCCCGTAGCCGCCCATCGACCAGCCGATGACGGCGCGCCCCCTGCCGCGACCGCCGAGCTGGTGGCGCGCGGCGCACAGCGGGATGAGCTCCTCCAGCAGCATCGCCAGGCGGTCCTCGCCGCTGGAGCGCTCGTGCCAGTACGAGACGCCGCCGGCGACGCCGACCACCGCGTACGGCGGCACCTGGTCCCCGTCGACCAGGCCGGCGACGGTGTCGGCGAAGCCCATGGGCGGCCCGCCGCCGCGGCCGGGCAAGGCGAAGCACACGGGCAGCGGATCGCCGGGCCGGGACCCGGGCGGCCAGGCGATGGCGTAGTCCACGGGCTGCGGCACGTGGCTCGAGTCGAGCCGGTAGGTGCGTGCGGTCGCGCCTGAGACGGCGTGCAGCAGGCCGGCGTCGCCGAGGTCGCTCTCGACCGTCGCCAGCCAGTCGCGCCAAGGGAGGAAGCGGGCCGCCAGCCCGCCACCCACGACCGCGGCGCCTGCCGCCAAGCCGGCGCCGGCGAGGAACGCGCGGCGGGTCACTCCGCTCTGCTGAGTCCTTGCCTCAACGCTGGCGCTCATGGCGTGCCCCGTCCCGTCCACGCGCTCAGCGTACACGACCAGTTCCGGAAGCGCGGCCGCGGCGCGGCGGCGAGCAGCCGACCCGCACCGCCCGCAGCGGCTCTCGCATCTAGCGGACGCCCGGCGCGGCCGATCCGCCCGGCAGACTCCCGGAGGCCGGCCCGTCGCGGCCGTGGGGCGGGTGGCCGTGGGCGACGATGTCCGCCGCCAGATGGTTCAGATACGCCGCGAGCTCGCCCTGGGAGAGCACCGTATCGGCAGCGGCCGCCGCCGCGCCGTCAGGCGCGCCCACGGCCACGCCCGTACCCGCCAGGCGCAGCATCGCCACGTCCGACGCACCGTCCCCGCAAGCCACCACGTCGCGCAGCGCGACTCCGAGGACGCCGGCCGCGAGCCGCAGAGCCTCGTCCTTGGTGGCGAGGGCGTGCCGGACGTCGAGGATGGACGGCTCCGCGTGGTCGGCGCGCACCTCGCGAAGGCCCAGCTCCTCGATCGCGCGCGCCGCGGCAGCTACACGTCCGCCGGGACCCTGGACCAGCACGCGCGTCACTCCCCCGGCCGCCCAGGCCTCCGGGAGCGCCACCGCCTCCAGATCGAGGCGCTCACCGCTGGGGCCGCCGTAGACGCTGACGCCGAGGTCCAAGGGATCGCAGCACTGCCGCCACGGTCTCGAGGGCGCCCGGAGAGAGCGTGAGGTGCCGCACGACCTCCCGGAGATCGGCGCGCACGACGAGGGCGCCGTGGAAGCAGGCGATGAGGAGAGGCGTCAGGCCGGCGCCGCCGATCAGGCGGGCAGCGGCGGCGAGCGGCCGGCCGGTGCACACCACCAGCGGCACCCGCAACGCGGCGAGATCTTCGAGCGCCGTCCGCACGCCCGGCGGCACCCTGCCGGCGTCGTCGAGCAGGGTACCGTCGAGGTCGCCGACCAGAAGGCCGGCGAGGCGCGCCTCTGTCGGGTGGCGGCTCATCCCGAGACAGGGCCCTGGGCCGACGCCAGCGCACCCAGCGTCCGCTGCAGCGGCGCGCCCGTGAGTCGCTCGCACGCGGTCGCGATCTCGGCGGCCGCCGCCAGCCGGCGCCGCGCGGAGGCGGCGGCGCGGGGGTCGTCCGCGAAGCGCTCCATCGTGGCCGCGCTCCGCTCGTCGAGCGTCACGAGGCGGTCGCCGCTCACGAGCTTGTCGGCGAGGAAGAGCACCCCGGTCTCGTCCGGCAGCGGCCTCATCGGCGCGGGCACGTCCATGTGCGGTGCGACCACCGCGGCGAGCCGGGGGTAGCCCTGCTCGTCGAGCCAGGTCGCGCCGGCGGCCGCGTGATCGGGCTCCGCGCGTGCCACGTCATGCAGCAGCGCCGCGGCGCGCAGGAGGTCGAGGTTCAGGTACGCCCCTGCGCGCGAGAGTGCCCGACCCAGCACGACGCAGACGCGCGCGACCATCTCACTGTGCGCGCGCACGCCGCCCGAGACGCCGCGGCGCTCGAGAAGCCGGACGCACTCATCCGCGTCGGGCACGCGTTCCCGTCGCGCGGCCTCGAGGATCCGCTCGTAGTCCTCGGGCCGGTCCATATCGAGAAGGACGGCGCCGTCCTCGACGGGGACGTCCAGCGCCGCATGCACGCCGGCGAGCGCCTCTTCCAGACCGCCCGGCGGATCTGAGGCGGGCAGCCGGACGCCGGCCGCGCTGCTGAGGAGCGGCGGGTGACCGCGTTGCCCGAGGCGCACCGGGTAGGCGACGTCGGCCGCGGCCATGGCCATCTCTCGGGCCACGCGGCCGATGGTCTCGCCGCGCACCAGGCAGCAGTCGCTGGGGAGGATGCCGACAGGGCCCGCCTCACGACCGGCGGCCTCCAGGCCAATGCGCACCGAGGAGTACATCCCGCGTGCATGGCCCTCGTTGACGACCCACTCGAGGCCGACAGGACGAAGCGCGTCGATGACGGCCTCCGCACGGTGACCGACCACGACGAGCGGTGCGACGGCGATGTCGCTGAAGGCCTTCGCCGCGCGCAGGACGGCAGGCGCGCCGTCCACGTCAAGCAGGGGCTTGAGCGCCCCCATCCGCGAGGAAGCGCCGGCGGCCAGGACGATGCCGCGCGGCCGCAGCGCGCTCATCCGCGCCGCGCCGCGCGCGTCTCGACGAGCTCGGCGACGATGCTGATGGCGAGCTCGGCGGGGGTCTCGGCGCCGATGGCCAGGCCGATGGGCGTGTGCACGCGGGCGATGTCGGCCTCCGTGAACCCCAGACCGCGGAGCGCCTCGGCGATGCGCCGGGCCTTGGCCCGGCTGGCCATGAGGCCGATGTAGCCGGCGGATGATCTGAGGGCCTGCGTGAGCACCGCGAAGTCGTGCTGGTGCCCGCGAGTCACGATGACCACGGAGCTGCCGGAGTCGAGGCTCAAACCGTCGAGCGCGTCCTCAAAGCCCCTCACCACTCGGACATCGCACCCGGATGGGAACCGCTCGGGGGCGGCGAAGTCGGGGCGGTCGTCGAGGACCAACAGGCGGAAGCCGACGCCCATCGCGACCGGCACCAGCGCCTGAGCGACGTGCCCGGCGCCGCAGATCACGGCCAGCGGCGCCGGCGCGAGCACCTCGACGTGCGCGAGGCGGCCGTCCGGGAGCGTGAAGAGCCCGCCCGCCCGAACCTGGGCCAGCCAGTCATCACGCTCCAGCCCAACGCCGGACGCATCGCCGGCGACCACGCCATCCGCGCCTACAAGGACGTGGGCGACCACGGTGTCGCCGGCGTGGGCCGAGAACAGCGACACGTGCCAGGCACGCTCGCCCGCTCGCGCCGCCGTCTGCGCGCCGCGCATGACCGCCGCGAGCTTCTCGTCCCCGGCCGGAACAACCGCGATGAGGACCTCGGCGCGACCACCGCACAGCATCGCGGTGTCGTCGACGGAACTGCCGTCGAGCTCGTACGACACGACGCGCGAGCGTCCGGCCCGGATCGCCTCGACGGCTTGCGCCAGCACGGTAGCCTCGAGCAGTCCGCCGCCGATGGTGCCGGCGATCGAGCCGTCGGCGCGCACCAGCATGGCGGCGCCGGCGGCCCTCGGCGTCGACCCCTGCCCGGCGAACACGGTGGCCAGGGCACATGCCTCGCCCCGTTCGAGCAGGTCGAGGAGGTCGCCGAGGAACTCGCGCACACCTACCCCCAAGCCGGCTCGCACGGCGGACCGAGCTGCAGCGCGTTCCAGGCGTCGTAGGCGAGCCCGACGGCGGCGCGCTCCTTGTAGGGAAGCGAGTAGCGCCCGGGGATGGAGCGCTGCACCGCGCTCACACAGCCTGCGGCAAAGAGCCGGGCGGTCTCCTCGTCCGGCTGCCGGCCCTCGAGAAGCTCCTCCAGCGGGCGGTCCCGGAAGGCAGCCTCGCCCACCGCCCCGAAGCTCACGCGCACCTCGCTGAGGAGGTCGGCGACCGGGTCGAAGCGCACCGTCAGCGCCAGGCTGAGCCGCGCGACGGTGACCGACGTGCGCGAGCCGATCTTCGCGAACGCCGACCGGTGCTCGGCGCCCAGCGCGGCGAAGGAGAACTCGACGATCGCCTCGTCGTGCCCCAGCGTGGTCTGCCCCGCGCCGACGAGGATCTGGCTCAGCGGTCGCGTCGCGCGGCGCCCGCCGCCGTCCACGGTCGTCACGTCGGCGCCGAGGGCCATGAGCGCGCAGGCGCCGTCGGCGCAGGGCGACGCATTGGCGATGTTCCCGGCGATCGTGGCGACGTTGCGGATCTGCGCCGAGCCGACCTGGGCCGCCGCGCGCTCCAGGCACCACGCGTGCTCGTGCACCGTCGCGTCCGACTGCAGCTCGGCGAAGGTCGTCGTCGCGCCGATTCGCACCGTGTCGCCGTCGAGACGCACGTAGGACAGGTCGGCGAGGTTCGAGAGGTCGATGAGGAGGTCGGGACGGTGCCCCGGACCGCGGATGCTGCGCACCAGATCAGTACCGCCCGCCAGAAGCCGGGTCTGGGAGGTGGCGCGCGCGAGGGCAACGGTCAGCTCCGCCAGCGTAGCCGGAGTCACGACGTCCATGGTGGACACGTCACTCGCCTCCTTCCAGGCGCGGCAGGGCGGCGGCCGCGTCCGCGCCGTCCTGCGCCGGAAGGGTGGTCGTCTGCTGGTCGGCGAGGAGCGTCTCGGCGTCGGAGGGGAGCGCGATCGCCGCGGTCTCCTGGCCGCTCGCGGCCCTGACGGCGGCGACGATAGCCCGGTAGCCGGTGCACCGGCAGAGGTTCCCGGCCAGTGCCGTGCGGATGTCCTGGTCCGAGGGGAGCGGGTTCTCCATGAGCAGCGCCTTGGCCGACATCAGCATCCCCGGCGTGCAGTAACCGCACTGGATGGCTCCGTGTTCGACGAACTTCTCCTGCAGCCGGTCGAGCTCGCCGGAGGCGGCGAGACCCTCGACCGTGAGCACCTCGCGGCCGCGCACCTGAAAGGCCAGCATCAGGCACGAATCGACCGCCTTGCCGTCGACGATGACCGTGCAGGCGCCGCACTCCCCTTCGCCGCAGCCCTCCTTCGTGCCCGTGAGCCCAAGCTGGTCGCGGAGGACGTCGATGAGCCGCGACGTCGCCCGGGTCTCGACCTCGTAGGTCGTGCCGTTCACGTTGAGGAGCAGCTCCATCAGTGCGCTCCGTCGGAGTCGCGAAGGGCGGCGACGATACGTTCGGGGACGAGCGGCAGATCGGCGAGGGAGGTGCCCAAGGCATTGTTCACCGCGTTGACCACCGCCGCGGCGGTGGGGACGGTCGCGATCTCGCCGACGCTCTTGGCGCCGAAGGGCCCGTCGTCGCCCTCGTGCTCCACGAGGAGCACGTCGACGTCGGGCATGTCCGGCGCGTTGACGATGTGGTAGTTCTTGAAGCCGTCGACGCCGCTGCGCCCGGCGTCGTCCACGTCGACGCGTTCGTAGAGCGCGTAGCCGATGCCCATCTGCACGGCACCCTGGAACTGCGCCTTCACCATGGTGCGGTTGATCGCCCGGCCGACGTCGCCGACGGCCAAAAAGTCGGTCACCGCCGTCAGGCCTGTGGCGCAGTCGACCTCGACCTCGGCGAACTGCACCGAGTAGGACCCCGGATTGGAGGTCGCGTAGTAGGTGGTCGCAGCCGAGATCGCGGGGACGTGCCTCATGTGGCTGAGGCGGGCGATGTCCTTGAAGGCGACCACGCGGTCGTCCTCGTCGCGGACGAGGACCACGCCGTCGCGCGCCTCGAGCCGCTCGACCGGCACCTTCAAGAGGTCCGCGGCGGCGGTCAGGATCGACCGCTTGAGCTTCTCGGCAGTGGCCTTGGCGCAGGCGCCGACGACGTAGGTCATCCGGCTGCCGAAGGTCCCGTAGTCGAACGGGGTGGTCATCGTGTCCGCTTCCCCGGCGGCGATGAGGTCCGGGTGCACGCCGAGCACCTCGGCGACGATGATCTTCATCACCGTGACGACGCCGCAGCCCGGCTCGTGCAGGCTGGCGTTCAGCTCGAAGGTGCCGTCCTCGTTCATCTTCAGCGACATGTTGCTGGCCTCGGCGAACTTGCCGAACATGCCGTTCTTGTGGGCGCCGCAGGCGACGCCGACGCCGCGCCGGTAGCGGCCCTTGCCGGCGGCGCGGGCGCGCCGTTCGGTCCAGCCGAAGGCCGCGGCGCCGCGCTCGAGGCACTCGTAGACGCGGGCATCGCCCAGCGACATGTGCATGACCGGGTCGATGTCGAACGGCTGCACGAGGTTCTTGAGGCGCAGCTCCACCGGGTCCATGCGCAGGCGCGCCGCCACGGCGTCCATGTGGATCTCCACAGCGCTGATCATCTCCGGTGCGCCCCAACCGCGCGCCGCACCGGCAACCGGGGTGTTGGTGTACACCACCTGGCAGCGGTGGTCGTAGTGCGGCAACCGGTAGAGCTTGGTCACCTTCTGGCACATGTGCTCGGCGTAGTCCGGCGTGCTCGTCGCATACCCCCCCGAGTCCAGGGTCGTCGCCGCCTCCATGTCCAGCAACTGCCCGTCCGCGGTGCACGCCGTGCGGATGGTGGTCCGGGTCGCCGGCCGGACCATGGTGGCGCGGATGCACTCCTCGCGATCGAGGAGGAGCCGGACCACCCGCCTGGTCTCGTGCGCGAGAAAGGCGGCGACGGGCTCGAGGATGAACTCGGTCTTGCCGCCGAAGGAGCCGCCCATCGGTGACTTGATGACGCGCACCTTGTGGTATTCGAGCCCGAGGAGGTCGGCGATGACCGTGCGCGCGCCGTAGGCGCCCTGGCTCGTGGTCCACACCGTCACGCCACCGCTGCTGTGGCCCTGCGCCACGCAGACGTGCGGCTCGAGCGCCGCGTGGTGCACGCGCGGCGTGCCGGTGGTGCTCGACACGAGCACGGCGCCGGAGGTGTCCGCCCGCTCGCCGCTCTCGGTCGCGTACTCGAAGAGGAGGTTGCCGCCGGGGTGGATCTCCACCTCGCTGCGCGCCAGCGCCTGCTCCGGCGAGAGCAGGGCCGGCAGCGCCTCGTACTCCACGTCGATGAGGGCGACGGCGGCGTCCGCGATCGCCTGGCTCGTGGCGACGACCGCGGCGACGCGGTCGCCGACGAAGCGGACGTGCTCGCTGAACAGCGTCTCGTCGATGGCGCACTCCTGCCCGGGGTAGATGCGCGCGCGGCAGTAGTTGTCTCCCGGCGAGTTCAGGTGCGAGAAGACCCCGACGACGCCCGGCAGGGCTGCGGCCCGGGAGGCGTCGAGACTCGTGACGATGCCGTGGGCGATCGGGCTGAGCAGCAGCTTCGCGAAGAGCATGCCCTGCAGATGCAGGTCGCTGCCGTAGACCAGTTCGCCCGTCACCTTCTGGGCGACGTCGTGGACGGGGTAGCTGCCACCCACGTAGCGCAGCTCGTCGGTCAACTCGCGCTCTCCCCTCCGACCGTCATATCAGATTGCCGGGCGGTCGCTCCTCCGGCCGGCTCGCGTCGAACCAGCGGCGATACTTGGCGCGCACCGCCTGCGCCGCCGGGGCCGCACAGGCGCCGCCCTCGGACGTGCACAGCAGCTCGGGCGGCAGGTTACGACCGACGGCGTCCGCCACGTCGATGGCCTCGTGCAGCGGAAGCACCGCGGCGTGGCCGGCCAGCGCCAGATCGGCGAACACGTGTGCAGAGCATATCGCGGCCAGCACCCGGCTGCGGCAAGGCTGGCACATCCCGCCCGGCATGGGGTCGCAGGGCATGCCGGTGAACGCCTGAAGCGTGAGCGACGCGGCGTCCTCCACCTGTTGCGGGTCGCCGCCGACCATCTCGGCGATCGCGGCGGCCGCCATCGCCCCGCACACGCCGGCCTCGCCCGTGCAGCCGAGCACCTCGCCGGTGGGCTCCGTGCGGGTGAACGCGATGGCGCCCACGCCGGCGGCGACGAAGAGCCCGCGCAGCACGTCGTCCTCGCCGAGGCCGCGCGCCTCGCGCACGGCGTCGAGGGCGGCGTAGACGTAGCCGCCGCCGCCGCCCATGGGCCCGGGCACGGTCGTCACGCCGGGGATCCCGGCGCCGGCGCCGTAAGCCCAGCGGATGGTGCGCGCCGTGAGGTCGCCGGTGATCCTCGCGCCGGACGCCTCGTGCGCCGCCCAGCGCGCCGTGAAGTCCGGCTTGAACGGGCTCGTGGGCACCATCACGTCGTCGGCGTAGGCGGCGCGCGTCTGGCGCTCCATCAGCCGGGCCAGCGCGGACATCCACTCGATGACCCTGGCGCGGGGCCACCCCGAGGCGTCCATCTCGTACTGCACCGCCGTCTCCCACAGGGACGATCCGTGCTCCCGGGCCAGCTCGCGCCAGCGCGTCATCGTGGCGAAGAGCTGCGGCCGGCGGTCCGGCTGGGTGATCACCGGCAGCACCGGCCTGAGCAGGCCCACGCTCGCGCCCGGCGTCGCCAGCAGCGCGCGCACGGCGGCGAGGTCGGGTTCGACCGCCAGCGCGGCCACGTGGAGCACGCCACGCCCGTCGGCGCGGAGCTCCAGCGACTCGACCAGCCCGGGCAGCTCCGGACGCAGCCGTTCCAGCTGCTCGCTCGTCATCGCCTCACGCGGGTCGTAGAGCAGCACGCAGTAGGTATCGCCGATCGTGCGCAACGGGAAGCCGTCCACGGCCACCGTTCGCACCATCCCGCCGCCGGTGGAGTCACCGACGAGCTCGACGATGTGCCCGCTCCGCCCGGTGAGCACGAACTTGATGGCGTTGGGATGGTCGCTCTCGGTGAGCCGCGTGAACTCGAAGCCCACGCCGACGCCGGCCTCCGCGGCCAGCTCGGAGGCGCGGAACAGACGCTCGTCGTCGGGAAGCATACCGAGCACGCCCGCCACCATGGCCCGGTCCTCGGCCATGATCCCGAAGGTGCCGGCGAACGAGCCCGTCTCGTCGAGCAGGATGCGCACGCGGACGGGCGGCTCGCCGAGGAGGTCGCCCGCCAGGCGGCCCAGGCGGCAAGGCCCCGCCGTGTGCGAGCTCGAGCCCGGCTGCATCACCGGGCCGAAGACGTCGTTGAAGAACTCGGGGTAGGGCGCCACGGGCACGGCTCAGTCTTCCGCCGCAGCCCGGCCGAAATGGCGCCCGCCGATGTCGACCCAGGTGCCGAGCCCGCGCGCGGCCGCCGCCTCGTACACGTGGTGGGCGGCGGCGAGATCCTCGATGGCGATGCCGAGCGACTTGAAGAGCGTGATCTCCTCGGGGAAGGTGCGTGCCCGGGCCGCGCCGGTGAGCACCTCGCCGATCTCCCCGACGACGTGGTCGTCGCCGATCAGGCCCTCACTCTTGGCGATGAGGAACTCCCCCGACTCACTGAGCAGCGACTCGCGCCGGTCGGCGTACAGGCTGGCGCCGGCGACGAGGGCGGAATCGAGCTCCCTGGTCGCCGGCGTGTAGGCGCCGACGGCGTTGATGTGTGCGCCGGGGCTCACCCACTCGCCCAGCACTACCGGAGCGTGTGACGTGGTGACCGTGCAGATCAGGTCGGCGCCGCTCACGGCCTCCTCAGCCGTCGCCGCCGCTTCCACCGTCAGCCCCGTGAGCCGCGACTCGCGCTGCGCGAACTGCGCGGCGCTCTCCGCCGGCACGCTGAACACGCGCACCCGCCGCAGCGCCCGCACGGCCGTCATCGCCTGCAGATGCGTGTGCGCCTGCGTCCCGGCGCCTATCAGCGCGAGGTCGCCGGCGTCCGGGCGCGCCAGGAGATCGGTCGCCAGCCCGCTCACGGCCGCCGTGCGGATTGCCGTGATGGAGGTGGCGTCGACGACGGCGCGCAGCAGACCGCGCTCGGTGTCGAAGTACAGGACCACGCCCTGATGGGTGTCGTAGTCGCTGCCGAAGTTGCCGGGGAAGGCCGCGATCACCTTGACGCCGACGGCCTCGAGACCGCCGAGGTAGGAGGGCATGAGCCCCAGGACGCGATCGTCGCCGGGCAGCGCCATCATCGTGCGCAGGGGCATCACGACGTCGCCTCCCGCGAGCATCGTCAGAGCCCGGCGCATGACCGTGATGGCTTCGTCCATGGGCAGCAGCTCGGTGACGAGCTTCTGGTCCGCGATGAGGGCTTTCATGGTCCGGCCTCCCTGGATCGAGTCGCTCTGGCCGCTCGCCGCACCTGCTCGCCGGCGGCGTCAGGAATGATGGTAGCGCTCGTCTCGCTCGTACAGCTCCGCGGCGCGCCGCACCGCGTCGCTGATCGAGCTCGACGCCGAGCCCCGGCCTCTCCCACCGTCCCAGC
The DNA here is from genome assembly GCA_963709845.1 of uncultured Thermoleophilia bacterium. Lineage (GTDB taxonomy): Bacteria > Actinomycetota > Thermoleophilia > UBA2241 > UBA2241 > CAIXSE01. Next base: position 403,588 of record CAVPXV010000004.1, read on the forward strand.
TTGCCATGGACCGGCGAGAGGTCCGGCGCCGTGACCAGGTCCTCGACGAGCAACTGGTGCATGATCTGGTTGCCGTCGGTGAGGTTGGCGGTGCGCAGGCCGAGGTGGTGCTGCGCGGCGTCCGTGATACCCGAGACGCCCTGGCCGTGCAGGCACATGGGCACGCCGGCGGCCTCGGCGATGGCGGCGGCCTTGCCGAAGGCGAGCAGGCCGCCGGCTTCGTGCGGCGACAGGACGATCACGTCGGCGGCGCGCTGACGGCAGATCTCGTACACGTCGGCCGGCGTGAACACCGACTGGTCGGCGGCGATCGGCACGCCCACCGCCTCCCTCACCTGACGCATCGCCGCAAGGCTCATCAGCGGCGTCGGCTGCTCGATCCAGTCCGGCTCGAACTCGCGCAGACGGCCGATCATGTGGATCGCCTCGGGCACGCTCCAGGCGCAGTTGGCGTCGAGCCTCAGGCGCCGGCCGCCGATGGCGACGCGCACGGCGGCGGTGTTGCGCAGGTCGGCCGCTTCCCCGCGGCCGACCTTCATGTAGATCACCGAGTAGCCCGCGGCGGCGAGGTCGCGGGCGTCTTCGGCGAGCTCCTCGGTGGTGTCGCCCTGCACGAAGCCGAAGTAGTCGACCTCCTCGCGCACGGCGCCGCCGAAGAGCCGGTACACCGGCCAGCCGGCGGCCTTGCCGAGGATGTCCCAGAGCGCCATCTCGAGGCCCGCGAGGACGAAGTCGGCATGCCATGGCGTGTGGTTGAAGCTGCCGAGGTGGCGCGCCTTGGTGACCAGCCGCTCGACGTCGAAGACCGGCTCACCGACGAACAGCGGTGAGACGCCGCGCAGCGCCGAGACCGTGCCGTCCGCGGGGAACGCGGCCACGGACTCGCCGACGCCCACCAGCCCTTCGTCCGTCTCGACCTCGACGAGCACCACCCCTGCGGCGTGGTCGACCCGGCCGGCCCAGTGATACGGCTCCTTGAACGCCAGGGCCAGAGGCGTCGTCCTGATGGCCGAGATCTTCACGGCGCTCCTCAGAGAAGGGTATCGAGCACGCGTGCTTCGAGCACCTGTTCGTCGCTCAAGCCGGTGGCGTGCAGCGCCGCCTTGGCGAGCTGCACGAGGGCGTCCTGCGGCAGCAGCCCCACGACTTCGCTCTCGCGGATGGCCACGCCGGCGGCCGCGGCGCGCTGGTCGATGGCCGCGACCACGTCGGCCATCGAGGTCACGCGGTAGTCGGTGAGGTTCATGGACACCTGCACGGCGCCGTCCTCGAGCTCCAGCCCGATCGCCTTGACGCACGGCAGCCCGCCGTCGCGCTCGCGGATCTCGCGGGCGATGCGCTGCGCCAGCTCCAGATCGCCGGAGTCGAGGTTGACGTTGAAGGCGATCAGCGGGAAGCGCGCGCCGATGGCCACCGCGCCGGCAGTGGGGTGCACGCGCAGCGGGCCTTCGTCGGGCCGCCGCGCGGGGTCGGTAGCGATCGCCTCGCGCAGCTCCTCGAAGCCCTTGCCGCGTACTACCGCAAGGTTCTTGTGCTCGGGCACGCAGGCCGCGTCCTCGTAGAGGTACGCGGGGATCTCGAGCTCGACGGCGACGCGGCGCGCGAGGACGCGGGCGACGTCGACGCACAGTGACGCGTCCTCGGCGCGCAGCGGCACGAACGGCACCACGTCGGCGGCGCCGAAGCGGGGATGCGCGCCCTCGTGCTGGTTCAGGTCGATGAGCGCGGCCGCCGTCTGGATGGCGCGGAAGGCGGCCTCGGAGACGGGGCCCTCGTGACCGACGAACGTGACGACGCTGCGGTTGTGGGCGGCGTCGCTCTGCACGTCGAGCAGCTGGACGCCGTCGACGCCGGCCACCGCGGCGGCGATGCCGTCGACGACCTCGAGGCGGCGGCCCTCGGAGAAATTGGGGATGCACTCGATCAGGGTCACCGCGGTCCTCCCGACGCGGGGGTGGGCTTCGAGTCGGCGGCGCCCGCGACGGCGCCCCGCTCGACGACGACGGTGCCACCGACGATCACCCCGTCCACGAGGTTGGCGCCGAAGTGGTAGGGCATCTCCGCATGCGTCGCGGCGGCGAGGACGAGCAGGTCGCAGCGCTTGCCCGGCTCGAGGCTGCCGACCTCGGCCCGCAGGCCGAGCGCGGCCGCCCCGCCCATCGTCGCCGCGTACAGCGCCTCGGCGGGCGTGAGTCGCTCCTGCTGGCAGGCGAGCGAGATCACCATCTGCAGGTTCTCGCAGTAGCAGGTGCCGGGGTTGAAGTCCGTGGCCAGCGCGACGGTGGCGCCGGCGTCCAGCAATGCCCGCGCCGGCGCGTACTCGGTGTGCAGCGTGTAGCTCGTCCCCGGGAGCAGCACGGCGACGGTGCCGGCGGCGCGCAGGGCGCCGATATCCTCGGGCGTGAGGAAGATGAGGTGGTCGGCAGAGACGGCTCCGAGCTCGGCGGCGAGCGCGGCGCCGCCCGTGTGCGCCAGCTCCTCGGCGTGGATCTTGAGCCGGTAGCCGAGCGTCCTGCCGGCCTGCAGCACGCGCCGCGCCTGCGCCACCGTGAACGCGCCCTTGTCGCAGAACACGTCGACGAACTCCGCCTGACCGGCGAGCGCCGGCAGGATCTCGGTGCACACGAGGTCGATGTACTCGTCGTCGCGTCCGGAGTACTCCACGGGGGTCGAGTGCGCCGCGAGCAGGGTGTAGACGCGGTTGGCCGGGTGCGCGACCTTGGCGGCGGCCAGCAGCTTGCGCTCGTCGTCGAGCGTGAGACCGTAGCCCGACTTGATCTCGAGCGTGGTCGTGCCGTGGCGCAGGAAGGAGTCGAGGCGCGCGCGCGCGAGGGCGGCCAGCTGATCCTCCGTGGCCGCCCGCGTGGCGCGCACGGTGCTCATGATGCCGCCGCCGGCCGCCTGGATCTCCAGATAGGAAGCGCCGGCGAGCCTTCGGGCGTACTCGCCCGAGCGCTCGCCGGCGAACACCGTGTGCGTGTGCGCGTCGACGAACCCGGGCAGCACGGCGGCGCCCTCGGCGTCGACCACGAGCGCGTCGTCCGGCACCTCGACGTTGGCGCCGAGCTCGCGCTCCACGCCCACCCACACGATGCGGCCGTCGCGCGCCGCCACGGCGCCGCCCTTGACGATGCCGAGGCCGCGCTGCTCGCTCATGGTCACGAGCTCGCCGGCGCCGCGCAGCAGCATGTCGCAGCGGACGGCCATCAGACCGCGCTCCCGGCGCGCACGAGGGCGGCGAACTCGCCGGCGGCGACGGCCCTGGCCGCCGCCTCGATCTCCGGCGCGAGGTAGCGGTCGCGCTCGAGCATCGGCGCGAGGCGGCGCACGACGGCGCACCCGGCGGCGGTGCCGGCGCCGGGCGTGAGCGGCGCAAGCAGGTCGATGGCCTGGGCCGCGCACAGCGCTTCGATGCCGAGCACCGCCTGCGCGTTGCGCAGCACGTCCTGCAGCTTGAGCGCCGCGGTCATGCCCATGCTCACGTGGTCCTCCTGGTCGCCCGAGCTGGGGATCGAGTCCACGCTCGCCGGGTGGCAGAGGACCTTGTTCTCGCTCACCAGCGCCGCAGCGGTGTACTGGGCGATCATGTAGCCGTTGTTGAGGCCGCTGTCACGCGTGAGGAAGGGCGGCAGCTCGCTGAGCGAGCTGGTGAGCAGGCGGAAGGTGCGGCGTTCGCTGATGGAGGCGATCTCAGCCAGGCTCATCGCCGCGAGGTCGAGCGCCAGGGCGAGCGGCTCGCCGTGGAAGTTGCCGGCCGAGATGATCTCGCCGGAGTCGGGGAAGACGATGGGGTTGTCGGTGACGGCGTCGACCTCGACGCCCACGACGCGGCTGAGCCAGGCGAGCGCGTCGCGGCAGGCGCCGTGCACCTGCGGGATGCAGCGCAGCGAGTAGGCGTCCTGTACCTTGTCGCAGTTGAGGTGGCTCAGCATGATGGCGCTGCCGGCAGTCGCGCGGCGCACGTTGGCGGCGCACTCGAGCTGGCCCGGGATGGGACGCAGTGCCTGGATGCGCTCCTGGAAGGGGCCGACCGAGGCGCGCAGCCCCTCGAGACTCATGGCGCCGATGAGGTCGGCCGAGTCCAGGAGCGCCTCGCCGTCGGCGACCACGAGGCAACCGATAGCGGCCATGAACTGCGTGCCGTTGAGGAGGCTCAGGCCCTCTTTGGCCTCGAGAGAGAGCGGCTCGAGGCCGGCGGCGGCCAGCGCCGGGGCCGCCGGCACGCGCGCGCCGTCCTCCGCCAGCAGCTCGCCCTCGCCCATCAGAGCGAGCACCAGGTGCGCCGACGGCGCCAGGTCGCCGGAGGCGCCCAGCGAGCCGCGCGAGGGCACCCACGGGACGATGTCCGCATTGATGCAGGCGGCCACGTGATCGGCGACTTCCTGGCGGACGCCCGAGTGGCCGCGCGCCATGGTGTTGAGGCGGATGGTCATGGCGGCGCGCACGACCTCGCGCGAGAGAGGCGCGCCCACGCCCACGGCGTGACTGCGCACCAGGTTCTGCTGCAGTTCGTGGACCTTGGCGACAGGGATGCGCGTGGTGGCCAGCTGGCCGAAGCCGGTGGTGACGCCGTACGCGACCTCCTCGCCGGCGAGGACGCGCGCGATGACGTCGTGAGCGGCGGCGATGCGTGTGTGCGCGGCCCGGCCGAGGGTCACCCCGGCGCCGCCGCGCGCCACGGCCACGACGTCGCTCACGCTGAGCGGCGCGTCGCCGATGACGATCTGCGTCATTCTGCCCGCCTCCTTTCGATGTGCCGCCGGAGCAACGGGACTACCTCCGGCGGTGCCGACGCCACGGGGATGCCGGCCGCCTCGAGCGCGGTCTTCTTCTCGGCGGCCGTGCCCGACGAGCCTTCGACGATGGCGCCCGCGTGGCCCATGCGCTTGCCCGGCGGGGCGCTGAAGCCGGCGATGTACGCGACCACCGGCTTGCTCATGTGCTCGCGCACGAAGGCCGCGGCGCGCTCCTCGTCGTCGCCGCCGATCTCGCCGATGAGCACCACGGCCTCGGTCTCGTCGTCGGCCTCGAAGCGCTCGAGGCACTCGAGGAAGCCGAGGCCGTGCAGCGGATCGCCGCCCATGCCGACGCAGGTCGACTGGCCCATGCCACCGAGCGACAGCTCGTTCACGACCTCGTAGGTCAGCGTACCCGAGCGCGAGACGAGGCCGACGTTGCCCGGCAGGAAGACGTCGGCCGGCATGATGCCGGCGCTGCAGCGCCCGGGCGTGATGAGCCCGGGGCCGTTGGGCCCGACGAGATCGGCGCCACGCCGCGTCACATGAGCCGTGACCTCGGCCATGTCGCGCACCGGGATGCCTTCGGTGACACAGACCACGAGGCGCACGCCGGCGTCGGCGGCCTCGATCATCGCGTCGCGGGCGAAGCGCGCCGGGACGAAGAGCACGGTGACGTCGGCTCCCGTGTGCGCGGCGGCCGCGGCCACGGAGTCGAAGACCGGGACGCCCTCGACGGTCTGGCCGCCCTTGCCCGGGGACACGCCGGCGACGACGCTGGTGCCGGCAGCGAGCATGCGCCCGGTGTGCAGCGCCCCCTCGCGCCCGGTGATGCCCTGGACGAGCACGCGCGCTCCCCTGGTCGATGAGGATGGCCATCAGCCCGCCCCTCCGGCTTGGCCGCCGCGGTCCGCGCCGGCTGCGCGGGCGCGCGCGGCGGCCACCACCAGGCGCACCGCCTCGGCGGCGCTGGGCGCGACCGTGAGCCCTTCGAGTCGCGCGTCGGCGAGCACCGCGCGGCCTTCGGCGGCGGCGTTGCCGTCGATCCTCACCACGACCGGCGCGCCGATACGGGCGACGCCGAGCGCGTCGATGAGCCCGCGGGCCACCTCGTCGCAGCGCGTGATGCCGCCGAAGATGCTCACGAGGACGGCCGAGACGCCGCCCGCCGAGAGGATGGTGTCGAGCGCGGCAGCGACCACGTCGGCACGGGCGCCGCCGCCGATGTCGCAGAAGTCGGCGGCGGCGCCGCCGGCCGCGGCGATCTGGTCGATGATGCTCATCACGAGGCCGGCGCCGTTGCCCAGCACGCCGATGTCGCCGTCGAGCGGGACGAACGCGAGCCCGGATCTGCGGGCCTTGGCCTCGCGTTCGTCCTCCGGCTCGGGCGGCGCCAGATCGGGCTGCCGGTAGAGGGCGTTGTCGTCGATCGTCACCTTGCTGTCGAGGCAGACGAGGTCGCCCTGGCGCGTGAGCACCAGCGGATTGACCTCGACCAGCGTGGCGTCGCGGTCGCGGTAGAGCCGCCACAGGGCGCGCAGCACCTCGGCGAGCTGCCGGCGGCGGGGCGCGCCGTCCGGCGTTCGCGCCTCCGCCTCGAGGTGCGCGGCGGCGATGACGTCGCGCACCTGGTAGTCGCAGACGCCGAGCAGGGGGTCGACCGGCGTGCGCACCAGGGCACCCGGATCCCGGCGCGCCGTCTCCTCGATATCGACGCCGCCCTCCCGCGAGAAGATCAGCACCGGACCGCGCCGGGCGCGAGAGGACGAGATCAGCGAGGTACATCTCGCGCTCCACCTCGACGGCCCGCTCCACGAGAAGGCCGGCCACCCTGTGGCCGCGGATGCTCATCCCGAGCACGTCCGCCGCGGCCGCGGCGACCTCGGCGGCGCTGCCGCAGAGCCGCACGCCGCCGGCCTTGCCGCGGCCGCCGCTCTTGACCTGCGCCTTGACGGCCACGGGCAGGCCGAGCTCCGCGGCGGCCGCCTCGGCCGCGGTGGCGGTGAGCGCCACGCGCGCCGGCGGCACCGGCAGGCCGGCGGCGGCGAAGAGCGTCTTGCCCTGGTGCTCGAGCAGGTCCACGTGGTCGACCCTCCGAAGCGGTGCTGTGCGGACGGGGCCGGCTACTGCTCGGCGACCCGCTCGCAGGACTCGGCGGCCAGCCGGCGCCCGAGGCGGTAGGCCTCGGCGTTGAGTTCGCGGAAGCGCTCGGGGACGCGTTTGACGACGGCCTCCTCCACGGCGTCGGCGGGCAGGACGCCGGTGACCTCGACGAGCGCGCCCACGGCGACGATGTTGGCGACCACGGTCTTCTTGAGGTGCTCGGCCGACGCCCGCGTGAAGGGCAGGCCGCACAACTCGCGGCCGTCGAGCCGGCCGTCCGGCTCCACGAGGCCGGAGTCGTACATCAGCAGTCCGCCCGGCCGCGTGTCGGCGGCGTACTTGTCGTAGGCCGCCTGCGAGAGGCACAGGCTGATGTCGGGCGCGTCGACCTCCGGATAGTCGATCTCCTCGTCGGAGACGATGACCTCGGCCTTGGAGGCGCCGCCACGCGCCGCCGGCCCGTAGCTCTGCGTCTGCGACCACCTGCTTGCCCTGGGCCGCGGCGCCCTCGGCGAGGATGGCCGCGGCGAGGAGGATGCCCTGGCCGCCGGAGCCGGAGAAGCGGATCTCGCACCGGCGCGGCGAGCACTGTCTCGTCAGGCATTGGCCTTCTCCGTCGCCCGCACGCTCGGACCTCTGCCAGCGAGGCGACGAACTCGGCGCGCTCGCTGTGGTGGAGGACGCCGACCGGGTAGCGCTCGCGCAGGCGCGAGACGCCCTCTTCGAACTTGCTCGCCGGGCACGGCGTGCTCCTTCTGGCTCTTGAGGAACTCGGCCGGATCGGCCGTGAGGTTGAAGCGTCCGTAGTAGACGGGGCATACGGCCATCGCCTCGACGAGCGAGAAGCCCGTGTGGGCGATGCCGCCGGCGATGACGTCGACGAGCTGGCGGTAGGCCCAGGCGGTGCCGCGGGCGACGTAGGTGGCCCCCGCGGCGTGCGCCAGCTCGCAGAGGTCGAAGGCAGCCTCCACGTTGCCGCAGGGTGCTCGTGGTCGAGCGGTCGCCCTTGTGCGTCGTGGGGCTCATCTGCCCGCCGGTCATGCCGTAGATGGAGTTGTTGAAGACGAGCGCCGTGACGTCGACGTTGCGCCGCGCCGCGTGGATGAAGTGGTTGCCGCCGATGGCCGAGCAGTCGCCGTCGCCCATGGCGACGATGACGTGCAGCGACGGGTCGGCGGCCTTGACGCCGGTCGCCACCGCGAGGGCGCGGCCGTGCGCCGTGTGCACGGTGGAGTAGTCGAGGTACTGGGCGATGCGGCCGCTGCAGCCGATGCCGGCGACCACGACGACCTTCTCGGGGTCGAGCTCGAGGCCGAGGATGGCGTCGATGAGCGCCCGGGTGATGGTGCCGTTGGAGCAGCCCGGGCACCAGATCGTCTTGGGCGTGCGCAGCCACGGCGTGATCTCGCTCGTGGTGTGCGGCTTGACTGCGGGGGCACGCACTCCGCCTCGGGCGGGGCGGCCTCGAGCAGCTGTTCGTCGACGAGGGCCATCGTCACTCCTCCCAGCCGTGATAGTAGAACTCCTGTCTCGACCAGCTCCTGGATCTCGTCGGGCGTGATGAGCTTGCCGTCGACGCGCCCGTAGTCGACCACCTTGGCGCGGCCGGCCACGGCGGCCTGGACCTCCCAGCTCATCTGCTTGAGGTTCATCTCGGGGACGATGACGGTGCGCACCTGCTCGGCCATGTGCTCGACGGCCGCGGTCGGGAAGGGCCACAGGGTGATGGGCCGCACGAGGCCGACCTTGGCACCGCGGGCGCGCGCCCACTTGACGACGGCGCTGCGCCGAGCGCGCGACGCGAGCCGTAGGCGAAGATCGCCACCTCGGCGTCCTCCATGGCGAGCTCCTCGACGCGCACGATGGCGTCGCGGTGGTGGTAGATCTTCTCGCGCAGGTAGCGGCCGAGGTCGCTGGCCACGGCCGGGTCGCCGGTGTCGGGGGCGCCGCTGCGGCGGTCGTAGACGAGACCGGTGACGTGCACGCGGAAGGGCGAGCCCAGCGGCGGCCGCGGCAGGATGTTGTCGAGGTCGCTGACGACGGTGTCGTACTCTTCGGGCTCGCAGTCCGGGCTGCCGCGCTCGGCGATCCGCAGCTCGCCGGGCTCGGGCAGCACGACCGCCTCGCGCATGTGGCCGATGAGCGCGTCGGAGAGGATGATCACCGGCGTGCGGTACTGCTCCGCGAGGTTGAAGGCCTCGACGGTGAGCGTGTAGCACTCGAGGACGCTAGCTGGGCACGAGGGCGATGATCGGAGTGCTCGCCGTGCGTGCCCCAGCGCGCCTGCATCACGTCGCCCTGCGAGGGCTCGGTGGGCAGGCCGGTGGAGGGGCCGCCGCGCATCACGTCGACGATCACGCAGGGGATCTGCGCCATGGAGGCGAAGCCGATCATCTCCTGCATGAGGCGAGAAGCCGGGGCCGGACGTGGCGGTGAGCGCCTTGCTGTCCGGCCAGCGAGGCGCCGCAGACCGCGGCGATGCAGGCGATCTCGTCCTCCATCTGGATGAACGAGCCGCCCACCTCCGGCAGGCGGCGCGAGAGCGTCTCGGCGATCTCCGTGGACGGCGTGATGGGGTAGCCGGCGAAGAAGCGCGCACCGGCGGCGATGGCGCCCTCGGCGACGGCCTCGTTGCCCTGCAGGAGGACTGCGGAAGACGTCACCTCAGTCCTCCCCGCCGTGCTCGCCGCACTCGCTGCTGGAGGCGGGCCGCTCGTCGCCGCGCGGGTCCGGGCGCGGCCCGGCGACCGCGGCGATCACGCGCGCCGCTTCGGCTTCCTCCGCGGTCTGTGGCGCCGCTTCCGTGGCCGGCTTCCGGCGCACCCGTCGTTCCACCTCGATGGCGAAGTCCGGGCAGTGGAACTCGCAGAGCAGGCACGCGGTGCAGTCGTCCGGGCGCGCCACCACGGGGTAGGCGAGCTTGTCGCGGTCGAACACGTGCTCGGGGCAGAGGTCGATACAGATGTCGCACGCCTTGCACAGCTCGAGGTCCACGCTGACCGGGCCCGCGAGCCCGGCCTTGGGCACCTCGCTCACAGCTCCACCATGGGCAGGTCGATGCCGCTCTCCCGCGCCTTCTCGATGGCCTCCGGATAGCCGGCGTCGGCGTGACGCATCACGCCCATGCCGGGGTCGGTGGTGAGCACGCGTTGCAGCCGGTCGGCCATCATGTCGGTGCCGTCGGCCACGACCACCATGCCGGCATGCAGGCTCTTGCCGATGCCCACGCCGCCGCCGTGATGGAAGCTGACCCAGCTGGCGCCCGCCGCCGTGTTGACGAGGGCGTTGAGGATGGGCCAGTCGGCGATGGCGTCGCTGCCGTCGCGCATGTTCTCGGTCTCGCGATACGGGCTGGCCACGGACCCCGAGTCGAGGTGGTCGCGGCCGATCACGATGGGCGCCTTGACCCTGCCTGAGCGCACGAGGTCGTTGAAGATCAGGCCCGCCTTGGCGCGCTCGCCGTACTCGAGCCAGCAGATGCGGCAGGGCAGGCCCTGGAAGTGGACCTTCTCGGCGGCCATCTTGAGCCAGCGCGTGACCATCTCGTTGTCGGGGAACGCCTCGAGCAGAGCGGCGTCGGTGACGGCGATGTCCTCGGGGTCGCCGCTGAGCGCCGCCCAGCGGAAGGGGCCGTTGCCGCGGCAGAACAGCGGGCGCAGGTACAGCGGCACGAAGCCTTCGAAGGCGAAGGCCTCCGCGTAGCCGGCTTCCTTGGCGACGCCGCGGATGTTGTTGCCGTAGTCGAAGACGTTGGCGCCGGACTTCTGCAGGGCGACCATCGCCTCCACGTGGACGACGATGCTGGCGACGGCGCGGCGCACGTACTCCTCCGGGTCGGCGCCGCGCAGCACGACGGCCTCGTCCAGGGTCATGCCGTTGGGCACGTAGCCGTTGAGGGTGTCGTGGGCCGACGTCTGGTCGGTGACGAGGTCGGGCGTGATGCCGCGGCGCACGAGCTCGGGGTAGACGTCGGCGGCGTTGCCGAGGAGGGCGATGGACAGCGGCCGGCGTGACTTGACGGCCTCGTCGGCCAGGCGCAGCGCCTCGTCCAGAGAGTCGGCGGCGACGTCCACGTAGGCGGTCTCCAGCCGCCGCTCGATGCGGTGCGGATCGACCTCGACGCAGAGCGCGACGCCGCCGGCCATGGTGACGGCGAGCGGCTGGGCGCCGCCCATGCCGCCGAGGCCGGCGGTGAGGACGAGGCGGCCGGCCAGGTCGGCGCCGTAGTGCTTCTGGCCGGCGGCGGCGAACGTCTGGTAGGTGCCCTGCAGGATGCCCTGGGTGCCGATGTAGATCCAGCTCCCGGCGGTCATCTGCCCGTACATCGTGAGGCCCAGGGCGTCGAGGCGGCGGAACTCGTCCCAGTTGGCCCAATCGCCCACCAGGTTGGCGTTGGCGATGAGCACGCGCGGGGCCATCTCGTGGGTCTCGAAGACGCCCACCGGCTTGCCGCTCTGCACGAGCAGCGTCTCGTCGTCCTTGAGGCGGCGCAGCGTGGCGCAGATGGCGTCGAACGCCTCCCAGGTGCGTGCAGCCTTGCCCGCGCCGCCGTAGACGACGAGGTCATCCGGCCGCTCCGCCACCTCGGGGTCGAGGTTGTTCATGAGCATGCGCAGCGCCGCTTCCTGCTGCCAGCCGCGGCAGCTGATCGTGGTGCCGCGGGGGGCGCGCACGAGGCGCGGACCCGCCACTTGGGTCGTCTCGGTGGTGCTCACTGGCGCCTCGCTTCGCGCGTGGATTTGTCCGTCTCGCAGGGGCCCGCACGGCCATCCTATGACTACCTTGACGGCATGCGGCCTGCCCATCAACCGCGCCGGACGCCTGTCCAGCAGGCTGAACTCGTTTTGTTTGTCGCCCGTGACCGAGGCCGTTATGCTGGATTGCGCCGTGCCCGGCCGGGGCCTCCGCCGGTCGCCGGCGCGAGCCCTCGCCGAGTTGCCCCAGGCCACTGGAGGAGAAGATGACCGAGTACCGGCTGCGCACCACGGCCCTCGACGAGGAGGGGTGCGCCGCCGTGCACGACGCCACCATGGAGGTACTGGAACGCACCGGCGTCGAGGTCCAGCACGACGGCGCCCTGGCTCTGCTGGCCGGCGCCGGCGCCAGGGTCGACGGCACCCGGGTGCGCCTGCCCGAGGCGCTCGTGCGCGATGCCCTCACGGCGGCGCCGCACAGCATCGCGCTGAACTCGCGCTCGGGGAGCGGCGGCCTCGAGCTCAAGGCCGGCCCTGTGTACTACGGCACCGGCTCCGACTGCCTCGTCTGCCTCGGCCCCGGCACTAGGGAGCGGCGCTCCGTCGCCCTCCAGGACGTTGAGGACATGGCGGCGCTGCAGGAGCACCTCGCCAACATCGAGTTCGTGATGAGCATGGCGCACCCCCACGAACTGCCCGCGCGGTTCGCGCCGGCGGCGCAGTTCGCGGCGATGCTGCGCGGCACCTCCAAGCCGCTGATCATGGTGCCCGAGCTCGCCGCCGACCTCGACCTCTTCCATGAGATGGCGGCCGTGTGCGGCGCGCACGACAGCTGGGCCGTGTACGCGATGCCGACGCCGCCGCTGGTGCACGGGCAGAACTCGGCCGCCCGCCTGGTGCGCTGCGCCGAGCTCGGCGTGCCGATGGTGTACGCCTCGGCCCTGCTGCAGGGGGCCACCGCCCCCGCGTCCAGGGCCGGGTGCCTGGTGCAGAGCAACGCCGAGATGCTGAGCGGCCTCGTGATCGCGGAGCTCGCGAAGCCGGGCGCGCCCTACGTGTACGGCGTGACGCAGGGCGCGATGAACGCGCGCACGGCGCACGTGCTCTACTGCTCGCCCGAAGCGATGGCGGCGCAGCAGGCCTCCGCCGACCTCGCCCGCTACTACGACCTCCCGACCTTCGGCTACGGCGGCTGCTCCGACTCCCTGGCGCTCGATGAGCAGTGGGCGTTCGAGGCCGGCATGACCCTGCTCACGGCGGCACAGTCCGGCGTCACGCTGCTGCACGACATCGGCTACGTCGCGTCGGGCACGGCGAGCTCGTACGAGTCCATGGTCGTGCTCGACGAGCTCGTCGGCTGGGTCAAGGCCTACCTCGAAGGCGTCACCATCGACGCCGAGGCCCTCGCCGTGGAGGAGATAGCCGCCGTGGGCCCGGGCGGCTCGCACCTGGCGCGCAAGTACTCGCGTCGGCACTACCGCGACTACGTGATGCCGCAGCTCATCTCGCAGGACCAGTACGACGCCTGGCTGACCGCAGGCGGCGCCACGCTGCTCGAACGCACGGCGCAGCGGACGCGGGAGCTACGCGACGGCGAGCGCGCGTACGCGCTCGAGCCGGGAGCCCTGTGGCAGCTCGAGGCGCTGGTGGAGAGGGCGCGAGTGGGGTCAGAGGGCGCCTGAGCGCCGCCGCGGCGGGCTACGACAGGCAGTAGGCGTCGAGCTGCCGCAGCACCGTCGCGTCCAGGTCGTCGGGCGGCCGGTGCTCATCGAGCCGGCGTGCGACCTCGCGGGCGGCGGCGGCGCGCAGCTCCGCACCGCCCCCGGTGAGCCACTTCTCGCCGGCCTCGCGCGCGAGCACGGTCGGCCGCGCCAGGTCACGGGCGTGACGGCGTGTGTGCGCCTGCGAGAGGTAGCCTCCGGCGGGCCCGACGGCGTCGATCACGTCCTCGGCGAGCGCCTCGGAGCTCACGGACACAGGCTCGTTGATCGCCCTCAGCGCGGAGATGAGCTCGTCATCGGCGACGAGCTTCTCGAACGAGAAGACGTTGAACGAGCTCAGGATGCCGGCGGCCTGGAAGAGGAAGTCGGCGCCGGCCGCCACGCTCGCCGAGAGGCCAAGGGCCGACTCGAGCGCCGCCTGCGCGTCGAGGACGTGCGCGTCCGTCACGGCGCCGCCGGCGCGCACCGGCAGGCCGCAGCGGTGCGCGAGCCGCACCGTCGCTTCGGCGAGGGCGGCGAACTCCGGCGTGCCGAAGTTCGCGGCGCCGCTGCGCATGTCGGCCATCGTGGAGAGGCCGCCGTAGATGAACGGGCTTCCCTCACCGGCGGCCTGGGCCAGCACGAGCGCCGCCAGCACTTCCGCGTGCTGCACGACCAGCGTCCCGGCGAGCGTGGCCGGACCGGTGGTGCCGCCCATGACGCAGGCCGTCACGCAGGCCGGCTGGCCGAGGCGCGCCCAGCGCACGAGGAGGCGCGCCGTCTCCCCGGAGAGCTGCAGCGGCGCGCTCGTGTTCAGGACGATGAGGGCGCGCGGGCGCCGCATCCATCCCGCGCCGTACAGGATCTCGTTGATGGCGACCGCGGCGTCGAGATCGTCGTCCACACTGGCGATCCACTCGATGGCCTTGTCGCTGAGGGTCAGGCGCGCGTGAGTAGAGCGGCGCGTGCGCTCCGCCTCGGGCAGGTCCATGGGCTCGATGCAGTCGCTGCTGAAGTCGATGTCGGGGGAGAGGTGCGACAGCTTCGCGACCATGCGCACGTCGTCGAGACGCCCGGGCCGCGGGCGCTCGCCGTCGAGCACGTAGGCCGTGCCCGAGCCCGTGCCGTACACCGGGCGGCCGCCGCCCATCCCGAGGTCGCGCGCCGCCGACCGGCCGGCGAGGACGAACGAGGGGGGCGCGGCGGCGAGCGCCGCCAGCACCGCGCCCTCGGCGAGGTACACACGCCGGCCCTCGGCGCGCGCGCCGCGCGCCGCCAGCAGGGCGACGGCCTCGTCGTCCTGCACGAGCACGCCGGTGCGCGCGAGCACGCGCAGCGCCGCTTGGTGGACGGCTTCGATGTCGGCCGGCTGGAACACGGGTCAGGCGTCGGTGCGGCAATCGCGACGCCGGCGGCCGGACGCAGTCATGCGCCGGGCACGAACCCGTCCACCAGCGCCTCGATGCGCGCCGCCAGCTCCGGCGGCAGCGGCGCCGGTTCGTGGCTGGCGAGCAGGCGCAGGGCCTTGCGGCGGGCCTTCTCGGCGAGGTCGAGGCCGCCCTCCTCGGCCCAGCGCACGTGGCCCTCGCGGTTGATGATCGTGGGGCGCCACTGGGCCGTGCGCACGTGGCGCGCCGTGTGCTTGGCGGCGAGGAAGTCGCCGCCGGGGCCGACCTCGCGGATCGTCTCCAGGGCGAGCGTCTCGGGGCTCACCTCGACGCCGGCGAAGAGGCGGCGGTTGAGGGAGAGGAATTCATCCATGATCACGACCAGTTCCAGCGAACCGGTCATCCCGTAGTCGATGTAGCCGATGTCGTGGTTCAGGTTGGAGCCCGTCGCGAGGGCGAGGAGGGTGATCTCCCCCGCCTCCATCCCCGCCTGCGCGTCGATCACCTGTGCGTCGCTGGTGCCCGCGTAGCCCCAGTTGGGAAGGTCGAGCCAGCGTGCCATCTCCACCGCGCACACGTAGCCCATCAGGTACTCGGGCGCGTTGTAGGCGGATTGCATGGTGCCCATGTCGAGCACGGCCGGGCCGATGCCGAACAGGAACGGGGCGCCCGGCCGGCGCAGCTGGTGGATGACGAGGCCGAGCAGCGACTCGGCGGTGCCCTGGGCGATGTGGCCCGCCACCGTGATCGGCGCCGTGCCGCCGGCCAGGGGCGACGTCGAGTACACGCAAGGGATCCCGTGGTCGGCGCAGAGGAGCAGCTTGGCCACCGCTTCCGGGGGATGGCGCAGCGCGCTGGTGGGCTCGCCGTAGAGGGTGAAGTACGGCTTGGCGCGCAGCTCCTCCGATCCGCCGCGCACCTCGCCGGCGATCTCGATCATGACCGCGAGGTCGCCGGCGTTCTCGGCCACCACCACGAGTGGCTTGGTGGTGTTGGCGACCATGGCCGCGAAGCTGTGCAAGAGCGCCACGTGCGGGTCCACCTCACCGGGGTGCGCGTAGGCCATGACGAAGTCGATGTTGGGGAGCGCGTCGCAGAGGCGGGCCGCCTGGACGCCGTCGGCGAGCCGGGTGGGCCGGTGCTCGCCGGACTCGAGGTCGTAGACGCTGGTGACCGCCGAGCCGTTGCCGAAGTAGCTGTTGGTGCGGCCGAGGCTCATGGCCGGCGCGCCGGCGCGGTCGCAGACCTCGATCAGCGCCGGCGCCGTCGCCCGCGCCCGCTCCACGAGCTCGCGCGGGACCTTCACCAGGTCGGGCCCGGTCACCTCGGCGCCGGCGGCGCGCAGCAGCTCGCGCGCCTCGGGGTGATGCACGCGCTGGCCGATCGTGCCCATGATCTCGAGCGCGGCCTCGTAGATCGCGGTCTTGTCTGCCTCGCTCAGGTAGCTCAGGCGGCCGGGGCGCGGCCGCTCGTTCGCTTCAGACGCTGACACCGTTTGATCCTCTCTGCGGGGCGGTCACGCGGGCTTGTCCTCGAGCCCGGTCACTGGTAGCGGATACGGGGGTTCAGGACCGCGTACAGGATGTCCGCGACCAGGTTTGCCACCACGTAGATGATCACGATCAGGAGGGCCGTGGCCTGCACGAGCACCAGGTCCCGCTGCGAGATCGCGAACAGCAGAAGCCGCCCGAGGCCGGGATACGAGTACACCGCCTCCGTGATGATGAGCCCGCCGATGAGCCAGCCGATGCCGATCGCCACCACCGTGACGGTGGGCAGGAGGGAGTTGCGGAGCACGTGCGTAAAGAGCACCTGGCGCGGCGGCAGGCCCTTGAGGTTGGCCGTGCGCACGTAGTCCATCTGCAGCACGTCGACGGTGCTCGAGCGCGTCATCCGGATCACGTAGGCGAGACTCGTGAGCGCCACGGTGATGGCCGGCAGGATGAGGTAGGGGAGCGCCTCAAGGAACGTGGATCTGGGGTCGATGGCGGAGCTCGCAGGGAGCCAGTGAAGGTTGACGGCGAAGATCGAGATCAGGATGACGCCGCTGACGAACTCAGGCAGGCCGATGAACGCGAGCGATCCTATCGAGATCGACTGGTCTAACCACGTGTTCCGGCGCAGGGCCGCAATGAGGCCGAGGAAGATCCCCAGAGGGACGTAGAAGACGAAGGCGACGAGGGCGAGCATGAGGGAGTTGCGCAGCCGTTCGAAGACGACGGTGCGCACCGGCGTACTCATGCTCACCGATGTGCCCCAGTCGCCCCGGGCGTAGTGACTCACCCAGCCCGTGTACTGCGAGACGATCGGCTTGTCGAGGCCCAGCTGGTGACGAAGCTCCGTCTTCGCCTGCTGCGTCGCGAAGCGACCAAGGACCTGGCTGGCGACGTCGCCGGGCAGGACCTCGGTCGCCCAGAAGATGATGACCGAGGCGAGAAAGACGGTGAGCACCATGAAGCCGATGCGCCTGAGGATGAATCGTGCCATCAGGCGCCCCCGTCCTCGCCGCTCAGCACCAGGGTCTCGGCCTGCAGCCGCGAGAGCTCGTCGAGCGGGATGTGACAGTAGACTCGATGGTCGCCCTCGCCCTCGCGCCAGGGCGGCTCCTCGTCGCGGCAGATGTCGCCGAGCACGCGCGGACAGCGCGGATGGAAGCGGCAGCCGGAGGGCACGTCCATGGCGCTCGGCACCGAACCGCTGAGGCGGATGGGCTTCTGCTTCACGTCGGGATCGGCGAGAGGGATGGCGGAGAGCAGCGCCTCGGTATAGGGGTGGAACGGCGGCGTCAGAACGCGAGTGGCGTCCCCGACCTCCATGACATGACCTAGGTAGACGACGGCGATGGCGTCGGACAAATGCTGCACCGCCGAGAGGTCGTGGGAGATGAACATGTACGACGTCTGCTTCTCCACCTGAAGCTTCATCAACAGGTTCATGAGCGATCCCTGTACGGACACGTCCAGCGAGGAGATGGGCTCGTCGCAGAGGATCAGCTCCGGCTCGGCCGCGAAGGCGCGGGCGATCGCGACGCGCTGCTTCTCGCCGCCGCTCAGCTCGTGCGGCAGACGATCGAAATAGCTGACCGGCAGGCTGACCGCCTCCAGCAGCTCCATGGCCTTCTTCTTCGCTTTCTGGCCATGGAGGCCGCCCAGCAGCGCTATCGGCCGCATGATCGCCGCGCCGACGCTGCGCGTGGGGTTCAGCGACGCATCCGGGTTCTGGAACACCATCTGGATCTCTTTGAGCATGGTACGGGGCCGAGCGCCGGTCGACAGCGGCAGACGCTTGCCGTGCAGCGAGATGGAGCCGCCGGTCGACGGAGTGAGCCCGATGATGGCGCGCGCCACCGTGGTCTTACCGCTGCCGCTCTCACCGACGACGCCCAGTGTCTGGCCGACGCACACGTCGAGGTCGACGCCGTCCACGGCGCGAATAGCGCGGGCCTTGCGGCCGCGGATGAGCCCTCTGGCGGACTTGAAGTGCACCTCGGCTCGATCGGCATGTACGAGCACCTCTGGGAGCTCGCTCGCGGTCTGCGTGGCGCGAACGGCCTCGGTCGTCTCCCGCAGGTACTCGACCGGCGGCGGCACGGCACGCCAGCGCCGGCAGGCCGAGAGGTGGGCGCCCGCGACCTCGGCGAGCGGCGGGCGGGCGATCGTGCATGCCTCCTCCACGAAACTGCAGCGCGGCGCGAAGATGCAGCCCGGCGGCAGCTCGTCCACCCGCGGGATCGCGCCGGGGATGGTCACCAGCGAGCGCTTCACGGGGGTGGGGTCGAAGTGCGGCACGCAGCCGAGGAGGTCGAGCGTGTAGGGGTGCAGAGGGCGCTTGAACAGCTCGCGCAGCTGCGCCTGTTCCATGAACTCGCCGGCGTACATCACGCCGACGCGATCGCAGATCTTGGTGATGACGCCGAGGTCGTGGGTGATGTAGAGGATCGCCGAGTCGAACTCCCGCTTGAGCTCGGCGACCAGGTCGAGCACGACGGCCTGGGTGGTCACGTCGAGCGCCGTCGTCGGCTCGTCCATGATGAGCAGCGAGGGGTTGGTCATCAGCGCCATGGCGATGACGCAGCGCTGCAGCATGCCACCGGACAGCTGATGCGGGTAGCGCTTCATGACCGACTCGGGGTCGGGCATGGCGACCTTGGTCAGCATCTCGGCGACGCGCCCGAGCGCCGCGGTCCTGTCCATGCCGAGGTGCTGACGCGCCACCTCGGCCAGCTGCCTGCCGATGACGATCGACGGGTTCAGGGCGCTCAGCGGACTCTGGTAGACCACGCCGATGCGCGACCCCCACAGCGCCCGCAGCTCTGCAGCCGGCAGGGTCAGCAGCTCGACGCCGTTGAGGCGCACGCTGCCGTCGGTCACCTTGCCGTTGGAGGCGAGGTAGCGGATGGCGCCCATGGCGAGCGTCGACTTGCCGGAGCCCGACTCGCCGACCAGCCCGAAGCTCTCGTGTTCGTGCACGGTGAGCGAGACGTCGCGCACCGCATGCAACACTCCCAGCTCAGTCGTGTAGTCGATGTGCAGGCCCTCTATCTCGAACACGGGGCGAGGGGAGCCCGGCGGATCGACCGCGAACGGCGAGGCGTCGGCGGGTGCTGCGGGAGCGCTCATGTCAGTTCCTCCCGCCGCCGGGCAACATGATCTGGCGCAGGCCGTCGCTCATCAGGTTGGTGGAGACGACCAGCACGGCGATCGTGCAGGCTGGGAACAGCAGCGCCCACGGCGCGACGGCGAAGAAGTTCTGCGCCGCGGAGATCTGCAGTCCCCAGTCGGGCGACGGCGGCTGCACACCGAGGCCCAGGAACCCCAGCGACGCGACCAGGAAGATCGAGTACGAGAAGCGCATCGACGCCTCCACGAGCAGCGGCGGCAGCGAGTTCGGCAGGATCTCGCGGAAGAGGATGTAGCTGCGCGTTTCGCCGCGCACGCGCGCCGCCTCGACGAACTCCTTGTTCTTGAGGTCGAGTACCATGCTGCGCACCACTCGGGCCACCATGGGGATGTAGAGCACGGCGACCACGAACACGAGGTTCAGGCTGGACGGGCCGACGGTGCTGAGCAGCACGAGGGCCAGGAGGAGCGAGGGGAACGAGAGGAGCACGTCGAGCAATCGCATCACCACCTCGTCGGTGGTGCCTCCCACGTAGCCGGAGGCCAGGCCGATCGCGGTCCCGATGACCACCGCGATCAGCGTGCCGACGCCGCCGAGGAGGAAGATGTTGCGCGTGCCGACGATGATGCGGCTGAAGATGTCACGGCCGAAGTCGTCGGTGCCGAACGGGTGCGCTACGGTGGGCGAGTGCAGGCGCAGGGCGGCGCTCTGGGCCTGGTAGTCGTAGGGTGCCACCCAAGGGCCGAAGACGGCCAGGAAGAGGAACATGCAGAAGATGATGGTGCCGATGAGCGCTGCCGGCCGCTTCTTGAGGCGACGCCAGTAGATGCGCCACTGACGCGGGCGCTCGGTCGGCATCTGCGCCTTGAAGCCGCTGAGGGCTTCCTCTTCCGCCACCAGAGTATCGTTCAGTGGCTTGTCCATCTCACCGTCCATCCGATCGCATCGCTCCTACGCAAGGCACCGTCCAGACGCGCAGGCAATGGTCGCGTCCCGGGTCTGCTGGTGGAGTCGAGGGAGAGGGGGCCGCCGTGCGGCCCCCTCTCCCCGCGGGCGCTGCTGGCCGTCACGCGGAGCAGCGCACGTGGTCATCCGCTCATTGTGTGAAATGCGCGTCCCGCATCAGTGTCTGCGGCCAGTCCGGCGCGAGCGCGATACCGTCGAGCGTCTTCGTCTCGCCGGCCACCGCCGTCTGCTCCAGGAAGTTGATCATGGGCACTTGCTGCTGAAGGATCTGCTGGGCCTGCTGGTAGAGGGCGGCGCGCTTGGTCGCGTCGAGCTCGGCGACGATCTGGTTGACGACCGAGTCGAACTGCGGGTCCTTCCAGCGCGAGTAGTTCCACGGGGCCGTGCTTGTCAGGGAGAGCTGGAAATACGTGACCGGCGCCGCCCTCGTGCCCCAGTCCACGACCCCGAACGGCGCCTGATACCAGTTGTCCGTGCCCTTGGTCGCGTAGTAGGAGCTGGGCGGGACCTGCTGGATACCGACTGTGACCCCGATCGCCTTCATCTGCGCCTGCCAGGCGGTGACGATGGCCGGGATCGGGTCCACGGTCTGCGTGACGACCTTGATGCTGAGGCCGCTGGCATAGCCTGCTTGGGACAGGAGCTGCTTTGCCCCGGCCGGATCGGTCTTGGGCGCGGTGGTCAGATAGTCGCTCTTGTACGCAGGGCCGACGAGCGTCGCGTTGCCGGGCGTAGCCTGACCGGGCGCCACGAGGGCGACGATGCCCGGCAGATCCGTGCCCATGAGCAGGGCCTGGCGCACTCTCAGATCGCTGCCGGGCTTGACGTCGCAGCGGATCTGCAGCTCGAAGCAGTAGTTGGTCGCGGTCTGGATGGTCTTGAGCGACGGGCTGCTGCTGACGGTCTGCGTCTGCGTCGAGGAGAGTCCGCCGACGAAGTTCAGCGCACCGCCCTGCAGGCTGGCGATCTGGCCGGCGACGTCGGGAGAGTAGATGTAGTCGATTTCGTCGAGATAAGGCAGCTGGTTGCCCTGCGCGTCCTTGCCCCAGTAGCTCGGGTTCTTCACGAGGATGGCACGGTCTTCCGCGGAGATCGACTTGAGCATGAACGGCCCGGTGCCCACCGGGTTCTTGGCCGGGCTCGCGACCGACTTGCAGAGCATCAGGTCGCGGTAGTCGGTGAGCGACGCCGGGAACTCCGAGTCGACCTTCGCGAGCGTGAAGACCACCGTGGTCGGATCTGGAGCGGTCACGCTCTTGACGTTGGCGTAGATGTCAGTCATCGGCGAGTTCTTGGCGCGCAGCCGGCCCATCGAGTAGACGACGTCGGCCGAGGTGAACGGCTGGCCGTTGCTGAACTTGACGTCGGGCTGCAGGGTGAACGTCCACACCTTGCCGTCGGGCGAGCTCCACTTGGTGGCCAGGCAGGGCTGGACGCTGTAGTCCTGGCCGAGCGTGACCAGCTTCTCGTAGATCTGCGCCTGGAGCTGGATGTCGCCGACGGCGCCGGCGAAGAGTACGGGGTCGAAATTGGCGTTGCCGGCCTGCGCTCCGATCTTGAGCACGCCGCCCGCCTTGATGGCGCCGCCGCTGCTGGGGCTGGCGCTCGAACCTCCCGTGGAGCTGCCGCAACCGGCGGCGACGATCGCGAGCGCAATCACGAGTGAGACCGCGATGAGCGCCACCTTGGTCGCGCTCTCCCTGCGTTGTCCTGACAGTTTCCTGAGCACGTGATCCCCCTTGTCAGACGACTGGCGAATGAGTGGCAGCTGGCGCCACCCGATGGCGATCGGAGTCCACCGATGGCCCAATGGCCGATGGACCTTCGGGCAAGTCTCCCGGCACAGCGTCATGGTGGCTCGCACGAACCATCGACTCGCACACTACCGACAGAATCTCGCATGTCAACGCTCAGACCAGCTCCCGGACAAGTCTGACGGCACCGCCGGCGTCCGGCGCGTAGCCGGCGGCGCCGATCTCGTCGGCGAACGTCTGCGTGAGCGGTGCGCCACCGACGATCGCCTTGGCCGTCGATCCGGCCTCGTGCAACGCGTCGATGATCACCTTCATCTTCGGCATCGTCGTCACCATCAGCGATGACATGGCGACGATGTCGGCTTGATGTTCCTGCGCGGCGGCCACGAACGCCGCGATCTTCACGTCGACGCCGAGGTCGACGACTGTGAATCCTGCCCCGTCGAGCATGAGCGCGACCAGGCTCTTGCCGATGTCGTGGATATCGCCCTCGACGGCGCCGATGACCACTGTCCCGCGGGCGCCGGCTGCTTCGCCGACGAGGTGCGGGGAGATGACGTCCATCGCCGCCTTCATCGCGTCGGCAGCCACGAGGACCTCCGGGATGAAGAGCTCGCCGGTCGCCATCTTGGCGCCGGCCTCATCCATCGCGCTGATCAGCGCGGACTGCATGATCTCGGATGCGGGGGTGCCGGCGTCGAGTTCCTCGCGTGCAAGGCGCGCGGCTCCGTCCTCATCGCCGGTGAGAACAGCCTGCCTGATGTCGTGGATCGACATGGTTCCTCCTAGCGTCCCGGGGACGCGGTATGGCTCGTGGTGGCGTGACGCTGCGGGAGCGCAGACGGTCGTCCGGACTGGAGCTCACTTGACCAGCGCCTTGTCGGCCCGAGCGACGACGGCGTCCATCTCGCGCCGCACGTCCTCAGGCAGGTCGACGGGCTTGATCTGAGTGCGCAGCCGCTTGTACTCGTCGACGGCGCGCGCGTAGAGGTCCTTCTCGCCCTCGGCCTCCCACGTCTGCTGGAGCTGGAACCTGAACAGGCTGGGCTCCACGTAATCCCGGCAGTGGCGCAGCGTGTGCTTGCTCTTCGTGAAACTGCCGCCGATGCCCGCCGCGAGGATCTCGTCGACCGCCAGGTAGTCGTCGTCGACGTGAATGCCGCCGACGTACTCCTTGAGCAGGGCGATCAGCTGGTCGTCGATGACCAGCTCGATGGGGCTCGCGAGGCTGGCGCCGCCGAGCCTGCCGACGCCGTAGGCGATGTCCATCCCGGCCAGCGTGCTCAGCAGGCCGCCGAGCGCCTTCTCGGCCACTGCCCGCCCGTCGCTGACGTACGTGTCGGTCATGATCGGGCATCCGGCGACGGGGATCCCGAACGCTTCCTTGCAGACCTGGACCCCAGCGGATCGCTGCAGGTTGGCAGTCGGGGTCGCCAGGGTGGAGAACCCCGTGGCCATGTCCCCCGGGACGTTGAACATCGTCATCATGATCGGCTGGCCGGGCTTGATGATCTGGGCGACGACCACGTGGGCAAGAGTCTCGGCGCAGTTCTGCAGGACGCTGCCGGCGACCGTCATCGGACTGACGAAGCCGGCCATGACATGGCCGTCGGCCGCGATCGGCACGCCGTGATGACACGCCTGCAGGATCTCCTCGGCGTCCATCTCCTTGATGATGAACGGCGACACCGTCCCGGAGTTGATGATCGCGACGCTCTGCTCGCGCAGAGCCTCGACGCTGCCCATCCTCGCGACCATGAGCTCGAACATGAACGGCACCGCCGCACGGCTGAAGGCGTGCATCCACAGCGGCTTCGTAGTGTTCTGCATCTGGATGTTGAGGGCGTGCACCTCCGCGCTCTCGGCGGGGACGTCCATCGGCGTCTGGATGGCGCAGATGTCCGAGTGCCCGAGGATCTCGACGAGCTGGCACCACTCGGCGTAGCGCTGCGCCGAGTTGTCTTCGAAGCGCCCCGAGTCCGGATCGTGATGGAGCATGCTCTGGATGTTCGTGCACGAGTAGAAGAGCCCGCCGGGATGAGGGATCGGGCAGTCGTGGCGCGGGTCGGCGCCCTTGACGGTCAGCTCCGCCGTAACCGTCTTGAGCGCCGTCTCGATCAGGTCGACCGGGAAGCGCGCGACGCGCGTCTCGCGGTCGACCTCGGCGCCGGCGCCGGTGAGAAGGCCGAGCACACCCTCGTGGTCGATCTTCATGCCCATCGTCGAGAGCAGGTACAGGCACTTGTCGCGCATGATGCCGACCTGCTCCGAGGAGAGCATTCGCAGCTTCAGTGTGTCTCCCATGTGCTGTCTCCTTGGGATGCGTCGCGTGGGCGCGCCCGTCGAGCGCGCTACCGCGAAGAGAAGGGGCGACGATGACGCGCGCTGGGCTGGGCGCGGCGTCCAGCTCACGGCTTTATGGGCCCTGGGAGTCGAAGCTGGTGCTGTTGGGCGTGAGGACGTACGGAGGCTTGCCCGACCCGAGTGTGAGCCAATCGATCCGCGATCTGGCGGCTCTCTTTCGATCAGTCATCTGAACGATCCCCCATGGCCGCCCGGCCGGCGACCGTGACTGCGTCGTTGCGATGACTCCGCAAGCGGCCAGAGGCTACGGCGCGCGCTCCCGCAACTCAAGGGTCCGCGCGCCCTGTCCAGCATCGTAGACATAACCCTTTGCCGCTCAGGCGCCGGCTACGCCTCCGGTACGAACCCGGCCACCAGCGCCTCGATGCGCGCCGCCAGCTCCGGCGGCAGCGGCGCCGGTTCGTGGCTGGCGAGCAGGCGCAGGGCCTTGCGGCGGGCCTTCTCGGCGAGGTCGAGGCCGCCCTCCTCGGCCCAGCGCACGTGGCCCTCGCGGTTGATGATCGTGGGGCGCCACTGGGCCGTGCGCACGTGGCGCGCCGTGTGCTTGGCGGCGAGGAAGTCGCCGCCGGGGCCGACCTCGCGGATCGTCTCCAGGGCGAGCGTCTCGGGGCTCACCTCGACGCCGGCGAAGAGGCGGCGGTTGAGGGAGAGGTACTCGTCGACGATGACGATGAGCTCGAGCGAGGCGGTGAGTCCGAAATCGAGGTAGCCCACATCGTGGTTCAGGTTGGAGCCGGCGGCGAGGCACAGAAAGGCGAGCTCGCCGATCTCCATCCCGGCCTGGGCGTCCACGAGCTGCGCGTCCGAGGTCCCGCCGTACCCCCAGTTGGGCAGGTCCAGCCAGCGGGCCATCTCGATCTGGCACAGGAAGGTCATCAGGTACTCGGGGGCGTTGTAGGAAGACTGGGACGTCGCCATGTCGAGCACGGCCGGGCCGATGCCGAACAGGAACGGCGATCCCGGCCGACGCAGCTGGTGGATCACGAGGCCGAAGAGCGACTCGGCGACGCCCTGGGCCGTGTGGCCGGCGACGGTGATCGGCGCCGTGCCGCCGGCGAGCGGCGCCGGCGAGTAGATCGCCGGGATGCCCCAGTCGGCGCAGAACAGCAGCTTGTCGATGCTCTCGACCGGGTGGCTGAGCGGGCTCACCGGTTCCAGGTACATCGTGAAGTACGGCTTGGCGCGTAGTTCCTCGGCACCACCGCGCAGCGCGCAGGCGATCTCCCAGAGGACCTTGAGGTCGCCCGCGTTCTCCGCGGTCATCACCATCGGCTTGGTGGTGTTGGACACCATCGCGCGGAAGCTCTCGAGGTACGAGCGGTGAGGCTCGATGTCGTTGGGGTGCGCGCAGGACATCACGAAATCGATGTTGGGCAGCGCGTCGCAGAGTCGGGCGGCGCGGGCGACGTCCGCGAGCACGCTCTGGCGGCGCTCGCCGCTCTCGAGGTCGTAGGTGCTCATCAGGTCCGAGCCGGTCCCGAAGTAGCAGTTTGTGCGGCCGAGGCTCATGGCCGGCGCGCCGGCGCGGTCGCAGACCTCGATCAGCGCCGGCGCCGTCGCCCGCGCCCGCTCCACGAGCTCGCGCGGGACCTTCACCAGGTCGGGCCCGGTCACCTCGGCGCCGGCGGCGCGCAGCAGCTCGCGCGCCTCGGGGTGATGCACGCGCTGGCCGATCGTGCCCATGATCTCGAGCGCGGCCTCGTAGATCGCGGTCTTGTCCTGCTCGCTCAGATAGCTCAGGCGGCCGGGGCGCGGCCTGGTGGTTGCGTCGAAGGCTGGCACGGCAGGGTCCCTCCCAGTGGACGTTCGCAAAGTGGTGCGCCCAACCCTGACGCGCCGAAGCCGCCTGCATCAAGTGCTCTGCTCGCATGTCCAGCCATCTGTACTCGTTTTCGTTGTCGTGCGGGAGGACGGCCGCTATGCTGGATTCTAAGGAGGCAGTGGTGGCCAGAGGACAGCCGCGAGACGAGGAGGGGACCACGTGGGGCGCCGCGCGCGTGCTCGACGTGCTCGAGTTCCTCGGGCGGCGCACCAGCCCAGCGCCGGCCAGCATCATCGCCTCGTCCTGCCACATCCCGAGGTCGAGCACCTACGGGCTGCTCAACCTGCTCAGGTCGCGACGCTTCGTCGCCTACCGCGCCAACGAGCGCGCCTGGTCGCTGGGCGCGGCCGCCTTCGAGCTCAGCTCGGACGCGCCGCTCTTCGCGCACGGCCTCGCCGTCCTCAGGGCGTTCGCGACCTCCACACGCGGCCTCTCGCCGCACCAGATCGCCTCGGCCGCCGGCATGTCGCGCACTGCCGTGGCGCGCATCCTCCCCTTCCTCGTCGAGAGCGACCTCGTGCACGCCGAGCCCGACGGCACGTATTCGCTGGGGCTCGAGCTCGTGAGTCTCGCCTCGCGCGTGGGCTGGGTCGACCAGCTGCGCGTGGTCGCGCGCTCCCACCTCGTGCGTCTGCGCGACGCCACGCGCGAGACCGCCAATCTGATCGTCCTGGACGGCGACCACGCCATCTACGTCGACCAGGTCGAGAGCCCCTACGCGCTGCGACACAGCGGCTGGGTGGGCCGCCGCATCCCGCTGGCCGGCACCGCCACCGGCGCGGCGTTCCAGGACCGCACGACCTCGCACGTCGCCACGGACGCCGTGGAGACGGGCGTGACCGCCATCACCTGCGCGCTCGACATCCCCGACAACGAAGCGGCCGCGGGCATCACGGCCCCCACATGGCGCATCGAGGAGTTCGGGCTGAGCCGCGCGCGCCAGATCGTGGAGGCCGTGGCGCGCGAGATCGCGCTGCACGCGCGCCGATGAAGCGGCGCCGCATTTGCGTCCGTAATGCCAGACTCTCGGCGGCCGCGCTTGCATCGCCCGGAGGCTCACCTAGAGTCCTGCGTGCGAGACTCGAGGTCGCCGGCGGCGGCACGCCAAGCCTCGCGGCCGGCGCCGATCCATTGTGGAAGGAGACACCGTGACCATCACCCTGGACGGCGGGTCGCTGACCGTCGAGAAGCTCGTGCGCATCGCGCGCGAGGGCGAGAAGGTCGAGCTCGACCCGGCAGCCGTGGAGCGCATCCGGGTCTGCCGCGCGATGCTCGAGGACAAGATCAAGGCGCGCGAGATCATGTACGGCACCAACACCGGCATCGGCGAGTTCTCCGAGATCGTGCTCGACGATGAGCAGGTGCAGCAGTTCCAGCGGTTCCTCGTCTACAACCACTCCGCCGGCATCGGCGAGCCGGCGCCTCTCGAGGTGGTACGCGCCGCCATGGCCAGTCGCGTCAACGTCCACGCCCACGGCAACTCGGGCAACCGGCCGGAGATCACGCTCACCCTCGTGGAGATGCTCAACAAGGGCGTCACGCCGGTGATCAGCTCCAAGGGCTCGGTGGGCGCTTCCGGCGACCTCGCCCCCATGGCCCAGCTCGCCCTCCTGATGATGGGTGAGGGCGAGGCCTACTACGAGGGCGAGCGCCTCCCCGGCAAGGTGGCGATGGAGCGCGCCGGCATCCCCGTCCCGGGGCTGGAGGCGCGCGACGGCCTCGCCACCATCAACGGCTCCAACGTGCTCACGGCGATGAGCGCGCTGCTCTGCTACGACACCGACCGCTGGCTGCGCCAGGCCGAGATCGCCTGCGCCATGAGCCTCGAGGCGCTGCTCGCCAACCTCAAGCCCTACAACGCCAAGCTGCACGAGCTGCGCGGCTTCGCCGGCGCGATCCGCAGCGCGGCCGCGATCAAGAAGTGCATCGACGACAGCGACCTCGCCACCGGCAAGATCAAGACCAAGGTGCAGGACGCCTACTCGATGCGTTCCACGCCGCAGGTCATCGGCGCCGCCCACGACGCCCTCGCCTGGGCGAAGTCCCAGGTCGAGATCGAGCTCAACGGCGTCGGCGACAACCCGATCTTCGTGCCCGAGGACAACCTGACGCTCACGGGCGCCAACTTCCAGGGCACGCCCGTGAGCCTGCCGATGGAGATCGTCGGGCAGGCGATCACCATGGTCTGCGTCCTCTCCGAGCGCCGGCTCAACCGCCTCGAGAACCCGGCGCTCAGCCAGGGCCTGCCGGACTTCCTCACGCCCAACCCCGGCTTCTACTCCGGGCTGATGCTCAGCCAGTACGCCGCCGACATGCTCATCGTCGAGCAGCGCATCCTGGCGGCGCCGGCGAGCACGATGAGCATCCCCGCGGCGGCCGACCAGGAAGACTTCGTCTCCATGGGCATGAACACGGCGCTCAAGAACCGCCAGATCCTCGAGAACGCCTACGGCGTGCTCGGCATCGAGTTCATGGGGGCGGCGCAGGCCCTCGACTTCCGTGAGTTCACGCCTGGTACGGGCGTCCGGGCGGCGCGCGAGGTCGTCCGCCGCCACGTCGAGCATCTCGACGTCGACCGGCCCCTGTACCCGGACCACAACGCCATGGCCGCGCTCGTGGAGTCCGGCGAGATCCTCGAGGCGGTCGAGAAGGCGGTCGGTCCGCTGGCCTGAGGCCGGCGCCCATGGACGAGCGGACGGTCCACGCGCAGCTCGCCGACGTCGGCCTCACGGTGGGCGCCGTCCACCGCAACCTGCCGGCGCCGGAGCTCACGGCGCGGTCTCTGGCGCGTCGCGAGGGCATCCTCGCCGCCAACGGCGCGCTCGTGGTCACGACTGGCGCGCGCACCGGGCGCTCGCCGGCGGACCGCTACATCGTCGACGAGCCGGAGGCCGCCGATGTGGCCTGGGGCGGCGCCAATCATGCCTGCGGCGACGAGGTCTTCGCGCGCCACCTGGCGCGCGCCAGCGCCTACCTGCGCGCCCGCGAGGTGTACGTGTTCGACGGCTTCGTGGGCGCCGAGCCCGCGTACCGCCTGCCGATCCGCGTCGTGGCGGACGCCACCTGGCACGCGCTCTTCGCGCACACCCTGTTCGTGCGCCCCGAGCCTGTCGATCTCGAGGGCTTCGCGCCCGGCTTCACGGTCGTCGACTGCGGCGCCCTGAGCGCGGACGCCGACCGGCGACGGCTCCGCTTCGCCGGTCTTCGTCGGCATCTCCTTCAGCCGCCGCCTCGTGCTCGTCCTCGGCAGCATGTACGCCGGCGAGATGAAGAAGGCCATCTTCACGGTGATGAACCACCTGCTGCCGGCGCGCGGCGTGCTGCCCATGCATTGTTCGGCCACGGCCGGGCGCAAGGGCGACGTGGCGCTCTACTTCGGGCTGTCGGGGACGGGCAAGACGACTCTGTCGGCCGACCCGTCCCGGCGCCTCGTCGGCGACGACGAGCACGGCTGGAGCGATCACGGCGTCTTCAACTTCGAGGGCGGCTGCTACGCCAAGGTCATCCGCCTCTCGGCGCGAGCGGAGCCGCAGATCTACCAGGCGATCCGCTTCGGCTCTGTCCTCGAGAACGTCGTCGTCGACCCGCTCACCCGCGCGATCCACTGGGACGACGACTCGATCACCGAGAACACGCGCGCCACCTACCCCGTGGACCACATCCCCGGCGCCATCGCCACCGGCACGGCGGGCACGCCGCGCAACGTCTTCTTCCTCGCCTGCGACTCCTACGGCGTCCTGCCGCCCATCGCCAAGCTCACGCCGGCGATGGCCAGCTATCACTTCCTCTCCGGCTTCACCGCCCGCGTCGCCGGCACAGAGGCCGGGGTGGACGAGCCCGAACCCACGTTCTCGGCGTGCTACGGGGCGCCGTTCATGCCCCGCGACCCCGTCCAGTACGCGACGATGCTCGCCGACCGGCTGCGCGCGTCGCCGACGCAGTGCTGGCTCGTGAACACCGGTTGGAGCGGCGGGCCCTACGGCACGGGCAAGCGCATGCGCATCTCGGTCACGCGCAACCTGCTCAAGGCCGCGCTCGAGGGCGCCCTCGACCACGTGCCGCTGACGCCGCACCCCGTGTTCGGCGTGCTCGTCCCCTCCCACTGCCCCAGGGTGCTCACGCGGCTGCTCGACCCGCGCGGCACGTGGGCCGACGAAGCCGCCTACGATGAGTGCGCCGACGAGCTGGCGCGGAGGTTCGCCGCCAACTTCGAGCAGTTCGCCGGCCGCGTCCCGGCGGAGATCGCCGCGGCCGGCCCCTCCGCCGTCCCGGCCTGAACGCGGCGCGCCGGGAGAGCTTTCGGACGGCCCGTCCACAGCGGCAGGGCACGCGGCTGCCGCCGTGAAGAGACGGGATGAGCGGTGGGAGTGGCGGGAGCGACGGGGCTCGAACCCGCGACCTCCGGCGTGACAGGCCGGCGCTCTAACCAGCTGAGCTACGCCCCCGCGAAAGGACGCCGACGGCGGGCCCGAAGAGTGGCCGGCGGCCGTGCAGCGAGTCGGGAGTGTAGCACACGGCGTTGAGCGCGGCAAAACGAAGAGCCGGCCGCGCCACAGACCCGCCGGCGGCCGGCGCCGTGCGCCCGCGCCGCTGCCGGGCGAGCCTGTCAGCCGGTGCCGCGGGCCCACCCGCTGGCGGCAGCGTCGGCCGCGCGCAGGCTCGGGTTCGCGTAGTAGTCCAGCATGGCCCGGCCGAACCACGGCCGGCCTGGCCGGCCGTGGATGCCGGGCCGGAACGGCGCGTCCAGCGCGTCCTCGTAGGCGGCGACGATGCTGTCGGTGACCCGGCGCCACGAGAGCTGCTCGGCGGCGACGAGACCGGCGGCGGCCAGCCGCCGCCGCTCGTCCTCGTCCTGCAGCACCTCGTACAGCGCGCCGGCGAGGAGCTCCGGATCGCTGGGCGGCACGAGCCGGCCGGCCTCGCCGTCACGCAGCACGTCCCGGTAGCCGGGCAGGTCGGAGGCGACCACGGGCACGCCGGCGGCCATCGCCTCGGCGAGGACGATGCCGAAGCTCTCCGCGGCCAGGGACGGAGCGCACACGACCTCGGCTTCTCCCAGCCGTCTCACCTTCTCGTCGTCCACCACCCACCCCAACGGCTCGACGCGCGACAGGTCCGGGAGCGCCCCGAGCGGGTTGCGGGCCGAGTCGAGGATGTCGCGGCGCGTCGCCCCGGCGATCACCAGGCTGGCCTCGGGAAGCCGCTGCCGCAGCAGCGCGAACGCCTGCAGCAGCACGCCCATCCCCTTGCGCTTGTCGGCTCGGCCGATGAACAGGATGCGGCCCTTTACCTTGGCGGCGCCGACGGCCGGCGCGTACTTCTCCACCGTCACGCCGTTGGGGATGATGCGGTAGTCGCCGGGGAAGCGCTTGGCGGGGAAGGCAAGCGCCGCTGGGGACACGGCGATGCGCACGTCGAGGCGCCGGTGCACGAGCTCCAGCAGCCACATCCAGCGGTCGATGGAGGGCGAGTCGTCCATGGCGGCGTGGAAGGTGCCGACCACCGGGGACGTGGCCAGGAAGACCGCGGCCAGGGCGACGGACGGCGTCACCGGCTCGTGCACGTGCAGCAGATCGAACCG
Organism: uncultured Thermoleophilia bacterium; assembly: GCA_963709845.1. Taxonomy (GTDB): domain Bacteria; phylum Actinomycetota; class Thermoleophilia; order UBA2241; family UBA2241; genus CAIXSE01. The sequence continues at coordinate 435,316 of CAVPXV010000004.1, forward strand.
ACCCCGCCGGATGGCCCGGTCCATGCGCAGCGCCACGCGCGGATTGGGCGAGAGATAGGCCGTCGAGCCATTGGACGGGACGGGGATCGCCGAGCCCATGGGGATGAAGCGCTTCTCGGCCCTGTGGCGCCGGCTGTCCAGGGCCCTGCGCCCCGGCGCGAAAGCGCCCACCGGCGCGATGATCCACGGCTCGTGGCCGCGCTCCTCGAGCTCCTCCGCGAGGTGCTCGATGTGGTGGTTCACGCCGCCGGGGACGGTCCACGAGTACGGCGAGACCAGCGCTACGCGCATGATCGCCTCAGTCCTTGGTGTCGCGGTCCAGCCAGAGGCGGTACCACCACGCCTCGGGAGTGGCCGGCAGGCCGGCGCCGGACGATCCGCGCAGGCGCGCCAGGAACAGCACGGTGATGAGCGCCAGCGGCCCCAGCGCGCGCGCCGGGGTGCGGCGGTGCAGCGCAAGGCTGATCAGCGGCAGCGCGACGGCGGTCACGCTGACGGCCTCCGCGTGGTGGTGCAAAGCGCTGCCGCCGACCAGCGGGACGAGGCCCACGGTCATCGTCGGCGCGTCCATGGCGAAGGCCGCGCCCAGGGCGCAGGCGGCGCCGCGCCCCTTGACCAGCGCGATGTGGCCGAGCATGGCCGAGATGCCGACGGCGGCCACCGTCCCGTCGCTCGCGCCGGCCAGCCGGGCCGCCGCGGCGGGGACGAAGGCCTTGCCGGCGTCCATGGCCAGCACGGCGGCGCCGGGCTTCCAGCCCAGGCTGCGGGCGACGTTCGAGGAGCCGGGCTTGCCGTCGCCCATGTCGGTGAGCGACCCGGCGCCCACGGCGCGCGTCACGACGCGCCCGCTCGGGATGCCGCCCACCGCGAAGGCGCCGCCCAGCCAGACGAGCGTCCTGGCGGCGCCCCAGGCGCGCCGGCCCTTCATCTGCCGGCCGCCCGGCGCAGGAGCCCGCGGTAGCGCTCGCCCACGGTGGCGGGCGTGTGACGCGCGAGCGCCAGCTCGCGGCCGCGGCCGCCCATAGCGCGGCGCTCCTCGGAGGGCTTGCGCAGAACGTAGGCGAGGGCGGCCGCCACCTGCTCCGGCGAGCGGCCGTCCACCACCATCCCCGTATCGCCCTCGATCACGGCCTCCGGGGCACCGCCGGAGCGGCCCGCGATCACCGGCAGGCCGCAGAGTGCCGCTTCGGCGAAGACGATGCCGAAGCCCTCTACCTCGAAGCCCGCCCAGCGCGAGCGGCACGGCGAGGCGAACAGGTCGGCGGCGCGCAGCCACTCCAGTACGGCGGAGTCCACCAGCGCGCCCGCGAGGTGCACGCGCTCGCCGACGCCGCGCCGCTGGGCGCGGTCGTAGAGCCGCGTCTGCAGCCGGCCCTCGCCGATAAGCGCAAGGTTGAGGCGCGGGAACTCGGCGCTGAGGATGGCGAGCGCGTCGATGAGCGCGTCCTGGCCCTTGCGCGGCACGAGCCGCCCGAGGCAGACGATGAGGTCGCCGTCGATGCCGAGGCGCTGCTTGAGGGCGAGCGCCTCGTCCGGCGCGGCCGGGACGAACTCGCCGACGGGGAGCGCCGGCCGCAGGACCTCGGCGGGCACGGTCCACTTGACCTGCAGCGAGGCCGCGCGCGCGGTGAACTCGCTGACGGTGAGCAGCATCGAGGCGTTGCCGAGCACATGGCGCAGGAGGTTGTTGACGCCGGGCACGGCGCCGGGCAGCGTGACCTCGGCGCCGCCGAGGAAGACGACGTAGGGCAGGCCGGTGCGCGCCTTGACCTGCGGGCCGAGCACGCCGGCCGGCAGCGGATGGCCGAGCTGGATGAGCTCGGCCCCTGAGCTGCGGGCCAGTTCCACGACCTGGCGCAGCAGCGCCGGAGTGGGCCAGAGCACGGAGGTGGAGGCGCGTACCACTGTATAGGGGTGGGTCGCGTCGAACGCCGCCGCATCGACGTGCGCCGGCGCCAGGATGGTCACCTCGGCGGGATCGAGCGTGCGGATGACGCCCCAGTAGAACGATTGTGCGCCGCCGATGCGCGGCGGGAAGTCGTTGGTCACGAACAGCGTCCGCAACGGACGCTCCTCTGGTGCGCTCCCTGCCAGCTGGCCCTCCAGACATCGTCGGCACGGCGGCTCGCCTGCCGGTGAGACGGCCCGCACTACCCGGGTGCGGGACGACTCACTCTACCATGGGCTCAGCCTCAGAGCGTGCGGATGAAGGCTCTCTCCCCACGCCTCTCGCGGGCGCCTTGAACGCCGGAGTCAGGTCGAGCGCCGGACGCGCCCCGCGAGCGCGGCCAGCAAGGCGTCGAGCACCTGGTCCGCGGAGGCCGGCTTGGTGAGGAACGCGGCGGCGCCGGCCTCGAGGGCTGCTTGCCTGTACTGCTGGGGGTCGCGGCCGGTGAGGATCACGACCGGCACGCCGGCCAGCTGAGGCAACGCGTGGAGACGCCGCATGACCAGAGTGCCGTCGCCCGCCGGAAGTCCGATGTCGAGGACGACCACGTCTGGCTCCTGTTTGACCGCGGCCCCGGTCGCCGACACCGCGTCCGCCGCCACCGCGACGCTCATTCCCCATTGGCGGAGCAGGGCCGCCATGGTCATCAGCAGATCGGCGTCATCGTCAACGAGCAGCACGCGGGCGCCGGCCAGCGCGGCGGCTCGGTCGGCCCTGCCTGCGGTCTCACTGTCGTCGGCGCCACGCAGCGCGGCTTCCAGCACCGCGACCAGCACATCGCCGGTCACGGGTTTGGTGAGGAAGGCGGCTGCGCCGGCATCGAGCGAGGCGCGTTCGTACTCGGCGGGGTCGCGGCCGGTGAGGATCACCACGGGTACGCCGGCCAGCCGAGGCAGGGTATGTAGACGATGCATGACCTCGGTGCCATCGCCCCCAGGGAGACCGACGTCGAGCACGACGACGTTCGGCCGCTCCCTCCCCGCCACCGAGATCGCGGTGATGGCGTCGGGCGCCGTCACCACTCTATAGCCGAGGGGCTGGAGGGTCGCGGCGAGTGCCATGAGCAGATCCTCGTCGTCGTCGATGAGCAGGACGCACTTCGCGCTCGGCATGAGCATCTCTCATTCGCCACAGGACAGGTGAGGTCGGTGCGCTCCACTGGAGGTTCGCCATCTCGGCATGATCACCTGTGCGGTCTCGGGGCGGCCGCTACACCGACGGCGGCGAGGAGGGCAGCAGCAGCGTCGCGCGCAAGCCGCCACCCGCTGGAGTGTCCAGGCTCAGGCTGCCACCGTTGCGCTCCGCCAGCCTTCGGCACACCCAAAGGCCGATGCCGAGGCCGGGACGCGCCGACTCTTGAGCCGCGGCGCCGCGAAAGCCGAACTCGCCGGCGCGGGTCAGTTCTTGCGCCGGGATGCCGGGGCCGTCGTCCGTCACGCTCAAAGCCACCGTGTCGTCGTCACGACTCGCCAGCCGTACGAGGACGGTCGCCCCGTCACCGGCGTACGCGGAGGCGTTGCCCAGGAGAGCGACGACGATCGTGCGAACGTCGTCGCAGTCGGCACGGGCCTGAGGATCATCGCCCGGGCCGACCGACAAGCGCACGTCCGACGCCCAGGACTGCCCAAAGCGCCGCAGGGCTATCGTCTCTTTCACGAGCGTATGCAACGAGAAGGCCGACGGCTCAGGCGGCGCGGCGGAGCAGTCCATCCAGCCGCTGTCGGCGGCGCCGGCAATGAGCGCGGCGAGGCGTGTCACGTTGCGCTCCATCACCTCGAGGTACTCGCGCTGCTTGGGCGTGAGCTCCCCGGGGCCTTCGCTCAGCAGGAGTGAAAGCGCCGGGTACAGGACGGCGAGTGGCGCCCGCAGCTCGTGCCGCACGTAGGACTGGCGCTCGCGCGCGGCGCCAGGCTCAGCAGGTTCGAAAGGCACCATGTGCCAAGCGTACCGCAGCGCGCGAGCTCTGAGAACGGGCGGGGAGAGCTCGCGAGGCGCGGCCCTACGGCGTGGCCGCGGCGAAGATCAGTGACTCGTTGCCCTGGGCGTCGTACAAGGTCAGGCGGCCGCCGCTCACCCGGTAGGTCCTGGCGGCGGCCAGCAACGTGATGTACGCGCTCTCGGCACGCATCGCCGGTTCGGGGCCGGCCATCTCGGTGCTCGCCATCTGGCCGACGTGGAAGGCGTCGCCGGGCCCTGCCTTGTAGGAGCCGCCGTAGGTGTTGACCGCCGACGTGCCGGAGATCCTCCCGCCCGCGAACGACGCCGTGATCGTGAACGCGGCGGGGTCGAGCGAGTTCAGCGTCCAGCCATTCAGGCGCCAGGAAGTGCCGGCAAGCGACGCCCCGGGCGATCCCCCGCATCCTGCGGCCAAGACGACGAAGGCCCCAGCGCTGAGCGCGACGAGGACGGCGAGGACTGTCAGGGCGGGTCGTGCGCTGCGTTCCACGTGGCCTCCCTCGGCGATGAGATGCCCTGCCCGGGTGACGTCCGAGCGACCCGAGGCGTTCGTCGGCTGCCAGAGGTGGTGGGCGATGCTGGATTTGAACCAGCGACTCCCTGCTTGTAAGGCAGGTGCTCTACCCCTGAGCTAATCGCCCGTGAATGCGTAGTATACCGGGACCGGTGATGAGGTACCCTCTGGCCATGTCCGGCCTGCAACCAGCGCAGCTGGCGACGGTGGGCCTCACGTGCGAGGCGCGCCGCGGCGCGGAGGCGGCGCGCCGCATCCTCGACGGGGTGAGCCTTGCCGTCGCCCCCTGCACAGTGTTCACGGTGCTCGGGCCGTCGGGCTCGGGCAAGAGCACGCTGCTGCGCTGCGTCAATCGCCTCATCGAACCCACCGCCGGGTGCGTGCTGATCGACGGCGCGCCCGCCTACGACCTGCCGGTGCACGAGTTGCGGCGCCGTGTGGGCATGGTGTTCCAGAACGCGGCGCTCTTCGACGGCAGCGTCCAGGACAACGTTCTGTGCGGCCCGCGGCGGCGCGCGGAGGTGGGGGAGGGCGATACGGCGCATGACCAGGCCGCCGGCCTGCTGCGCCGCGTCGGCCTGCCTGTCGACTTCCTCGGCAAGCCGGCGGCCGAGCTCTCCGGCGGCGAGGCGCAGCGCGTCTCGCTGGCCCGCGCCCTCGCCAATGAGCCCCAGGTGTTGCTCCTCGACGAGCCCACCGCAGCGCTGGACCGCGATGCTGGCGTCCGCCGCCCACACCTCGACGCGCCGCGTCCGCCCGCTGCCCGGCGCGTTGCTGCTCACGTTCGTCGCGATCGGCGTCTCCACTGTCGTGACGCTGGGGCTGATGCTGGTGCTCGGCATCATCCCCAGCGGCGCCCGCTACGTGATCCCCATCGCCGGCATGATCGTCGGCAACGGCATGAACGTCGCCTCCGTCACCGCCGTGCACCTGCTCGAAGACGCCCGCGACCGGCGCCCCCAGACCGAGGCCGGTCTGGCGCTTGGGGCCTCGCCTCGCCAGTGCACCACGATCTCACGCGACGCGCCGCGCGGCTGGCGATGGTGCCGGTGATCGACAGCACCAAGACGATGGGCATCGTCTTCCTGCCGGGTGCGATGACCGGGATGATCCTGGCCGGCGCCGACCCGCTCCAAGCCGTGCGCCTGCAGATCGCCGTGGTGTTCATGCTGCACCGCCGCCGTCTCGCTGACGGCGACGCTGGTAAGCTATCTCGCGCCCGGCCGGAGACCTGGAGGAGAGAGGTCCCTCGCGCCGAGGGTGGTGAGTTCTCGCTCCTCCGAGGAGCGGATTGAGTCGATTCGACTCGTAGCGGTCCAAGTCATTCGCGTGCAACATCGGGCGATGGCGGCGCACGAATCCAGAGTGGTGAGGAGCCACGCTCGCGCGTCACGCTGCCCGCATGAACTTGGGGAAGCGTGGCCTTGCGCTCTTCGTCAGGCGGAAGGTCGACGTCTACTGTTGTGGCAACCAACCGACCTTGCGAGACCAAGCTGCCGAGCGCGTGTCCTTTGTAAACATCGCCGCTGGCGGGCCCCCCGAGGGAAGCAGCACGGAGTCGGCTTCGCTGGCGGGCGCCACGCATCCGGGGATACCGTCGGAGGAATGCTGGTCGCCGCCGTCCCGAATCCCTTGACAAGGCGCGCCGAGATTGACACCGTTGTCTGCCTTGGCAAGCCTGCCACAGAGTTCGGTACTCGGACCTTCCGTGAACAAACACCCAGTCTGGGAGGGGAGGGGCCATGCTGATCGCCACGTTCGGGCCGACCACCGCCTGGGTGGGAAAGCAGATCACGGGTGACGGCGACGCCTTCGTGCTTGAGGGCCACGGTCCGATTTCGGCCAGCGACGTCATGGAGTACGACCAGCAAGGCCACCTTGTCTGGGTCAACGATGGAACCCGGGCGTGGGTGGGATCGAAGGCGAGACGTCTACGGGTATCGAATGCCGCTCCCGCGACCGCTACTCAAGAAGAGGCGAAAGAAGCGCAGGAGGCGACCAGAGACGTGGGTAGTGAGCCCTCGTCGCGCGCACGGACGCACTTGACGCGTGCCCTGCTACTCGCCATCGCCGCGCTCATCGTCACCAACGTCGTGCTCATCCTCGCGGTCTTGGGCGCTTTCCGCGGTCCATAGGCCAAGCCCGCCCACCTTTGTGACCGCGGAATCGGGATAGCGCGCCAGACTCACCGGGCCAAGTGCCGCTCGTCCAAGGTCGCAAAACGACTGGCGCCGGACACTGGCCATGCCCAATCGCGCTCGGCTGCAGGCGGCTGTGCCCCATCCGAGAAGGGCGGGCGGCCACTCGGCCGCCCGCCCGGGCGTTCCTGCTTCATCCCAAGCTCCGCGGAATACTACGTCCCGCTGGCCGACAGTTCCTGCCAGGTCCCTGGAACCGTCTGGGTGACCGTGGAAGTCGAGACGGTCGGGAAGAACACCCAGTCGATGACGTCCTGGCAGTAGGCGATCTGGGCATTGTTGTTGAGCTTGAGGCCGTTGTCGCCGCCGATGGTCAGGACCGAGCCCACGACGGCCGGCTTGGTTGGGTTGCCGTTCTGTATCGTAATGCCCGCTTCGAACAGGATCATGAGGCCGGTGAACTGGCCGGTGCTGTTCCATTGCGCCGTCTGCGTGTAGTAGCCGTCGTTGTCGCAGACCATGTACAGGGTCATCGGCCTCGCCTTTGTGTGGTTGGGGTCAGGGTCGGTCGGGTAGGTGACCATCGTGCCGAAGTCGATGTCGCCGTTGGTCGTGATCTGCTCAGTGCTGGCGAACAGCGGGCATATTACAGAGGAGTGCACGCCCGAATCAGACGACCAGTTGACCTGGAACACGACGAACGTGTCGCCGTACTCGTCATTGTAGGGGCCGCCATCGCGCGTGTAGATGCCGCCGATCCACATGGGGCCCGGCGGTTCCGTTGAGTCGGTGTAGTCCGTGGTCTTCACCGTCGCGGCGTGGTGCCAGTTCACGTCGCCGATCACGTAGATAGGCCCGAACGTGTTCGTGCTGACCGGCCCGTCGATCGTGAAGTCGCCGCCGACGTGCAGGGCGGTGCTGATGGTGGTCGTGGTGCCGTTCAGCGTCACGGAGCCGTCGACCCACAGCGCGCCGAACTGGTTGGTGCTGGCAGAAGTCGTGGCGGTGTCGAAGGCTCCTATCACATAGGTGGGCCCGAACTGGTTCGTGATAGCGGGACTATGGATGCTGAGTGCTCCTCCCACGTGGAGGCTGTCGGTCGTCGTGGCGCCGCTGCCGTTCAGCGTGACGTTGCCTTCCACCCAGAGCGGTCCGAAGTCGTTCAGGCTCGTGGAGCCAGCGTTCGTCGAGAATGCACCCAGCACGTAGGTGGAGGCGAACGTGTTCTTGCCGACGGTGCTGCTGATCGTGAGGGCCCTATCCACGTGGAGGGTGTCGGTCGTCGTGGCCCCTCTGCCGTTCAGCGTCATGTTGCCGTCCGTCCACAGCGCACCGAACGTGGTCGGGCTGGTGGAAGAGGCGGTGGTGACGACGTCGCCGACCACGTAGGCGGTGCCGAGGCTGTTGGCGCCGGTGGTGCTGTTGATGCTTAGGCCCATCGCGCCAACGTGAAGAGATGTGGCGGAGGTGACGCCTGTACCGTTGAGCGCGAGGCTCCCGTCCGTCCAGAACGCGCCGAAGTTGTTCGTGGCAGCGGCGCTGATGGCCGTGTTGCCGACGGCGTATACGGGCCCGAGGTTGTTCGTGCCGGAGGTGCTGGCGATGCTGAGAGTCCCGGTCACTCGCAGACCCGTCGTGGTCACGTTGCTGTTCACCGTCAGGTTGCCGTTCACCGTGAGCGACTGGAACTTGTACGTGTAGCCAGCGGTCAACGTAAGGTTGCCGTTGTACACGAGGCTCTTATTGGCGGTGAAGGTGGTGCCACCGTAGGTGCCGTACGGATTGCCGGCGGTGACACGCAGGTTCGCTTCGCTCGGGAAGACGGTGACGGTGACCGCGGCGGGCCGCTGGTCCGCAGGGCGGGCGTCCGCAGGTCGCGCATCCACCTTGGCGCTGTTGAGCTTCGCCTGCGAGTCAGCTTGGGTAATGGATCTCGCTTCCTTCTCCAACGCAAGCTGGTCAGACAGAGAGAGGTAGGACGTGAGGTCCGGCACGTTGCCTTGACTCTTGACCAGATTGAGGACGCCGGGTAGCGAGACGCTCCCGGAGGACCCATACATCACGCCCAAGGACTGGGGGTTGGCGCGGCCGGTTCCGAACGCCAGGTCCCCTGGCCCCGAGATGCTGCCCTTGGCCATGATGCTCGTCGCGAACGGTGCCCCACCGCGGTAGGGAATGCCGTTGGAGTTCGTGGCAGGCCACGAGGGGTAGTTCGCGACGTACACGTCGGCCGAGCCGCTCATGGTGATGTTGTTGCTCGCGCCCGCCCCGCCACAGAACGCCGCAGCCTTGGGAAGGCGCGAAATCACCGACGCGGTTACTGAGGCCACCATCTGGCGCAGGCGGGTGGTCCTTCCATTGTACGTGGTGGCGACTTCAACCCACACTTTGGTGTTGAGGTTCTTATCCCACGCCGGCGTGCTCGGGCTGGTCGTCGGCGCGTCGTCGTAGACCCTGTAGGTCGCCGCCGGGTGCGGATCAGGAAGAGTCTCGTAGTTGGCGTTCATGGCTGTCATAGCGGCCGCGTCTGAGTAGGGAGTCGTCAGCCAGGTGTTCGTGAGCTTCACGGCGGCGATGGCGCTATTGAGGGCGGCCTCCGCGTAGTCCATGGACGTCTTGCTCGAGCGTTCTCTGGCCGAAGCATGCTGCTGGTTGGACAGGAGCATGACCATGCTGGCCGCGAGGATCGCCAATACGGCAGTGATGCCGATGAGCATGATCAGCCCGGCTCCTCTCTGTCCGGTGTGCCTCCGCATCGCTGATCCCCCTCAGTTGACAGCGGCCGCGTTCCGCGGGCGCACGGTAGTCGCGAGGTCGACATATGTCGGGGTATGGGACAAGTTGACGTCGATGACGAGTTCCATCCGCACCGAGCGAAGGTTCGCTACGTTGTTTGCTGCCCCGGTGGTGTTGGTGAGGTACGCGCTGTGACTGTAGTTGCCGGCCGAGTCCCGGAAATAGTAGGTGAAGATATCCCTGCCCACGACCGTGTTCACGACACCATTTTTCGCGAGGATGATAGTCCTGTCGCTCGAAGTGAACGTGCCGTCGTTGTTGGTGTCGCGCTGCCAGACAAGCGCTGAGTCCGAGGCGCGCCACCAGATGGCGGTCAGCCTTATGGCTGACGTCTGAGGCGGCGTAGTGCCGGTCAGGGCCAGACCGGCACCGTCCGCGGCAGCGGAGTTGTTGTAGGCCGAGTAGAAGACGCAGGAGGTAGGGCCGCACACGTATGGGTACGTGGGCGTAGGGGGCAGGTAGAACTGTGTTGTGACTGCGGCGGTCGGCGGCTGGGAGGCCCGGAGCTCGCTCGACATGCGAGCCAACGCGTCACGCGCTGTCGCTGTTGCCGAATTCGAGCGCGACGTGTAGGAGTATGCGCCCTGCAGGGACATCCACCCCCCGATGAGCATCGTGCTGACGATCGCCATGATGATCATCACGACGATCACCTCGATGAGCGTAAGGCCGGATTGGGAGCCCCGCTTCTCTGTCAGTGCAGACTGCATGGTCGGTCGCCTCGCGGCTACTGATAGGGGTTGGTATCGAAGTACACCGATGTGTCGTCGGACAGTGTTACGTCCTTCGTGAGCGTCATGAGCGAATATCCCGGCGGCGTGAACTTGATGGTGACGTGGTAGACGACGTCGGGGCCACCCACCAGCGGGTACCACGAGCACGTGAGCGCGTTCATTGCGTTGGGAACCTGCATCGTCGGAGGCGGGGTGACGTTGGGCGTGACGTCGGTGCGGACGACCCTGACGCCATAGGTCGTGCTGACATCGTTGTCAGTGACGGAGACCATCAACGTGTAGTTGGTCCCAGTCGTGGAATGCGGGCTCGGTGTCGCGCTCGGAGTGGGGGTCGATCCTGTGGCTTCGGGCTTCGGATTCATGACGACTGTCTGCACGATGATGTTGCCCGAAGTCGCACTGGACCAACTGACCTTCACTCTTATGGTCTTGTATTTCGGAGCATCCACGACGAAGTAGTTCTCGACCGTGAACTTCTTGCCCTTGATGGTCGTGACGCTTGTCCCGAACTCGTTGTCGGCAAAGGTGGAGCTATTCAGGTTGTCGGCCGTGATGTCTGCGAAGTTGAGCATGCGTATCTTCTCGATGCGGTCCTGGGCGATGTTGGTGGCGGTGACGCGGAGGTTGTCGCGCCCTGTCTCCTTCAGGGCGTTGGCGAACATGGGCACCATGGCTGCGAAGATGATGCCTGCCAGAACGATGGTGACCAGCAGCTCGACCATGCTGAAGCCGTGCGCAGAGAAGCGGTTGCGTCGCAGAGCGCCACCGGCCCTTTCGCGAGGCAGGAGTGCAATTCTCATCAGTGTGCCTCCACTTCGCCAGGCACCTTTCGGCCCCGAACTTCGTGCCCGTCTCGACAACCGCGCCCTCAAAAGGAGCGGTCGCCGAGCCCCTGAGCAAAGAACCCTGCAACGAACGACTATCACCCAGTATCGGCAGCCGGCCTGGATACCTACAGGTACATCCGTCTACTCGCGTTGGCTGCTCTGGTGACAGGCTGACGGCAGGAGGCGGACCGGGCGCACACGCGATGCTTCGCCACGGCGCCGGCGGTCTCCTGCTCGGTCAAGTCCCCCGACGTGGTGTAGTTCCTGATCGTCGTCAGGGTCATCGAGTCGTGAGCAGGACCACCTCCCGTGCCCTCGGCGCCGGGCGCTCCGGCTCCTCGACCTGCCGCGCGGCGTAGAGCCCGGCGAGCGACTCCGCCGAGAGGTAGCGTCGGCCCACGAGCCATTCGTCGTTCTGTTCGAGCAGCAGCGCCCCGGCGAGGCGGATGAGGCTCGCGTCGTTCGGGTAGATGCCGACCACGTCGCTGCGCCGGGCGATCTCCTTGTTGAGGCGCTCCAGCGGATTGGTCGAGCGCAGCTTCGTCCAGTGCTCGGCCGGGAAGGCCATGAAGGCGAGCAGCTCCTCCTCGGCGGCCTCGAGGAGCAGGGCCACCTTGGGCGCTGCGGTCTCAAGGGTGGCGACCACGCCGGCCAGTCGCGCGCGGGCCTCATCGAGCGTCTCGGCGGCGAAGACCTGGCGGATGGCGGTGGCGACGAGCGGCTGCTGGGCCTTGCCGCAGTGGCCGAGCATGTCGCGCAGGAAGTGCACCGTGCAGCGCTGCCAGGGGCAGCCGAGCACCTGGGCGATCGCCTTCTTCAGGCCCTCGTGGGCGTCGGAGACGCAGAGGAGCACACCATCGAGGCCGCGGGCCAGCAGGCCGCGCAGGAACTCGCGCCAGAAGGCCTCCGTCTCGGCCTCGCCGACGTCGATGCCGATCACCTCGCGGCGTCCCGTCTCGTGCACGCCGTAGGCGACGACCAGGGCCTTGTGGCGCACGCCGCCGCCCTCTCTGACCCGCTCCACCTTGGCGTCGAGCCAGAGGTAGGGGTAGCGTCCCTCGAGGGGACGCTCGCGGAAGATGCGCACCTGCTCGTCGAGCACCCGGCAGAGGCGGGAGACGGAGCTGCGGCTCATGCTCTCGACGCCGAGCTGGGCGACGAGGCGCTCGACCTTGCGCGTACTGACGCCGTTCACGTAGGCCTCGGCGACCACCGCGACCAGGGCCTGTTCTGAGCGCCGGCGCGGCTCGAGGAAGCTCGGGAAGTAGCTGCCGCTTCTCAGGCGCGGGATCGCCAACTCGAGGCTGCCGACGCGCGTGTCCCACTGGCGCTGGCGGTAGCCGTTGCGCTGCGCAACGCGCTCCGCAGAGCGCTCGTAGCGCTCGCCGCCGGCGAGGCCGGCGACCTCGTCTTCCATGATCTCGATCAGCATCAGGCGCACCGCCTCGCGCAGGACGTCGGCGTGTTCACTGGCGAGCAGCTTGCCTGCCGCGGTGCTGGTGGTCATGCTGTTCGGGTCGGCCATCGTGGTGCTCCTCTCGTCACTGTTCTTGGCGGAACAACGACGATTCTAGGACGCTTCCGGTGGCCGATGCTTCTTCAGCTCTCAGGCCCGGAGCTTGTACACCACATTACGGGACTCAACTTCCTGCTCGCCTGCTGAGGGGAAGCAGCGCCAGGAGCGAGCGCCAGCTGTACCACCCATCTACGTTGTTGACAGGTGAGGGCCCTTGCCTGTCGGTTTGTGGTTGTCCAAGACCATGAACCGAAGGAGAGCCCTCATGGCTCATCGTAGCGCGCGCCGCACCGTCCGCGGTCGCCAGCTGCTCTGCCGGCGCATCGAGGAGCAGGGCTGGCTGGTCAAGGCCGCCGCCGAAACCGCCGGCGTGAGCCGCCAGACGGCGAGCAAGTGGCGCCGCCGCCTGCGCCTCGAGGGCCCTTCCGGCCTCGCCGATCGCTCTCGGCGCGCCGTCGCCGGCCGCAGCGCATCGGCAGCGCTCTGCTGCGCCGCATCGTCGCACTGCGCCTCCGGCTGCGCGTCGGGCCGCACTGGCTGGGCTGGCTGACCGGCGCGCCGCGCCCGAGCGTCTACGCCGGGCTGCGCCGCCTTCACCTGAACCGCCTGCGCGCGCTGGAGCCCCGGCCGGCGGTGGTGCGCTACTGCTGGCCGCGCGCCAGCGACCTTCTCCACCTCGACACCAAGAAGCTGGGCCGCATCGGCCTCGGCGGCGGCAAGCGCTTCGGATGCGTGCGCGTGAAGGACCGCCACCGCGGCATCGGCTGGAACGTCGTGCACGTGGCCGTCGACGACGCCACCAGGCTGGCCTACGCCGAGGAGCTGCCCGACGAGCTGGGCGGAACGACGGCCGCCTTCCTCGCCCGCGCCCCGGCCTTCTACGCCGCGCACGGCATCGGCGTGCAGCGCCTGCTCGACAACGGCGTGTCCTACCGCTCGCGCGCCTTCGCGGCAACGGAGGGCGAGGCCGGCCTGCGCCACTCCTTCACGCGGCCCTACCGGCCGCAGACCAACGGCAGGGCCGAGGCGTTCGTGAAGCTGCTGCAGAACGGCTGGGCATATCGGCGTCCCTACGAGAGCGGCGCCGAACGCCTCACGGCTCTCGAGGGCTACCTCATCTACTACAATCGCTTCCGTCAGCATGGCGGTCTGGACGGCGCCACGCCGCTGCAGCGCTTCGCCTGCTGAAGGTCAACAACGTGCATGGGTGCTACAGCTAGCGGAGGCTCTGCAGCGCGCGCAGCGTGGCCTGCAGGGCCTTGATCTGGCGGCCGTACTCGGCGAAATCGCCGGCCTGCAGCGCCGTCTGCGCCGCCTGGAACTGCGTGTTGGCACGCGCGATCAGGGTGCGCGCCTGGGCGCTGAGCGCGGCGCCGGTGCCCGTCCCGCCGGTCGCGCCGCCCGTCGCGCCGCCGCTCGTCCCGCCGGTCGCGCCGCCCGTGTTGCCCTGGATGACGGCTTGCCCGAAGGCGGCCGTGAGCGCCCCGGCGAGCGTCGGCTCCATGGCTACGTACTGATTGGCGTTGTTGCCGTTGGCGGCCGTGGCGGGCCCGCGGTAGAAGACGATCACGCGCTGGAGCTGCGGGATCTGCGTCTGCGTCGACTCCAGGTACAGCGGCTGCACGTAGAGCAGCGAGTCCTCGATGGGCACCACGAGCAGGTTGCCCATGATCACCCTCGAGCCCTGCTGGCCCCACAGGGTCCGCTGCGCGCTGATGTCCGGGTTCTGGTTGATGGCCGCCTCGACCTGGCTGGGACCGTACACCAGCGAGCTCTTGGAGAAGAGGTAGTTGAGGGACCGGCCGTACTGTGGCTCGTCGGAGCGCGCGCCCAGCCAGCTGATCATGTTCTGCCGCGTGTTGGGCACGAACGGCAGCATCAGCACGAACTCCTCCTTGGGGGAGCCCGGCAGCTTCATGACGACGTAGTACGGCGCCATGGGGCCGGCACCGGAGAGCGACACGTTGGTCGGGATGGACCACTGGTCGCCCTTGTTGTAGAGCACGTCCGGGTTGTTGACGTGATACGTCGAGTACACCTGCGCCTGAGTGGTGAACAGGTCCTCGGGGTAGCGCACGTGCTCGAGCAACGCCTGGGGGATCTGGCTCTTGGGCGTGAAGAGTGACGGGTACGCCGCCTCGTAGGTCCTGAGCAGCGGGTCCTGGGGGTCGAACACGTAGAACTTCATCGTGCCGTTGTAGGCGTCCACCACGATCTTCACCGAGTTGCGGATGTAGTTGACGCCGTTTTGCGGCGTCGAGTACGGGAAGCGGCTGGTGGTGGTGTACGCGTCCTGGACCCACCAGAGGCGCCCGTCCGCGACGACCATGTACGGGTCGCGGTCGAGCTGGAGGAACGGGGCCGCATCCGCGATGCGCGTCTGGATGTCGTTGCGGATGATGATGCGGCTCTGGCTCTGGATGGCTGACGTGAAGAAGAACTTGACCGTGCCGTACTGCACCGAGAACGCGAGGCGGTTGAGCAGCGGCGCGATCGGGATGCCGCCGCTGCCGGTGTAGTTGGTGTAGACGTCCGTGTTGTTGGGGCCCGGGTAGTCGAACTCCTTGTCCTTGGTCTTGACGAGGCTGTAGCCGGTGCCGCGCTCGCCGTAGTAGATGCGCGGCTGCGTGATCTCCAGCCCGGGGGCGGTGACCGGCGGGATGTCCTGGATGAGGAAGTCCGGCGAGCCGTCGTTGGTGACCTGGTTCACGGCCGACATGGCGACGCCGTAGCCGTGCGTGTAGGTGATGTGCTGGTTGACCCAGCTCTGCGACGACGCCGGAAGGCCGGCGATGTTGAGCTCGCGCGCCGAGAGCATCGTCTGGGTGTACGTGCCCTTGACGGTGTAGCGGTCCACGTCGGCGTCGAGGAACGAGTAGTACGGCTGCAGCTCCTGCTGCTGCCGGTAGTTCGAGACCAGCGTGGCGGGGTCCCAGAGGCGGATGTTGTTCAGCGTCGCCTGGTTGGCGACGAGCTTCTGCGGCGTCAGAGGCGTCTTGGGGTTCAGCGGCTGCTGAGTGATCTGGTTGAGGCCGTACGCCGCCCGCGTCGCGGCCAGGTTGTAGCCGATGTACTGCCGCTCCTTGGTGAGCTGGTTCGGGTTGACGATGAGCGACTGGTACACCGCCGGGACGACGCCGCGCAGGAGGATGAGCACGACGACCCAGACGGCGATCGTGAGCGGCCACCACTGGTGCCGGCGCCAGATGTTCCAGACCAGCACGGCGGCGAGCAGCAGCGCGACGGCCAGGGTCACGTAGGTGAGCGGCAGGCGGATGTGCACGTCGGTGTAGCCGGCGCCGTAGACGGCGCCGGCGGTGGAGTACAGCAGGCTCCAGCCGCGGAAGAGCTGGCCGGCGCCGACCACCACGAAGATCGCCGCGAGGATGCCGCTGAGGTGGGCGACGGCGCGGCCGCCGAGCTTGAGGTCGATCTGCGGGATCTGCGGCGCCGCTGCCCGCTGGGCGCGCCCGAACGGCGTGGCCGGGCCGGTCTCCTCGGCGCCCCTGGCCTCCGCCGGCAGCGCCGCCGCCGGCGGCCTGCGCCTTGAGCTCGATGCCGCCCATGAGCACGTGCACGATGGCGGCGAAGACGAGCGCGGCGATGAGCGCGCCGAAGACGAACGCCTGGACCGCCTGCCACATCGGCAGTGAGAAGACGTAGAAGCCCACGTCGTGGCCGAAGATGGCGTCCTTCTGGCCGAACGGCGCCTGCTTGAAGTAGAGCAGGAAGGTCTGCCACTGCGTGGACGCGGAGATGCCGGCGAACAAGGCGGCCAGGGCGGCTACGGCCAGGCCGCCCCACCCCACGTAGCGCTTCACCGCGTCGCTGCGCGGCTCGAGCAGCTCGCCGTGCTCGCTGACCCGGAAGCTCGGCGCCAGGCGGCGGGCGAGCTCGACGTTGAAGGCGACGATGACGAAGAACACGACGAAGGCCGCCGCCCCCACTATCAGGTGCCAGACGATGCGCGTCCAGAAGACGGAGCGGAAGCCGACCTCGCCGAACCAGAGCCAGTCCACGTAGTAACCCATCAGGCGGCTGATCACGACGAGCAGGACGACGATCACCGCCACCACGACGGCGATGATGACTCGGCGTCTGCTGGGAGGACCGGGCTTGCGCGGCTGGCGCGGCTGGCGGGGACGCATCTGGCGCACGTTGTCCATGCGCCGAGTATTTCACACTCTGAGGCTAGTTGTGCTCGGCCTTCTCCGCGCGCAGCATGGCGGTGAAGCGCTGCACCATGGTCGGGTCGAGCTCCTTGGCGGCGACGGCGCGCAGCTCGTCCACGGCGGCGCCGTTGTGGGCCACGACGTCGTACCGCCGGCACACGGCGAAGGCGCGCGCCACCCGCGGTATGGAGACGCCGCGCCGGCCCTCGGGGTAGCCCGTGCCGTCCCAGCGCTCGTTGCCGTACACCAGCGCCTCCACGGCGCTCTGGCGTATCTCGTTGGGCTTGGCGTCGCCGTTCTTGCCGGAGCCGAGGATCGTCTGGACCTCGTCCTGCACGGCGGCCCCCGTCTCGTGCACCGCGAGGGCGGTGAGCAGGCCGGCCGTCTCCGCCTCGCTGAGACCGATGAAGCGCGCGAAGCGGCGGCCGAGGGCCACGAGATCGCCCTCGAGCTCGGAGGTGAAGCTCATCTGGCCGTCCGTGAAGAGGCACACGCGGTTGCGGCCGTGCGACTTGGCGCGCAGCAGCGCCGCGTCGGCGGCGCCCAGCACGCCATCGCTGTCCACAGCCGACTGCGGGTAGGAGGAGACGCCGATCGACATGGTCACGTGCAGGTCGGCGCCATTCACCGTGAGCTCCTCCACGGCGGCGCGGATCCGTTCGGCGAGCGTCCGCGCCTCGTCCAGCAGCGTCCGCGGCAGGATCATGGCGAATTCCTCGCCGCCGTAGCGCGCCAGGAAGTCCGACTCGCGCGAGCAGTCGCGCAGCACGCCGGCCACGGCGCGCAGCACGTCGTCGCCCCTCTGATGCCCGACCGTGTCGTTCACCGCCTTGAAGTGGTCGAGGTCCATCATCAGCAGGCAGAAGGTCTCGCCGTAGCGCCCGGCGCGCCTCACCTCGCGCTTCAGCGTCTCGTGGAAGTGGCGGTAGTTGAAGATGCCGGTGAGGCCGTCGCTGATCGCCTGGTGCTCCATCTTCTCGTAGGTGCGGGCGTTGTCGATGGCGATCGCCGCGAGGTTGGCGAAGAGCATCACCGGCTCGAGCTCGCTCTCCTTGAAGATGCGGCCGTCCATGCGGTCGATAGAGAGCACGCCGGTGACCTTGCCGCGCACGTCGAGCGGCACGATGATCGACGCCTGGGCCTCGCGCTCCTCCGTGCCCGGCACCTGCACGATGCGCGGGTCGTGCACCATGTCGTTCACGAGCTGGGCCTGGTTGTGCCGGGCGACCCAGCCGCCGACGCCCTCGTCGATCGAGTAGCGGAAGGCCTGGATGAGCTCGTCGTTCTCGTCGCGCGAGTAGGTGCACACGAGCTCGCGCGCCTCCTCGTCGACGAGGCGGATGTCGAGGGCGTCGTAGTCCACGATCTCCTTGAGCATGCTCGTGATCTCGCTGAACACGGCCGTCTGGTCGAGCTGCCCGAGCAGGACGGTGCTGAGGCCGAGGAGCCGGTGGCGCAGGGCGAGCTGGCCTTCGAGCTGCTCGGAGGTGTGCTCCAGCCGCTCGTACTGCCGGGCGTTCTGCATGGCGATCGCCGCGAGGTTGGCGAACAGCCGCGTGGAGTCGAACTCGCTCTCCGTGAAGGTACGCTCGCCCATGCGGTCCAGGGCGAGGACGCCGAAGGCCTCGCCGCCCACCGAGAGCGGCGCGATGATCGAGGCCTGCGGCTCCCACTCGGTGCCGGGGACCAGCGCGCCGCGCGGGTCGTTGAGCATGTCGTTGACCAGCTGGGCCTCGTTGTGCTGGAGCACCCAGCCGCTCACCCCCACGTCGAGCGGTGAGCGCCAGCTCTTGACCTGGTCGTGGTCGGCGTCGGTGGCGAACGCGCTGTAGAACTCGCGCGCCTCCTCGTCCACGAGGCGGATCTCCATCGCGTCGTAGTCGACGATCTCCTTGAGCAGCGCCGCGATCTTGGTGAGCAGCTCGCCGGCGTCCAGCGTGGCGAGCAGCGCCGCGCTCACCTCGATGAGTGCGTGGCGCAGGTCGAGCTGGACCTCGAGCGCCGCGCGCGTGTGCTCGAGCTGTTCGTACTGACGCGCGTTCTCGATGGCCACCGCCGCGTGCGTCGCGAACACCTCGAGCGACTTGACCAGCTCCAGGGTGGGGAGGGCGCGGTCGGCCGGGTCGTAGAGGTCGAGCACGCCCATGAGCTCGCGCCGCTTGTCGTAGAGCGGCACCAGCAGGTCGTCCGCCTGGCCCCACTCGTTCTCGGCCCGCGGGCCCAGGTCCAGCTCGGGCAGGTAGAAGAGCTGCTCCTCCGTCCAGGTGTGCTGGCGATGGTCGACGAAGAACGACGACCCGATCTGGAACCTGGCGAGGAACAGCTCGTCCCAGATCCTGCGCGGCACCGGCCGTTCGAACAGCTGCTTGTCGTACTCGGGATGCTCGCCGACGGTGGCGCGCACGCGGAACTCGCCGCTGCAGGGGTCGGCGAGGTACACGGCCGCCTCGCGAAAGCCGAACGTCTCGCTCAGCGCCATGGCGATGACGTGCACGATGTCGTCGAGCTCGAGGCTTGACTGCATCTGGTTCGCGAGGCGCACGAGGCCACGCAGCAGCTCGACCTCGCCGCGCTCGGACTTGTCGCGATTCTTCGAACGGAACGCCATCCGCTCCCCTGTCACCACGCCCGCAGGACAGACGTACTCTTCAGTCTGCTCGCGAGCACGCCGGCTAAACCCGTCGTCGCCGAAGCTTGCCCGCAGTATCTGATGTCGACAAAGGAGGCGACGGACTTGAGCGGAGACGCTCGGGACGCCGTGACCGGATCAGCCGCTCGCGTACGCCCCCAGCTTGAGGATCTGGCGCGCCTCGTCGGGGGTGGCGCACTCCCGCTGCCACTCCCCGGCCAGGCGCGCCACCCGGCGCACGAGCTCGGCGTTCTCCTTCGCCTTGACGCCCTTGTGCAGGAAGATGTTGTCCTCGAAACCGAGGCGCACGTTGCCGCCGAGGGCGAGCGCCGTCATCGTCACCGGCATGTGCCAGCGGCCGATGCCGGTGCAGGTCCACGTGGACCCCGCCGGGATCTGGTCGACGAGGAACACGAGGTTGCGTGGCTCGCCGCTCATGCTGCCCGGCACGCCCAGCACGAAGTCCCAGTGCAGGAGCGGGCCGGCCGGGCCGAAGCGCTTGACCAGCTTGAGGGCGTTGTCGATCTGGCCGGCCTCGAAGATCTCGAACTCGGGGCGCACGCCCTTGCGTTGCATGCGCTGGTAGAACTCGCTCATCAGGGACGTGTCGTTGAAGAACACGTCGTCGCCGAAGTTGGTGGTGCCGGTGGTCAGCGACGCCATCTCCGGATCGAGCTCGAGCGGCTGCAGGCGCTCGTCGGCGGTCATGCCCATGGCGCCGCCGGTGCTCGTCTGGATGATGATGTCGGTGCGCTTGCGGATCTCGTCGATGGCCGCCGCGAACACCTCCCCCGCCTGGGTCGGGCTGCCGCCGGCGTCGCGCACGTGCAGGTGGTACATGCTGGCGCCGGCCTCGCGGCAGCGGGCGGCGTCGGCGCCGATCTCCGCCGCCGTCACCGGCAGCGCCGGCTGCGCCTCCCTGGTGGTCTCGGCGCCGACGCCCGCCACGGTGATGATCAGCTTCTCCATCTCAGACCCCCTCGTCCGAAGGTCCCGCTAGGCCCTGTAGGGGAACTGCTGCGCCACGAAGGCGAGGCTCTCCTCGACCACGTCGAGCGCGCGCTGCAGGTCCGCCTCGGTGTGGCGGTAGCAGATGTACCAGTGGTGATACGGCTGCACGAACAGGCCGCGGCGGATGCACTGCGTGTAGAACTCCGTGCGCCGCTCCTTGTAGTGGTCGTCGACGTGGTCGAAGGTGAGGAAGGGCATGGGCGGGATGCCGCTCCTGGTGACGGGCACGCCGCTCGCATCGACGATCGCGCCCAGCTTGTCGAGGAAGCGCGTGCCGCGCTCCCAGATCGCGTCCTGCACGTTCTCGCGCTCGAGGATCTCGAGGCACTTCATGCTGGCCGCCATCTCGAGGCTGTTGGGGAAGTAGGTGGAGCTCAGGAAGGCGTCCTTGACGTAGACGCTCATGATCTCGCGCCGGCCGACGAGGGCGGCGATGGAGTAGCCGTTGGCCATCGCCTTGCCCACGGTCGTGAGGTCCGGCGTGACCCCGTAGCGCTCGCTGGCGCCGCCCATGCTGACGCGGAAGCCGGTGCGGATCTCGTCGAACGTGACCACGGCGCCGTGCTTGTGCGCCAGGTCGACGACCGCCTGCAGGTAATCGGGCGGCGGGGCGACGACCGGCTTGGCCATGGGGTGGCCGACCGGCGTGATGATCACGCCGGCGACATCGTCCGGGTTCTCGGCGAAGACGCGTTCGAGGTCCCCGAGCTTGCCGTACTCGAACTCCTCGGTGAGCTCGAACACGGCCTGGGGGACGCCGCCGTGGTGCTCCACGCACCAGTCGCCCCAGCCGTGATAGCCACAGCGGGCGATCTTGTCGCGGCCGGTGTAGGCGCGCATGGCGCGCACGGCCGCGTTGGTGGCGTCCGAGCCGGTCTTGACGAGGATCGTCTGCTCGCCGCACGGCATGATGTCGGCGAGCCGCTCCTCGAGCTCGTTCTGAAGCGGCTGCACGAGGCTGAAACAGAAGCCCTTGTCCATCTGCGCCTTGGCGGCGTCGTTGATCTCCTGCTCGACGTAGCCCAGGATGATCGGCCCGTAGGCGCAGAGCATGTCGATGTACTCGTTGCCGTCCACGTCGACGATGTGGCCGCCGTGCCCGTGGCTGATGAACACGGGGTACTCGCCGACGACGAAGTTGTACGGGCGGCGGATGCCGCCGACGCCGCCCGGCGTGAGCCGCTGGGCGTCCTCGAGCATGCTCATCGACTTGAGCAGGTCGAGTTTGGGGGCGCTCTCCACGGTATGGGTCAAAATGGCTCCTTGGTCGGAGGTTCGTGCGATCGTGTGCCGGGCCGGCCGCGCCGCCGGCCGCGTGCCGGCGCCCTCACCCGGGATCGGCGAGCTCGCGGCAGATCAGCTCCTCAAGCAAGTCGCTCATGGCAGTGCCTTCGCCTCCCCGAGCGCCTCTTCCGGCGTCCCGGCCATGCCCTCGTCGCTCGCGCCGAACAGGACGACCAGGACGGCGCCGACCAGGATGAGGGCGCCGCCCACCAGCGTCCATACGGACGGCCGTTCGCCCACGAACACGAAGGCGAAGAGCGGCGCGCTGGCCGGCTCGAGCAGACCTACGATGGACGTGTGCTGCACGCGGATGTAGCGCATGCCGTGCAGGAAGATGGTACCTCCTAAGGCGGTGCTGAAGACAGCCAGACCGAGCACCGCCCAGAGATCGTCGAGCGTGAAGACGGCGCCCGCCGCGACCCACTGGACTATGCCGAACGGCAGCATGACGGCGGCCGTGGTGACGCCGTTTGAGATCAGGATCGTGCTGCCGCCGACGTCGTTGCGCACGGTCTTGGCCACGAGGAAGAAGATCGCCAGCAGCAGCCCGGAGACGAGTCCCCAGATCACGCCCGCCGCGGACACGCGCAGGGCGGGGTCGAGCAGGCCCGGGGCCAGCATCACGGCGATCCCGGCGACCGAGAGCGCCAGCGCCGCGACGACGATGGCTTCCGTGCGCTGCTTGAGCAGGCGCGGCGCCACCAGGGCGATGTAGATCGGCGACATGTAGGAGAGGAAGACCGCGAGCGCGACGTCCAGGTAGCGGACGGCCAGGATGAACGAGAACAGCTGCAGGGCGTCGACGAGGCCCAGCGCCAGCAGCTTGCGCGGCACCCCCGGCCTGCCCCACTCGCGCCACCAGCGGCTGCCGAGGAACACGAGGGCGACCATGAGCGCGGCCAGGCACATGCGCAGCCCCAGCAGCATGCTGGCGGGCATGCTCGTCAGGCGGATGAACACGCCGGTGGCGCCGAACATGAGGGCGCTGCCGCCCACCATGAGGTAGCCCTTGATCTGAGCCGAACGGCTCACGCCGAGGTGGTCGTGCACTCGGCCCCGGGCACGCGACCCACAGGAGCCAAGCCGAAGGTGGGCCACAAGACCGGCCGGGCGCTCACGGCGCCGGCTCCAGCGAGGTGACGCCCTCCTCCTCGTGTTCGCCGAGCAGCACGACGAGGAGGCCGGCGACGACGATGAGCGCCCCGCCGGCCACGGTCCAGATCGAGATCCCCTGGCCGAGGAGGAGCAGGGCGTACAGCGGCGCCGAGACCGGCTCGAGGTAGCCGAGGATCGAGCTGTGCTGGACCTTGATCAAGCCCATGCCTTTGGTCCACATCGTGTAGGCCAGCGCCGTGCAGACCACGCCGAGGATGAGGCCGGCGACGAGGTCGCGGGTGGTCAGGTGGTAGCCGAGGCCCACCGTCTGCCAGAGCGCCAGCGGCAGCAGCACGAGCGCGTCGAGCCAGGCCTCGGTGAAGACGATGGTCACGGCCGAGACGCGCTTGGTCAGGTCCTTGACCACGAGCTGGAAGACGGCGTAGCCGAGGCCGGCGGCCAGTCCCGCGGCCACGCCGCCGGCCGACAGCTTGATGCCCTCGCCGAGGAGGGCCGGCGTGAGGATGACGGCCAGGCCGGCGAGCGCCAGGACCAGCGCCGGGTAGACGATGCGCTCGGTGCGCGTGTGCGACACGCGCGGCGCGAGGATCGCCACCCATACCGGCGCCAGGAACTGCAGGAACATGCCGATGGCGACGCTCGTGCCGCGGATGGCGATGAAGAACAGCAGCAGCGTAAAGGCGTCCACGAAGGCCATGAGCAGGAGGCGCGGCCACACGCTGCGCTGGCGCACACCGGCCAGCGGCCTGCGGCGCGCGAAGAGCGCGCCGAGCACCAGGCCGGCGGTGGCGAAGCGGATGACGAGGAGGGCGCTCGCCGGGGCTGTGGCCCAGTCGACGAGCGCCCCGATCATGCCCATGATCAGGAACGATCCGGCCACCAGGAGGTAGCCCTGCGCGGCGCGGCTCCTCACGCTGGCCCCGCCGACGTCACAACGGCTCCGCGGCCACGGCGGCGGACGCCTCGCCCTCGGCGCGGCCGAACACCACGACGAGCAGGCCGGCGGCGAGGATGAGGGCGCCGCCGATCACGGTCCACACGGTCGGCAGCTGCCCCACGAGGAAGACCGCGTAGAGCGGCCCCGCGACCGGCTCGATGTACCCGAGGATCGTGACGTGCTCGACGCGCACGCGACGCGTGCCGTCGATCCACAGCGTGTACGCGACGGCGGTGCACACCACCCCCATGATGGCGGCCGCGGCCCAGGCGCGACCGTCCAGGCGATAGCCGGTGCTGTGGACCTGCCAGAGGGCGAGCGGCAGCACGAGGAGCGCGTCGCCGGCAGCCTCGGCCATCGAGATCGTGGCCGACGAGACGATCTTCGTCAGCCCCTTCACCGACACCGTGTACGTCGCGTAGCCGAAGCCCGTGAAGAGCGCCGCCAGGAGCCCGGCGAGCGAGAGCTTGACTCCCTCGCCGAGCAGGTCGGGGACGAGGAGGGCGCCCAGGCCGGCGAGGGCGAGGCCGAGCGCCGGCCAGACGATCGGCTCGCGCGGCGAGTGGAAGATCCGCGGCGCGAACACCGCCACCCACACCGGCATCAGGAAGAGGAAGAAGATGGCGATGGCGACGCTCGTGTGCAGGACCGCGTAGAAGTAGAGCAGCAGGGTGACCGACGACATGGCGGCCATCAGCACGAGGCGCCATGCGGCGCCCGGGCGGCGCCAGTCGGCGATCATGGGCCGGCGCAGAAAGACCACGGCGAGGGCGGCGGCGGCGAGAGCCATGCGCAGCGCCAGGATGACCGCCGCGGGCGCGTTCGCCCAGGCCACGAGAGGCGCCGTGCCGGCCATGAGCAGGTACGAGACGACGACGATGACGTACCCGGCCGGGTCGCGACTCGACCGGGCCGGCGCCTGGGCGCTCCGCGCGCCGCGGCTCATACCGGCGGCCCCGAGTCCAGGTCCTGCTCGCCGCGAACGACGACGAGGATGCCGGCGGCGAGGCCGATGAGCAGGTAGGAGGCCGCGACCATCGCGAACCCGCGGGCGGCGCGGCCGGTCATCCGACGAGCTCGGGCTCGGGCGTCTCGCGCCCGTAGAGCACGACAAGGAGGCCGGCGGCGACGATCAGGGCGCCGCCGGCCACCGTCCACGCCGAGGGCACCTGGCTCAGGAAGATGAGCGCGTAGAAGGGCGCGCTCACCGGCTCGATGTAGGCGATGATGCCGGCGTGCTGCACGCGGATGAAGTGCAGGCCGTCCATGAACAGGCTGAAGCTGAAGGCGGTCGTGACCAGGCCGAGCAGCAGCGCCATCAGGAGATCGACCGCCGTGTAGTGGTAGTGGGCGGCGCTCACGGCGAGCAGGCCGGGCACGAGCATCACCGCGGCGGTGAACGCGCTCTGCGCGAACACCACCGCCGTGCTGCGCACGTCGAGGCCGCGCAGGCTCTTGGCGAAGAGGAGGTAGACGGCGTACATGACGCCGGCCCCCCAGGCGCAGAGCAGGCCGGTGCCGGAGAGTCTCACGCCCTCGAGGACGAGGCCCGGCACGAGGATCAGCGCCATGCCGGCCAGGCCGACCGCGAGCGCCACGTAGACGATCCTGTCGGTCGCCTCGTGGAGGATTCGCGGTGCCACGAACGCCAGGTACACGGGCGCCAGATAGGAGAGGAAGATGGCGACGGCCACGCCCGTGTAACGGATGGCGAGGAAGTAGAGGATCAGATTGAGCGCCAGCGCGATGCTGATGCCGAGCACACGCAGCGGCGCCCCAGGGGTGCGCAGGTCGCGCCAGCTCCCCGTGGCCGCGACGACGATGCCGAGCGCCGCGGCGGCGAAGGCCATGCGCAGGCAGAGCAGCATGGTCGCCGGCATGTCGGCGTAGGTGACCATGACCCCGATGGAGCCGTTGACGAGGCTCGCGAGGCCGACTTCCAGGTACCCGCGGGCGCGCTCGCGCGGCGGCGCGGCGCCGGGCGCGGCGGCTCGACCGGTCTCGGCGCTCACGTCAGCGGCTCCAGCACGGCCTCCGACTCAGCCTTGCCGAAGACGATCACGAGCACGCCGGCGGCGATGATGAGGGCGCCGCCGGCGAACGTCGTCCACGGCGGCTTCTCGCCGATCAGCAGGAACGCCCAGAGCGGCGAGGTCACCGGTTCGATGTACCCCAGAATGCCGGCGTGCTCGACGCGCACGTAGCGGATGCCATCGGTGAACAGACTGAAGCACAGCGCCGTGTAGATGAGCCCGCTGACGAGCACGATCCACGTGTCGGTCAGAGTCAGGCTGTAATGCGTTGACATCGTCTGCCATACGGCGAGCGGGGTGAGCAGCACGACGCTGCCGACGCAGAAGAACAGCGCGAACGTGGTCCCGCGGACGTCTGAGCCCATGCTCTTGATGAGCATCATCGCGGTCGCGAACATCAGCCCGGCAAGGAGGCCGCAGACGACGCCGGGGATGCTCGTGCGGCCCTCGCCCAGCGTGAGGCCGGGCACGACCATGAGCGCCATGCCGCCGACGGCGACTGCGACGGCGACCATGTCGATCCCCTGGCGCCGCGTGCGCAGTGCCCACGGCGCCAGCAGTGCGACGAAGACCGGCGCCATGTACTCGAGCGAGACGCCGACCGTCACGTTGGCCAGCCGTATCGAGGCGAAGTAGAAGATCAGTTCGAGGGCGACGACGAAGCCGACGAGCACCATCCGGCGGAAGTAGCCCGAACGACGCACCTCCGCGATGCCCCCGGTCTTCAGGAAGACCGCCGCGAGGACGATGCCGGCCAGCGCCATGCGCAGCACCACCAGCAGACTGGCCGGCATCGTCGAGATCTGGATGAGGGTGGCCGACGTGCCCAGGATCAGCGCGGCGATGCCGATCTCGGCGTAGCCGCGGAGGCGGCGATCCGGGAGCGGTGCGCCGGCGGCGCCCCCTTCGCCGATCGCGCCGCGACCGTCAGTCGCCGGCGAAGCCGAGACGCCCGGAGAAGACATCAAGGAAACGCTTGTCGGTGGCGAGGTCCAAGAAGGCGATACGGTCGCGCAGGCGCGCCATGCTGCGCCGGGCGCGCACGTCGATGAGCGCCATCTGGGCGCCCACGCCGGCGGCGTTGCCGACGAACGCCACGCGCCGGCGCGCGAGCGGCGGGAACAGCCCGAGGAACTGCGCCGCGTCGAGGTCGAGGTAGTTGCCGAAGGCGCCGGCCACGTACACGCGGTCCAGGTCATCCAGAGGAACGCCGAGGCTGTCCAGCAGGAGCTCCCAGCCGCTGTGGATGGCGCCCTTGGCGAGCTGCAGATTGCGCACGTCGTGCTGGGTGAAGACGATGTCGCCGTGCGCCCCGGCGGCGACGAAGTACTCGAGGCCCTCCTCGCCCTTACGCACGCGCGGGTGCTCGCGCATGCGGCCGCTCCTGTCGACGACGCCGGCCTTCACAAGGCCGGCAAGGAGGTCCACGACGCCGGAGCCGCAGATGCCGATGGGCTCGGCTCCGGCGATCGTCTGTACGTCCGTGACGTTGCCGTGGCGGGTGATGCGCACGCGCTCGATGGCCCCGGCGACGGCTTTCATGCCGTTGCGGATCTGGTAGCCCTCGAAGGCCGGCCCGGAGGCGCAGCTGGTCACGGTCACGCGGCCGTCGTGGGCGAGCGCGATCTCGGTGTTGGTGCCGATGTCGATGGCCATCGAGGGGCGCCGCTTGCCGGCAAGCCGAGTGGCGGCGATGACGGCGAGCGCGTCCGAGCCCACGAAGCCGGCGATCGGTGGCGGGAAGTACACGCCGCCGTCCGGGTTCATGAGGAGGCCGAGCTCGCTCCCGCGCAGCGTGAGTGGCTCGGCCGCCGCCGGCGCGAACGGCGCCTGCCCGAGGCCCACCGGCGAGAGGCCGAGGGCGAGGTGATGCATGGCGGTGTTGCCGACCACGGTCATGTCGCAGACGTGGTTGGCGTGCACGCCCTGGCGTTCGTAGAGGATCTTGAGATCGGCGTTGATGCCCTCGCGCACCGCCTGCGCCAGGGAGGCGGTGTCGGCGTGCTGGGCGGCGTGCGCGATGCGGCTGATCACGTCCTCGCCGTAGCGCATCTGCGGGTTCTCCACCGCCTCCTGGTCGAGCAGCACCCCGCGCTCCAGGTCGAAGAGATAGGCGATGACCTTGGAGGTGCCCACGTCGACGGCGACGCCGTAGAGCGCCGGCGTGCGGTCGCCGGCGTGCACGTCGATCACGCGCCTGCCGTAGGTCGTCGCGGTGACCCTCCACTTGCCGTCGCGCAGCGTCGCCGGCAGGGATTGGAGCACGTGCAGCGGCACGTCGACGCCGCCGAGGGCCTCGTCGAAGCGCTCCAGGTCGGAGCGCGCGTCGGCGAGCGTCGGCGGCTCCAGCTCCAGGTGTCGGGTGGTCACGGCCGGGTGCGCGGCCCCATGCCGCAGCCGGGAGGTGGTGAGGATGCGACGCTGCCCGGCGGTGCCGCGCACCTCGATGCTCACGCGCGCCGAGCGGGGGTACGCCTGGCAGGCCAGGCGCCAGCCCTCGGCGCGCAGCTTCTCGGGGATGCGCTTGAGCTCACGCTCGGTGGGCACCGTGAGCTCGCCGGACCCCAGCCGCACGAGGCACTTGCCGCAGGTGCCGCGCCCGGCGCAGTCGGTCGGGATCTCCACCTGCGCGCGCACGAGCCCGTCGAGCAGGTTCTCCTGCTCGTCCACTTCGAACGTGAGTCCGATGGGCTCGACGAATACTCTGGGCACGGTCCGCTCCTCGTCGCGGGAGCGGCGGGGCACCGCTACCGGCGCCCCGCCGCTCCCGCCTTGTCGTGTCGTCGCGTCCGCGTCAGTGGGCGACGCGGAACGGCCCCTTGTGGATGTCGGCCATCAGCGCTTTGCGGTCCTCGACCTTCTTCCAGCGCGCCGCCCACACGTCCTCGAGCACGGGGCCCGGGATGTCGAACAGCCCGCTGACTCCCGTACGCTCGTGGTCCCCTTCGCAGTCCTCGCAGTGGCACTCGAAGTGGTAGTCGTCGGGCTCGACGTACTTGCTGATCACGCCCTCGTAGTTCCGCAGGATCACCTGGTTGTGGGCCATCGAGATGAGGTACTGCGGGATCACCGGCGTCTTCCCGCCGCCGCCGATGGCGTCGATGATGTACATCGGCACGGCGAAGCCCGTGGTGTGGCCGCGCAGGCTCTCGTAGATCTCGAGGCCCTTGCTCACCGATGTGCGGAAGTGCCCGGTGCCCTCGGCGAGGTCGCACTGGTAGAAGTAGTAGGGCTTGACGCGGATCCGCACGAGGCCGCGCACCAGCCTCATCATGACGTTGGCGCAGTCGTTGACGCCGCGCATGAGCACCGTCTGGTTGCCCAGGGAGATGCCGGCGTCGGCCAGCATCGCGCAGGCCTCGGCTGACTCGGGCGTGATCTCCTTGGGGTGGTTGAAGTGCGTGTTGAAGTAGAGCGGGTGGTACTTGGCGAGCATCGCGCAGAGCTCGGGGGTGATGCGCTGCGGGCAGACCACCGGCATGCGCGAGCCGATGCGCACGATCTCCACGTGGTCGATCTCGGTGACGCGCTGCAGGAGCCACTCCAGCTTGTCGTCCGGCAGCGTGAGCGGGTCGCCGCCGCTGAGGAGCACGTCACGCACCTCGGGATTGCGCCTGATGTAGGTGAAGGCGTTCTCGTAGTCCTGGTCGGGGGTGGCGCCCTCGCTCTCGCCGACGATGCGGCGGCGCGTGCAGTGCCGGCAGTACATCGAGCACTTCTCGGTGGTGATGAACAGCACCCGGTCGGGGTAGCGGTGCGTGATGAGCGTCGTCGGCGAGTCGATGGTCTCGGCGATGGCGTCCTTCATGTCCGCCTTGCCGACCACGAGCTCGAGCGGCGTAGGCACGCCCTGCACGCGCACCGGGCAGTTCTCGTCGTCAGGGTCCATGAGCGAGGCGTAATAGGGCGTGACCGCCACGCGGAACTTGCCCATGCAGGCATCGAGGTCGGCGCGCTGCTTGTCATCGAGGTCGAGCACGGCGTCGAAGTCCGCCGTGGTGGTGAGGCGATTGCGCAACTGCCAGCGCCAGTCGTCCCAGTCTGCCTGTTTGACGTCCTTGAAGAGCGGTATGTCGGTGTAGCTTCTCGCCATGTCTGACTCCTTTGCGCGAGTCCCCGTGGGCGCCCGCGGCCTTCCGTGTGTCGATCCTCAAGGCGCCGGCGGCGCAGCCGGCCCGGCGCTCACGGCGGGCGGCGAAGCCGCCCGCCGATTCATCCCTGCATCAGAGTATTACAGACCGGCTTCCGCGACGATGCGCTCCAGGGTGCCGCTGACTTCGTCGCCGAGCGGCACGACCGCGTGCTCCGCGAGCAGCCGGTCGACGAGGGCGCCGGCCTTCTCGTAGGCGCCCTCCCTGCCGGAGGCCACCCAGGCGTCCCACGGGCTGCGGTCCAGCAGGCGCGGCCGCCAGACGTCCTTCATGTGCCGGCGCGTGTGGCGCTGGCCGAGGAAGTTGCCGCCGACGCCGACCTCCTTGATGACGTCGAACGCGATCGTGTCCTCGTCCACGCTGACGCCGCCGGCGATACGCGCGTTCCAGGAGAAGACCTCGGCGTCCATCGCGAGCTGCTCGGCGGAGAACGCCTCACCGCCGCCCAGCGTGCCGGCGCCCGTCGTGACGTCGGCGCCGGCAGCCGCGGTGCTCAGCGACCCGAGCGCGTTCTGCGCGCTCGCCTGCCAGTCCGGCTCGTGGCTGCCGGTGATCATGCCGCCGGTGCTCACCGGCAGACCGACGTGCACCGCGAGCTGCGTGGCGGCGATCTGGAAGAGCGCCGCCTCCGGGCCCGCAGCCTCGAGCCCGGCGCGTGCCGGGTGCGCAACGTAGAAGAACGGTGCGCCGGGGCTCGCGGCCTGCAGGGCGGCGCAGGCGGCGAGCACGCCGGCGTGATGCCGCACGAGGGCGCCGGCCAGGTCCGCCGGCTCCTCGGCGTCGGCTGGGCGGCGCCACCGCCCCCACGGGCAGGCCGGCGCGTGCGAACGCCTCGGCCGCCGCGAAGCCGTCGGCGGCGGCGCAGAGCGACAGCGGCGGGCGGCGGCGGACGCCTTCGCCGCCCGACACGGCCAGCGCCATCTCCACGGCGGCTTCGGCCTCCGGGGCGCTCCGCAGCGTCGTCACCTGCACGTGCTTGCTCGTGGCCGCGAGACAGCGGGCAAGCTCGCGCAGCGGCGTCTCGCCGGCGGCGCGCAGCGGCGGGCCGAACAGGAGGCCGACCTCGGGCAGCGCGTCGGCGAGTCGGCACGCCTCGTCCAGATCGGCGGCGGTGCCGGGCCGCGGCTCGCCGCCCTCGCGCGGGCGGACGCGCGCGGCAGGACCGCCGGTGGCGAGCCACAGCCAGCCGGCGCCCATCGCGGCGTCGTGGCCGGACACGCGCCCGGCGAGGACGAAGCTGCTGGGCGCCGAACCCAGCCCGGCCTCTGCCGCGGCCGCCCCGGCGCCCAGCAGCTCGAGCGCGGCCGCGTGCACACGGGCGACGTCGGCCTCGCTCAGGACGCGCAGGGCGAGGCGGGCGAGCGTCTGGCTGATGGGGACCGGAGCGCTCACCGCGCCTCCGCCCCTGCCGCGGCGAGCGCCGCGCTGAGACGCTCGCGGACTGACTTCTCGAGGCGGAAGATCAGCGGCGCTTCACGGAGCGCCCGCGTCTGGGCCGCGACGCGTTCCCTGAGCGTGGTGGCACCGGCGGCGCGCCGGCGCTCGTAGGCGCTGCGGTCGAAGAGACGCGGCTGCCAAATGTCGCGATGGTGCTGACGCGTGTTGTCGCGCCCGAGGTGGCTGCCGCCCGGGCCCACCGCGTCGATCTCACAGATCAGGCGCGCG
The DNA here is from genome assembly GCA_963709845.1 of uncultured Thermoleophilia bacterium. GTDB lineage: Bacteria > Actinomycetota > Thermoleophilia > UBA2241 > UBA2241 > CAIXSE01. The sequence goes on from CAVPXV010000004.1 coordinate 466,743, forward strand.
TGCGGCATCAGACCCCCGCCAGCTCCCTGTCGGCGCGCTCGACGATGGCGCGCAGTTCCTCGGCCACATCGTCGGGGAGCGGCTCCGGCCTGTGGTTCGCGAGGATGTCGTCGGCGATCTCGGTGGCCTTCTCCAGGGCGCCCTTCTTGCCCTCACGCAGCCAGGTGTCGTAGGGGGCGCGGTCCCACACGCGCGGGCGCCAGATCTCCTGCATGTGCCGGCGCGTGTGCTTCTCGGCGAGGTAGGTACCGTTGGGCCCGACCTTCCTGATCACGTCGAGCGCCAGGGTCTCGTCGTCCACGACGATACCGTCGGCGACCTTCTGGACGATGCGGTAGATCTCGGTCTCCATGACCATGTGCGGGTAGCTGAGGATCTTGGAACCGTTGAGCAGACCGGCGCCGTTCATCATGTCGGCGCGGCTCATGACGCTGGCGAACGTGCTGAGCGAATCGTCGATGGCGGCCTGCCAGTCCGGCTCCTTGGCGCCCGTGGCCATGGTGCCCATCGCCATCGGGATGCCGTAGAAGTGGGCGAGCTGCGTGGAGGCGTTGGCGAGCAGGTAGTCCTCGGGCGAGCCCCCCGTGTAGCCGCCGGTCTTGAGGTCGATCACGCTCGGGGCACCGGCGAAGAAGCAGGGCGAGCCCGGGAAGGCGAGCTGCAGCAGGACGACGCCGCTGAGCGCCTCGGCGTTCTGCACGACGAGGTTGCCGGCCAGCGTCGCCGGGCCGGTGCCGGCCGCGAGCGGCATGGGCATGAAGCCGCTGGCCAGGCCGCACTCGGCGGCGACGAGGTTGGCCTCGAGGTTCGGCCCGTCGTGGCCGAGCGGGTCCACGGCGCACTGCATGAAGCTGAGGATGGGGCGCTCGCGCAACCTGTCCGTGCCGCCGGCGATGGCCGCCGCCATCTCGACGACGTAGCGCGCCGGCTTCTCGCCGACCGTGGTCACGGTCTGGAAATGCTTGCTCGTGTTGGCGAAGACGGCTTCGGCGTCATGCAGCGCCTTGGTAGCCGGCGGCACGTCCTGACTCGTGACCACCGGACCCCAGTAGTAGCTGACGTCGGGCAGGGCGTCGACGAAGCGGGCGCTGGTGGCGGCGTCCTGCTTGGTGCTCGGCCGCTTCTCGCCGGTCTTGTGGTCGAAGACGAACACGCCGGACCCGTCGTTGCTCAGGTAGCAGTGCCTGCCGTCGATGAGCATGTCGGCCTCGGGGTCACGGCCGGCGAGGACGTACGCCTTGGGCGCCCGAGCCACGGCTGCCGTCACGATAGCGCGCGGCAGCTTGACGATCTGCCTGGCGCGGTCCACCTCGCAGCCGTTCTCGGCGAGGATCGCCAGCGCTTTCTCGCTGGGGAAGCGGATGCCGACCTCTTCCATGATCTCAAGGGTGGCATCGTGGATGCGCTCGAGCCCTTGCGGATCGAGGACGTCCCACTTGAGGCGCGGGGCGATGGGGTTGATACGGGTGGTCATGAGCAGCAACCTCGCAGGGTTCCGACGACAGGTCAGCGGGTGGTGTCGGTCGGCGGGCGGGCGTCGCGGCGATGCACAAAGAGGGGCCCGTCCGCGGGAAGCGGGCGGGGCTTAGAGACCGCAGGAGCGGTTTATCGTGCTGATGCTGATCGAGGGCGTGAGCACGGGGCGAAGTCTACCACCGCCCTCGCGCGCGACAAAACGAGGCGCGAGGCGCCGCAGAGCCGCGGCTTGGCACCTCGGCGGGCGGTGTCGCGGCGTCGTCGCACCGCCGGCTCACGTCCCCGGCCGGTGCGCCTGCACCTCGGCGAGCACGCGATCGAGGCCGGCCTTCGCGGCGTCGTCCAGCTCGAAGGTGCTCGGTTCAGAGCGCAGCTCCGTGACACGCGCCCTGAGGCGGTCGAGCAGGGTCTTGCTGCCGGCCGCCTGCCAGTGGTCGTGACGCGTCGTGTCCAGCAGGTCGCTCTGCCAGATCTGGCGAAAGTGCCTGCGCGTGTACGGCCGGGCCAGATGGCTGCCGCCCGGCCCCACCGCCTTGATCTCCTCGAGCGCCAGCGCCTCGTCGTCGACCTTGAGCTCGCTCATGAAGTACTTCGTGTAGCCGATCAGCTCGTTGCCCAGCAGGATCGACTCGTAGCTGCCCTGCAGCCCGGCCTCCAGATAGCCGACGTCGTGCAGAAGGGTCGCCCGCGAGAGCAGGCCGGTGATGGTCGTGATGGCGCTCTCCACGCCCCACTGCTCGTCGAGCGTCTTGCTGTCCGTGTGCGCCGCGTAGCTGAAGCTCGGCAGGTCGTACCAGCGCGCCAGGTCCGTCTGCGCCTGATAGCCCTGCACCGGGCCGGCCGAGGAGTAGACCTCGTTCATGGTGCGCATGTTCATGGCGCCCGCGCCGACGCCCCAGACGAACGGCGCGCGCGGCTTGACCGCCTGGCTGAGGACGAGCCCGGCCAGGGTCTCGGCGTTGGCGACGACGATCACGGACGTGATGCTGGCCGGCGCCGTCGTGCCCGCGTTCGGCGCCGGCGCCCAGATCAGCGGGATGTCGAGCTCGGCGCAGGCGATCACCTTGCTGGCGCCGTCCTCGTCGAACATCAGCGGCGGCACCGGCATCGCGTAGATGCCGAAGCTGTCGGCCTCTCCTGCCAAGGCCGTCATCTCCCTGAGGCGACCGAGGATGTGGCCGTCGCGCGGCGCCACCAGCAGCGGCTTGCGGGTGCCGCGCACCATGGCGTCGACCTGCGCAAGGTCGTCGATCGCCTGCGGCACGTCCTCGGGCAGGCCCATGCTCATGACGAAGTCGACGTGCGGCAGCTTCTCGCAGAGCGCGGCCATGCCCTCGACGTCGGCCTTGCGCACGCGGCGGCGCACTCGCGTGTCCGGATCGCAGATGTAGAGCACGTCGCTGCCCGTGCCGCAGTAACTGTGGCGGGCGTCGAGCATGAGCGGCGCGGTGTCGCCGCCGCGCGGCTTGATCGTACAGTCGCGCGGGGCGCTCTTGATCGCGGCCTCAACGAGCTCGGCGGGGACACGCACGCGCGTCCCGTCGACCCGCGCGCCGGCCCCGGCGAAGATCTCGACGGCCGGCGCGTACCGCACCTCGATACCGGTGTCGGCGAGCACCTCGAGCGTCGCGTCGTGCACGCGCCTGCAGGCGTCGTCGTCCCAGATCGTCAGGCGAGCCTCGTTCATGCGCCACCTCCTTCGCTTTGGTGAGGACCGGCGCCGGCCGGCGCCGGGTGAGACTCGGCGCTCGCCCTCAGCTGCCGACGCGGGCCTCCAGAAACGCTGCGTGATCCTTGGCGCGCTTGTACTCCGAATCCATCTCGAGCACGCCTCCCGGGAACCCATACTCGGCCATGAGACGCACGTAGTCGTCGGCCCCGAACTCCTGGGGCACGCGCACGCCGGCCTCGGGGTTGCCCTGGTAGCCTTGCAGCTTGCCGGTCGCCAGCAACTCCATGGCGATGTTGCCGGTGAAGGCCGTCTGCGCCACCACGCCCTGCGTGCCGTAGGTGGCGACGCACTCCTGGTTGTCGGCCACCTGGTACAGGTACACCTGTCGCTCCAGCCCGTCCTTGCGCCCCCGCACCCAGGTGCCGGCGCACGTCTGGCCCACGTAGCGCTTGCCGATCTCGTTCGGGTCCGGCGCCGCGGCTTCGAGCACGTCCCGGGGTGAGACCTCCACCCCCCCGACGCGGATCCTGTCGGTCTTGTGCATGTTCACTGACTTGAAGACGTCCATCGCGGCGATGAACTCGTCGCCGAGCGCGTACTTGAACGTCGCCTTCTTCACCCCTTTGAGGAGCTCGTGCGTGCGCCCGATGGCGATGACCTCCTCGTGCTCCACGTGCGCGACCTCGACCCAGCCGATGCCCTCCGGCAGGTAGAAGGGCTCCGGCTCGCTGAGCGGCGCGACGGTGTAGAAGCCCTTGTCCCGCTCCCAGCAGACGGCGGGGTTGGTGCACTCTTCGACGGTCATCCAGATGGAGAAGCCGAAGCTGATGCCGGTCGCCCCGGGGATCTCGAGGTTGGCGCCGTCGCGCACGCCGATCTCGTCGATCTCGTCGAAGAGGTGGTCGGCCGCGTACCGGCAGAGCCAGTCGGCCATGCCCGGCTCCACGCCCCAGCCGGCGAACGCCAGCTTGCCGATCTTCGCGAACTCGGGCGTGAGGGCGAACTCCTCCTCGCCGAGCTTCTTGGTGCCGCACTGGTGAAAGGGGTCGGTGGGGTGCTGGTTCGAGAGTGACGTCGAGGCGTCGAGGTGGTGCACTCCGGCTTTGAGCGCCGCGGCGAGCGTGAACAGGTTGAACTTGACGGGCAGGAAGCTGCAGAGGATGTCGGCGTCGTGCTCCTGGCAGAGCGCCACCATCGCGTCGACGTCCGCCGCGTCGACCTGGGCCGCGGGGAAACGCCGCTCGTCGCCGAGGCGGGCCGAGACGGCCTGGGCTTTGGACAGGTCGTGGTCGGCCATCACCACCCGCTCGATCAGCTCCCCTTTGGGGTCACGACGCTTGAAGATCGCCGCCGTGGATTCGCCCACCCCACCGCTGCCGACGACAAGGACTCTCATGACCCCTCCCGGTTCTCCGCGTGTGTGTGTCGTGGTCTCGAGCTGGATCCAGAAGCCGAGCGCCTCGCCGCGCTCGCGCGCGCGACTTCAACGGCGTGCGCCCGTTCGGCGGGCGGCCTTCGGCCTCGGGTCGCAAGGCCGAGCGTATGACCTCGCGCGCTGTCGCGCCAGACCGCCGGCCGTCTCAAGTCTGGGCGAACTTCGCGCGGCGGCGCGGGGACCTGCTCCAGATCACTCGGCGAAGTTGGGCGGTAGAGCCCGCGACGCTTTACTCGGCTGCCCGGCCGCCATACTCTCGGGCTCTGCGAGCGGCGGGGCGCTCGAGCTCACGCCCGTAGGGCCCGGCGACCGGTCGGTCTTCGCCTTGCCCGCCGCTCGGCGCCGATAGCGGAGCTCCGCAACGGAGGTGCCCCTGTGAAACGCAACCTGCACGCCGGGCGAGCGCGGTCCGGCGGGCTCAGCCTCAACGTGTTCACCGAGGCTGAGCTGGATGACATCCACCTCGGATCGCTCGAGGTCCTCGAACGCACCGGCGTGTGGGTAGAGGCCGACGACGCGCTGGACATCTTCGCCGACGGCGGCGGCATCGTGAACCGGGAGACGCGCATGGTGCGCATCCCGCCCTACCTCGTCGAGGAATCGCTGCGCACCTGCCCGCCCAAGAGCTACCTCTGCGGTCGCGACCCGGAGATGGACATCGTCCTGGAGGCGGGGCGCGTCTACGTCTCCAACTTCGACGAGGGCATCATGATCGTCGACACCCGGACCGGCGTGTACCGTCACCCGGTCCTCGAGGACGTGCGCGAGGCGGCCCGGCTCGTCGACGCCCTCAGCGACATCGACAGCTACGAGTCGGCGGTGCACCCCACGGACGTCCCGGACGAGACCGCGAGCCTCTACAAGTGGGAGGCGGCGATCGCCAACACCGGCAAACCGGTCGGCACCGAGGCGACGAGCGCCTACGACGTGCGGAAGCTCATCGAGATGGCGACGGTCATCTCGGGCAGCGAGGACGAGTTCCGCCGGCGCCCGCTGATCGGATTCGGCGTCTGCCCGGTGAGCCCGCTCAAGCTGCCGCGCGACGCCACCGAGGTGATCATCGAGTCGGCGCGCGCCTGGTGCCCCGACACGATCCTCAGCATGGCGATGTCCGGCGGCTCCTCGCCCGTGACGCTCGCCGGTACCCTCGTGCTGCACAACGCCGAGGTGCTCAGCGGCATCGTGCTGGCGCAGCTCACGGAGCGCGGCTGTCCCGTGACCTACGGCTCGTCGACCACGGCCATGGACCTCAAGCTGGCGGCGGCGTGCGTGGGCTCGCCGGAGCTCGCCCTGTTCAGCGCCGCTTGCGCCCAGATCGCCCGCAGATACCTCATCCCGAGCTTCGTGGCGGGGTTGTAGGCAGACGCCAAGCTCGGTGACGCGCAGACCGGTCACGAGAAGACCCTCACCGGACTCCTACCTGCGTTGGCAGGCGCCAACCAGATCTACGGGGCGGGGATGATCGAGTCGGGCGTCACCTTCGACTTCGGCCAGCTCGTGATGGACAACGAGTTCGCGCGCATGATCAAGCACGTCGTGGCCGGGATCCCGGTGGACGACGAGACTCTGGCGGTGGAGGATATCGCCAAGGTCGGCGCTTTCGGGGACTTCCTGAGCCTGGACGCGACGCTCAAGCACATGCGCGAGCTCAGCCAGCCGGCCATCCTCGACAGGCGCGTGCGCGAGGACTGGGAGGCGCGCGGCTCGCAGGACCTGGCGGATGTGGCGCGGGCGAGGGCCCTGGAACTCGTCGACACGCATGAGCCGTTGCCGCTCGACCCAGACGTCGCCAAGCAGGTCCACGGCCTCATCGAAGCCGCCGATCGCGAGAAGGGTGTGGCATGAAAGACCCACTTAGGCGGGCCGTCATCAAGGTCGGCGGCGGCCCCGTGACCCAGGCCTGGGCCGACGAGGTCGGGGCCGACGGCTACGGGGCCAACTCCGGCATGGCGGTGGAGCGGGCGAAGGCGCTGGTGGGGTAGGCTCGAGTCGTCCGACGGAGGTACAGCGTGACGGCGACCATCGACCGCGAGCGGCTCGCGTCGCTCAAGGCGCGCGAGGACGAAGCTTTCGTCGCGCGCCACCCCCGATCGCGAGAGCTCTTCGCGCGGGCGCAGAAGCACATGCTCGACGGCGTCCCCATGAACTGGATGACGCGCTGGTCGAGCCCCTTCCCGCCCTACGTCGCGGAAGCGCACGGCGCCCGCTTCGCCTGCGTCGACGGGCACGACTACATCGATTTCTGCCTGGGTGATACCGGGGCCATGACGGGTCATTCGCCGGACGGACCCGTCTCGGCCATCGCCGGGCAGGCCGCCCGGGGCATCACGACGATGCTGCCGACCGAGGACTCGCTCTGGGTGGCCGAAGAGCTCTCACGCCGCTTCGGCCTGCAGTACTGGCAGCTGTCGCTCACGGCGACGGACGCCAACCGCTTCGCCGTGCGGCTCGCCCGGCACGTGACGAAGCGGCCCAGGATCCTCGTCTACAACTACTGCTATCACGGCTCCGTCGACGAGACGATCATCACCATCAATGACGGCGTGCCGGGGCCCAAACCAGGCAACGCCGGGCCGCCGGTCGACCCTGCGGTGACGACCAGGGTCATCGAGTGGAACGACCTCGACGCACTCGAACGGGCGCTCGCGCTCGGCGACGTGGCCTGCGTCCTCGCCGAGCCCGCCTTGACCAACATCGGCATCATCCTGCCGGACGAGGGCTACCACGGCGCACTGCGACGGCTGACGCGCGAGACGGGGACGCTGCTCGTCATCGACGAGACGCACACGATCTGCGCGGGTCCCGGAGGCTGCACCCGCGCCTGGGGACTCGAGCCGGACATGGTCACCCTCGGCAAGCCGATCGGCAGCGGTGTCCCCGCCGCGGTGTATGGCTTCGGGCAGGCGACCGCGGACCTGGTCCATGCCGACTGGGACTACCACGCCGCCGACGAGTGCGGCATCGGGGGCACGCTCGCCGGCAACGCGCTCAGCGTCGCGGCGGTACGAGCGACCCTCGGTGAGGTGCTCACCGACGAAGCCTACGCGCGCATGATCCCGCTCGCCGGCCGCTGGGCCGAAGGCGTGCAGGCGGTCATCGACGAGTTCGACCTTCCGTGGGTGGTCAAGCGGCTGGGCTGCCGCGCCGAGTACTGGCCGCGGCCGCTGGCGCCGCGCAACGGCGGCGAGGCGGCGGCCGCCGAGGACGAGCACCTCGACCGCTACCTGCACCTCTTCATGCTGAACCGCGGCATCCTCATGACGCCGTTCCACAACATGGCGCTGATGGCGCCGCAGACCACCGCGGCCGACGTCGACCGCCACACCGAGGTGCTGCGCGAAGCGGCGCGCTCACTCGTCGGGTAGGCACGCCCGCACGGCCCTTTGGCGCCGGCGGCGCCGGCTCAGTCGTTGTACCGCCTGATGGCCTCCCGATTCAGTCCGACCAGCGGTCCACGTCGAAGACGAACGGCTCTCCCGCATGCTCGATGCCACGCCGGTTCATGCGGCCGCCCGCCCAGAGGAGAGTGGTGACGATGGCGCCCATCGCACGACTCTTCGGGGGTGTGTCCTCGATGAACATCGGGGTGACGGTCGTGGGTCCCTCAAACCCGCGTGCTCTGAGCTCGCGGGCCAGCGTAATGCAGGACACCCACTCGGTGCACCACGAGCCTGGCTCGACGGTGAGTGGATACGCCAGGTGAGGCTCGAGGTACATGCGCACGCCGAAGTTCGTCAGCACGGCGCACGCCCACAGACGGACCTCGCTTGCGCCCCGGTTGACGGCCCTGATGCGCAGCACCTCGGCGATACAGTCGTCACAGCCCGGCTCGCTGGCGAAGGTGACGCGGATGTCGAGGTCGTTCACGCCGACCCCCTCACAGCAGTTCGGCCTCGGCGCGCTCGACATGCCGCCGCAGCTCGGCGCGCACGTCGGCGGGGAGCGGGTCGGGCGCGGGCTGCCGCAGGATCTCACGCGCCCGCTCCTCCGCAGCCTGCAGGGCGCCGCGCCCGCCGGACGCGTGCCAAGCTTCGTACGGCGTCCGGTCCCACACGGTGGGCCGCCAGATCTCGCCCATCTGCGCTCGCGTGTGCTTCTCGGCCAGGTAGGTCCCGCCGGGTCCGACCCCACGGATGGCTTCCAGCGCCAGCGTCTCGTCGCTGACCTCGATGCCCGCCGCCATCCGCTGCACGATCGAGCAGACCTCCGCCTCCATGAGCAGGTGCGCGTAGCTCAGCGTCCTGGAGCCGTCGAGCAGGCCGCAGCCGTTCATCATCTCGGCGCCGGCGGACGCGCTCGCCAGCGTCGAGAGCGCGTCGTCCACGGCGGACTGCCAGCCCGGCTCCTTGGCGCCCGTGGCCTGGGTGCCCATCGCCATGGCGAAGCCGAAGTGATGCGCCATCTGCGTGGCGGCGGCCGCCAGAAGGTAGTCCTCCGGGCTGCCGCCGGTGTAGCTGCCGGTCGCGAGGTCCATGACGCTGGGCGCGCCGGCCAGGAACACGGGCGCGCCCGGGTGCGCGAGCCCTACGAGGACCGTGCCCGCGATGACGGCCGCGAGGCTCACGACCAGGTTGCCGGCCATGGTGGCCGGCGCCGAGGCGCAGGCGAGCGTCAGTGAGAGAAAGCCCACGGGCACGCCGGCCTCCGCCGCCACCAGGGCCGCCTCGAGGCTCACGACGTCGTTGCCCAGCGGGTCGACGGGGCAGGCGATGAGGCTCATGAGCGGCCGGCGGCGGAGCTCTTCGGCCCCGCCGGCCACGGTGCGCGCCATCTCGACCGCGCGCCGCGTCATGTCCTCGCCGACCACGTCGACGGCCTGGAAGTGCTTGCTCGTGCCGGCGAACACCGCCTCGAGCTCGTGCAGCGGACGGCTGGCCGGAGGCACGTCCTCGGCCGTCACCACCGGGCCCCAGTAATAGCTCACCTGGGGCACGACGTCCACGAAGCGCGCCGAGTCGGCCACGTCCCGCTTCGTGCTCGGCCGCCGCTCGCCCGTCTCGGGGTCGATGACCCAGACGCCGCAGCCGTCGTTGCTCAGGTAGGAGCTGCGCCCGTCGAGCACGAGGTCGCAGCGCGGGTCGCGGGCGGCGAGAAGCGGCGCCTTCGGCGCCGCCCGCAGCGCCGCCCGGACGACGTCCTCGGGCAGGCGCGCGACCTGCGCGACGCGGTCCACGCGGCAGCCGCCGCGCTCCAGCGCGTCGAGCGCGCGCGCCAGCGGGAACCGCACCCCGACGCCGGCCAGCACCTCCATGACGGCCGCGTCCAGCCGTTCGACGGCGGCCGGATCGAGGACGTCCCAGCGCGACTTCACGCGGATGGGCTCGATCCTGGCCGGGCCGCCCCCGTCGCGCTTGCGTGCTTCCGCCATCGCCGTCAACGCACCTCCCACCGTCCTCGCGATGGTACCTCCCGCCCTGGGGTGTCGACAGTCCGGCGCCGATGCGATAAGAATGCTTCGTCCGTCTGGACGAATGATGCCCGGGCGTCGCAGCGGCCAGGGGGGCCGGCGCCATTCCGGGGAACTCGGAGAAAAGGGGAGCCATGTCTCAGACGCACTGCCTGCGCCGCAGGAGCCGATGGGCCCTGCTGGTGCTCGCCGCCGTCCTCGTCGCCGGACTCGCCGTCGGTCTCACCGGCGCCTTGGCCACGAGCAGCAGCCCGTCGCCGACCGCCGGCAAGACCATCCTGCGCATCGGGTGGACCAACGACCCGGACAACCTCAATCCCTTCATCGGCTACGAGTCGTCGTCCTGGGAGATCTTCCACCTCAACTACGACCTCCTCTTCGGCTTCGATGCCAAGACCCTGCGGCCCACGCCCGAGCTCGCGGCCGAGGTGCCCACGCGGGCCAACGGCGGCATCTCGGCCGACGGCAAGACCTACACGATCAAACTCCGCCACAACGTGAAGTGGCAGGACGGGCAGGCGTTCACCGCCGCCGACGTCGCGTTCACGTTCAACTACATCATGAAGAACGACCTCACGCAGTTCACCAGCTACACCGCGTTCTTCAAGTCGGTCACGGCTCTTGACCCCTACACGGTCCAGATCGTCTGCACCAAGCCCAAAGCAACGATGGGTGATCTCTGGGTGACCATCGTCCCCGAGCACATCTGGAAGAACATCAGCCCTCAGGACGCGGCCAAGAAGTTCCAGAACCCGCCGCCCATCGTCGGCACCGGCCCGTTCCAGGTGGTCGAGGTCAAGAAAGGTCAGTTCGTGCGCCTCCAGGCCAACAAGAGCTACTGGCGCGGCGCCCCCAAGATCGACGAGATCATCTTCCAGACCTACGAGAACGCGGACACGATGGTCCAGGACCTCAAGAGCGGCGCCATCCAGGGCGCCTGGGGGCTAAACGGCCCGCAGTTGACGACGTTGAAGAGCACCCCTTCGGTCTACGGTTTCGATTTCGTGACCAAGGGCTTCAACGAGCTGGCGTTCAACTGCTACACCGGCAGCGCCTCCAAGGGCAGCCCGGCGCTGCGCGACGTCAACTTCCGCCGCGCCCTCAACTGGGCGATCGACAAGCAGAAGATCGTCCAGGTCGTCTATCAGGGCTACGGGCGGCCGGGCGACTCGCTCATGCAGAGCGACTACTGGCAGCCGCCGCTCGACTACCACTGGGACCCCGCGTCGGCCGGCAAGGCCTACGGCTACGACCCTGCCAAGTGCAAGGCCGCGCTCGACGCCGCCGGCTACAAGGATGTCAATGGCGACGGCTACCGCGAGCTCCCCAATGGCAAGCCGATGAAACTGCGCCTTTGGGCGCGCTCGGAGTCGTCGACCAGCCAGAACGAAGGAAGGTTCATCGCCGGCTGGTTCAAGGACGTCGGACTCAAGATCGACTTCTCGGTCATCGAGGACGGCACGATCTCCGACGGCATCTACGCCATGAAGGGCAACGCCTACGCCCCCGACTTCGACATGTTCCTGTGGGGCTGGGGCGGCGACCCCGACCCGGACTGGATGCTCTCCGTGTTCACGAGCGACCAGGTCGGCGGCGGCTGGAGCGACTGCGGCTGGCGCAACAAGCAGTACGACGCGGTCGTTGCGGCGCAGAAGGTGGAGCTGGACCCGCAGAAGCGCAAGGAGCTCATATACAAGGCGCAGGAGATCTTCTACGACGACAGCCCGTACATCATCACCATCTACCCGAACGACATCGAGGGCGTCGACACGAACCAAGCCGGCGCGAAGGGCACCTGGACCGGCTGGGTAGCCTCGCCGGGCGAGATCGACGACAACCTGCATGGCGGGGTCTTCTACACCGCCGACAACATCGACAGCTACATCTACGTCGGCAAGGCCGCAGCCACGACTACGACCGCGTCGTCGGGCTCGACTTCGGCGATCATCGCGATCGTGGTCGCCGCGCTTGTCGTCATCGCGATCGTGGCGTTGTTCCTGTTCCGCCGTGGCCGCCGGCAGACCGAAGAAGCCTGACGTCGAGGCCGGCGCGCGCGCCGGCCGGGAGCGCGCGCTGGCGGGGATCCGGGGCTTTGCCCCGGGCACCCCGCTGGCCGAGCTCCCGGCCACCGCGCGCCGCATCCTGGCCGCGGCGCGCCGCATCCTCGAGCGAAACGGGTACGACGGGCTGACCTACGAGGCGATCGCCGCGGAGTCCGGTCAGTACAAGGATTCGGTGAGGTATCACTTCGGCGGCAAGGCGGGCCTCATCGCCGCCGTGCTCGACTCCTCCGTCCACGACGCCAGCCTCGCGATCTTCTCCGCCGCCGGTGCTCGCGACGATCCACGGAGCCGGGTCGCGGCGGTCATCGACGCGAGCCGCGACCTCCCCGGGGCCGACGACGCGTGGGTCATCTGGGAGCTCCTGCCCCACGTCACGCGTCGGCGCGAGCTGCGCGCTCGCGTCGCGGACCTGTACGAATGGTACCGCGAGCACTATCTCGAGGTCCTGGGAGGAGGCGGCGACCCCGAGCGCGATGCCGTCGCGCGCAACTACGCGAGCCTGCTCCTCGCCGTGCTCGACGGCCTCGCGATGCAGAAGGCACTCGATCCGGAGCGTGTGGACCTCGACGCCATCTTCGACCTCTGGCGAGAGCTGGTCACGGCGTCGCTCGACGGCCCCGCCGCCCCGGTGATCGCGTCAGAAGCACCCTAGCCGGAGGTGTCGGCGGCTGGGCCGGCCGATCCGCAACGGAAGAGGGCCGCCGGGCGCTGGAGCGCCCGGCGGCCCTTCGTCTGAACGCCTCTGCGAGGCCCCTCAGAGTTCCTCGTCGCCGGGCGGCAGCGGGACCTCGCCCATGGGGCCGCCCGAGAGCGGGATCTCCGGGATAGCCGTGTCGGCGTCGCGGCCCTCGTCGAGGGCGGCGCCGACGTCGGTCTGCGGCGCCTCCCGCCCCATGCCCAGTGGCGCGCCACCGGCTCCGCGGCGCTCCACGCTGTCGCCCTCCTTGGGCAGGATGTGCCGCAAGAACGACTTGGTGCGCTCGTGCTGGGGGTGGAAGAACAGGTGCTCGGGCGAGTCCTCCTCCACGAAGACGCCCTCGTCCATGAAGATGCAGCGGCTCGCGACGTCGCGCGCGAAGCCCATCTCGTGCGTGACCACGATCATCGTCATGCCCTCGTCGGCGAGGTCTTTCATGACCCTGAGCACCTCGCCGATAAGCTCCGGGTCGAGGGCGCTGGTCGGCTCGTCGAACAGCATCAGCTTGGGGTCCATGGCCAAGGCTCGCGCGATGGCCACGCGCTGCTTCTGCCCGCCCGAGATCTGCGCAGGGTAGTAGTCGGCTCGGTCCGACAGGCCCACCTGCTCGAGCAGCTCCTTGGCGCGCTTGACCGCATCGTCCTTCTTCATCCCCCTGACGAGCATCGGCGCCTCGATCACGTTCTCAGTCACCGACTTGTGAGGGAAGAGGTTGAAGTCCTGGAAGACCATGCCGCACTGCAGGCGCACACCGTGCACCGTCTTCTCGTGAGCGCGGCCCCAGTGGCCGCATTCGACGGTCACGTCGCCGACGCGGATGGTGCCCTTCTGGGCCTCCTCCAGGGAGTTGATGCAGCGCAGCAGCGTGCTCTTGCCCGAGCCCGAGGGCCCAAGCAGCACGACCACTTCGCCGCGGTGGACGATGAAGTCGACGCCTTTGAGCACGTGGAGCTTGCCGAACGACTTGTGCAGCCCCTTGACCTCGACCAGGACCTCGCTTCCGCCCGTATGGGGCGCGCTCTTGGGAGCGCTCGTCGCGTTGCTGTCAGGCTCTTGCACGGTCGTGCTCCATTCTGGCCTCCAGCCTGGACTGCCAGAAGCTGAAGAAGATCGTCAGGATCCAGTAGACGGCGGCGGCCACGAGCAGCGCGGAGAAGTACTGCAGCGTGGCACCGCCCACAAGCTGGGCGCGGTGCAGCAGCTCGTTGACGGTGATCACGGAGACGAGCGAGGTGTCCTTGATCAAGGCGATGAAGTCGTTGCCTACGGCCGGGATGACGATCTTGAACGCCTGCGGCAGGACGATGCGGCGCTGCGTCTGCCCCGCGCTCAGGCCGAGCGCCCAGGCCGCCTCGGTCTGCCCTTTGGGCACGGCCTGGATGCCGGCCCTGAAGACCTCGGTCAGGTAGGCGCCGTAGTTGAGCGACAGGGCGGCGATGCCGGCGACGAACGCGCTCGGGTAGGGCACGTTGAACCAGGCGTAGCTCGCGTGCAGGTAGTCGATGACCGCGGGGATCGCGTAGTAGATGACGATGATCTGCAGGAGCAGCGGCGTACCTCGGAACAGCGACGTGTAGAAGGTCGCGATCCAGTAGGGGATCATGCGGAACGTGTGGAGCGCAATGAAGCCCCAGCTACGATACCTGTCCCAGGCCTGTTTGTAGCTCATCGTGCGTGAGAGCCGGCCGAGGGCGCCGAGCAGCGCGAAGACCATCGCGATGCAGATCGAGATCACCGTGAGCTCCACGGTGATGATGCCGCCTTTGGCGATGTAGCCCCAGTACTGCTTCATAGTCGGCCAGCTGATGATGGTCGGTTTAGGGGCGCCGGGGTTGTTGAACGTCCAGTCGTAATTCACGTGCTCGCCGGCCTTGGTGACCAGGACGGCGTGGAACTTGATGTCGCCCGTCGGCGGCTTGTAGTCGCTCGCAAACGAGAACTGCAGCTGACGCCCGTTCGCGTACGAAGAGTCTGTGGTCTGGGTGACCGGCACCTTGGCCCCGTTGATGAAGAGCTGGCACGCGTTGGGATCGACCGGCGAGGACCCCGCGTAGTAGAGGACCTGTGCCGAGCCCTGCCCCCAGGATCCGGACTGCTGCACGCCAGACGGAACGCTGCCGACAGGCTTGGGCGGCGAGCCCGACGCTGATGCCGCAGGGGCAAGCGCCAGCACCCAGGCCATGAGCAGCGCCGCGGCCAGCGGCACTCCCGTCCGAAGGAATCGTGACCTCATGCGTCGTTACCTTTCAATCAGCCTGGGCGGCGGGCCGCCGTCGCGGCCCGCCGCCCAGACCTTCAGACTCGTCCGTGAGGTGTGAGGCCTTACGGGAGGTTGGCCATCGCCTGGTCGTAGTTGGGCACGCCGGCGGCCGGGGGCTGTGTGGGGTCAAAGCCGTGATACCACTTCTTGGCCATCGCTGAGAGCGAGCCATCCTTGTGCATGGTGTCTACGGCATAGGTCAGCAGCGCCGCCCAGTCCGCCTCGCCCTTCTTTGTGGCGAACCCGAGAGGCTCGTAGTAGTACGGCTTGCCTGAGAAGACGAACGGATAGCCGGACGTGATCGCCTGTGCGGCGGTGAGGTCGGCGGTCATGACGCCGTCGAGACGGCCGTTCTTGAGGTCCGGGAAGGTGTCGGCGTCGGTGCCGTAGGCCTTCACCGACATGCCGCCGGCCTTCTGCAGGTAGTAGTAGTACGTCGTCTGGGTGCCGACGCCGATCTTCTTGCCCTTCATGGACGCAATGCTGGCGAGCGTGGGTGCGCCGGTCTTCACGATGACCTGGCCCTGCGTGTAGTAGTACGGCGAGGAGAACGACATGGCCTGCTGGCGCTGCTTGGTGATGGTCATCGAGCCGATCGACACGTCAAAGCGGTCGACGTTGAGCCCGGTGGGAATAGAGTCCCACTGCGCGGTGACGAGCTTGACGGGGATGCCGAGGACCTTGCCCGTCTGCTTGGCCACATCGACGTCGAACCCGACGAGGTTTCCCTGCTTGTCGATGGAGCTCTGCGGCGGGTAGTTGGCGTCGTCCACGACGACCATGACGCCCTTGCTGGCGATGGTCGCGGCTTCGCCGGTGGGCGCGTGCCCGAGGATCTTCGTGAACGACTGCGTGGGGGTCATACTGGCGGCTGCGCTCGGGCTGCTCGAACTGCCGCTGCTACTGCTGCTGCCACACCCCGCGACCATCGCTGCGGCCAAGAGCACGACCACGACACAGACGGCGAGGATGACGGCTGACTTTCTTCTCTCCATTCCCTGGTCCTTTCCCAAGACTCCACATTGCCGGTGCTCAACTGGCGAGGGTCCGTTCCTCCCCGGACCAGATCGACTGGCGAGTTCGCCGACACCCGCAGGGTCGAGCCCCCCCAGACTCGTCCGTGCGACATTTATACAGCACGCCTCACCAATCTCAAGCGCGATGCGCCTCGCGGTGCGCTTGCCGACGCCTCGTGGAGCCGGCCGGCCGCGCGCGTCTCCGGCAGCGCGCAGGGCCCGGCCGATGGTCGACGCCTCAGCGGACGGGTGCCTCTACTGCTTCACGGTCAGGTTCAAGCCGTAATACCATTTCCTCGACAGGGCCGCGAGCGAGCCGTCCTTGTGCATCTGCTCCACGGAGTAGTTGAGCAGGGAGAGCCAGTCCGGTTCGCCCTTCTTGGTGGCGAACGCCAGGTCCTCGTAGAAGAGCGGCTTGCCGGAGAACTCGAACGGCTGCCCGCTGAGGATCGCCTGCTGGCCGGTGGGGCCGGCGGTCATCACGAAGTCCAGGTCGCCGCTGGCGAGATCCGGGAAGGCGCCGACGTCGGTCGTGTACGTCCTCACCCGGATCTGCGGGTATTTCTTGAGAAAGGCATAGTACGTCGTTGCGGCCCCGACGCCGACGGTCTTGCCGAACAGGTCCTTGACGCCCGCGATCTGTGGGCCGCCCTTCCTCACGAACACCTGGCCCGATGTGTAGTAGTACGGCTCAGTGAAGTCAAGCGCCTGCTCGCGCTGCGGTGTGATGGCCATCGAGCCGATCGAGACGTCATACTTTCCCTTCTGGAGACCAGTGGGGACGGCCTCCCACACGGGATGCGCGAAGTCGACCTTCAGGCCCAGTATCTTCGCCATCTCATTGGCCACATCGACGTCGAAGCCCACCAGCTTCCCCGACTGTGGGGAGATAGAGCTCTGCGGCGGGTAGTCGGCGTCGTTGGCCACAATGACGCTGCCGCGGTCTGCGACCGTCTGCGCAAGGCCTGAAGGCGCATGGCCAAGAATGGTCCGGGCACGCTCGGAAGCAGAGCCCGAAGGGGCGCTGGGGGACGCGCTGGTGCCGACGGCGTGGCCGTTTGCACAGCCGGCGACGAACGCCGCCACCATGAGTCCCAAGACCAGCACGGCCGCCGCGTGGCGGGGCTGTTCCTTCCTCATCTCTTGTCCCTTTCCGGCTGACTCCGCCTCGATGTCCCGCTTTGAGGCTCGACCAAGGACAACGCAGCTCCGACGCCTCGTCGGAGGCAAGACGCCGCAGTCCTTGGCTCGAGAAACGCTTCCGATATACATCGCCCGCGCCCCGCAAGGCAACCAGCGAGCAACGGTGCGACGGGCCTGACCAGGCTCACTCCACTCGCGCCAGGCGCCGCAGCTCCGCGTCCACCGTCGCCGGGAGCGGAGGCGGCTCGTGCTCGGCCGCGAGCCGCGCCACGCGCTCGTGAGCGCGGTCCAGGGCTGTCTGGCGGCCGCCGGCCGCCCAGTAGCGATGCGGCTGGTCATCGATGAGCGCGGGGCCGGCGGCGGGCAGAGGGCCGCGAGACGGGCGCGTCTGCCGGTCGCCCGCCCCGCCGGCCGCGTCATCCAGCGACGAGAGATCGATGCCGTGCGCCACCCTGCGCGCCTGCGTGAGCGTCTCCGCGGCCAAGGCCATCTCCTCGTAGCTGAAGATGCGCCCGCCCGAGACCATGCCGATCCCGGTGAGCAGGTCGACGCCGCAGGCCAGCGACAGGTAGCTCGTCGTCATGTCGTCGAGCGCCGACTGCCAGGAGGGCAGCTTGGCCCCCGAGGCGTTGATGCCACACTGCGTCGGCAGGCCGTAGAACTGGCCGACGTCGCCGACGGCGGCGCCCATGATGGTGTCTTCGGGGGCGCCGCCGGTGAAGTCGCCGGTCTTGAGGTCCATGACGCTCGGGATGAAGCAGACGAAGACCGGCGCGCCCGGGAAGGCGGCCTCGATGACGCACACCGCGGCGAGCGCCTCGGCGATGCCGACGACGAGCGAGCCGGCCATGGTGATGGGCGTGGTCGACCCGCCCATGGGCATCGTGACGAAGCCGACGGGGATGCCGGCCTCGGCGAACACGAGGCCGGCCTCGAGCGTCCCGGCGTCGTTGCCGAGCGGCGTGACGGTGCCGAGCAGGGCGCTGACCGGCGGCTCGGCGCGCAGCTTCTGGACGCTGCCCGCCACCGCACGGGCCATGCCGACGGCGACCTCGGCGAGCTCTGGCTCCACGATGGTGACGGTCTGGACGTGCTTGCCGGTGCCGGCGATCGCCAGGTAGAGCTCGTGCAGGCCGCGCACCTCGACCGGCCGGTCCTGGGCGCTCACCGCCGGCCAGCAGAAGTCCACTTCGGGCATCCCGTCGACGACGCGGGCGATGGTCGCGACGTCGGCGGCCGTGGTGCCGCGCTTCTCGCCGGTCTCGAGGTCGTAGATCTCGACGCAGCAGCCGTCCGTGGTGAGCAACGACCGCTCGCCGGTGCTGAGCGGGTCCGCAGCCCGGGCCCCGAGCCTGAGGCGCGGCGGCGCCAGCGCCACGAGGCGCCGCACCGCGCCCGGCGGCAGCGTCACGCGCTCGCCCGCCGCCACCGCGCCCTGAGCCGTCAGGGCGGCACGCGCCTTCGGCGACGGGACGGAGACGCCCACCTCCGCCAGCACTCTCAGGGCCGCCTCGTCGAGGCGCTCGAGCTCGTCGCGGCCGAAGACGGTCAGGCGACCGGCCGAGCCGAAGCCGTGGGTCGGGGTCTGCGTCATCGCCGCCTTCTCCACTTCATCCGCATGCACCGTCAACACGACCCACGAACCGTCCGCCGGGCGAACCCTCGCCCGGCACGGGCCGCGCGCAGGCGAAAGCGCCATGTCGCCACGCGAGACCGCGAGCCCTGTCCGGGTCGTGCCGAGCCACAGTACACCACGTCGGTGGCGATGACATGCCTGCGAGCGCACGCTCACCCGGCCGGGGCGTCGGGTCTCCCGGCGCGCCCCTCGCGCCATGCACGTTTGTGGGGGGGCGGGCGCCGCGAGTACCATGCCGGCATGGACTCCACGGACGACACGCCCGGCCCCGGGTCCGAGACGCCGGCTCCAGGCGGGGCCGGCGGCGCGCACCCGGCCGGCGGCGGCCCGGCTGGCGCCGGTCGCAGGCGCGGCCGCTGGGCGCGCCGCCTCGGCGACATCCTGCTCATCGCCGGCGGACTCGTGCTCGCCTACCCGTTCTGGTCCGCGGGCTACGCGCAGGTGCAGCAGAGCCGGCTGTCCTCCGCCTACCAGCAGAGCAGCGCCGCCTTTGCCGGCGTCGCTGCCCACACCGACGCGCGCTCCCGCGGTCTTCCCAAGGGCGTGGTAGTGCGCCGGCTCGCCATCGCCTACGGACGCGGCCTGCACGCTGGCGACCCCATCGCGCGCCTCCGCATCCCACACATCGGCCTCGACCGACTCGTGCAGCAAGGCGTCGCCGGCAGGCGCGGCCTGGATCCCTCTGGCGACCAGGGGCTGCTGCGCAGCGGGCCGGTGCACTACGGGCTGACCCCCCTTCCCGGCGCGGGGGAGCCGTTTGCGGTCGCGGGCCACCGCACCACCTACGGGGCGCCGTTCAACAGGCTCGCGGCACTGCGCCCCGGCGACGCCGTCTACGTCGATACGCCCTACGCGCGCTTCCGGTACGTCGTCGCCAAGACCACGGTGGTGCTGCCGTCGGACCTCAGTGTGCTGCGTGATCGCGGCTACGCACTCGTGCTCACTACGTGCACGCCCATGTACAGCGCCAGCCATCGCCTCATCGTCTGGGGGCGGCTCGTGAGCGCGACCCCGCTCAAGCGGGCGCTCTCAGGCGCCCGCTGAAAGGGCGCCCGGCGGGCCCGGGTACGGCGGGCGCTCCCGGCCGGAGCCGGCGAGCATCGTCACGAGGTACTCGTCGCCTGGTCGCCCGCCGTCGTGGCCGGCCGGCACGATGGCGAGCGCGTCCGCCAGGGCCATCGATCGCAGGATGGCAGACCCCTGCGGGCCGGTCGTCGTGAAGCCCCAGCCGCGGTCGCGGTGCACGAGGCGACAGCGGCGCACCTCGGTGCGGTCCCTGGTGCCCTTCACCGGCTCCTCCGCGGCTGCGAAGACGAACGGGCGGTAGATGTCAGGCCGGCCCTGCATGGCCAGGAGGGCCGGCCGCACGTAGAGCTCGAAGCTGACCATCGACGCCACAGGGTTGCCGGGGGCGCCGAACACGAGCGTGTCGCCGCGGACCCCAAAGGCGAGCGGTTTGCCGGGCTTTGTGGCGACACCCCAGAACCGCCGCTGCACGCCAAGCTCCTCCTGCACCTGCTTGACGAAGTCGAACTCGCCCACAGAGACCCCTCCGCTGGTGATCACGACGTCGTGCGATAGCGCGGCCGAGAGCAGCCGGCGTGTCTCGTCGAGCTCGTCGCGGGCGATGCCCAGCATCACCGGCTCGCCGCCCGCCGCCAGCACCTGGCCGTAGGCCGTGAACGAGTTGGAGTTGCGGATCTGGCCGGGGGCCAGCGCCGCTCCGGCGGCGACGAGCTCGCTGCCCGTGGCGAGGATCGCGACGCGCGGGCGCCGGGCGACGACGACCCGCTCCAGCCCCACCGAGGCGAGCAGGCCCACCTCGGCCGGGCCCAGGCGAGCGCCGCGGGGGAAGAGGACGGTGCCCTCGTCCACGTCCTCGGCGGCGCGGCGCACGTTGGCCCCGCTGCGCGGCGCCCGCTCGACGATCACCGTCTCGGCGTGCTGACGCGTGTGCTCCACCTGGACGACGGTGTCGGCGCCGGGCGGCACGGGGGCGCCGGTCATGATCTTGGCGGCGCACCCCTCCTCGAGCGGCGCCTCCACCCAGCGGCCGGCCGGGATCTCCACGACCACGCGGAACTCCCTCCTGCCCGCCTCGAGCTCGGCGCCGCGGACGGCGTAGCCGTCCATCGCCGAGTTGTCGAACGCCGGGACGCGTTCGGGCGAGACGATCTCCTCGCCGGCCGCGCGCCCCAGCGCCTCGAGCAGCGGGACTTCTTCGGCCGGTAGCCGTCCTACTTCCGCCAAAACGGCGTCGATCGCCTCATGGATACTGATCACGTGCTCCTCCCGCGGTGCAGTCTCAACTGTTTACGCATGTTAGTAAACTCCCCGTCCCCGGCGCCCGATTCCTACGTCTGAGAGGGGAAGCCGAGGAGGCCGACAGTGAGCCGACAGGACCAGGGTAGCTGCGCGGATCGAGATCACACGGGGTCACGTCAGAGACGCGTCACCGCGTTGCGCGACCTCATCGAGCAACGCGGCTACGACGTCCCGGCGGAAGATGTGGCCGCCAGCATCATCCGTGATGCTATGGTCGTCTCGGCGCCCGCGCCCGACCAGCAAGACTGAAGGCCAGGACGCCGAGGCCCGCGCCGGCGGCGTCCCACAGCGCGTCGCTGAGCTGCGTGTCGCGGTAGGGCAGCGGCCCCTGCAGCAGCTCGACCCCCACACCCACGGCGATGGCGAAGAGCGCCCCCGAGGCGACGGCGCGGCGGCTCACGCTCCAGCCGTCCACCGCGACCGCGACCAGGAACGCCAGCACGGCGTACTCCGCGAAGTGGGCTGCCGATGTGAGCAGGTCCTCATACCCCGCGGTGATGGCCTGTACCGCGTCCTGCAGCGGCAGCACCCCGGACACCAGCACGACCGCGGTCCACGCCAGCGCCGCGATGCGCCACTGGCGGGAGCCGCGCATCAGCCGGCGTCGCCGGCGCGGCCGCCGGCCTCGCCTGCGGACTCCGCCGCGAACGTCTCCTCCCCCGACGCCACAAGGGCCGCCACCACGCCGTCGTGCACCTCGACGACGGCGCCCGCGGCGGCGACGAAGTTGCCGAGCCCGAGGCAGGCGTCGGCGGGCAGCAGGCCGCGCCGCAGTGGATAGTCGAAGCGCTCCAGGGTGACGACGGCGTCACCGCCGAGGGGGGCGAGCGATACTCTCGTGCCGGGGGCGGCGTCCAGCACTACTCGCACCGGCGCGCGCAAGACGCGGACGGTGAGCTGCGGCGCCACCAGGCGCGCGGCGACGCCGCGCGCCACCAGGCGCCGCAGGATCGCCAGGTGGCCGAGCGTGTGATCGAGGGCGCCGAGGGCGCCGACGAGGACGATCTCGCCGGCGCCGCGGCGCAGGGCTTCGTCGACCGCCAGCTCGCCATCGGTCTGGTCCTTGCGCGTCGGGTGACGCACCACCTCGACGCCGGCGCTCGCCAGCCGGCCGGCGTCCGCCTGCGCGAGAGAGTCGAAGTCGCCGACCACCACGTCCGGCGCGAGCCCCTCGCCCAGCAGGAAGCGCGCCCCGCCGTCCGCGGCCACCACCAGAGTCGCGCCCTCGGCCCAGGCGCGGTAGTAGCCCGCCTCCTCGTAGGCGCCGTCGAGAAAGACCACGGCGAGCATCATCGCCCGGCCCCGCGGCCCGGGAAGGCCGCGTCGAACGCGCCGAGCAGCGGCACGAGTACGATCGCAGTGACCAGCGCCGACGGCACAAGGTAGAGCAGGTTGTAGGTGGCCGAGTACAGCCACGGGGCCTCCCACGACGGCGCGTAGGAGGCGAAGAACAGCAGCCCGGAGAGGAAGTGACAGACGAACCGAGCCCCCGTGCCCAGCACCACGGCACCCGTCACCGGCCAGAAGGCGTGACGGTACACGCCGCCCCACCCCTCAGACCGTCCGGCCCCGGAGGACGCAGGACCCAGCTCCACGCGACCGACGGGCACCAGGCCCGCGAGCCCCAGAGCCGCGAACGCGAGAGGGTAGTCGAGGGCCGCCTGCAGCGGGTGATACACGAACGGCACGCCCACGAAGCCGGCGAGCTGCACGAAGCCGTAGAGGGCGCCCGCCACGACGCCGGGGACCACGCCGCGGCGCACGGCGACGAACAGGATCGGCAGCATCTCGAGGCTCACGGCGCCGCCCTGAGGCATGCGCAGCGGCAGGAGCTGCGCGAAGTAGCCGAGGACGGCCGACATGGCGACCGCCACCCCGATCTCGGCGATCGTACCCACCCCCCAGCGGGAGGGACTGAGGTTCAGGCGCTCACGCAGGCCCGACCCGGAAGCGCGTGATGACGAGGCGAGCGGTGTGCCCATTGTGGCTGCACTCCCTTCGCTGGCATTACCCAGCAGCGCCTTGCGGCGCCGCCACCCTGAGGTGGTCAGGTTCAACGCGTCGGCGCTAGGAAGCGCCTTCTCAGCTCCTCGCGCAGGAGCTCCGCAGGACCTCTCCAGTGTACCCCACGGCGGCGGCGGCGCGGCGCGTTTCGCGGCGACGGGCCCGCGTTCACACCCACCTGTGGAGAATGTGGATAACAACCTTTTCCCACGCACGCAGGCTCACAATCGTGGTGGATAAGGCGCTCACGGGGTCGGACTCCCTTGACACGACGCTCACGATTCCCTAGCCGCGACAATGCGCTGCTGAGCAGGGATTTCCCCTAGCCCTCGCGTGTGCTGAGGCACGGAGGCGGCTCAGCCGCGAGCCCACCCCACCGGGCGGCCGCGCCAGCCATCGTCCACCCACGTGTGAAACCGCACAATCCACAACTCCCGCAAATTGGGCACGTCCGAAGGGCCGCACTCGGGCTCTTTCCACACTTCTTGAACAGCCTGTGGATAACGCTGGCGTTTCCGCTGGAAAAGCGCGTTTCTCTTAGCCCCATCAAACGGTTCCGCGCGCTCCCGCCCCTCTGCTATACTCTGCGCCCCTATGGAGTCGTTCCTTGACAGGCTGCTCGCCGACGAGCGGGCCGCCGTCCGGCAGCCCGCGGGAGGGGCTGCGACGGCGGCGGCCGCCCCTCCCGCGGCGCGCGCCCCCGAAGCCGATCCGGGCGCGGGCCTCCCCGACGCGCCCACAGGCAGCGGCGCCCCGCGCATCGCCATCTACGACACGCTCACGAGCCCGCCGCGGGTGGTGCCCGTCGAGGAAGCCGACCTCGCAGCGCTCATCGCCTCGCTCGCCGAGAAGACCTATCACTACTGCCGCGAGCAGGGGGGGGAGATCCCCTATACGGTCCTGAAGGAGCTCATCGAGAACCTTCTGCACGCCTACTTCCGCGACGTCGTGATCACCATCCTCGACAACGGGCAGACGATCCGCATCTCCGACCACGGGCCCGGCGTGAACGACAAGGATCGCGCCTTCCTGCCCGGGTTCACCACCGCGTCCGCGACGCAACGACAGATCATCCGCGGCGTCGGCTCGGGCCTGCCGATAGCGCGCGAGTCGCTGCAGTTCCTGCGCGGCGTCCTCAGCGCCGAGGACAACCTCGGCGGCGGCGCCGTGTTCACCATCAAGATGCCGGCCCACGCGCCCGACCAGCCGCTGGCTCCGGCGACGCCAGCGGTCAAGCTGACGAACCGCCAGACAAAGGTGCTGGTGCTGCTCATGGAGCTCAGCTCTGCCGGCCCCACGGCCATCGCCAAGGAGCTCGGCATCGCCCCCGCGACCGCCTTCCGCGAACTCGTTGTACTGCAGGACATGGGGTTGATACACTCGCTCGGCGACGGCAAGCGAGCCTTGCGCGAGGAGGGCCTTCGCCTCCTCGAGAGCATCCTCTGAACTGCGACCACCAGCATCCCCGGCGGGCCGCCGCATCCCCGGGGGCCACGACGACGGGGCGACGACGGACGACCAGCTGACACTCATCTGGGACGAGGCGAAGCGGCATCTGCGCGGGCGTCTCAACGAGTCCGCCTTCCAGTTCTGGTTCGACCGCACGCTCCCGCTCGGCCTGGACGACGGCGCGTTCGTGATCGGCGTGCCCAACGACTTCGCCCGCGAGTGGATAGAGAAACGGCTCGCGGGCCAGGTCGCCGAGGCTCTCAGCGAGGTCCTCGGCGACAAGGTGGACGTGCGCGTGGTCGTCGACCAACGGGCGGCGGACCTGCCGCAGCAGAGCGCCGCGGCGCCGGCCCAAGCGCCCGAGCCGGTGGAGCCAGTCCCGGCGCCGGCCAAACGCAAGCGCCCGCCGCGCGCCTCACGCGCCACCGCCGACCTCAACCCGCGATACGTCTTCGACCGCTTCGTGGTCGGCCCGCACAACGAGTATGCCTCGGCGGTGGCGCGCAGCGTCGCCGAGTCGCCTGCCACGGCCTACAACCCGGTGTTCATCTACGCCGACACGGGGCTGGGCAAGACGCACCTCATCCAGGCGATCGCGCACGGAGTCCTCGCGCAGCACCCGGAGCAGCAGGTCAAGTACGTCACCGTCGAGCGCTTCACCGACGACTTCATCAACGCCGTCACCGAGAAGAGCCGCATCGATGGCTTCAAGCAGACATACCGCGAGAACGACGTGCTGCTGATCGACGACGTGCAGTTCCTCGCCGAGAAGCAACAGACGCAGGTGGAGTTCTTCCACACGTTCAACGCGCTCTACGAGGCCGGCAAGCAGATCGTGCTCACCTCGGACCGGCCGCCGCGCGAGCTGGAGGAGCTCGAGGAGCGCCTGCGCTCGCGCTTCGGCCAGGGCGTGGTGGTCGACATCGGCCGGCCGGACCTCGAGACGCGCATCGCCATCCTGCGCAAGCAGGTCAAGTGGGAGGGCTTCCACATCGGCGACCCCGAGGTGCTCGAATGGATCGCCTCGCGCGTCACCACCAACATCCGCGAACTCTACGGCGCCCTCACGCGCGCCGTGAGCTACGCGTCCATCAGCGGCAGCGACGTCACCCTGGAGGTCACGCAGGAGGCGCTCAAGGACATCCTCCCCAAGGCCTACCAGCACCCGGTGACGGTGGAGATGGTCCAGGCCGAGGTCGCTCGCCAGTTCGGCCTGCACGTCAACGACCTGCGCGGCAACCGCCGCACGCAGGACATCGCCTACGCGCGCCAGATCGCCATGTACCTGGCGCGCGACCTCACCGAGACTTCGCTGCCGCAGATCGGCGCCCGCTTCGGCGGCCGCCACCACACGACCGTGATCTACGCCATCGACAAGATCGAGCGTCAGCTCAAGGACGGCCATGACGCCCAGCTGCACGACCTGGTCGAGCTCATCACCGCGCGGCTCAAAGCCGCTCACTGACGCGCGTCCGGGCCGCCCTTATCTCGGCCTCCCGGCTTGTCCACAGGGCCTGTCGACAACCGGCGGGACCGCGGTGGACGTTCTCCCTCCCGACGGCCAAATCGGCTATGCTTCACGCGACGAATCGGGACGCCAGGGGCGGTGCGTTGGGTTCTGCACACACCCTCCACAAGCGAGTGCAGAGGCGGACGACCAGCCGATGCAGGGAAAACCGTCACTTTCCACATCGTCAACAGGCGTTATGACGATGGTGGGGAGAGAATGTCTTCTCTTTATTGTCATAAGGAGTCGGGATGAAGTTCACGTGTGATCGCTCCGCGCTCGTCGACAAGCTTGCGATCCTCGCGCGTGGCGTGTCCACGCGCAGCGCGCTTCCGGTGCTGTCGGGGATCCTCCTCCAGGCGGCGGACGGAAGGCTGGAGCTGTTCTCCACCGACATGGAGCTCTCCATCAAGGCCACACTCTCCACCGATGTGGAGCGTGAGGGCGAGATCGTCGTCCCGGCGCGACTCTTCACCGACGTTGTCCGCAATCTGGCAGAGGAGAGGGTCTTCGTGGAGGCCGGCGAGGCGGCCGTCAAGGTGACCGCCGGCCGCGCGGAGTTCTCTCTCAACGCCTGGTCGGCGAGCGATTTCCCGCAGACCTCCACGTTCGACACGGCCGGCGGGTTCGGTATGGGTCGCGAGCCGTTCGTGGAGACGCTCAACAAGGTCGGCCGCGCGGCCTGCCGAGACGAGACGCGGCCGATCCTCACGGGCGTGCTCATGACCATCCTCGGCGACACGCTCAAGATGGTCGCCACCGACAGCTACCGCCTGGCCGTCAAGGAGACGAAGCTCGACAAGGCGCTGGAATCGGAGGTGCAGGCGATCGTCCCGGTGCGGGCGCTCTCCGAGGTCTCGCGGCTCGCGTCCGCCATGGGCGAGGGCGAGATCCTCGTAGTCATCGGCGAGAACCAGGCGCTGTTCCACCTTGCTCATGCGGACGGCGACGTGTGGATCGCCTCCCGGCTGGTCGACGGGCAGTTCCCCAACTACAAGCAACTCCTGCCAGACTCCTTCGACCACGAAGTGACGCTCGCGCGGGACGACTTCATGGCGGTGGCGCGCCGCGTCAGCCTCCTGGCTCAGAAGAACACGCCGCTGCGCCTCACCTTCGGCGAGAACAAGCTCACGATGCGTGCCCTTACCCAGGACGTGGGGCAGGCGGAGGAGTCGATCGACGTCGACTTCGCCGGCGAGGAGGCGTTCGAGATCGGGTTCAACCCCGCCTACCTCATCGACGGCATCGACGCGATCGACGACGCCGCCGTCCAGCTGCGCTTCACCAGCCCACTGCGCCCGGGCTTGATGAGCGGCAAGGACGGCGCGTTCGTCTATCTCATCATGCCGATCCGTCTGAGCAGCTGAGCGACGTCGTCGTCAAGGGGCCCTTGCCGCTGGGGTCGTTCCTGAAGCTCGCCGGGGCCGCGGCGACCGGCGGCCACGCCAAACTGCTGGTGCAGGGTGGAGACGTCGCCGTCAACGGCGAGATCGAGACGCGCCGCGGGCGCATCCTCCAGCCCGGGGACGTCGTCGCCGTCGGCGATGAGGAGTATCGCGTGTGTTCGTCTCCACGCTGAGGCTCGTCAACTTCCGCTCCTACTGCGACGCCAGCGTGCGCTTCAGCGTCGGCCTCAACGTCGTCGTCGGAGAGAACGCCAGCGGCAAGACCAATCTGCTGGAGGGGGCCTGGTTCGCCTTGCATGGCAGCTCGCCGCGCACGCGCCGCGAGGACAAGCTCCTCACGTGGGGTGAGCCGTTCGCGCGCGTCGAGCTGGGGCTCGACGGCTTAGCCGCAGGCTCTCAGACCGTCGAGGTCGGTTTCGCCCCCGGGCAGGGAAAGCACATGCGCTGGGACGGCGTCGAGGTCACCTCGCTGGACGATCTGCGCGGGCGTAGCCAGGTGTTCATCTTCGTGCCCGAGAGTCTTCTGCTCGTCAAGGGCAGCCCGGCGCGACGGCGCGCCCATCTCGACGCCTTCGCCGGCACGCTGGACCCGGCCTTCGCCGCCGCCGCCCGCGAGGCACAGGCCGCGCTGCGCCAGCGCAACGCGCAGCTCATCGCGGTCAAGAACGGCGCGCCCGGCGCCTCTCTCGATCCCTGGGACGCACAGTTCGCGCGAGCGGCCACGGACCTCGGCCGCCGCCGGCGCGACCTCGTGGCCGAGCTGGCGGACCTGTTCGCGGCGGCCGCCGCCGATCTGGCGCCCGGCGGCGAGCGGTTCGCGCTCACGCTGGTCGCGCAGCTGGCGGACGTGGGCTACGACGAGGGCGCTTTGCTCGAGGAGCTGCGCAGGCGCCGCCCAGGCGAGACGGGGCGAGGACTTTCGCTCTTTGGGCCGCACCGCGACGACCTGCGCTTCCTCGAGGTGCCCGCCGAGGGGCTGGCGACGAGCGGGTCGCCAGCCGGGGCGCCGCCGGCCGCAACGAGGACGATCCGCTCCGGACCCGTGTGCGGGCCCATCGATCTGCCGCGAGGCGGCCGCGACCTGCGCCTCTTCGGCTCCCAGGGGGAGCAGCGCGCCGCGGTGCTCGCGCTGCTCCTGGCGGAGCAGCGGCTGGCGGCCGCGCGCACCGGCGAGCAGGGCACGCTGTTCCTCGACGACGTGATGAGCGAGCTCGACGACGCCCGCCGCCGGCTGCTGGTGCGCAGGCTGGCGTCCGCCGGGCAGGCCATCATCACCACGACGAACCGCCACTACTTCACGGAGGACGAGCTGGCTGAGGCCACGGTGATCGAGCTGCCGCTCGACGGTTCGCTGGCCAAAGGCGCCGTGCAGCCGCCGTCCGACGCGCCGCCGGCTCCGCCGGAGATGGACGCCCTGTGAGCGGCGCGGGACAGCCTCCGCGCCGCCCGTCCGGGGCTCGCAGGGGCGATACATCGGCCGGCGAGCGCCGGGGAGAGCCGACGCGACTGGGCGACATCCTCGGCCCCGCGCTCGACCGGCTCGCGACCAGCGAGCAGGCGCGCGCGTACGCGGCGTGGGCGCGCGCTGCCGGCGATCAGGTGGCGAGCGGCGCCCGCCCGCGCATCTTCGCGCGCGGGGTCCTCACCGTCGAGTGCGCTTCCTCCGTGTGGGCCAACGAGCTCACCTACCTCGGCGGGCAGCTGCTGCGGCGCATGGACGAGGTGTCCCCGGGGCACCCCGTGAAGCGCTTGCGCTTCGTGGTCGAGAGAGCCGCCGCCGCGGCAGGAAGAACCCGACGCGGCGGCGAAGAAGGAGCCCCGGCACAACAGGCCCGCGCCGGCGGATCTCGAGGAGGCGCGGGAGCAGGTGGAGGGGGTGCGCGACGAGCGTCTGCGGGCGGCTATCGAGGCCGTACTGCAAGCCTCGGCGGAGGGTACGCCCGGCGCCTCCGGTCAGGGCACCCCGGAAGGTTGACAAAAATCGCTGATTTGCTGGGATTTCGTCTTCCGCCAAGGGTCGCCCTCAAGCACAGCTTTTGATATACTCCAGAGGCAAGACGACCCTGCCGTTCGCACTCCCGACCCGCCCTTTGGCACACTGCGAGGCTGAGTGAAAAAGCCGCATTACGACGCCCAAGACATCCAGGTCCTCGAGGGCCTCGAGCCGGTCCGCGAGCGGCCCGGCATGTACATCGGCTCCACCGGCCCGCGCGGCCTCCACCACCTCGTCTACGAGGTCGTCGACAACTCGGTCGACGAGGCCCTCGCCGGCTACTGCGACACCATCGTCGTCACCATCAACCCCGACAACTCCGTGACCATCGTCCGACGACGGGCGCGGCATCCCGGTCGGGATCATGGACAAGTACGGCAAGCCCGCCGCCGAGATCGTGCTCACCATGCTGCACGCCGGCGGCAAGTTCGGCGGCGCCGGCTACAAGGTCTCCGGCGGCCTGCACGGCGTCGGCGTCTCGGTGGTCAACGCGCTCTCCGAGTGGCTCGAGCTCGACATCTACGTGGACGGGTATCACTGGCACCAGCGCTTCGAGCGCGGCGTGCCGGTCGGCGGCCTGGAGAAGAAGGAGAAGCTCGAGAAGGGCGCCCCCACCGGCACCACGGTGTCGTTCCTGGCCGACCCCGAGATCTTCGAAGAGGTCGAGTACGACTTCCGCGTGCTCGCCCAGCGCCTGCGCGAGACGGCCTTCCTCACCAAGGGCCTGCGCATCGAGCTCAACGACGAGCGCGCCGAGGGCGAGAGCGTCACCTTCCAGTACGACGGCGGCATCCGCGACTTCGTCGCCTACATCAACCGCGACAAGGACGCCATCCACCGCACCATCATCTACTTCGAGAACGAGACCGACGACGGCGCCGTCGAAGTCGCGATGCAGTGGAACTCGTCCTACAACGAGTCCATCTTCACCTTCGCCAACAACATCAACACCACCGAGGGCGGCTCCCATCTCTCGGGCTTCCGCTGCGGCGCTCACGCGCACCATCAACGACTACGCGCGCCAGAAGGGCCTCCTCAAGGAGAAAGAGGAGAACCTCACCGGCGAGGACGTGCGCGAGGGCCTCACGGCGCTCATCTCGGTCAAGCTCAAGAACCCGCAGTTCGAGGGCCAGACCAAGACCAAGCTCGGCAACACCGAGATCCGCACTCTCGTCGAGACGTCGGTCAACGCCAAGCTGGCCGAGTTCCTCGAGGAGAACCCGTCCGAGGCGCGCCAGATCGTCGAGAAGGCGGTCAACGCGGCGCGGGCGCGCAGCGCCGCGCGCAAGGCGCGCGACCTCACGCGCCGCAAGGGCCTGCTCGAGGGCACGCACGCTGCCCGGCAAGCTGGCCGACTGCTCCATCAAGCGACCCGGCCCTGAGCGAGCTCTACCTGGTCGAGGGCGACTCGGCCGGCGGCTCGGCCAAGCAGGCGCGCGACCGCAGCTTCCAGGCCATCCTGCCGCTGCGCGGCAAGATCATCAACGTCGAGAAGGCGCGCATCGACAAGATGCTCGCCAACAACGAGATCCTCACGATGATCAGCGCCATCGGCACCGGCATCGGCGACGAGTTCGACGTCGAGCAGGCGCGCTACCACAAGATCATCATCATGACCGACGCCGACGTCGACGGGTCGCACATCCGCACGCTCATCCTCACCTTCCTGTTCCGGCACATGAAGCCGCTCGTCGAGGCCGGCTACGTCTACATCGCCCAGCCGCCGCTGTACCGCCTCAAGCAGGGCAACCAGGAGACTACATCCACAAGGAGGTCCAGCTCGAGGAGATCCTGCTGCGCGGCCGCCTCGAGCAGATCCGCGTCGACAACACCGACACCGGCTTCACCTTCACCGAGACCAAGTACCAGCGCTTCCTCAAGCTCTTCGGCGAGTACGAGGGCTGGGTCAAGAAGCTGAAGAGCCAGTGGGGCGGCGAACTCATCGACTGGCTCAAGAACGGGCCGGTCGTCGAGGCCGACATCACCGCCTTCGCCGGGCTTCTCGAGGCGCTGCGCGAGGACATCGACAAGCGCTACGTCATCGATGTCCTCGGCGTCGACGACGAGGAGCAGGTCGCCGACACGCGCCTCGTCGAACGGCGCACCGGCCTGGCCGCGAACCTGCGCATCCCGTTCGCGGCCCTCGCCGGGCGCGAGTTCCAGGCGCTCAAGCGCGTGCACGTGCGGATCAACGAGATGGTCGGCCGGCCGCCGTTCACGCTCCACCTCGGCAACCGCAAGGCCGAGGCGGCGAGCTACGAGGACCTGCGCGTGCAGATCGTCGAGCTCGCCAAGGAGGGCATCCAGCTGCAGCGCTTCAAGGGCCTCGGCGAGATGAACCCGGACCAGCTCTGGGAGACCACCATGAACCCCATGACGCGCACGCTCATGCTGGTCTCCATGGAGGACGCCCAGGCCGCCGACGAGGTCTTCACCATGCTGATGGGCGACAAGGTCGAGCCGCGTCGCGAGTTCATCGAGAAGAACGCGAAGGAAGTGCGGTTCCTCGATGTCTGATTCGCTGCAGACACTCGAAGGCAAGATCGAGCCCATCGAGCTCGAAGACGAGATGCGCTCGTCGTTCATCGACTACGCGATGAGCGTCATCGTCGACCGCGCCCTGCCCGACGTGCGCGACGGCCTCAAGCCGAGCCAGCGCCGCATCCTCGTCGCCATGAACGACCTTGGCCTGGCACCCAACAAGCAGCACCGCAAGTGCGCCAAGATCGCCGGCGACACGTCCGGCAACTACCACCCCCACGGCGAGGCCGTCATCTACCCGACGCTGGTGCGCATGGCGCAGGACTTCAACATGCGCTACCCGCTGGTCGACGGCCAGGGCAACTTCGGCTCGGTCGAGGGCGACTCCCCGGCCGCCATGCGCTACACCGAGGCGCGTTTCAGCAAGATCGCCGTCGAGATGCTGCGCGACATCGACGCCAACACCGTCGACTGGATGCCCAACTACGACGAGACGCGCCGGGAGCCGCGCGTCCTGCCCAGCCGCATGCCCAACCTCATGGTCAACGGCGCGTCGGGCATCGCCGTCGGCATGGCGACCAACATCCCGCCGCACAACCTCGGCGAGGTCGTCGACGCCATCGTCCATCTCATCGACGACCCCGAAGCGACCGCCGACGACCTGATGGCGTTCATCAAGGCGCCCGACTTCCCCACCGGCGGCGTCATCCTCGGCACCGCCGGCATCAAGGAGGCCTACCGCACCGGCCGCGGGCGCATCCGCGTGCGCGCCAAGGCGCACACCGAGCAGCTCAAGGGCAACAGGACCGCCATCGTCGTCACCGAGCTGCCCTACCAGGTCAACCGCGCCGCGCTCATCGACAACATCGTCGACCTGGTGAAGTCGAAGAAGATCACCGAGATCAGCGACCTGCGCAACGAGTCAGACCGCTCGGGCATGCGCCTCGTCATCGAGCTCAAGCGCGAAGCCATCCCCATGGTCGTGCTCAACAAGCTCTACAAGCACACCCAGATGCAGACCACCTTCGGGGTCATCAACATCGCCCTGGTCGGCGGCGTGCCGCGCACCCTCACCCTGCCGGAGATGCTCCAGGCGTACATCGCCTTCCAGAAAGAGATCATCATCCGGCGCACCAAGTTCGAGCTCGACAAGGCCGAGACCCGGGCGCACATCCTCGAAGGCCTGCTCGTCGCCCTCGACAACCTCGACCAGATCATCAGCATCATCCGCCGCGCCGCCGACGGCGACTCCGCCCGCGACGCGCTCATGGACACCTTCGAGCTCACGCGGCCGCAGGCGCAGGCCATCCTCGACCTGCGCCTCCAGAAGCTCACCGGACTCGAGCGCGACAAGGTCAAAGAGGAGCACGCCGGCCTGCTCGCCCGCATCAAGCAGCTGCGCGAGCTGCTCGGCGACGAGGGCGCCATCTACGGCGTCATCAAGACCGAGCTGCTGGAGATCAAGAGGCTCTACAACGACGACCGCCGCACCGAGATCGTGCCCGACGAGGGCGAGATCGACATCGAGGACCTCATCGCCGAGGAGCAGATGGTGATCACCATCACCAAGACCGGCTACGTGAAGCGACTGCCGGTGGCCACCTACCGCCAGCAGAAGCGCGGCGGCATCGGCGTCGCCGGGATGGACCTCAAGGAAGAAGACGAAGTCGAGCACCTCTTCATCACCAGCACGCACCACTTCCTGCTGTTCTTCACCAGCGTCGGCAAGGTGTACCGGCTCAAGGTGCACGAGCTGCCGCTCGCCGGGCGCAACGCCAAGGGCAAGCACATCGTCAATCTCCTGCCGCTGCGCCAGGACGAGAAGATCTGCGCCGTGATCAATACGCGCAACTTCGAGGTCAGCGAGGGCAAGTACCTGATCTTCGGCACGCGGCACGGCATCGTGAAGAAGACCTTGTTCGGCAGCTACAACACGCCGCGCAAGAGCGACGGCATCATCGCCATCGACATCCGCGAGGGCGACGAGCTGCTGGCGGTGCGTCACACCTCCGGCGACGACGACGTGATGATGATCAGCCGGCTCGGCCAGGCGATCCGCTTCCACGAAGGCGACGTGCGCCCCATGGGGCGCAACGCCTCCGGCGTGCGCGGGATGAGGCTGCGCAAGGGCGACGAAGTCATCAGCATGGACATCGCCCGCGACGACAGCGACCTCTTCGTGATCACGGAGAACGGCTTCGGCAAACGCACGCCGATCGGTGAGTACCGCATCACCGGGCGCGGCGGCATCGGCGTGCGCACGATCGCACTCACCGACCGCAAGGGCTACCTGGTCGGCGTCAAGGTGGTGCGCGAGAATCATGAGATCATGCTGCAGAGCCGCGACGGCGTCGTCATCCGCGTGCGCGCCGACGGCATCAGCCGCCACGGGCGGGCGACGCAGGGCGTGAGGGTCATGAACATGCGCGAGGGCGACGTCGTCAGCGCCATCGCCCGGATGGTCGTCAGCGACAGCGGTGCGATAGACGAGGAGATCGAAGCGGACTAGCGGGCGACCCGCCGCAACGTCGCACTTGCGCGGGCGGCTCGCCCGGTCAGGCGCTCGGGTCGGCGGCGCCGAAGTGCTCGTTGGCGACGAAGTCCTCGACCGTTCGGCGGGCGGCGATCTCGCGCACCCCACTCTCATCGATGAGGTAGGCCGCCGCCTGGTCGCGGCCGTTGTAGGCGCTCATGCACTCGAGCGAGTAGGCGCCCACATCGAAGAAGGCGATGATGTCGCCGACCTTGGTGCACGTGGGCAGGTAGCGGTAGTCGGAGCCGGGGTCGCCGGTGTAGACGTCGCCCCCGTCGCAGAGCGGCCCGCCGATGCGGAAGGGCCGCACCGGCGGCTTGCTGCAGTGGTCGGCGACGACGGCGCGGAAGTACCAGTGGTAGCTCGAGTGCTCGAGGATGGTGTTGAAGCCGGCGTCGATCATGAGCCAGTCCTCGCGCGACACGCGCCCGTGGGTGGCCTCGACGAGCTTCGTCTTCTCGGCCTCGACGCGGCTCACGAGGATGGCGCTGTTGCCGGCGATGGCGCGCCCCGGCTCCAGGTACAGCTGGAGGTCCGGGCGCGCCGCCTCCACGCGCCGGCCGATCTCGCGCGCGTAGCCCGCGAGCGTGTGGGGGGCCTCGAAGTACGTGTCGGGCTCGTCGCCGGTGCGGTCGTAGTAGGGGATCGCGAAGCCGCCGCCGATGTTGAGATGCTCGAGGCGGACGCCGTGCGCCGTCTCGATGCGGGTCAGGAGCGCCAGCGCCGCCTCGAGCGCCTCGACGTAGGGCTCGACGCGAGTGATCTGCGAGCCTATGTGATAGTGCATGCCCACGAGGTCGACGGTGGGTAGCTGTGCGGCGAGGCCGAAGGCGCCGAGCGCCTCGTTCAGGTCGATGCCGGCTTTGGCGCCCTTGCTCGTGCGCAGACCCGGGTGCGTCTCGCTGGCCACGTTGAGGTCGACGCGCAGCGCGACCCGCGCTCTGGTGCCGAGGTCGGCGGCCACGTCGGCGACCCGGCGCAGCTCGAACACGGAGTCGACGACGATCGCCTCGATCGGCCTTTCGAGTGCCGCGGCGACCTCGTCGCGCGTCTTCGCCACGCCGTTGAAGATGATCTGTCGCGGCTCGAAGCCGGCCTTGCGCGCCTTCCACAGCTCGCCGCCGGAGTTGACCTCGACGTCGATGCCGGCGCGGCGCACACGGTCGAGGATCCAGAGGTTGGAGCACGCCTTGCTCGCGTAGAAGACGCGCGTCGCCGGGTGATGCTCGCGGAACGAGTCCCGCAGCGCCGCGATGTTCCGGTCGAGCTGCGCGGCGCTGAAGAGGAAGAACGGCGTCGGCGTCGTCTTGGCCATCCCGGCCACGTCGACGCCGTCGAACACCATCCCGCCGCGCTCGCAGGAGATGATGTCCTTCATCGGGTCGGCGAGCCGCGCGAAATCCACGCTGCACTGGGGCGCGTCAAGATCCATGCGCAGTGGTTACCCGATGCGCGCGCGGAGGAAGCTCACCGCGCTCTCCGGTCGACGTAGGCCCGAATCGCCTGGAACTGACTCGCGCCGTCCAGGCCGGCCTCGGCCAGGACGTCCTCCCCTCGGCCGCTGCCCAGGTAGTGGCCCTTGCGATAGGGGTGCAGCGTCGCCTCGCGACCTGCCTCGGAGAC
This sequence comes from uncultured Thermoleophilia bacterium, assembly GCA_963709845.1. Lineage (GTDB taxonomy): Bacteria > Actinomycetota > Thermoleophilia > UBA2241 > UBA2241 > CAIXSE01. The sequence goes on from CAVPXV010000004.1 coordinate 502,869, forward strand.
GATCCAGCGATGCATGGTGGGCAGGGTGAACCCGGTGACGCCGATGGCCTCGCGCGCCCGCTCGGGTGGGAAGATCGCGTGCCGCCGCTCGACCGGCAGCAGGTCGAAGAGCTCTGCGCTGGCCACGTAGTACACCAGCGCGTCGATGCCCGCCTGCTTCAGCAGCGGTAGCCCCTCCTCGAGGAAGGCGTAGGCGACGGCGCTCTCCTGGAGCATCACCGTGACGTCGGGGCGGCCCGAGGGCTGCCGCAGCACGTACACGCCGTCTGCCGCAGCCTCCGGTCCCGGCAGGCCCAGGGCCGCCCGGTCGAGGACCGTCTCCGCCGGGCGCGTGACGAACGCGGAGATGACCGCCGGGCGCCGCGCCAGCGCCGCCGCGACCAGCGGCCAGATCTCCTGCGGGTCCCAGGGTGTGAGGGAGATCGCCGTCCCCAGTGGGAAGTTCCCCTGCAGCAGCTGCAGCGGCTGCGGGTCGGCGTGGGTGGGCCCGTCCTCGCCGGTCTTGAGGCCGGCGTGGCCACAGACGAGGATCAAGGGCCGGTACCGAGTGCCCCATGTCGCCCGGCTCGCCTGCGACCCGATGGCGTGGAGGCGCGCGGAGATATGCGCGAGCGGAGCCAGGAAGGCGCCGTAGGAGGAGCCCACGCCAAGGGCGTGACCGTAGGCGCTGATCCCGGAGAGGATGCCGGACATGGCGTCCTCGCAGATGCCGCCGGTGGCCAAGAGGCGGGCGCCGGCGTTGGTCTCGGCGTTCCAGAAGCCGGCCGGGAAGCCGCCGGCGATGGTGCTGACGCTGGTGGAACCGAGCAGGTCTGCGGCGGCCACGAGGAGCGCGCCGCCCGACGCTTGGTTGAGGTGGTGCAAGCAGCGCCCGAGCTCGCCGCGCAGCGTGGTGGAGGAGCCAGCCGCGAGTCGCAGCCCGTCCGGGATCTCCGTCGAGGCGCCGGCCGCCTCGTAGACCGCGTCCACGCGGGGCGCATCGGCGCGCGGCGCGCGGCCGCGCGCCTCGAGGCGCTCGCGGGCGCTGCGCAGCCGCGCGCTGAAGGCCCGCACCAGCGCATCGTCCTCGGCGATGAGTCTGCGCACGGTCTCGAGGGCAGCCCAGAAACACTCCTCGCGCACGGCGTCGCCGCGCGCTGCCGCGAGGCAGCGCTGGTCGTCGGGATCACAGACGGGCAGCGCTGCGGCGCCGTCCCCGGTGAGCTCCGCCAGGGCCGCATAGAAGCCTTCCGAGCAGAGCTTGTGGCCGGCCCCGTGCGACGCCTTGCCCTCGATGCCGTACTTCCAGCCCTTGAGCGTGCGGTACACGATGGCCGTGGGTTGTCCATTGTCGATCTCCCGGGCGTGGCGCTGGGCCGCGACCACCTGCTGGAAGTCGCGGCCGTCCGTGACCGCGACCACGTTCCAGTCGTGCAGGTAGAAGAGCTCGCGCGGGTCCCACTGCACGTAGTCCCCCGGCGTGACGCCGTCGCGGCACACCTGCTCGCTGTCGATCGAGGCCTGGTTCCAGTCTAGGTGCACGACGACGTTGCCGAGCGAAGCGGTGCCCGCCGCCGCGAGTGCCTCGGCGACGCGCCCGGGCGTGAGGCCTCCCTCGCCCTCGACGATGTGCACGCGCGGCGCCGCCGGGCCGTAGTGGTCGCGCGCTCCGATGGCAAGACCGATCGAGCTGGCCAGGCCGACCCCCGAGGCGCCGGTGGACAGGCGTACGAACGGCGTCGCCGGAGTGGGATGCCCGTCCAGCGCCTTGGCGTGGAAGCGGCGGAAGAGTGGCGTGACGGTGACGGGGTTGCGGCGGAAGCCGAGCAGATCCTCGAGGCGCAGCCGATGCTTCTCGTCGCCGGGGAGCAGGGAACGGTCGCCGACGCGGGCGATCTCGTCGCGCAGGGCCCACATGGCGTAGAGCCCCATCGCCTTGTGGCCCGCCGCGTACGAGATCTGATCGGCGTCGTCGCGTTGCGGGTCGCCGAGGTCGTAGTCGAGGTCGTCGAACAGGATCGCAGCGACGAAGCGCCCGGACGAGATGGAGCCGCCGGGGTGACCCGACGTGGGGGCGTAGTTGAAGAGCAGCGCGCACAGCGAGCGGTAGAAGAGGTCCAGCGACTCGAACTGTGCGAGCTCCGCGCCGCTGAGGAGTCCCCTTCCCGCCGGTGGCGCCGCGACCTCCTGGTAGGTGGCGCGCCTGGGTCCGAGGTCGAATGTCATGTCGCCGCTCCTCTCGCGCTCTCCCTGGCGCTCACGTCAGACGAGTTCGTGCAGGCGCTGCAGCAGCGGGTCGAACTGCGGTCCCTCGAAGCAGTAGCCGATCTCGGTGAACCGCGAGCGCAGAGCCTTGACGTGGGACGCGACGGCGGCCCCGTCGTTGATGACGTCAGCCATCAGCGCTGCGACTTCGGCGAAGTCGCCGGGACCCATGCCGAAGCGGGTCATCTCCGCCACGCCGAGGCGCAGGGCGCCCGACGCCGTGAAGCCCTCTTCGTCGGGCGCCGCCTGGTAGTTGCAGATGATGTTGTTCTCCTCGAGCCTGCCGGCGAACTCGGGGCCCCTGCCGTAGCCGACCCGAAGGACGACCTGATGCGTCTCGGTGTAGTCGATGGAGGGGTCGCCGGCGACGTCCAGCCCGGCGTCCTTGAGCGCGACCGCGAAGGCCTTGGCGTTGCCGATGACGGCCCGCTGGTAGGCGTCTTTGAAGTGGTTCATCTCGTAGGCCGCCATCAGGAGTCCGAGCAGGGTGCCGAGGTGGTGGTTGCTCACGGACCCAGGGAAGGCCCTGCGTTCGATCGCCTCCCAGAGGTCGTAGCGCTCTTCGAGCTCCTCCCAGCGGGCGCCGATGATGCCGCGCTGCGTGCCGAAGAACGTCTTGTGCGTCGAGCCCGTCACGATGTCGGCGCCCTCCGCGAACGGCTGCTGGAAGTGCGGCCCGACGAGGCCGAGGACGTGCGCCATGTCGTACATCAGCACCGCACCCAGACCGGCGTCGTCGAGGAACGCGCGTATCTCGTACACCGGCTCGGGATGCAGGACCATGCTCTTGCCGAGGATGATGAGCTCGGGGCGCTCCTTCTCGATGAGGTCGAGGAGCGCCGGCACGTCGGCCTTGTACGGATTCTCGGCGAGCACCGGTATCTCGACGACCGCGGGCATCTCGGTGCGCGGGTCGCGGGCGACGTAGTCGCGCAGGGCGCCCATGGGTTGGGCGCTCAGGTGCCCGCCGCGGGCGATGTGGTTGTTGATCACCCTGCCGATGCGACGCGGCTCGGCCCTGCGGTCGGCCCGGTTGAGGTAGTCGACCATCGCGCTGAACACGGCGGTGTTGGCCATCTGGCCGCTGATCACGCGGGTCTCGACCTCGGGGCAGCCGAGGTAGGCACGGAACTCGTCGATGAGCAGGCGCTCGACCTCGTGGATGAAACCCGTGCCCTGGTAGTAGAAGACCTCGAGGTCGTAGAAGGCCTCGGTCTTCTTGTGCTCCGCATAGCGGAAGGAAGGGTCGCTGATCGAAAGGAGCCGCGCCATCGGGGACGCGGTCATCTCGCTGGGGATGAGGTCGATGCACTCGTGCTGGCGCCACACGTGGTTGTCGGCGGCGCGGGCGAGCAGGCGCAGCGCCTTTTCGCCCGCCTCGCCGCCCTCGAGCTCGGTGAGCTGCGGCGCGTGATCCCAGACGATGGCTCGCGCGCAGGGTGGCGCGTCGCTGCGCAGGTGGTACGGCACGACGAGGCCGGGGACGCGCTTGCCGCGCACGTCGATCTCCACCTCGTCGTCCTCGATGAGGCGGCCGTCCACATAGGCCAGCGCGATGGACCGCATCTCGTGCTGGTCCGCCTGCGCGGAGCAGAGTCCCTCGCCCTCGACGCCCCAGTAGGGCACCATGGTCCCGCTCGTCACCCAGCCGACCTGCGCACCGTCGCGCAGGACGGGAGCGCCCTCACGCGCGATGCCGCGGCCGGTCACCGCGACCGGCCGCGTGAGTTTGGGAAGGTCGGCCAGGAGGGCGTAGTCGCGGCGGAGGATGCCGGCGTAGGCCGCGTGCTGGCGCGCCAGAGAGGCTCGGCCGACGTACTCCCCCTTGAGCGGCGAGAAGCTCACCGCGAACGTGGAGAGGGGGCAGCTCATGATCGGGATCTCGCGCCCCTTGGGGTCGAGCCCCAGCTCGTGGCCGTACAGCGGGAGGCCGGCCTCGAGGCGCAGGGTGTCGCGGGCGCCGAGCCCGACAGGGGAGGCGCCCGCGGCGAGGAGCGCGTCCCACACCGGCGGCCCCTGCTCCGCGGGCAGGAACAGCTCGAAGCACACCGGTTCGCCGGTGTAGCCGGTGCGGCCGATGCGCGTCTCGACGGCGCGTGCAGCCCCCCCGTCGGGGTCCGGCACGCGCAAGGTCACGATACCGAGCTCGTTGCGGAACGGGTCGGGGAGGGCTCCCGCTTCGATGAGGCCGGCGAGCACGTCGCGCGAGGCGGGGCCCTGCAGGGCCAGCATGGCGATCTCGCCGGTCTCGTCCGTGAGCTCCACGTTCGGGAACCCCTCCATGTGGAGCTCGAGGTGCTCCCAGTCCTTGATACGGTTGGCGGCGTTGACCACCAGAAGGTACTCCGCCTCGCGGAAGCGGTAGAGGTATGCGTCGTCCACGGCGCCGCCGGTCGGGGTCGGCACGATCGTGTACTGCGCCTGCAGCGGGTCGAGCGCCGCGGCGTTGTTGGTGAGGACGTGCTGGAGGAAGGCCACCGCGCCCGGGCCGCGCAGCGCGAAGCGACCCATGTGCGAGACGTCGAACAGGCCGGCGCCGCCACGGGTGGCGAGGTGCTCGGCGATGATGCCGGCCGGATACTGCACCGGCATCTCCCAGCCGCCGAAGTCCACCATCCGCGCGCCCAGCCTGACGTGGCGGTCGTGGAACGGGGTCTTGTTCAGGTCGTTCATGAGGCGGCCCACTCCTTGAGTCTGCCGAGGCCCTCGCGGATGGCGGCCACGGGGATGCCCGAGTAGGCGAAGCGCGCGTAGAACCGCTCCTCGCCGGGGAGCGCGCGGCCGAAGTGCAGGCGAGTGCAGAAGCTGACGCCCGTCTGCTCCAGCGCCGCGCGCCGAAGCTCGTCGTAGGTGGCGAAGCCTTTGCGGTCCATGAGGCCGGTGACGTCCGGAAACAGGTAGAAGGTGGCCTCCGGCCGGAAGCAGCGCACGCCGGGGACGTCGTTGAGCAGGTCCACGCAGGTGTCGCGACGCTCCTTGAGGGTCTGGACGATCTGGCGCGGTCCGCTCTGGTCGCCGGTGAGGCCCTCGAGGGCGCCGTACTGGACGAAGTGGTTCGAGCAGCTCTCGTCGTTCACGTTGAGCTTGGCGAAGACGTCGGCGACGGCGGCGGGTGCGATCGCCGCGCCCAGGCGCCAGCCGGTCATCGCGAACTTCTTGCTGAACGTGTAGAGGATGACGCAGCGCTCCTGCATGCCCGGAACGGATGCGATGGAGCGGCTTGCGCCGGAGTAGCGGATGTCCCAGTACGCCTCGTCGCTGAGAACCATGAGATCGTGCTCGAGCGCGAACTCAGCGACGCGTTCGAGCTCTTGCGGTGAGCTCTCGGCGCCGGTGGGGTTCTGCAGGTTGTTGAAGACGAGCAGGCGCGTGCGCGGCGATACCTGACGCTCCAGTGCGTCGAGGTCGAGCTCGAAATCGTCGCGTCCCTCGACATAGCCATACGGCAGCGCGCCGCCGCCGTGGAACTCGATCTGGCTCTCGTAGATCGGGTAGCCAGGATTGGGGTAGAGGACCTCGTCGCCGGGATTCATGAGGGCGAGGATGAACTTGGCGATCACCGGTTTGCCGCCGGGTTCGATGACGACGTTGCGCGGCGCGTAGGCGACGCCGTGCGAGGCGCTGACGTCGGCGGCGAGCGCCTCCCGCAGTTGCGGGATGCCGGCGTTGGGGCAGTAGCAGGTCTTGCCGTCGGCGATCGCCCTCACGGCGGCGGCCACGATGTTGCCCGGCGTGGGCAGGTCCAGGTCCCCCAGGTGGAACGGGTACACGGTGTTGCCCTGCGCCGTCCATTCGGCGGCCTCGGCGGAGACCGCGAACGCGGTCTCCGTGCCCAGCCGCCCCACACGGTCTGCCAGCGCCTCGCGACGTTCGGCGGTCATGTGCCCCCCTAAACGTCAAAGGACAGGGCGATGTCGCCATCACCCTGTCCGCCACCGGGCAGCCGCCCGGGTGCTCCAGGGGCCCGTCCGGTCGCGTTCCATTCGCCTGAGAGTTTCGGCGGCGCTTCCGGCGCTCACCTTGCCCCTTCGGCGCCCGCGTCCGCCGTAGCGGCGCGGACTCTCACGCGGCCTTCAGCCGGGCATCCTCGGTTCCCATGCAGGGTAGCACCGGCTCATGTGGGGAGCAAATGTCAGCGCTCACCTCGGCGTGGCGCGAGCTCGCCGGGGTCGCCATCCTGCGACGCGCGCGACCTGCCGTTCGTCCGGGCGCGGCGCCACTCAACTCCTCGTCCGCCTCACGTCCGGGCGACGCCGCGGACCGGGCGACCCCGAGACGCAGCGCCGCGGGGCTGCGCTCGACACGGTCATCGCGCCGATGGGGCGGGATCTGACGGACGGGCCGGCAGTCAGGGACCCGCCCGCCTGAGATTGGCCCAGCCGCCGCGGCTTCGGTAGACTCCTCTCCCATGACCGCAGCCGCCGAGACCCCCGGACCTGCCGCGACGCCGCGGCCGCAGCGCCGCCCGCGCGTGTTCAGCGGCATCCAGCCCTCGGGCTCTTTGCATCTCGGCAACTACCTCGGCGCCATCCGCAATTGGGTGGCCATGCAGGAGACGCACGATTGCGTGTACTGCGCCGTCGACCTGCACGCGATCACGGTGCGGCAGGTCCGGGCCGAGTTACGGCGCAACACCGTCGATCTGGTCAACCTGTTCCTCGCCTCGGGCATCGACCCGGAGCGCTCCATCGTCTTCGTGCAGAGTCACGTCCCGGCCCACGCGGAGCTCATGTGGATCCTCAACACGATCACGTACATGGGCGAACTGCGGCGCATGACACAGTTCAAGGACAAGACGGCCGGGCAAGAGGGCGAGAGCGTCGGCGTGGCCCTGTTCGACTACCCGGTGCTGCAGGCGGCCGACATCCTGCTCTACCAGGCCGACGCTGTGCCTATCGGTGAGGACCAGAAGCAGCACGTTGAGCTCACCCGGGACATCGCCATCCGCTTCAACAACGCCTTCGGCAAGGCGTTCGTGGTGCCGGAGCCGATCATCCGCGAGGGTGGCGCGCGCGTCATGAGTCTGGACGACCCGGCGAAGAAGATGAGCAAGAGCGCCGGCTCGGCCGGCAGCTACATCGCGCTCATGGACCCGCCGGACGTGATGGCGAAGAAGATCAAGCGCGCCGTCACCGACTCGGGCACCGACGTGCGTCCGGGCCCGGACAAACCGGCGCTCGCCAACCTGCTCGGCATCTACAGCGTCCTCAGCGGTGAACCGGTGGACGCTATCGTGGCGCGTTACGAGGGCAAGGGCTACGCGGACTTCAAGGCCGACCTCGCCGAGGTCGTAGTGGAGGCGCTCACGCCCATCCAGGCGCGCATCCGCGAGCTCGAGGCGGACAAGAGCTACACCCTAGGGGTGCTCAGGAACGGCGCCGACCGCGCCGAGACGATCGCCGGGCGCACTCTCGCCAAGGTGCGCGAGCGCGTCGGCCTCGTCCCTCGCCCGTAGGCTCGCGCCGCTGGGCCTTCGGGCGCGCGGCGGGCGTGAGCGACTCGGGCGGCTCAGTTCCCGGTGGCCTCCCGAAAGCGCGCGAAGTCCCAGCGCGTGTAAGCCCGGTACAGCAGCGGCTCTGCGGCCGGCGGCAGCGTCCAGTCCCGGTCCTCGGGCACCTCGCGCACCGGCTCGGAGGGCCAGGTCCCTTGTAGGGTACCGGCGAGCGCCAGCGCGGCCAACGACGGCGCCTGGCTGGCGTTGGCCCGCATCAGAGCCCGGCGCAACGCCAGCGCGCCGGGCCCGAGGCGCGGCTCGCCCGGCTCGAACGGCGCCTTCACCGCCAGGCCCCAGCGGCCGCGCCGGTACAGCCCGAACTCGAAGCAGCGCGCCTTCGCGCCGTCGTGCTGGAGGCGCGCGCACAGCCGCGCGCCGAGCAGGCACAGCGCGTCGTGATCGGGGTGACCGCCCTCCCAGGCGGGTGCGTAGATCGCGCCGACGTTCGCGCAGAGGCCGAGGGCGGCCTCCTCGATGATCTCGAGGTGCTCGGCCGCGCGCTGGTCAGAGAGGCCGAGCAGCCGGACGTCCTCCGGGCCCAAGCGGAGAAGCCGCACCACGGTGCGTCCCTCCGCGAGGCGCCAGCCGGCCGGCGCTAGTCCGCCGGCCGTCGCCCAGAGCATCCGCACCCGCCGGCGCTCCGCGAGCGCCCGGGCGAGAGCGCCGGCGCAGAACACCTCGTCGTCGTGGTGGGCGAGGAGGAAGAGCACTGCGCGGGACTCACCGGTGCTCACCGGCGCACCTGCGCGTACACGGCGCGGAAGCGCGCGAAGGTCTTGGCCCAGGTGCGGCCGGCCGCAACGGCGCGCGCGGCCGCGCCCATGCGCGCCCGCAGGGCGTCGTCGTCGGCGAGCGTCTCGATGGCCGCGCGCAGTCCGTCCACGTCGCCCGGGCTCACTGTGATCGCCGTGACGCCCGGGACCACCGCCTCGCTCGGGATGCTGCCCGCGGTGACGATCGTCGGCAGCCCCGACATCGCCGCCTCGAGCACGACCTGACCGAAGGTCTCGGCCGACCCGGGGAACGCGAACACGTCGGCCGTCGCATAGATGCGCGCCAGTTCCTCTCCGGAGCGGAAGCCGAGGAACGTGGTCTCGGGCGACAGCTCCTCGAGCGTCTTGCGATGCGGCCCGTCGCCGACGATGACGAGGCTCACGTCGTTGCGGTGCTCGCGGATGCGGGCGAACGCGGCGGTGAGCAGTTCGAGGTTCTTCTCGGCGGACACGCGTCCCACCCAGAGCACCACGTTCCCGTCTCCGCCCAGCTCGTCGTGCAGGCGAGGATCGCGCCGCTCCGGAGAGAACGCCTCCGCGTCCACCGCCTGATCGAGGGGCTCGAAGCGGCAGCGGAGCCCGCGCGCGAAGAGCTCGCGCTCCACGCCGCGGGAGGGTGCGAAGACGGCCTCGCAGCTGCGGTAGAACCAGCTCATGTAGTTCCACAGCAGTTCCTCGAGCAGCGGATCGCCGGTGAGGAAATAGCCGAGCCGCGGCACGTCGGTGTGATAGGTGCCGATGAGCGGCAGATCGAGGGCGCGGGCGAGAGCGTACGCCGCGAGGCCGACAGGGCCGGGCGTGGCGGCGTGGATCACCTCGATGCGCTCGCCCTCACACCATGCCAGCATCTCCAGGAGCGGCGGCACGTCGAGGGGAAAGTCGCTGTACACCTCGAGGTTGAGGCGCTCGAGCGCCGCGAACTGCTCGTGCCCGGGGGTGCTCGCGCGTTTGTCGCCGCAGGACACGATCGTCAATGGGTACGACTCCCTGCGCGCCTCGGCATTGAGCGCCTGGAGCACGGTGGCGACGCCGTTGAGGTCGAGGTACGTGTCCGTGAACATGGCCACACGCGGCTCACCTTGGGCTGGGCCCGGGTCGAGGAGGCCAGCCTCCTCGAGCGAGGCCGCCGTGCGCGCGGCGTTCCTTTCCTCTCGCGCCCGGAACGCGGCGGCGATGAAGTAGGGCGCCAGCAGGACTTGAGCGCCGGCCAGCTCGCGCAGCTCGTCGCCGACGCGGCCGTCGCTCCCGGCAGCGGCGGCGCTGCGGAGGCCGTCGAGATGCTCCACCGTCGCCCGAGTCCAGGTGTCGTCGATCACGTCGGCGAAACGACGATAGCGCTGCGGCCCTTCGCCGAGGCCGCCTTGGCGCAGCAGCTCGGCGAGTTCCGCCAGTGCGGTGAGCCGCCACGGCCTGCTGCCCCCGAGCGTGGGCCGCTTGCTCGTGACCCTCAGGACCCGGCCCAGCAGCTTCTTGCCCGCCGGTGACCGCATGAGCCACGACGGTGATTCCGGGCCGAGGAGGTTGTCGAGGAACCAGGCGGTGAGGCGGCTGCCACGGTCGCCGATGCCCTCGGAGGCGAGCGCGATGAGCAGGCGCGCCGTCTTCGCCGTGCTCGCGATCTCGCCGCGCGGGAGCGTGGCGCCGTGGCGCAGGCCGCCCAGCAGATCGCCGTCCTCGCCGAGGTCGACCTCGGTGTAGGTGGCGCCGACGTCAAGCCCGCTGAGGTCGTTCGAGCCCGCGAACCGGCCGATCACGACGGTGGCCGGCGCGATGCCGTGCTTCTCCGCGAGGCGGGCGAGCGTCGCCTCCCCGGTCTCCGTGAGGCGCTGGGCGAGGTCGTTGGCGGCCTTGTGCGTGGCGCCGTCGCGCACTTCCCAGAGGCCGAACAGCAGCAGGAGTTGCTCGAACTGATCGGTGCGGAGGCCGCTCGAGCGCAGCGAGGTCGGCTGCGCCAATCCGTGCGCGATCCCGTTGGCGCGCAGGTAGGCGACCAGCTCTCGCACGTTGAAGCGCAGCGCCTGGATCTCCGCGTGATCCCCCTCGCTGAGACCCCACACGAGGACCTGCACGGCGTGCGCCTCGGCGGGGAAGAACGCGGTCACCTCGGCTCCGAGGACGAAGTCCTCGTGGTGCGCCAGTCGCAGCCCGCCGGCGATCGTGTCGCGGTCGGTGAGCGTGACGTGCGTCATCCCCTGTGCCTTGGCGCGACGGTAGAGGTCGGCGGGGTCGGAGGTGTACTCGCCGACGCGCATCGTCCGCGCCATCCACAGGTCTGTCGCTCCGCTGTACCGGGAGTGGCAGTGCAGGTCGATGCGGGCGGTCTCGTGCGACATGGCTGTCATCGACTCTACCCACGCGCACGCGCACGGGCAACGCGGTATCGCCGTCCGACACGAGGCGACGAGTGGTGGCCTCCGCGCTCGCCGGGGTAGACTTACTGCCGGCAGCGCAGCACCCAGGAGGCCCCATGATCTCGATCGAGACGATGAAGCACCGCACCGGGCGGATGGTGGGCGAGGAGTTCCCGCTCGTCTTCTGGCGCGGTACGGGCCGCATAGTCGGCTCGGACGAGCACGGGCTCTCGCTGCTGGTGCGGGGTCTGCGCGCCGACTACACGTGGGAGCGTCTCATCAGCACCTGGAAGCGTCTTCTCGCCAATCACACGCTTACCGTCGACGAGCTCGGCGGCGGGCACGACGCGGTCGGCATCGTCAGCCTCTTCGCGCTGATGCAGTCGGACGGGCTAGAGGTGGTCGACCCGGACGGGCTCCTCGTCGTGAGGCGGCCCGAGGACACCCCCGTGCATCAGTACGCCGACATGAGCCGGCCCACGTCGTGGGCCCCGTGGCGGCGCAAGATCCAGGGCGACTGAGCGCCGCCCTGCAGCGAAAGGAAGGCCAGCTGTGATCCACGTGGCCCGAGACCAGAGCGTCTACAGTCTCTCCTCCGAGGCTGCCCCCGTCGTGCGCGTGCGTCCCGGCGACAGCCTCGTGCTCGAGACGGCGGACTGTTTCAGCGATCAGGTGCAGTCCGCCTCGGACTCTCCCGGCGGAGTCGATTGGGCGCACATCAACCCCGCCACCGGCCCCGTCTACGTGGAGGGCGCGGAGCCGGGCGACGTGCTCTCCGTGCTCATCGAGCGCGTCGAAGTCGCCCGGCGCGGCGTGATGGCGGTGAGCGGCGACTTCGGCGTTCTGCGGGAACGCTTCGAAGGCATCTCGTTCGCGATGATCCCGATCGAGGACGGCTCCGCCCAGGTGGCCGGGGCGAGCGTTCCGGTGCGCCCGATGATCGGCGTGATCGGCGTGGCGCCTGAGGGAGCACCCGTACCTTGCGGGTCTCCCGGGTCGCACGGCGGCAACATGGACACGCGCATCATCGGTGAGGGCGCGACTGTGTACCTGCCGGTGTTCGCGCCCGGTGCGCTGCTCGCGGCCGGCGACCTGCACGCCGCCATGGGCGACGGGGAGATCTGCGGTACCGGCGTCGAGGTCGCGGGGAGCATCCAGCTGCGCGTCGACCTGCGCCGTGATCTCGAGCTGACCAACCCGGTCGTGGAGACGGCCGAGGTGGTGGCGACGATCGCCTCGGCCGAGACGCTCGACGATGCGGCGGATCAGGCGACGCGCGACATGGCCGGTCTGCTGATGGGGCAGCTCGGCCTGTCCGCTTCCGACGCGACCATGCTCATGAGCGCCGCCGGTCAGCTCCAGGTCTCGCAGGTCGTCGACCCACTCAAGACGGCGCGCTACGCGATGTCCAAGGAGATCCTCGCCAAGTACGGACGCGATCTCATCTAGGGCGTCGCGCCGGGCGGTGCAAGGGAGGGCCATGAGCGTACGGGTACGGGGCACAGGGCATGGTCGGTCGTCTGCGGCGGGTGGTGATGCGGCGACCCGGCCCGGAGATGGCCGCAGCCGACCTCGGCGCGTGGCACTACTCGGCTCCCATCGACTTGGACCAGGCGCGCGCGCGCGCACGACGCATTCGCAGACGCCCTGCGCGCCTGGGACGTAGAGATCCTCTATCACGACAGCCCGCTGCCCGGCCTGGCCGACAGCACGTTCGTGTTCGACCCGGCACTGGTCACCGATCGGGGCGCGCTCCTGCTGAGCATGGGGAAGGCCGCGCGCCGGGGCGAAGAGGAGGCGCTGGGTCGCTGTCTCCAGGAGTACGGCGTGCCCGTGTACGGCCGCCTCGAGGGAGGCGCCCGCGCGGAGGGCGGCGATACGATGTGGCTCGACCACGACACGCTCGCCGTCGGTCGCGGCTTCCGCACGAACGCTGAGGGAGTGCGGCAACTGCGTGAGCTGCTGGCGCCACTCGGCGCCGCCGTCCTGGACTACGATCTGCCCTTCTTCACCGGTCCAGACGCGTGCCTTCACCTCCTCAGCCTTGTCAGCCCCGTGGACGTCGATCTTGCCGTGGCGTACCCGCCGCTCATGCCGACCGCCTTCTGGACCGAGCTCAGACGGCGCGGCGTCCGGCTGCTCGAGGTGCCGGAGGTCGAGTTTCGCACTACGCAGGCGACGAACGTGCTCGCCGTCGCTCCGCGCCGGTGCGTGATGCTCGACGGCAGCCCGGTCACGCGGAAGCTTCTCGAGGAGGCCGATTGCGAGGTGGTCGTCTTCCCCGGTGCCCCACTCTCGTTCAAGGCGGAGGGCGGACCCACGTGCCTGACGCGGCCGGTGCAGCGCGACCCCGCCTGAGGGCGACGGGCACATGAGTGGTCTGCCTCCGTCGAGGGGCGCGCGGCGCCCGGCGGAGCGACGCGCGCTCGACGCGCTCGACCACGAAGGGCTGGTGCAGTTCCTGTGCCGGCTCATCTCCATCCCGAGCCTGGACGGCGCCGAGAGCGAGGCCCAGCGAGCCGTGGCCGCGTGGCTCGCGGACGCCGGCCTCGAGTCAGATGTCTGGGAGGTCGACCTCGAGGAGCTGGCCCGGCACCCGGCGTTCGGCGCCGAGGTCGAGCGTGGCGAGGCCCTCGGCGTGGTGGGATGGACGGGCGCGCGGTCGGGCGGCCGTGACCTGATGCTCAACGGGCACATCGACGTCGTGCCGCCCGGCGACGAATCCGCCTGGACGACTCCACCGTGGGACCCGGTGCGACGCGACGGCCGCGTTTACGGTCGGGGCGCCGCGGACATGAAGGGCGGCCTGTGCTGCGCGCTCTTCGCCGCCAAGGCCGTCCGCGACTCCGGGGTGACGCTGCGCGGCCGTCTCTCGGTGGCCAGCGTGGTGGGCGAAGAGGATGGCGGCACGGGCACTCTCGCCACCCTCGTGCGCGGTCACCGCGCCGACGGCGCTGTGGTGGTCGAGCCCACGCAGCTGCGCATAGTGCCCGCCCAAGCCGGGTCGCTCATGTTCCGCCTCGTCGTCAGCGGCCGCTCGGCGCACGGCTGCGTGCGCGAGGAGGGCGTGAGCGCGATCGAGAGGTTCCTGCCGCTGTTCGCCGCGCTTCGCGCCCTCGAGGCCCAGCGTTGCGGCGCGGCCGGGGACGGAATCCTGGTGGCTGGAGACCCGGGCGACCCGCTCTTTGCCGCCTACCGGCTGCCGTGGCCCATCGAGATCGGCACCCTGCGCTCCGGCGATTGGGCTTCGAGCGTGCCCGACAGGCTCGTCGCCGAGGGTCGCTACGGCGTGGCCGTCGGCGAGGACCCGGCGGCGGCCCGGCTCGAGTTCGAGCGCGCGATCGCCCGTGCCGCGGCCACCGATCCCTGGCTCAGCGCCCATCCGCCTTCGGTGGAGTGGTGGGGCGGGCGCTTTGACCCCGCCGCGACCGATCCGGGAGACCCGATCGTGACGACGCTGGCCGGCGCGGCCGCGGACGTCACCGGCAGCGCTCCGCTGATGGAGGGCGTCACCTACGGCGCCGACATGCGCCTCCTCGTCAACGAGGGGCGCATCCCGACGGTGCTCTTCGGACCCGGCGACGTCCGCGTCGCGCACATGCCCGACGAGTCCGTCTCGCTCGGCGAGCTGCGCGTCGCGGCGGAGACGCTCGTGCTCGCCGCGGTCCGCTTCTGCGGCGTCGCCGACCAGGCCCACGGCGCCGTTGGCGCACCTTCGTCACAAGGAGGAGACCCCGTGCTGCCCCCCGGATACGTGCTTCGCCACCCGACCACGGACGACATGCCCGCGGCCCAGCGCGTCCTCGACGCTTCGGAGGCCGCGGCCTGTGGCGAGCCGCGGCAGCACGAGCTCGACCTCGTTGCGTTGAGCCGCGACCCCAAGGTGGACATGGAGCGGAACGAGTGGGTCGTGGAGACCCTCGGCGGGGAGCGTCTGCGCCATGGCCTGGATCTGGCCGGTGCCGGCGAGCGCCGAGATCGTCGGCAACGTGTACGTCCATCCCGATCACCGCAGCAGGGGCGTGGGCCGCGCGCTCCTGGAGCACGTCGAGCGGCGCGCGGCCGAAGTCGCGGTCGGCTCCGAGACCACTGAGCCGGCACGCCTGTTCGCGTGGGTAGAGGATGTCCATCCAGGCTGGCGCGGACTGCTCGAGGCGCGCGGTTTCGCGCCGGCGCGCCAGTCCTACGAGATGCGGATCGATCTGGAAGGGCCACGCCCATCGCCGGCCTGGCCACCGGGCATCGAGGCGCGGCTGTTTCGCCGGGGCCGCGACGAACGCACGGTCTGGCGGGCGGACGAAGAGGCGTTCGCCGAGCACTTCCTGTTCGAGAGCCACACCTTCGAGGAATGGCGGCTCCATCACCTGGAAGCGCGCGGCGCGGATCTCGACCTGTGCCTGCTCGCCTGGGACGGCGATGCCCTGGCGGGCTACGCCCTCGGGTTCGACGCGCCCGAGGGAGGCATCGTCGGCGATCTTGCCGTCCGCCGGCCCTGGCGGGGTCGAGGGCTGGGCGCGGCCTTGCTCGAGGCGGAGTTCGCCCTCTTCGCGGCTCGCGGGCGGCGCGTCGTGCGCCTCGACGTCGACGCGCAGAACGCGACCGGGGCGTTGCGCGTGTACGAGCGTGCCGGCATGACCGTGGAGCGCCGGTTCGACGTGATGCAGAAGGTGCTGGCCTGAACTCGTCCGCGCGGTGATCCACGCCGGCGCGAGGCGGTTCTCGAGACGCTCGCCACGGTGTGCGAGGCGACTCTGGCGGGGACACTTGCGAGGTCGTATAGTTGCTCATCTTCCGCCACGGCGGCACGCCAGGCGCGAAAGACGGCCCAGGGGTCCTGGATCCGCGGTTGCCGGGCCAGACAGGACGAGCCTCGGATGAAAGGCATGGCAGTGGCGAACACGCAACCGGTCCTGCAACTGGAACGCAACGCCGTCGGTCTGATCGACGTGTTGTTCCAGTCGATCACGTCCATGGCGCCGGGCGCCGCCATCGCCGCGTCGATCCCGCTGGGTGCGGCGTTCGCCGCGGGCGCGCTCCCGCTCTCCGTCAGCATCGCTTTCGTGGGCATGATCTTCACCGCTTGGAGCATCGGGCAGCTCGCCAAGCACATCCCGGCGGCCGGTTCGGTCGCTACGTACAACGCCGTGGGGCTGGCTCCGTGGGTGGGCTTCCTCGTGGGCTGGGCCTATGCGGCGGTCGAAGTCCTCATCGTGCCACTCGTCATGCTGCAGCTCGGCTACACCGTCGCCGGCGAGTGGAACTCCGAACAGTCGTCGTTTCCCATCGGCCTGTGGTGGATCTTCATGGTCGCCGGCATGCTGCTGATCTGCTTCCTCGTATACCGCGGTGTGAAGACGTCGACGCGGACCGGCGTCGTGCTCGGATTCATCGAGGTCATCGTCTTTCTCGCGCTGTCGATCGTCCTCGTGATCAAGGCGGGCAACCACAACACGCTCGCGGTGTTCACCACCCACTACGCGAACGCCAAAGGCTACGCAGGGATGACCGGCGTGATCGCGGGCGCGGTCGGTGCTCTTCTGGCGTTCTCCGGCTTCGAGGCTGCCGCGCCCCTCGCCGAAGAGACTCGGAACCCAAGACGCAATGTCCCGAGGGCTGTCATCCTCTCGGTGATCCTGATCGGTGCCCTGTACATCTTCACCACTTACGCGGCCACGGTCGCGTACGGGCCGGCGGACTTCTCGGGCTTTGCCGCTTCGGCGAACGGTGTGCCCTGGGACGGGCTGGCTCGCACTGTCTCAACGGTCTTTTGGGCGCTCGTGCTCTTCGCCATCATCAACTCCACGCTCGCGAACGCGAACTCCGGCGCCAACGTGTTCACGCGCACGGCCTACGCACTGGGTCGCATCGGCGTCTTCCCGCGCGCGTTCGCTGACCTGCACCCACGCTTCAAGTCCCCGAGAGTCGGCATCCTCGTCGAGTTGATCCTCGGTCTCGTCGTGGGTCTGTCCCTGGGGTTCAAGTACACGCCACAGGTGGCCTTCGGCATCATCGGGACGGCGATCGTCGTCATCGTCGTGCCGGTGTACATCGCCACGAATATCGCCTGCGTCGGCTACTTCGCCCGGCACCGCAAGGACGAGCAGCACTGGCTTTCACACATCGTCGTGCCCATCATCGGCGCCCTGCTGCTCATCCCGGGCTTCTTCAGCGTCGCGGGCATCACCGGCATTCCGGGTCTTTCATTCATCTCGGCGCTCACGTCGCCCTACAAGTACGCGCCCTACGTGATGGCCGTGTGGATCGTCGTTGGCGTCGTGATGCTGTTCTGGCTCCGTGCCAGCCGGCCCGATGCGGTCGGTGAAGTCGCTCACATCCACCTGGAAGACGAGGGGATGTGAAACGAAGGGCCGGGGCGGCTTGCGCCGCCCCGGCCCTTCACGCTTCCCGGAACGGGGGAAGCGTCTCAGGGCTTCGTAGCATCGCGTCAGTTGGCCGCGACGACGTCCTTGCGCGTGATCGGCATGTTGCGCACGCCGCACTCGGCGATGAAGGCGTCGCGCACGCTGCGCGGCAGCTCCTCGGGGCAGATCATGCCCGTGGCCGCGATCCTGTCCTCGACGATGAACTCGGCGTAGACGCTGGCCGGCGTGCTCGTGCCGTAACTGACGCAGGTGGCGCCCGGGATCTGGCCGTTCACCCACCTGATGTCCGGCGGGAAGATGTTGTAGCCGACGGTCGCGGGCTTGCCGTCCTTCTCGCCGATGCAGTCGACGGTGACGACGCCGAAGTCGGTGATCTCGCCGGCCAGGGCCAGCCTGGCGAGCTCGTCGGCCGGAGGGTTAGGGGGCAGCGCGGCCACGAACACGTCGATCGGCCTCACCTCGGTGCCGTCCTTGAGCTTGACCGGGTACTTGCTGGTCATGCCCGATCCGACGAGTGCGAGATCGGCGTCGATGCCACTGCCGTCCGCGTCGCCGCCCATCTTGAAGTCCACGTAGCGCAGGCCCTTCTCGCCCAGCGCTTTCGGCAGGAGCCGGGGCAGGGTACTGACTTCCTCATGGTCGTGACAGATCACCGTGCCGAGGCCGAACGGCTCCGGGAACTCGTACTTCTCGCGGCGGCCGAAGATCTCGACGCGCTTGAACTGGCCGTCCTCGAAGAGAAGCGGCGGTTGCGCGCAGTCGGTGTAGTACGTCTCCTGCGACCAGACCTGGAGCGGCACCGGCGAGTCGAACAGCGCGAAGTCCTTGATGCGGATCTCGAAGCACCTGTCGAGATCCTCGTAGCCGTTGGCAGCGAAGGTGTTGGTGACGCCGGGGTCCATGCCAGTGCTGAGCAGCGCCAGGAGGCCCAGCCTGGCGAACTCGGGGGCGAGCGTCATCTGGTCGAGATAGGCCTCGTCGATGGTCCGCGTGCGCGTCTGGCCCTGGGCCATGTCCATGTACGCCGCGCCGCACTTGAGACACGCGTTCATGATGGCCTTGTTGAACTGCGGGATCACGGCGTTGACGATGAGCCTGCAGCCCTCTCCTGCCATGGCGACGAGGTCCGTGTCCGCGGCGTCGATGGCCATGGCCCTGGCCTTGCCGTTGCCCACCTGCCCCGCGACGAACCGCGCGCGCGTCTCGTCGTAGTCGGCGATCACGATCTCGCTGACGACCTGGTTGCGGCCCAGGTTCCAGGTGAGGACCTGGCCCTGCATGCCGGCGCCGACGATGAGGACCTTCATGATTCGCTCCTTGCGTAGCTTCTCGCCGGCCGTGCGCGGCGGCATCTCCCTGATCTCGCCGGTGTTGTACCAGAACGGCGAGTCACGGACAAGCGGTCTGCTGACGATTATCGCACGAGCAAGCGAGTCTCACTCCAGATATCGTCTCCGTACTTCGAATCTGGGCTGGCTTTCGTGTCTATGGACGATTGTCACGCCGGCCGGCGGACGCGGGGGTCGAAGCGCGGGGCCCGTGGTAGAACTAGACGACGGGCTGCGCCGCCACGCCCGGTGGCGCGGCGAGGGTGTGACGAAGGTGGCGCCGTGCATGAGCTCGGGATCACCCAGGGGATCATCGACCGCGCCCGGGAGGCCGCGGAGGCGAACGGCGCGCGCAGGGTCACCGACGTCTACCTCGCGATGACGCCGGCTGCGGACTTCACGCAGGAGTCGATCGAGATGTACTTCGAGATGCTCGCCGGAGATGACGAGCTCTTCAGGGGCGCGGCGCTGCATTTCGACCACCGGCGAGTGGCGGCGACCTGCCTCAGCTGCAGCGACGAGTTCAGCACTGACGCGCCGCATCCCGTGTGCCCGCAGTGCGGTTCGCTGGTCGTGCGGCTGGACCCGGACGCTCCGATGGTCCAGCTCACCGACGTGGGCATCGACGACGGGGAAGAGAGCTAGGCCGGGTCCGGATGCTGCCCCGTCGCGGGCGCGAGGAAGTACGAGCGCAGAGGCGCCGCGCCCGCGGCGGCCGCCAGGCGGGCCGCGGGCCGCGCCGCCGTGGCGGCCGCGAGAAACGCGGCCCGCCGGGCGAGCGGGGCGAGGCGAGTGGTCAGTCTGGCCTGCCCGGCGGCGGCCTCAGCCGCGTAGAAGCGGTGCTTTTGCAGCCCCGGGGCGAGCGAACCTACGAGCTGCGCGGCGCTGTGTCGGCGCGAGTAGCTCTCGCGAGCGACGATGTCCAGCCCAGCCCTGGCCGCCATGACCGCGAACGTCACGTCGTCGAAGTGCGTCAGATGGCGCGGCAGGTCCAGGGCGAGCCAGCGGGCGCCGAAGATGCGCGCCTCCGGCGAGTCGAGCATGGGCAGGAAGAGGACGGCGACGCTGCCGCCGGGTGCCAGCAAGGCCCGTGCCCGCCGGAGCGCCCCGAGCGGGTCGTGCAGGTGCTCGAGGACGCCGGAGAAGATGACGACGTCGTAGGCGCCTGCGGGCAGATCGACCGTCTCGAAACGGCCGGTGGCGACGTCCAACCCATGCATCTGGCGCGCTTGCTCCGCACCGCGCGGCGACGGCTCCAGGCCCTGCACGCGCCAGCCGCCCTCGCGCAGTGCCACCAGCAAGTCGCCGGCGCCGCAGCCCACGTCGAGCGCCAGCCCGCGTGAAGGCCTTCGCGCCGCGAGCCAGTCGACGACCTCGCGGTGCTGGCGGCGACGGTAGGCCGCCTCGAGCGTCTCGACGAGGCCGGAACGGCGGCCGCCGGTGTAACTGTCGGGGTAGAAGCTGCCGGCCGTCTCCGGCGCCGGCCGCGGTCTGAGGTAGCCGAGGCCGCAATGTCGGCAGCGCACGACCGTGTAGGTCCGAGGGTCGCCGGAGCTCAGGCGATCCGTCGCCCGAACGACGACGCTCGCATCGTCGCCGCCGCACAGCGGGCACGGGGCGTCTTCGAACCCTTCGGGCGGCGCGATGTCGCGGGAAGCCGTCACGCGGCGGATGCTATCACCGCGCGGGCGCGGCCGTCCCGGGGAGCCGGGGGCAGCAGGAGAGGAAGTGGTGGAGCATAGCGGAATCGAACCGCTGACCTCCTGGGTGCGATCCAGGCGCTCTCCCAGCTGAGCTAATGCCCCACGCGGCAGCCCTTTTGCAGGGACAACATCTTATACGGCATTCCCAGCGCACGGGCAAGCCAAGCGTGGCGTGCTGCCGTCCTCGGGGAGCATGACGTAGACTGGGTCCGCTGTGCCGCACCCCGGGAGTGGAGGCCCGCACGTGAAGATCACCGCCGTCCGCGTGGACACCCTCGAGCTCGCCTACCAGGAACCGTTCGTGATCGCCTCGTCGGCCCTGTCCGCGGGGCCGTGCGATCTCGTGCGTGTCGAGACTGACGAGGGACTCGTCGGCATCGGCGAGGCCTGTCCGGCCTACGAGTTCACCGGTGACACACTGTGGACCGTGGAGGACGTGATCGGGGAGTATCTCGGACCCTTCGTCGTCGGCAAGGACCCCACGCGGCTTGAGGCGATCGTCCACGGCTGGACGCGCGAGCTGTACACGGTGGGCAATCAGGCCGCCCAGGCGGGGCTCGAGATGGCCCTCTGGGACCTCCAGGGAAAGGCGCTGGGGCGGCCGCTCCACGATCTCATCGGCGGCCGCACGCGTGATGGTCTGCCCGAGGTGATCGCCTGGGGGTGGGACGAGCCCGAGAGCCTGGCCGCCAAGACGTCTGCCATGGCCGCCGAGGGCATCAGCGTGTTCAAGATCAAGGTCGGGGACACGCCCGAGCGCGACGAGCAGCGCGTCGCCGCCGTCCGTGAGGCGGCCGGCGGCGACGCGCGCATCACCGTGGACGCCAACCAGGGCTGGTGGGACGCGAGGACCGCGGTGCGCGCCATACGGCTGCTGGAGCCCTACGGCATCGAGTTCGCCGAACAGCCGGTGCGCATGGACGACCTCGAGGCGGCGCGCTTCGTGCGCTCTCACGTGGACGTGCCCATCGCACTCGACGAGAGCGTGCGAGGGCCGCGCGAGGCCCTCGCCTGTGCGAAGGCGGACGCCTGCGACATCTTCGTCGTCAAGCTGATGAAGACCGGCGGCATCCTCAACGCGCTCAAGGTCAACGCCATCGCCGAGGCCGCAGGCATCAGCGTGATGATCGGCAACATGGGCGAGAGCAGCATCGGGCTCGCCGCCCACTTCCACGTCAATCTCGCGCTCGCCAACGCGACGCACGGCGACGCCGACCTCCAGTCGCGCCCCGGCGGCCTCGAGCGCGATCTCGGCGCCGGGCTGCGTACGGAGCTGCGGGACGGAATCTCCACGGTCCTCGTGCCGGACGCGCCGGGGATCGGCATCATCCTCGACGAGGAAGCCGTCGCCGCGCAGCGCGTGACACGCACGTGGACGCGGCCGTGAGCGTGCGCGACGAGCTGGCCCGGTTGTGGGCCGCGACTGACGAGCGCGGCGCCACGCACGCCGGGCGCGGCCTCCTCGGTCTTCACGAGGCCGCCGATCCGGCGGCTCTGGCCGGCGCCCACCTGGTCGCGCTCGGGCTGCCGGCGGGCGGGTGCTCAGTCGCCCCCGCCGAGGTGCGCGCGGCGTCCGCGGCCTACGCCCCCTGGCTCGGGGCAAGCGAGAGCGCGGCGCTGCGCGGCGCCGACTACGGTGACGTTCCCGTCGACGACGGCGACACGACGGCGACCTTCGTGCGCGCCCACGGGCGGCTCGCCGACATCGTCGCCGCCGGGGCGATGCCTCTGGTCCTGGGCGGCGGACCGGTCGTCAGCTTGCCGGTCATCCAGGTTCTCTCCGGGAAGCTCCGCGGCAAGCTCGGCGTGGTCGCGTTCACGCCGCGCTACGAGATCGCCCTCAAGCCTGCTCGCGGGGGCGCGTCGCGGTGGGCGCGGGCACTCGAGCTCGGCGTAGTGGCGCCGGCCAATCTGGTGCTCGTCGGAGGGCGGGCCGCGCCGCAGGACGGCCCGGCCCGCCGCGTGCTCGACGGGCTCGGCGCCAACTCGTGGTCGCTCGCGGACATCGACGCGGCGGGGATGGCGGTCGTCGCCGAGGAGGCTTTGGCCGCGGCCGCCGCGGGGACCGAGGCGGTGTACCTCTCCGTCGACGTGAGTGTCCTGGCGGGCGGGGACGATCCTGCGGGGCTCACCGCCCGTGAGCTTGCCGCCGGTGTCGCGGCCGTCGCGACCACCTTGCTCGCGGCGGCCGACATCTGCGGCGCCGGCCGCGCAGGCGAAGGCGGCGCTGCGCCGGCCGCCGCCGCACGGATGGCCGCGGAGATCGCCGTCGCCGTCGCCCGCCAGCTCGGCTGAGGGCCGGGGCGCTGCGCCCGAGCCCGTCGCGTCCATGTTCAAGGAGGAGCAGTGACCACGAATGCCGGTCCGGCCGCGGATTCCACGCCCGTGGTCAACGCGTTCAACGAGTGGGACCCGCTGGAGGAGATCGTGGTCGGCCGCGTCGACGACTCGACGCTCGTCCCGCCCTGGGACGTCATCATGCCCGCAGTCCTTCACGACGAGTCCCAGTGGGACTTCTTCAGGACCCACGGCGGCAGGCCGTGGCCGGTGGACATGCTCAAGAAGGCGGAGCGCGACGTCGCGGGCTTCGTCGACCTCCTCGAGCAGGCGGGCGTCACGGTCAGGCGCCCGGAGGCGTTCGCCTACGAGCGGCGGCTCTCGACGCCCGACTGGGAGGTCGCGAGCAGTTGCTACGCGCTCATGCCTCGCGACGTGCTGCTCGTCGTCGGCGACCAGATCGTCGAGGCGCCCATGGGCTGGCGCAGCCGGCATTTTGAGCATCACGCCTACAAGTCGCTCTGCAAGGAGTACTTCCGGCGCGGGGCCCGCTGGGTCTCCGCCCCGCGCCCGCAGCTGTGTGACGCCGACTTCGTGCCTGGCTACGTAGCGCCGCGCGAGGACGAGGCGCAGCGCTTCATCCTCACCGAGTTCGAGCCGCTGTTCGACGCGGCCGACGTCATCAAGTGCGGCCGCGATCTCTTCGTCGCCAGGTCGAGCTGCTGCAACCGCTCCGGCATCGAGTGGTTGCGCCGGCATCTGGGCGACGAGTACGCCGTCCACGAGGTGGAGATCCGCGACAGCCATCCGATGCACATCGACGCCACCTTCTACCCGTTGGCTCCGGGCAAGCTGCTCATCAACCCGGAGCGCGTCGTGACCGTTCCCGCGATGTTCGAGGAGGCCGGCTGGGACGTTCTGGTCTGTCCAGAGCCGGAGATGCCGACGACCCACCCGATGTACAACTGCAGCCGCTGGATCATGATGAACGTCGTCATGCTCGACGAGACGCGCGTGGTGGTCTCGGCGGGCGAGAAGCGCTTCGCGCGCAGGCTGGCGGAGTGGGGCTTCGAGCCCATCGAGTGTCCGTTCTGGGATTTCGAGACTATCGGCGGGGGCCTTCACTGCGCCAGCGTCGACATCCGCCGCCAGGGTCCGCTGCGCTCCTACTTCTGACCGCGCCCGCAGGGCGCCGGGCCGTCGCCCGCCGCCTCGGTTCCCGGACCTTCTGGGCATCGCTCCCTAAACGCTGGTTCCATGCGGCGCCCCACCATGTGCACCGACACCACTAGCGGAAGGAAAGGAACCCGTGGGAGGCCTCACGATGACTCGTGAAGAGAAGGAGAAGACGGTGAACGAGATGCTGGCTAGGTACGAGCATCTCGGCGCCATCGTGGTCGGCGACGACCAGGCGCTCTGCCGGCTCTTCCAGACGCTGGAGTTCTCGGGCGCCGACAGGGACGTCGGCGAATACCTCTGCTCCTTCCTCACCGCGTAGCCGGTCGACAGCCGCGACGCGATCCCGCCGCGGGGTCGCGCGCAACGTCCCGGCCCGTCTGTGGGGAGCAGGGCGGCTCCAGGCGCCGGACTCCTCTAGGCGTGTCTCTCCCTGCCGAGGACGGTGGCGAACGCCGCGGCCATCCGGGGCGCGTCACGGAGGGCGGGGCTGGCGAGGAACTCCTCCAGGGCTTCGGACTCGGAGAGCTGCTCGCGATACGGACGTTCGATGACGGCCTCCTGGTAGGTGCGCGCGAGGGCCACGAGTTCCTGGGCCGGGCTGAAGGGGCCCGGCTGCGACGCGGCGCTGGCGGCGCGGGCGGCGGCGCGGACCTCTGTCGGATCCAGGTCCAGCTCGCCTCCGACCTCCACCGCGAGATGGGCGATGGCCGCGGTGCGCCGGCGCTCGTAGGTGTCGCGGGCGGCCACGAGCTCCGACATAGCCGCCACGTAGTCGTGACTCACGGAGGAAGCCTGTTCCGGCGTCGCGCCGCCGTGCCGCGCCCCGAACGTCATGACCTGGTCGCGGCCACTGCGTTTGGCCAGGTACATGGCCCAGTCGGCCTTGTCGATGAGCTCCTCCTTGAAGGTGGCGTCGGCGGGGCACAGGGCGACGCCGATGCTCACCGAGAGGGGCTCCGGGCCGGCCGGCAAAGCCAGCCTGAGGATGCCGGAGCGGACTCGTTCGGCGACCTCGAGTGCCCCCGGCTCGCCGGTGTCGAGCAAGATCGCTGCGAACTCCTCACCGCCGTAGCGCGCCGCGAGGTCGACGTGGCGCAGCGAGCCCTCGAGCACGCGCGCTACGGCGCGCAAGGCGTCGTCGCCGGCGCTGTGGCCGTGGAGTTCGTTGAAGGCGTGGAAGTTGTCGAGGTCGCAGAAGAGCAGCGCGAGCCCGGTCCCCTCGATCGCGCAGCGATCAAGCTCCTCGCTGAGACGCTCGTGGAAGTAGCGGTGGTTGTAGAGTCCCGTGAGCCCGTCGGTTATCGCTTCGACCTCGGTGCGGCCTGCCTGGGTGGCCGCCGAGCTGAGCATCGCAGCCATGGTCTGCACCACGTTGCTCTGCAGGCCCTCCAGCTCCGCCACGCCCTCGGCCGCCGGTACGTCAGCGGCCACGACGGCCGCCACGAGGCCGTTCGCGTCATGCAGCGGAGCGGCGGCGGTGATCCAGACGCCCCACTGGTCGACGAAGAGGACGTTGGCGTCCGCCTCGCGGCCGGAGAAGACGCGGAGCAGTTCGTCGTCGGTCACCATCTCGTCGCCGATATGCGGCCTGTCGGCCGCCGGCCCCGTGGAGTCGCACACGGCGATGGTACGCTTGCCGTCGCGCACGTAGGTCGTCACGTGGCGCGTCGGCGGGTGCAGCTCGCAAGAAGCGCGCAGGGCGGCGCAGATCTCCGCGTACTCGGGTCGGCGCTCGTCGTCGCGCCCGCGCAGCAGGGCGTGGCGCTCGGCGTCGATGTGCGTCGCCGCCTCGTGGGCGACGTCCCTCGCGAGGCGGCGACCCTCGGCCATCCTCTCCAGCACCCTCACGAACGCCGCCACGATCTCCGGATCGAACTGGCCCCCGGCGCAACGCTCGATCTCGGCCAGGCACTCCCCGTACGAGAGCGCCTGGCGGTAGGGGCGGCGGAAGCTCATCGCGTCGTATGAGTCGGCCACGCACATGGCGCGCGCGATCAGTGGGATGGCCGTGCCGGCGAGCCCCGCCGGGTAGCCGGAGCCGTCGTAGCGCTCGTGGTGGTGACGCACGCCGGCGACGAGCTCGGGCGGAAAGAGCGGGTGGATGATGTCGGCGCTGAACACGGGATGCTGGCGCATCAGCTCCCACTCGTGCGCGTTCAGGCCGCCCGGCTTGAGCAGGACGCGGTCGGAGACCCCGATCTTGCCGATGTCGTGCAGGTAGGCGGCCTCCTCGACCTGGGCGAGCAGCCCCGGCTCCCAGCCGAGCTCCTTGCCGAGCAGCACCATGTAGGCGGCGACGCGTGCCGCGTGGCCGAGGGTGTAGTAGTCCTTGGCGTTGAGGGCACTGCTGAGCGCCTTGAGGTTGGAGAGGTGCAGGCGCTTGATGTCGGCGTAGAGTCCGGCGTTGTGGATGGCGAGGGCGAGGTGCGTGCCCACGCGCTCGAGAAGGTGAAGGTCTTCCGTCGAGAAGGCGTCCGCGTCGGCGGCGCCGAGCGCCAGGACGCCGATGGACTCGTCGGCGCTGGTGAGGCCGATGAGGACGGCGGAGGCGAGCTCGTCCAGCCCGGGGAGGGCGAAATCCTCGGGCGCGTCGTCCGGCAGGCACAGCCGGACGACGCGATCGCGACGCACGCGCTCGAGCAGCTGCGGCGCGCGCGGCAGGTCTACGACGGCGGGGAGAGGCTCGGGAGGGTCGCCACTGGCGTACACGATCTCGAGGGTGTCCCCGGCACCCAGCAGCGCGATGAAGGCGCGGTCGAAGTGGGTGATGTCCTTCAGCGCGGCGAGCGCGCCATCCGCGATGTCGGCAAGGTCGAGGCTCGACGCCGAGGCGCGCGCGATCTCGTTGAGCAGGGCGTTCTCCCGACCGCGCACGTGGAGGTCCTCCACGAGGTCGGCATTGTCGATGGCAAGTGCGGCGACGCGGCTGACCGCGAAGATGGTGTCGATCTCGTCCTGCGTGAGGGCCAGCGGGCCTCCGCGCTTGAGGAGCTCGAGCACGCCGATCACGCGATCCTTGGTGATGAGCGGGACCGTCAACTCCCCCGTCTCTCCCAATCGCTCCATGAGCGCGCGCTCGTCGGGAAGGAGCAGCGGGTCTTCCAGGTCGGGCACGAGTACGGGCCTTCTCTCGGCGATGGCCCAGGCCGGCGCCGCCCACTCGGAGACGGCGAACGAACGACCCTGCCGGCCGGCGTCGATCTCGCCGTCGACGATGCTGATCAGGCTGACCAGGCGGTCGTCGCGCAAGCGATAGACGTCGCAGGCCGGCACGCCGGCGATGTCGCAGAGCCTGGTCGCGGCGGCGTGCAGCACCTCGTCGAGGTCCAGCAGGGACGAGAGCGCCGAGCTGGCGTCATTGACCAGCGCCCTGCGCTCGGCGCTGCGGTCGAGGCGTTCGAAGAGGGTGGCGTTGGCGAGCGCGTTGGCCGCCACCTGAGCAAGACCTTGCAGCATGTCGAGGTGCTCGAAGTCGCGCACGTGGTCGTCGAAGACGCCGGCGATGCCGATCACCTCTCCGTGGCTGATGAGCGGCAGTTCGAGCTTGGAGAGGTTTCCCCACCGCAGCTCCTCCTCACGCTCGAAGGGCGAGATGCGCGGGTCCTCCTCGAGGTTCTGGACGACGACAGCCTGCTGACTCGCGAGGGCCTCCCTGATGAGCTCGAGATCGTCGAGCCGGTACGTCGTCCCGACGAACGCCGGGTCGGGCTTGCCCTGGTCGATGCAGGCCACGCAGCGAAGCGACTCCCCCTCCAGGACGTAGATGTCGCAGCAGGGGGCGGCGGCGGCGGTACACAGCCGGCGTCCGACCGTCTCGAGCACCTCGTCCAGATCGAGGGTGGCGCCGAGCTCGATGCCGGACTCGACGAGGAGGCTCAGCGCCTGGTTGCTGTCCTCGAGCTGTTCCAGCAGCACGGCGTTGGCAAAGGCTCCGGCGATGATCTGCGCCACGCGCATCAGGAAATCGGCGTGCTCGGAGTAATCGCGGCGGCGATGGTCGTAGACGTCGAGAAGCCCCACCACCTGCTCGCCGGAACAGAGCGGGACGCAGATCTCGCTCTGCGAGCCCGACTCGCGGTAGAGCTCGCGCTCGTAGTCGCTGAGCCGCGGGTCCTCGGGACTCTCGATCACCAGCGCCTCGCGACGCTCCATGGCGGCGACGGTGCTTGGGAAGTGCGCCAGGTCGAGGGGCACAGGCGCGTAGTCGGCGAGGTAGACGCCGTCGTCGTAGGTCAGGAGGCACTGCAGCTGGTCGCCCTGGACGCGGAAGACCTGGCAGCCGTCCGCCCCGACCACCTCGACCACCCGCGGGCCGACCGCCTGCACGAGCGCGTCTAGGTCGCCGGCGCCGGAGACCGCCTCACCCAGCTTGACGAGCTCCGCGAGCGCCGCGTTGCGGCGTTCGAGCTCCTCCACCAGCGTGGCGTTCTCGATCACGCCGGCGGCCATCTGCCCCACGCTCTTGAGGAAGTCGAGGTACTCGCCGTAGTCTCTCGGCCGCGTGTCGAAGAGGTCGATCAGGCCGATCACACGGTCTCCTGCCACGAGCGGGATGCACAATTCGCTCTCGTATCCGTATTGGCCCATGTCTTTGCGTTCCTGCGCTGTGAGTCGCGGATCCGCAAGACTCGCCACCATCATCACTTCGCCGCTGCGCACCGCCATCGCCGTGGCGGGGAACTTGTCGATGTCGAGGGCATGGCCCGTGATGCTTTCGTCGAGGCCGTCCTGGTCCACGCTCACGAGGCAGCGGAGTCGCTCGCCTTGGAGGGTGAAGATGTCGCAGTCCGCGGCGCCGATGGCCTCGCGCAGACGACCTGCCAGCACGCCCAGGACCGCGTCGAGATCGCGCGCCTGCGAGATGAGGGCGCTGAGCTCCACGATCTCGCGCAAGGCCGCGGTGCGCCGCGAGAGCTGGTCGAACAGCAGGGAGTTCTCGAGCGCGCCCGCGAGCGACTGCGCGGCGCTCTGCAGGAAGGGCAGATACTCGGCGTAGTCGCGCTGGCGCGTGTCCGTGCAGTCGATCAGGCCGTAGAGCTCGCCGTTGACCACGAGCGGGACGGCGACCTCGCTGGCGAAGCCATAGTCGGCGTACGTGCGGCGTTCCTCTGCGGTGAGCTGAGGGTCGTCCGGGCTGGTGATCATGAGCGTCTGTCGACGGTTCATGGCGCCGACGAGGGTAGGGTAGCTCTCCACGTCGAGCAGTTGACCGACCGCCTGCGGGTTGAAGCCGCTGCGGTCGAAGCTCGCCACGCAGCGGAGACCGCCGGCGCCCACGCCGTAGATGTCGCAGTCGGCGGCATCAAGCGCCGCGAGCAGGCGCTCGGCGATGCGGCCCAGCAGAGCCTCCAAGTCGCGTGTGCGGCTGGTGAGCGCAGCAAGCTCGGCGAGGTCGTTGAGGACCGAGCTGCGCCGTTCGGCTTGATCGGACAGGATCGCGTTCTCGAGGGCGTGGGCGGCGACTCGTCCCAGTCCGTACACGAGCTCGAGGTCGGCGCCGAAGTCGTGCGGCGAGTAGTCGGAGAGTTCGGCGAGCCCGATCACCTTGCCACCGGAGACGAGCGGGAGGGACAGCTGCGACTGGTAGCCCCACTTCTCGAGAGACACGCGAGCCTCGTCGGAGAGAGCCGGATCCTCGAGGCTCGCGGCTATGCAGGCTTCCCGCGTGTGGACGGCGCGCCGGCTCTGGGGGTAGCGCGCCAGCGGGATGACCACCCCGGCCCATTCATCGTCAAAGCGACCGCCGTCGTGGCTCACGAGTGCGCGGAGCGTCTCGTCTTCCAGCGCGTAGAGGTCGACGACCGGGCAGCGCGTCACCTCCGAGAGGCGGCTCGCGACGTCGTGAAGGACGTCGTCGGTGCTGCGCAGGGCGGTGTCCTGGAGGCCTGCCTCGATGACGGCCTCCAGCTCACGGTTGCGACGCTGGAGCCGTGCCAGCCGTGCGCCGTGGCCCCGGGCGGCGGCGAGCAGGTCGGCCGTCGCCGTCCCCAGACGAAGAGCCGCGTCGCCGATCACGACACTCGAGGCGCCCGCCTCGAGGAGGCCGACAGCTCGATCGTCGTCGACCAGCGGCACGAGCAGCACCGCGGCAAGGCCGCGGTCCGTGAGGAGGCGCTCGGCCAGCTTCGGGGAGAGTTGACCGACGGTCATCGTGACCGGCGCGCGCCCCGCCAGAGCTGCCGCGGCCGGCGCGTCGTCCGCGAACGCCCAGGCGTCCAGGGCCATGGTGGCGTCCGTCGTTGCGGCGACGGTCACCGCGTCCCCGTCCAGGTCGTAGAGCGTGCAGACGGCGAAGGACGCACTCTCCTGCAGAACGTTGAGCGCCTGTGCGACGAGGTCGCCATCCGCCGACGGCGGCCTGTCCGCCGGCGCGGCTCGAACCGGAGACGGCGCGGTGCGGGCGTCGCTGGCGGCCGCAGGCGCGCCCGCGGCCGCGGCAGGAATCCCATCGGGCCCCTGCCCGGCGTCACGTGCGGCGTCGAGCGCGCCGGAGGATCGGAGGCCGGCCTCCGCGCCGTAGACCTCGAGGAGGCCGGCGACCTCGTCCCGAAGCCGCAGGGCGGTAGCCAGCACGCCCGCGGCGACCTCGCCGTCGCCGCCGTGGCGGGTCGAAGGCGGGGCGCCTCGGGGCAGATGCAGCGAGGTCACGGTCTGGTCGCTCACTCCGCCATCGGCGAGCCCGGCCCCGGCCAGGAATCCCGCTTGGCGCGCGATGAACTCAGCGAACGTGACGTTGGCGCCCGTGAACGTCCGCGACGCGCGCCAATCGGTCAGCACCATGGTGCCAAGGACGCTGCGGCCGAGGTCCACCGGCACGGCGATCACCGCGGCGTATCCGCGGGCGAGGCAGGCTTCAGCCGCCTCCTTCGCGAGGAGGGCGGTGGCCGCCATATCGCCGATCACCAGACGGCGCATGTTGCGCGACACCTCGGCGGCGATGGGCAGGAGTTCGATAGGCGCGGGGTAGGGCACGGATCTGCGTTGGCTGGCTCCGTCGGTCGGGTGCTCCGCGATGACGCTCGCGGCGTGGTCGCCGGAGAGGAGCACGAACGCACAGTCAGTCACTCCGATGGCCTCCGCGGCGACCTGCGCCAGAGCCGCCAGCGGTGCTCGCAGATCGACGAGGCGCGCGCGCTCCAGCTGCGACGGGTCGCCTCGCAGCTCGGGCGCGACGGGAGAGGCCGAGAGTCCTGCCGCGCCCTGCGCCTTGTCGGCGAGCAGTGCGTCGACGTCCTCGCGGCGGAATCGGCGGTGGCCTCCGGGGCTGCGGAAGCATCTGAGCGATCCGGAGTCACTCCAGCGGCGAACCGTGTTTACGCTGACGCCCAGCGCTCCCGCCGCCTCGCTGAGGCGCAGCCAATCCCCGCCGTTGGCCTTGCCGACCCTCACCTCCGGGTCCTCCGATGCTCGCCGTCGTCACAAAGTTCACCAATTCTATGCAAAGTCCTCGGAATGTCGACGGGTCGAACAGGAATAGTGAGGTTCAAAGCAGTTGGCTGGCGGATGTGCCTGCCTGGTGGCCCGCCACCGCACTTGGGCGGCCTTCGAACACGCCGCGGCGGAGGACCCTGTGGCTGGCGCGCTGCGGGAAACGGCCGGATTCGAGGCGCGGCTTACTCCGATGCCGGCCGCGCGAGCGCCTCGACCTCGTGCAGGTCGAGGATGGCGGTGGCGATGTCCGCGAACGCGGCGCCAACGGCGCTCGTCGCGTCGAGCGCCGCCGGAGACCCGCTGTCGCCGCCCTGGCGCGTCGCCTCGTCCAGCGGGATGCGGCCCAGCAAGCGCGTGTCCATGAGGCGCGCGATCTCAAAAGCGCCGCCCCGGCCGAAGATGTAGTGGCGGGACCCGCAGTCGGGGCACACGTAGTACGCCATGTTCTCAACGACGCCGAGCACGTTCTGCTTGGTCATGCGCGCCATCTTGGCGGCTTTCACAGCGGTCCTTGCGGCCGCCTCCTGTGGGGTGGTCACGATGATCATGTCGGCACCGGGTATCATCTGCGCGATGGTGAGGGCGATGTCGCCGGTACCCGGTGGGAGATCGAGGAGGAGGTAGTCTGGGCTGCCCCAGAGCACGTCGCCCAGGAATTGCTCGATGGCGCGGCCGAGCATGGGACCGCGCCAGATCACCGGGTCGTTGTCGGGAAGGAAGAAGCCCATGGAGACTACCTTGACGCCGTGGGCTTCCGGCGGGATGAGCCTCCCCTCGTGCATCTCGGGAGGCACGGCCGGCAACCCCATCATGAGCGGTATGGTCGGGCCATAGACGTCAGCGTCGATAAGGGCGACGGCCATACCGCGGGCGGCGAGAGCTACCGCTAGGTTGGCCGTGATGGTGGACTTCCCCACGCCGCCCTTGCCGCTCGCGACCGCGATCGTCCGCGTGCTTGAGCCCGGGCCGAAGAGGCTGTGCACGAGCTCGTGACGGTCGTTGAGGCGGGAAGCCAGGGCGTCGCGCTCGTCGCAGGACATGGCGTCGAGCTTGATCTCGACCGAGCGGCCTTGGGCGACGGCGGCGAGAGCCTGCTCCGCCTCGGCTCGGATCTGGTTGCGCAGGGGGCAGCCCGCAGTGGTGAGGACGATGGTGGCGCCCACGCGGTCCGCGTCGGACACGACGTCGCGCACCATGCCCAGGTCCACGATGCTCTTGTGTAGCTCAGGGTCCTGGACGGAGGAGAGTGCCGTCCGCACGTCTTCGTGTGTCACCTGCGTTCCTTCTGTCGGGATGGCTCGCCCACATTGTGTACCCGGGTGATGCGTCAGACAGTCTACGCTCGGCATGGAGGAGCGGCTGTGGGCGCCCAGGCGGTCGAGGGAAGGTCCGTCGCGGACCGCAGCGCAGGTTCTTCAGATCTTCTTCACAACGTCGGTGTATGGTGGCGCTCAGAACCCGCAGGAGCTCGCCCTCTGCAGGTCGAGCATCGACGTGGCAGCACCGGCCCAGGCCGAGAGGGCCGGCTGAGAGAGGAGATCCATGAGACGACACTGGAAGGTCATCGTGATCGCGGCGCTCGTGGCCGTCGCGGTGCTCTCCGCCGCTGCTGTAGCGCTGGGCAGCTCGACACCGAAGACCGCGCCCGCCGGGCGCGGCACGTGCGCGGACATCATGCGCAGCCCCGCCGCGCTGAAGGCGATGCGAGCGCTTCGCGCCGAGCACTGGAAGGACATGCAGGCGTGGCGTGACAAGTACGGCGCCGATCCGACCAGCGCCGAGGCCCAGGCGGCGCTGCAGGCACTGCGCCGACAGCACTGGAACGACATGAAGGCGCTGCTCCAGAAGTACGGCGCGAAGGTCCCCTCGGGGGCCGGCCCCGGCGGGGCCGCGTCGGGTGCTGGCTGCGTCGGCGCGGGCGGTGGCGGTTGTGGCGGCGTTGCCGGCTCGGCGACCGGCGCCGGAGCCGGGTCCAGCCCCGGGTACGGTCCCGGCATGATGGGCGGTGGAGGCGTCACGTACTGACGCGACGAATGGTGCGCCGATCAAGGGCGGCGGGAAACGCAGAGGCGTCCGCCCGCCGCCCTTTCGCTTGCCTATGTTTCACGTGAAACGTGGCGGAGGGTGCGGTGGCTCGCACCGGCCGCTGCGCCTGAGCGGGGATCCTTTGGCCCACTCACCCTCTAGTCCTGTCGCACCTGCCGCGCGCCACTCGAGCCGCGAGTGCGATCGGGCTACGCCTTGACGTTGACCGGCTGCGGGTTCCCGGAGCCGGTCGCGTAGGTGTCCCTGAAGATCTCCATCAGGATCGGGCTCTCGCGTACTACCTCGAGCGAGATGACCGCGTGGTCCTTGGTGTAGCCGTTGCCGATGATCATCAGCGTGTCGGCGCCGATGCCCTCGGCACCGAGAGCGGCCGACGTGAAGCTCGTCGCCATGCTGAAGAAATACACCACGCCGTCGTCCTTGGTGGCGAGGACCGAGGCCAGCTCCGTGTTGGGGATGTCGACGCAGTTGATCGTGAGATCGGCCATCTTGCCGCCGGTGGCCTTCTTGACCTCCTCGTACACGAAGAGCTGGTCGGTGGCCGAGCCTTGGATGATGACGTCGGCGAAGCCGGCCTTCTCGAGGCGCTTCTTGCCGGCGTCGCCGTGCACCAGACAGATGACCTTGCCGGTCGGCTTGACGCGCTTCTTCGCCTCGTAGGCGCAGAGCAGGCCGCTCTTGCCGCCGGCACCGATGATGAACACGGTCTGGCCGGGCTTGCTCAGCTTGGCGGCCTGCGCGGGGGCGCCGGCGACGTCGAGGATGGCGAGGGCGAGCGCCTCGTCCATGTCCCCCGGGATCTTGGCGTAGATGCCGGTCTCGAACAGGATCGCCTGGCCCTTGACCTTCACCTGGCAGGTGTCCTTGTCGACCGAGACGACCTCGTCCACCTTGAGGGGGGTGAGCGAGAGCGAGACGAGCGTGGCGATGCGGTCGCCGACCTCGAGATTGCGGCCCTCGAGCTTCGG
This sequence comes from uncultured Thermoleophilia bacterium, assembly GCA_963709845.1. Taxonomy (GTDB): domain Bacteria; phylum Actinomycetota; class Thermoleophilia; order UBA2241; family UBA2241; genus CAIXSE01. The sequence goes on from CAVPXV010000004.1 coordinate 537,046, forward strand.
CCCGATGGCCTTGACCGTGCCCAGGAGCATGCCGCCCGAGCCCGTGTCCGGATTGTGGTGCTTGCCGCGCGTGGCGATGATGTCGAGGCTGTGCCGCGCCATCTTCTCGACGTCGCCACCCTCGGCCTCTTCGATCTGCGTGAAGCTCGCCGCGTCGATGTTCAGCGTATCGACGTCGATAAGGATCTCGTCGTCGTAGATCTCCATCGTGTTGTCGATCTTCCACGCCGGCTGTGGCAGAACGCCCTTGGGCTCGATGACCCGGTGTGCGCCGAACTTGTTGCCTTCCTTCATGCCTTCTCCCTCCCCTCGGGGGGCCTGTCCGCGCTCGACCACATGCGCCGCTTCGGCACGCGGAGGGTCTCCCTCGTTTGTCCTAGCCCTCTACCTTGATGACCGAGCCGGCGCCCTGACCGCCGCCCACACAGGCGCCGGTGAGACCGATCTCCTGGCCGCGCTTCTGGAGCTCGTGGAGCAGCGTGACGATCATGCGCGTCCCCGTGTTGCCCAGCGGGTGGCCGAGAGCGACCGCGCCGCCATTGACATTGACGATGTCCGGGTCGAGCGCGAGCTCGCGTGTGGCGAGCGCGGCGACGCAGGCGAACGCCTCGTTGAACTCGGCCAGCTGGACGTCCCTGCTGGTCAGGCCGGCTTTCTCGAGAGCCTTCTCGGCGGCAACCGTCTCGCCGTAGCCCATGATCGCCGGCTCGACCGCCGCGGTTGCATAGCTGATGAGCTGGGCGATGGGCTTGAGGCCCAGTTCGGTCGCCTTCTGGCGGGAGGTCACGACGAGCGCGCTGGCGCCGTCTGCGATCGCCGATGCGTTGCCGGCGGTCACCACGCCACCGTCCTTCTTGAACACCGGCTTGAGACCCGCGAGCGCCTCCGGGGTGGTCTCGCGCGGGCACTCGTCGGTGTCGACGACCTTGGGATCGCCCTTGCGCTGCGGGATCATCACAGGCACGATCTCGTCCTTGAACCGGCCGGCGTTGATGGCGGCGGTCGCGTTGAGTTGGCTCCTGTACGCTACCTCGTTCTGCTGCTCTTTGCTGATGCCGAAGCGCTCGCTGAGGTTCTCCGCCGTCATGCCCATGTGGTAGTTGTTGAAGGCGTCCCAGAGGCCGTCCCAGACCATCGCGTCGTACATCGCGTCGGTGGGCATGCCCATGCGGTAGCCGCTGCGGCCGTTCTGAAGGACCCACGGCGCGCGCGTCATGTTCTCCATGCCGCCGACCAAATAGATGTCGCCGTCGCCAGCCTTGATGGCGCTGGCCGCCATGGCGAGCGCGGAAGCGCTCGACACGCAGACGCGGTTCACCGTGATAGCGGGCACGTCGTCGGGGATCCCGGCCTTGAGCTCCGCCTGGCGAGCGGTGTTCTGGCCGAGGCCCGCTTGGATGACGTTGCCGAAGATGACCTCGTCGAGCTGCTCGCCGGCGACGCCGGCGCGCTTCAGCGCCTCGGTCATCGCGATTGCGCCGAGCTCCACCGCAGGGGTGCCCGCGAAGCCCCCCTGGAAGCGGCCTTGAGCCGTGCGTACCGCGGAAAGGATGACGATGTCGTTGTCAGACACTTTGGCCTCCTGGTGCCGTTGCGTGTGTGGCTGCAGCCCCCGCCGCGAGATCCACGCTCTGCGTCACGACACTGTTGCTTGTGGTATGGGTTCGCATTGCCGGCCGGACTACGCCCGTTCGTGCCGGCGCACGACTTCCTGGGCCAGGAACGACGCCACCTCGAGCGGCGTCGTGCGCGGCCCGAATCCGGCGTCGTAGCCCAGCTCCTTGGCGAACGCGTTGGTGATGCGCGGCCCGCCGACTATCAGCACGAAGCGCTCGCGCACGCCTTCGGCCTCGAGCAGCTCGATGAGTTGCGTGAGGTGCTGCACGTGGATGTTTCTTTGCGTGACGATCTGGCTGACGAGGATGGCGTCGGCCTTGCGTTCGAGCGCCGTCTTGAGGAGCTGCGCGCACGGGATCTGCGACCCCATGTTGAGCGCCTCCATCTCTGGGTAGCGCTCGAGCCCGTAGTTCCCGGCGAAGCCCTTCATGTTCATGATGGCATCGATGCCCACTGTGTGCGCGTCGCTCTCGATGGCTGCGCCCACTACGCCGAGCTTGCGTCCAAGCTTCTCCTTGATCAGGCCGTTGATGGCGTAGTAGTCCATCTCCTCGACCTCGAGGTAGTCGCCCTTGACCTCGTCGGGGTCGATGCCTGTGTCGGTGCGCCCGTAGGCGACGAAGAACGTGTACTCGGGGTCGATCGCCTTACATTCGGCGATGCCCACGGTGTGGAAGCCGAGCTTCTCGAGGAACTGCTTGCCGACGTCGGGCGCCTTGACCGAATGCGCCATCGGGAGCGTGAAGGAGAACTGGACGATGCCGTCGTCACGAGTATCGCCGTACGGCCTAATAAGCATCAGTGACCCCCTCCTCAGCCGAGCCTGGTCGGCGCGGGGCCGGACCTGCAGGCGCGCCGCTCATGCGCCCCTCGCGCAGCGCCGCGAAGAACGGGTTGTAGTAGTCACCTGAGACCCTGAAGACCCCTTCCGCGCCGCGCCCCCCCTGGGGGTCGCGCTTCACGTCGGCGAACTCGCCGTCCTGGAGGGCCTGGAAGAGGCCGATCTCGCGCACGCGCTCGAGCTGGTCCACGGCCTTCCGCAACTGCTCGTTGGCGCGCCGCTCGATCATGCCGCCCGGCTTGTACGTGACCTCTCCGGCGAGGTCACGGCAGCTCTCGAACACGTACTTGGCGTTCTTGATGCTCAGGTAGCGGTCCTGCAAGAGCGGCGTGTGGAGAGCCTCGGTCGGCATCCCGAGCAGCATGATCTCCTGCCCCGTGAAGATGCCGGTGAAGTTGAACATGCCGTCGATGATGTGACCCTGGAAGACGTCGCCCGGCATGTACTTCGTCGGCGGCATGTACTTGAGTGGATAGCCTGGGAAGAGCTGCCGGATGAGCTGTGCGTCGGCGATCTGATACACGACCTGGTCTGGCTTGATGGGATCGATCTCGAAGGCGTGGCCGAGCCCGATCTGCCACGGCTCCAGATTGGCGCGCAGCGCGAAGGCTTCGTTGATGAAGTCCGAGCTCACGACCGTGTAGCCCTTTTCGAAGGCGTCGGCGGTCGTGAGGTAATTGTCCTCGCCGGTGTTGATGATGATGCCGGCGCGAGCGTTGATCAGGCGACTCAGGTGCTGGTCGACGAACGTGCGCCGCATGTTGATGTCGCGGAAGATGATGCCGTACATGGAGTCGTTGAGCATCATATCGAGTCGCTCGAGCGCGCCCATGGTGGCGATCTCGGGCATGCACAGGCCGCTGGCGTAGTTGCAGAGTCGTATGTAGCGTCCGAGCTCTTCACCTACTTCGTCGAGCGCCTTGCGCATGAGGCGGAAGTTCTCCTGAGTGGCGTACGTGCCGCCGAAGCCCTCGGTGGTCTCGCCGAAGGGAACGTAGTCGAGCAGGCTCTGGGCCGTGGTGCGGATGACGGCGATCACGTCCGCCCCGGCCCGCGCCGCGGCTTGGGCCTGCGAGCAGTCTTCGTAGATGTTGCCGGTGGCGACGATCACGTACACGTACGGCTTGACCGGCTCTCCGGTCGCAGCCACCAGCTCGTTGCGCCGCCGCCGCACGGCGTCGATGCGCTGCACTCCCTCCTGGGCCAACGCCTCGCCCTGGCGCTCCGCCGCGGCGCGGCGATCCTCCGGCACGTCCTGCAGTGCGAGTCCGCCCGCGGCGACGCCCTCGGCGACCTGCTGCGCGCTTCTCCCGGTGCGCAGCATGGCGTCCACGAACGGTCTCATGATGCCGCCCGAAAGCAGCGCGCGAGCGTGTTCGACGACGACGTTCACGAGCGGCACGTCGATCTCGTTGACGCCGGCGACACCGAGCAGGCGCAGCGTGGCGCGCTCGGTCGTATCCGTCGAGTGGTCGTCGATGTGGCGCTGGATGTCGTCGGCGATGGTGTTCGCCGCCTCTCTGGCTCTGTCCACCAACTCGCTGTCCAACTGGAGCGCGTCGTTCACAGGACCACCCTCTCTCGTCAGGGAGTGACAGCGCCGGTCGGGCGCGGTGCCCCGGGGAGGGCGGCGCGGCCGTTGACGACGTCGAACACGGGCACGCGGTCGCCGATGATATCGGCGACCGCGTTGAAGAAGACCTTGGGCTGGTAGGGCTGCGGCAGGCGGAACGGGTTCGCCGTCACGGCCAGCACGCGCAAGGGCGTCAGTACTTCGAGTGCGATGCCGCGCCTCGGGATGCGCGCGACTGTGGCGGCGGGGAGCACGAGGACAGTGGCGTCGCGCACCACCAGGCGGAGCTCGCGACGCGGGGGCAGGACGCGGGTGAAGTCGTCGACGAACTCCTGAGTGAGGGCGCCGCCGACGTACAGCGTGCGCGTGCCGAGGCGTTCCACCTCTCGCGCCACCGTGACGCCTTCGCCCACCACCGTGCCCAGATCCAGCGGCTGGGCGCCGCCGCGCTCGTTGAACGACACGGCGCGGACGCGCCGCTCCAGGAACGGCTGGATGAGCGTCATCGTCTGCGTCGAGGCGGCCGGCAGCTGCAACATGTCGAGCGTCGCCGACGTGGTCTCGAGCACCTCGTCGAGCGACTCTCCGACCATGCCGCCTGTCGCCATCACCAGGCCGTCGCTCACGCGTGGCGACGCGCTGCCCAGGCGATTGATGGCGCCGTCGACCAGCACTTGTTCGGCGCCGTGCGCGAGCAGCCGATCGATAGTGCCGCGCAGCTCGGCGAGCGTGGTCGGGCCGCTCACCTCCACCTGACCGCCGCCACCGGCGCGGCCGACGATCACGCGCCCGAGCGGTGTGTGATAGGGCAATTCCTCGAGGACTTCGATGGTGTACCGGGAACGGTCCAGCGAACCCTGGGTGGTGGCAACGATGGTGCCTGCCGGTGGCGCGATGCGCGGTTTGGCGAGCCCGGTGAGGTGATCGGTGCGCTCGCCGTCGAGGCCGAGCGAGGTGAGGCCGAAGCGGTGCGCGCAGTTGGCCATGAGGGCATTGACCACCGTCGTCTTGCCGGCGTTCTTGACGAGGCCGATGACTGCCACTGCGCGACACCCCGACTCTGAGATGAGGTCGTACAGGGCGTCCACCGTGGCCACGTCTGCGCGGGCTCCGGCCAGGTCCGCGGGCATTCCGCGGTTCATCGCCCATCTCCCTCGGGGCGGCCCGAGTGCACGGGGGTGGGGACGTCAGCGTCGCCGTGTCTGATCTCCTTGAGGTAGGCGAAGATCGTGTACCGCGAGAGGTCGAGCGCCTCCGCCACCTGCTCGGCGGAGCGCTTCACCAGGAAGGCGCCGCGCTCCTCGAGGCGCTTGACGACCTCCATCTTCTCCTCGCGGGACATGGCCGCCGGGGTCTTGCCCATCTCGTTGACGATCTTGGTGATCATCCCGGCGACGACGTCGCGGATGTCGTCGGCGAAGATCTCACCACCCTCGGGGACCGCCTCGCCACCGAGGCGGCCCACCGCCGTGATATGCGCCAGGGCGCGCTGTGCCTGGGCGATCTCGGAGATGTCGAAGTTGAGGCCGAGGAGACCGAAGGGCCGGCCGTCCTCATCGCGCAACGTGACGGCGAGCGACTTGAGGATCTTGCCCTCGTGCGAGGAGATGTACAGGCGCACATCCTGGGTCTCGTCCGGGTTGCGCAGGTTGCGCAGCATGCGGTCGGTCGGCACGTCGCCGACGGTGCGCCCTGTCACCGCGCCGTTCTCGATGGCGACGATGGAGTTGGGCAGCTGCGTGACGTCGTGCAGCACGACCTCGCAGTCTGGGCCGAACATCTCGGCCAAGCCGCGGACGATGGGGATCAAGGCCTGAATGCGCTCACCGAGCGGGTGTATGACCAACGATGACCCTCCAGATGCGCCGGCGTATCGCGGTGTCTCCCCAGGGTACTGATGCAGCCCTGGATACAAGGTATACACCCAGGCGCGCTCGGTTGTCAAAAAAGGTGGGGTTACTACCCGTATTAGTGGCAGTGCCTTGGCGGGCGGCGGCGTACGCGAGCCGGGCGGGCGGCGCGTCCGCGCCGCCCGCCCGGCCTCAGCAAGCGTTCGTGAAGCCTGTGACTACAGACTCGCGGGGCGCTGCGCCAGCGTCACCGTGATGTCCTGTGTCTGGCCGTTCCGATTGATCGTGAGCGTGACCTTGTCGCCCGGCTGCTTCGTCGCCAGGAAGGCGATGAGGTCGTCGAAGCTGTTGATGGGAGTGCCGTCGGCCTTGACGATGACGTCGCCGCCCGCCGTGTAGGTCTGACCCTGGACGATGATCGACTTGGCGCCGCCCCTGATGCCGGCCTTGGCGGCCGGGCTGTTGGGGGATACCTTCTCCACGAGGGCGCCACTTTGCGTGGGCGCGGAGAGCTGCTTGGCGAGATCGGCCGTCAGCGATTGCCCGGCGACGCCGAGCCACGCGTACTTCACCGTGCCGCCGTTCTTGAGCTGATTGAGCGAGCGGATGGCGGTGTTGATGGGTACGGCGAAGCCAAGGCCCTGGTTGCCGCCGGACTGGGAGGCGATCTGCTCGTTGATGCCGATGACGTGACCCGTGGAATCGATCAGCGGGCCGCCCGAGTTGCCCGGGTTGATGGCGGCGTCCGTCTGGATGCCGTTGGGGATGGTCATGCCGTTGGGGGCTTGCAGGCTGCGACCGATCGCGGAGACGATGCCCGAGGTGATGGAGAAGTCGTAGCCCAAGGGATTGCCGATAGCTACCACGTTCTCGCCGACCTGCACCTTGGCGGAGTCGCCCAGAGGCAAGGGCTGGAGGTTGACCCCCGCAGGGTCGACCTTGATCACGGCCACGTCGCTGCCGCTGTCGATGCCCACGATCTGACCCTTGACCTGCTGTGTCTTGCCGGCGCCTTTGTTGAAGACGACGGTGACGCTGGAGGCCTTTTGACCCTGGTCCTGGACGACGTGCGCGTTGGTCAGGATGTAGCCGTTCTGGTCGACCACGAAGCCGGTGCCAAGCGCCTGGCCGCTCTGCGGCTGGCCGAAGATGTTGGTGCCGGCGTTGCCGAAGTTGGACTGCACCATCACGACGCCGCCCGAGAGGCTCTGGTAGATCTGCTCGGGGCTCAGGCCCTGCGCTCCCGGTGTGTAGGATGCGGGAGCCTGCGACTGCGTCTGGACGACCGTCTCCTTGGTTTCGCCGAAGTTGAAGACCAGGACAAGGACCAGGACGACCAGCGCCGCCCCGACCGCGCCGCCGCCAAGACCCACGAGAAACCCTCTCATCTTCACCATCGCGTTCCCCTCGCTCTCTTCACGGCCCCACGCCGTGGCAACGCGAGCCGCGGCGCGCGTCGCACAGCCTTGGGGGCATCATGCCTCTCGGGTGTTAACTGCGCTCGCCGGCGTATTGCGTAACGTCCCGGCGAGCATTAAGGATTATGTATCGCCGCGCCGAGGCCGGGGCGCGCGCGGCAGGCTCACGAAGAAGCTGGCCCCCGACCCGCCCCGGGACTCAGCGCGGATGCTCCCGCCCATCATCTCGGTGAGCTCGCGGGCGATGGACAACCCGAGCCCCGCGCCGGAGGTCGTGGCGCGTTCCTCGCTGCCGCGATGGAACCGCTCGAACACGTGCGGCAGTTCCGCCTGAGGGATCCCCGGACCGTCGTCGCTCACGGTCACCGTCGCGCGTTTGGTGTCGCCGCTCGCCGAGATGCGCACGGTGCTGCCTGACGGCGAGAACTTCACGGCGTTGTCGACGAGCGCGCGCAGCACCTGCGCCAGGCGCTGCTCGTCGCACCACGCGGTGATGCCCTCGCCGTCGACGACCTCGAGGTGCAGGCTCTTGTTCTGGGCCTGCACCTGGAACTCGTCCAGCACCGAGCGTGCGACCGCGTCAAGTGGCACGTCCTCGGGCTCGAGCACGACGGACCCGGCCTCCACGCGCGACAGGTCGAGCATGCTCACCGCGAGGTTGCGCAGCCGGTCCACCTGCTGGCGCATGAGCTGCAGGAACTCGCCGTGCTCCTCCGGGCTGACGTTGCCCTCGTCGATGAGCTCGAGAAAGCCGGCCAGCGAGAACAGCGGCGTCTTGAACTCGTGCGAGGCGTTGGCGATGAGGTCCCGGCGCGCCCGTTCGAGCCGCGCCTGGGCCGTGACGTCGCGCAGGACGACGATGGAGGTGAAGTCGGCGGCGCCCGCCACCGGGTACGTGGTGGCCTCGAGGGTGCGGTCCCCGTACACGGCCACCACGACCTGGACGTCGCCGTCCTTGCGTGACTCGCGCCACGCGTCGGCGACATCCCCCGGCAGGACTTCGTCGAGACCGGCGCCCACGGGGACGGTCTCGCCCAGCAGCTCGGCCGCCGCCGGGTTGGCGATGGTCACGGTGCCGTCCCCGGAGAGGCCGAGCACGCCTTCGCTCAGGTCGTTCAGGAGGACCTCGACGCGGTCCCTCTCGTACTCGACCTGAGCGAAGGCGCCCCGCAGGCGCTCGGCCATGATGTTGAATGTGGCCGCAAGCTGGCCGATCTCGTCCTCGACCGTCGCCGGCACCTTGGCCGAGAGGTCGCCGCCGGCGATGGCCTCGGCGCTGCGCTCGATGCGCTTCAGGCGACGGGCGATGAAGTAGGAGGCGAGGTAGCCCAGGAGCAGGCTGATCGCCATGGCGAGGACCGTCGCCAGGAGGAACTGGCGCTGGACCGCGAGCACGGCCTTGTCGGCGTCCTTGAGCGAGGCGGCGACCACCACGACGCCGGCCACGGTGCGGCTCCCGGTGTCGGCGAGGAGCGGGACGGCGGTGATCGCGTAGCGCCCCGCCGCCGTGGAGACGACGCCCTGTGCCACGTTGCCGGTGTCGCGCGCCGCGCGGATGGTCGAGTACTCCTCGGGGACGAACGCGTCCGCGCCGCCGGTGTCGTAGCGCGGCACGAGGTTGCGCGTGAGCACCAGGATGCGCGCGTTGAGCCGCTGGCTGAGGCGCGCGACGGTGGCCTCCAGTGACACGCGATCGGTGATGATCGTCTGTTGCTGAAGCGTGTCGTACTTGACGAAAGCGCTCACGGTGTCGCTGATGAGTTTGGCGTTGCCGCGCTGGTCCACGAGTTTCTGCTGGTCGAGGCGATTGGCCAGGGGCGGCACGACGTAGACGTAGGCCACGAGCATGGCGAGGCCGACCAGCACGAGGATGAGGACGGTCAGCCAGTTCTTGACGGAGCGGAACAACATGCGGGTCGAGCGCCGCGGCGCTCTCGCCTCCTAGAACTCGCGGAACTTGTAGCCGATGTTGCGGACCGTGAAGATGAACTCCGGGTCCTTGGGGTCGTTCTCGAGTTTCTCGCGCAGGTGGCGGATGTGCACGTCGACAGTGCGCGCGTCCCGGTAATCGGAGTCGCCCCACACGAGTTGGAGCAGGAGCTGGCGGCTGTACACCCTGCCCGGGTGCGAGATGAGCGTCTTGAGGATCTCGAACTCGATGTAGGTGAGGTCCACTTTGGCGCCGCGCACCATGACGTTGCGCTTGAGCAGGTCGACCTCCAGCTCGTCGACCTTGATCACGTCCTTCTTGCTGGCCTCGGCGCTCCGGCTCATCTCCGCCCGCCGCAACTGGGCGCGTACCCGGCTGCGGAACTCCCGCAGGCTGAACTTGTCCTTGGTGATGTAGTCGTCGGCGCCGATCTCGAGACCCAGGACCTTGTCGAACTCGTCCGACTTGGCGGTCAGCATGATGATGGGGACGATGCTCTGGGCGCGGACCCGGCGGCAGACCTCCATGCCGTCCACGTGGGGCAGCATGATGTCGAGGATGACGAGGTCGAAGCTCTCGCGCGCGAAGGTCTCAAGGGCCTCTTCGCCGTCGCTCGCGGTGACGACCTGGTAGCCTTCCTTCTCCAGCGGGTAGCGCAGAAGTTTGAGGATGGCGTCCTCATCGTCGACCAGCAGGATGCGAGCCCCGGTCTCTGTCATCGCGCTCCCCCCTTCTTGGCGTGGTCGTGCCCGCGTGGCTCCGCCAGGCCGCGGGCACGGAACCCCGCACCGACGGCCGCGGCCACCGCCGCACAACCCTCCAGGTCCGCACCCGGCTGGTCGACGGCGGTGAGTGTCGTTTCGATGTGTTGCCTCACACACTGTTCGGCAAACTGGATGACAGCCCTGTAGGCCTTGGCGAACACGGGCCTGCAGATGTCGTCGTAGGAGGCGGGATCGGCCGCGTTGAGGCTTACGGTCGCCGCCTGGAGGCCGGCCGCCGCCAGTGCCGCGGGCACGTCCAGTCCGGGGTTGAGGAGCGCGCCGTGACCGTTGGTGTCGAGACGCGAGCGGAGGCGTCGCACGTGCAGCCACTCCGTCACCGCGAGCACCAGGTCGAGGCGCATCGTGGGCTCGCCGAACCCGCAGAACACGACTTCACGTGCTGGCGCCTCGAGGAACTCGAGCTCGATGCCCTGGGTGAGCTCCTCGAGTTCCGGCTCGCGATCGAGGATCAGGCGCGAGCCGTACACGCCGTCGGTCCAGTCGCGCAGGCAGAACACGCAGCTGCAGGAACAGCGATTGGTCACATTGAGGTAGATGGCGTCGCCGCCGCGATACACGGTCATGCCGGCGTCACGGGCGGGGGTAGTCATCGGCTTGGATGGACGGCTGCGGTCACGGGTCCCGGGGTCGTGGGCAGGTACTCGCGCCGGGGCGCGTCACGGCGCCGGTCGGCAACCCGAGTATAGCAGGGTAAAATGGTCGCTCCGGCCCGGCCGGAACCCCCGACCCAGGGAGCGTCCCTCTGTGAACGACACCACTGGCAAGCTCGTCGAATTGTGCGCGCGACTGCGCGAGGTCGTGCTGCCCTCGCTGGGCGCGCACGCGGCACGCGACCACGCCGGTGTCGCGGTCGGCGGCGACGTCACCTTCAGCATCGACGAGACCGCGGAGCGCCTGCTCGTCGAGCACATGAGCGTCGAGCTGCCGGGCTGGGCTTTCTACTCGGAGGACGGCGGCCTCCAGGGCGCCCGGGATCCCGAGCTGATCCTGATCGTCGATCCCATCGACGGCACGCGCCCGGCCGCGGCGGGGTTCGAGATGGCCTGCGTGAGCGTGGCCGCGGTGCCGGCGCTGCCGGCGCCGACGATGGGCGACGTCGTCGCCGGCGTCGTCCAGGAGATCAAGACCGGCGACCTCTTCGTCGCGGAGAAGGGCGCCGGCTTTGGTATGACGCGCGCCTCCGGCGACGAGATCCCTTATCTGCCGACGGCGAGCGCCGATCTCGAGAGCCTCTTCTGGACCCTGGGCTTTCGTGGCCGCCCGGCCGTCATCCTCGCCACCGTCCTCGAAGAGCTGATCGACGTCTCGTCGGTGGGTGGCTGCGTGTTCGACATCGGATCGGCGACGTACTCCGTGACGCGGATCCTGACCGGCCAGCTCGACGCCTACGTCGACATCGGACCGGCGATCATCGATGCTCACCCGTGGGCTGAGGCCGAGTTCCGGCGCGTCGGGCGCGGCAACGTGCTCTGCAACTCGCCCTACGACGTCGCCGCCGTGTACCTGCTCTGCAAGGAGGCCGGCGTCCCCATCGGCGACGCCGCCGGGCTCTCGCTCGACGACCGGCAGGTGCTCGGCTCCGACGCCTCTTTCCAGATGGCGTGCGTCGCCTCCGGCAACGCCGAGCTGCAGGCCGCGCTCGTCGACTGCGTGCAGCGTGGCATCCGTGGCCTGCGCCGCCCCGAGGTCTGAGTTGGCTGCGACCGCCGACGGCTGGCACGAGGCGATGCTCTACGAGCGCCTGAGCGACGGCGCGGTTCAGTGCCACGTCTGCCCGCGCCTCTGCCACATCACGCCCGGCAGGAGCGGCGTGTGCCGGGCGCGCGCCAACCGCGACGGCAGGCTGTACGCCATCACCTACGGCCGCGTCTGCAGCGTCGCCGCAGACCCCATCGAGAAGAAGCCTCTCTACCACTTCTTCCCGGCGACGACGGTCCTCTCGCTCGGGAGCATGGGCTGTAATTTCACCTGCCGCCACTGCCAGAACTGGCAGATCGCCCACGCCGACCCCGGCGAGGTGGCGCGCGACCTGCGCACGCTGCCGGTCCGCAACCTTCCCGTACTGGCCGCTCACAACGAGTGCCAGGGCGTCGCCTGGACGTACAACGAACCCACCATCTGGCTCGAGTACATCCTCGACGGCGCCCAGATCGCGCACGAGAACGGGCTCTACACGGCGATGGTGACCAACGGATACATCACGAGCGAGGCGCTTGACGTGCTCGCGCCTCACATAGATGCGTATCGCGTGGACGTCAAAGGCTTCAGCGACGACCAGTACCAGGAACTCTGCCGCATCCGCGGCCTGGCGCCGGTGCTCGACGCCGCGGTGCGTGCCAAGACAGAGCACGGCTGCCATGTGGAGATCGTCACGAACGTGATCCCGACCTTCAACGACGACGAGGTGACGCTCAGGGGCATCGCCGCCTGGATCGCGGGTGAGCTTGGCCCGGAGACGCCGTGGCACGTGACACGCTTCACCCCCTACCTGGAGTTCTCGCACTTGCCGGTCACGCCCATCCCGACATTGGAGCGGGCGGTGCGCATCGGCCACGACGCCGGGCTGCGCTTCGTCTACCTCGGCAACGTGCCGGGGCACGAGGGCGAGAACACCGTGTGTCCGCACTGCAAACGGCTTCTGGTGCGCCGCACCGGCTATGCGGTTGAGGATGTCGCCCTGCGGGGAACATTCTGCTCGATGTGTGGAGAGAACGTGCACGTGATTACTCGCATCAAGTGACCGTGGGTGGTCACTCACGGAGCGAGCCGATAGGATTCGACGCCGTGGACGACTACGTCAAGCTGGATATCCCCGCCAAGGCCGAGTACGTGCTGCTCGGCCGTCTCGCCCTGACGGGCTTGCTGCGCTCGCGCGGCGGGTACTCCGACGAGGCGCTCGCCGACCTCAAGCTGGCGCTCACCGAGGCGTGCTCCAACTCCGTCCGGCACGCCTACGATCACGACGACGGCCAGGTGCACCTCGCGTTCACCGTGCATAGCGACCGCGTCACCCTCGAGATCCGTGACGAGGGCGGCGGGTTCCACGAGGACGATGTCGACTGCCCCGAGTGCGGCGGCTTCCCGGAGATCCCGCTGGCGGACGGAGGCATGGGTATGTCCATCATCCGCGCCGTCGTCGATGGCTTCGACCTGAGCAAGCCCGACGGCGGGGGCACCGTCCTCCTCCTCACCAAGCGGCGCGACGCCTGACGGCGCGCGCCGGCCTTCGCTCGACCTCCGTACTCCGTTCGCTTCCCGCCACTGCTGGTTTAGCTGGCGCGAGGCCCAAGGTAGAACCATGACGGAGGGGCCGTGCGCGGCGCGCACGGCCCCGTCGCGGCAGGCCGCGGATCTGGAGGCAGCGATGGCGGCGGCGCTGAGGCAGCGAAAGGTGGCTCGCGTCATCTTCGACGAGTCGCATGGAGAGGCGTGGACGGTGCGCCCGGACATGGCCGCACGGATGCGTCCGCGCCACCCCGCGGCGGCCTCCTATGCGTCCGCGGCGGCGGCGCTGGACGAGCGCGACTTCGAGGTCGCGGTGCACGCCGAGGGGCCGCTGGACGAGCGCGTGCTCGCGACCGCCGACGTGCTCGTGATCGCTCACCCGTCGGCGCCCGATTGGGAGCGGACGGCGGGCGGTTCCCCGCGCTTCAGCGCCGACGAGCTGGGTGCGGTGGAGCGCTTCGTCGCCGCCGGCGGAGGGCTCGTCGTGCTGGGCGAGCACGAGGAAGCGAAGTACGAGGGGAACCTCGACGACCTGCTGCGTCCCTTCGGGATGCGTCTCGAGAACGTGACGGTGCTGGACTACGACCAGGAGTCGTCTCCTCCGGAGTGGATCGCGGCCGAGCCGGCGCCGGGCGCCACGGCGTCTCAGCTGCTCCACGCCGTGCACGGCGCGCGCGTGTACCGGGCCGGAGCGGTCGTCGCGGACGAACCGTGCGCGCTGGTGCTGCGCGCCGGTCCGGCGGCGGACCCCCCCGGCGCCGGGCTGCTGGCGGCCTCCGGGTACCGCGATGGCCGCGTCGTCGTGGCCGCCGACGCGGACCTCTTCGGCGATCGCCATATCGGCGACCACGACCATCGGCAGCTGTGGCTCAACCTCATCTACTGGGTCGCGATCGCCGCCTTTCGCGCGGAACCGCTCGCGATCGTCTCCGTGGCGGCGGACGACGCGGCGTGGGGTCGCCTCAAGGAGGCGACCAACGCGCTGCGCGCGCTGCAGGAGCCGACCGGCCAGGTCGACCTCGGACGCCATTCCGCAGGCACGGTGCGGGCGCACGTGGCGGCGATGATCGAAGGGATCGAGGGGCTGGCGCCGCGGTTCCCGCATCAGCGGGAGTACCTGGCGCAGCTGCCGCGCGACCTGCGCGACTGGGTCGATGGAGGATGCTCCAAGCCCGATTTCACGGCGTCGCTCGCTCTGTTCCGGCCGGAGCGGAACCGCCACGACGGCGTCGAGAACCTCGTCGTCTTCCCGATGTACACGCCCAACGGATCGCCGGACACGCGCTTCGAGGCCCTCATCACGAGCACGCCGTGGCCGGTCTTCGTCGAGGCGCTGGAGGCGGCGCGCTTCGACAACGACAAGTTCGTGCCGGTGCGCCTGGTGGACAACACCGACGGCTACGACAGCGAGTGCGCCGTGCTCTTCCCCGAGACCGTGAGCCTGGCGGCACGGCCCACCAACAACTTCGGAGGCATCTTCTGCGACCGGGAGTCGTCCCGTTTCCGCCGCGCCGTCCGGCGCGGCGCCGAGGTCCTGCGCCTGGAACTGCCGCCCGATGCCGAGGCACTGGTCGGCTCCGCCGACCTGGCCCTCGAGACCTACGTGCTGTGGGACCTCATCCACGACCGCTGGCACAGTCACGGCGACCTGCCGTTCGACCCGTTCATGATCCGTCAACGATTGCCGTACTGGATGTACTCGCTGGAAGAGCTGCGCGTGGACCTCGCCACGTTCGGCAGCGCAGCCGAGCTCGTGCGTGAGGGCTTCGCCTTCGCGCGCTACGTCCAGTACGCGATCCTGTTCGACCGCGTCCTGCGTTTCCCCATCACCGGCAGCCGCGTGCGCAACTACGACGGCCTCGGCGGCCAGCTGCTGTTCGCGTTCCTGCACCAGCGGGGCGTCCTGCGCTGGAGCGACAACCGCCTGAGCGTCGACTGGGAGCGTCTCGAGGAGGGCGTCGCCGCGCTGCGCGAGCAGATAGAGCGTCTGTACCGCCGCGGCATCGACATGAGCAAGGTGTCGTACTGGGCGGCGGCTCACGATCTCGTCGCCGAGTACGTGCAGCCCAACATCAACTCGGCGTGGGAGAAGGAGCGGCGCGTGTTCTCCGACGAGGCCGAGCCGCGCGCCTGGATCGACCGCGTGCTCGACGACGAGTTCCCCTTGAGCACGTTCTACCTCACGCTGCAGAAGAAGCTGGCCGAGGAGCCGGCCTATGTGTGAAGGGCCGGCTCCCGGCGCCTGACCCTCGCGTCTCCGCGCCGCGCGACCGGTGGGCGCCGGCACCGTGGTACCCTGCGGCCATGAGCGGGACCATCGCCGACCTCGCCGTCCGTTTCGCGCTCGGCGACGACCAGGCCGCGGCTCTCGACGCCTACGTGAGCCTGCTCGCCGGTTGGCGTCGCGGCAACGTGACCGGCTTGCGCACCCGCGAGGAGATCCTCGAGAAGCTCGTGGGTGACTCGCTGGCGCTCCTGGACGTCCCGGACCTGTTAGAGCGCGCCGGCGCCGGCTGGCTCGACCTGGGTGCCGGCGCCGGCGTGCCCGGCATTCCGCTGGCCGTCGCGCTGCCCGCGGCCCATGTGGTCCTTCTCGACGCAGCGATCAAGAAGTGTGCCTTCCTCGAAGAGGCCGTGGCCGCGGCACGTCTGGCCGGGCGCGCGGCGGTGGTCTGCGCGCGCAGCGAGTCGTTCGCCGCGCCCGGGGCGCCCGGGCGTGAGGCCTACGCCCTGGTGCTGGCGCGGGCGGTCGCGCCGCTGCCCGTACTCGTGGAGCTGGCGGCGCCTCTGGTGGCGCCGGGCGGCGTGCTCCTCGCGAGCAAGACGGCGAAGGCGATGAGCGCAGAGGCCGCCGCCGCGGCGTCCGCCGCGGCCCAGTGCGGCCTGGCCGCCGGCCCGGTCGTGGCCCTCGACCGCTCTCCGCTGCACGGCTCCGTGTGCGCGGTGTTCCACAAGGCCGGCCCGGCGCCGGAAGGCATCCCCCGGCGCGAGGGCCTGGCGGCGCGCCGCCCGCTCGCCGGCCCAAGGCCGGGCGGTGGCTCCATCTGCTAGTATCGGTGCCCCGAAAGGAGCCCGGTGACCCGCGTCATCGCCGTGACCAACCAGAAGGGCGGGGTCGGCAAGACCACGACCGCCGTCAATCTCGCCGCCTGCCTCGCGGAGGCCGAGTTCGACGTTCTCCTGGTGGACATGGACCCGCAGGCGAACGCGTCGGGAGGACTGGGTGTGCGTGCGACCGACCCGCGCCTCACCAGCTACGGGGTCCTGGGAGGGGCCGCGGGCATCGCGGAGGCCACGACGGCCACCGCCATCGACTATCTCTCGCTCGTGCCGTCGTGCCCCGACCTCGCCGGCGCGGTCGTCGAGCTCGCCAACGCGGACGGTAACGAGTACGTGCTCGACTACGCCCTGGAAGGTCACGTGCAGCAGCACGACTTCGTCTTCATCGATTGCCCACCCTCGCTCGGCGTGCTCACCATCAACGCGCTCGTGGCGGCGCGTGAGGTGCTCATCCCGGTGCAGGCGGAGTACTACGCGCTGGAAGGGCTGGCCCAGCTCCTCGAGACGGTGGGGCTCGTGCAGTCGCATCTCAACCCGGAGCTCGTCATCCTCGGTGTCGTGGTGACGATGTACGACGGGCGCACCCGCCTCGGGCGCGAGGTGGCCGGGGAAGTGCGGGAGCATCTCGGCCAGTACGTGTTCGAGACGGTAGTGCCGCGCAATGTGCGCCTCAGCGAGGCTCCGAGCCATGGGCTGCCGATCTCGCGCTATGATGCGACCTGCGCCGGCAGCGACGCCTACTTCGATCTCGCCAAGGAGGTCGTGTCCCGTGAGTAACCGGAAAGCGCTGGGCAAGGGCCTGGGAGCGCTCATCGGCGAGGGCAAGACCGCTCTGGTGAAGGGCGGCCCGGCCGGAGGCGAGGGCCGCCTGCGCGAGATCCAGCTCGACCAGATCGCCGTCAACCGGCGGCAGCCGCGCCGGTCCTTCCAGGCGGAGGAGCTCGAAGAGCTCGCCGCGTCCATCCGCGCCCTCGGCGTGGTGCAGCCCGTGGTGGTGCGGCCGCTGCAGCCTGCGGCACCCGCTACTGCCGGTGGGCAGGCCTCGCCCGAGGCCACTGCCACCACCGGCGGTGCTCACTACGAGCTCATCGCCGGAGAGCGGCGCCTGCGTGCGGCGCGGCTCGCCGGCCTTGACTACATCCCGGCGCTGGTGCGGCCCGCCGACGAGGTCGCCTCGCTGGAGATCGCCCTGGCCGAGAACGTGGCGCGCGAGGACCTCAACAGCATCGAGGAGGCGCAGGCCTACGCGGCGCTGGTGGACGAGTTCGGCCTCACGCACGAGCGGGTAGCAGAGCTGGTCGGCCGCAGCCGCGTGACGGTCACCAACCTCTTGCGTCTGCTCGAGCTGCCCGACGACGTGCAGCGCATGATCGAAGAGGGCGCGCTCAGCGAAGGGCACGGACGCGCGCTGCTGGCGCTGCCCGACCACGGGCAACGTCGCAAGGTCGCGCGCCTCGTCGCCGCTGAAGGCCTCACGGTGCGGCAGACGGAGGCCCTCGCGAAGAAGCTGAACGATGAGGCGCCGGGACGCGCCGCGCCGGAGGCGCGGCAGGCCGCCGGCGCGGACTTCAGCGACCTTGTGGATGAACTCTACGGCCTGCTCGAGGCGCCGGTGCGCATCCGCAGCGGCAGGCGCGGCGGCACCATCCAGATCGCCTTCAAGAGTCGGTCTGAACTGGAACGCCTTGTGGCGCTCCTGCGCTCGCTCGGCGGCTGAGGAGCCGTCGGCGCCGGCCTTGAGCCGACGTCAGCCGACGCCCTGCAGCACGCCGATCAGTCCGGCGCCAGCGTGACGCTCGGCGTGGGGGTAGGCCCCGCGGGGGTCGGCGTGGGCGTGGCGTAAGGGTTCGTCGTCGGGTAGTCGGTCGTCGTCGGCGCCGGCACGGTCGCCCCCGGCGTGGGGACGGCCCCAGGCACTGTCGTGGACCCCGTGGGCGCCTGGGTGCCGGCCGGCACATAGACCACGGTACCGTCCGCGAGCTTGTAGAACGATCCCATGAGCGTCCCGACCCCCTGCACCTGGGTGCCGGACGACATGCTGAGCTTCTTGATTGTGTTGCCGTCCTTGACGATGACCTGCATCTCCGGGGTTCCCGGATTGGTCACGATGGTCATCGTCTTGTTAGTGAGCAGACCGCTGATGCCGGCCGCAGAGAGCGCGGCGACCAGGAAGCCGACGGCGAGCACGATGGCGACATCGAAGAGGTTGACGATGCCGTCGAGGGGGTCGCCGTTGCGGTCCACGGTGCCGATGCGCCGCCGGCGCATGAAGCGCAGGCCCTGGTCGCGGGCTTCGTAGACGCTGCCGAGGTTGTGGATGGTGGGGTGGTCGTCCGACGCCGGCATGAGGTCCTCAGCGTCGCCGCGTGGGGCCGCCGGCGCCCGGCGCGGACGTGCCGCCGGCCGGCGGCTGCGGGTCCACGGGGCCGAGGCCGGCGAACGGATCCTCGTCGCGGACCCAGTCCATGGCGGGATCGTCGAACGTGAGCGCCGGCGCCTCAGCGGCCACGTCCGTGGCCGTCGGCCTGATCGCGCCGACAGGCGCAGCCGCAGCGGCGCCGTTGCCGCCAGTGGCCACCGGTATGAGGGGCTCGCGTGGCGTCTCGGCCAGCGCGGGGATCGTCTGGGTCTTGTCGAGGTCGTCGGCATGCACGTCGTACTCGACCGCGGGCTCGGTGTCCCACGCGCCCTTCTTGTCGCGCCGGCGCCCGGACTCCAGCCGCCGGTCGCCGCCCTCGAGGAGCTCCAATAGATACTCCATGTCGGAGATGTCCTGCGCGTACATGCGGTCGCGCACGATGCTGATGACGAAGGCGATGCCGCCGATGAGCAGGCCGAGGACGGTGGCCGAGAACGCCGTCGTGAGGTTCACGGCGAGCTGAGTCATATTGCCGGTCGCGAGGCCCACCAGCGCGGGCGACAGCGGGATGAGGGTGCCCATGAGGCCGAGCATCGGGCCGAGGCGCACCAGGATGCGCGTGCGCTCGAGGCGCTTGAGCGTGTAGAACTCGTACTCCTGCAGGAGCTTCAGCGGCTTGGCCGCCAGGCGCTGCGTCTGGTAGTTGCGGATGAGGTCGAACAGGAAGCGGGCGACGACGATGGAGTAGTTGTTCTCCTGCAGGAAGCGGTAGGCGGTGCGCGGCTTGCCGTCCGCGAACGCCTTGCGCGCCTTGAGCGTGCGCGCCTCCAGGGCGTCCACGTCGCGGTAGCGGAAGCGCAGCCAGAGTTCGTAGAGCAGGAATCCGAGCTCGATGAGCACCCACACGAGGCAGACGATCTCGGCGATGAGTACGGGCCAGAGGAGTACGCGAGACGCGTCGTAGATAATGCGCTGAAGATCGTTCAAGGGTGCTCTATCTCCCGGCCGGCTTCACGAGATCCTTGGTCTTGGCGAGGCTCTGCTTGAGGCGGTCCCACGTGGAACCGCCGCCGCCCAGGACCTCGCCGTCGCCGGCGGGGTCGAGCGCGTGCTCGCGCCGGCTGAAGGCCAAGTATGACACAGCCGCGCCGATGGGGAGCATGGCCAGCAGTGTGCCGCCGACGAAGCCCGCGGCGCTGCCGCCGCCCGATGAGCCGGCGCCGGTCGGCCTGGGCGACGCGCTCGGCGAACTGACCGGCGTCCCGTAGATGGGCTGGGTCCCCGGCGAGGAGCTGGCGCTCGGGTAGGGCGTGGCGCTGGAGCTCGGGTAGAGGGTGGTCGAGGGCGTCGGCGACGTGGTCGGCGGCGGGTACGTCGCCGTGGGATACGGGTTGGGGGTGAACGTCGGGGTGATGGGACCGGGGGCGGCGGGCGTGGGGATGAGGACGGTGAAGGTGCGCTCGAGCAGCCTTGCGTTGCCGGCGTGATCGACGATGCGCAGCGTATAGGTGTGCACGCCGTTGGGCACGTTCTCGAGTTGAAGCCGGAGGCTGGAGCTCGAGACCTTCGCGTGGCTCGTACGGTTGACCTTGTCGACATAGACGCGGACCGCCTTGGGATTCACGCCGGTCCCTCCTCGGCCGTCCGTGTAGGTGGCCTTGACGAGCACGCTGCGCGTGCTCGTGAACTTGGCCTTGTTCTTGGGCTCGGCCGTGCGTATCCGCGGCTTGTAGATGAAGCCGGCCGCCGCCGGGCCCGGGCTCCTCGGGTAGCTCGTGAACGCTTTGCCGCTGAGCGCTACCAGCGCCCAGCCCGTCACGTCCACCGTCGCGCCGGCGTCCGCCGTTCGATCGGCGTAGCCGCCGGTGGCGCGCTGCAGACCGGCCAGACCATGCGCTGGACTGTGGCCTCCAGCCTGCCAGAACGCGTCGTACTGGTGCTCACCCATGGCGACGATGGCCTGGATGACGGCCGCGGTGGCGGTGCCGTCCGTAGGCTTGTGGGGAGCGTAGGGGAAGCCGCCGTCCGGGTTCTGGCCGGCCTTCAGGTACTGCCGGGCCGCCGAGATGATGGCGCCGTGCCCGGTGGGTGCGAGGGCCTGGATGGCGAGCGCCGTGTCCTCGAGGTTGGACGACGCCGAACTCTGGTCGGGGAAGCCGCCATCCGGATCCTGCTGGCCCGCCAGCCACCCGACTGCGGCGGCGTACCGGTCGGTGCCGTCCTCGCTCATGGCGTGCATCGCGAGGATCGCCCACGCCGTCGTGTGCACCGCCTGGAACGAGCGGCTTGACGAAGAGGGCGAGAAGCTGCCTCTGGTGGGCGAGCCGTCGGTCATGTCCTGATAGCTGTAGAGCCGGCCGAGGAGATCGACGCGCGGCGTGCCGGCCATGAAGACGCGCTCGGGGTGCCCGGCGGCGACGTAGGCCATGATGGTGCGCGCGTAGTAGATGGTCGGGTTGGGGACATCGTAGCCGCTGGCAGCGGTGTCGTGGTTGTTGGCCTGGAGGTAGCTGAACGGCGACTTGCCGGCGTGGGTCCACAGGCTGGAACTCATGCGTTCGCCGCTGGCGACGGCTCCGAGGATCCCCCACGAAGTGTTGGCCATGGAGCCGAAGCCCCCGTCGGCGCGCTGGTGCGCGTGGAGGAAGTCCAGGCCCTCGGTCACGGTCGTGGGACGCGGAGCAACGGCGCCCCCGGCCACCGGCGCCATGGACGCCGCGACGACGCTCGCCGCCAGCACGGTCGCGAGCGCAAGACCGACCCAGGATCTCCTGCCCATCGCCATCCTCCCTCCGCCCGCGGTCGCGGGGGAACACTCATGGTACCAAGACGGACTTGGCGCGGCCACTGCGCGACCTGCGACCTGGCTGCCATGCCCGGGGGACGCCTGCCGGCGGGCGGCGGTTCGCCACCTCTGCGCCCTGAGACATCCGTCTAGCAGGGAGGTGGATCGGCGGGCCTGCTGCCGATACCTGAGACGTGAGCCATGATGCTATCGCCCCGTGACGACAGAGAGATGCGTGAGGTCGAGTTCTTCGGCCTCAGGCTGAAGGTCAACAACCCGAAGCTGGCCGCGCTGCTTAACAGCGGTGTGACCGAGGACGTGGTAGTCATCGGACGCCGCGCCCTGAGCGTCATCAGGACGGAAGAGGAACCGGTCGCCGGCAGGCAGGGTACCTCGGCCCCGGAGGAACTCGGTCCGCAGCCGGCGCGCGAGTCTGCCTGAGGCCGGCGGGGCCGGCTCCGCCGCCGGCCGCCCTCGTTTCCCGCGACGATGTATCCTTGGAAGCCGACATGGCTGCCCTGCTCTCACTCGTCATCCCCGTGTACAACGAGGCTGAAAGTCTCGAGCCCCTCGTCGCCGAGATCGACGAGGCGCTCGCGGCCACCGAACAGCCGTACGAGATCGTGTTCGTCGACGATGGCTCCACCGACGGCTCCTTCGCCGCGATGGAGCGCATCGCCGCGGTCCGCGGCGACGTGAGGGTGGTCAAGCTTCGCCGCAACTTCGGCAAGGCCGCGGCGCTGACGCACGGCTTCGAGGCGAGCCGCGGCGAGTACATCGTCACGATGGACGGCGACCGCCAGGACGACCCAGCCGAGATCCCGCGCCTCGTCGCACCGCTCGACGCGGGCTTCGACCTCGTCTCCGGCTGGAAGCAGAGCCGCCAGGACCCGCTCAACAAGACGCTGCCGTCGCGCTTCTTCAACTGGACGGTGCGGCGCACCACGGGCATCCAACTGCACGACTTCAACTGCGGCCTCAAGTCCTACCGGCGCGACGTCGTCGAGACGATCTCCGTGTACGGAGAGCTCCACCGCTACATCCCGGTCGTCGCCGCCCAGGCGGGCTTCCGCGTCACGGAGGAGCGCGTGAGCCACCGCCGCCGCACGGCGGGGCGCTCCAAATATGGCTGGCAGCGATACCTGCGCGGCTACCTCGACCTGCTCACGGTACTCTTCCTCGGGCGCTACCAGCACCGGCCCCAGCACCTGTTCGGCGGCATCGGCACGCTGTTCATCCTGCTGGGCTTCCTCGTCGAGCTCTACCTCACTATCGACAAACTCGCCTTCGGGCATCCCATCGGCCAGCGCCCGCTGCTCCTGCTCGGGGTCCTCCTCATCATCGTCGGGGTCCAGCTCCTCTCCCTGGGCCTTATCGGCGAGCTCATCGCCAACACCCGTGCCCGCAGCGGCCCCGATCCGGCCCAGATCGCCCGCGTCGTGGAAGGCGGCCGCGAGCTCGTCACCGCGCCAGACGGCGCGGCTGCGGAAAGCGGCGCGGCCGACACCCAGTGACCCGCGCCGTCGCCTACTTCGGCACGTACGATCCCGCCTATCCGCGCAACGCCGTCCTCATCGAAGGACTGCGCGGACTCGGGGTCGCCGTCGAGGAGTTTCAGGCGCCGCTGCCGCCACTGACGGCCGCCGAGATGGCCTCGCCGGCGGGGGCCGCGCGCCTCGCCGGCGGCGTCGCCGCGGCACACGCACGCCTTCTGGTCCGGCACCGGCGGCACCTCCTCGTGGACGCCGTCGTGGTCGGCTACCCAGGGCACTTCCTCGTGCCCTTTGGCTGGTCGCTCGCACGGTACCGCGGGGCCCGCCTCGTCTTCGACCCGCTCGTCTCTCTCTGGGACACCTTCGCGGGGGACCGCGGGCTCGTGGCCGCCGAGGGCTGGAAGGCCACTGCCGCGCGCATGGTGGACCGCGTCTCGTTCGGCCTGCCGGATCTGGTGCTCGCCGACACTCGCGCGCACGCCGCCTACTACCAGGCCGAGTTCGGCCTGCCGAGGCGACGCATCGCCGTGGTGCCCGTGGGAGCTCGGCCCGAGCCCCGCGCCACCGGCGCGGCGCGCACCCTGGCCTCGGGGGAGACGCTGACCGTCTTCCAGTACGGCAAGTGGAGCCCTCTGCACGGCGTGGCGGCGGTGCTCGACGCGGCCGAGCTTCTCCGCGACGCACCCTTCCGCTTCGTGCTCGCCGGAGAAGGCCAGCTCTCGGAGGTGCTGCTCACCGACATCGCCAGGCGCGGCCTCACTAACGTGGAGTGGACGGGCGCGCTCACGATGGCCCAGCTGCGCGAGCGCACGCTGGCCGCGGACGTCTGTCTGGGCGTGTTCGGCCTTTCCGAGAAGGCCGCCCGCGTGGTGCCGAACAAGGTCTACGACGCGCTGGCCTGCGGCCGCCCGCTGGTGACCGCCGACACGGCCGGCGTGCGCGAGCTCCTGCACGACGGCGAGGAGGCTTTGCTCGTGCCGGCAGGCGACGGTGCGGCTCTGGCCGCGGCGCTGGGCCGGCTCACCGAGGAGGGCGAGCGCGAGCGCCTGGGTTCAGCCGCCCTCGCGCTCTATCTGCGTGCGCTGACGCCGCTCAGGGTAGCCGGGGACCTGCTGGCGGCGATGGAGGCGCAGTGACCGCGGTCTCGCCGCCACCGGCCGCCCCGCGCCGCCGGTGGGCGCGGCCGGCGCTTCGTGCCGCGCAGGTGGTTCTGGTGGCGGCCATCGTCTACTTCCTCGCCGCCTACCTCGTGCGCTCCTGGTCGAGCATCAAGGACTACGACTGGACGCTGCGCCCCGGCTGGCTCGCCCTCTCCGGGATCGTCTTCCTCGCCTTCTACGTGATGCAGGCGCTGGCCTGGTGGCTGCTGCTGCGAGGGTTCCGGTTGCACAGCCCGTTCCCCGTGGCGATGTCGACGTGGGGCAAATCGATCCTCGCGCGTTACGTGCCCGGCAACGTGTTCATGTTCGTGAGCCGCGCCTGGATGAGCCACGGGCAGGGACTTCCCGTGGACAGGGTGAGCGCGGCCATGGTGTACGAACAGGCTTTGGGTGTGTGCTCGGCGCTCGTCGCCATCGCGGCGCTGTACCCCTTCTGGCAGTACGCGCGCGGCGCCACCGCCCTCGGCCTCCTCGCCGTCCCGCTGATCATCGTCTTGCTCCACCCGCGGGTATTCGGGCCGCTTGCGACCCGGGTCTTGCGCGTCCTGCGGAGGCCCCCGCTCGAGGTCACGCTTGGATTCGGCGCCGTACTTGGCATGCTCTGTTTCTACGTCGCCGCCTGGATGGTCGCCGGGCTCGGCGCCTGGCTCCTGGCGCGCGCCGTCACCGGTCTCCGCGTCGGTGAGCTCCCGGTGGTCACGGTCGCCTATGCGCTCTCGTTCGTGATCGGCATGGCGGCCTTCATCTTCCCCAGCGGCATCGGGGTGCGCGAGGCGGTCCTCACCGCGTCGCTGCGGCGCGTCCTCCCGGGCGGCGTGGCGCTCGCTTGGGCGCTCCTCCTGCGCCTCTGGGTCACGGCCATCGAGCTGCTCTTCGTGGGCCTCGCGGTGCTCGCCGAGCACCTCATCTACCGGCGCCGGGACTCCGCCATGAGCGAGGGCAGGAGACTCAAAGAGGGCCGCGACGCAGCGGCGGTCGCGGCGCCATCCGGGCGTGCCGGACGACAGCGCTTTTCTCCGGTCGTCGAGCTGGACGAAGCCGAGCGCGCACGCGCGTTCCGCCGCGACGCCGCGTACGTCCTGGTGGGCGCGGCGCTCTTCGCGGTCGTCTACGGACTGCTCTCCTGGTTCAAGTACCGCGCCTACATGGACGCGCGCTTCGATCTCGGCAACATGGTCCAGGCCGTGTACAACACCGCCCACGGCCACCTTCTCGAGATCACCACCGGAGACCTGCATCCGCGCCAGATGTCCCGCCTCGGCGCCCACGTGGACCCTATCCTGGCGTTGTTCGCCCTCCCGTGGCTGGTGTTGCCCAGCCCGGTGATGTTGCTCGTGCTTCAGGCGGTCATCGTGGCTACGGGTGCGTGGCCGGCCTACCGTCTGGGGACGCGCTTCACGCGCTCGCCCCGCGCCGGCGCGCTCCTCGCCGGCGCCTTCCTGCTCTACCCAGTGCTCGGCTTCCTCGTGCTCAACGAGTTCCACCCGGTGGCGCTGGCCACGCCCCTCCTGCTGTGGGCGTTCCTCTACGTGGAGGAGGACCGGTGGCTGTTGGCGGCGCCCTTCCTCGTCCTCGCCGCGCTGAGCAAGGAGACCGTGCCGCTCGTGCTCGCCCTCATGGGCGCATACTTCGCGCTGCGCAAGCGCTCGTGGCGGCCGCTCATCCTCACCGTGCTCGCAGCCATCTACTTCGCCGTGGCCGTGTGGGTCGTCATCCCGCACTACAGCGGCGGTCAGAGCGCCTTCATCGCCCGCTACGGGGCCTACGGCGAGGGGGCCGGGGCCGTCGCCAAGACGGCGCTGCTCCACCCGATCGCCACGGCGCGCGATCTGCTGCGGCCCTCGAACGTGCGGTACTGGCTGCAGCTGCTCTGGCCGTTCGGCTTCGTCTCGCTGCTCAGCCCGCTCACCCTGCTCGTCTCGGCCCCCGACGCGCTGCTCAACGCGCTCTCCTCGGTGAAGTTCCAGCGTGACATCCGCTTCCACTACACGGCCACCGAGATCAGCTTCGTCTTCGTCGCCGCGGCGCTCGGCCTGATGCGCCTGTGGCGCTGGCTGGGCGGCGGCTTTCGCAAGCCCGAGTCCGCGATGCGCGGGCAGCTCCTGGGGCGCGAGACGCTGGCGCTCCTCGTGCTCCTCGTCGCGCTCGGCGCCAACTACTTCATGGGCCCGCTGCCGTTCTCGCTGCCGGGCGCGGCCTACCACGGCCACGATTACGCCCGCAGCGCCCACGCGACCGCCCTGGACCAGGCGGTCAGGATGATCCCGCCGCTCGCCAGGGTGTCCGTCAACAACAACCTGGGCGGCCAGCTTTCGGCGCGGCCGGTGGTGTACACGTTCCCCGCCGTGGCCGGCGCCGACTGGGTGATCGTCGACAAGAAGAACCGCTGGTACTTCGACCACGTGAAGCCGGCGCCTTACGACGCGGCCCTCGGCCGGCTCGTTCTCAACAGAGACTTCGTCAACGTGTTCGCCAAAGACGGCGTCTACGTCTTCAAACGCATTGCACCCGTCCTGGGCACCCCTTCGGGCGCCCTTCCGGTCACGCCACCCAGCTGAACACGGCGAACTTCGCGGTGAGAAAGACGAGCGCGACGATGCCGACGAGGACGATGACCGCGTGGGTGCGCGGCCGCCCCCGCGTGAACACGGCCAGCGACACGTACAGCGGGAACGCCGTGAGCGTGAACCGCGGGTACGAGAGAAGCGGCACGGTGTGCGACGGGAAGAACAGTGGGTACCCGAGGACCGCGAGCGCGTACCAGGAATAGGGGCGCGGCAGTCGCTTGGCGCCGTACCACAGCAGGATCATCGCGGGCGCGAGGAACAGCAGGTTGATAATGTTGCTGGCCGCGTCGCCGAGCGCGGCCGACGTGAGCACGATCTCCCCTGCCAGCCGCGAGAACCCGGCGCCGAGCAGGTGGTACGCGCCCGAGAAGAAGTCGACGAACCCCATCGCTACGGTGTAGCTGGGCGCCGCCAGGCGGCGCGACCACGAGGCCTGCGCCGTGGAGAACAGAAGGGGCTTGCCGAAGGCGAGGCTGAGGTACGTCATCCAGACGAGCAGCCCCTCGACGACCATCACGAGGTTCGCGGCCTTGGCGTCGGTGCGTCTGAAGCTCCAGTCGCGACTTTCGTAGTAGTAATAGGCCATGGGGATGAGGAGCAGCACACCGGTGCTGCGCGTGAGCGTGGCGAGCAGGCCCGACACGCCGGCCAGCCGCCAGCGGCCCTCGCGGGCGCAGACGAAGCAGGCGAGGGAGAGGAAGAGGAACAGCGACTCCGTGTACACGGCCTGGAGGAAAAACGAGAGCGGGCCGATGGCGAGGTAGACGACGGCGCGCGAAGCGACACCGTCGTCGAAGTCGGCCCGCGCCAGCCTGTACAGCAGCCAGACGCAGCCCGCGTAGCAGGCGAGCGAGATGAGGATGCCCGTGGTGACGAAGTTGCCGCGGAAGAGCACGCCCACCCAGCGGAGCAGCATCGGGTAGAGCGGGAAGAACGCCGTCGACCCGTCGCCGTCGGCGTAGCCGGTGGTCGCGATCTTGATGAACCAGACGCCGTCCCAGTGCGCCCACGGGTTAAGGAGGTGGCCGAGCCAGCCGTGGAAGACCTCGGCCCGCGCCGGGAACCGCCAGCCGATGGGCAGCTTCTGGTAGCCGATGAGACCGACGGCCACGAACGCGACGGCGAAGATCAGGATGCGGCTGCCGACGGCAGCGAGGACGGCGCGCGCCAGCGGGGCGGTCGTCGCCGAACCGGAGGCGGTCTCCTCGCTCGCCGCGGGTGCCTCGCCGGCCTGCGTGCTGTCAGCCGGCGTCAGCGCGTCCATCGTCCCCGGCGGCGAGTGCTTCGCTCTGGAGGCGCGCCAGGATGGCGGCGCGCAGCTGGCTGGCGAGCTCGCGCCGCAGCTTTGTGTCCTGGGCCCACACGCAGGCGCGAAGGACTACGTCGCGGCCGCGGATGTCCTCCACGTCAACGTGGTTCTGGAGGCCCTCGGGGGCCGGTGACAGCGCGTCGGCGACCGCGAGGGCGGCCGCGCGCGCAGCGCCCACATCGGCGTGCGCCGGAACGGTGAAGGCGACGGTCAGCATGCTGCCCGGCGCGCCCATCGAGTAGTTGTGCACCACGCGGCTGGCGAACGCCTCGTTGGGGATGACCACGCGGTCGTCGTCGGCCGTGCGGATGAACGTGTACGTGAGCGAGATCCTCTCTACCGTGCCGTACACGTCATCGACGCGGATGTAGTCGTTGAGGCGCACGGGCTGCGAGAAGGCGATCATGACGCCGCTGACGAGGTTGGCGAGCGGCGCGCGAGCGGCGATGCCGATGACGGCGGCGAAGATCGCGGCTGAGGCCAGCATCGTCTGGGCCACCGCTGACACGGCGTCGAACTGCAGAAGGGCGACGGCCGCTCCCACGAAGAGGATGGCGGCCACGATCAGGCGGCGGATCATCACGTAGCGCGTGTGGTCCGAAGGGTCCGGATCCTTGCCCAGGAGCTTCGCCTGCAGCCTGTCGCGTCGCTGGAGGAGAGCGTCGGCGACGCGCGCCAGGATCGCGGTGGCGATGAGGCAGACGACGGCCTTGAACCAGGGCGTCTGGTAGATCGCTGTGGCGACCAGCCTCATCGGGAGCGCGGCGTCATGGCGCCCCCGACGGTGACGCGGCGGCCGAGGGCTCGGGCTGTGGAGAGGTGGTCGCTTCGGGGATGAGGTCGGCGGGACGCAGGTTGTCGCGCACGTCATAGAGGGTGCGCCCGGTGGAGTAGTCGAGCAGCGCGACGATGGTGTCCTTGCGCTGGGACACAGTGTCCACCACGCCCTGCACCTGCCAGATGAAACGGTAGCCCGGCACCACGGTGTTGATCACCGTGCGGCCGTCGATGACGTTGGTGAACGTGTACGGCGCGTGCCGGGGCACGAACAGCAGCTGGACCTCGCGGGGGTCGACCGCGGTCCCTTTGAACAGCCAGTCCGCCCTGCGCAGCGCCATGCCCGACGTCTTGAGCGCGGCGTCGCCCGGGATCCAGAGGGCAGCCCACGCGAAGCTCCACCCCCGCCACGGGTGAGTCACGAACTGCCCGCGCTGCTGCGGCGCCGTGTAGCGGAAGGCCACGAACGCGGGCAGCAGAGCGACGGCCACGACCGCGATCACGATGGCGATGACGAGGGTCCGGCGGCGAGCGAGGGGCATCAGCCCATCACTCCAAGGCGCCGGTCGGCGGCATGGGAACGGGCGTCATCCGCCGCGGCGGGTATCGATGACTGTGCTGTCCGGGCAGATGTCGGTGCGCGGGAACTCGGCCCGCGCGGCGGCGGCGAGGCGCTCATGGTAGGCCTCGTCGTGCAGCGGGTTGAGGTGCATGAGCACGAGGCGGCCGACGCCCGCCGCCGCTGCCAGGCGCCCGACGGCCGAGGCCTCGCTGTGCGCCGCGTAGCCGGGCCGCAGCTCGGCCGGCGCCGCGTCGGTCAGCGGGTCGGCGCTGTTGTACCACGCTTCGTGCAGGAGCAGCCCGGCCCCGGCGGCGAACTCCGCCGTGCCCGGGTCGGCAGTCGTGTCGGTGGCCA
Source organism: uncultured Thermoleophilia bacterium (assembly GCA_963709845.1). Classification (GTDB taxonomy): domain Bacteria; phylum Actinomycetota; class Thermoleophilia; order UBA2241; family UBA2241; genus CAIXSE01. The sequence goes on from CAVPXV010000004.1 coordinate 566,711, forward strand.
GCACGAAGTCGTCCTCCACCCTGTAGGCCACGCTCACATCGGAGTGCTGCTGCGGGCGCAGGCTCACGGTGCGTCCGGCGACGGTGTTGGCGCCGGCCGCGAGGGGCTCCACTCTGAATCCCTCGAGATCCTCCCAGTCGCGAGGGTTGTACGGCTTGCGCACGAGTTCCGCCACGGCGCGCCGCGGGTCGACGCCCGTCACGCCCTCCTCGGCGGCGTGGATGGTGAGCTCTCGCCCGGGCATGACGCCGGGCAGGTAGGCCAGCCCGCACACGTGATCGAGATGGTAGTGCGTGAGGAACAGGTGGACCTCGGCGGCGTTCGCCAGCAGCGCCCTCTGGGCGGGTTGCAGGAGGCGGCGAAGCCCGGTGCCGGCGTCGAAGATGAACAGCACGTCCCCGTCGCTGCAGAGGAAGCTGGTGGTCTCGCGCAGGTCGCTCGGCATCCACCCCATGGTGCCCAGCAGCGTCACTTGCATGCTTGCCTCCCCGGCTTCGCGGCGGTCAGGACAACGGGAGTGTACCTCGCAGCATAACGGTACATTCCCATGGTGAGACACCTCTGCCCGGGAGTCGCGCTCGAGGAGGCAGCCCATGGACGACGCGATCACGGCCCTTCTGCTCGACGTGCCCCTCGGCGAGCTGGCCCGCTCGATATGGGAGCCCGCACTGGCGCGTCTCGGCGAAGCCGATGCGGACGAGGCGCCGTTCCTCGACAGTGTCGAAGACGTGGCTCGCGGCGCCGGCCTCGTACAGAGCGTGCCGGTCGCCACTCTCCTGGAGGCGTTCAGCGAGGGCGGCGGGAAGCTTTGCGCCGCCCTGCGCTCGAGCGGACACGCCGGCGCCGGCGCCGTGCGCCGCCGGATCGAGGCGCTCGAGCCGCAGGCGCTCACGCGCATCGCCGCCGGCTACTCTGCCGGCCTCGAGGACACCATCGCGCGCCTGCGCTCGCGCGCCGCGGAGGCGTCGCCCAAGGACGCGGTCACGGGGGCGATGAAGCCGGACGAGATCATGGACCGCCTGGCCCTCGAGGTGAACCGCTGCCAGCGCATGGACCTCTCACTCGGGCTCCTGGAGCTCGGGCTTGACTGGGCCGGAGAGGAGCCCCGCGAGGCGCTGCATCAGGTCGGGGAATGCGTGCGCGAGAACCTGCGCCGGTACGACAGCATCGGCCTCACCAGGGGAGGCGGCTTCCTGCTGGTCCTGCCCGACATCAGCCGGCGCGGCCTCGCGGGCGCCGCCGAGCGTCTGCGCAGGGAGATCGCCGACTGTGCCGGTCCCGGACCACGGCCGGACTTCGTCTTCGCCCTCGCCCACTACGATTTCGTGGACGCCAGCGCTTCTGAGATGCTCACCACGCTGGAGATGAGCGTGCGGCGGGCGCGTGCGGGGCACCAGCCCGTCACCTGGTCCTAGCGAGGCTCCTCGATGTCCTCGCCGATGGTCGCCGCCGCGCGGCGCACCATCTCCCGCTCGTTGGGGTAGGTCATCAGTCTCAGTGCGTCGCGCAGCCCCACCCAGCGCGCCTCGCTCACTTCGTGGTCGTGATAGGCGGTGTCGCCGCCCGTGGCGTGCATGAGGTAGTAGTGCACGGTCTTGTGGATGCGGCTGCCCTCTTCGCGGGAGTAGAAGTTGTAGTCGATCGAGCCCAGCGTGTCGTCGACGGCACCGTCGATGCCCGTCTCCTCGGCGACCTCGCGAACGGCCGCCTGAGCGAGCGTCTCGCCGGTCTCTACTCCGCCCTTGGGCAGGCCCCAGACCCTGCGGCCGGCCGGCCGGATGAGGCACACCTGAGGCGTGCCCTCTCGGCGGATGACCACGCCACCCGCGGATACTTTCTCTTGCGAATCCGTCACGTCTCCCGCGCCTCCCGGGAGGCCTCGTGCCCCCGCCGGTAGTATATCGTTCGGGACGGCCGCGGCCGCGCGACTTGGGGTCCGCCGCGGCCGCGCCGAAGGAGGTCAGCGAACGTGTTCGCCGCCATTGGCCGGTTCGCCTATCGGCGCCGCCGGATCGTCGTGCTGCTCTGGGCGCTGGCCTTCGTAGCCGGCGTGGTCGCCACGGCACACGTGCCGACGCGGCTCAAGGGCGGCGGCTTCACCAACCCATCGACGCCGTCCCAGGTAGCGCAGCGCGCGATGCAGGAGCGCCTCGGGTTCGGCCCGGCGCAGCTCTCCATCGTGTTCACCAGCCCCAGGCTCGACGCGCGCAGCCCGGCCTTTCGAAGCCAGGTGGCGAGCGCTCTGGCGGGCGTCGACCGGGCGAGACTGCCGAAGCTGCTCGAAGTCCAGACGGCGGCGTCAACGGGCGACTCGGGCTTCATCTCGCGCGACGGGCACGCCACGTTCGCCGTCCTCACCTTCGACGCCGTGACCGAACAGGTGCAGCGCATGATCCCGGCCATCCGCGCCGCGCTCAGGCCGACGTCCCTGGCGACGCGTATCACCGGAGACCCAGCAGTGTACGCGGACCTCGAGAGCACCTCCGCCCGCGATCTGCGCACCGCCGAGAGCTACACGCTGCCGGTCGCGATCATCGTGCTCGTGCTGGTGTTCGGGACGCTCGTGGCCGCCGCCCTGCCGGTGATCGGCGGCGGCATGGCCGTCACGGTGACGCTCGGCTGCTTCTGGGTGATCTCGCACTTCCTCGACATGTCGGTGTTCGCCATGAACGTGGCTACGCTGCTCGGCCTTGCGGTGGGCATCGACTACTCCCTGTTCATGGTCGGGCGGTTCCGCGAGGAGCTGCGCCACGGGCACAGCGTCAGCGACGCGGTGGCCCTTACGGTGGAGTCCGCGGGACGCTCCATCTTCTTCTCCGGCCTGACCGTGGTGATCGGTCTCCTCGGCCTCGTCGGCATCCCGTTCATGTCGATGCGCTCCATGGGGCTCGGCGGCGCGCTCGTCGTCTTCTTCTCGGTGCTCGCCGCCCTCACGCTGCTTCCTGCCCTGCTGGGGATGCTCGGCTCCCGCGTGAACGCGCTGCGCGTCGTGGGCCGCTCGGGCAGCGACAGCGCGTTCTGGGGGCGCTGGTCGGACGCCGTCATGCGTCGTCCCATCCTCGTGTTGATCGGCACCGTCGCCATCGTGCTCGTGTTCGCGTGGCCGGTGCTGCATATCCAGCGCGAGATCCCCGGGGCGACGGCCCTGCCGCAGAGTTCCGAGGCCCGGCAGGGCTACGACATCTTGCAGTCGCGCTTCGACGCCTCGGCACTGTCGCCCATCGACGTGCTCGCGACCTGGCGAGGGGCTCAGGACCCGCTGGCGCCGGCCAACCTGCAGCGCCTCTTCGCCTACGGAGCGCGGCTGCAGGCCACGCCCGGTGTGAAGCGGGTCATCAGCATCGTCAACCTGCCGGGCGTCGACTCGCCTGCGGCCGCACGCCGGTTCTGGCAGGCCGCCGCGCAGCCGACCTCCGGCGCCCGGCCCGCCGGCGCCAGCCTCCCCGGCCTCTTCGCCGGCCTGCTCGGCGCGCAGCAGCGCGCGGCCGCGCTGCGCCTGAGCGCCCTCACGACGCGCCCCGGGACCGTCCTCTACCAGGTGGTGCCGGAGGAGCCGCCCTCCTCGGCGCGGGCGCAGGACCTCGCCGTTCGCATCTCCGACAAGGGGGCGCCGCCGGGCATGACGGTCATGGTGGGGGGCACGTCGATGACCGTCCACGACTTCGTGTACACCCTCTACCAGCGCTTCCCCCGGATCATCGTGTTCGTCGTGTGCGTGACGGCCGGCGTGCTCCTCCTCCTGCTGCGCAGCGTGTTCCTGCCGGTCAAGGCCGTCATCATGAACCTGCTGTCGCTGCTCGCCGGGTACGGGGCCGTCGTCTGGATCTTCCAGGACGGCCACCTCGAGTGGCTCTTCCACTTCCGCAGCAGCGGGGCCATCGACGCCGAGCTGCCCGTGATCCTCTTCTGCACCGTTTTCGGTGTGTCGATGGACTACGAGGTCTTCCTGCTCTCGCGCATGCGCGAGGCCTGGCTCGAGACCGGCGACAACCTCCAGGCCGTACGCTTCGGGCTCACGCGCACCGGGCGCATCGTCACGAGCGCGGCGCTCATCATCGTCGTCGTGGGGATGTCCTTCGCGTTCACCTCGATCCTCGTGACCAAGGCCATCGGCGTCGGCCTGGCGGTGGCGGTGGCGCTCGACGCCAGCGTGATCCGCATCCTCATGGTGCCCGCCTTCATGCGCCTGCTCGGGCGCTGGAACTGGTGGATCCCGGGGTGGCTGGACCGGGTGCTGCCGCGGCTGGAGTAGCACTGGCTTGCGGCAGCCGTCCCCGCGCTGCTTGACACCCCATGCCCTCGCTGGCAGGCTCGGCTGCGCCAGGCAGCCTTCTGAGACCGGACGCATGGAAGAGATCAGCCACATCGACGCCGTCGGTAGCTTGCGCGTCCTCGCCAGCGAGGAACGTCTGCACCTGCTCCGGCTGCTCATGCGTGGTCCGGCGACCCTCACCCAGCTCGGGGCCGAGGTCGGCCACCACCCGGCTTGGGTGCGCCATCATGTCTTGAGCCTCGAGCATGCCGGCCTGGTGGAGCTCGCGGAGACACGGCGCCACAAGAACGTCGTGGAGAAGTTCTACTGCGCCACCGCGCGGGCCTACGCGGTCAACTTCATGGTGCTGCCTGAGGCCGGCAGGAATGGCTTGCTCGTGCTCGTGGGCAGCGACGACCCCGCCCTCGGCATGCTCGCCCAGCGCCTCCGCGACGACCCATCAGCCCCGGATGTGCTGACCATCGCCATGGGTAGCCTGGAGGGCCTCATCGCCATGCGTCAAGGCGTGGGGCACGTCGCGGGCTGCCACCTGCTCGACCCGCGAGACCGGCGACTTCAACCGCTCCTACGCGCGGGCGCTGTTCCCGGGACGCGAGCTCGAGATGGTGACGCTCGCGCATCGGCTGCAGGGCCTCATCCTGCCGCCGGGCAACCCTCGCGGCTACGGCTCGTTCGGCGAGGCGGTCACGCGCCGGCGCGCGCATCGTGAACCGCAATCACGGCGCCGGGACGCGCGTGTGGATCGACCGGCTGCTCGCCGCGGCCGGGATCGACCCGGTCACCGTGCCCGGCTACGAGCACGAGGTCACCACGCACGAGCAGGCCGCGCGGGCCGTGGCCTGCGGCGCGGCCGATATCGCCTTGGGCATCTACGCGGCGGCGCGCGCCCAAGGGCTGGACTTCGTGCCGCTGATGGAGGAGCGCTACGATCTCGTGATGCCCAGGCCGGTGTTCGAGAGCGAGCTTGTAGCCCCGCTGCTCGGCTGCTCAACGACGAAGTTCAAGCGGGATGTGGACCGATCTCGGGGGCTACGTGACGCGGAGACCGGCGCTGTCGCGGCGCTGGCGGTAAGCGCCCGCGTCGCGACGCGACCACGCGCTTCGCGATCACTGACATGGCAGCCGAGGGAACCGCCGGCGGCCGGAAGGAGGATCTGATGCACCACACCGCCATTGTGAGGAGGGGCCGTACCCGCCACCGGGTCTGGTCGACGCTGCTCTGCGCACTGGCGCTCCTGGGCGCCGCCCAGCTAGCGCCGGCGGCGCTGGCCGCCGCCACGCCCTTCAACGGCGGCCCCGTGGCGGCCGACTGTCCAACCCTGGTCGCCAACGATCACACCGTGTACGCGCTGCGGTTCGTGGCGACTGCGGGAGGGCCCGCCACGCTAGACCCCAGCACCACGTACTACGTCAAGATCCGCTTCACACCCAACGCCGACGGCAGCCCGGCCGGCGTGGAGAACAGGGGCTTCACCTGGAGGTCGGCCTTGACTATGGGCGCGACGGATTCCGGCGCCTGGGTCCAGGAACGCGAAGACTGGTCGCTTTTCCCCACGGTGACCACCGACGCGACGGGCGCGATCACCGCCGGAACGACCTGGTACTTCTTCAAGTTCGGCGACACCGCCAAGACGGGGACGTACCGGATTCTCGTGTCGCTTTCGACCGGCACCTCGGGGAGCACGAGGAACTGTGATGCTCCGATCGCCGTCAGCGTGACCGACGCCGCGACGGCCTCCTACTGGGTGCACGACGGCGTGGCTACCGGCGCGGCGGCGAAGCGCGTGGAAGTCGTGGATCACGCCACCCCGGGGCTCCCGATCGCCTTGCAGCGGACCGAGCTCAACAAGTGCGACGACGACAGCAACGGGATCGTGGACGACGAGCAGTACGGCCCCACGAAGTCGGGCGGATTCCGCGTGGCGGCCCCAACCGGCCAAGCGCTCGACGTGCTCGTGCAAGGCGCTCTCTGGCCCGCCCTTTCGACCGGCTTCTCCAGTGCGACGCCCGATGTCGACATCGCGCTCGGCGCCCCCGATCAGACGCCGCCAAGCGCGCCGGGGTCCCTCAGCGTCACCCCCGGCACGACCTCGACGACGCTGAACTGGGTCGCGGCGAGCGACGATACTGCCGTCACGGCGTACGAGGTGTATCGCTGGACGGACCCCCCCAGCGGCTCGGGCTACACGAATTCGTGGCAACTCCTTGCGACTGTCACGAGTGGCACGTCGTATGAGGACACGACCGCCACCCCCGGCATCACATACCACTACGTCGTGCGGGCTGAGGATGCGGCCACCAATGTCGGACCGCGTGATCCCAAGGCCGTCGGCGCCCTCACCCTTCAGGCCTCCGCGACCGCTGTGGCAAGTGGTGGTCACGCCACGCTTACGGGCGAGCTTGAGAGCGGAGGACAGCCGCTCATGGACAACCAGCAGGTCCGCCTGGAGTCGTCGACCGACAAGGCGGCATGGGTCTTGCTCGAGACCCTCAGTCCCGCGGCGGCGACCGACTTCCACTACGCGGCCGACGTGGGGCCGGCCATCGCGACGTACTACCGGCTCGCGTTCGTCGGCGACGAGACGCACGTCTCCGCGACGAGCCCCGAAGTCAAGGTCGCTCCGCGCGTGCAGCTCGGCACGCCGGTGGCTCCCAGCACGGTCCAGAAGGGCAAGACGTTCACCGTCTACGGTTCGCTCAAGCCACGGCATACTGTCGGTAGGACCTTCGTCATCGTCAAGTGCTACCTGAAGACGAACGCCAAATGGGTGTTCAAGCGGCAGTTCGGCGCCAAGGACTACAACTTCAGCACGTACACGCGGTACAAGGCGAGCTTCGCGCTGTCAGCGAGGGGCGTCTGGAAGCTCGTGGCGAGCTACGCGGCCACCACCAAGTACGCCACTACCGCCTCGGGCGCCGTCTTCCTGAGGGTCAAGTAGGCAGGCTGGCGTGAGCTGTGCCTGAGGTGCCCACAACGCCGCGGCGCCGGCTGAAACCGGCGCTGATCGCCGCCGCCGCGATCATCGCGGCCGTCGCCGCGGCGTGGGCGCTGCAGGCGAGTCTGACGAATCGGGCCGGGGGGTCGCAGGGCTCCCCGGCGCCTTCCTCCTACTCCATCAGCGTCGAGAAGGACGGGAAGCTCCTCAAGCGATACGACCTCACGGCGCTGCGCGCGCTGCCCCAGGCCCGTATCGTCATCGATCACAAGGTGCAGACAGGGCCGTCGCTGACTGACGCTGCTGGCCGATGCGGGCGCCGGCGCGTTCCGGGTCGTCGAGGTGCGAGGCGCCGGTCTCCGCGACTCAGGGCATCTGCGCCTTACCGCGGCTGACGCGGCGCAGCATGTCCAGCTCGACTTCACCGACCGCGGTACGGTGAAGGTGTGCGGTCCTGACCTCACCCGCCCGAATTGGGTACGCGATGTCATCTCGATCGACATCCACTGACGCTCGGCGGCGGTCCCGCCGCGACTGGCAGCCCGTCGCCTGCGTCCGGGACCACCTACCTTCCGTCCTTCACCTTGCGTGACCTGATCTTCATCGCGCTCATCGCCGCCCTCTGCATCCCGGCCAAGCTCGTCATCCGCATCCCCCTTCACATCCCCGGGCACTCCGGCGTCCTGTGGGTCGCGCTCTTCGTCATCTGCCGCGGCCTCGTGAACAAGCGTGGCGCGGGCGTGCTGCTCGGCACCGTCGCAGGCGTCCTTGCGACGTTCGCCGGGTTCGGCGACACCGGCCCCTTGGAATGGGTGAAGTGGGTGGCCGCGGGCGTGATCCTTGAGGTGCTCGTGCTCGTCGTCCCCGGCGACCTGAGGTCATGGTTCAAGGCCGGCATCGTCGGAGCCGGCCTGCATCTCGGCAAGCTGGCAGGTCTGACGCTGGCGGGCATCATCCTCAGAGTCCCTTTCGCGGTGCTGTTTCTCGGCTTGGGCTTCTCGGCGACGACGCACGTTCTCTTCGGCGTCGCCGGAGGAGTGGTCGGAGCCCTCGTCTTGCGCGAGCTGCGCAGGATCCCGTTCCTCGACGCTCAGGCCCGAGGGCAGGGCCGATGATGGGCGCCCGCCGCCGCTTGACGTTCCTTCTGTGGGCCGCCGCGGCCCTCTTGCTCCCTGCTGCGGCCGCCGGCGCCTCGACCTTGACGGTGTATGGCCAGGGGGCGGCCGGTCATCCGTTCACGCTCGCCTCCGCGCCGCGCTCCGTCCAGGTGCTCGGCGCCGGCGACCAGCGTCTTGAGCTGAGGCCGCGGATCCTGCTCGGCGCTCTGGACAAGACCTCGCCCGTGTTCAGGCAGCTAGCGCCCGGCCTCGACGCTGACGTCCGCACTGCCGTGCCCCTCAGCGACGGCCACCTCCTCATCAGCAGCGGCCGCTATGGCGGCTTCGTCGCGGAGGTCGACGCGGCCGGCAAGGTCCTGTGGAGCTATGTCAATGGGGTGGACGGCTACCTCAAGCACCCGTTCTCGGCGCAGCCGGCGACGTTCGGTGGACGTCGCTGCGTACTCATCTCCGATCGCTGGACCTATCGCGTGTTCGCCGTGACCATGGATACCGCCAAGAGGATCGAGTGGCAGTATGGCACGACGGACGTGGCCGGGGCGGGCGTGAACCAACTCGCCGATCCCTTCACCGCGGTCCAGCTCCCCCGCAGAAGTTCTGAGACCAACGGCGACGTGCTCATCGCGGACAGCCTCGACAACCATCGCGCCATCGAAGTGCGCGCCGACGACTATGATCCGAGCGCCCCGAACGACGGCTACACTGCCGGTAGCATCGTGTGGCAGTATGGGACCACCGGTGTGTACGGCGATGGCGTCGATCAGCTCAAGCAAGTGCGCTCGCCCCAGCGCCTCGCCAACGGCGACACGCTGATCGCCGACGCGGAGGGCCAGCGCGCGATCGAGGTGAGGACGTCCGACTACGACCCGAGCAAGCCGAACGCCGGCTACACCGCCGCCAGCATCGTGTGGCAGTACGGCACCGGGGCAAAGGGGCCGCTCAGCGATCCGAACACGGCCACTCGCATCGAGTCCGGCCCCCTGAAGGGCCTCACAGTGATCACTGATACTGGTGATGACCGCATCCTCTGGGTCGACGCATCGGGGACCGTGGTGGACGAGTTCGACACCCAGAGCTTTGACCGTCCGATTGACGCGGATCCGTCAGACGGCTCGGATCCACGCGGTGCTCTCTACGCCGGGGACGGAAGCTTGTGGATCCCCGACCCCGGATACAAGCGCGCCATCCGCGTTGGCAACGCTGGTTCGGGCACGGTGACCACGGCGCCCATCGACTGCGGCCAGCCCGGGGCGCGGAAGGCCTTCGTGCGACTCACGCTCAAGGGGACGAGCTCCTCCGTGACCAGCTTCTCGGTCCACTACCGTATCGATGCGGGCGCCTGGCGTTCATGCGGCCCGCTGTCCGGCGGCCGGGTCTTCACCTTCCCGGGCGGCGCCACCGGAAAGGCCATCGCTCTGCAGTTGACGCTCGCGAGCAAGGACCGGCGGCTGACGCCGGCGCTGGAGGGCTTCAGCGTCGAGTTCGCCAAGCCTGCCGTCTCGGGCGCACGTAGTGGCGGCGGTGGCTCGACAACCGGTGCCGGCGCCAACAGCGGCGGTGCCAGCGGTACGTTCGCCTACCCCACGCTCGGTGGAACCGGCGGCTCCGGGAGCGGCACCGGGTCAGGGGGCGGCGGCTACGGCACGGGCTCAGGCGCGAGCGGCACCGGCTCGGGGTCTGGCGGCAGCACGTCCTCGGCGCCATCCGGCACGACGCTGTCGCCGCCGGTCCAATCCAGCGGCAGCGGAGCCTCGGAGAGCGTCAGCGGTACGCAGGTCCAAGGCCAGGAGGGCGTGAGCGGCGTGCCGCTGCGCGCCGCGCCCGGCGCGCAGGAGCCGGCGCCTCAGACGCCCGGCCCTCCACTGCCGGTCGGCGTCATCACAGTTGCCGGTCTGGTCACTCTGGCGGCGTGCCTGGTGCCCTGGCCGCTGATGGCCGCTCGGCTGCGCCGCATCGGCGGCTTCGACCACACCCGCCCGAAACGATACGCTCCGTTCTGGCCGCTCGGCCGCTGAGCAAGGCCTGCCCTCAATCCGAGCCAGGGAGTGGACGGTGAACCAACCGTCAGCGCATGTAGCCCGCCTGTACGTGGCCTTTGACGACACGGATACGCTCGACGCCGACCGTGGCACCGGCAAGGTGGGCCGCTGGTTCGAGGCCGAGCTCCCTGAGGGCTGCGTCTTCTGGGCCGTGGTGCGCCAGCAGCTGCTCGTGCATCCGGACGTGCCGTACACCTCCCACAACAGCAGCGCCGTGTGCGTCATCGACGTGATCGACCCGATGCTCGTGATGGACGGCATGCCGGCCGTCGACCTCATCGATGAGACCGTCGCGCGGGCCACGGCGCACCTGGAACGCAACTGGATGGAGGGCAGCGACCCTGGTCTGTGCGTGGCCTGGGCCGGGTGCCCGGCCCTGCCGGCCCTCGTCGCCTATGGCCGAATGGCTGCCGTGGAAGTCGTGACGCAGGCGGAGGCCTACGCTGCCGCCGCGGGCGCGCACCTCAGCGGGCACGGCGGCACCAACGACGGCGTTATCGGGGCGGCGGCGGGCGTCGGCCTCACGGTCGACGGCTGGAACGGCCGCCTCGTCGAGTACGTCAATCCCTACGGCCACCTGCGCGACATCCCCGAGCCGGTCAGCGTCGAGGAACTCGACGGGCCGGCATCACCGTCGTCAGCATCGACCGCGACGCGCCGGTTCCGCTGCCGGCAGGGCTCGTGACCGCCGACGGCTGGCTACGCCCGCGCCTTTGGGCCGGCCGGCCTGTGCTGCCGGTGCAGCGGGACGGGGACGGCGGATGGTTCGCGCCGGGCCCTCGCACCATGGGTGCGGCGCCGCCCGGCGTGGACCCGACGCCACCGCTCGTCTAGAACGCCTCGCCCGGCGTGGACGCGACGCCGCCGTTCGCCTAGAACGCCTCGCCCGTCGCCTCCCACTCGCTGTAGAGAGAGGCGTAGCGGCCGCCGGCGGCGATGAGTTCCTCGTGTGTGCCGCGCTCGACGATGCGGCCGGCGTCGACGACGACGATGTCGTCGGCGTAGCGCACGGTGCTCAGACGGTGCGCGACGATGATGCTGGTGCGGCCGCTGAAGAGGACCTCCATGGCGCGGTCGATGCGGCGCTCGCTCTCGGCGTCGACGCTCGAGGTGGCCTCGTCGAGAATCAAGATGCGCGGGTCGGCGAGGAGGGCGCGGGCGAAGCTGATGAGCTGCCGCTGGCCGGTGCTCAGCGCCGAGCCGCCCTCCTGGACCTCCGTCTCGTAGCCGTCCGGGAGGCCCGAGACGAAGTCGTGCACGCCGACGATGCGGGCCACGCGCTTGACCTCCTCCGCGTCGGCCGTGGGCCGGGCGAAGCGCACGTTGTCCATCACGGAGCCGCTGAACAGGAAGGCCTCCTGGGGGACGACGGCCAGCTGCTCGCGCAGTGAAGCCATCGTCACCGCGCGCAGGTCGTGGCCGTCGATGAGCACGGCGCCGGCGGTGGGGTCGTAGAAGCGCGCCAGGAGCTTGATGACCGTCGACTTGCCGGCGCCGGTGGCGCCGACGAGGGCGACGGTCGAGCCCGCCGCGATCGTCAGGTCCACGTCGTGCAGCACCGGCTTGTCGGCGTCGTAGCCGAAGGTGACGTGGTCGAGCCGCACCTCGCCGCGCACGTCCGGCAGCGGCCACGGCGTCGGGCGCGTCCTGCAGGTCGGGGTCGGTGTCCATCACCGTGTAGATCTTCTGCACCGCCGCCATCGACGACTGGAAGGTGTTGTAGAGCTGGCTGAGCTGCTGCAGCGGGTCGAAGAAGCTGTTGAGGTAGCCGACGAAGGCGACCAGCACGCCGATCTGGATGGCCTTGCCGATGACGAGCGAGCCGCCGTACCAGAGCACGATCACGACGGCGGCGGCCGACATGAACTCCACGAAGGGGAAGTAGAGGCCGCTCTGCACGACGGTGCGGTAGTTGACGTCGCGGTAGGCGGCGTTGGCCACGGCGAGCTGGGCGTAGTCGCTGTCCTCGCGGCGGAAGGCCTTGACGACGCGCATGCCGCTGAGCGACTCCTGCAGGTGGGCGCTCACGTCGCCGATCTTGTTGCGCACCTGGGCGTAGGCGACCGCCGATTTGGAGCGGAAGATGAGGGTCGCGACGATGAGGAACGGCACGATGCTCAGCGTCGCCAGCGCGAGGCGCCAGTCGAGGACGAAGAGGAGCACGATGGCGCCGACGAAGGTGAGCGAGTTGGTGACCAGCGAGGTGACGCCGTCGGTGACGAGCTGGTCGAGGGCGTCGATGTCGTTGGTGAGCCGGCTCACGATCCAGCCGGTCTTCTGCCGGCTGAAGAAGTCCAGCGAGAGCTTCTGCAGGTGGGCGAACAGGTCCCGGCGGAGGTCGAAGATGATGTGCTCGCCGACCCAGCTGGTGAGGTAGGTCTGCAGGTAGCTCGCGCCCAGGTTGATGAGGCTCACGGCGATGAAGGCGACGATGACCCAGGTGAGCACCGTCGTGTCCTTCTTGCTGATGCCGCCGTCGATGGCGATCTTGATGAGGTAGGGCACCGCCAGGGTGCTCAGCGTGACGACGATCATCGCCACCAGGCTGAAGATGGCACGGCGCCGGTACGGGTAGGCGAGGCGCGCGAGCCGGGCGAGCTTGAGCTCGCGCGCAAGGTGCACGAAGGCGCGCCAGCCCTTGAGTTCTTCCAGGCTGGCGCCGGAACCGTGGGGGCCGGCGGCGTGACGCGAGGCGGTGGCCATCAGGCGGCGCCTCCCCCGCCGCCGGCCGTCGCGGCCTCCGGCTCGTCGAGCTCTACGCGGTCGAAGTCGCAGTGCTGCTCCTCGGCGCGGCCGAACATGCGCGCGTAGAGAGAGTCCGCGGCCATCAGCTCCTCGTGCGTGCCGCGCTCCTCGATATGGCCCTTGTCCATCACCACGATCTCGTCGGCGAGCGAGATGGTGCTGGGCCGGTGGGCGATGATGAACGTCGTGCGCCCGTGCGTCACTTCCTGCAGGGCGCGGCGGATCTTGAACTCCGTCTCCACGTCCACGCTGGAGGTGGCGTCGTCGAGGATGAGGATGCGCGGGTCCATGACCAGCGCCCGGGCGATGGCGATGCGCTGGCGCTGCCCGCCGCTGAGCGTGAAGCCGCGTTCGCCGATGACCGTGTCGTAGCCCTCGGGGAGGAGCTCGACGAACTCATCGGCCTGCGCGGCCTTGGCCGCCTCGCGCACCTGCTCGTCCGTGGCCTCCGGGCGGCCGAGGCGGATGTTCTCGGCGATGCTCGTGCTGAACAGGAACGGGTCCTGGTTCACGATGCCGATGTGGCTGCGCAGGCTCGTGAGCTGCAGGTCGCGCACGTCCTGGCCGTCCACGAGGACGCGGCCGGCGCTGGTGTCGTAGAAGCGCGGCACGAGGTTGGTGAGCGTGGTCTTGCCGCAGCCCGTGTGGCCGACGAAGGCGACGGTGCGACCGGCGGGGATCTCGAGACTCACGGCCTCGAGCACGGGCCGGTCGACGTAGCTGAAGTAGACGTCCTCGAAGGTGACGGCGCCGGCGGGGCCCGCGGCCCCGGCGCCGTCCCCGCCCCCACCCGGAGCGGCAAGCGGCTTCGCGTCCGGCCGCTCCTCCATCTCCAGCGGTGCGTCGAGGAGCTCGTACACGCGGTTGCCGCTGGCGATGGCGCGCTGGGCGAGGCCGGTGAGCCAGCCGATCACCTGCGCCGGGTAGATGAACATCATCAGGTAGCTGTAGAAGGCCACGAGCGCGCCGAGCGTCATCTGGCCGTCGATCACCTGCCGTCCGCCGTAGTACAGCAGGAACGCCACGGCCAGGTTGGGGATGAAGGCGATCAGCGGGATGTACACGGCGCGCACGCGCGCCGCCGCCACGCTGGCCTCGAACACGCGGTAACTGCGCTCGCTGAACTTCACGAGCTCGTCGTCCTCGCGCGCGAAGATGCGCACGATGCGCGAGCCCACGACGTTCTCCTCCGCCGCCTCCGTGACGTCGGCGATCTTCTGCTGCACGTCCTGCAGGATCGGCCGCAGGCGCGCGCTGAAGCGCAGCGTCACGAACAGCAGGGCCGGCAGGAACGCCATCGACATGAGCGCCAGCTGCCAGTCCAGCAGGAACAGCAGGATCACGACCGCGACCATCATGACAGCGTTGGTGCTGAAGAAGACGAGCCCGTAGCCGAGGAACATGCGCACGTTCTGCACGTCGCTCATGGCGCGGCTCATGAGCTGCCCGGTGGGCCAGCGATCGAAGTAGCTCGCGGGCTGGCGCAGGAGCCGCGCCCACAGGCGGTTACGCAGGTCGTACTCGATGCCGAGGCTCGCTTTGCCGGTGGTCAGCCGTCGGAACACGGCGACCACGAAGCGCACGATGGCGATGCCGAGCAGGGCCAGCCCGTAGACGACGAGCTTGCCGCTCTGGCCCCCGATGAGCGCGTTGTTGATCGTGAGCTGGGTGATGCGCGGCACCAGCAGGCCGAGGCCCATCTGGATGAAGGCCAGTGCGAAGCCCACGATCGTGAGCCACTTGTAGTCGCCGAGAAGCTTGATGATGCGCCAGAAGGTCCTCATCTGACGGCTAGCTTACCCGGCGGATAACGCGCAGGCCGCCGTGCCCCGGTCTGGTGCGCCTGGAGATCAGAAGCCGCGTAGCCGCGGCCGATGTGGACCGGACGGCCAGGCCGCAGCGACGGCCTAGTACTCCGCCGGCACTTCGAAGAACAAGGCGACCGCCGGCGCCTCTTCGTCCGGATTGTGCCAGGAGTGCGGCTCAGCGGGCGAGTATGTGATCGTGTCGCCGGCTTCGAGCCGCGTGCTCCGCTCGCCGAAGCGGAACTCGACGGCGCCATCGAGGACGGTCGCAATGACCAGCTCGCCACCGTGTGACCAGGGCTCCGGCCCAGGCGAGCCGCCGGGCGCGATGTGCGTCTCGATCACCTGGGCGCGGCGTTCGGAGCGCGGCGAGAGCACGAGGTTCTCGACGCCCTCGCCGCCGAAGTACGTGCCCTGCACGTCGGCGCGCCGGACGACGTTGCTCTCAGGCGCTTCCGCGCTCTCGAAGAGCGCCGACATCGAGATGCCGAGGACCTCGCAGATCGCATAGAGCGAGCCGATGGAAGGCGATGTCTCGCCGCGCTCGACCGCGCTGACGAACGATTTCGTGAAGCCGGCTGCCGATGCGACGTCGTCAAGCGTCCGCCCGCGGGCGCGGCGCGCCTCGCGCAGGCGGCCGCCGACGAGTCTGGCGGGCCAGCGCTCGGCCTGGTCCGGCGTCTCGCGGGGCCTGGGAGGGATCGACGAAGGCATCGCTCGCACTGTAGCCGAGCCGCGCTGGGGCGTCAAAGACCGCCGATTTGCAGGTCAGTCCTCTATTACTTGACGTCCGTGCACTGATGATGGAAAGTGACTGTACGGCCAAACCTGCGCCTGCGGCGTTTCCTTGGCCGCTCACCACGCATGCGATGGAGGAACCATGACCGAGCCACGCCGCCGCAGCTGGGCGGAGCCCTTCAAGATCAAGATGGTAGAGCCCCTCAAGATGACGACGCGCGAGGAGCGCGAGACCGCCATCCGCGAGGCCGGCCACAACACGTTCCTGCTGAGGAGCGAGGACGTCTACATCGACCTGCTCACCGACTCCGGCACCTCGGCGATGAGCGACCGTCAGTGGGCCGGCATGATGCTCGGCGACGAGGCCTACGCCGGCAGCCGCAACTTCTACCACCTGGAGGCCGCCGTCAAGGAGATCTACGGCTACAAGTACCTCGTCCCCACGCACCAGGGCCGCGGCGCCGAGCACCTGCTCAGCCAGACCCTGATCAAGCCTGGCGACGTGATCCCCGGCAACATGTACTTCACGACGACGCGGCTGCACCAGGAGCTCGCCGGCGGGCGCTTCGTGGACGTGATCATCGACGAAGCGCACGACCCGGCGAGCGAGCATCCCTTCAAGGGTGACGTCGACCTCGCCAAGCTGGAGCAGGTCATCGGCGAGGTCGGCGCCGACCACATCCCTTACGTCTGCATCGCCACCGCGGTGAACATGGCCGGCGGCCAGCCGATCAGCCTCACCAACCTCCACGAGGTGCGCGACCTCTGCGACGCCCACGGCATCCGTATCATCCACGACGCCACGCGAGTCGCCGAGAACGCGTATTTCATCAAGGAGCGCGAGCCGGGCTACGCCGACAAGAGCGTCGCCGAGATCGTCCTCGAGATCTGCTCGCTCACCGACGGCTGCACGATGAGCGCCAAGAAGGACGCGCTCGTCAACATCGGCGGCTTCCTGGCGCTCAATGAGGACGAGGTCTTCGAGGCCTGCCGCAACCTCGTCGTCGTCTACGAGGGCCTGCACACCTACGGCGGCATGGCCGGGCGCGACATGGAGGCGGTCGCCATCGGCATCCACGAGAGCGTCCAGTTCGACCACATCAAGGCGCGCGTGGGCCAGGTCAAGTACCTCGGCGAGAAGCTGCAGGAGTACGGCGTGCCGATCGTCGTGCCGATCGGCAGCCATGGCGTCTTCCTTGACGCCAAGGCGTTCCTGCCACACCTCGACCAGGACGTCTACCCGGCGCAGACGCTGGCCGCCGAGCTCTACCTCGACAGCGGCGTGCGCGCTATGGAGCGTGGCGTCGTCAGCGCCGGCCGGGACCCGGAGACGGGCCAGAACCGTCGCCCCAACCTCGAACTCGTGCGCCTCACCATCCCGCGCCGCGTCTACACGCAGGCGCACATGGACGTGGTCGCCGAGTCGGTCGCCGCGGTGTTCGACCACCGCGAGGCGATCCGCGGGCTGGAGATGATCTACGAGCCCTCGCAGCTGCGCTTCTTCCAGGCGCGCTTCGAGCCGGTAGACTGAGGGGCGCCGGGCGTCCATCCGTGCGTCGCCGGCGCGTCCCGCTCCATCGTCTACGCCTTGCTCAAGGAGGCCCGCACGTGAAACCGCTGCGCACGTTCCTTCTCGAGGAGTACCTCGGCGAGTGGGAGTTCAACGCCCGCTACTACCTCACGGCCTCGGATGCCCAGAGCATGACGCTCGAGGAGCTTCTGGCGATGGGCAGCGACGCCGACCGCGAGGGCTTCATGACGATGCCCCTCACGTACATCGAGACGTGGGGCAGCGCGAACCTGCGCGACGCGGTGGCCGGCACGTACCAAGCCGTGGATGCGGACCACGTCCTGCCCTTCAGCGGCGCGCAGGAGGCGCTCTTCTGGGCGATGCAGGAGCTGGCCGGGCCGGGTGACCATGCCGTGGTGACCGTGCCCTGCTACCAGTCGATGGAGACGGTGACGGTGGCCACCGGTGCGGACGTGAGCGCGCTGCTCATGCGCCGCGAGAAGGGCTGGGCGCTCGACTTGGACGAGCTCCGTGGCCTGCTGCGACCGAACACGAAGCTCGTCGCCGTCAACTACCCCAACAACCCCACCGGGTACGTGCCCGACCAGGCGACCTTCCGCGCCCTCGCGCAGCTCTGCGAGGAGCGCGGCATCAGGCTGTTCTGCGACGAGGTCTACCGTGGCATCGAGCTCGAGCCGGAGCGGACGTTGCCCCAGGCGGCCGATCTCTCCGAGACCGCAGTCTCGCTCAACGTCGCCTCCAAGTCATACGGCCTCCCCGGTCTGCGCATCGGCTGGCTCGCCTGTCGCGACCGCACTCTCCTCGAGCGCCTGGAGAAGCGCAAGCACTACACGACGATCTGCAACCCCGGCCCCACCGAGTACCTCGCCGCCCTCGCCCTCCGCAATCGCGAACGCATATGGGCGCGCAACCGCGGCATCGTCGCGGACAATCTGACCCTGTTCGAGGGGTTCTTCGCGCGCTGGGCCGATCTCTTCGACTGGGAACCGCCGATGGGCGGGTGCGTCTGCTTCCCGAGGTACAAGGGCGGCGACGTCGAGGACCTCGCCCGCCGCCTCGTGACCACGGCGGGCGTGGTGGTGCTGCCGGCGAGCGTGTACTACTCCGAGCTCGCCGAGGCCCCGACGGACCACTTCCGCGTGGGCCTCGGGCGCCTCGGCTCGCAGGAGGGCTTGGAGGCGTTCGACCGCTTCCTGCGCGCAGACTGAGGCGCGCGCCGGCGATGTACACTGGTCGCCCGGCCCGAGTGACCGGGCGATCCTCGCCATGACTCAGCCCACCGACAGCCTCCCGCCGACGCGGCCCCCCGAGGCCCTCCCCACCTGGCTCCTGCGGCCGCAGGAAGCGCCGCCGGCCGCAGGGCGCAGCGGCGTCTCGTTCCTCAGCCGGTTCGTGCTCGGCATCGGGCGCTTCCTGGAGGAAGCGTTCGCCGGGGAGACGCTGAGCGCGCGCCCCGGCCTGCTGCAGGGTCTCGACGCCCGTGCCAAGCTCATCGGCCTCCTGGCGCTCGTCGTCACGTCGGCGCTCACCACGGACGTCGCCGCCCTGCTGGTGCTGCTGGCTGTGGCCGTGGCGCTCATCCCGCTGTCGCGCCTCGAGTTCGTCCGCTTCGCCCTGCGCGCCTGGATCGTCGTGCCCGTGTTCACCCTGATCATCGCCCTGCCGGCCACTACGAGCTGGGTGACGCCCGGCGAGGCCGTGATCCCGCTCTGGGGCTCGGGCTCGATCACCACCGACGGCCTCCTGGTGGCGGCGCGGCTGGTGGTACGGGTGACGGCCACGGTCACGTTCTGCGTGCTGCTGGCCGTCACGACCCGCTGGGACGTCCTCATGCGCAGCATGCGCGTCCTCTACGTGCCGCGCTCGTTCGTCTTCATCCTCACGAGCACGTACCGCTACGTCTTCCAGCTGCTGCGTCTGACGCAGGACCTGGTGATCGCCCGGCTCAGCCGCAGCGTGGGGCCGGTGAGCCGCCGCGACGACCGCAGGTTCATCGCGGCGGCCGTCGGCACGCTCTTCGTCCGGTCGCAGGCGCTGGGCGAAGAAGTACACCTCGCCATGCTCGCGCGCGGGTACACGGGTGAAGTGGTCATTCTCGAGCGCCTGCGCTGGCGTACCCGCGACACGGCGTGGCTCGTCGCCGTCTCGCTCCTCGTGGCGCTGGCGGTCACGCTTCAGGTGCGCGGCGGCTGAGCCCTGCGGCCCCGCCGCCTCACACGAGGATGTCCTTGCGCCTGAACTTGTACCAGGCCGCGAGCAGCAGACCGGCCACGGAGTAGACGGCGAACACGAGCACGCCCTTGAGGATGGGGCTCCATTCGACGGGCTGGCTGAGCAGGCTCTGCCACGCGTCGACGCGGCTCGTGAACAGGTACGGCTTGAGGAAGTCGAAGTAGCTGAAGGCGCCGAGGATGTTCATGACGATGACCACGACAAGCGCGCCGATGGCGGCGGTCAGGCTGGAGTTGGTGAGCGTGGCGAACAGCAGGGCGAGCGAGAGCACGCAGATCACCCCGGCCAGCACGTAGAGGTAGGAGAGCAGCCGTCAGCCACAGCGCGTGGGCACGCTGACGCGTCTGGCCGGTGAGCAGCGTCGGGGCGTGCAGGCCGAAGGCGAGGGCTCCGGCCGAGAAGCGCGCCGGCTGCTACGATCACCAGGCCGATGGCGACGTAGATGATGGCGACACCCCACTTCGAGAGGATCACGCCGCCGCGGCTGATGGAGTGCATGAGCCAGGTCTTGATGGTGCCGGTCTCGGCCTCGCCGGCGAGCTGGTAGCTGCCGACCATCGAGGCGAGCAGGGGCAGCAGGAAGCCGGAGAGCAGCGTGATCGCCGCCACCGGCATGAGCAGGCCGTCCTTGGACGCCAGCAGGATCAGGCCGCCGGGGCCGTTGTCGCGGTGCGGGTTGTGGCGGTTGAGGTAGATCGCCAGCGCCATCAGCAACGGCACGATGAGCAGGCCGGCCCAGCCGACGTAGCTGCGCCGCTGCGCGAAGAGCTTCGTGAGTTCGAGGCGGAGGAGCTTCATCGCGACGCACCTCCCGCGGCGTTCGATGCTCTGCTGGCATCGACGTCGGAACTCTGGGTGAGGCCGAGGAAGTAGTCCTCGAGCCCCTGCTCGTGCGCCGGGATCACGGCGTCGACGCCGATCCCGGCGGCGACCAGCTGCCTGACCAGCTCGCGCACGGAGCCGTCGCTCGCCTCGACGACGAGGTACTCCTCGTCGAGGCGCACCTGCTGCGCCCCGAGCAGCGCCGCGATGACCTCGCGCGCCCGGCTCTGGTCGGAGGTGAGCACCTTGACGGCTGCGTGCTCCGGGCGCAGCTCGCTCACCGGGCCCTCGACGACCACGTGCCCCTTGTCGATGATGGCGGCGCGGTTGCAGACCTGCTCGACCTCGTTCAGCAGGTGGAGGAGAGGAACACGGTCGTGCCGCCGGCGCCGAGCTCGCGCACGAGCTCGCGCACGTCCTTCATGCCCTGCGGGTCGAGGCCGCTCGTGGGCTCGTCGAGGATCACGAGCTCGGGTGAGTTGATGAGCGCGTTGGCGATGCCGAGGCGCTGCTTCATGCCGTGCGAGTAGTCGCCGACCTTGGAGTCGGCGCGTTCGCGCAAGCCGACGATCTCGAGCACCTCGCTGACGCGCGCCTCCTCGATCTCGCCGTTGAGGCTGCCCATGAGGCGCAGGTTCTTGCGCGCGCTCATGTTGCCGTAGAAGGCCGGCACCTCGACGAAGCCGCCGATGTGGCGCAGGGCCTCCTCCTTGTCGCGCGGCACCTGGTGATCGAGCACCTCGGCGTAGCCGCTCGTCGGGTAGATGAGGCCGCAGATCATGCGGATGGTGGTCGTCTTGCCGGCGCCGTTGGGACCGAGGAAGCCGAAGACGTCGCCGCGGCGCACGGAGAGGCTGAGGTGGTCCACGGCGAGCGTGTTCCCGAAGCTCTTGGTGAGCTGGTGCGTGGCGAGCACGACCGGCGGTGCGTCGGCGCCCGTTGGAGCCGGCCGTTCGCCGCTCTGTGCGGCTGAGGCGTTCATGCGCGGTGATCCTCCTTGCGGGGCTCTGAGGAGCGGCCCCGGTATGGACCGAGCGAGAGCGGGACGTAGCCCGGGCGGATGGTAGACCTTCTTCCTGAGAAAAGCTTGAGGACGGCATGTGCGAGACTGCTGGGGCGTGGCTCATAGGCGCGCAGGGTCACGCTGCATCGGTCCGGCAGCGAGCTTCCTGCCCGTGCCGCCTCACGCAAGAGTTCCCGGCGACGGCAGGGGTGTAAACTGACCCCTCGTGCCAGTCTTCGACCTCCACAACGTCTCCTTCCACTACCCTGATGGCGTCGTCGCGCTCAGCGGTGTTAGCCTCACCGTGGCCGAGGGCGAGCGCCTTGCGCTGCTCGGCGCCAACGGCTCCGGCAAATCCACGCTGCTGAAGCTGCTGGCGGGGTTGGCGCAGCCGACGAGCGGCGAGATGAGCGCCTTCGGCGCGCCGCTCACCGCCGCGCTGCTCAAGGACGAGACGAAGGCGCAGGCCTTCCGCCGGCGCGTCGGGGTCGTCTTCCAGAGTGCCGACGTGCAGCTGTTCAATCCGACCGTGCGGGACGAGATCGCCTTCGGCCCGCTGCACCTGGGGTTGGACCGGGCCGAGGTGGAGCAGCGCGTCGAGGACGCGCTGCGGCTGCTCGGCCTCGAGGCTCTTGCCGAGCGCGCCCCGTACAAGCTCTCCGGCGGTGAGAAGAAGCGGGTCGCGCTCGGCTCGGTGCTCGTGTGCGACCCTGAGGTGCTCCTCTTCGACGAGCCCACCGCCGGCCTCGACCCGCGCACGCAGGACTGGCTCGTCGAGCTGCTCGAGCGCCTGCACGCGGCCGGCAAGGCGCTCGTGCTCGCCACCCACCAGCTGCACGAGCTGCCCCGCCTCGCCGACCGCGCCGTCGTGCTCGCCGAGGATCACACGCTCGCGGGCGAGGGTGCCGTGCACGACGTCCTCGCCGATCGCGACCTGCTGCTGCACGTCAACCTCATCCACGAGCACGCCCACTACCACGGCTCGCTGCTCCACGTGCACCCGCACGGTCACGTCGGCGACGAGCCGCACGAGCCGGGGAGCGTGCCCGTGCACGCCCACGGGCACGAAGCTCCGGCGGATGCAGGCGGCGCGCCAGAGCAGCCGCGTGACGTGCCCGGCGCGGAGCTGTAACTTCTCGCGCCATGGCCGCGTCTAACCTTCACGAGTGGGCCTCCTTGCCCGACCCGTCAGCGGCCGAGCTGGCGCGTGCGGCGGAGGGCGACGGGGAGGCCTTCAAGCTGATCGTGGAACGGTATCAGGGCATGGTCTACTCAGTGGCCTACAACGTGCTCGGCAATCACACGGACGCGGAGGACGCGGCGCAGGAGGCCTTTCTGCGCTGCTACCGCAAGCTGTCGCAGTACCGGGCGGAAGCGACGTTCTCCACCTGGCTCTTCCGCCTGGCCCTCACCACGTCCGTGGACTACAGGCGGCGCGAACGCCGCCGGCCGGAGCCCGTCGAGGCCCCCGAGCTGGCCGGCGAGGCCGCGCCCGAGCTCGGCGAGGGCGTCACGGCGGCGGCCATCGTGGCGGCGCTGCACGACCTCCCCGAGGACTACCGCGTCCCCACGGTCCTGCGCGACATCTACGGCCTTCCGTATCAGGAGATCGCCGACGTCACCGGGCGGCCGCTCGGCACCGTCAAGGTGATGGTGCATCGCGGACGCGCCTCGCTGCGGCTGAAGCTGCGGCCCACGGGCGGAGCGCACTGATGGACTGCAGCTACTACCGCGAGCGCATCAACGAGTACGTGGACGGCGAGATGGGCTACATGGAGGTCGCCGATCTCCAGGCACACCTCAGCTTCTGCCCCGACTGTGCCGAGGAACTCGCCCAGACGGGCGCGGTGCGGGGCGCTTTGGCGGCCATGGGCCGGCTCGAGCTGGCGACGCCGCCGGGATTCGCGGAGCGCGTCATGGCGGCGGTGGAACTCGAGCCGGCACCCGGCTCGCCCAAGCCACTGGGCCAGGTCGTCGATGAGGTCCTGCAGAGGCTCGACGACACGCTCGGCAGTATCCCGCTTCCCGGCGGCCGCACCATCCCCGTCAAGAACGTCATCGGCTGGGGACTTGCCACGGCCGCCGTCGTGATCGGTCTCGAGCGCCGCCGCGACCGCGGATCGCGGGAGCTGCCGCTGTGAAGCTCGATCGCGCACAGGTCGAGGCGCTGTTGCCGCACCGCCCGCCGTTCCTCCTCGTCGATGAGGTCGGCGAGCTGGAGCCCGGCGTGCGCTGCGCGGCAGTTCGCACGTTGCGCGAGGACGACTTCTGGTTTGCCGGGCACTTCCCGGGGAACCCGGTGATGCCCGGCGTGCTCATCGTCGAGGCGCTCGCCCAGACTGCCACGATCGCGGCGGCGAGCGCCGGCGACGCCGCCGGCAAGATCGGCCTCTTCGCCGGCATCGACAAGGTGCGCTTCAAGCGCGTCGTGAAGCCCGGCGACACCATGTGCCTCGAGGCTGAGATCGTCGCCGTCCACGGCCCCGTGGGCCGCGCCAAGGTCAAGGCCACCGTCGACGGGCAGCTCGCCTGCCGCGGCGAGCTGCTGTTCGCCGTCGTGGACGCGGCCGCCATCGAGGCCGGGGAGGCCAAGCTGTGATCGGGCTCCGCCGCGGCCTCGTCCGCGGAGCCCGCATCAGCGCGCTCGGCGTACATGTCCCGGAGCGCGTGCTCACCAACGACGAGATCTCTCAGTTCCTCGACACGTCCGACGAGTGGATCACGACGCGCACCGGCATCCGCGAGCGGCGTATCGCGCGGGTGGACCAGGCGGCGAGCGACCTCGCCGAAGTCGCCGCCAGCCGCTGCCTCGAGTCGGTCGCGTTCGACCCTGAACAGCTCGACTTGATCATCGTCACCACCATCTCGCCGGACCACATCATGCCGGCCACGGCGTCGATCGTCGCCGACAAGATCGGGGCGACGCGCGCCGGCGCCTTCGACGTGCAGGCCGGCTGCACCGGCTTCGTCTATGGCCTCGCCATCGCCACGGCGTTCATCTCGGCCAACATCTACAAGCACGTCTTGGTGATCGGTGCCGAGGTGCTCAGCAAGATGCTGGACTGGGAGGACCGCAGCACCTGCGTCCTGTTCGGCGACGGCGCCGGCGCGGTGCTCGTGGAGCCCACCGACAACGGCAGCATCTTCAGCTTCGACCTCGGCAACGACGGCAGTGGCGCACCGAGCCTGCTGGTCCCGGCCGGCGGCAGCCGGCAGCCGGCCAGTCACGAATCGGTGCGCCAGCACGCGCACACCATGCACATGACCGGCAGCGAGGTGTTCAAGTTCGCGACGCGCACCGTCGTCGGCTCGTGCCAGAAGGTCCTGGCCGACGCCGAGCTCACCGTCGAAGACGTCGACCTCTTCGTGCCGCACCAGGCCAACATCCGTATCATCGAGACGGTCGCCCGGCGCCTGGGCTTCAGCGAGGGCCAGGTGTTCGCCAACCTCGACCGCTACGGCAACACGTCGTGTGCGTCCATCCCGATCTGCCTCCACGAAGCCAGCCAGAACGGCCGCCTCAAGAAAGGCGACACGCTGCTCATGGCGGGGTTCGGTGCCGGCCTCACCTGGGGCTCGTGCCTCACCAAGTGGGAGCTGTGACCGCGGCGCATCCTGTCTCGCGTACGCGCAGGCAGCTATCGGGGTATCCAGTGATGACGGGCAGTCACACCACGTCCTGGAGGACGTCATGAGCAAGCTCGCACTGATGTTCCCCGGCCAGGGATCCCAGGCAGTCGGCATGGGCTGTGACCTCTGCGCCGCCCACCCGCAGATGCGCGACACCTACGCCGAGGCCTCGGAGGAGCTCGAGTTCGACCTCGAGATCGTCTGCGCCGGCCCGGCGGAGGCGCTGGCGCGCACCGACATCACCCAGCCGGCCCTGCTGGCCAACTCCATCGGTATCTACCGCATCCTCAAGGAAGAGGGGCTCAGGTACGATGCGGCCTTCGGCCACAGCCTCGGAGAGTACACCGCATTGGTCGCCACGGGCGCCGTCTCGTTCGCCGACGGTCTGCGCCTGGTGCGGCGCCGGGGCCAGGAGATGCTGGCGGCGGCCGAGGCAAGCCCCGGCGGCATGGCGGCCGTGATCGGCCTCGGCGACGAGCGGGTCGACGAGCTGTGCGCAGGCATCGAGGGCGTGTGGCCGGCCAACTTCAACAGTCCCGGCCAAGTCGTGGTGAGCGGTACCAAGGCCGCCCTGGACGACTTGGCGGTCATGGCCACCGAGGCCGGCGCCAAGAAGGTCATCTCTCTGGCGGTCAGCGGCGCCTTCCATTCACCGCTGATCGCGAGTGCGCAGGCGCCGCTCCGCGCCGAGCTCGAAGCCGCCGAGTGGGGTACGCCGCAGCCGCCGTTCTTCTCGGCCTGCAGCGTCGCCTTCGAGACCGGCGGCTTCGTCGATCTGCTCTCGCGGCAGCTCGTTTCGCCGGTCCGCTTCACCGAGTCGGTGAAAACTCTGTATGCAGCAGGATATGATTCCTTCCTCGAGATCGGCCCGGGCAGCGTGCTCAGCGGTTTCGTGCGTCGCATCGTCCCGGAGGCGACGGCGGTGCGGGCCTCCGACGCCGACACGATCGGGGCGCTGCGCGACGACCCGAGCTACTGGGAGGTAGCGTGACTGTAGAGCTGGACCTCGGCGGCACCGTCGCCCTCGTGACGGGAGCGGGCCGGGGCATCGGGCGCGACATCGCGCTCACGCTGGCCGCGGCCGGCGCCGACGTGGCCGTCAACGATTTCGCCGACGAAGCCGCCTGTGCGGCCGTGGTCGGTGAGATCGAGCGGCTCGGCCGCAAGGGCCTCGTCGTGATGGGCGACGTCTCCGACGAGGGGCAGGTCAGCGCCTTCGTGGAACGGGCCGAGGCCGACCTCGGCCCTCTCGGCATCGTCGTCAACAACGCCGGCATCACACGCGACAACGTCGTGATGATGATGGACCCCGGCGACTTCGACAGCGTCGTGGCCACGCATCTGCGCGGCACGTTCCTCGTGAGCAAGGCGGCGGCGCGGAAGATGTTCCGCCGCCGCTCGGGCTGTATCATCAATCTTTCGAGCGTGGTGGGGCGCCGGGGCAATGCGGGTCAGGCGAACTACGCGGCCGCCAAGGCGGGTATCATCGGCCTCACCAAGTCGCTGGCCAAGGAGCTGGGTGCACGCGGCGTACGCGTCAACGCCATCGCGCCCGGCTACATCGACACGCCGATGACGCAGGCGCTGCCCGAGGAGACTCGCAAGCTGATCGTGGACGCGACACCGCTCAAGAGCATCGGCGCTACCGAGGACGTGGCCAACGCGGTCCTGTTCCTCGCATCGCCGCGGGCGCGCTTCATCACCGGCGTGACATTGCCGGTGGACGGCGGGCTGGGCATCTAGCAGGAGACACGTGGAGCAGCCGACCGTACAGAACCGCAGGGTCGTCGTCACCGGCCTCGGCGTCATCTCACCGCTGGGCAACGACGTCGACACCTTCTGGCGCCGGCTGGTCGCCGGCGAGTCCGGCGTCGGCGTGATCACGCGCTTCGACACCTCAGACTACCGGGTGCACATCGCCGCCGAGGTGAAGGACTTCGACGCCGAGGACTACATCGACAAGCGCAAGGTGCGGCGGCTCGACCTCTTCAGCCGCTACGCCGTCGCCGCCGCCCAGATGGCGGCCGCCGACGCCGAGTTCGATCCCCGCACCGAGGCGGAGCGCGTGGGTGCGGTGATCGGCAGCGGCGTCGGCGGTCTCCAGACGTTGCACACCGAGACCGACAAGCTCCTCACGCAGGGCCCGGACCGCACGAACCCCCTGCTCGTACCGATGATGATCCCCAACATGGGCGCGGCGCACGTCTCGCTCGAGCTGGGGACGAGAGGCCCGCTCAGCGCGACCTGCACGGCCTGCGCCGCCGGCTCGGACGCGATCGGCTACGCCGCGCGTCTCATCCGCCAAGGCGAGGCCGACGTGATGTTCGCCGGCGGCAGCGAGGCTCCGATCAGCCCGATCGGTGTGGCCGGGTTCGCCGCCGCGAGGGCTTTGAGCACGCGCAACGACGACCCCGAGGGCGCCTCGCGCCCGTTCGACGCCGGCCGCGACGGCTTCGTGATCGGCGAGGGCGCCGGCTGCCTGGTGCTCGAGGACCTCGAGCACGCCCAGGCCCGCGGCGCCCGTATCTACGCCGAGCTCGCGGGCAGCGGCCTGAGCAGCGACGCCTTCCACATGACGCTGCCTGACGAGAGCGGCGAGTCGCAGGCGCGCGCCATGCGCTGGGCGCTGCACGAGGCCGGGCTTGAGCCGTCGGCCGTCGACTACGTCAACGCGCACGGGACGGCCACCGGCGCCGGCGACATCGCCGAGACCAAGGCCATCAAGGTGGCCTTCGGGGCGCACGCCGGCAAGCTGGCGATCTCGTCCAACAAATCGATGATCGGCCACTGCCTCGGCGCCTCCGGCGCCATCGAGGCCGTGGCCACCGTGCTCACCATCGTCAACAGCCTCATCCCGCCGACGGTCAACCTGACCGATCCCGACCCGCTCTGCGACCTCGACTACGTGCCGCTCGAGTCGCGCTTCCAGCGGGTGGACGTGGCCGCCAGCAACAGCTTCGGCTTTGGCGGCCACAACGTGACGCTCGTCATGCGCCGTTTCGACGGCGACTGACGAGCCCGCGCACGCCCGCGCCCATGAGCGTCACCGTCGAGATCGAACGCCGGGAGCGCGACCCCCTCAGGCCCGAGTGGGAGTGCCCGAAGTGCCGCAACGGCGCGCTGCTCGCCGACGTGCGCGCCAATCTCATGGTGTGCCCGCACTGCGAGTTCCACCTGCGCATCGGCGCGCGTGAGCGCATCCGCCAGCTCTCGGACGAGGCCTCGTTCCGCGAGCTGTGGACGTCGGTGAAGACGGAGGACCCGCTCGGCTTCGTCGACCTCGAGACGTACCCGGAGCGCGTGCGCGAGGCGCAGGCCAAGACGGGCCTCAACGAGGCGATCGTCACGGGCGTGGCGCGCATCGACGGCACGCCCTGCGTGCTGGCCGTCATGGATTTCGGGTTCATGGGCGGCAGCATGGGCAGCGTGGTGGGGGAGAAGCTCTGGCGCAGCACGGAGCTGGCCGCCGGAGACGATCTGCCGCTCGTGGCGGTGTGCAGCTCCGGCGGCGCGCGCATGCAGGAAGGCATCCTGAGCCTCATGCAGATGGCCAAGACGACCTGCGCCGTGGACCTGATCAACGAGGCCACGGCGCCCTTCGTCGCCGTGCTCGTCGACCCGTGCACCGGCGGCGTCGTGGCGAGCTTCGCCAGCCTCGCCGACATCTGCGTCGCCGAGCCTGGCGCGCAACTCTACTTCACCGGCCCGCGCGTGATCGCCGGGACCACGCACGAGGCGCTCCCCGAGGGGTTTGGCAGCGCCGAGCGCAACCTCGAACTCGGCCATCTCGACGCCGTCATCCACCGCCGCGACCTGCGCGTGAAGGTGGGCAACTACCTGCGACTCCTGGGAGGAGGTGAGGAACCTGAGCGACCAGAACCAACCGGACAACGAGACCGAGGCAAGGGTGGGGTGGCTAAGACAACGCTTGAGCGAGCTAAGGCACTTGCCGCTTATGCCCGGCGTCCATTTGTCGGAAGAGATCGACCGGCTGCAGGCGAGACTCCAGACGCTGCAGCACGAGAGCCGGAGGCGTGACACCTGGGTCACGGTCGAGATCGCCCGGCACAAGGACCGGCCACGCACGCGCGACTACGTCGAGGTCCTCATCGACGGCTTTGAGGAGCTCAAGGGCGACCGCCTGCGCGCCGACGACCCGGCGATCGTGGGCGGGCTCGGCTGGTTCGAGGGGCGGGCCGTGCTCGTCGTGGGCCACCAGAAGGGCAGGACGCTCGACGAGCAGGAGCTCCACAGCTGGGGCATGGCCAAACCCGAGGGCTACCGCAAGGCCCAGCGCCTGTTCTCGCTGGCCGAGCGTCACGGCATCCCGGTACTGACCTTCGTCGACACGCCGGGAGCGTATCCCGGCGTGGCTGCGGAGGAGGGCGGCCAGGCGCGCGCCATCGCCGAGACCATGCTCCGTATGGCGCGCCTCACCGTGCCGGTAGTGGCCACGGTCATCGGCGAGGGCGGCTCCGGCGGGGCCCTCGCCCTCGCCGTCGCCGACCGCGTGCTCATGCAGGAGAACGCCACCTACTCCGTGATCACGCCGGAGGGCTGCGCCGCGATCCTCTGGCGCGACGCGGCGTTCGCGCCGCAGGCCGCCGCGGCGCTCAAGCCGACCGCCTCCGAGCTCCTCGAGCTCGGCGTGGTCGAGCGCGTCGTGGCGGAGCCGCGCGGCGGCGCCCACCACAACCCCGAGGCGGCCGCAGCGTCCGTCGGTGAGGCCATCCGCGAAGCCCTCGCCGAGCTCGATACGACGCCGGCCCGCGAGCGTCGCATCCTGCGCCGCGAGCGCTTCCGCCTGCTCGGGCAGTGGGCGGACCCGGAGACCCCGCCGGGCACGATGTCGCTCTTCGGCGGGACCGCCGGGCGCTAGGCCGGGCCGCGCCGCGTCTGACGGCGAGCGCGCGACTCCACATCCGCGAGCGGGTACCCTAGTGGCCATGCCGCCCGTGATCTCCGTCCAGCACCTGCAGAAGCGCTACAAGGACTTCGTCGCGGTCGCCGACGCCAGCTTTGAGGTCGCGCAGGGCGAGATCTTCGGCCTGCTCGGCTCGAACGGCGCCGGCAAGACGACGTCTGTCGAGTGTCTCCAGGGCCTGCGCCGCGCCGACGGCGGGGAGCTGAGCGTCCTCGGGATGGACCCGCGGACGCAGGCGCGCGAGCTCCGCCGCCGCATCGGCTCACAGCTGCAGGAATCCTCACTTCCGGACCACATCCGGGTGTGGGAGGCGCTCGAGCTCTTCTCGGCCATCACGCCCGGCGGGCACGAGTGGCGCGAGATCATGGGGCAGTGGGGCCTCGAGGAGAAGCGCAAGGCCTCCTACCACGCGCTTTCCGGCGGGCAGCGCCAGCGCCTGTTCATCGCCCTGGCGCTCGTCAACGGCCCGGAGCTCGTCTTCCTCGACGAGATGACGACCGGCCTCGACCCGGCGGCGCGCCGCGTCGCCTGGGACCTCGTGCGCCGCGTGCGCGACATGGGCACCACGGTCGTGCTGGTCACCCACTTCATGGAGGAGGCCGAGCGGCTCTGCGACCGCATCGCCGTGATGGACGCCGGGCGCATCGTCGCCGAGGGCGCCCCGCAGAAGCTGGTCACCGACTTCGCCAAGTACCTCACCGTGGTGTTCTCGACGGACGCCGAGGACGTGGGGTTCCTGGCCGGCGTGCCGCACGTCGACAAGGTGCTGCGGCACGGCGCCCGGGTGGAGGTGCGCGGCGACGGCGCCGTGCTCGCCCACGTCGCCTGCTCGCTCGTCGCGCACGACATCACGCCGCCCGACCTGCGCGTCGAGCTGCCGACTCTGGAGGACGTCTTCCTCGCGCTCACCGGCCACGCCATGGAGGAGTGAGCGCGTGAAGGTCCTGCTCAAGCTGACGTGGATCGAGATCAAGCTGCTGGTGCGCGAGCCGGTGACGCTGCTCTTCTCGTTCGCCTTCCCGGTGCTCGTGCTGGTGCTGCTCGGCGGCATCTTCGGCTCCCAGCACATGAAGCACGGCGCCTACGAGGGCGTGAAGATGATGGACTGGTACGTGCCGGCCTTCATGGGCCTGGTGATCGCTTCGATCGGTACGATCTCGCTGCCCGTGCACCTCTCGGCCTACCGCGAGCGCGGGGTGCTGCGCCGCTTTCGCGCCAGCGGCGTCTCGGAGGTGGCGCTGCTCGGCTCCCAACTGCTCATCAGCATGGGCGTGGCGCTGGTCGGCGCGCTCACGATCGCCATCCTCGGCATGGCCGCCTACGGCGCCGACCCTGCGTCGGCGCCCGCCGAGGTGGCGCTGGCCTACGTCGTCGGCGTCTTCTGCTTCGCGGGCATCGGCATGCTGCTCGCGTCGCTCGCGCCCACCGCGCGCGCGGCACAGTCGGTGGGCCTGCTGCTCTGGTTCATCATGCTGTTCGTCTCGGGCACGTCGGCCCCGATCGACCTGCTGCCCCCGTGGATGGTGGACCTGGGGAAGGCGCTGCCGCTGTACCATCTGGTCATCGCCCTCGTTGACCCGTGGATCGGCCGCGGGGCCAATTGGACGCAGCTCGGGATCGTGGCGGTGGTGGGGCTCGTGACGACGCTGCTGAGCCTGCGGCTGTTCCGCTGGGAGTAGCCTCAGAGCTCGTTGAGAACCGCGGCCAGCCGCTCCTTGACCTTGGCCTGGACCCTGTTCAGCGGCGGCTCCCCGTAGAGCCACACCTGCCCGACCGGGTCGGCGGTCGCGATCACGCTGCCGCCGCCGTCCGCGGGCAGCACAGCCATCGTGAGCAGCACGGCCGCCGGTGCCAGCGGGTCGATCTCCACCGACTTCACGGCGGCCACCGGGATGGTGACGTGCAGGATGACGTATTCCTTGGGCAGGCGCTCGTCTATCTTGGGCCCCCTGATCTGCGAGACGATCTTGAAGCCCTTGGCCTCGAGGAGTTCGCGCAGGCGCGCCAGCGCGGCGCGCGGCGGGAGAGAGAGCGCGCCGGCCGCGCGCCAGGCGCCCTGAGCGGCGTGCTCTTCGGCGTCGGCGGGCGCCGGGTAGGTGGACCGCAGGTACGCGATGATCTCGTCCGAGTCGTTGAGGACCTTGTCGCCGTCCTGCAGCACCGGGATGGTGGGGTCGTCGGCGAGCGCCATGACGTCGGCGCGCTCGTCGCGCCTGGCCGCCACGTTGACGGCCACGTACGTGAGGCCGAGCTCGGTGAGCACCTGCCGCACCGTGTGGCAGAAGGGGCACCACTCAGCCTGGTAGAGGGTCAGCACCGCACCTCCGTCGCCCGCATGCTCCTGCGGGTTCTACCACACTCGCGAAGAAACGCGTTCACGCGGGGCGGCGCTCGAGCTCTCGCGCGTCGGTGATGGGCGCGAGGCAGACGGCGCCGCGGCAGACGTAGGCGGCCGGGTGAGCGGCGTCGTCGAGAGCGGCGGCGGAGAGGCGCGCCGCGTCCGCCGCGTCCGCCGGATCGAGGCGCTGCACGGTGCGCAGGGGGCGCGGCGCGACGAGGGCGGCCTCGTGCAGGCGCCAGGCCGCCGGGTCGTCGCGTCCGCCGAGGACGACGATGTGGTCCGGGCGCTCGAGGTAGCGCAGGAGGGCTGAGCCGTAGGGCGAGGCGGCGACGCCGAACTCCTCGTAGCCGGCGGCCCAGGCGGTGAGCACCTCGAGGGCGCGGGCGCGGTGGGAGGCGTCGCCCGTGTAGGCCTCGAGGCGCAGGAGGACGTCCGCCATGGCGGCGTTCTCGTCGAGCACCGGTGCCGGCCGCGAGAGCAGCCCGGCGCTGACGCCGTGCACGCAGAAGCGGTCGCCGAGGCGGCCGTCGAGGGTGCGCAGTTGCTCGTGGGCCCAGCCGGCGAGCTCGAGCGCGCCCTCCAGCCAGCGACGCTCGGCCGAGACCTCGTAGGCGTCGAGCAGCGCCGCCGCCATCGTCACCTGGTCGGCGAGGAGCGGCGCTCCAGGGCCGACCTGCGGCGTCTCGCCGTCCAGCAGATAGTGCGCCATCGCCCCGTCGCGCCGCGCGTGCGTCCACAGGTACGCGAGGAGCTCGAGGGCGCGTGCCGTGAGCTCCGGGCGGCGCAAGACCGGCCCCGCTCTGAGCAAAGCGCGCGCCGCCAGGGCGTTCCAGTCCACGTACACGGTGGGATCGACGTACGGCGCCTCGAGCGCGCTCCGTTCGTCGGCGCTCAGCAGGTAGTAGGTCTCGTCGGCGTCCTGGCTGCCACCGAAGGCCGTCGGGTCCCCGCGCCACAACGTCTCGAGGAGGTAGTCGATGACGCCTGCGGCGGTGCCCCGATACCTGGCGCCGTGGTCCGGGCCGAGCGCCGGGTCGGCCGCCGCCAGGGCCGAGGCCTCAAGGTACAGGAGGCCGAGGCGCGCGTTGTCCTCGAGCATCTTCTCGTAGTGGGGCACGGTCCAGTCGCGCTTCGTGGAATAGCGGAAGAAGCCGCCGGCCACGTGATCGTACAGCCCGCCGGCGGCCATCCTGTGGAGCGTCGTGCGCACCACTTCGTGGACCCGAAGAGGTGTGACGAGCCCGTTCGCGTGAGGTTCCGCGCGCCCCCCGTCGCCGGCCGCGCGCAGCTGCGCGTAGGCGAGCATGAAGGCGAACACGTCGGGCTGCGGGAACTTGGGGTCCGCGCCCAGCCCGCCGTGCGTCGGGTCGAAGGCGCGCACCACCTGCAGCGCGATCTCCCCCGGGACGTCGCCGGGCACGTCGGGATCGCCGTCGAAATCGGGGACGTGCCGGGGCGCGCTTCCCAGCGGTGCGAGGGCGGCCTCGGCGTCGGCGGGCCGCGCGTGCTCGCCGGTCTCCATGGCGAGCAGGGCCACGCGATTCGCTGCGAAGAACTCGTGGACCCGTTCCAGCGCCCGGACCATCTGGCCGGGTGGCAGATAGGTCGCACCGCTGAGGATCTCGCCGCCGGAGGTGAGGAAGGCGGTCGTGGGCCAGCCGCCCATGTTGTAGCGCCGGTTCACGTCGGGGTTGCGGTCGTTGTCGGCGCGGATCGGCAGGAAGCGCTCGTTGACGAGTGCGATGACGCGCTGGTCCGAGTAGCTGGTCTCGTCCATCACGTGGCACCAGTGACACCAGACCGCGGAGATCGAGAGCAGGATAGGGCGGCCGAGCCGGCGAGCCTCGGCGAAGGCGGGCTCGCCCCACGGGCGCCACGCGATCTCCGCGGCGCGATTGGGCCGCGGCGAAAACCGGAAGTCGTTATCTCCCTCCATGGACAGATGGATTCCCACGCTCGGGAAGGGCGAACCTCGTACGCGGCGGTGGGACCGGGACGTATCATAGGCTCGGCATGGAGACGCGCATCCCATATCTCGAGGTCGGCGGTGGCCCGCGCGAGATCGGGCGCCAGGTGGGCGAGGCCACACGTGACATCGTAGCCCGCGGCATCGCCGGCTACGAGGAGCGCTTCCCGGCGCTCGCCGGCCTCTCGTTCGCGGAGGCGGTCGAGCGCGCGCGAGCCTACGTGCGGCCCGCCGAGGCCTACGTGCCGCGGGCCGTCGAGCAGATCCGCGGCCTCGCCGAAGGCGCCGACCAGCCGTTCGAGCGCATCTTCGTGCTCAACTGCAGCGAGGAGTTCACCTGCGCCGCGGATCGCGAGTGGCCGCTCGCCGGACACTGCACGTCGTTCGCTTTCGTGGCCGGGGGCCGCGTCGTCTCTGGCCACAACGAAGACTGGTACCCGGATGATGCCGAGCAACTCGTCGTCCGCAAGGTCGCCGTCGCCGGCGGCGCCGGCTACATCTGCGTCGGACCGCCGTACTATCTGCCGATTACCGGCCTTACCAAGTACGGCTTTTCTTCCGCCGCCAACACGGTGTACTTCCGTGACGAGCGCGTCGGGGTGCCCAACAATTGCCTCCTGTCGCAGGTCCTCGAGTGCGAAGGCGTCGAGGCGGCGCGCGACCTCATCTCCGGCGCGCCGCGCGCCCGTGGCTCCAACCACCTGCTCGCCGCCGGGGACGGCCGCATCCTCGATGTGGAGACGACGGCTGAGCGGGTGGCCGTCCTGGAGGGTGGCGATGGCTTCGTCCACACCAACCACTACGTCTCCCCGGAGCTCGTGCCCGAGGACGCAAGCCGCTCGGAGGGGTCACCCCTGCGTCGCGCTCGCGCCCAGGAGCTGATCGGGTCCGGCCTCGTGGAAGGGCTCGATCCGGTGGCGCTCGCCAGGGCTGTGCTCACCGACCACGCCAACGCGCCGTCTTCGATCTGTTCTCACTGGAACGATGACGACCCGGACGAGGACCAGAGCGTGACGACCGTGGCGATGGTCTGGGAGCCGGCTGAGGGGCGCACACACGTCGCCGCCGGCCAGCCGTGCGAGCACGACTGGATGACGTACGGCCTCTAGGTCTAGGGGAGCGTGGCCGGCTCGTCCCGCGCGCTAGAAGCGCGGCAGGTAGGCCGGCCCTTCTCCGGCGCCGCTGGCCTTGACGGCTACGGCGATCTCCTCGGCGTCGGCCTGGCTCAGCTCGAGGTTCGGTGCGCGGATCCAGCCGTCGACCTGTTCCGGCGCCCGCGCGCCGACGATGGCGCCGGTCACGCCGGGCCACGCCAGCACCCAGGCGACGGCCACCTCCGAGACGGTGGCGCCGTGGCGGCGGGCGACGGGCCGAAGGGCGTCGCGCAGCGAGAGGTTGCGGCCCAGCTCCGGCTCGTTGAACGCGTCTTCGCGGCGCCGCCAGTCGTCGTCCGCCATCGCCGCGACACGCGCGGCGCCGAACGAGTCGGTGAGGATGCCGCTCTCCATCGGGCTGTAGCAGATGACGCCGGCGCTGTGCGCCGCCGCCCAGGGCAGCTCACGCCGCGCGGCGCCGCGGCTGATGAGGGAGAAGGGCGGCTGCAGCGAGTCCACGTGACCGATGGCCTCGCACCGCTCGAGGAGCTCCGGGCCGAAGTTGGATACGCCGACGGCCAGGGCGAGCCCCTCGTCGCGCAGCTTGACCATCTCCTGCCAGGCGGGCTCGATCGGGTTGCCTTCGCCGTCGGGCCAGTGGATCTGGAGGAGGTCGAGGTAGTCGAGGCCGAGGCGGCGCAGCGAGTCCTCGGCTCCCTTGCGCACCGTCTCGGGCGTGACGACCTCCCTGGCCGGCGTCATCGGTCTCGCGTCGTCCCACAAGAGACCGCACTTGGTGAACACCAAGGGCCGGTCGGCCGCGGGTAGCGCGCGGACCGCCCTGCCCACGACCTCCTCGGAGTGGCCGTGGCCGTAGATGGCGGCGGTATCGACCCAGTTGACGCCGAGGTCTACGGCGCGGTGGATGGCGTCGACCGACCGGTCGTCGTCCTGCGGACCCCAGCCGAACGACCAGCCGCCGCCCCCGACGGCCCAGGAGCCGAAGCCCACGGCGGTGATCTCGAGGCCGCTCGAGCCGAGCGGCCGGCGGGGCAAGCTCATGGGTCACCTGGGAAGTCGTGGCGAGCGTGCCGCAGCGGCTGGAGCACTACCTCAGGCGAGCTCGTGGAGTACACGTTGAGGCCGACAAGCGGCGGTGCGTAGACGTGCACGGTGACCAGGTCCTCCGCGCCCGTGTTGGCGAGCTGGTGGATGCCGCCGCGGTCCAGGCCGGTCATGGCTCCCGCCAAGAAGCGGCTCTCGCTCTGCCTCTGCACGGGGCCGCCGCCGGGACGGCTCCCGGCCGCCGGCGCGAAGATCCGGCTGGTGAGCTCGCCGCGATGCACGCGGATGGCGTTGAGCGACCCCACGTGATCGTGGATCGTGGACTCCTGGCCGGGCTTCCAGCAGAGGACGAGCAGCTCGAACTCGCCGGTCGTGCAGACGAGAGTGCGCACGTACTGCGTCTCGTCGAACGAGGTGCGGTCCTCGACGAGCGTGTCCGAGATGGACAGCCGCCGCGAGAGGTCCATGAGCCGCTCGTGCGTGAGCGAGCTCACGGGCCGGCGGCCCATCTCGAGGATGAACTCCTCCAGGCTCAGGCGGGGGTCCGTGGCGTCCATGCGAGCGGCCTACCCGCGGCACTGGGGGGCGAAACGGCGCCGGCCCTCCCGGGCCGGCTCGGACCTGCTGCTGTGCGGCGCGACCGCGCCGCAAGACGTCAGCCTCAGCCGTAGGTCGTGCAGCCGGGAGCTCCGCAGTTGGGATTGGAGAGCGGTCCGTTGCGCAGGTAGCTGGCGAACGTCTGCCGAACGTTGTCGGAACCGCATTTGGGGCAGCGCTTCTGGCTCTGCTTGATCGCGGCGCGCGTCACCACCTCGAACGCGTGCTTGCACTCGCCGCAGACCAGGTCGATGTGCGCCATCAGCAGACTCCGATCTCGTCGGGCACGCGCGAGAAGACGCGGCAGATCTCGGTGCACACGCGGCACTCCGTGCAGAGCTCGTAGTCGATGCGCGGCGCCGCATAGATGTCGTCCTGGATGATGGCGCCCTCCGGGCACTGATGAACGGCGGGGCAGGGGTGGTTCTGGGGGCAGGCGTGCTGGTTGACGTTGATCATTCGCGTTCTCCCGGGATGTGACTATCTGGACGTGTCGACGCCGACCAGACCCGCGCCGGCGACGGTGCGGACGATCCGATCTGCCGTGCTTTCGTTCTTCTCGAACACGGGAGACACCTACCTTTCCAGGACGTGGGCCCTTTCGGCCAGCTCACGACTCATGATCTCGTCGATGAGCTTGCAGGCCTCGGAGAGCCGAGGGTCGACGACCTCCCATAGCACGCGGCCATCCTGTCGTGAGCGTTTCACGAGGCCTTCGCGCTGCAGCACGGCCAAGTGCTGCGACACGTTTGGCCGGCTGACGTCCAGGGCCTCAGCCAGTTCGCTCGGGGTGCGAGCGGCCTCGCAGAGGTGGTGCATGAGCTCGTGGCGCGTAGGATTGGCGAGGGCCGCGAACACGGCGGCGTGGATGGCGTAGCGTTGACGGTCATCGTTCATGAGACCATTATTGCCACGTTTCGCAATTTCGCAACCTGGCAACATTGCGAGCAGCGAACGGACCATTCCCGAAAGGAACCAGACATGGACATGAAGGTCTACTTCCCGGGTGGGAAGCGCGTCTACGCCGACTTCGGTGGGTTCACGATCGAGACGGATCAGCCGGCGCGTGGCGGCGGCGACGACTCCGCGCCGGCTCCCTTCGACCTCTTCCTTGCTTCGATCGGCACCTGTGCCGGCATCTACGCGCTGGGCTTCATGCAGCAGCGCGGCATCGATCCGGAGGGGTCGTCGATCACGATGAGGACGCACTTCAATGCGGAGGTCGGCCTCATCGGCAAGATCGACCTCGAGCTGCAACTCCCAGGGGGGTTCCCCGAGAAGTATCGCGCGGCGGTCATCAACGCGATGAACCTCTGCGCCGTGAAGAAGCACCTGCATCAGCCGCCGGAGTTCGAGATCAGCACGGTGGGCGGCTGATGGCCGACGCCTGTGACCGGCGGCAGGCGGGCGACTCAAGGAGTCGGGCTGACCGGACACTCGCTCTGACCGGCGGGAGCCGGTCGGACACGCTCCGGCGACGGCGAAGACGCTTTGGTCGGCCGTGCTCTTGCTCAGTCGTAGAACGGGCAGGCCCGGCCGGGGCACTGCCTGTTGCGAGGCGATAGGGAACAGCTCATGTCGTGCGTCGCTGGAAGGTCGAAGGCGAGCCTGTCACGCAGGAAGTCGACGGCTGCGGCGACGGCCACCCGGGACGCGCGCTTGCAGCACCGCGGCTGATCGTCGACCATGCGCGCGAGCGCGAAGGACGTGGCCGCGAGTGCAAGGGAGCGCTCGCGTCCTCGAAGCGGCGTCGCCTGCGTCATGATGCTGACGGCGACGCCGACCCCGACGGCCGCACCGCACGCGCCGTAGTAGCCGCACCAGCCTCCGGGTACCTTGCCACCGCGCGTCAGGGCCGCTTCCAGCGCTCCCGCGGGCAGGTCGGCGCCGGCGTTGCGCGCCGCCGCGACGATGACCCCGGGCACGATCGCGTGATGTTCCGGCCCGTGCATCTCCAGTGTGGGGAGCGCCAGGATCTGCTCAAGGAGAGCGGACGGATCGCGGAGCGGCGTGGTCTTCACGACGCGCATGACCACATCGGTCGCCGTCTCGCTGTGGCAGGCGTCGCAGACGAAGTGGCCGTTGGGGCACGAGATGGGGGCCGCGTCCTCCCGGCCGCACAGGTCGCAGACCCGGGAGGCCTCGGCCGACGAGTACAAAAGCGCGGCGCCGCAGATCAGACAGCCGTCCTGTGGCACCGTCAGAACACCTGCACGACGTCGGCTTCTTCGCAGCGCGTGATGTACTCGGCGATGCCGACGATGTCGTCTACGATGTCGACGAAGTCGCCGAGCTCGCCCGCGCCCCAGATCTTGCCGGCGGTACCGCAGGCGTGGATGTGCACCTTGCCGTCTTCCTTGAGGCTACGCAGGTTGTCGAGCGGAGCCGGGACTGAGGCTCCACTCATACCGGCCGCCATCTCCTCACGCAGTTCGGGCCGGCCGCTGTAGGTGCCCATTCCGGCCACGTCCTTGCGGAACGCGTAAGCCCCGCCGAGCAGCAGATAGATGTCGACTTCCATGTCGAGCGCCACGGCTCCGCCGGTGACGGTGCTCGTGACGACGAGGCTCTCCAGGCTTCCGCCTGCGAGTCCGATGACCATCTTGCTCATGGCACACTCTCCTTCCCGCCCCTCCGGGAGGGTGTTGATTCAGCACTGAGCCGCCTCGTCGGCCGTCCCACGGCGGCACGCGCCGCCGGGCGGCCGACGACTCACGATGCAGCTGCCGCGCCCGCCTCGTCGGCTTTCGCCGCCTCCACTGCCTCGGCGTGCGTCTGCACGCGTACGAAGTAGATCGCCAGCGGCCGATAGGCGAGGTGCGCCCATTTGCCGAACGGCACCTCGAGGACCAGCATCGGAACCACGCCCATCAGGTGAATGACGTACATCGTGTTGGCCGCTGCATCGAGGCCGGTGCGGTGGAGGATGGTCTGCAGGACGCCGGTGACGGCCACGTAGAGCAGGAGGATGAGGAACATCCAGTCCGACTCATGCGAGTGCGCGTGCTGCGGCGAGTCCTTCCTCATGCGGCCGCGCAGGTTGAGGACCACCGCGGCGATGAGGCCGATCGAGGCGAGGTAACCGAAGGCGTGCACCCGCCAGTCGATGGCCGGCCCCGCCTGCATGTAGCGCAGGAAGAACATGATCAGGACGAGCATGGTGACGTAGCTCAGCATCAGCGCGAGATGCACCGCCCACGGGCGCTTGCGCTCGCACTGCCGGTACTTCATCTGCGTGAAGAAGTGGTACGGGAGCTGCGGCAAGGCCGCGAAGTAGGAGCCTATGCCGGCGCCCGACCCGCCCATGACGTTGCGCCACATGCGCGCCACGTTGATGCCGAGCAGGATGACCAGCACCGTCGCCATGGTCCAGTCGAAGCGGTGGATCAGGTGGCTGGGCAGGAAGGCGTTGGGCCCGTCGTACTGGGAGAAGCTGCCGCCGTGCAGGATGCCGAAGAGCACGAACCCGATGCCCGTGAGCAGGGCCGCCAGGATGATGGCGATGACCTCCCATGCGGGCGAGCGGTAGAAGAGGCCGCTGAGGCCGCTGAAGTCGTACTTGGACGTCAGCCAGCGGCGCATGCTCATCATCGTCTCGCCGGGCTCGGCCTCCTTGGGGCACTGCTCGGAGCACTCGCCGCAGTAGTAGCACATCCAGGGCTCGAGGCTGCCCTTGAGCTTGTCCTCGAGTCCCAGCTGCAGGGCGTGCATGGAGCGGCGCGGGATGATGTTCGGCGCCTCGGAGTGCACGCACACCGCCGAGCAGTTGCCGCAGTTGAAGCACTTGTCGACGTCTTCGGAACCGTAGGCCCGGAGCTCGTCCGACAGTCCCGGTTTGATCTGTGTCGCCATGTCTCTCCGCCCAGACCTAGATGAAGAGATTGACGTTGGCTTCGTCAGCTGTGCCGAGGTAGGCGGCTACGCCTTCGTACTCGAGGCCGTCGATCATCTCTTCTTCCTTGAAGCCGAGGATGTCCATCGAGAGGGTGCAGGCCACGAACCTCACGCCCTGCTCCCGGGCGCTGTCGAAGAGCTCCTCGAGCGACATGCCGCCGGCGTCCTTCGTGACCTTCCTCATCATTGGCGCGCCCGCGCCGGCGAAGTTCATCTTGGAGAGCCCGAGCTTCCTGGTGCCCTTGGGCATCATGCGGCCGAACATGGACTGCAGGGTGCTCTTCTTGCTGCCGCCGTTGGACGCGACCTTCTCGGTCCTGCGCAGGATGTTGAGCCCCCAGAAGGTGCAGAAGATGGTGACGTCGTCGCCCATTGCGGCGGCGCCGTTGGCGATGATGAGCGCCGCCATCACGCGGTCGAAGTCACCGCTGAACAGAATGATCGTCTTCTTGGTGGTGTCCATCAGGACTCCTCTCGCGGGGCTGTCTGATAGGAGAAATAGCCTTCGTCGTCGACTTCCTTGATCTCGGCGATCCAGCCGTACTTGCGCATCCCCATCACCCAGAACACGACCTCGTTCGTCGGCTTGCCGACGGCCTCGGCGATCTGGGGGATGGTCTGGGGGCCGGACTCGAGCACCTTGAGGATGCGGCCTCTCATGAACTGCTCGTCGCGGATGATCTCGCGGACGTTGCGGAGCCGCGGCCTCGCGGCCATGGCGTCTACGGCACCGGTCGTGCTCATGTGCACACCACCTCCAGCATGCCGTCGATCATGGATCTGATCTGCGCGTCGGTGTAGCCCTGCAGGTCGATGGCGTCGGACGGGCAGACAGGCACGCAGCCGCCGCAGCCCTTGCAGGAGGTGCGCGAGATCGCGGCGAGCTCCTTGCCGTCCTCCTCGACCTTGGCGATGGCGTCGTAGGGGCACGTGGTCTCGCAGGCGCCGCACCATGTGCAGGCCTCAGCGTCCACGGTGGCCACCAGCGGGTCGAGCTCGGCGAAGCCGCGCTTGAGGATGGCGGCGCTCTGCGTCACCGCCGCCAGCCCGGAGGCGACGGACTCGGACGAGGTCCGCGGCGCCTGGCAGGCGCCGCAGATGTAGGCGCCGTCGACGACCGTCTCGACCGGCCGCAGCTTGGGGTGGATCTCGTTGTAGAAGCCGCTCTGGCCGACCGGGAGCTTGAGCGCCTTGGTGAGGCCTTCGTTCTCGCGCGGCACCATGCCGGTGACCAGCACGACGAGGTCGGCGGTGAGCGCGACCTCCTCGCCTTCGGACAGCAGGTCGCGTGACGTCACCGTCACGCCGCCGGTTGGCGTCCTTCGCCACGGCCGGCGGCTCGTCGTCGGGGAACTTGACGAACGCCGAGCCCTTCTCGAGCGCCTCGGCGTACAGGAGCTCGAACTTCCCGTAGGTGCGCATGTCGCGGTAGAAGTGGTACTGGTGCACGCGGGCCGGCAGGTCCGCGACCTGGGTCGCGGCATGCACGGCCGCCGTGCAGCAGTAGCGCGAGCAGTAGGTGTTCCCGCCCTCGACGTCCTCGCCCTGGCGGCTGCCGACGCAGTAGATGTAGGCGACTGTGTTGACCGGCCGGCCATTGTGCTCCAGCGGCCCCGCCGACTGGTCGAGCAGCTTCTTGAACTCGGCGATGGTGACGACGCCGTCCATGCCGTACCCGAGTTCGCCTTCGGCCGGCTGGTAGGTGTCGAAGCCGGTGGCGATGACTATGGAGCCCACGACCATCTGGATGGTCTCGAGGCGCTCGCTCTGGATGGCGACCGTCACCTCGTAGTTGCCGAAGCTGCCGCCCTTTGCGATCAGCTCGGCCTGCGTGAACACCGTGATCGCCGGGTGCGAGCGCACCTTCTCCTCCAGCTTGGCGATCAGCTCGGCGCCGTTGCGCCCGTGCGGGTACATCTCGCCGAAGCCGGCGACCCAACCGCCGAGCTGCGGCTCCTTCTCCACGAGGAAGACGGAGAGCCCGATCTCGGCGAGCCCGAGAGCGGCGCGCAGGCCGGCGATGCCGCCGCCCACCACGAGGCTCGCCGGCGTGGTCTCGACGACGATCGGCTCGAGCGGGTCGGTGAGGCGCGTGCGGTTGATGCCGGCGCGCACCAGGCGCACCGCCTTCTCCGTGGCGCCAGCGTGGTCGTCAGTGTGCGTCCAGGAGCACTGCTCGCGGACGTTGACCTGCGTGTACTGGAAGGGGTTCATGCCGGCGCGCTTGGCGACGTCGCGGAAGGTGTAGGTGTGCAGCTTGGGCGAGCAGGAGGCAATCACGAGTCCGTCGAGGCCCTGCTCCTGCGCGTCCGCGATGATCTCGCTCTGGGTCGCGTCCGAGCAGGTGAACATGGCCGTCTTGGCGACGCTGACGCCCTGCTCCTTCTCGACGGCGGCGACGACC
Organism: uncultured Thermoleophilia bacterium; assembly: GCA_963709845.1. Lineage (GTDB taxonomy): Bacteria > Actinomycetota > Thermoleophilia > UBA2241 > UBA2241 > CAIXSE01. The sequence continues at coordinate 609,868 of CAVPXV010000004.1, forward strand.
TCGTTCACGTCGACGTAGTCGCCGATGTTGCCGCCGCACTGGCAGATGTAGACGCCAATCTGCTTGGCACTCATGCCGTCACCTCCACCTTCGCCGCTTCGGTGACGACCGCGCTGGTCGCGCCTCGCGACTTCTCGATGTGCGCGGCGGCCTGAGCGACGGCCGCGCCGGCGTGGAGGATCGAGTCGGGGATGTCCTTGACGCCCGAGGCCGAGCCGGCCACGAAGACGCCCGGCATGTTGGTGCGGCCGGGGTCCATGTCCTCGTCGGCCTCGCCGACGTAGAAGTACTCGTCGAGGCCGAGGGCGCCGTCCTCGAAGAGCTTGGCGGCCTCGGTGTTGGGCTGCACGCCGACGGCGAGCACGACCATGTCGTACTCGGTCTCGACGATGCCGCCGTCGCCCTCGATGTCCTCGTAGCGGACGACGAGGTTGCCGTTGTCCTTCTCGGTGATCTTGGCCACGCGGCCCTTGATGAACATGGCGCCCATGTCCTTGGCCTGCTGGTAGAACTCGTCGTAGCCCTTGCCCACGGCGCGCACGTCCATGTAGTGGACGCTCACGTCGGCGAGCGGCAGGGCGCCCATGACCAGTTGGTTGTGCTTGATCGAGTACATGCAGCAGATGCGCGAGCACAGTGGATTGCCCACCTGAGCGTCGCGCGAGCCGGTGCACATGATGTAGCCGATGCTGTCCGGCACCTTGCCGTCCCCGGGGCGCACCACGGAGTTGAACGGGCGCGTCGGGGCGAGCAGGCGGTCCATCTGCATGCCGGTGATGACGTTGGCGTACTTGCCGTAGCCGTACTCGGGCTTGGCGTCGGCCGGGAAGAGCCGGAAGCCGGTCGCGAGCACGACGGCGTCGACCTCGACCTCGATCTCCTCCTCGCGCATGCTGAGGTCGATGCAGTCGGCCGGGCAGGCATCCACGCAGGCGTGGCACTCGGAGCACACGCCGCAGTCGAGGCAGCGTGCCGAGCCGAGGAAGGCTTCATCCTCGGTCAGCGTCGCCTCGGTCTCGTCGAAGTCGGTCGGCGCGGCGCTCATCGCGGCGTGGGACTCGAGCGGCTCGCGCCGGTCGTAGACGTCCTGCCGCGCGAGCACGCTCTTCTTGTCCGCGACCGGGAGCGCCTCGTCGAAGGCAGCCGGGTCGAGGGTCTCGCCCTGCAGGAAGCGGTCGATCATGAAGGCGGCGCGGCGGCCTTGGCCGACGGCGGTGGTGATCATCGTCGGGCCGGTGACGACGTCGCCGGCGGCGAAGACGTGGGGCACGCCGTCTGCAGCGTGCCGGGATCGGCCTTGAGCGTGCGGTTGCCGTTGGTCTCGAGGCCGAAGGACTCGGTGTCGGCGCCCATGCCGGCGGCGACGATGACGACGTCGCAGACGACGGTCTGCTTCTTGCTCTCGTCGTACTCGGGGGCGAACTTGCCCTCGGGGTTGAAGACGCACGAGCAGACCTTGAGCTCCGCGCTCTCCACGCGGCCGCTGCCGGTGAAGTGGTTGACGCCCCAGCCGTCGTGCAGCGTGATGCCCTCGGCCTTGGCCTCCTCGACCTCGAAGTCGTGGGCGGGCATGTCCTCGCAGCACTCGAGGCTGGCCTGGTGGACGGCAGCCGCGCCGAGGCGCCGCGCCGTGCGCGCCGCGTCGATGGCGACGTTGCCGCCGCCGACGACGAGCACGTTCTTGCCGGCGAGGTCCACGGTCTTGCCGAGTTTGACGTCGGCGAGGAAGGTGAGGGCGCTCTGGATGCCCGCGAGCTCCTCGCCGGGAACGCGCAGGCTCACGGCCTTGTGCGTGCCGGTCGCGACGAGGACGGCGTCGAAGCCGTCGTCCTTGAGCGACGCCGGATCCTCGACCCTGGCGCCGGTCTCGATCTCGACGCCGATGGCGGTCACGTTGCCGATGTCGTCGTCGATCACGTCGTTCGGCAGCCTGTAGGCCGGGATGCCGAGGCGCAGCATCCCGCCCGCCTGCGGCGCGGCCTCGAAGATCTTGACGCCGTAGCCTTTGCGGGCGAGCTGCCAGGCGGCCGTGAGGCCGGCCGGGCCCGAGCCCACGACGGCGATCTTCTTGCCGTTCTGCTCGGGCTTCTCGATGGGCTTGGGCTCCGCCTGACCGTACCGCTTGTCGGCGATGAACCGCTTGAGCCGGCGGATCGGCAGCGGGCCCTCGAGCTCGCCGCGCGTGCACTGCTCCTCGCACGGCGCGTAGCAGGCGCGCCCGAGGGAGCCGACGAGCGGCGTCGTCTCGAGGACGAGGTCGAAGGCCTGGTCGTACTCGCCGCTGCGCACGCGCGCCACGTAGCCATGCGCCTTGATGCCGGCGGGGCACTCGTAGGTGCAGGGCGAGACGCCCTCGCGGGTGATCACGGCCTTCTTGGGCACAGCCTGCGGGAAGGCGATGAACGCCGCCCGCCGCGAGACCATGTCGGCGTTGTACTCGTCGGGCACGGCCACGTTGCAGGCCATCTCGCACTGGCGGCAGCCGGTACAGGCGGCCTCGTCGATGAACTTCGCCTTCTGCTTGATCTTGGCGTGGTAGCCGCCGTCGCCGTCGCCGCGTATGCCCTCCACTTCGGCATACGTGAGGACGTCGATGTTGGGGTGGTGGATCGTGGCGCCCATCTTCGGGGTGGAGATGCAGCTGGCGCAGTCGAGCGTCGGGAAGACCTTGCTGAGCAGGATCATCTTGCCGCCCACGCTCGGCTCCTTCTCGACGACGAGCACCTTGTAGCCCATGTCGCCGAGCTTGAGGGCCGACTCCATGCCGCCGATGCCGCTGCCGACCACAAGAGCGTCGTACTTCATGAGGCAGCCTTCCGGCACGGTCCCAGGCCGGACAGGGACGCGGCGTATTCGTGCATGTAGTTGGTGAAGGGCTCCGCGCAGACGGAGCAGACCGCGGCCATGCGCACGCGCTGCGGCTCGTAGCCCTTCTCGACGAGGAGGTCCTGCGCGGTCTGCATGATGCCGGAGGTGCGCTCCGCGCAGTCCGGCAGGTAGGCGCACTCCTCGCCGTCGGCGGCGATGAAGACGCCGTCGAAGCCCTGCTCCATCGCATAGACGATCCAGCTGGGCTTGAGCGCGCTGGTGCAGGGCAGGTTGATGACCATCACCCTGGGCGAGTAGTGCATGTGCGAGCTGCCCGCCAGATCGATGCCCGGGTCGGAGATGTTGTTGGTGCTGAAGACCAGGATGCGCGGGTCGTAGGCCTGGCCCTCCGGTGCTGCGGCTTCAGCCATGTCACTTCATCTTCTTGACGAAGAGGCGCATGTAGCCGGGCTCCTCGACCACGCCGAGGTACTCGTGGCCCATCTTCTTGGACCACGCGGGGAGGTCCTTGGTGGTGCCGCTGTCGGTCGCCTGGACCTCCATGATGCCGCCCACGGAGACGCTGGGGATGCCCTTCTTGGCGGCAAGGATGGGGCCGGGGCAGGACGTGCCGCGCGCGTCAACGATCTTCTCCGCCTTGATGGTGCTGAGATCTTCAGACATGGTTCTCTCCTGTTTGATGTGGCCGAGCGACCCTTGTGCTTGTGTTCCTTTTCGCAAGCTCGGTCGTGCAGAATCCCGCGCGCTTGGTCCGTCCCGTGGTTCTGGTCTGTCCCCCTGGCTCGCTGAAGCTGGCTTGCTAGGCCGGTGTGCTCGCCGAAGCGGCCGGCGCCACTGGCGCCGGCGCGCTCGGCTCGTTGCGCTGCTGCCCCACGGCGTCGAGAAGCTCGGCTGCCTGGAGCGATTCACCTTGGGCCAGGTGCTGCTCCACTAGCGCCTGGCGGATCAGGGCACACGCCTCGATGAACTTCATGTTGGTGACGCGGTAGTAGACCGTCTGGCCCTCTTTGCGCGACGCGACGAGCCGGCGTTCCTTGAGGACGCGCAGGTGTTGCGAGACGTTGTGCACCGAGATGTCGATCTCGGCGGCGAGGTCGCCGACGCACTTCTCGCCGTCGCCGATGGCGTGCAGGATCGCCTGACGATGCTCGTTGGCGAGCGCCTTGCACAGCTCAGCATGCATGCGGTAGATGGGCTTGAGGTCTGGCGATGGGGCCGTTGTTATGTCCTCGTGTATTTGCATACTTGCTTATATACGACATCGACGGAACTGGGTCAAGTGCGGGACTTCACAAGCGGCGGCGAGCCGCCGCTGAGCTGAGGCCGTTGGCTGGGGCCGGCGGGAGGCCGGTGACGAGAAACGAGACCGAGTGAGGTGAGGGCAGCAGGCGTCCTTGCGCCCACTGGCCATAGGCGGGCGCCCCGGGGGGATCGCCCGGCCTCACGCCTATGGGAGGTAGACCATCCCGTGCTTCATCTTCGTCATGTAGTACTTCTCGAAGCCGAGCTTGGCCCAGTGCGCCCACGGGCCTGGCAGCATCGCCTCGAAGCGCCGCGGCTTGAAGACGTGGTCGAGGGCGATGATCACGCCCTGGTTGCCGCCGTCGAGGATGCAGAGCGGGGCGATGTCGCCGATCGCCTTCTCCTCGGGCGGCGCGCCGGTGATCTCGGCGGCGATGTTGTGCGCCGCGACCTTGCCCATGACCTCGGACATCCAGCCGGTCTTCGGCACCCCGGTCGGCACCTCGGTCGGGGCCGGCGGCTTGAGCTGGACCGCGACGCCGGCGGCGAAGATGTTGGCGTGGTCCGTGTGCTGGAAGCGCAGGTTCACGGGGACGAAGCCGCGCGCGTCGCCGACGCCGGGCGAGTCGAGGACGGCCTGCACGCCGGTGAACGGCGGGATCACGATGGCGTACTTGTGCTCCAGCGTGCGCCCGTTGGAGAGCGTGATCGAGTCCCTGGTGACCGCCGTCGTGGAGACGTTGGCGATCGGCTCGATGCCGAGCATGCGGAAGTACGCCTTTAGCATCGGCGTGCCGCCGCGCATCCCGTCGATGCCGAAGTGCCCGAGGAAGGGCTCCGCCGTGAAGAACGTGAGGCTGACCTTGTCGCGCAGCTTGGCCTGCCGCAGGGCGCGGTCGATGTTGAACGCCACCTCGTACTCGGCGCCGAAGCAGCTCGCCAGCTGGGTCGAGCCGATGACGACCGGGCCCGGATCCTCGACGAAGTCGAGCCAGGCGCGGGCCGCGTTCATCGCGTGCGGCAGGTTGCACACGGAGTGGGTTGTGCCGTCGGCGGGGCCAAGGCCGGGCACGATCGACCAGTCGTACTTCGGGCCAGTGGCGATCAGCAGGTAGTCGTAGGCGATCTCGCCGGAATCGGTCGTGACCACGGACGCGGCGGGATCGATGCCTTGCGCCGTCGCGTGCACGAACTTGATGCCGCGGCGAGAGAGCGCCGGCTCGAGATCGAAGGAGATCTGGCCCGGCTTGCGCCATCCGGGGACGACCCAGATGAGGGATGGGATGAAGACGAAGCGGGGGTCGCGCGCCACGACCGTGACCTCCGCCTGCTCGCCAAGGTCGCGCTTGAGCTGGAACGCCGCGTTGAGGCCCGCGAAACTGCCTCCGAGGATGACGATCGACTTCATGGCTCGGTCCTCCCATCCGGATCGGTCGCGGCTTCCCGCGCCGTTAGCGGGTTGTCTCCGTTTGGGGCCCCGTCTACGCCATCACTGCCGAGCGCAAGCTCCAGCCGAGACTAGAGCGTCACAGGCTTGAGGCACGCTCGTTCTGATCGCCGGCAAGTCCAGGGCCGACGTGCCGCGGGGCGCGTCGCAGCGACACCAGGATCACGCCCATCACGACGAGGATCGTGGCGTTGATGAGCGTGAGCAGCATGTTGATGTCGACCGCTTCGTCGAACGGGCTGTCGCCGATCTGCCACGGGTTGGTGGCGCCGTTGGCGATGTGGAAGTTGAGGTTGAGCAGCAGCGCCCCGGCGGCGGCCAGCGCGATGAGCGTCGCCAGCGTGGTGCGCGCGGGCACCGAGAGCGTGTCCCAGCGCACCAGCCAGACCACCGCCGCGACGATCATCGTGATGCCGATGAAGAGCTCTCCGGCGATGATGAGGTAGGCGAAGACGCTGGCGTGAGGGATCACGACGCTCCTCGCGAAGCTCGCGTACCATACCGGCGCCGCCTTGACGCGATTCTGCAGGTCCGCCCCCAGCCCGGAGACGAAGCCGCCGCGCACGAGCTTCGTGACCACGCTCCAGAAGAACTCGAAGCCGACGATGATCTGCACGACGAGCAGGCCGGCCAGAAGTCGGCTCTTGACCGCGACCGCGGTCGCCGGCGGTTCAACGGTCTGGATGGTGCTGCTCATGGCGCCCCTCCGCTCAAGTGATGCGTTGCCCCCCTGGGCTGGCGCAACGAACGTACCCCCCGATCGGCGCACGCTAACCGGCAGCGGCGTCGACGCTTCGATGAGTCCGGTAGGGACGGCGTGGCGGCCGATCTCGCGGAGTCGTGCGCGCCGAGCTTGCGCATGATGTTGGCGCGGTGGCTCTCGACCGCCTTCCGGCTGAGCCCGAGGGCGTTCGCGCTTCTCTCAGCTGAATTGGGTTGGGCCGGGGCGGGAGGCCGGAAGGGCCGCCCGCCCCCGCCCGGTCAGGTGCCGCTAGGCGATGGGGCTGGCGCTCTCTGCCAGACGCATGATGCTGTGCAGCATGCCGCTCACGTTGACGAGATCGCCGACGCCGAGCATGAGGTCGATGAGCGGCAGGGCCCACAGCGGCCTGTAGGAGACTCGCGCGCGGATCACGAAGCGCGTCTGGCCGGCGCCTGCCGGCAGCAAGACGAAGACCCACGTGAAATCCGACGTGCGGATGGGCGGGAAGACGTGGGTCACCGAGTGCAGCACGACGTGCGCCGGTCGCTCGATCTCCTCGACCACGTAGTGCATCGAGTAGTCGGCGCTGTCGGGCACCTTGTCGCCGACCTTGAGGTCCTGCAGCTCGGGGACGATGTGGTCGGCGCTGCGCGGCCGGTCGCCCCACATGGCCACGTCGAGCCAGTGCGGCGTGTACCACCCCGCCCGATGTGGCGGGAACCCCATCTGGACGACCCAGGGCCACACGTCCTCGGGCGGCGCATCTATCGTCACCGCGCGCGTCGACTGCCAGAGCGGCCGCGACACGATCCCATCGCCGGGCAGTGCCTGCCCGGCTTCCTCGCGCGTGGCGCCGGAGCGGCGGCCGTAGCGTTCGACCGCCCAGACCGCGGCCGCCGCCGCGGCCAGGACCGTGGTCGCGAAGGCGCGCTTGCCCATCCTGCCTCCCGAAGCTCGACGTCCTGGCATGCGAGTGTACTGCACGGCGGGCCTGGCCCGCGGCCGTGGCGGGATGGGCGCGGCCCGGGTCTCTTGGCCGACCGGCCGCCGCGTGCCATGCTCTATCGGACGGCGGCCGGCAGGCCGATACATCGGCCATGAGCCCGGCACACCACCCGACAAGGAGCAGCTTCATGGATTGTCCCGCCTGCCATCACCCGCTTGAAGCACAGGAAGCCGGCGGCGTCACGGTGGACGTCTGCAGCGAGGGATGCGGCGGCATCTGGTTCAGCTGGATGGAACTGCAGCGCTTCGACGAGCCCAAGGAGGCCGCCGGCGAGGCGCTCCTCGACATCGATCGCGTGGAAGGCGTCAGCATCGACCCAGGCCCGCTCCACTGCCCGCAGTGCGCCGACCAGATCCAGCTCATGCGGCACTTCTTCAGCGTCAAGCGCGACGTCACGGTGGACGAGTGCCCCGAGTGCGGGGGCTACTGGCTCGACCCGGGCGAGCTGCGCTCGATCCGCACCGACTTCGCCAGCGACGAGGAGCGGCGCGCGGCGGCCGAAGCGTACTTCGACGATACCTTCGGCGGCCAGCTGAGCGCCGCGCACGCCGAGACCGAGGAACACCTGGCGCGCGCCCACAAGGTCGCCAATATGTTCCGCTTCATCTGCCCGAGCTACTACATCCCCGGCGACCAGCAGTGGGGGGCGTTCTGACCAGGTCACGCCGCCCGGCAAGAGGTGTGCGGAGGAGGCGTCGCGGGGAGTAGACGGGCCATGAGGTTCGTGGCGCTCTTCAGGGCCATCAACGTGGGTGGCCAGAACAAGGTCCCGATGGCGGAGCTGCGGCGGCTGCTCGAGGGCCTGGGCCTGCGCGGCGTGCGCACCTACCTGCAGAGCGGCAACGCGGTGTTCGACGCGGACGCAGGCTCCCCCGAGGACCTTGCCACAGCCATCGCGACGCGCATCGAGCGCGACCTGGGACCGCGTGTCGGGGTGCTGGTCGTGCCCGGCGACGCGCTGGCGGCCGTGGCCGAGGCGAATCCCTACGCGCGAGCCGACGGCGCAGAGGAGAGGTGGCTGCACGCCACCTTTCTGCTGGCGTCCGCGGCCGACTCGGAGTTCGGCCCAGCCTCGGCGGCCGCGTTGAGCGCCGTCTACGAGGCCGCTTTCGCCGAGCTCAGCCTGCCGGCGGAGGAGGGCGAGGCGGCGACCTACGTGGGCGTACCGCCTCTGGCCGTGCCGGTCGTCTACCTGCGCCTGCCGCACGGCTACGGGCGCACGAAGCTCAGCAACCCCTACTTCGAGCGTCGCCTCGGCACGGCCGCCACGACCAGGAACTGGCGCACGGTGCTGACGCTGGCGGAGATGGGCGCAGAGTAGGGCGGCCGGGCGCGAGCTGCTACGCCGCGCGCCCTTGCCTCTCGCCCTTGAGCCGAGCGAGCAGCTCCTCGAGGCGCTCCAGTCCCTCGCGAACGCCCGTCTCCATGCCGCTCTCCACCATCGCGTCACGGTCCTCGACCGACTCATAGACGGAGACGGTGCGCAGGAAGCTCCTCCCGCCCCGCTCCTCGATCGTGAGCGCCTCGAGCGAGACATGCCCCGGCGCGCCCTCGTACTCGAAGGTCCGCACGGTGCGCTCAGGGGAAGGGTCGCCGTGGAAGACGCCGTGGAAACCGAACTCGTTGCCCTCGGCGTCCCGGTGGACGAAGCGCCAGCGGCCGCCATCGCGGGCCTCGTTGTGCTCGACGGTCATCGTGAGCCGTCGCGGCCCGAGCCACCGCACAAGCAGCTCCGGATCGACGTGGGCGCGGAAGACGAGGTCGCGGGGCGCGTCGAGCTCGCTGGTGATGACGACGCTCCGGCTGCCGGGCTCGGCGGTGATGTGCATGGTGGTCATGATCGGATCCCTCCCGATGGGTGCTCGTGGCCGGGAGATACCCGCTCGAAGGAAGGAGCTGACAAACCGCCCCGCGGGTATGCACATCCTGGGAGGTGCGGCATGACTGACGATCAGGGCGGACGGATCCGCCAACTAGCTCGCTACCAGGTCAGGCCCGAGGCCTTGGATGAGTGCCTCGCGGCCATCCGCGAGTTCGTCGCGTACGTGCGCCAGCAGGAGTATGGGACGCTGCGCTACGACGTGTGGCAGGAGCGAGATGACCCGACGCGGTTCGTCCACAGCTTCGTGTTCCGGGACGCCGAGGCTCAGCGGATACACGGCGCCTCCGCCGCGGTGAAGAGGTTCGCCGGCATCCTGTATCCGCGCTGCGTGGCTCCGGTGGAGTTCGTCGACTACCGGCAGGTCGCGACCAACGCGGGCCCGCCGACGCTCGCGGACGGCAAGGTCTGCTACATCGAGATCCCCGCCGCGGACATCGACCGCTCGGCCGCGTTCTACGCCGAGGTCTTCGGCTGGCGCGTGCGGCGGGACGACGCAGGTCACATCGCCTTCGACGACAGCACCGGCGAGGTGAGCGGGACGTGGTCGCTCGGCCGGGCGCCGACGGCGGAACCCGGCCTGCTGTTCCACATCATGGTGGACAGCGTGGCGGCGGCGGTCGACGCCGTGATCGCTCACGGGGGCGAGCTCGTCCAGCCGATCGGCGCGGATGCGCCCGAGATCACGGCGCGCTTCCGCGACCCCGGAGGCAACGTCGTCGGGCTGTATCAGGAGCCCGGCCATGCGCCCGCTCCGAAGGCCGGCGGGCGGAGCGGCGCATGACCGACTGGGACGCGCACGACTACGGCGCACACTCGGGGGCACCATGAGTGGGCGCGCGAGCTCATCGGCAAGCTGCGGCTGCCCTTCGCCGGCGCCTGACGCTCAGTTCGCCCTGATCCCCGCCCCCTTGTCCAGCACCTTTCCGCTGATGCTGAGGAAGGCGTAGTCGTACGAGTCGGCGTGCAGCGTGAGCTTGAGCAGCCCGAAGTCCGTGGCCTGCCCGAACTGGAAGCACGGCGGCACCGGCTTGCTCGTCACGCCGTTCTGCGAGGCCCCGCCGGCCCAGGTGATGCGGTTCAGGTAGTAGCCTCCCGTGCCCACCACGAACTCACGGATGCCCGCGGGGTCGGCGATCTGCGCCGGGTCCATCGGCGCCCAGCGCTGGTAGTTGTGGTCGTGCCCGTTGAGGACCAGCGTCGCGTGGTGAGCGTAGAGCACGTCCCAGAGCGGCTTCACCCAGCCGTCGTAGGTCAGAGGGTGGTGCCAGAAGGCGAGCAGATGCATGCCGGCGTGGGCGTCGAGATCGGACTTGAGCCATGCCAATTGAGCCTCGTACTCCGGTGTGCCCGGGCCGTAGTAGTGGCTGTTCCAGGAGGCCTCGTTGTCGCTGGGCGACGCGAGAAGCTGTGAGTTGAGGGCCACGATGTGCCAGCGCCCGAGGTCGAACGAGTAGTAGCCCAGAGGCGGCATGGCGAAGCTCAGCCCCGGCGTAGCGAGCCCGCCGAAGTAGGTGAAGAAGCCCTCGGCCGTGTCGGACCTGTAGTAGTCATGGTTGCCGACGACCGGCGCGGCGATGGGGTTCAGCGGGCTCCAGGTGGGAGCGTAGAAGCTGAGGTACTCGGCGAGCGTCCCGAAGTTGTGCTGCAGGTCACCGCACAGCAGCAGGCGGTCAAGCTTGAGCGACGCGGCCAGCGCGGCGACGTCGTCGAACTGGTTGCGCTGCGTGCTGTTGAGCGGCGGGTGGTCGCCGGTGAGGTCGCCGACCGAGCCGAGGACGTAGTCGCGCGGCTGCGATGATGCGCCGGCAGCGGCTGCGCCGGCCGGCGCAGCCAGCAGCACGAGCAGCGCGATGACGGCAAGAACGAGACGTGACCGGACTCGCATGGTGCCCCCTTTGCCCGCCGGCGCGTCGACGGCGCGCCGGATGACACGCATCCTAGGTGCGGCGGGCCGGAGCGTAAAGGGCGCGGCGTTGCCGGCACGAACAAGAAGCTGGTTTAGTGACCACTCACTTATGGTATACTCCCGACCATGAAAGCCACGACACGCAGCAGCAAGGACGAACGGCGCCGCGAGATCGTCGAGGCCGCCACCCGTGAGTTCGCCGTCGGCGGCCTCCACGGCACGCCGGTCGGCGCGATCGCCAAGCGCGTCGGCGTCTCGCAGCCCTACCTCTTCCAGCTCTTCGGCACCAAGAAGGAACTCTTCCTGGCCGCCGTCCGCCGCTGCTTCGAGCGCACCGTGGGGACGTTCCGGACGGCGGCGGCCGAGGCCGGCGACGACGCCGGCCCCGCCGACATCCTCATGACCATGGGCATGGCGTATCAGCGCCTGCTCGACGATCGCAGCCTCCTGCTCATGCAGATGCAGGCCTATGCGGCGTGCGAGGACGAGGAGATCCGCGACGTCGTGCGCGACGAGATGCTCCGCCTCGTGAACTTCGTGCAGTCGGCCTCCGGAGCGCCGGAGGCGGCGATCCGCGAGTGGCTCGCCTACGGCATGCTGATGAACGTCGTGGCGGCGATGGACCTCACCGATGTCGACGCCGATTGGGCGCGCATGATGTGCCCGGTGAGCGGGACGGCGCTGGCGGCGATGGCCGCGGACGCCGTCGGCAAGGAGGCGCGCACGCGGTAGACGCGGGCCGGGCGTTCGGCACTTTGGCCGGACCCGGCCCTCCCTCTGGCCCAAAGAAGTAAGCGAGTACTAAGTCACTCGAGCGTTCGGTAGGAAACGACAGAGGAGATCAGAGACATGAGTACGAGAGCCATCACCATCTGGACCTTCATCGTCACCTCGGCGGCGGTGTTCATGGTCTCGCTCGACAACCTCGTGGTGACCACCGCTCTGCCGGTGATCAAGCACGACCTCAGCGCCTCGCTGCAGGGGCTCGAGTGGACCGTGAACGCCTACACCCTCACCTTCGCCGTCCTGCTCCTGACCGGCGCCGCGCTCGGCGACCGGTTCGGGCGCAAGCGCATGTTCCTCGCCGGGCTGGCGTTGTTCACGTTCGGCTCGGCCGCCGCCGCCCTGGCGCCGAGCATCGACTGGCTGATCGCGGCGCGCGCCCTGCAGGGCGTCGGCGGCGCGATCGTGATGCCGCTCACCCTGACGATCCTCTCGGGCGCGGTCGCGCCGTCTCGCCGCGGACTCGCACTCGGCATCTGGGGCGGCGTCGGCGGACTCGCCATCGCCATCGGCCCAGTCGTCGGCGGCGCCATCGTCGAGGGCATCTCGTGGCAGTGGATCTTCTGGCTCAACGTGCCGATCGGCCTCGTGTTGCTGCCGGTCGCCTGGCGTCGGCTGACCGAGTCAAAGGGCGCCCAGCGCGCGCTCGACCTGCCGGGCCTCGGTCTGGTGAGCGCCGGCCTCTTCGGCATCGTCTGGGGCCTCGTGCGCGGCAACGCGCACGGCTGGACCAGCCTCGGCGTGGCCGGCCCCATCGCGGCCGGCGTCGCCCTCGTCGGTGTCTTCATCCTCTGGGAGCTGCGCGCGCGCGAGCCGATGGTCCCCATGCGCTTCTTCCGCAAACGCGCCTTCTCGGCAGCCAACGTCACTTCACTGCTGATGAGCTTCGGGATGTTCGGCTCGATCTTCCTGCTCGCCCAGTATTTCCAGGTGGTCCAGGGCTACTCGCCGCTGCAGGCCGGCCTGCGCACGCTGCCCTGGACGGCGATGCCGATCTTCATCGCGCCGGTCGCCGGCATCCTCAGCGACCGCATCGGCGCCCGCCCGCTGCTCGTGGCCGGCATGGCGCTGATGACGGCCGGCCTCGCCTGGATGGCGATCGTCAGCACGCCGACGGTGGCCTACGGGCGCCTGGTGCCGGCGCTCGTGATGGCCGGCGTCGGCATGAGCCTCTACTTCGCGCCGGTCGCCAACCTGGTGCTCGGCACCGTGCGCCGCGACGAAGAGGGCAAGGCGAGCGGCGTGAACAACACGGTGCGCGAGGTCGGCGGCGTCTTCGGTGTGGCGGTGCTGGCCAGCGTCTTCTCCGCCGTCGGGAGCTACCTCACCCCGCAGGCGTTCGTGAACGGCATGGTCGCAGCGCTGTGGGTCGGCGCGACGGCGGTGGCCCTCGCCGGCATCGCCGCCATCGCGATCCCTCCGCGCCAGGACGTGGTGCCCGACTCCGTGTCGCTGGTCGAGCGGCGCCGGGACCAGGGCGCGGACGCGGCGGCGTGCGAGCCCGAGGCCGTGGCGTGACGCGCGGCGCGGGGCTGCGGTCGGCCGCGTGAACGGACGGGGTGGGGCGACCAGGGTCGCCCCACCCCGCTTCGTTGCCGACGTCGGCCGACGGGGAATCCTCGTGCCAAGGAGGATCGATGGAACATCGCAGGATCGGCCGGCTCGAGGTGTCCCTCGCGGGCCTCGGCACCAACAACTTCGGCAGGCGGCTCGATGCGGCGCGCACGCGTGAGGTGGTCGCCGCCGCCCTGGACGCCGGCGTCACGCACTTCGACACGGCCGACATCTACGGCGACGGCCGCTCCGAGGAGTTCCTGGGGCGGGCCCTCGGGGCGAGGCGCGCCGAGGTCGTCATCGCCTCGAAGTTCGGCTATCACGCGCCCCGAGGCGGCGGCGACGGCCAGGCGCTTTGGGCGCCGCGGGCCCTGGAGGCCAGTCTCCGGCGGCTTGGCACGGACTACATCGACCTCTACTACTATCACAAGCCCGACCCCGCGACGCCGCTCGCCGAGACGCTCGAGACCATGGACCGCATGATGGAACAGGGCAAGGTGCGCGAGATCGGCTGCTCCAACTTCTCGGCGGAGCAGCTGCAGGAGTCGGCGATGGCCGCCGCTACACGGGGATTGCGCGGCTTCGCCGTCGTGGAGAACGAGTACAGCCTCCTCGAGCGCGAGCCGGAGCGCGGCGTGCTCGCCGCCTGCGAGCGGCTCGGCCTGTCGTTCGTCCCGTACTTCCCGCTGGCCTCAGGTCTGCTGTCCGGCAAGTACCGCAAGGACGTGCCCACGCCGCAGGGGACGCGCCTCGGCGGCGACGGCCGTCCCGCGCAGGAGATCATCCCACCCGGGAGACTCGCCGCCGTCGAGCGCCTCGACGCCTACGCCGCGGCGCGGGGCCACACCTTGCTCGAGCTGGCGATGGCATGGCCGGCCGCCCGCAAGCCGGTCGCGTCGGTCATCGCCGGCGCTACCTCGCCCGAGCAGGTCCGGGCGAACGCGGCCGCCGTCGCGGCTTGGTCCCTGACCGCGGACGAGATCGCAGAGGTCGCGGCGCTCCTCTGACCCAGAGCCCAGAGCCCGCACCCCGCGCCGGCCTCGCGCTCGCGCGGACGGCGAGACGTCATTGGGCCGCAGCGGACGCGGGCATAGTCAGTGTGGAAGCGCTTGCGATCAAGGAGGAGCAGCCGGTGACGCAGACAGTGGGCCTTCTGGGCGTGCCGACGGCGGCCGGCGCCCACTCTCCCGGGATCGAGAAGGCGCCGGCCGCCCTGCGCGCCGCCGGCCTTGTCGAGCGCCTGCGCGCCGCGGGCTTGAGCGTAGAAGATCACGGCGATCTGCCGGTGACGCGGTTCCGCATGGACCGCGAGCACCGCACGGCTCAGAACGCCGGCCTGGTCGCGGACGTCGCGCGCGACGTGGCGCGTCACACGCGCGACGTCCTCGCGGCCGGCGAACTGCCGCTGATCGTCGGCGGCGACTGCACGATCCTCATCGGGGCCCTCGCCGGCTTCGTCGCGGAGGGTGTGGACGTCGCGGCGGTGTACCTGGACGGTCACCCCGACCTCAACACTCCCGCCGGCGTCGCTCAGGGCGCCCTGGACTGGATGGGCATGGCTCACGTCCTGGGCGTGCCCGGCTCGGAGCCGGTCCTTTCGGAGCTTGGCCCGCGTGTGCCCTTGCTGACCTGGGACAAGGTCGCCTTCGTCTCGTACATCGCCACCGAGGTCACCGAAGCCGAGCAGGCTCTCCTCGACGAGCATCGCCCGCTCGCCTACGAAGCGGCCGCCGTCGCCGGCCACGGCGACGAGGTCGCCGGGGAGGTGGCGAGCTCCTTGGCCGAACGCGCCGAGACGTTCCTCGTCCACTTCGACGTCGACGTGCTGGACTTCGTGGAGTTCCCGATCGCCGACAACGCCTACGTGCGCAACATGGGGCTGACGCTCGTCGGCGCGATGGGCGTGCTCGCGGGGCTGACCGCGAGCCCCGCCTTCGGGGGGCTCGTCGTGACGCAGGTCAATCCGGACCACGCTGCCGGCCAGGGCCCGCTTCTCGAGGAGTTCGGCGACCGGCTCGCCGCGAGTCTGGCTCTCTCGGTCTGACGCGCGGCGACACAGCGGACAGGAGCCCCCCTGATGAACGAGAGCCCCACAGACCAGCTCCGTGAGGAGCACGAGCTCGTGCTCATGGTCGTCGAGGCCATGGATCGCGAGGTCGCCGGCATCGAGACGACCGGCCGCGTCCACCGCGAGCGCGTCGCGCAGATGGTCGACTTCACGCGGAACTTCACCGACGGCTGCCACCACGCCAAGGAGGAGGAGCTGCTGTTCCCGGCACTGGAGGAGCGCAGCCCGGCCGCCGGCGGCCCGGTGAGCGTGATGCTGAGCGAGCACGAGGCCGCGCGTGAGGCGATCCGCGCCATCGACGCGGCGCTTCCTGGCGTCGAGGACAGCGAGGACGCCCGCAGGGTGGTGGCGGAGAACCTGGCGCTGTACACCTACCTCCTGCGTCTGCACATCAACAAGGAGAACACGGTGCTGTTCCCGCTCGCGGACCGTCTGCTGAGCGACCAGGAACAAGAGATGCTGGCGGACGACTTCGCACGCGTCGACGCGGAGGAGACGGGTGCCGGTGTGCGCCGCCACTATCACGAGCTGGCGCACGCGCTGTCGACCCCGCCGCGAGAGGGCTGACGGCGCGACGGCGTGGTCAGTCAGGCCGCGCTCCACAAATGCTGCACGGCGTAGGCCCGCCACGGCCGCCAGCGCTCGGAGAGGGCCGTGGCGGCGGCCGCCTCAGCGGGACCGCCGAGCGCGGCGAGGGCGCGCAGCACGCCGCGGTCGGTGGCCGGAAAGGCGTCGGGATCGGCGAGCGCGCGCATGGCCACGTAATCGGCCGTCCACGCGCCGACCCCCGGGATCGCGAGCAGGCGGGAGCGCGCCTCCTCGCGATCGGCGCCCGCGTCGAGCCGCAGCCTGCCGGTGGCCATCTCCGTGCACAGCCTTCCGACCGTTACCGCGCGGGCCGCCGGCATGGGCAGCGTCGCGGGGTCGGCGGCAGCCAGGGTCTCGGGTGCCGGGAACGTGGCCGAGACGCGCCCGACCGCCGCGCTGAGAGGCGCGCCGTAGGCTGCGACGAGGCGCGCGGCCGTGGCACGCGCGGAGGCGATGGAGACCTGCTGGCCGAGCACGGCGCGCACGGCGATCTCGGCGCCGTCGGCCGCGCCGGGGACGCGCTTGCCGGGCGCGCTCCACACCAGCGACGCGAGCAGCGGATCGGCGCCCAGCGCGGCGTCGACGGCCAGCGGATCGGCGTCCAGATCCAGGAGCGCGCGGCAGCGGCTGACGCCGGCGGCGAGGTCGCGCAGGTCGGTGAGCCGCAACTCCGCGCTCACGAAGTCTGAGCCGGGTGCGAGCGTGACGACGGCGGCGCCGTGTGGCAGGCGCATGCTGCGCCGCAGGACCTCGCCGTCGACCTCCTCGAGGCCGGCGACGGCGCGCGCGGCGAAGAACCTGAGCAGGCCGGGCGCGTCGAGCGGCCGGCGGAAGGGCAGCCGCACGAGGACCGAGCCGAGCTCTCGCTGCCCCACAGCCGGGCGCGCGCGCCGCCGGAGCTCGCGCGGCGGGCGCGCGAAGACCTCGCGCACCGTGTCGTTGAACTGGCGGAGGCTCGCGAACCCGGCGGCGAAGGCGACCTCGGCGAAGGGCAGCCCGGTGGTCTCGATGAGGAGCCTGGCGGTCTGGGCGCGCTGCGCCCGCGCCAGGCTCAGCGGGCCGGCGCCCAGCTCGCGGCGGAGAAGGCGGCGTAGCTGCCGCGGGCTGTAGGCGAGCCGCCGGGCCAGGCCCTCCACGCCCTCGCGGTCGACGACGCCATCGGCGATGAGCCGCATGGCGCGGCCCGCCGCGTCCGCGTGCAGGTTCCACTCCGGCGAGCCGGGCGACGCATCCGGCCGGCAGCGCAGACAGGCGCGGTACCCGGCTGCCTGCGCCGCGGCAGCCGTCGGGAAGAAGCTCACGTGGTCGCGGCGTGGCGCCGCCGCCGGGCAGCTGGGGCGGCAGTAGATCCCGGTGGTCGATACGGCCGCGAAGAACCATCCGTCGAAGCGGCGGTCGCGGCTCTCCATAGCGCGAAAGCAGGTCTCGGGGTCCGGGATGGTCACTCACGGAGTGTACCGCACCCCGGCCTGAAGACTGGCGGGTTTCGGCCGTTAACGTGGTGGCCGAATCCCGCCGGCACCGCGGCCGCCGCACCCGCATCATGGAGCCGTATCGTCAGAGGAGGACGACATGAACGGGATAGACGCGCCGAGGATCCGCTCGGCCGAGAGAATCGTGGACACGCCGATCGGGAGCCTGCTGCTGGTGGCGCGCGACGGACGGCTGGCGCTGGTCCGCTGGCTGGGCGCATTGAAGCGCGAGCGAGCAGGAGCGTCGATCCGCCGAGATGCTGCCTCGGCGGGTCTCGCAGCCGCCGAGGGGGTCCCTACGGCGGACGCGGTCGTCCTCGCCGCCGCCGCGGAGCAGCTGGATGGGTATTTCGCTGGGCGGCTGCGGGCCTTCGACCTGCCGTTGGTGCAGGGCGGCACCGCGTTCCAGCGGCAGGTCTGGGCCGCCCTGCGCGACGTCCCCTACGGGGCCACGCTCTCGTATGCGGCGATCGCCGGGCGGATCGGCCGGCCGCGGGCGGCGCGCGCCGTGGGGCACACGCTCGCCGGCAACCCCCTTGCCGTCGTGGTCCCGTGCCATCGCGTCGTGGGCGCGGCCGGCCGCCTCTCGGGCTACGCGGGCGGGGTCGACGTCAAGGCCGCCCTGCTGGCTCTGGAGGCCCGCAGCCGCGGCGGCTGAGCCGGCAATCGCCCGAAGACGTTTACCGATCGTGCGTCGAGGAACCACCACGGGCATAGACATTGACCCTGCCGGCGGCCGGGGACGGCCGGGCCGCTTCCGCCGCCGCTCGACATACGGGAGTACATCCTCATGGCCACTGAACCAGCCTCCGTGGCGGCCGGCCCGCCGGAGAACGGGTTACATGTGCCGCGCCACTTGGGCCTGGCGCTCTTCGTGATCGCCACCGCCCAGCTCATGATCGTCCTCGACGCCACCATCGTGAACGTGGCCCTTCCGCACGTCCAGCGCGCGCTGGGTTTCAGCGGGACGGGGCTCGAGTGGATCGTCACCGCCTACTCGCTCGCTTTCGGCAGCCTGCTGCTGCTGGGCGGCCGTCTGGGCGACATCTACGGCCGCCGCAACATCTTCATCGCCGGCGTCGCGCTGTTCAGCTTCGGCTCGCTGATGGGCGGTTTCGCGACGAGTCAGTGGTGGCTGCTCACCTTCCGCGCCGTGCAGGGGGCCGGCGGTGCCATGGCGGCGCCCACCGCCCTGGCGCTGATCGCCACGACCTTCCCCATGGGCGTGGCGCGCAACCGCGCCCTTGGCGTGTACGCCGGCATGAGCGGCGCCGGCGGCGCCGTCGGCCTTCTGCTCGGCGGCATCCTCACGACCTACGTGAGCTGGCGCTGGGTGTTCTTCGTGAACGTGCCCATCGGTATCATGGTGGTGTCGCTCGCGCCCTTCGCCCTGGCGACGACCAAACGCGTCCGCATGCGCCTCGATATCCCGGGCGTGATCACGAGCTCGGCGGGCCTGGCTTTCCTCGTGTATGGGCTGACGCATGCGGCAGCCGGGCAGGACGGGATCTCACACTGGGGCAGCCCCGTGACGATCTCGGCGCTCGCCGCGTCGGCAGTCCTGCTCGTCACGTTCATCCTGATCGAGCGCCGCAGCTCGCACGCCGAGCTGCCGCTGCATCTGCTGGCGTCCCGACGACGGTCGGGGGCCTACCTCATGATGCTGCTGGTGGGCACCGCGCTGTTCTCGGTGTTCTTCTTCCTCACGCTCTACATCCAGACGGTCTGGCACTACAGCGCCATCAAGGCCGGCCTGGCCTGGCTGCCGTTCCCGATCGCCCTCATCGCCGTCAACATCCTCGTCGCGCGCGTCCTGGTGACGAAGATCGGAGTGCGGCCGCCGCTGCTCCTGGGGCCGCTGCTCGCAGGTTTCGGGTTCCTGTGGCTGTCGCGCCTGAGTGAGACCGGCAACTACTGGACGACGATGCTGGCGCCGGCCCTCGTGGTGAGCGTCGGCATGGGCATGATGTTCGTGCCGCTGACACTGATGGTCGTGTCACACGTCAAGCCGCAGGAGACCGGTGCCGCATCGGGCCTGCTCAACACCGGTCAGCAGATCGGCGGCGCCATCGGGCTGGCGGCGATCGGGACGATCGCCTGGACCTCGGTCGCGCACAGCGTCACCAGCCAGCTGGCGGCGGCGGCCGCGTCCGGAGCCGCACCGTCCGCCGGAGCCGTGCCGGTGAGTGTCATCAACAGCGCGCTCACCTCTGGCTTCTCCACAGGTCTGCTGGTCGCCTCCGGCGTCGCGCTCAGCGGCTTCGCCGTGGCGCTGGTGACCACCTGGACCCCGGGCAGGTTCCGGATCAGCTCTGCCGTCCACGACGTCGAGCCGTCTTGCGACGAGGCGCTCGGCACCTGCGGGGTGGTGACCACGTGAAGAAGGTCAACATCGGGTCGCCGGAGTTCGTCTACGACGCCGGCGACCCCGAGGGCTTCCGGGCCGGCATGCTTCGTGCCGGCCCGTTGCTGGGCGGGCGGCAGCTCGGGGCAAGTGTGTACGAGCTGCCGCCCGGTCAGGCCATCTGCCCCTACCACTACGAGTACGGCGAGGAGGAGTGGCTGCTGGTGCTCGCCGGGCGCCCGACGCTGCGCCATCCGGGCGGAGAGGACGTCCTCGAACCTCTCGACCTGGTGGCCTTCCCCACCGGCCCGGAGGGCGCACACGCCGTCCGCAACGCCACAGGTGAGACCGTGCGCGTGCTGATGTTCTCGACAGTGGTGCTCCCTACAGCGACGGCCTACCCGGACAGCGGCAAGGTCGGCATCTGGACCGGCCTCAAGGACGAGGACCTGATGGCGCGGCGCAGCAGCGCCGTGGACTACTACGACGGGGAGATCGGCGCAGGCGCGGCGGGCAGCAGCGGGTGATCCCCGGGGTGGCACGGTGAGATGGTGGCTGGGGAGGCCGGGGCATGAGCCCGCAGGCGCGCGCCGTCTGCCCGGCCGAGCATTCCGGCTGGCTGACGACGCCCTTCCGTTGACGCCGCCGCGTTGGCGCGGGCGCTCGACCTCGCGGCGGGCGCCGGCGTGGAGCCGCTGGGCCGACCACGAGTGGCGTTCAGCCGAGCGGCTCTTCGCGAGCGCCGCGCCTGACCCCCAGCCTCGAGCCGGCGCCTCGCCCTCAGCCGTCAGGAGGGCGCGCCGGGCCAGCCTCGGTCACGAGGCGTCGCCCTCCGGACCCACGAGCTTCCAGCCGGCCTGCCAGCTCCAGCCGTGCCGTATCTGCAGCGAGATGTTGAGGTAGGCGAGCGCCTCCAGCGCGCGCGCCATCGTCAGCTCACCGGCGTCGACGGGGTGGAAGCCCATCCCCCTGACCAGATCCAGTACCGTCGCCTTGGCCTCCTCGTCGTCGGAGGCGACGAACCCGTCGACGCTGATCCCGGCGACCTGCGGGTCGGCCTGGCGCGCCGCGAGCGCGTAGTTGAACGCCTTCACCACGCGGGCCGTCGGCACGCGCGCCTGGATCTCCTCCGCGGCGGACGCGCCTTCGGTGGCAAGACCGGAACCGTCTGGCCTCAGCGGATTGGTGGCGTCGACCAGGATCTTGCCGCCGAGCGCCGGACCGATGTCGTCCAGCACGTCCACGACCGCCACGTACGGCACGGCCAGCACGACGAGGTCGGCGCCCTCGGCGGCCGCGCGGTTGGACGACGCCGCTCGCGCGCCGGTCTCGCGGGCCAGCGCCGCCGCTGTGTCGCCATTGGTCGAGCTTACGGTGACGTTGTGCCCGAGGCGCAGTGCCGAGGTGGCCAAGGCCCGACCTACGTTTCCGGCTCCGATGATCGCGATGTCCATGATCTTCGCCCTTCCCTGTCATCGCCTTGCAGGCGGTGGTGGTTGCCTGTAGAATAATTGTATATGAAATTGTTGTTGCCGGAATGAAATAGTGCCAAACCTGGGTACAAGGAAGCCATGAGCGACACGCCGACAGCAGCGACGGCATCGCCAGGGACTGCCCGCTCCCTCTCGCGCAGCTACTCGTGCTCACCCGCGGAGAGGGCCGCCCTCGATCTGTGGACCGATCTCATGCACGTGACCGGCTGGATCCGCGGCCGCGTGACGGAGCGTCTGGCGGCCGGCATGGACCTGCTTCCCGAAGAGGTCGAGCTGCTCATGGAGCTCGAGGCGGCGCCGGAACAACGTCTGCGCATGGCCGATGTGAGCCGCTCGCTCCGGCTCAGCAAGAGCGGCGTCACGCGGCTCGTGGACCGGCTGGCGCTGCGCGGGCTCGTGGAGCGCGCTCCCTGCCCAAGCGACCGCCGGGTCGTCTACGCCGGGCTCACCGAAGCGGGCCGCCGGGCAGTGGACGTGGCGGCGCCGCTGCTCATCAGCGGCGTGGCGGAGCAGCTCGGCGGCCACCTAGAGGCGCAAGAACTGGAGGACGTGACGCGCAGCCTGCGCAAGGTCCTCGCCGCCCACGATGCGGCTTGACGCGGGCGCGACACCAGACGACAGAACACGATGGACGATCGCACGCCAACACCGAGACTCGATCCGCGCACCGACATCGGCCACGTCCACCTCAAGGTGGCTGACCTCGACCGGTCGATCGGCTTCTACCGTGACGTGCTCGGGTTCGAGGTCATGGGGCGGCTCGGCGACCAGGCCGCCTTCCTTTCGGCGGGCGGCTACCATCACCACATCGGGCTCAACACTTGGGAGTCGCGCGGCGGCTCGCCGCCGCCACGCCACGCGACGGGGCTGTATCACGTGGCGATCCGTTTCCCGACGCGGGCGGCGCTCGCCCGCGCGCTGCGCGCGCTTCTCGAGCGCGGCTACCCCCTGGAGGGGGCATCGGACCACGCCGTGAGCGAGGCCCTCTACCTGCGCGACCCCGACGGCAACGGCATCGAGCTGTGCTGGGACAGGCCCCGCTCCGAGTGGCCGACGACGGCCGACGGCGGGTATGCGATGACCGTCGACCCGCTCGACCTCGACGACCTCCTGGCCGCCGCCGGCCCGGAGTGACGCCGGTCCCCCTGGCCCGTCGTGGTCACAGCACGGACCGCTCCGCCTGAGCGGGACGTGAACAGGATAGATTTTCTCCTTAAGTGGTAGACGGCCTAATGTGAGGTCCGATCCCACTGAAGGAGATCACCGTGAAGATCCTGGTCGCCGGCGCTACCGGAGTCGTAGGCCGCCGGCTCGTACCGCTCTTGGTGGAGGCCGGTCACGACGTGACGGGGTTGAGTCGGTCGGAGATACGCGCCGCCAGCCTCGCGGAGCTGGGCGCGCGCGGCGCGACCGGCGACGTGCTCGACCGTGACGGCATGTTCCGTCTGCTCGCGGCCGAGGAGCCGGAGATCGTGATCGACGAGGTCACCGATATCCCGCGACGGCTCGAGCCCGGCAAGACGCAGTCGCAGTTCGCCGGCAACGTGCGGGTGCGCACCGAGGGCACGAGAAACCTGGTGGATGCGGCGCAGGCCGTTGGCGTGCGCCGCGTCGTCGCGCAGAGCTACGCGCACGTCTATGCCCCGGTCGGCGGCTGGGTGAAGATCGAGAGCGACCCCCTCAATCTCTTCCCCGACGTGCCGCAGGCGCGGCGCGCCAACGTCGCCGCGATCGCCGCTCTGGAGAAGGCCGTGCTGGAGACCGCAGGGATCGAGGGGGTGGCTCTCAGATACGGCACCTTCTACGGGCCCGGCACTGCCCTCGACCCCGCCGCCGGCTCCCTGGCGGAACTCGTACGCCGGCGCCACTACCCCCTGGTGGGCGGCGGGACGGGCTACTCGTCGTTCGTCCACGTGGAGGACGCTGCCACCGCCGCGGTGCTCGCCATCGGCGGCCCCACCGGCATCTACAACATCGGCGACGATCACCCGGCGCCTGTGAGCGAGTGGCTGCCGTTCTACGCGCACCTGGTCGGGGCGCCGCCACCGCGTCACATCCCGGCGTGGACGGTCCGGGCGCTGGGCCGCGAGCCCTTCGCCTATCGTTCCACCGAGCAGCGCGCCGGCGACAACCGTAAGGCGCGCGCCCGTCTGGGCTTCGCGCCGCTCTACAGCAGCTGGCGAGACGGTCTCGCGCGCGAGTCCGAGCTGGCGGCCGCGGCTTGAGCGACGCAGCGGGGAAGCAGGCCTGCGCTGCCGGTCCACCGGGCGCCGGCGCGGCCGCGCTGCTGGGCGTCCGCGGTGAACGCTCCGCCTGAACCGGCCGGCGGCCTCCGCCTGGGTACCGCCGCCGGCCGCTGGGTCATCCTGGCGACCGTCCTCGGCTCCGGCATCGTGATGGTGGACGGCACCGTCGTCAACATCGCGTTGCCCACGATCGGCCGCGACTTTCACAGCGGCATCGCGACCCTGCAGTGGACGGTCACCGCCTACACACTCACGCTGGCGGCGCTGATCCTCATCGGAGGGTCGCTCGGCGACCGCTACGGGCGCCGCAAAGTGTTCCTCATCGGCGTGCTCTGGTTCGCCGGCGCATCGCTCCTCTGCGGCCTGGCGCCCAGCTCCGCCGTGCTCATCGCCGCGCGGGCGCTGCAGGGCGTGGGCGGCGCGCTGCTCACCCCGGGGAGCCTGGCGATCATCCAGGCGACGTTCCACCCCGATCAGCGCGCCCACGCCATCGGCCTCTGGTCCGGTTTCGGCGGCGTGGCGACCGCCGTGGGGCCGTTCGTCGGCGGCTACCTCATCCAGGCCGTCTCCTGGCGTCTCATCTTCCTCATCAATCTGCCGCTCGTGGCCGCCGTGGTGTGGGTCTCGGCACGCCACGTGCCCGAGACACGTGACCCGGAGGCGACGGGGGAGCTGGACCTCCTTGGGGCCGCGCTGGTCGCCCTCGGCCTCGGCGGCCTCATCTACGGCCTCATCGCCGGGCCCGACCTGGGCTGGAACTCGGCCAGAGTCGTGGGCTCCCTCGTGGCCAGCGCGGCCCTGCTCGTCGCCTTCGTGCTCGTCGAGCAGCGACGCGCACAGCCGATGCTGCCCCTCTCGATCTTCCACTCGCGGCAGTTCACGGGCGCCAACGTGGTCACGTTCCTCGTGTACGGTGCCCTGGGCGGCTCGATCTTCCTCATCCCGCTGCAGCTCCAGCAGGTGCTGGGCTACTCGCCGCTCCAGTCGGGGATGGCGCTCCTGCCGGTGACCTTCATCATGCTGGCGCTCTCGGCCCAGGCCGGCAAGCTCGCACAGCGCATCGGGCCGAGACTGCCGATGACCGTCGGCCCGATCGTGGCCGGCGCGGGGCTCGCGCTGCTCTCGCGCGTGCAGGCCGACCAGCCCTACGCGACGACCTTTCTGCCGGCGATCGTCGTCTTTGCGCTCGGTCTGGTGACCACGGTGGCGCCGTTGACGACGGCCGTGCTCGCCGCCGTGCCCACCGGCCACGCGGGCCTCGCCTCGGCCGTGAACAACGCCGTGGCGCGCGCCGCCGGCCTGATCATGGTGGCGGCGCTGCCGGCGGCGGCCGGGCTGGCGGGCGCCGTCTACCTGCACCCGTCCGCTTTTTCGGCCGGATTCCAGACGGCCATGGTGCTGGCCGCGGCGCTGTGCGCACTCGGGGGCGTGGTCGCCGCGTTCACCATCCCCGGGCGCTTCGTGGCGCGGCGGCTCAAGCCGGAGCGCCGCGTCGCGGCCGAGGTCGCGCCGGTGTTCAGCTGTCCGCTGGACGCCCCGCCGCTCTGCGACGATGAGCCCGGCACCGGCACCGGCACCGGCGCCGGCACCGGCACCGGCTCCGGCGGCGAGGCGCCTTGGGCGTCCGACCGACCGGCCGCCTGAGGCGGGACCCGCCTGCCGGAGCGAGCGAATCCGCGCCAGCGGGTAGAACCGCCTCATGCGGATCCTGGTGGTCGAGGACGCGGAGAAGCTCGCCCGGACACTCAAGCGCGGCTTGGAGGGCGAGGGCTACGCCGTGGACGCCGTCTTCGACGGCCTTACAGCGCGCAAGCGCGCCCTGGCGCGCGACGGCCAGTACGACCTCCTGATCCTCGACGTCATGCTCCCGGGCATGGACGGCTTTGCGCTGTGCCGCGACCTGCGCGCTCGCGGCCTCACGGTGCCCGTGCTGATGCTCACGGCTCGCGACACGACCGGCGACAAGGTCACCGGGCTCGACAGCGGCGCCGACGATTACCTCGTCAAGCCGTTCGCCTTCGCGGAACTGCTGGCGCGCATCCGCACACTCCTGCGGCGGCCGCGACACGCGCTGCCGACCGAGCTCCAAGTGGGCGATCTGCTGCTCGACCCCGCGGCACGGACCGTGCGTCGCGGGGAGGTCGCGATCGATCTCACCACCAAGGAGTTCTCGCTCCTCGAGCTCTTCATGCGCCGCGCGGGGCACGTGCTGAGCCGCGACGAGATCCTCGACCACGCCTGGGACGAGGATGCCGACGCCTTCAGCAACATCATCGACGTGTACGTGCGTCGTCTGCGCAAGAAGATCGACAGACCGGGGGAGCCGAGTCTCTTCCAGACGGTGCGCGGAATCGGCTACGGGATCAGGGCATGAGCGCGCCGCGTGCGGTCGCGGGCGCCGGCGCGGCCCGCCCCGCGGCGCCCGCCGGCGATGTCTTCGCGCGCGCCACGCTCCGTCTCGCCGCGCTGTTCGCGGTCATCGTCGTGCTGCTCATCGTGGTCAGCGGGGTCGTCCTCTACTGGGCCGTCTCCAGCGACATCCAGCGCGTGATCGCCAGCGGCCCCGTCACCGGCGAAAGCGAGCAGGACCGCGTGAACCAGTCGGTCACACGGCTGCGCTGGCAGCTCGTGATCGTCGACGGTATCGCCATCATCGCCGTGGGCGGCGTCGGGCTGTGGTACGCGCGGCGCACGCTGCGTCCCATCCGCGAGACCTACGCGGCGCAGAAGCGGTTCGTGGCAGATGCTTCGCACGAGCTGCGCACGCCGCTCGCCGTGATGCAGGCCGAGTTCGAGGTGGCGCTGCGCGGCCGCGAGCAGGGCGCGGCGGCGCGCCCGGTGCTGGAGAGCGGGCTCGAGGAGGTGGGCCGGATGAGCGCCATCGTCGACGACCTCCTGATGCTCTCGCGCATCGACGCGCACCAGGAGGAGCTCAGCCTGACGACGCTGGACCTGGCGGCCCTTGCGGGCGCGGCGGTCGACGGGCTTCGCGCGCTCGCCGATCAGAGCGGCGTGACACTGGCGTTCGACGCCCAAGGCGCCCCGGCCGTCAACGGCGACGCGCCCCACCTCGAGCGCGCCGTGCGCAACGTCGTCAAGAACGCGGTCGAGGCGTCGCCGCGGGGCGGGACGGTGAGCGTGACGGTCGAGGCCGGCCGTGGCGAGGCCCGGGTGGCCGTGACGGATCCGGGCCCGGGGATAGCGCCGGCCGACCGCGAGCGCGTCTTCGAGCGCTTCTATCGCGCCGACGCGGCGCGCCCGCGGGCGGGCGGCAGCGGCTTGGGGCTGGCAATCGTCCGCTGGACGGTCGACAGCCACGACGGCGACGTGCGCGTGGCCGCCAGCGAAGGTGACGGGACCACGGTGGTGATCACCCTGCCACTCGCCGCCGGCGTCTGAGCCCGACTGCACTCACACCGGCCGGTCGTCAGGCCGATCGACGGCGTGCCCCTCGGTCGTTCAGACGGCGCGGCTCAGGCGCTCCTCGGCCTCGGCCCGGCTCAGCGGATATCCGTAGATGTCCGAGCCGGGTTGCTGGCGGACGCCGCCCTCGAAGAGCGGCCCCGTGCGCACCGGCGCACACCCGGCGTCACGGATGATCTGGGCGACGATCTGCTCCGCCTCGGCGTCGTCGCCGGCGTAGAACACGGCGTCCGGCTCGCTGCCCACGAGACGCAGCTCGCGGTCCAGACGACGCGCGCCGATGGTGTTGAAAGCTTTCACGACGCGAGCGCCCGGCAGCTTGCGCGCGACCTCGACGCTCGAGCCGTGATAGCCCGGGTCGAGCGTGCCGACGTCGCGCTGGGGGAAGAAGTTGGTGACGTCGACGACGATCTTGCCGCGCCAGGCGGCGGACGCGGCCGCCACCTCGTCGATCCTTCCGTAGGGCACGGCAAGGATGACCACCTCGCCGGCCTCCACGACCTCGGGAGTCGTGGCCGCCAGTACCAGCGGGCCGAGGCCGGCCACTGTGTCCAGCAGCGTATCGGGGCCACGGCTGTTGCTGATGACGATCTCGTGACCGGCGGCGGCGAGCCGCTTGGCGAGCGCTCCGCCCATGTGGCCCGCTCCAATGATCCCGATCCTCATGAAACGCCTCCTGCTTGCTCGATCGAGATGCTCAGAACCTCCATGTTCCCCGCTCGGCGCGTGCCTAACGGCGCCTGGTCGACCCTGCTTCCCCTCGACAGGTCACTGGCGCACGTCCGCGTCCCCGTGGGCTAGGCTTACCCTCGGCGGAAGACTCAGCTGGAGAGCTACTCTGGAGGAGAGGAAGAGCGATGTCCGAGACACGTTCGGATCGTCGGGAGGTGGGCGACGGTCCCAGGTACACGGCGCTCGAGCTCTCGCGCGCGGCGCGCCGGTTGGACATGGCGCTGGCGGGGATGCACATGGAGATCTCGGGGCGCTTGGACATGACGCCCGCGGAGTTGCTGGCCGTCGCCTGGCTCGGCATGGAGGGCGACCTCGGCCCCACCGACCTGGCCCACCGGCTGCACATGCGCACAGGCGCCGTGACCGCATTGCTGGACCGGCTGGAAGCGCGCGGTCGCATCGCCCGCACGCCGCACACCAGCGACCGGCGCAAGGTGGTCATCAGGCTCACCGACGCCGGCCGCGGCGAGGCGATGGCCCATCTCGGCCCGATGGTGGACGAGGCCGTGGCCCTCGCGCAGCATCTCCGCCGAGGATCGCGAGCGCATCGGCGCATACCTGGACGACCTGGCCGCCATCGTAGCGCGCCACGCGCGCGCCGAGCCGGCGCGCTGACGCCGCGGGCGGGGCCGCAGGGCCCCGCCGCCCGTCACTCCGTCAGCGCTGCGTCTTCCCGCGCCGTGATCTGCGGCGCCTGCCCGCGCAGTTCGAGGAGCTTCTGGCGCAGCTCGGACTGCAGCTGAGCGATCTCGCTCTCGGCCTCGGCGCGGCGGGCGCGGCCCTCGTCCTGGATACGGATCGTCTCTTCGAGGGTCGTCACGAGATCGGCGTTGACCTTGCGCAGGGTCTCGACGTCGATGACCCCGCGTTCCACCTCGCGCCCCACCTTGGCCGATCCGGCCTTGAGCAGCTCGGCGTTCTTGGCGAGCAGCTCGTTGGTGGTGTCGCTCACCTGTCTCTGCAGCTCGAGAGCCGCCTGCTGCCTGTACAGGCTGATGGCGATGATGATCTGGTTCTTCCAGAGCGGGATCGTGGTGAGCACCGATGTCTGGATCTTCTCCACGAGGTTCTGGTCGTTGCCCTGGATGAGACGGATCTGGGGCGCCGTCTGCACGGCGACCATGCGCGTGAGCTTGAGGTCGTGGAGGCGGCGCTCGAAGCGCGTCGCCGCTTGCTGCAGGTCGGTGAGGCGCTGCGCGACCATCACGTCCTCCGAGGCGGCGACCTCGGCCTCGAGCGCCGGGATCTTCGTGTCGCGCAGCTCCTCGAGCACGCGCTCGCCGGCGGCGATGTACACGTCGAGCTGCTTGAGGTAGTCGAGGTTGAGCTCGAACATCTTGTCGAGCACCGTCATGTCCTTGAGCAGGGCCATGCGCGCGCGCTCCAGCGAGTCGACGATGCGGTCGATGCTGGAGGCGACCTTCTGGTAGCGGGTCGCGAAGCGGTCAAAGGTGTTCGCCAGCTTGCCGATGATGGGGATCCGCGCGACGCCCGAGCCGCCGCCCAGGGCGTCGACGTCCAGCTCGCGGACCTTCTTGAGCAGCTCGGCGACGGCCTCGCCGCCGGCGCCCGCGTCCTTGTTGCGCACGTCGCCGAGCAGCGAGTCGGCGAAATTGGCGATGCGGCTCTGGGCGGGCAGGCCGTAGCCGAGGACCGCCTGGGCGTCGGTGACGTCCATCGCCCTGGCGATCTCGCCGGCACGCTCCAGGTCGGCGGCCGACAACGGGCCGGCCGCCGGCTTGCCGGCGGCCGTCGCTACGTCCGCCCTCTCGATCTCGTCGGTCATGTGAGCTCCCCGGTCTGGCTGTACATGGTCTCCGTGCGCACGGTGCGTTCGAGCAACTCGATCTCGCTGTCGAGGTCGAGGGCGCGATCCTCGAGCACGTTTGCCAGCTGGCGGTCGAACGCCTGCTGCACGACGCGCAGCGACTCCTCGGCGCGCGCCAGTGTGCGGGCGATGTCCGGCGACGCGGCGCCGCGACCGCCGAGATAGACGTACCCGTCCACGATGCGCTGCGCGGCGTCGAGGTAGTAGGTGAGGAAACCGCGCGCCGCGTCCAGCTTGCGCGGCCGCGAGGCCAGCTCGGCGAGGATCTGGTCGGCGGTGCGGCAGAGCGCCACCACTTCGTCGCGCACCGCCGGCTTGCCGATGCCGCCGGCCGCCTCGAGGATCGCGTCCACCTGGCGGCGGGCCGGCTGGAGCACGTCCGCCGCCGCCTCGTCCATGCCCCTCGGCAGTGCCGGCCGCTCGCTCGCCGCCATCAGCGGCGGCGGCTTGGGCGGCGCCGGCAGCGCCACCGCCGGCGTGTCGCCGAACATGATGGCGCGGTAATGCGGCCGCAGGTAGAGGGCGTTGACGAACGACACGGCCGAGACCACGAGCTGCAGCGCGATCATCGGGGCCAGCAGCGCCGTACCCCACGAGAGGATCGTGAGGACCAGAGGGATGAGGTACACGAAGCCCAGCGCCGTCCAGGGCGGCTTGCGCGCCTTGATGCCGATGTAGACGAACGAGACCCAGTTGAGGAAGCCGAGCGTGAAGGTCCAGCCGATCCACAATGAGTGGCGCCACCACCAGCGGAAGCGCGCCCGCCGGGCGAGGGGCGCCTCGGCCTGCACGACCACGTCGGTCGCCTGCGGCTTGAGCTGCTGGACGTCCCGCACCGAGGCCGGCGGATGTCCGTTCTGGCACTCCCCGTAGGGAGTCAGCCAGACCCAGCGCCCGCACTGCGTGCAGTATCCGCCCAGCGGCATCGTGTTCCTCCACTCTCCTGCCTTCACCATGCAGGATAGCCCGCGGAGGGAGTTTGCACACTCTCCGGGGCGCGGCGGCGGGGTCGTAGGTCGCGCTGCGCCGCCCCGTTCTTGCGTGTACAGTAGATGGGTACCCATCGATACCCGCTCCAGTGACAGGGAGTCCGCACGACATGATCGACAACCCCTACGACCGCCTCCGCGTCGCCGTCCCCTCTGAGGCGCCGGGCGGCCTCGACGCGCCCCGCTCGGGGCATTTCGGGCGCAGCCCGAACTTCACCCTCGTCGACCTCGTCGACGGCGAGATCGACTCCGTCGGCGTGGTCGCCAACGCGGCTCACAGCCACGGCGGCTGCATGTCCCCCGTGATCGTCCTCGGCGAGAACCTGGTCGACGCCGTCATCGTCGCCGGCATCGGCCAGCGCCCGCTGCTCGGCTGCCTGCAGGCGGGCATGCGCGTCTTCGCCGGTGAGGACCGGCCCGACGTGCGCAGCGTCATTCAGGCGTTCACCGAGATGGAGCTCTCGCCGGTGGGCCCGGACGCGACCTGCCTGCACTAGGGCCGCCCGCGTGCGGGCCGCGCAGGCCCTGCGCGTCTCGAGCGGCCATACGCGCCGCGTGACCGCCGGACCTCGCGGGAATAGTGCGCCTGACGGACAGCGACCAGCGAGGTCACCATGCAGGCGCCCACACAGATCGAGCCGGCCGGGCTGGCCGACTATCTCGAGATCATGACCAAGGCCGTGTTCCAGTCGGGCATGAGCTGGCAGGTGGTCGAGGCCAAATGGGCCGGCTTCCGCGAGGCCTTCGAGGGCTTCGACCCGGAGCGGATCGCCGCGTTCGACGGCGACGACGTCGACCGCCTGGCGGCCGACACGCGCATCATCCGCAACCGCCGCAAGATCGAGGCGACGGTGCACAACGCGGAGGTCCTGCTCGCGCTGGAGCGCGAGGCCGGAGGCTTCGCGCACTGGCTCCGCGAGCACGACTCCTACGAGGACACCGTCGCCGACCTGCGCGGCGAGTTCCGCTTCCTCGGCGACACGGGCGCCTACTTCTTCCTCTACGTGGTCGGTGAGCCGGTGCCGCCGCACGAGCAGTGGATGGCGGCTCATCCGGGCGCCGCGCGGCCGCGGCGCGCACGCACCTAGCCTTGGAGCAGCAGACATGAAGGCCACACGACCAGACGACGCCGAGCTCATGGCGCGCCTCACCCCGATGCAGTATGAGGTCACGCAGCGTGCGGGCACGGAGCCGCCGTTCGCCAACGAGTACTGGGACGAACACCGCGAGGGCGTCTACGTCGACGTCGTGAGCGGCGAGGTCCTGTTCAGCAGCCGCGACAAGTTCGACTCGGGCACCGGCTGGCCGAGCTTCACGCGGCCCGTGCGCGAAGAGGCGGTCACGACGAAGACCGACTTCAAGCTGATCATGCCGCGCAGCGAGGTGCGCGGAGCCGCGTCCAGTGCGCACCTCGGGCACGTCTTCAAGGACGGCCCAGCCCCGACGGGACTGCGCTACTGCATGAACTCGGCGGCGCTGCGCTTCATCCCTCGCGAGGAGATGGAGGCCGAGGGCTACGGCGACTACCTCGGCCTGTTCCAGGAGCGCGAGGGTATCACGTAGCATGGTGCGGACATGTCGCAGGGGAAGTACCGCAACGACGAAGAGGCGCTGACGTATCTGGCGCGGCAGCTCGCCGACGCTTTCGAGGAGGCGCGCACCGACGAGGACCGGGAATACGCGGCCGACGCCATCGACGACTTCCTCAGCGAGCACGACCACTACGCGCCGGCGAAGGCGCTCATCGCCCTGCTCGACCTGCCCTTCACGAGGCTCACATGGCCGCTCGTGGACAGCATCGAGGAGACGCTCATCGAGCGCGGCAGCGTCGTGGTGGAGGATCTGCTCAGCGCCGCGGCCGGGCACGTCTACGACGTGAGCGGCCCGGTGCCCGAGCGGGCGCGCCAGACACTGGAGGGCATGAGCCCGCAGGAGCTCATGAAGGGGCTGATCCCCATGCTGCGTGGGCGCGTAGACGAGGATCTCAAGCAGGCTGCCGTGGACAGGCTCGTGGGCCTCGGCGAGGCCGCCGTGCCCGTCCTCGAGGCGTCGCTGCAGGATCCGGCGGCGCGCCGCTGGGCCGAGGACGCTCTTGGCGATATCCGCGCGGCGCGCGTCGAGACGGTGGAGATCGGGGAGGCGCTGGAGGCAGCCGCGCGCGAGGACGGCGCGCCGGCCGCGGCCGGAGAGGTGAACTGAGCGACGGCAGCCGTCCTGGACGGACCCGCATCAGGCGGCGCGTGCACGTGCGGCGCAACCTGTCTCAACCTCCGCGCAACACCAACTTCACAATTGCGGGGCAGAATGACTAGCGAGCCAAGAAACGGCATGACGGCTGTCCCCCCGGTCGTCGGGACCAGGCTGTAGTACGGTGCGCCCCCACCGAGCCAAGGTCCACCAGCCCGGGCGATCTACCTCCAACGCCCGGGAGCCGCTGGCCCCATATGGGTCGCGGCGACTGATTCCAGTCGCCGCGGCCCATCCCCCTTTAAGCCGCCGGGTGCGTCAGGGCCGCACTGTCTCCACGGCGAACGACGCCCAGTTGAGCGCCTCGCTGAGGGTCGGGTGCACCGCCCTGGCGTCCTGGACGTCGGTGAGCGTCGCGCCCGCGCGCAGCGCGACCGCGAGGCCGTAGATGAGCTCGGCGGCCCGGGGGCCGGCGAGGTGGGCGCCGAGCAGGCGTCCGTCGGTCCCGGCCAGCAGTTTCACGAGGCCGCCGCGGCGGTCGTCGATGATCGCCTGCGCGACCCACTGGAAGTCACCGCGCGCCACCTGGTACGGGGCGCCGCGCGCGGCCAGCTCTCTTTCGCCGAGCCCGACGCGCGCCACCTGCGGCACGGTGAAGCAGGCTGACGGCACCGCGCGCAGGTCGGGCTCATGCGGCTGACCCGTGAGCATACTCTGGGCGACGACCTCGCCCTCGAGGCCGGCGACCGGCGTGAGCTCGAGGCCGCCGGCGGCATCGCCGGCGAACCACACGCGCTCGTTGCTGACGCTGCGCAGCGCCGAGTCGAGGACGGGCCGGCCGCGCGCGTCGACCTCGATGCCGCCGGCGGCGAGGTCGAGGTCTTCAACCGCCGGCCGCCGGCCGGTGGCCACGAGGACGCGCTCGCTGGCGAGCGCCCGCTCGCGGCCCTGTCCGTCCTTCACGAGCAGGGCAAGTCCTCCGCCGCGACGCTCGAGCGCCTCGGTCCGGGTGTGCAGGAGCACGGTCACTCCCAGAGCCTCGAGGCCTCGTAGTGCTACCGCGGCGGCCTCCGGGTCGAAGCCCTTGAGCACTTCTCCGCCCCGCACGACGAGTGTCACCTCCGTGCCAAAAGCCGCGTAGATGCCGGCGAACTCCATGGCGATGTACCCGCCGCCGACCACCGCCAGCGTCGCCGGCCGCTCGGGGTACGCGAGGGCGTCGTCGCTGGTGTCGGCCAGCTCGATGCCGGGCAGAGGAGGCAGCACCGGCCGCGATCCGGTCGCGACGAGCATGAGGCTGGGCGAAACGGTCACGTCGCCGACGCCGACCTCGCGCGGCGAGAGGAACCGGGCCTCGCCGTGCAGCAGCTCGGCGCCGAGGCCGGCGAGGATCCCCTCCTGGTCGCCGGCGTACGCGCGCTGCATCTCCGTCTTCCATGCCATCAGGCGCGGCCAGTCGAGGTCCGGCGGGCCGCCGCGGAAGCCCATGCGCGCCGCCTCCACCGCCTCACGGCGGGCCTCTGCGGCGGTGTACAGAGCCTTCTTGGGGACGCATCCGCGCCATACGCAGGTGCCGCCGAACTGGCCGTGATCCGCCACGGTCACGCGTGTGCCGGCCCCCGCCGCACTGCGCGCCACGCGCGTGCCGGCCGTGCCCGCTCCTATCACCAGGACGTGCCGCTGGTCGTACATCTCGCCTCCTCGGGTGGTGCCGAGGGCGTACCCGGGCGGGCGGTGGGCGACACTGTTGTTCTCGTGCCACGGCGGGCGGAGAAGGACGCGAGCGACGCGTGAAGGAGGCGTGGAGCCGGTCGAGGCGGCGGGCGCTCCGGTGCCACGCCCGCCGCCTCGCCCGCCGGTCGCCCTAGCCCACGGCCACCTCGTGGGCGGCCGCGGCGATCTTCTGCATCAGCGCTTCGTGCTCCTCCTCGGTGATGCCGGCGATGAGCTGCGGATGCTCGTCGCGGGCGTGCTCGAGCATGACGTTCTCGAGCTTGCGGATGTTGGGCGCGCTGGCGAGGAAGTCGCAATCGGCGATGCCCACGTCACGACAGGACACTTCGAGCATGGCGCCTCCCCTCACACGTACCCGCCGGCGGGCGGGCTCACCTCAGTGGTTCCCGCCTCTCGCAGAGGAAAACGGGAGCGCCGTGGCGGAGGCGGCGAAGCTCGCGCCGGCGCTTCTTCGCGCGCGCTGCCGAGACCCGGGCGTCGCGCAGCTGTTGCCTGATCTTCATGCGGTGCGTCATCATGACACCGGCAGTGTCGCCGCTGAGCGTGGGCGTTCGGTGAACACTCGCCGCAGGACCCGCTACGCGGGTCGGGGCGCCTCACAAGGAGCGGCAGATGGGCTGTTGTCTTATCGCTGGGATCCTCGCGGCGTCGCCGCGCCTGGTGTTGTTCGGGATGTGGATCTTCGGGTACCTCGCGAGTGCCAGCATCGGCTTCGTCTGGGGCCTCCTGGGCTTCATCTTCCTTCCCTGCACGACGATGGGATACGCGATCGCGCAGAACGCCTTCGGCGGCCTGAGCGGGTGGGGCGCCGTGTTCTTCGCACTCGGGATCGTGCTCGACATCGTGATCTACTATGGCGGCGGCCGCTCGCGGCAGGACTACAGCGCGGGCGCGACGGCCTGATCCTCTAATCGCGCGGCGGAGCGGCCGGCGGCGGCGACAGGGCGGTGTACGCCGCCGCCGGCACCACCGCCGGCCGCAGGCGCCGCACGTCTTTCACGAGCAGCACCCAGAGGGACGCGACGAGCCCGAGCCCGGCGGACGCCCAGCACAGCGCGGTCACGCCGAAGGCCTGGGCGAGCGGGCCGGCCAGCGCCAGCCCGGCCGGCCACAGCGCCAGCGACGACATCCAGTCCCACGCGGTCACGCGCCCGAGCGCCTCCCCCTCGACGTGGGTCTGGAGCGTGGTGTTCCATACGGCCACCAGCAGCCCGACGGCGATGCCGCGCACCCCGTAGACGGCGCCGAGCGCCAGAGCGCCACCGCCCAAGGCCAGCGTGAGCGGTGCCGCGACGGCCGTGGTGCCGGTCAGGCAGACGACGACCATGGGCCGGCCGGGCGTGTACCTGAGGGCGATCGCCGCTCCACCCAGCATGCCGGCGCTGAAGATCGCCTGGATCCAGCCCCACGCGGCCGCGCTGTGGCCCTGTGCCACGAGGCCCAGCGGCCCGAGCACCTGGAATGGCGCGATCACGATGCAGAGCACGAGGCAGGCGCGCAGCAGCATCGCCCAGAGCCAGGGGCGTGAGCGCACCTCCTGCCAGCCCCGTCTGAGTTCGCGCGTGAAGCTGCGGGATTTGTCGCCGCGCGCGACCGCAGGGACGTGGAGCTTCGCCAGGAAGGCGGCACTTACGAGGAACGTGGCGCCATCGATGGCGATGGCGCCGCCGGCGCCGATGAGGGCCACGAGCGTGCCGGCGACCGCCGGCCCCACCATCCAGCCGAAGTTGTCGCTCATGCCCATGAGGGCGTTGGCGCTCTGTAGCCGGCGGGGTGGCACGATCTGCGGCAGCAGCGCGCCGGCGGCTGGCCGGAAGAAGGCTTCCGCGGCGCCGTGCACCGCCGCCAGCAGCGCCAGCTGCCAGATCTGCGCCGCGCCGGTGAGCAGCAGGACGGCGGTGACGGTCTGTACCGCGGCGCGGACCAGGTCGCTGGCGACCATCATGGCGGCACGCGGCAGCCGGTCCGCCCACACGCCGCCCACGAGCGCGAGCGCCGCCAGCGGCAGGCTCTGGGCGGCGAGCACGATGCCGAGGTCGGTGGCGGAGCCGGTGAGGCTGAGGACGGCGAAGGTGAGGGCCACCGGGGTGACGCCGTCCCCGAAGACCGAGACGCTCTGCGCGACGAAGACGTTGCGGAACTCGCGGATGCGCAGCAGTGCGAGGCGCCCGGAAGGAGGGGATGTGCCGGGCGCCCTGCTCATCGCCCGAGTCTACACGGGCCGGGGCGCAGGCGGCCCCCGGCGTGCGACCGCCGCCGTGCCCCGCGGCACGACGGCGGGGCCCTGCCCGTCAGCTCGCGAGCTTGGTGGCGCCACGGGCCGCCCAGAGGGCGAGGATGCCGGTCAGCGTCGCGAACCCGAAGGTCACGGCGAAACCGACTCCGAGGGAGGACCAGCTCCAGCCGGTGTTCAGCAGGGAGCGCATCGAGTCGAACACGTAGGTGGTCGGGTTGATCGTCGCCGCCACCCTGAGCCAGCGGGTGGTGACGTACTGCTGCGGCACGAACGTGTAGCTCAGGAAGATCAGCGGGAAGAAGGCGAAGGTCGCCGCCTGGGCCGCGGCCGCGTTCTTGGTCTTGAGCGCCATGAAGGCGGCGTACCCCGCGAACGCCATGCCCCAGAGGAAGGCGAGCGCGACGACCAGCAGGAAGCCGCCCGGGCCCGCCGCGACCCTCAGCCCCATGAGGAGCGCGAGCAGCATCACGAGCACCACCTGCGCCGTAAGGATGATGGCGCTGGCGATCATCGGCCCCCAGATGACGGCCAGCCGCCGCGTGGGCGTGAGCAGCAGCTTGGTGAAGTAGCCGTTGTCGATGTCCTTGATCAACGTCTGGCCGGCGAGGCCGGCACCGCCGACGGCCGCCGACACGATGCTCACCGGAAGGATGAAGCCCAGGTAGGTGCCCTGGAAGCCCGGCAACTGGGCGACGCTGTTGAGGCCGCTGTTGTAGACGAACAGGAAGAACACGCTGATGGCGATGTTGGGGATGATGGTCGCGGGCTGGCGCAGGGCGTTCTTCAGGGAGCGGCCGATGAGGAGGATGATGTCACTCACGGCGTCACCTCCCCGGCCACGGCCGTCTGCTCCGCGCCCGGCGCAGGCGGGCCGGCATCGCCGCCCTCCTCGCCGACCCCGTGCTCGAGCGCCTCGCCGGTCACGCGCAGAAAGACGTCGTCGAGGGTGGGCTGCTCGATGGCCAGCCCCTGCAGGCGGATGCCGGCGCCGTCGAGCGCGCGCACCAGCTCGGGCACGTTCTCGGCGGCGCGCCCGAAGTACAGCCTCACCTCGCGGTTGGACGCCTGGCGGTTGGGGGCCACGGCGGCGAGCACGTCGTAGGCGCGCGCGGCGTCCTCGCAGGAGCCGAGCTGCAGCTCCACCACTTCGTCGCCGACCTCGCGCTTGAGATCGTCCGGGGTGCCCTGCGCGACGATCCTGCCCTTGTCGATGATGGCGATCTCGTCAGCCAGGCGGTCGGCTTCTTCGAGGTACTGCGTGGTGAGGAAGATGGTCATGCCGAGCTCCTGGTTGAGGCGGCGGACCTCTTCCCAGATGGCCGCCCGGCTGGCCGGGTCGAGGCCGGTGGTAGGCTCGTCAAGGAAGAGGATGCGGGGGTCGTGGACGAGCGCGAGCGCCAGGTCCAGCCGGCGCTTCATGCCGCCCGAGTAGGCGCCGGCGCGCTTCTTGGGGTCGACGTCGTCGAGGCCGACCGTCCGCAGCAGGCGGTCGGCCGTCTTGCGCGCTTCGTCGGTGCGCGTGCCGAACAGCTGCGACTGCAGCACGAGCAGCTCGTGCGCGGTCATCAGCGGGTCGAGCCCCACGTCCTGGAGCGCGACGCCGATGGCCTCGCGCACCTTGCCGCCCTGGCGCCGCACGTCGTAGCCGCCGACGGTGGCGCGGCCGCCGGTCGGGTTGAGGATCGTGGTCAGGATCTTGACCAGCGTCGACTTGCCGGCCCCGTTGGGCCCCAGGAAGCCGAAGATGCGGCCACCCGGCACGTGCAGGTCGACGCCGTCCACCGCAGGCACGGCGCCGAACGTGCGGCGCAGGCCTTCGGCACTGATGGTCCGGTCCTCGCCGTCGTGGGTTGTCGTCACGAAGCCCTCCTGCGTTTGCATGCGCAACTACTCCAGCAGCGTGATACCCGCGCGAGGCCGGGGTAGAAACCGGGCAGTGACCACCAAGGGAGGACTCACATGCCGGTCTTCGAGAGGCGCAGCCTCATGCCCGTGAGCGCCGAAGAGCTGTACGAGTGGCACACCCGGCCCGGATCGTTCGAGCGCATGACACCGCCGTGGAGCCGGGTGCGCGTCCTCGCGCACACGGGCGTCGGGCTCGAGGACGGCGCCCGCCTCGTGTTCGAGGCCAAGCTGGGGCCGGTGTGGCGGCGCTGGGTGGCCGAGCATCACGGAAACATCCCGGGGAGGCAGTTCGCCGACCGGCAGGTCGAGGGCCCGTTCAAGGCCTGGGACCACACGCACCGCTTCGTGCCCGCGGAACAGTTGGGCGCCGAGCTCGTCGACCATGTCGAGTTCGAGTTGCCGGCCGGGCGGCTCGCCGACGTGGTCGGCGCGGGGGCGGCCGGCAAGATGCTCGAGAGGATGTTCCGCTTCCGTCACGCGCGCCTGGGCAGCGACCTCGAGCGC
Organism: uncultured Thermoleophilia bacterium; assembly: GCA_963709845.1. Classification (GTDB taxonomy): domain Bacteria; phylum Actinomycetota; class Thermoleophilia; order UBA2241; family UBA2241; genus CAIXSE01. The sequence continues at coordinate 648,969 of CAVPXV010000004.1, forward strand.
CACGCCTACTGGGGCGTGCAGCCGCGCCTCACGGTGGCCATCGGCGGCGCCAGCGGCCTTGTCGGTGGTCACCTGGCCGACTACCTCACCACCGCCGGCCATCGCGTCATCAAGCTCGTGCGGCGGCCGGCGGCCGGGCCGGACGAAGTCACTTGGGACCCGGCCGCTGGGGTGCTCGATCCGGCGGCCCTGCGGGGGGTCGACGCCGTCGTCAATCTCTCGGGGGAGTCCCTGTTCGGCGTGTGGACCGCCTCCAAACGGCAGAAGATCATGGCCAGCAGGGCACAGGCGACGCGCACCCTGGTGAAGGCGATCGTCGCCATGGATGCGCCGCCCGGAGTCTTCGTCTCGGGCTCGGCCGTGGGCGCATACGGCTCGCTCGGCGGCGAGGCGGTCACCGAGGAGACGGCCCTGGGCAGCGGCTTCCTTGCCGATGTGTGCAGGGCTTGGGAGGAGGCCGCGAGGCCGGCGTCCGACGCCGGCGTGCGCGTCGTGCACCCGCGGATGGGCATCGTCGTCAGCGCGGCGGGCGGAGCCGTGGCGGCGATGCTGCCGGCATTCAAGGTAGGGGCGGGCATCCGCCTCGGCGGCGGCGATCAGTACTGGGCCTGGGTCGACCTGGACGACGCTCTCGGCGCGCTGGAGTGGCTCATCCACGACGCGGAGATCTCCGGGCCGGTGAACGTGACGGCCCCCGAGCCCGTGACCAACCGCGAGTTCACCAAGGTCCTGGGGCACGTCCTGCGCCGCCCCGCGGTGCTCGTCGCGCCTCAGCCCGTGGTCGCCAGGGGTCTCGGCGGGATGGGCCAGGAGATGCTGCTCGCCAGCCAGCGGGCCGTGCCGGCCAGGTTGCGCGCGCGCGGCTTCCGCTTCGAGTTCGCCGAACTCGAGAACGCACTGCGCTACGAGCTCGGCAAGAGTTGAGCGGCCGCTGACGCGCGACCGGCCGGGGGCTGCGGCGTGGCTGCGGCCCAGCGCCCTGCCCGCGCTCTTCGCGATCGCGCGACGGCCCGCGCCTAGTAGGCGATCGCCACGGCGTGCCCCACGTTGTCGCGGCGCTCCAGCTCGTCGAGCATGAACGCGGCGACGTCCGCGCGCGAGATCCGGCGGCCGCCCGGCAGCGTGTAGCCCGGCCCGGACCGGTACGTCCCGCGGGCCGGGCCGTCCTCGAGCGCGGCGGCGCGCACCAGCGTCCACTCGAGCTCGCTCTGGCGGACGCTGGTCTCCATACGCCGCAGGTCGGCGAAGGCGTGTTTCCGGAGCATCGGCTTGACCACGTGCGAGAAGTACCAGGGGAGGTTGGGGTCGCGGCCGGGCTGGGCGCCGCCGGCCGAGAGCGCGACGATCCGCCGCACGCCGTAGCGCTGCATCGAGCGGATCACGTTGAGCGTGCCCGCGGAGTTGACGGGCGGGTCGCTCTTCTTCGCGGGCACCGCGAGCGCCACCAGCACCGCCTCCTGCCCGTCGACGGCATCGCTCACCACCCCGCCGTCGAGGACGTCTCCGCGCACCACGGCGACGCGGTCGCGAAGTCCTACCAGGCGCCCGGGGGCACGTACCAGCACGGTGACCTCGTGACCGCGATCCAGCGCGCCCGCCGTGAGCAGGCGGCCGGTGCGTCCCGTGGCGCCGACGACGAGGACCTTCATAGCGCTCATCCTACTTGCCGGCGACCACCTCGGGTGGCAGGACGATGACCAGCGGCAGCTTGGTGCGGTCCCGCCCGCGCCCGCGCCGTAGCCAGAGCGGGCGGCGCGAGACGCGGACCTGGAGGCGGCCCGCCCGGCGCCGCGGGTAGTATGGGAGCGTGAGTATCGAGCTCTCAGGCAAGACGGTGCTGATCACCGGGGCGAGCATCGGTATCGGCCGCGCCGTGGCACTCGCCTTTGCGACGGCCGGCTGCAACCTCGCACTCACCTACTTCGAGCATCAGCACGAGGCCGAGGAAGCCGTGGAGCAGTGCCTCGGCCGCGGCGCGCCGGAGGCGATCGCCGTCTCGCTCCAGCTGGCCGACGACGACAGCCTCTGCACGCTGGTCGAGCGCGTCGTCGACGATTTCGGCGCCGTGGACGTCCTGGTCAACAATGCCGGCGTGATCAGCTGGAAGCCGTTTCTCGAGCAGGGTTTTGGCGAGCTCGACGCCCAGGTGAATGTAAACCTGCTGGGCGTGCTGAAGCTCACATGGTGCTTCCTGCCGCACGTGACGGACGCGTTGATCACCATCGGCAGCACCGCGACCCTGCACCGGTCGCACACGCCGGCCACCTACTGCGCCACCAAGTGGGGCCTGCGCGGCTTCGTCAAGGCACTGGCCGTCGAGCATCCGGACAAGCGCATCGTCAGCGTGCACCCTACGGTGACGGCGACGCGCATGAACGACATGCAGGGCATGCCTCCGGAGCGCGTCGCCGAGGTGGTCGTGCGGGTCGCCCGCGGCGAGATCGATGTCGAACCGGGCGGTGACGTCGACATGCGCGACTACGCGGACGCCTGACGTGAAAGCGGGCCGGGGCGGCTGACGCCGCCCCGGCCCGCTCCCGTCGTAGCATCGGCTCCCAGGGGGAGAGGAGCCGGGCTCGAGGGCTACTCGTACTGGATCGCCTCGAGGATCCGCGTGTTGGCGGCGCGGCGCGCCGGGAGCACCGCCGCGACGACGCCGACCACCACGGCCAGGGCCAGGAACACCGCCAGCTGCGTCCACGGCAGGCTGAAGACCAGCCCGTCGCCGCCGAGCTGCGTGACGATCACGTAGGCCATGGCGATGCCGACCAGCGTGCCGAGCACGCCGCCGATCACGGCGGTGATGACGCTCTCGTAGCGGACCATCTGGCGGAGCTGCCGCCGGGTGGCGCCGATGGCGCGCAGCATGCCGATCTCGCGCGTGCGCTCGTGCACGCTCAGCACCAGGGTGTTGACGATGCCGAAGATCGAGATGATCACGCTCATGGCGAGCAGGCCGTAGAACATCATCAGGATCTGGTCGACCTGCTTGTTGATGGTATCGAGGTACTCTGCCTTGGTCATGACCTTCTGCGTCGGGAAGGCAGAGAGCGCCTTCCGCACGGCATCCTGGGTCGCGCCGACGTCGGCGCCGCCCCGGGTGCGCACCATGGTGATCACGGAAGCGGTCGGCAGGTCGAGAGCCTTGAAGGCGTCCAGGCTCGTGATCATGCCGGTGAAGGCCATCTGGTCGCGGTAGAAGCCGAGCACGGTGAGCTTGGCCTTCTCGCCGCCCTGCGTCATGACGGTGATGCTGTCGCCGGCCTTGACCTTGCCGGCGAGCGGCGAGCCGTCCTCGAGCAGGACGTCGTGGGCGTCCAGCTTGGCGTAGAGGGCGTCGCTGCCGCCGTGCTTCCAGTCGAGCGCCCAGACACGGGCGAAGACGGCGGGGTCGACGGCGTACGCGCTCATGACCCCGCCCTTCTCGACCTTGAGGTCGGCGTAGCCGGTGCCGGCTGCGGTGTCGACGCCTTGCACCGTGTCCAGAGAGCGGATGGTCTTCTGCGGCACGCCCATGAACGCGGTGCGGTCCTGCGCGACCAGCTCGGCGCGCGTGGACTTCTCGATCGCGCCGCCGAACGAGCCCTTCATCGCCTGGGCGAACACGGCGATGAAGACGACCAAGGCGAGGCCGATCATGAGTGCGGCGGCCGTGGCGGCCGTGCGGCTCGGGTTGCGGCCGGCGTTGTCTCGGGCCAGACGGCCGCTGGTGGGCGCCAGCTTCTCCAGCGGCCAGCCGATGATGCGCGCCGCCGGCCGCACGATGTACTTGGCCAGCATCGCGATGGCGACGAAAAGGAGCAGCGCGCCGAGGCCCATGGAGAGCAGCCGGTTGCTGGTCGTCCCGTCGCTGAAGATGCCGTAGGCGAGCGAGGCGCCGCCGAGGGCGGCGATGGCCAGGGCGATCGCTGTGGTGAACTTCGTGAAGCGGGTCGGCGGCAGGGCGGCGCCTTCCTGGAGGGCGGCCACCGGCGGGACACGCGTCGCGCGCAGCGCCGGGGCCAGGGCGGACACCAGCGTCACGCCGACACCGACGAGCGCGGCGATGAGGATCGTCCGCGGCTCGAGGGAGATACCGGCGGTGGGGATGTCGGCCCCCATGGCCTTGAACAGCAGGTTGATGCCCTTGGCCACGCCGAGGCCGGCGACGATGCCGACGGCCGAGGCGAGGACGCCCAGCGTGAGCGCCTCGGCGACCACAGACCGGAGTACCTGGCGGCGGCTGGCGCCGAGGGCGCGCAGCATGGCGAACTCGCGGCGCCGCTGCGCCACGGTGATGCTGAAGGCGTTGAAGATGATGAACGCGCCGACGAAGACGGAGACGCCGGCGAACGCCAGCAGCATCGGCGTCAGGAACGTGTTGATGGAGGCGGCCGTCTCGTTGGTCGCGTCGGTGGCCGCTTGCTCGCCGGTCTTGACGCTCACGGTCGCCGGCAGAGCGGTCTTGACGCGCGCCGCCAGCTCCTTGGGCGTGACGCCGGGGTCGGCGGCGATCGAGACGCCGCTCAACTTGCCGGGCTCGCCGCCCCAGCGCTGCACGTCCTGCAGGCGGCCGGCGATGACGACGGTGCCGCCCATCGAGCCGGAGTCGCCCCACGTGAACACGCCGGCGACCTTGACGTGCTGGAGGCCGGCGGCGGCGGCGACGTCGAAGCTGTCACCCGGCTTCAGGCCTTGCTTGTCGGCGAAGCTCTTGATGATGCTGACCTCGTTGGCCGCCTGAGCGTCGCGCCCGGCGACGAGCCGGGCCTGGCTGAAGGGCGCGCCCGGGTTGGTGGTGAGCAGGGTCGGGGAGCCGCCGGTCTGGACGGTCTTGCCGTCCACGATCGCGGCGCCCAGCGTCTGGTACGTGCCGGCGGCCCTGGCGACGCCCGGCACTCGCTGGATCTGGGCGAGCATCGTGGTGTTCAGCGTCTGTGGGGCGGTACCGGTGCTGTCCATCGCGGTGAACGCCGTCTTGGGTGACACCTGGACGGCGGTGCCCTTGAACGACGTCTTGAAGATGTCGGCGAAGCCGTTGTGGATCTGGTCGGTCAGCACGTACGTGCCGGTGATCATCGCCACGCCAAGCAGGATCGCCAGGACTGTGAGGACGGTCCGGAGCGGCCTGCTGGCCAGACTGCGGAAGGCGAGGCGGGTCATCGCGGCACCTCGAGATCCTTGATGGTGTCGTAGATGGCGTCGCGGGTCATGCGATCCTCGTCCAGTTCGATGCCGCCGTCCTTGAGGAAGACGACGCGGTCGGCGATGCTCGCCGCGTTGGCGTCGTGGGTGACCATGATCACGGACTGGCCGAACTCGTCGACGCTGCGGCGGAGCAGGTCGAGGACCTCGCCGCCGGTGCGGGAGTCGAGGTTGCCGGTGGGCTCGTCGGCGAACAGGACGGCCGGACGGGTGATCAGCGCCCGGGCGACGGCGACGCGCTGCTGCTGGCCCCCGGAGAGCTCGGCCGGACGGTGCGTCAGACGGTCCTGCAGGCCAACGGCCTCGATGACCGTGCGCCGCCAGGCCTCGTCCGCCTTGCGGCGGGCGAGCGAGAGCGGCAGGACGATGTTCTCGTCGGCTGTCAGTGTCGCCAGCAGGTTGAAGCTCTGGAAGATGAAGCCGATCTTGTCGCGGCGGAGCTGCGTGAGCTTCTTCTCCTTGAGCCGGGTGATCTCGACGCCGTCGATGCTGACCCGGCCGCTCGTCGGCTGGTCGAGGCCGGCGAGGATGTGCATGAGCGTGCTCTTGCCGGAGCCGGACGGCCCCATGATCGCCGTCAGCCGGCCTTCGGTGATGTCGATGTCGACGTCGCGCAGGGCGTGCACGGCGGCGTCGCCCTTGCCGTAGATGCGGGTCAGTCCGCGGGCGCTCACGACTGCCGGAGGCTCCGCCGCGAAGGCGCGCTCGAGGTCCTCTGTGCTGAGGACGGTGCGCTGATGATCGGGGGCGACGACTGGGTTCATGGTTCCTCCTCGGTTGCCTGTGAGAGGAGGCTACGCGTGACCGGCAGGGCGCGAATCGCCCCCTGGTGGTGGATGCGGCCGCGCCAGGGGGGATATCGGCGAGGGCGCCGCTCCCCCAGCCGAGGGAGCCGGTGGCCCGGCCGGGGGAGCGCGTCGGTGGGCGGTCGGACCTGCGGCCTCGACGCCCGCCGCCGCCGTACCCCGGCCGAGGTACGATGAGACGGAGGATGGCCTACGGCTGCTTCACAGAGCGCGCCGACCCGCCCGACGACGGGCGCGCCGCCGATGCCCTCGGCGCGGCGCTTGCGCTGTGGGACGAGCTGCTCGCGCACGTCGCCGGCCACACACGCGCGCGGCCGGCGTGGCGCTTCTACGGCCGCAACCACGGCTGGGCGCTCGCCTTCAAGAAGGGCGGCAGGGCGCTCGCGGCGCTCTTCCCCGACCGGGGGCGCCTGACCGCCCTGATCGTGCTCGGCGGCGACCAGGCGGATCGCGCCGCCGCTGATGCGAGCTTGAGCGAGGCCACGCGCAGGCTCATCGCCTCGCTCCCCCGCTACAAGGAGGGCTGCTGGGTGTTCGTCCCGGTCGCGGCGCCGGGCGATCTCGACGACGTGTGCCGGCTGATCGACATCCGCGCCGCCTGATCCCCGGCAGAGACGAGACCGGCCCGGAGGCGAGAGCCCGCGGGCCGGTCTGACGCCTTCGGTCGCGGCGTGCTACGAGGTCGCGACCGGCTGCTCTCGCTGCGCCTGGTCGACCTTCTCCATCCTCACCGCGCAGACCTTGAACTCGGCCGTCTTGGTGACCGGGTCCCCCGCGGAGTTGGTGAGCTCGTTGACCGGCGATTCCTTGAAGTGGAACGTCATGAAGACCGTCCCCGTCGGCACCTTGTCGGTGACGCGGATGCGCGTGGTGATGGAGCCGCGCCGCGAGCTCACGCGGATCAGCTCGCCGTCCGCGAACCCCAGCCGCTCCGCGTCCCCGGGGCTGACCTCGGCGAGCTCGTGCGGGCGCAGCATCTCGAGGCTGGCGGAGATGCGCGTAGAGATGTTGTAGTGATAGAGCATGCGTCCGGTGGTGAGCAGCGTGGGGTACTCGTCGTCGGTGAGCTCGGCGGGCGGCGCGAAGGGGATGCCCTGCAGCAGGCCCTTGCCGCGCGTGAACGCGCCCTTGTGCAGGTACCGCGTGCCCGGGTGGTCCTCGCTGGGGCACGGCCACTGCAGGCCGCCTTCCTTGTCGAGGCGCTCGTAGGTGATACCGGCGAAGTCGGGGATCACGCGCCGGACCTCCTCGAACACCTCCTCGGGCGACGAGAACGGCATGTGGTGTCCGAGCCGCTCGCTCAGGTCGATGATGATCTCCCAGTCCGGCCGGCACTCGCCCGGCGGTTCCACCGCCTTGCGCACGCGCTGGACGCGGCGCTCGGTGTTGGTGAAGGTGCCCTCCTTCTCCGCGTAGAGGGCGGCGGGCAGGAAGACGTCGGCGTACTTCGCCGTCTCGGTCATGAAGATGTTCTGGGCGACGATGAAGTCGAGGCTCTCGAGCGCCTTGCGCACGTGGTTGGCGTCGGCGTCGGTGAGCGCAGGGTCTTCGCCCATGATGTACATGGCCTTGAGCTTGCCGAACACGGCCATGTCGAGCATCTCCGGGATGCGCAGGCCCATGCCCTCGGGCATGGGCACGCCGTACGCTTCCGCGAAGCGTGCCCTGGCCTCCGGGTCGTTGACGCTGGGGTAGCCGGGGAACGAGTTGGGCAGGGCGCCCATGTCGCAGGAGCCCTGGACGTTGTTCTGGCCGCGCATCGGGTTCACGCCGGCGAACTCCACGCCGATGTGGCCGGTGACCATGCCGAGGTTGGCGAGGTTCATCACGTTGGCCGTGCCCACCGTGTGCTCCGTGATACCGAGCGTGTAGAAGATGCCGGCGCGCGGCGTGGTGGCGTACAGCTCGGCGGCCTCCAGGATCAGCTCGACCGGCACGCCGGTGATCTCGGCGGCGCGCTCGGCCGGGTAGTCCTTGACGGTCTCCCAGAGGTCGTCGAAGCCCTCGCAGCGCGCCTCGACGTAGGCCTGGTCGTGCCAGCCGTGGCTGATGATCGTGTTGAGGATGCCGTTGACGAGGGCGTTGTCGGTGCCGGACTTGAGCTGCAGCCACAGGTAGGCGTGCTCGGCGAGCTCGGTGCGGCGCGGGTCGACGACGATGAGCTTGGCGCCCCGCACCGCCGCCTGCTTCATCTTGTTGCCGATGATCGGGTGCGCCTCGGTGGCGTTGGACCCGATGATGAACAGCACGTCGTTGTGGGCGATCTCCCCGATCGAGTTGGTCATCGCGCCTGAACCCAACGTGGCGGCCAGACCGGCCACCGTGGGAGCGTGTCAGGTACGGGCGCAGTGGTCTATGGAGTTCGTGTTGAGACCCGCCCTTGTGAGCCGCTGCAGAAGGTAGTTCTCCTCGTTGGTGCAGCGCGCGGAGCTCAGCACGCCGATGGCGTTGGGGCCATCCTCCTCCTTGATGCGCAGGAGGCGCTCGGCGACGTAGTCGAGGGCCTCGTCCCACGTCGCCTGTTCCCAGATGCCGCCGCGCTTGATGAGCGGGTGGGTGATGCGCTCGGGGCTGTTGATGAGGTCGGTGTGAAAGCGCCCCTTGACGCAGAGGGAGCCCTTGTTGACGGGCGCGTCGTAGGCGGCGGTGACGCCGACCACCTTGCCGTCGGCCACGTTGAGGTCGAAGTTGCAGCCGACGCCGCAGAACGGGCACGTGGTGCGCACCTTGCGGCGCTTCCAGGCCGGCGTGTCCTTGAGCTGCTTGTTGAGCAGGGCGCCGGTGGGGCAGACGTCCACGCACTGCCCGCAGAAGCGGCAGAAGTCGGTGTCGAGCGGGTGGTCGAAGGAGGTCTGGATGACCGAGTCGAACCCGCGGCGCGTGAAGCCGATCGCCTCCGTCACCTGCACGTCGCGGCACACGTTGGCGCACTTGCCGCAGAGGATGCAGCGGTTGGGGTCGTAGGCGATGAGCGGCTGGTCCGTGACCGCCTGATAGCCGCGCGTCTCGGCTCCCTGGAAGCGGTTCTTGAAGACCTCGTAGTCGATGCTGTTGCGCTGCAGGTCGCACTCGCCGTTGGCCTCGCAGGTGCACTGCAGGCACAGCTCCGCGCCGCGCACCGCCTCGTCCTCCGGGAAGCCCAGCTCGATCTGCCGAAAGTCGGTCTTGCGGTCCTCGGGCCAGAGCTTCGGCATCTGGGCCGCGGCGGCCGTCTCACTGACGCCGGTGTTGATGTCGATGAACACCGGCGGCAGTTCGGCCATGCGGCGCACGCGCGGGTCCATCTCGCCCTTGGCGGCGAGCGCCTCGATGTAGGGCGTGCGGCGCAGGTCGTGCAGCTGCTGCGAGACCTGCCGCAGGTCCTCGCCGCGCAGGTAGGCGTCCATGCTCCAGGCCGCCTTCTTGCCCTGGGCGACGGCCTGGATCACGGTCTGGGCGCCGAGCACGGCGTCGCCGCCGGCGAAGACCTTTGGGTCCCTGGTCTGGAGGGTCCAGTCGTCGACCTCGACGGTGCGCCAGCGTGTGTGGGCGATGCCCTGCTCTTCGCCGGCGCCGTCCAGCTTGGGGTACTGGCCGATGGCGCTGATCACCTGGTCGCACTCGACGACGAACTCCGAACCTTCGAGCGGTACCGGGCGCCGGCGGCCGGAGGCGTCCGGCTCGCCGAGCTCCATGCGGATCATCTCGATGCCGTGGACGCTGCCGGCGTCGTCGGTGAGCACGCGCACCGGCGCCACCTGCAGGACGAAGCGCACGCCCTCCTCCTCGGCCTCGTCGACCTCGGTGTGGTGCGCCGGCATCTCCTTGCGCGAGCGGCGGTACAGACAGGTGACCTCTTCGGCGCCGAGCCGCACCGCGGTGCGGCAGGCGTCCATCGCGGTGAAGCCGCCGCCGATCACCGTGACCTTCTTGCCGCAGGCGACGACGCCGTCTCGCTCCAGGTCGCCGAGGAAGTCGATGGCGGTGACGACGCCGTCGGCGTCCTCACCGGCGCAGCCCATCGCGTTGGCGTTGAAGGCGCCGAGCGCGATGAAGACGGCGTCGTACTCGGCGCGCAGCTCGTCGAGCTGGAAGTCGACGCCGAGGCGCACACCCGTCTGCAGCTCCACGCCCATGCGCCAGAGCACGTTGAGCTCCTCGTCGATGACGTCGCGCGGGAGACGGTAGCTGGGGATGCCGTAGCGCAGCATGCCGCCCGGCATGGGCATCGCCTCGAAGATCTTGACGGCGTGGCCCTCGAGCCGGGCGTAGAAGGCGGCGGCGAGGCCGGAGGGCCCGGCCCCGACGACGGCGATCTTCTTGCCCGAGTCCGGCTTGACGGCTCCGGGCAGCAGCAGCTCGCCCTGCTGCTCCGCGGCGCGCGTCTGGTCGGCCATGAAGCGATGCAGCTGGCAGATGGTGATGGGCTCGTCCACCAGCTGGCGGCGGCACGGGCCCTCACACGGCCGCGGGCACACGCGCCCGAGGATGCCGGGGAACGGCAGGTCCTGGCGCAGCACGCGCATGCCGGCCTCGTAGTCCCCCTCGGCGATGTGGCTCAGGAAGGCGGGGATCTTGATGTGGGTCGGGCAGGCGTCCCGGCAGGGCGGCGTGCAGTAGGAGTTGTGGTCGCTGAGCAGGAGCTCGAGGTTGAGCTGGCGGATGGCGCGCAGTTCCTCGGTCTGGGTCTGCACGACCATGCCGTCGGCGACCTCGGTGTCGCAGGCGGTCACCGGGTCCTTGCGGCCCGCGATGTCGACGACGCAGAGACGACAGGCCGAGGCCGGCTTGAGCGTCTCGTGGTAGCAGAGCGTGGGGATCTCGACGCCGGCGCCGCGCGCGGCCTCGAGCACGAGCGTGCCCTTCGGCACGATCACGGGCCGGCCGTCGATCGTCAGCTTGACCATCGTGGTCGCGTCTGCGGGTGCGCTCACGGAAGCTCCATTCGCTTGCTCGGCTTCTGCACTTGGGCCGCCCTCAGGGGGACCCGGACTCCCACTTCTCCCGGCGGTACTCCCGAGCCGCCGCGCGCAGGCGTCCGCGCGGGGTGCGTGAGCGCCCGGAGGCGTAGTGAAAAGTGTACAACGGGCGTCGCGGCAGGGAAAACGCGGTCAGCGGCTGTGGGCCGCCTCGGCGCGATCGCGGATGCCGCGCAGCATGCGCTCCTCCATGAAGAAGTGCGCCGGCTCCAGCATCACCGGCTTCGCGAGCTTGGCCGCGGTGGTGTCGGCCCAGGCGGCCCGCGAGCGGATGATGAGCCGCGTCGTGCGCTCGTCGAGGGGCTCGAGATAGAAGCCCCAGCTGAACGCGATCTCGCCGCGGAAGAAGTCGCCCGGTCCTTGGGGCGCCGCCCCCGGCGCGCCCGCGACGACCACGAAGGCGCGCTCCGGCTCGAGCACGCGGATCGTCATCGTCATGACCCCGTCCTTGTCGAGGGTCAGGAAGTCGACGTCCTGTCGGAGGTGTTGCCATTCATCGTGGATGCGCTCGGCGCTGTGGATGTCCAGGCCCATGAGGTTCTCGAGGACGTCATAGGTGTAGAAGCCGCCGCGGTTCTGGCCGAGCTGCACCAGCCACGGCCACACGGCGGCGGCCGGCGCGTCCACGGTGATGGCGCGGGTGGTCACGTACATCGGGTTGTCCACCAGCGTGTCCCCGGGCAGCGGACGCACGACCTCGTCGTCGGTGGCGCCCCAGGTGAGGACGCGCGGCAGCAGCGCCGCCCAGGCGCCCACAGCGGCAGCCGCCGCAACCGCTCCGGCTTGTGCAGCAATGCGCAGGAATCGCGTCATGTCAGCCTCCTTCTTCGGGAGCGGCCGGGCCGCCCCGCTCGATGTCCTCGATCGCCGCGCCGAAGGCCGCCGCCACGACGTCGGCGCCGGCGTCCGTGAGGTGCACGCCGTCGGTGGTGAACGGCCCGCCGCCGCGGCTGGCCGCAGCGGCGAAGTCAGGGCGCAGGTCGAGCGTGCGCGCCGCGCCGACGCCGCCGGCGACCTCGGCGACGACGTCGCCGATCTCGGCGGCGTGAGCCTCCCACAGCGAGCCGCCGGCTTCCAGCACCAGCGGCCGGACGCACACCACGATGGGCGCCCGCGCCGCCGCCCATTCGAGCAACGCCTGGTAGTCGGAGCGCAGGCGCGCGAGGCGTTCGCTCCATCCCCAGCCGCCGGCCTCCTCCGCGTCCCAGGCGCTCATCACGGCGTCGTTCGCGCCCGCCCAGACGAAGGCCAGGTCCGCCGGCGCCAGAGCCGTCGCACGCAGGCGCGCCAAGAGGGCCCCGACGGTGTCGCCGGCGCGCCCCAGGTTGAGCAGCTCGTGGCCCGGGTACCGGCGCGCGAGGCGCGGCAGGTAGGCGGCGCCGGGCCAGCCTTCGGTGAGACTGTCGCCGAGGAACGCGATCTTCATGCGCAGAGTCTACGTCCCCCGGTCGCTCGGTGTACCCTGTGCGCGTGACCGAACCCTACCGCCATACGCAGGTCGGCTGGACCCTCATCGTGCTCGTCGTCGCCGTCGCCCTGCTCGACCTCACCATCGTCGCGCTCAGCACGCCGTCGACCCTCGCCCTGGCGTTCGCCGGTGCCCTCTCCGCTGTGTTCGCCGTGGCATTGATCCTGTTCGCCTCCCTGACCGTGGTGGTCGACGGCGTCGTCGTGCGCCTCTGGTTCGGCGCCGGTGTGCTGCGCCGCGAAGTGCTGCTCCAGGACGTCGTCGCCGTGCGCAAGGTGCGCAACCACCGGTGGTCCGGCTGGGGCGTGCGCGTCCTGTCCAACGGCCGCCTCTACAACGTCGGCGGGCTTGACGCCGTCGAGCTGGAGCTCGAAGGTGGCCGTGTCGTGCGCATCGGCACGGACGAGCCGGACGCGTTGCTCACGGCCGTCAAGAGGGCGCTGCCGGGAGGGGGAGGACGCTGAACACGGGCCACCACACCTGTGACGACGCGGCCGGCGTGCCTGCGCCGCGATGGTCGGAGATCCTGACGACGCGCCTCGCGCTGCACGGGCTCGCGAGCGGCGGCTACCGCCGCTTCGTCACCGGCATGGGGCTTCGCGGTGACGAGAGGGTGCTGGACTACGGCAGCGGCAGCGGGGCCGAGGCTCGCCATCTCGCACCGCGGCTGCAGGCGGGAGGCGGCCGCCTCACGTGCCTCGACATCTCGTCGGGCTGGCTGCAGGTGGCGCGCAAGACGCTGCGCGCCTTCTCGTGCGTGGACTTCGTGCTCGGCGACGTGCGCGAGCTGGGCCTGCCGGCGGAGAGCTTCGACGTCGTGGTGATGCACTGGATGTTCCACGACGTCCCCGTCGGCGACCGCCGGGCGATCCTCGCCGAGCTCGTCCGCTTGCTGCGGCCGGGCGGACTCCTGTTCACGCGCGAGCCCACGCGCAAGGAGGAAGGCATCGAGGCGACGACGCTGCGCGGTCTTCTGGGCGGCGCCGGCCTGCACGAACTGCGCGGCGCCACGGGCTCGACGTTCCTGCTCGGCCCGCACTACGCGGGCGTGTGGGAGAAGCGCGCCGAGTAGGGCGCGCATGTCCGGCTCCGGAGTGGTCGTCCTGTGGGCCATCCTCGGCATCGGCGCGCCGCTCGCAGCGCTCGTGTTCATCGTCGTGCTCCGGGTCCGCTTCGGGTGGGAGACCAGGCCGGCCTTCCCGGGCCGGTACCTGCGCGACATCCCGCGGCCGTCACTGCCGCCGGCGCTCGTGGGCTTCATCTGGCGTCGGGGCAGCGTGGGCCGCGAGGACGCTACGGTGACCTTGCTGGACCTCGTCGATCGCGGCGTCATCGCCGTCGAGCGCGTGGAGCACGGACCCGCCGACCTCCCCGGGGAGCGTCAGGCGGTGAGCTACAGGCTGTCCGTGCAGGATGACGAGCTCGACGGACTGCTTGAGTGCGAGCACTCCCTCGTCCATTTCCTGTTCATCGAGATCGCCGGCGACTGGAGCCTCGTGCTCGCCGACCTCAAGGACCTCGCGGCGGCCAAGCGCGCCGAGTTCGCCCGGGGCTACCGGGCGTGGACCGCCACGGTCGCAGAGGAGGGCTCCAGGCGCGGCTACCTCGACACCGGCGCCGACCGCGCCGCGTTCGCCGGCGCGACCCTGGGCTTCGCCGCGGTGGTCGCCTCGGGCGCGGCCGGGTTGGTCAGCGGGGCCTACTGGTTCCTCCTCGGGGTCCCAGTGGGAGTCGCGCTCATCCTCGTGGCGCGCGGAATCCAACGGCGGTCGCCGGAGGCGGCCGGACTGCACGCCCAGTACGAGGCGCTCCGCCGCTACCTCGACGACTTCGGGCGCATGGACGAGCAACCGCCCGACGCCGTGGCGGTCTGGCGGCAGTTCCTCGTCTACGCGGTGGTGTTCGGCATGGCCGACGAGGTCGTCAGCACGCTGCGGGCGAGGGCGCCCGACGTGATGAGGGACCCGGCCTTTCAGACGATGGCGCTGATGATGGTCGCGCCGCCAGGCGGCGGCCCATCGGTGTTCGCGGCCATGGACGAGAGCTTGGGGCAGGCCGTGGCCACATCGACCTCGATGTCCGGCGCCAACTAGAGCCGCCGCGCTGCCATGGCGAGCTTCTCAGTCTTCGTCGCCTTCGTGGTCGGGCTCATCCTCTTCGTGCCTGGGGTGCTCGGACTCTTCGGGGCGCTGCCCAGGAACGACTGGGTCGGGATCCGCATGGCCGTGGTGATGCGCGACGACGAGACGTGGGAGGCAGCGCACAGGGCCGGTGGCCCCTGGCTCGTGGCCGCCGGCGTCGTCGCCTTCCTCGGCGGGTCGGTCATCCTCGTCAGGCATCCAGACGCCGGAGCGGTGACCAACATCGAGACGATCGCCATGGTCTCGGCCTTCCTCCTCGCCGGGATCGCCGCCTGGCGAGGCCAGGCCGCCGCCCGGCGCATCTCCTGAGCCGGCCGACGTCGTTTGCACTGCGGCTGCAGGGTTTACCTCATGCGACCCCCGGGAAGGACAGCCGCGAAAGCGAGCAAAGCCCCAGGGCTCCGGAAGGCAGTGGGGTGTCAAGGAGGGTCATCATGGCACGTCCTGTACCGACGACGTTCTCCGACAAGGTGCACCGCGTGCAGCGCGCCGTCGATGTCGCGCGCGGCGCCGAGCGGCGTCACTTCGATCTCAGCGGCGACGTGGCCACGGGCGTGCGGCTCGTGCTCACGGAGGCGGGCGACACGCGGCTCGCCTTCTCCCTCTGGACCTTGCCGCAGGACATCGCTGAGATCTGCAGCGACGCCTCGGTGCCCGCCACCGCCGCGCTGCTCGCCATCGACGGCCCCCAGGCTCGCGCCGCTACGGCCGCGGGCCACACCGTCGATCTCAACCAGTTCTCGCGCAGCCAGTCCAATCCCGACCTCTACTACGCGCTCTTCGACCACGCCAGCGAGCGCCAGATCCATACCGTGCTGCACCGGCTCGTGCCCTCGCTCGAGCCACACCGCGCCGCCGCCTGAAGGGCGGTACGCACGCGGTGACGCACCGGCCAAGGTGCCTTCCGGCAGCCCGGCGGCCGCGCCCCGCCTCGGCGGGCGCGCGGCCGCGGCGCGTGTGCGTGCGCTACGGCTACTCCCTTGCCCCGGGCGCGGCCGGCACACAGCCGTCGCCGTTTGCCCTGCTACCATAGACGTCCGTTCGCGAACGACCCCGTGACGGCGCCGCGGCCGCCCCTGACGCCGCGCCGCCCCGATCAAAGGAGGAGCACGAGACCATGGCAGAGCCCTTCAAGAACACGCCGCCCAAGCCGGAGATGCTCGGCATCATGGCCGAGGGGAATCTCAAGGAGGCCTTTGCCGGCGAAAGCCAGGCGTCGCAGAAGTACCTGGCCTTCGCCGCCAAGGCGGACGAAGAGGGCTACCCCAACGCCGCCCGCCTGTTCCGCGCCGCCGCCTACGCCGAGAGCATGCACGCGCGCAACCACCTCAGCGTGCTCGGCGGCATCGGCTCCACCGTCGAGAACCTCGATGCCGCCTTCGGCGGGGAGTCCTTCGAGATCGCCGAGATGTACCCGGCCTTCGACGCCGTCGCCAAGCTCCACGGCAACAAGGAGGAGCAGACCTCCATCCGCTACGCCTTTGCTGCCGAGCACGACCATCAGAAGGCCTACGAGGCGGCCAAGAAGGCGGTCGGCGGCGGCAAGGACGTGCACGACGACGTGATCCACGTCTGCCCCATCTGCGGTCACACCGTGTACGGCGACGCGCCGGACGAGTGCCCCGTGTGCGGGACCAGCGCCCAGTTCTTCACCAGGTTCTGAGAGAGCGAGGAGACCACATGAACGACGAGCTCGAGAAGAGGCTTCCGCACGCCGAGACGCAGCACGCCATGGACCAGGCCAACCTCAAGGCCGCGTTTGCCGGGGAGAGCCAGGCGGCCGAGAAGTACCTGGTGTTCGCCGAGAAGGCCGAAGCCGACGGTCTGCCAAACGTGGCCAGGCTGTTCCGCGCCATCTCGTTCGCCGAGACGCGCCACGCGCGCAACCACCTGCGCACCATGGACGGCATCGGCTCCACCGCCGACAACCTCCAGACCGCCTTCGAGGGCGAGTCCTTCGAGATCGACGACATGTACCCGGCCTACCTCGAGGTCGCGAAGTTCCAGGGCGACAAGCAGGCGACCAAGTCGATCACCTGGGCGCTCAAGGCCGAGCAGGACCACAAGCGCATGTACGCCGAGGCCCGCCAGACCGTGGTCGAGGGCAAGGACATCGGCGCCCAGCCCGTGAGCGTCTGTCTGGTGTGCGGCCACACGGTCATCGGCGACGTGCCCGACAAGTGCCCCGTGTGTGCAGCCAGGAAAGAGATGTACCAGACCTTCGCCTGAACCTGCTCATCTGACGAGCGAGCTCTCCAGAGTCCGCTCCGCGGCCTCCGTGGGGCCGGGCAGCGCCGCGCCGCCCGGCCCCCACCGCTTTGATACACTCGGGCGGCACACGCCGGCGGGCGGCGCCCGCCATGTCAGGAGGTCTTGACGTGGGGTACAACTTCGGAGTCGGCCGCGAGGCGCCGACCTTCGTCATCAACGCGGCCGACAACAGCGAGATCAACCTCAAGCAGTACCGCGGCGACTGGTATCCGGTGCTCGTCTTCCTGCCCCCTCAGGCCGAGACGGCCGAGGCGGCGCTGACGCAGCTGAGCGCCGCCGCCGACAGCCTCTGGGGCATGCGCGGCCAGCTCCTCGGCATCTGCGACGCCTCGCGCGACGACGTCAAGGACCTCGCCGGCAAGGTGGCGAGCCTGTCGTTCCCACTGCTGCCGGACGACGGCACGGTGGCGCAGCTCTACGGCGCCCTCAAGACGGACGGACAGGTGCGCCCCATGGCGTTCATCGTCGACCGCGCCGGCAAGATCGTGTGGAGCGGCGAGGGGGAGTCGGCGCTCAAGCCGGCCACGCTCATGGCCGCGTTCCGCCAGATCGCGCGCTGATCGTGCAGCCCGCGAGGCGGGGGCCGGTCGCGAGGCGACCGGCCGCCGCGCCGCGCGTGCGCGTTCCGTTCCATCCGCGCCACACCGGGGAATAGAGGACGGGCACCATCCGAAAAGGAGCGAGCCCCGATGATCGTCGGTCAGACAATGTTCAGCGTGCGCAAGGGAACCGAACACCGCGCCGAGTCAGCCCTCCAGGAGCTCGCCGGACAGGTGAGCACGGCGTCGGGCCACCTCGGCCATCGCATACTGCGCTCGTTCGCGATGTCGCCGCTCGCCAGCGCCCTCCACGATGAGGAGCGCGAGGCGGCTCTCGGCGACGTCCACTTCATCTTCGAGACGCAGTGGGAGACGCGGGAGGGCCACGACGACTTCTACCGCGGCGAGCGCGTGCAGCGCATCTACGGCATGCTGCACTCCGTCCTCACCAGCGGCCCGTTCGAGATCCTGTACGACGGCGTCGTCGAGCAGCCGCAGCACGACGGTGTGGCCATTTAGCCGTGGCGCGGGCGGCGCGGCCGCTCCCGCGTGCGTGGACACCATCGACGTCAAGGAGGCGTACGCGCGTCAACGGCGCGGCGCCAAGCTGATCGACGTGCGGTCTCCCGCCGAGTTCCGCGGCACCCATCCCAAGGGCGCGCGCAGCGTGTCGCCCGGTCTCATCAAGCGCGACGAGACGGGCCTCGGGCGCGAGGACGAACTGCTCGTCATCTGCCTCAGCGGGCACCGCAGCCCCGGTCAGGCCAGGCGGCTGGCGAGCCTCGGGTTCACGAACGTGACCAACGTGCACGGTGGCCTCGCGGCCTGGAAGAGGGCTGGGCTGCCGGTCGGCAGGTAGAGGGGCCCCGCGCATCGCGGGCGCGCACCGCCATCGTTCCCGGGCGCGTCACGCGCGCCCTCGTCAGACGCGTCAGCCGCCTCCCGCCGCGACGCGCACCTGGCCGTCGTCCTCCACGATCACAGGCACGATGAGGCTGCCGAAGGTGAGCTCGGCGAGACGCTCCTCGGCGCCCGGCGTGGTGGTGACGTCGATCTCCTCGTACTTCACGCCGCGCGCGACGAGCTCGTTGCGCGCGGCCGCACAGTACGGGCAGCCCGGCTTGGTGAACAGCTGGACGGTCAAGGCTCCTCCCTCAGCGACGGGACAAGCGTAACCCATTGGCGGTCACGAGGAGGGATGTCCCCATGTCCGCGAAGACCGCGAGCCAGAGCGTGACCAGCCCCAGAGGCGCGAGGACCAGGAACACCGCCTTCACCACGATGGAGAAGACGATGTTCTCCCAGATCACGCGCGTCGTCCGGCGCGCCAGGCGGATCGTGTCGGGGATCGCCGCCAGCTCGTCGCCCATGAGGGCCACGTCGGCCGTCTCCAGGGCGGCGTCGGTGCCGGCGGCGCCCATGGCGATGCCGAGGCTCGCCGCCGCCAGCGCGGGGGCGTCGTTGACGCCGTCGCCGACCATGGCGACCGTCGCGTAGCGGTCGCGCAGAGCGGCGACGGCGGCCACCTTGCCGACGGGGAGCAGGCCGGCGCGCACGTCGCTGATGCCGGCCTTGTCCGCCACGGCCGCCGCCGTGTCCTCGTTGTCGCCCGTCAGCATCGTCACGTGGCGCACGCCGAGCTGCCGGAGCGCGTCGACGGCGGCGGGCGCCCCCGGCCGCAGCGGGTCGCTGACGGCGACGACGCCCAGGGCGCCGCCCTCGTCGCCGACGACGACGGCTGTCTTGCCCTCGGCCTCGAGCCGCGTGACGGTCTCGAGCAGCGACGGGTCGGCGGCGTGCGCGCCGAGCAGCTCGAGCCGCCCGACGAACGTGAGGCGGCCGTCCACCTCGGCGCGCACGCCGCGGCCGGCCAGAGCGCGAAAGCGCTCCACGCGAAGGCCGGCCGGCTCCGCTACGCTCGCCGGCGCCTCGTCTTCGCAGCCGCAGGCGCGCGCGGCCGGCTGCGCAGCGTGCGCGTGCTCGTGGGCATGCGCCGGATCCGACCCGTGGTCGTCATCGCTCTCGCAGGCACAGCCCTCCTCGAGCGGAGCCTCCGGCACGACGCCGGCGTGCGCGACGATGGCCCGCGCCAGCGGGTGTTCGCTGAGCCCTTCCACGGCCGCCGCGATCGCCAATACGCGCTCCGGCGGAACGCTGCCGAGCGCCACGACATCGGTGACCTGCGGCCTGCCCACGGTGAGCGTGCCGGTCTTGTCGAAGGCGACGGCGTCGATCCCGGCCATGCGTTCCAGGTACGCGCCGCCCTTGATGAGCACGCCGTTGCGCGTCGCCCGCGAGAGCGCGGCGAGGATGCTCACAGGCGTGGAGATCACGAGCGCGCACGGGCAGCTGATGATGAGGAGCGCCAGGCCGCGATAGAACCAGGTGCTGAACGAGGCGCCCAGCAGCGGAGGGACGAAGGCGACGGCCGCCGCCAGCGCCACGACGACGGGCGTGTAGCGCGCCGCAAAGCGGTCGACGATTGTCTCGGCCGGCGCGCGCTGCGCCTGGGCTTCCTCGACGAGATGGACGATCTTGGCGATGGTGTTGTCGCCGGCGCCGCTGGTGGCGCGCAGACGCAACGTGCCGCCCTCGATGATGGAGCCGGCGAACACCTGGTCGCCGGGTGCCTTGGCGACCGGGCGCGATTCGCCGGTGACCGGTGCCTGGTCGGCGGCGGCGTGGCCGTCGATCACGACGCCGTCCACGGCGGCGCGCTCCCCCGGCCGCACCAGCACCACGTCGCCCGGGGTGATGTCGGCGAGTGGGACGGTCGCCTGCGCCCCGTCGCGCACCACCACCGCCTCCGGCGGGGTGAGCTCCATGAGGCCGGTGATGGCGTGGCGCGTGCGCTCTAGGGTGGCTGCCTGCAGCACCGTCCCCAGTGCGAAGAGGAAGACCACGAGGCCCGCCTCCGACCATTGGCCGATGGCGGCGGCGCCGAGGGCGGCGAGCGTCATGAGGACGTTCATGTCCACCTGGCGGGCGCGCAGACTGAAGAAGGCGGCGCGGGCCACGAAGGCTCCGCCAGCGATCATCGCCGCGGCGAACAGCCAGGGCGCGAGCGAGGGCGCCAGCGCCTCGGCGACGAAGCCGGCGCCGACCAGGAGGCCGGAGGCGACGGTGAGCAGCGCCCGCGGCTCGCGCAGCCAGAAGTCGCGGCGAGCTGCGGTGGCGCCGGCCGTCGCCGCGACCGGCGCTGCCGCGGCCCGCCGCTCCACCGTGTCGTAGCCGAGCCGGCGCACGGCGCGGTAGACGTCGTCCAGCTGTGTCTGGGTCGGATCGATGGCGATGGCCAGGGTGGCGGCGCCGAAGTTGACGTCGGCGGCGCGCACGCCGCGTTCCTTGCGCAGCGCGCCCTGCAGCTTGAGGGCGCAGTCGGCGCAGTCCATGCCGGTAACGTGCAGCACGCGGCGTTCGCCGCCGTCCTCTTCCGGCAGCGGCGCCAGCAGGTCCAGCTCGCCGTGGTCGTGCACCGCCAGCGGGCAGTGGTCGGCGCAGTGCGCCAGGGCGCCGGCGCGGCGCGCGTAGGTGCAGAGGTCGCCGGGGTCCAGCTCGGTCTCGTCGTACTGGACGTCGAGCAGGCCGCGAGGGACGTCGGCCGTGACGGCGTGCACGCCGTCAAGGCGCCCCAGCTCGCGGCCGACCTCCTCCACGCACTGGCCGCATTCCGCCTCGCGCGGCAGCAGCATCGCCAGCTCGAGGGTATGGTCGGTCATGGCCCGCTCCGTCCGTGACGCACGTGCTCCCGGGTGATGTCGAGGAGCAGGCGGATGTGGGCGTCGTCGGGGGAGTAGAAGACCATCTTGCCCTCGCGACGGGCCCGCACGAGCCCGTGACTGCGCAGCACGCGCAGGTGGTGGCTGACGTTGCTCTCGCCCATGTCCACGGTGGCGGCGAGATCGCACACGCAGAGCTCGCCGGCCTCGATGATCGCCGCCACCAGGCGGCAGCGGCTGGGGTCCGCCAGAACCTTGAACACCGCCGCCATGCGCTCCGTCTCGGCGGCCGTCACCAGCCGGCCGCGCACGGCGCGCACGCGCTCGGGGTCGACGACGACGACGTCGCAGTGATCGAGCGCGTCCTTCTCGTCCTTGCCACAGACGATCTCGTCGGCCACGCGGTCTCCCATGCCTGAACATCTGAACGGACGTTCAGATGTTACCCCGCGCAGTCGTTCGGGGCAACCGTTCGCCGGGGATTGGCGGCGAGCGGGGGCGACCACGCCCGGCTGCGAGAGGAGAGAGGCGGCCCCCGGGGCGTGGGGGGAGGCGGGGGCCGCCTCTGGGCTCAGGCGCCGTCCGGCCGCTGCGCGAGCGTGGCCGTGAGCTGCTTCGTGGCGCCGTCCCTGAGCACCGTGACGGTCACGGTGTCGCCGGGCTTGTGCCTGAGGATCGCGGCGGCGAGGTCGTCGGCGCCGGTGATCGCCTGACCGTCCAGCGCCGTGATCACGTCGCCGCCGGTGACATAGGTCTGGCCCTGAACGAGAGTCTGCGCCGAACCGCCCTTGATGCCGGCCTTGGCAGCGGGGCTGCCGCTCGCCACGCGAGCTACGAGCACTCCCTGGCTCGCGTTCACGCCGAGCGCCTTGGAGACGTCGGCGCTGAGGGTCTGGCCCTGCACCCCGAGGTAGGCGTAGGTCACCTTGCCGCTCGTCTTGAGCTGTTCCATGACGGTCCGCGCGGTGTCGATGGGGACGGCGAACCCGAGGCCCTGATTGCCGCCCGACTGGGAGGCGATCTGCTCGTTGATGCCGATGACCTTGCCCGAGGAGTCGATGAGCGGGCCGCCCGAGTTGCCCTCGTTGATGGCGGCGTCGGTCTGGATCCCGTCGGGGATCGTCGCGCCGTTGGGCGACTGCAGGTTGCGGTTGGTGGCGGACACGATCCCCGAGGTCACGGAGAAGTCGTAGCCCAGCGGGTTGCCGATGGCGACGACCGCCTCGCCGGCCTGCACGCTGGACGAGTCGCCGAGCTGCAGGACCACGAGCCTCGGCGCCTGGGCGGGGTCGACCTTGAGCAGCGCCACGTCGCTGGTCTCGTCGATGCCGACGATCCGCGCCTTGACGTGCGTGGCGGCGGAGCCGCTGGCCTTGAAGACCACGGTCACCGAGCCGGCCGTCTGGCCGTTGCTGGAGACGACGTGGGCGTTGGTGAGGATCGAGCCGTCGCTCGACACGACGAAGCCGGAGCCGAGGGACTGCGCGCTCCCGCCGGACTGGCCGTAGGGCGACGTCGCCGACGCCTGCGGGAAGGTGGCGAGGACCTCGACGACGCCGGCCGAGTACTGCTTGTAGATCTGCTCGGCCGTGAGCGTGCCGCTGGTGAGCGCCGCGGGCGTAGTGGTTGCCACCGCGGCCGCCGGCTGCTTGATCACCGTGTTCTGCACCGTCTTCACCGGCAGGAGGCCCGTGACGGTGAGCAGGGCGACCACGAGCACGGCCACCACCGCGCCGGTGACGAAGGTGAGCGCGGTGGACGCGTAGCTGCGCATGGGCTCCTCCCAGACTTGAGTACGGATCGTCACCGTTGTACAGCACGCGGCTTGGCGGCTCCTGAGCGCCGGCTGGGAACCACCTGAGTATTGCCGCGTCGACCGGGAAGTGGGGTACAGTCCAGCCGAGTCCCGTCGGCGAGAGGGAGGAACGGTGCGCTGAAAGTGAAGGACGTCGGCACGACCTGCGCGGCGCCCGGGGGCGGCGTACGCGGCTTCAGCCGCGACCTGTTCTCGCGCGAGCTGCTGCGCTATCTGGGCCCTGGGTTCATCGTCACCATCGGCTTCATCGACCCGGGCAACTGGGCCACCAACATGGCGGCCGGCAGCCAGTTCGGCTACACGCTGCTCTGGGTCATCACGCTGAGCACCCTGATGCTCATCTTCCTGCAGCACGTGGCGGCCCGGCTCGGCATCGTCACGGGCCACTCGCTGGCCGTGAACGTGCGCGCCCACTTCTCCCGGCCGCTCGTCTGGCTCTTCGGCCTGAGCATGGTGCCGGCGCTCGTGGCGACGAGCCTCGCGGAGATCCTCGGCGGCGCGCTCGGCTTCCAGATCCTCTTCCACATCCCGCTCTGGGCGGGCGCGCCGCTCACGCTGGCGCTGGTCGTGCTCGCCATCCTCGGCCAGCGTTACGACCGGCTCGAGCGGCTCATCGTCGTCTTCCTCGCCTTCATCGCCGCCGCCTACATCATCGAGCTGTTCATCGTGAAGCCCGACATGGCGGCGGCGGCCCCGGACTGGATCGTCCCCAGCCTCTCGGGCGCGAGCATCCTCGTCGCCATGGGCATGCTCGGCGCCATCGTGATGCCGCACAACATCTACCTGCACTCCAACACCATCCAGTCACGCGAGTGGGACTTTGGCGGCGGCAACCAGCACAAGCTCATGCGCTACGAGCTCGTGGACACCACGCTCTCGATGGGCATGGGCTGGCTCGTGAACTCGGCGATGATCCTCGTGGCCGCAGCCGTGTTCTACGCCAACGGCGTCACCGTCTCCAGCATCCAGCAGGCGTCCCGGACGCTCCACCCGCTGGCCGGGCCGGCGGCGCAGCTCATCTTTGGCCTGGCCCTCCTCGTCGCCGGCCTCAGCTCCTCGATCACCTCGTCGCTGGCCACCGCCAACGTCGTCACCGGCTACCTGGGCAAGCCCGAGGACCCGCACAGCCGCATCTACCGGTTCGGCCTCGTCCTCATGGCACTGCCGGCGGTCGTGCTCATCATCATCGGCCTCAACGCCTACCGGGCGCTGATCCTCAGCCAGGTCGTGCTCAGCATCCAGCTGCCGCTCACCATCATCCCGCTGCTCGTGCTCGCAAGGCGGCGGACGGTGATGGGTGACATGCGGATGGGAACGCTGGCCCTAGTGACCGGGTGGCTGGTCGCGGCGCTGATCATCGCGCTCAACGCGTTCCTGCTGTACGAGACCTTCAGCGGCCAGGGAGGAGGCATCTAGAGGTGGGCCTGTACGCGCGCATCCTGGTGACGCTCGACGGCAGCCCCGTGGACGATCCGCTGCTCGACGACGTCGAGCGGCTCGCCGAGGCGCTGGGCTCGACCATCCTGCTGCTGCGCGTCGCGCACTACCACACGCGCGACTCGCGCCTGGCCGAGGAGGACGAGGCGCGCGCCGACCTCGAGCGCGCCGCCGCCCGGCTCGAGGGCCACGGCTTCGCCGTGGAGACTGTGCTCGGCCACGGCGAGCCCGAGGCCGTGATCGTCGAGCAGGCGGCGGCTCTCGGCGCCGACCTGATCGCCATGGCCACCCACGGGCACGGCTGGCTCGAGCGTCGCGTCCTCGGCAGCGTCGCCGACCACGTGCGTCACCACAGCGACGTGCCCCTGCTGATCGTGAAAGGCCGGCCCGCGAGCCAGGGCTGACGACCCCGGAGGTCGCGGACCACGCCGCGGGCGCGCCGCAGGCGACGCGGCCGCCCTCTCGAAGTATGATGCTCGCTGGCGTGTGGGGCGTCAGACGGGGAGGAATGGGGCATGGCCGGGCAATCGCGCTCGTGGTGGTCGCGCTGGTGGAAGCGTCTGGCGATCATCGTGGGCGTCCTCATCGTGCTGTTCATCGGGGGCTCCGCCGTCGCCGTCCGGTTCACGGAGAACAACAAGTTCTGTGGGACCGACTGCCACGAGATGTGGCCCTACCGCGACACCTGGGCGGTCTCGAAGCACAAGAACGTGGACTGCGTGAAGTGCCACATCCCGCCAGGTCTGGGCAATTTCGTGCTCACCAAGATGTACGCCTCGCGCGAGGTGTGGGTGCACTTCACCGGTCAGGTCAAGGTGCCGATCCTCGTCACGCGCAAGGTCCCCAACGCGTCCTGCATGCGCGGCGGCTGCCACACCACGGCGCAGACGAGCCAGACGCTCACCCTCGGCACGCCGGCGCCGGTCACGTTCAAGCACGGCAGCCCCGGGCACTCCTCCAAGCTCTGCGTGGCCTGCCACGCCGCGCTCGTGCACGAGGGCGCCCCGGGCGTGGCCGCTCCTCCGGCGAACTCGATGCCGGCGTGCTTCCTCTGCCACAAGGACGGCACCACCAACTGCTCGTACTGCCACCAGGCGCCGCACGCCCCGCGCGGCCCCTGCCAGGACTGCCACAGCATGTTCGCCTGGGTCGGCGGCAAGAACTTCAAGCACCCCCAGCCGCTCACCGGCGCGCATGCCGCGCTCAACTGCAACCAGTGCCACACCCAGGGTACGGCGGTTAGGCCGGACGGCTGCGTGAACTGCCACGGCGACCACCACAACGGCCTGCCGCACTGCGTGGACTGCCACAAGATCACCGGGTGGATCCCGTCGACCTTCGTGCACCCGCAGGAGGGGGAACACGTTCCGACCGGCGAGGTCCCGCTGCCGTGTAACGCCTGTCACCTGCAGGGTTATGGGCAGCCAGCCTCCTGCCCGTGCCACGGCGGCAGCCCGCCGACCGGAGGCGGATGATCGGCGCGTAGCCGGCGGCAGGCCCGGCCAAGGGCCGGCGATGTCCGCGGAATGCTCACGAAGGCAGTGGTGCGAATCGCGTCGAGGTGACGTGGACCCGCACGCGTATGTCGGCAGTCACCGGCCCCGGGTAAGCTAGAGATATGGATACGCGCGTTCCAGGAATGACTGCAGAGCGAGATCGTGCAGCTACAGCTACAGGTCCGGAGAAAGCAGTTGAGGTCCGAGGAGGTCGGCGATGAGTCCGTCGTACCCTATCGGCGGGCGCCGCAGAGCCTGCCTCACCCACTTCCACGCCGGTCACGCCAGCGGCGTCGCCGTCCTCGCCTGGGACAGGCGCGGGGACGAACCTCGCGACGTGAGGGTGTTCCGTTCGCGGGAGGGCTTCGCGCCCGAGTCCGACGACCCGGCCGGCGGCTCCTCGCAGACGCTCGTCTACGAGGGCAGCGAACAACACAGCAAGGTGGTCGACGACGGCGTGCGAGAGGATGCCGTCTACTACTACACCGTGTTCGTCAAGGACGACCAGGGCAGCTGGCGCCGTGAGATCCGGACGGCACTGACGATCGAGGGCGACGTGCACTGGCGGCGCGCCGGCGTCGAGAGCGAAGGCGACAGTCTCGGCCGCTTCCGCCGGATGTGGACGGACCTCGACGCCCTGCGCTGAAAGGCTGCGGGGTACCTGCCGAAGAACGTCGATGTCTGCCGTCTTCGCCTACGCGGCGTCGTAGCGACAACCGGGAACGCGCGCAGTCGCGTCGCAGAAGGCAGTCGCGGCCTGGTCGCCCAGCCGCGCCAGCAGTCGCAGAGCCCGGTACGCGTCACCGACGACATGCGCGGGCTCGTCAGGGTGCAGCGCGATGGCCATCAGCCCGCTGGTGTCGCCGCGCTCATACAGTGCCTTCACGTGACTGTCCATCACCCTCCCTCCAGTGGCGCTGCATCCATTTCCCGCACAGCCGCGTGACAAACCTCGCGGGCGTTGGCGAAAGGAGCGGCCCGCCGCGCGTGAGTACCTTGGGAAAGGACGCGCGACGGGCCGCGGGACGGCGCAAGGGCCATCCCATGGCACACATTCCTACCGGGTGTTCGTTAGGATTGTGTGAGTGCGGAGCTCACGAAGGCCGACGAGGAGTGGGTGGAAACGCACTCGCCACAGGAGCTGCGCCAGCGCCGCCTGGCGCGACTGCGCGAGCGAGGCATCCCTGCATGGAGCGAGCAGCCGGAGCACTGCGACGCCTGTGGACGCGAACTGCTGACGGGCGAACGTCTCGTGCTCGTACAGCGTGACGACGCTCTCGCCGTCGCCTGTCGGCTGTGCGCCGAGCGAGTCCTCGAGGAGGGCTGCCGGCGCGTGCCCGGCGGCCCCGACCAGGACGAGGCCGAGCGGCGTCTGCTGCTCGCCGGGTGAGGCGGGCCGCTGGTGCGTGCAGCTCGTCGCCTCCTACGCCGCTGCCGAGGTGGCGGCTCCCACCGCCTAAGTCCCCGAAGAGTCGGCCCAGCTCCCGATCCTACGGGAGACTCAGACTGGCTGGGGAGCCGCGGTCCTCTGCGTTCTCCAACGTCGCCGTGGGACGCGTGTTCGTTGAGGCAGGTCCCCCAAACAACGTCGTCGTCTCGATGGTCAACCGCCGCCGCAGTGATTGCTCGATCGAGCCGCGCTGCTTCTCAAGGCCCCAAAGCTCGAGGTGCGCTGGCCCTTTCGTGGCTAGCCGCAGCACCAGCTCGCTGCGCGAACTGCCAGCCTCGAGCCGGGCATGGCGCACGACGCTGGCGTGGCTGCGATCCAGCCGTTCGGCCAGGCGCAGCACCGTGCTCAGCGTGCGCACTGTCTTTCGGTCGGCCACCTCGAGCCGGGCGTAGAGTACATGGCGTGTGCTTGGCCCGGCTTTGCGGTGGAACAGCGCCGTCGATGCCATGACGGCGGTCTCGCGCTGATCGAAGCCCAACAGGTCTGCGTTGGCGATGAGGTACGCCGAATGCACGTGATGGTCGGCGTACGAAATGAGACCGCCGACGTCGTGCATGAGCGCCGCACCCTCGAGCAACTCGCGCTCCTGCCCGCGCAGTCTGTGTAGGCCGGCCTCGCAGGCGCTGTCGAACAACTCAAGCGCGAGATGCGAGACGTGCCGGGCGTGGGCCTCGTCGGCGCCGCTGAAGCGCATGAGACGCACCACGCTGCGCTCGCGCACCGACAGTCTGTGGACTGGGGATGCGTGCGCACTGCGCCAGAGGTAGTCCACAAGCAAGCCTTCGCGGAGCCCGCCGTCCGAGAGCGCCGTCA
Organism: uncultured Thermoleophilia bacterium; assembly: GCA_963709845.1. Classification (GTDB taxonomy): domain Bacteria; phylum Actinomycetota; class Thermoleophilia; order UBA2241; family UBA2241; genus CAIXSE01. The sequence continues at coordinate 677,067 of CAVPXV010000004.1, forward strand.
CCGACGGCAGCTCGAGGTCGGTCATGAGCGTCTCGAGCACCACAGCGCCGGCGATGATGATGTCGGCGCGGTCGGGTTTGAGTCCTGGCAGGCGGCGACGTTCATCGAGCGTCAGGCCGCGCAGCATCTTGATCGTCTTGCGCAGGTCGGGCAAGGTCACGACTTGGTCGCGTTGCGGTTCGCGGCCGTGGAGCACTCTAGCTGCGACGGCCGCCAGGCTGCGGACAGTGCCCGAGGTGCCATACGCGATGTCGACCTTCCGCGCACGCACCGCGCTGACTGAGCGCAGCGAGGCCAAACGCACGGCGCGCTGCAGGCGCTTGTAGTCGCCGGCCGAGACGCGCCCCGAAACGTCCGGCAGGTTCGGGTCGCCGGCCAGCCGCACGGCGCCAAGGGGAAGGCTGTCGAGGAACAGCGGCTGACGGGCATCTCCGACGATCACCTCGGTGCTGCCGCCGCCGATGTCCAGACAGAGTGCTGTGCGCTCGGCGAGGTCGACGCTGCCCAGCACGCTGAGGTAGACAAGGCGCGCCTCCTCACGGCCAGAGACGACGTGCACGTCGAGTCCGGCCTCGTCGCGCAGGCGCGCCAGGAAGTCCGCCTGGTTGCGCGCTTCGCGGGTCGCGGACGTGGCCGCCGCTACGATCTCGCTGGCACCGGCCAGGCGCGCCAGCTCGGCGAGCGAGCGGCAGACAGCGACCGCCCGCTCGACTGACGCAGGTCGCAGGAGGCGGTCACCGAACTCCTCGTCGCCTAGCCGCACGACCTCGCGCCGCAAGCTGATGACCCTGTAAGCTTGGTCAGGACCGATCTGGACGAGCATCAATCGCACCGAGCTGGTGCCGATGTCGAGGAATCCGACGATGTGGTCGCCGTCCGGTCCGTGCGCGCCGCTCGTGACTCCTGCCATGCTCGCAGACTAGCGGCGCATTGTGAGAGGACGGTTAGCGCCGTGTCAGACGCAGAGCAGCTCTGAATCCCTGGCTCCTGGCGCGGATCTGGATCCTCGTGCCCTTTGCTCTGGCTCTCGCCAGCTTCGCCGGCCGGCGTCGTCGCTTTCCTAGCTGATACTCGGCACGGCAGCGACGATCGTGACGAGCGTCTCCCGGCCGAACTCCTGCTCCGGCCCCTCGACACCCGTGAACCCAAGCTCCATCAGCGTTGCACGCAGGGCGGCGACCTCCTCGTTGGTCGCACCGTGCGCGTGGGGATCGGCACCCGTGCCTTGCCGCTGCTTGCGCAAGGCGACCACCACACGCGCGTCTGGGCGCAACACGCGGCGCAGCTCGGCGAAGCCCGCCAGCGCCGAGGGCCAATGCGGCAGCGCATTGACGCTGAAGGCGCGCGTGAAGCTGCCGTCCGCGTACGGCAAGGCCGCAGCCGGTGCCTGCCGGACTTCCGCGTGCCCGGCGGCGATCGCGGCGCGGCAGCGGCGTCGCGCCTGCGCGACCATGACGGCCGAGGGGTCGACCCCGGCGGCGAAGCCGGCGCTGGCCCAGCGGGCCGCATCGGCGAGCGCCACGCCCGGCCCGCAACCGATCTCCAGCACGCGCTCCTCCGGGCCGATGTCGAGCAGTCGGACGACGGCTCGGTTCACGCCCACGTTCTCGCGCGCCATGATCCAGCCGGCGAGGCGGCCGAGGGTGCCGCGCGGCTGGCCGAAGTTGCGGTTCAGCGGCGCCACCAGACGCCCTATGGCGGAGTCGTTCCGCTCGATCGTTGCGTCCGGCGTTGTCTGGGGTATCATAGAATCTCCTTAGTCAGTCAATAGCTTGGTGACTAAGCGATGGTACCCCAACGCGGCTGGATTGAGAACACCATGGCAATGCTCGCTCGAGACGAACTTACCGCCAGCCTTCAGCGCTTCGGCCTGGAACGTGACCGCATGCGCTCTGCCCTGGCACGCGCGGCAGGCATCAGTGGCACCGACTTGGACACGCTCGAGCACCTCGAGGCGGACGGCCCCCTGACACAGCGCCAGCTCGGTGATCGCCTTTCGCTCACCTCGGGGGCGATCACGATGCTGGTCGATCGTCTCGAACGCGGAGGGTGGGTGAGACGCCGACCGCATCCGAGCGACCGGAGAGCGGTGCTGCTTGAGCTTGCCTCGGAGGCGCGAACCGCTCCGCCAAAGGGGCTGGCGGAATACCACGAACGCATCGATGCGCTGACGAAGGCGATCCCCGACGAGCATCGCGAGGCAGTCTCCGTCTTCTTGCAGGCGGCGGCGGACGCGGCAGCGCGCGCAGTCGAGGAACTCGGGCACGGACGCGATACTGACTGAGCGACCGGCCGGCCGCAGTCACGTCGCCGCCGGTCGGACCCGAAGTCACGCGGGGTCGCATTCCATGTTGAGGCCGTATGAGGAGAGACCATGAAGCTCGCTATCTTCGGCGCCACCGGTCGCACCGGGCGGCCGCTCTTGCGTCAGGCGCTCGCGCGCCACGACCAGGTGACCGTGCTGGTCCGTGATCCCGCCCGACTCCCGCAATCCGATCCTCGTCTCCACGTGATCACCGGAGACGTAGACGACTCGGAGGCCGTGCTCCAGACGGTGGCCGGGGCGGATGCTGTGATCAGCGTCCTCGGTCATGGCCGGGGCAGCGGCTACAAGGTGCTGCGCACGGGCAGCGCTCACATCGTCGCCGCGATGCGTGCGGCGGGGGTACGAAGACTTGTCGTCCTCAGCATCACGGCGGTTCGCGATCCGGACGACCGGCCGCGTTGGGCGGACCGGTTGCTGGAGACCGTGGGTCGAGTGCTGGCGGCCAGGGTCTACGCCGACCACCACGGCTAGGCGGCGACGGTGCGCGACAGCGGCCTCGAGTGGACCATCGTGCGGGCGCCGCTGCTCACCGAAGGGCCGCGCACGGGCAGCTACCGCGTAGGGCACATGGGCGAGGGCCTGGGCGCTCGCGTCTCGCGTGCGGACGTCGCCGAGTTCCTCCTCCAGCAGACGGCCGACGCGGCCTATGTCGGCAGGGCTCCGTTGGTCGGCGCGTAGCCACCGCACGCGTTCGGTGCGCCGCAAGCGAGAGGCCCGACCGGCCGGCGCCGCCGGCGGCCGGCCGGTCCGTTTTCGCCCGCAGGCCCTGCTGGCTATACTCGCATCCCGTGGAACGGCTCGTCCTCTTCGACATCGACTGCACGCTCATCGACGCGCACGGCGCCGGCGGCCGTGCCATCGTCGGCGCCGTGCGTGACGTGTACGGCGTGCAGGGCGAGCTGGGCGAGTACACGTTCCACGGACGCACTGACCCCGGCATCATCCGCGACCTCGCCGAGCTGTGGGGCGCCGGCGACCCGGAGCCGATCCTCGGGCGCTACGAGGGCGAGACCCAGCCTCAGATCGTCCACGATCTCGCCGAGCAGCTCGGTACGCCCGAGGACATGATCGACGCGCTCACCGGCGCCTGCATCGTGCGCTACGTGGAGCTGCTTGGGGAGGAGGTCGCGCGCGGGCGGATCGAGGTGCTCCCCGGTATCCGCGAGCTGGTCACGGCACTGGCCGCCGACCGTCGCGCGATGCTCGGCCTGCTCACCGGCAACGTGCGTGAGGGCGCGCGCATCAAGCTCGAGCCCACCGGGCTGCTTTCGCTCTTCAAGGTCGGCGCGTACGGCTCCGATTCGCAGGTCCGCAGTGAGCTACCGCCGGTGGCGGTGGCGCGCGCCGCGCAGCTCACCGGCCGTCACTTCGCCGGCAAGGAGATCGTCGTGATCGGCGACACGCCGGCCGACGTGGAGTGCGGCGCCGCCCTCGGCGTGAAGGCCATCGCCGTGGCCACCGGCCGCCACACGGCCGAGGAGCTCGCGGCGCACGGGCCCGACCACGTCTTCGCCGATCTGGCCGACTGGCGCGCGGCCTACGAGGCCATCCTGGCCTGAGGCAGAGCCGGTCCGCGCTCCCCCGCGGCCCCGCGTCACGTTCCGCTCGCCCGCTCCTCATCGCACCTTCGCGCCAATTTCTCGGCAGCCTCACCGGCGACTAACCACGCACACACGAAGCGTCGCGATACTCACCGCGGTGCGTATGACACGCATCAGTGGGCACCACTGCCGGAGGACGCGACGCGATGATGGACGACCCCTCTCCCGTGGCCGCATGGGAGTACAAGGCTGCGCAGAGCGCCGAGCAGAGCCGCCGGGCGGCGGAGCAGGCTGCGGTCACGCGCCGCGTACGTCGCCCTCGCCCTCGGCGCCCTTGGCGCCGCGCTCCTCATCACGCTGGTCCTGGCCGGCGCGGCCTACGCCATGCCGGATCCGTACGCGCGGGCCTTCCTGGCCGACATCGACGGCCGCATCCTGGGCCGCGCGGTCGTGACCGTCTCGCGGCAGGACAACACGACCATCGTTCGCGCCGGCAGCGACGACGAGGTGGCGTCCTGGCGCAGTGGACGAGCCTATGCCTTCTCCTCACCGTTCAATGGCCGGCTTACCTCCACGGCGGCGGTGACCCTGGACGACGTGAACCTCCTTGGCGGCCTGGTCAAGGCTGGGAGCGTCCAGCTCCTCGCCGAGGCGGCGGCGACCCGCAAGCTCGTCGACGGGGAGACCCAGGAGAGCCAGGTGGAGGACCTCACGGTGGACGGCAAGGCCGTGGCGCTGAGCGACCTGCCACTGACCATCGACGGCGTCGGCACCCTGAGCGCGCCGCAGGCGACCACGCGCACGACTGACGACGGCATCGAGGTCCAGATGGCGGGCCTCACCCTGGTACTCTCCCAGGACTGGCACGGCCTCGAGGCCGGCGCCACGGTGACGGCGGGGGAGCTCGCAGTGTGTGCCGACGAGGACACCGCCGCGAGCATGATCCCGCTGCCCAAGCCCACGAGCGAACCAAGCCCCACGCCCAAGCCGACTCCCGAGTCGAGCTCGACGCCCAAGCCCAAAGCCGGCGGCGGCTCCGGCGGGTCATCGACCGGCGGGTCATCGACCGGCGGATCCGCGTCCGGCGGGTCCTCGTCCGGCGGGTCATCGTCCGGCGGGGGCTCGGCGGGCAGCTCCGGCGATTCCAGTGGCGGCTCTGTGCCGGACGCTTTCTACAGCCCAGGTCCGATGCCGGCGCCGAAGCCCGTGACGACCGAGCACGTGCACTTCCCCGGCGCGGTGTTCCCCGTCAAGGGCAAGTACTGGTACAGCGACGACTTCGGCGTGATCATGGCGGACGGCCAGAGCCACACCGGCATCGACATCTTCGCGCTCAAGCGCACGCCGCTCGTCGCGGTGCAGGACGGCACCATCGAGGAGCTGCGCTGGCGCAGCCTCGGCGGCAACTCGCTGCACCTCGTCAACGACAACGGCGACTACTTCTACTACGCGCACCTGGATCACTACGCCCTCGGGATCAGCAACGGCGTGCGCGTCACGGCCGGCGAGGTCATCGGCTACGTGGGCAACACGGGCAACGCACGCTTCACCGCGCCGCATTGCCACTTCGAGGTCCATCCGGGTGGCGGCGGGCCGGTGGATCCGTTCCCCTACCTTGAGGAGTGGCGGGGTGCGAAAGCCGTCAAGCCCGCGCCGTCGGACGGCGACAGCGCGCCGGCTGATGTCTCGTCGCCCACTCCGTCCCAGCTGAGCGGCCGCCACGCCTCTGATGCGCACGGCGACCTGCTACGGCGCGTGGGCACATCGCCAAGCCGGAAGTCCGACGGCGGGATGGCACCCGTCGCCATGTCCGTCGTCGTCGGTGGCGGCCTGGTGACCGCCCTCGCGGTGCGCCGCCGCCTCGACGCGAGCGCCCTTCTGCCGCCCTCCCTGCCTGGGCGGCACCGAACCTCACACCCCGCGAGCTGACGGCCGGCGTCGCCGGTGCATCCCTGCAGCACGCTTCTCTCGCTTGCCATCTAGTAGGCCATCTTGAAAGGAGACCGCAGACCATGAGGAAACCACCCACTACCTGGAGGGGCCGCGCACTGTTGATCGCCGCGGTGCTCGCTCTCGCCCTGCTCGCGGCGGCGCCGATCGCCGGGGCGAAGGCCCGCTACTTCTCGGGCGACATCCACACGCACACGTACCTGACGGACGGCGGCAAGGCCGAGACCGAGGTCGTGCGCAACGCGTTCGGCGTGTACGGTCTCGACTACTTCGCCAACTCGGAGCACGGCGGCACGTCCACCAAGGACCCCAACGGCCTCTCGTTCGAGCTGCCGGTGTGGCGCTGGATCACGCTGGCCAACTACTCCTTCCCCATCATCCAGGACCTGCGGGCGTCGTATCCCGAGCGCACCATCATCCAGGGCGTCGAGTGGAACGCGCCCAACCACGAGCACGTCAGCGTCGGAATCGTCGGCGCCGGTAACGAGCCGTCGGGCGTCAGCAACTTCGAGTACAAGTTCGACGCGTCCGACAAGGACACCAGCCGCGCCAACGAGGGGACCAAGGAAGTCAGCCACATGGAGCCGGACCCGACTCCGACGGACCCCAACAACCAGATCAAGATCATCGACGCGCCGGCGAACCCGTTCCTCAAGCTCAACGCCCTGAAGGCCCAGCCCACCGACGCCGACAACACCCTGACCGGCGTCAGCTGGCTCGAGGACAACTACGGCGGAGACGCCTATGCAGTGGTCAACCACCCGTCGCGCGTCAACGCCTGGCACGTCGGCGACTTCCGCGCCATGAACGACCTCGCCCCCGACGTGGCCATCGGCATGGAGGGTCTGCCGGGCCACCAGGCCGACTTCGCGCGCGGCGGTTACAGCTACCTGATCGCCGCCGATGGCACGACCACGACCGATCCCAATCTGGTCGACCCCACGCTGACCGACAAGGCGCGCACGTACGGCGGCGCCGACTACATAACCTCACAGGTCGGCGGTCTCTGGGACTCGCTGCTCGGCGAGGGTCGTCACTTCTGGATCTTCAACAACAGCGACTTCCACAAGGCCAGCGGCACCTACACCGACGCCTCGGGCACGGTCATCGGCATCCAGTACTACGACTTCTGGCCGGGCCAGTACGCCAAGACGTGGACGTACGCCAGCAGCGACACGCCGGCGGCGATCGTCAACGGCATGCGCGCCGGCAACCAGTACGTCGTCAACGGCGACCTGGTCGACGGGCTCAGGCTCAAGGTCAGCGCCGGCTCGAAGACGGCCACCATGGGCGGCACCTTCCACGCCACCAAGAACCAGGTGGTCACCGTGACCATCTCGATGCACTCGCCCAAGGCGAACAACAACGGCGACCGGCCGGTCGTCAATCGCATCGACCTCATCTCCGGCAAGGTCACCGGCCTGATCGATCCGTCGAACCCCGCCTATGCCACCCAGGACACGAACTCGTCGACGAAGGTGATCAAGACCTTCACCAAGGCGAACTGGGTGACCACGCCGAGCGGCTGGAAGGTCATGAGCACCAAGGTCAAGGTGACGGCCGGCATGTACTTCCGCCTGCGTGGCACCAACCTGGCGCCCAATACGAAGAACGAGACCGACAAGTTCGGCAATCCGCTCAAGGACGAGCTCAGCTACACGCCGATCCCGAACCCTGTGGACGGCGGCGCCACGATGACGCCCCCGGTCAACACCCCCGCTCTCGCGTGGGGCGACCTGTGGCTCTACAGCAACCCGATCTTCGTGACCGCGGGGAGCTGAGCCGCATCTGAGACGCTCTCGCGAGGTGGCGAGGTCACACGACGGCGCCGGGACCCGCAGCGGCCCCGGCGCCGTCGTCGTTGGTTCACGGCGCCGGCCTGCGCCGGCGGCCGCGGAGACTCAGTCGAAGCGCCGGGGAGAGAGCGGCGCGAGGTCGAGAGACGGCGTGGCGCCACCGGCCAGCTCGGCTACCAGCTTGCCGGTGACCGGGCCGAGGGAAAGCCCGAGCATGCAGTGGCCGGTGGCGAGGATGACGCGCTCGCGCCCCGGCACGCGGCCTATCAGCGGCAGCCCGTCCGGGGTCACGGGGCGCGGGCCGCGCCAGATCTGGCGCACCGGGCCGTCGGACGGGATGCCCATGACCCGCTCGGCCGCGCCGCGAAGCCGGGCGACGCGCTTGCGGCGGATGCGCATGTCCCAGCCCGCGAGCTCCAGGGTGCTGCCCAGCCGCAGGGCGTCGCCCAGCGGCGTTAGCACCACTCTCGCGTCGCCGAGGTACAGCGGCATCTCGGGGAAGTCCGCCGGCCGCGCGATGTCGACGCTGTAGCCTTTGGCCGGCTCTATCGGCAGGCGCAGGCCGAGGTCGCGCGCGAGCGCCGGCGTCCAGGCGCCGGCGGCGAGCACGACCTGTGACGCGATGACGTCTCCGCGGGTGGTGACGACGCGCACGCCGCGACCGGCCGTTTCCAGCGCGATCGCCTCGGTGCCGCGGCGCAGGGTCGCGCCGGCCGCGGCCGCCAGCGCCGCGACCTCGCGCGTGAAGAGCATCGGGTCGAGGTGCCCGTCCTCGGGGTACGAGATGGCTCCGGCGACCTCGCCGCGCATCCCCGGGAAGATCGCACGCACGTCCGCTGCCGATAGCAGCTCGGCGCGCACGCCGAAGTCGCGCGCCCCATCCGCTTCCGCGGCCGCCTGCGCCATCTCCGCCGGCGCCTCGTACGCCTGCACGATGCCGTCGTGGTGGAAGAGCCAGCGCTCGCCGTGCTCTCTGGCCAGATCGTCGTGCAGTGCGGCGCTGGCCGTGTGCAGGGCGCGCAGGATAGGCGCCGCCGCCCTGGCGCGGGCCGCAGTGGCGGCGGCGCGGAACAGCCACAGCCAGCGGAGCAGGTCCGGGCTCGGCCGCGGCGCGATGTAGAAGGGGCTGGAGCCGTCCAGCATCCAGTGCAGCCCTTTGCCCAGCGCGCCCGGCGACGCCAGCGGCGTGACGTCGCTGGGCACGAGGAGGCCGCAGTTGGCGTGCGCGGCGCTCGTCGGCGGGCATACCTCGGCCTCCTTCTCGAGGAGCGTCACGGCAGCGCCGGCCATCGCCAGGGCATGAGCGGCGCAAACGCCTACGGGCCCGCCGCCCACCACCACGATCTCGCTGCGCTCGCTCACGCCCGTCTCCTTCCTCGCCGCAACTGGTAGCGATGCTCACGAAGCCTTAACATCCTCCCGATAGCGTGCCTCGCTGGGTCCGAAGCGTATCCCACCATGGCGGTGATGATGGCAAAAGAGAGCGTGCTCGTCGTCGACGACGAACGCGACATCCTCGAGCTCGTCCAGTACAACCTCGGCAAAGAGGGCTATCACGTCACGGTCGTCGAGACCGGGGAGGACGCCCTCGCGGCGACGCGCACGAAGATGCCCGACCTCATCGTCCTCGACCTCATGCTTCCCGGGGTGGACGGCCTCGAGGTGTGCCGCCGGCTGAAGACAGACGCCAAGACGAGGTCCATCCCGATCGTCATGCTCACGGCGAAGGGCAGTGAGGCCGACATCGTCGCGGGCCTCGAGCTCGGCGCCTCCGACTACGTGACCAAGCCGTTCAGCCCGCGCGTGTTGTCGGCGCGCATCAAGGCCGTGCTGCGGCGGGACGAGCAGGGCGACGGCGAGACGAGCATCCGCATCAAGCAGCTCACCATCCACCCCGGTCGCCACCAGGTGCTCGTCGACGACGCCCCCGTCGAGCTCACGGCCACCGAGTTCCGCATCCTCCAGTATCTGGCAAAGCGTCCCGGCTGGGTGTTCACTAGGCAGCAGATCGTGGACGCCGCCCAGGGAGATGACGTATTCGTCAACGACCGCTTCGTGACCGACCGCTCGGTCGATGTGCACATCGTCTCGCTGCGCCGCAAGCTCGGGGCCTGCGGCGCCTACATCGAGACGGTGCGCGGCGTGGGGTACCGCCTGCAGGACGACTGAGCCGTGCATAGGCCGCGGCTCTTCTGGCGCATCTACGCCGCCTACCTCCTGGTCGTCATCCTCTGCACGGCGGCGGTGGGCTTCTACGCCGTGCGCTCTGCGCACAGCTTCTACATCGATCACACCGAGCGCGAGCTCCTGGCGCGGGCGCAGCTCATCCGCGCGGACGTCACCCCCCAGCTCGCGAGCGACACCCAGGCTCAGCTCCAGGACCTCGTCCGGCGCCTCGGCCAGCCGTCCGGCACGCGTATCACGGTGATCGCCGGGCACGAGCCGGGACAGGTGGTCGGGCAGGTGCTCGCCGACTCCGAGGTCGCCGACGTGAGCACGATGCAGAACCACGCCAACCGGCCCGAAGTCCACGCCGCCCTGCAGGGCGGGCCTGGCCTCAGCATCCGCAGGAGCCCGACGCTCGGCGTGGACATGATGTACGTCGCCCTCCCGATCCTGCAGGACGGCGGCACGGCCGCCGTGGTCCGGGCCGCCGTACCGCTCACCGCCGTCAACGAGGCCCTGGACAGTCTCTACGCGCGCATCGCCCTGAGCGCGCTCGTCGTGGCGGCGCTGGCCGCGCTCCTCGGCGTCTTCCTGTCGCGGCGCATCAGCGGCCAGATGCGCGACATCGAGCACGGCGCGGAGCGCTTCGCCCGTGGCGACTTCTCGCACAAGCTCTACGTGCCGCGCACGCTCGAGTTCGCCGTGGTCGCCGAGAGCCTCAACCACATGGCGGAGGACCTGAGCGCGCAGATCGACACACTTACGCGCGAGCGCAACCAGCGCGAAGCGGTGCTGACGAGCATGGTCGAGGGCGTCCTCGCGGTGGACCAGGACGACCGGGTGATCGCCGTCAACGAGGCCGCCGCCAAGCTGCTCAACGTGGAGCCGGCGGCCGCCGAAGGCAGGAGCATCCAGGAGGTCGTCCGCAACCCCGACCTGCAGAAGGTCGTCGAGGCGGCGCTGGAGGGCCACGAGCCCGTGGAGGCCGACATCACCATGCGCGTCGGCGCCGAGGACCGCTCGCTGCAGGCCAACGGCACGCTGCTCAAGGGCTCCGCCGCCGGGGACGCGACGTTCGGCGCGGTCGTGGTGCTCAACGACGTCACGCGCCTCAAGCGCCTGGAGGCCGTGCGCCGCGACTTCGTCGCCAACGTCTCTCACGAGCTCAAGACGCCGGTCACCTCCATCAAGGGCTTCGCCGAGACGCTCGATGACGGTGCGATCGACGACCCCGAGGCCGCGCACCGCTTCGTGCGCATCATCGCCGGCCAGGCCGACCGCCTGAACGCCATCATCGGCGACCTCCTGGCACTCTCGTCGCTCGAGCAGTCGCAGGACGGCCGCGGCCTCTTCACGGAGGACACGGACGTCTGCGATGTGGTCAGGGCGGCCGTGGAGGTGTGCGAGCTCAACGCGCAGTCGAGGAACATCGCCATCCTCGTCTCGTGCGGCGACTGCGTGCTGGCGCCGGCCAACCCGCCGCTCCTCGAGCAGGCCGTCGTCAACCTGGTCGACAACGCCGTCAAGTACAGCCCCGAGGGCAGCGAGGTGCTGGTCTCCCTCGAGCAGCAGGACGGCGAGCTCATGATCGTCGTGCGCGACGAGGGTCCCGGCATACCTCGCGAGCACCTACCGCGGCTGTTCGAGCGCTTCTACCGCGTGGACAAGGCGCGCAGCCGCGACCTCGGCGGCACGGGCCTCGGCCTCGCCATCGTCAAACACATCGTCCAGTCCCACGGCGGCCGCGTGACCGTGGAGAGCGTCGTGGGCGAGGGCAGTACCTTCCGCATCCACCTGCCGCTCTCCTGAGCGCGGCGGCGGTCGCTCACAGAGCCTGGTCGTCTTCCTCATTCTGACCTAACGCAGGGGTATCGGGCCCTTCACGCGCGTCTCATGGTCCTCTCACGCCCGCACCATAGCCTGCACTGCGGACGGCACTCCATCGACGTGTCGCTTCGGGCAACAGGCCATACAAGTGTGAAGGAGAGAGCTATGGGACTACTGAAAAGGCGCAGCACCAAGGCGGCGCTCGTGGCGGCCCTGGCCGCCATGGCCGCGGCCACCCTCGCCGGCCCGGCGTTCGCCGTCAGCGTGACCGGGGCGGGCGCCACGTTCCCGGCGCCGCTGTACAACCGCTGGGCGAGCCATTTCAAGGGTGCAGCCATCAACTACCAGCCGACCGGCTCGGGCGCCGGCATTGCCGCCATCAAAGCCGGCACCGTGAGCTTCGGCGGCACGGACGCCCCGCTGTCGGCCGCTGACCTCAGCAAGTTCGGCCTGATTCAGTTCCCGACCTGCGTCGGCGGCCTCGTGCCGATCGTCAACATCCCCGGCGTCGGCACCGGCAGGCTGAAGCTGACCGGCACCATCCTCGCCGGCATCTACCTCGGCACCATCAAGACCTGGAACAACCCCGCCATCAAGGCGCTCAACCCCGGCCTCAGCCTCTCGGGCAACATCTACCCCGTGCATCGCATCGACGGCTCGGGCAGCACCTGGATCTTCACCCACTATCTGACCGCCATCAACGGTTCGTGGGCCAAAAAGGTCGGCTTCGGCACCACCGTGCGCTGGCCGATCGGAGCGGGCGCGAAGGGCAGCGACGGCGTCGCGACAATGGTCAAGCAGGGCAAGGGTCGCATCGGCTACGTGGAGTACGCGTACGCCCAGCAGGCGCGCATCCCCTACGTGCAGATGAGGAACAAGGCTCTCAAGTTCGTGCAGCCCAGTCTCGCGGCGTTCAAGGCGGCCGCCGCCAGCGTCAAGTGGGTCCCGTCGGCCGGGTTCGCCACCGTCATGGTCAACGCGAGCGGCAACGCCAGCTGGCCGATCGCCGGCGCCTCGTTCGTGCTCGTCAAGAAGACTAACGCCAGCTACGCGCCGATTCACGCCACGTTCCAGTACTTCAACTTCGGCTACACCAGCACCACGGGGAAGGCTGACGCCACCGCGCTCAAGTACGTGAGCATGCCGTCCTCCGTCGTGACCGCCGTGAAGAAGGTCTGGCACACCGTCAAGGCCGGCGGCAAGGCCGCCTGGTGAAGAACCGGTGAGTCCTGGCGGGCCACGCTTGAGGACCGGCCCGCCCGGCCTTTCCCTGGCAGACGCACGCGTCCGCGTCGGGACGGCGCCCTGTGCCGAGGGCGGTCCCAGCTACCACCGGGACATGCCGGCCGCCTCGCGACCGGCGTGGCCCGCCTAGCGGGCGGGGCTCCACAAGGAGCCCCGCCCTTCTTGCTTCCAGCCGCCGTTCGCGCGACATCTTCGCTTCGGCACGCTTCGCTAACCATTCGCTAACACAGCCCGGGTAGGTTACCTGTCCGGCGGCGCCCCGTGCGCCGCCGCCTGCCAGGGAGGCGGGTCACAAGTCACACAGACGCGAAAGAGAGGTCGCCGAATGAAGAAGTCCACGCGTTCGCGCCGCGCCTGCTGATGGCAGCCGTCGCGATCGCCGCCACCGCGGCACTCGCACTCGTGGTGGCCGCCTGCGGCAGCTCGAGCTCGAGCAGCTCGGCCAGCAGCAGTGCGAGCCCGGGCGCCACGCCCGGCCCCACCCTCACGCCGGTGCCGTTGACGGCCGACACCATCGTCGGCGCGGGCGCCAGCTTCCCGGCCCCCCTGTACCAGAAGTGGGGCGCCGACTACCAGGGCGTGAAGGGCGTCAAGCTGAACTACCAGTCCATCGGCTCCGGCGGCGGGATCTCCGCGGTCGAGTCCAAGACAGTCGATTTCGGCGCCTCGGACGCGCCGCTCCAAGAGGCCGACCTCACGGCGAACAACCTGGCGCAGTTCCCGATGGTCGTGGGCGGCGTCGTGATCGTCGTGCACCTCAACGGCGTGGCCGACGGCCAGCTCAAGCTCACGCCCGACGTCCTCGCCAGCATCTACATGGGCAAGACCACGATGTGGAACGACGCCTCGATCACCAGCCTTAACCCAGGCGTGAGCCTGCCGGCGACCAAGATCAACGTCGTGCACCGCTCGGACAGCTCGGGCACCACATGGATCTTCACACACTACCTCACCGACGCCGCCGGCAGCATCTGGACGGCGGGCGCCGACAAGAGCATCACCTGGCCGATCGGCATCGGCGCCAACAAGAACGACGGCGTCGCCGCCAGCGTGCAGCAGCTCAACGACTCGATCGGCTACGTCGAGTACGCCTACGCCAAGCAGACGGGCATGACCACGACCCAGCTCCAGAACAAGGCCGGCGCCTGGGTCAAGCCGAGCATCGCGAGCTTTCAGCGCTGCTGCCGCCAACGCCAACTGGAAGGCCTCGCTGCCGAGCATGTACATGGTGCTCGTCAACCAGCCGGGCGCCGACTCGTGGCCGATCACCGGCGCGTCGTTCATCCTCGTGCAGAAGAGCTCAGGCCGACGCGGCACGCGCCAAGAACATGCTCGAGTTCTTCAACTACGCCTATACCAGCGGGGCAGGCCGCCGCGACGGCGCTCGACTACGTGCCGCTGCCGGCCAAGCGTCTACAACCTCGTCCAGAAGCAGGTCTGGCCGACCATCACCGCCAGCGGGGCGCCAGTCTGGCCCTGATCCCATCGTTCTGAACTGACTCATCGGAGGCAGGACCGTGAGCACAGTCGACGCCGATATCACACCAAGTCCCGGTGCGCCCCGCGGCGCCGCGCAAGCGGCGCCGCGGGGCCGCCATAACGTCTCACTCGGTGACCCCCTCTTCCGGGGAGTCTCCACCGCCTGCGGGCTGGCGCTCGCAGCCGCCATGTTCGGCCTGGCCATCGTCCTCGTCGTCAACTCGTGGCCGGCGATCACCACGCTGGGCACCAGCGTCCTCACGACGATCGCCTGGGCGCCCACTGACCACCAGTACGGCGCCCTGGCGGCGCTGGCCGGCACCTTCCTCTCCACGCTCGTGGCGATGGTCATCGCGGTGCCTCTCGCGCTCGTCATCGCCCTGCTCCTCGTGGAGCTGGTGCACCCGGCCGTGGCGCGCGTCGTCGGCACCGCCATCGAGCTGCTCGCCGCCATCCCCAGCATCGTCTTCGGCTGGTCGGGCATCTTCGTCATCGTGCCCTACGTGCAGGACCACTTCGTCCCGTGGCTCTACAGCACGCCGCTCGGCAAGATCCCCGGTATCGCCCCGGGGCCTCAGTTCCAGGGCGGCGGCGTGTCCATCTTCACGGCCGGCGTCGTGCTCGCCTTCATGGTCCTCCCCTTCATCACGGCCGTCTCTCGCGACGTGCTGATGATGGTGCCGCAGGTGACCAAGGAGGCCGGCTACGGGATGGGCTCCACGACGTGGGAGGTCATGCAGCAAGATCAGCCTGCGCTACGCCAACAGCGGCATCGTCGGCGCCGTGTTCATCGGCCTCGGCCGCGCCCTCGGCGAGACCATGGCCGTCGCCTTCCTCATCGGCGGCGTGTTCGCCTACATGCCCAAGTCGATCTTCGACCCCGGCACGTCGATCGCCTCGCTGATCGCCCTCAACTTCAGCGAGGCCACGGACAAGATCCAGGTCAGCGCCCTCATCGAGCTCGGCCTCATCCTGTTCATCATCACCGTGCTCTTCCAGATCGCCGCGCAGGCGTGGCTGCGCCGCGTGCAGCGCGCCACCGGAGGCCGGGCATGAGCGCCGTCGCCGAGACCCGGCCTTTGAGCGAGGTGCCCCGCCGCTCCGTAGCGCGGCGTAGGACGACCGACATCGTCATCAAGGTCCTCTCGTGGATCGGCGCCTGGTTCGGCATCGCCGTCATGGCGTTCGTCCTCTACGAGGTGATCATCCGCGGCGCCAAGGCGTGGAACCTCGCCTTCTTCACGCAGCCGACGCCGCTAGACGTGCTGTCCAAGAGCGGCGGCATGGCCAACGCCATCGTCGGCACGCTGATCATCACCGCCGGCGCGGCGCTGATGGCCATCCCGGTCGGCTTCCTCGCCGGGGTGTACCTCGCCGAGTTCGGGCGCAACGGGCGCGTGGCCACCGGCATCCGCATGGTCGCCAACGTGGTCATGGGCGTGCCCTCCATCATCGTCGGCGTGTTCGCCTTCGCCATCCTCGTGAAGCCTCTGCACCACTACTCGGGCTTCGCGGGCTCGGTCGCGCTGGCGTTCCTGATGCTGCCGGTGATGGCACGGACCACCGAGGACATCCTCAACCTGGTGCCCAACGAGCTGCGCGAGTCGGGCCTCGCGATGGGCGCGCCGCGCTGGCGGGTCACGCTCGGCGTGGTCTGCAAGGCGGCGCGCGGCGGCCTCATCACGGGGGCCACGCTGGCGATCGTGCGCGTGGCCGGCGAGACGGCGCCGCTGCTGTTCACGGCGCTGAGCAGCCCGTACTGGATCAGCGGCCTGTTCGGCCCGGGCGGCTACTTCGGCGGGCCCGTCGCCAACCTCACCAAGACCATGTTCGACATGTCCGGGTCGCCGTACCCGCGCATGCAGGCGCTCGCCTGGGGCGGCGCCCTGTTCATCATCGTGTTCGTGCTGGGCCTCAACATCCTGGTGCGACTCCTCTTCCAACGAGGCAAGAAATGGCAGGGACCAGAGTGGACGAGCCGACGCAGATCCAGGGCCCCGGGACGGTCGTCCCGCCGCGGCTCGAGGTGGCCGAAGACCGCCGCGGCGCTGAGGAGGATTTCGACTCCCTGCCCAGCGAGATCTCGGTGCGCGGTCTCGACTTCTTCTACGGGAAGGCGCAGGCCCTCTTCGGCAACGACATCGAGATCAAGAAGAACCGGGTCACCGCCGTCATCGGCCCGTCGGGCTGCGGCAAGTCGACCCACATCCGTACCTACAACCGCGTCTTCAACCTCTACCGCGACCAGCGCGCCACCGGCGAGATCACCTTCTCCGGCGTCAACGTGCTGTCGTCACAGGTGGACGTGCTCGACCTGCGCCGTCGCATCGGCATGATCTTCCAGAAGCCGAGTCCGTTCCCCATGACCGTCTTCGACAACGTGGCCTACGGGCTCCGCCAGCACTACCGCATGGGCCGCTCGGAGCTCTCCATGCGGGTCGAGGAAGCTCTCAAGCGCTCGGCGATCTGGGAAGAGGTCAAGCACAAGCTCAACGAACCGGGGAACGCGCTGTCGGGCGGCCAGCAGCAGCGGCTCTGCATCGCGCGCGCCATCGCCGCCGAGCCGGACGTGCTGCTCATGGACGAGCCCTGCTCCGCGATCGACCCGGTGGCTACCGCCAAGATCGAGGAGCTCGTCCTCGAGCTCAAGAGCAAGTACACCATCGTGCTCGTCACGCACAACATGCAGCAGGCGGCGCGGGTCAGCGACTACACCGCCTTCTTCTTCCAGGGACGCATCATCGAGTTCGGTCCCACGACGCGCATCTTCTCCAACCCGACGGAGAAGCAGACCGAAGAGTACATCACCGGCCGCTTCGGCTGAGCCCGGAGGGCGACATGACGCATCTGCAGCGGGAGCTCGACCGGCTCAAACGCAAGGTCCTGGCGCTGGGCGCCCTGGTCGAGGACAACCTGCGCATCGCCTTCCAGGCGATCGAGGAGCGCGACCCCGACAAGGCGCGCCGCGTCATCGTGGGCGACGTCGAGGTCGACCAGTGCGAAGTGGACGTGGAGGAGGAGTGCCTCAAGATCCTGGCGCTCTATCAGCCGGTGGCGAGCGACCTGCGCTTCCTCGTCGCCGTCATCAAGATCAACAGCGAGATGGAGCGCATCGGCGACCTCGCCTCCAACATCGGCGAGCGGGCACTCTCGCTCACGCAGGAGCACCCCGTGCCCGTGCCCCGCGGCTTCACGGTGATGGTCGACCGCACCGGCAGGATCCTCGAGCGGGCGCTCGATGCTCTGGTGCGCCAGGACGTGGAGACCGCGCGCGAGGTCCTCGCCTCGGACACCGAGATCGACCTGCTGTACCAGCATCTCATCGAGGACCTCAAGTCGGTCCTTCGCGCCGACCCGGAACATCTCGACGCCATCGTCCTGCTGTTCAACGTGGCGCGCTACTTCGAACGGCTGGCCGACCACGCCACCAACATCGCCGAGGACGTGATCTACATGGTCGAAGGCGAGATCCGCCGGCACCAGGTGCCGGACTCGCCGGCGGAGCTGTTCCGCGGCGAAGGTTCCGGGATGTAGCGGCGAGCGTCCACCAGCGTCCTTCCCGGCGGCGCGGTCTTCCTGCCCCGCGTCGTTCCGTGGAAGGCGAACAGCAGCCCGGGTCTGCCCTACCAGGCCCGGGCTGCCCCTCGTACGGGGCCGCCGGTCGGAGCCTGCGCTCGCCGGCGGGCTGCTTCCCTCCTACTTGACGGTGACCGTGGTCTTCGGTGAGGCGGCCGTGCCGCGCAGGAAGTAGTACGTGGTCGTGGCGCCCGGCTTGGCGGTGACGGTGTAGGCCGAGTACACGGTCTTGTAGGCGACCCCCAGGTGGCTGCCGAGCGCCTGCGTGACGCGCGTCGTCACCACGTTGCGCGAGTGCCACACGCCGGCGACGTACCAGCGCAGTTGTACGGACGCCCCGGCCGCGAGGGCGGGGTAGATACGCCCGCTGAGAGGCACCGTCGCACCCTTCGTGATGGTCGTCTTGTCCCGCGCTGCGGGCTGGATCGACATGCTCGTGAACGACGCCCAGGTGCTGTTCAGCCCGAGCTTCATGCGCAGCATGTTGCCGTCCATGAAGGTGATGCCGCTGGTGCTCACCAGGGCCGCTTTGACGACGCGCGGGGAGGTGCCGCGCTTGACGGGCACGATCGCGCGAAGCGTGCCCTTGAGGCCGAGGCTGGAGGAGAGCTGTGCGGAGGTGCGCTTGAGCGGCCCCCAGTCGTGCAGCGACCCGAAGGAGTCGTACGGGTCGCTGACGCCCTTGAGGTAGGGCACCGCCGCCGCGCCCGGCCAGCCGTACTCGATGCTCTCGGTGTGTCCACCGGAGCACGAGAAGTAGTAGGCCGTGATCACCTTGCCGCCGGAGGTGGGCGTGACGCCGGCCGTGGCAGCCACGGCGGCGTCGCTGCGCGGGTCCTCCACGCCGACGCCCATGTAGACCTGGGAGCGCGCGTCGGTGTACACGTCCCAGTTGTTGGCGATCGGCTTGCGCGAGTTGTAGGCGTAGGCGCGAGCGGCGCAGGCCTGCGCCTTGAGCGCTTCGACGGGCCACGAGGGCGAGACCTCGCGGGGGACGACGCCGCGCAGGTACGACTCCAGGGGCAGCTTGTTGATGAGCATGAGGCCGCCGCCGGTGTAGAGCACGCGAAAGACTCCGCGGTAGGCGCCGGTGACGCCGAGGTCCGTGGCCGTCAGCGTGCGCAGGGCCCCCTTGCTCGGCGTGAAGAACGGTGGCGTGGCGAAGTTCTGCGTCTTGGTGCCGGCGACCACGTGGTACGCGCCGTTGACGTAGGTCGTGGTCGCGGTGGTGCCGGCGGGGATCGCCAGCGTCTTCGTGACGGGCAGGTCGGTGGCGGTGTAATCGTAGGGGCACGAGACGCCGACGCTCTTGAGGCCGCTGCGCAGGCGCACGCGGATCGTCATCTTGGCGGCATTGGGCTGCGTGACGAAGCCGATGCCGGTGTAGTAGTGCTTGAGGATGGCGCGGTACGCCCAGCCGTTCTTGGCGTACCCGTACGCCCCCCACTGCGACATGCCGATCCCGTGGCCCCATCCATGACCGCTGATCACGTAGGCGGCGTCGGTGCTCACGGCGCCGGCAGGGCCGGCTCCGGCCAGGAGGACGAGCCCTGCGAGCACGGCGCCGAGCCCGAGCCGGACGCGGGACGTCCGGCGCGGCGGGCGGGGGCTGGGGGATGTGGTGCCTTGAGGACGCATGCTCACGGTGGCTCCCGTGTCGGTGCCGGCTCAGGATACGCGTCGCGCGGAGGCGCCGCAAACGCCGGCGCGTCCGGTCCCGTCGGTCCCGTCTGCTTCTGGCATCGGCGGCGGACTCCTTTTCTTGAGGCTGCCGGCGCGCATATGGACCCCCATTAACGATGCCCGGAAGCGTGGCGTGTTACCCTGTGCGCTCGCCGTGAGGAGAACGCAGGACGGCGGCGAAAGCGTCGCCAGGGCCGGAGACGAGGCCGCGACGACGCTCAAGGCGCAGTCTCAAGCGCCGATAGCAGGACTGGAGCATGGCCGGACGGCAGCACAGACCCCTCGCCCTCAGCGCCACGATCGTCACCGTGGTGGCGGTCCTCCTGTGCCTGGCGCCGGGCGCGCCGGCCAAGACCTACTCGGACATCCCCTCCTCCTACTGGGCCCATGCGGCCATCGAGTCGATCACCTCGCGCGGGCCCTCCACCCACCGGCTCATGGACGACTTCGGGTCGCTCTTCAGGCCTGGGCAGCCGGTCACGCGGGAACAGTTCGCCGGGGCCCTGGTGACGGCGGCAGGGCACCTCGCCGAGCAGGTGCCCGCGGTCACGATCCGCGACGTCCCCAAGACCGACCCGTATTACGGCGTCATCCAGATCGCCGTCCACCACGACTATCTCAGCGTCAACAAAGACGGCGACTTCTTCCCGAGCAGGGCGGTGCTCGCCTCGCGCGCGGAGATCGGCATCGTGAAGTGGCTCGAGGAGCGCTACGCGTCCTCAGACTGGGGCCTGCTCTCGACGCTTCGCTCGAGTGAATGGCAGCCCAGCCCGGGCTGGCTCACCGGCGCCCCCAGCTACCTGCCATACATCGTGGCTTCTCGCCAGCTGCAGCTGCGCTTCAATCATCCCGCGGCGGCGGACGGGAAGGAGATCGCGCCCGGCCAGCCCACCAACCGTGCCGAGGTGGCGTACATGTTCTGGCGCGGCTTCCAGCAGGCCAACGAGTGGAACCTGAACGGACTAGCGCCTTTCAAGTCGATCACGTTGCCGCCGCTCAGCGCCCGGCAGAAGCAGGTCACGGCGTTCGCCCTCAAGTACATCGGCTATCCGTACGTCTGGGCCGGCGAGTACCCCACCAAGGACTCGCCCTACGGCTACCAGGCGGCGGGCGGGTTCGACTGCTCCGGGTTCGTGTTCTACGTGATGAAGATGCACTTCGGCTACCCGATCACGGTGAACGAGCGCGGCGCGCACGACATGGCGGCGCGCGCCAAGCCGCGCATCGCGGCCAAGAACCTCAAGTGCGGTGACCTCATGTTCTTCGGGCCCAAGGGCCCGAGCTCCACGGTCGCCTCGATCTACCACGCCGCGATCTACCTGGGCAACGGCTGGTTCATCCAGTCGACCGGCTCCACCGACGGCGTCTCGATCGCCTCGCTGAACGCGTCCACGTACTGGAAGAACGCGTTCGCCTGGGGGCGGCGGCTGCTGACGCCGGCGGAGCTCGTCGTGAACCCGTCGCCGTCTCCCTCGCCCTCCGCCTCGCCGGCCGGCTAGTTCCAGGGCAGCGCTACCCGATAGGACTCGGCGGCGGCCCTGAGGTCAGGCCAGGCCGCCGTACTGCCGCTGGTAGTACTCGCGCCACTCACCGGACTTGATCGGCCGCCACCACTCGGGGTGGCCGCGGTACCACGCGACCGTGCGCTCGAGCCCGTCGTCGAAGCTGGTCGACGGCTCCCACCCCAGGGCCCGCACCTTGGCGCAGTCCACCGAGTAGCGGCGATCGTGGCCGGGCCTGTCCGCCACGAAGCGGATCAGCTCCTCGCCCCTGCCGAGGAGCTCGAGGATGCGCCGCGTCAGCGTCAGGTTGGGGACCTCGCTGCCCCCGCCGATGTTGTAGACCTCGCCGAGGGTCCCACGGTGCAGCACGGCGTCGATCGCGGCGCAGTTGTCCTCCACGTAGAGCCAGTCCCGCACGTTCAGGCCGTCGCCGTACACGGGCAGCGCCTGACCGTCGATAGCGTTCGTGATGAACAGCGGGACGATCTTCTCCGGGTACTGCCAGGGGCCGAAGTTGTTGGAGCTGCGCGTGATGAGGACCGGGGTCCCGTAGGTGCGGTGGTAGGCGAGCACGAGCATGTCCGCTCCCGCCTTGCTCGCCGAGTAGGGACTTGACGGGGCCAGGCCGGACTCTTCGGTGAACGAACCGGTCTCGGCCGACCCGTAGACTTCGTCGGTGCTGATCTGCAGGTAGCGGGCTACGCCGAGCTCGCGCGCGGCCTCGAGGAGCGTGTGCGTGCCAAGCACATCGGTGCGGATGAAGTCTTGCGGGCCGCTGATGGAACGGTCCACGTGGGTCTCGGCGGCGAAGTTGACCACGGCTCCGGCGCCGGCGAGCGTCGCGCGCACCACCGCCGCGTCGCAGATATCGCCCTTGACGAAGCGGTAGCGCGGGTCGTCCTCGAGGTCGCGGAGGTTCTCGAGGTTACCGGCGTAGGTCAGCTTGTCGAGATTGACCACCTCGACGTCGTCGTACCTGGCGAGGAGGTGGCGCACGAAGTTGGAGCCGATGAACCCGGCGCCGCCGGTGACCACGATCTTCATGCCGTACCCTCCTTGTGGGGCCCGCCCCAGCCGGTCAGCCGAGCGGGATGAGCCTGTCGACTGCTTCGGCCACGCCCTCGGCCCAGTGCGGCAGCCGCGGGATCGGGCGTTCGCTGACGAGCGCCGAAAAGGCCGGCCGCGGCGCCGGGCGGCCGACCTCCGCCGTCGAGATGGGTTCCACATCGACCGCGATGCCGGCGAGCTGCACGACTTCGCGGGCCAGCTCGCACCAGGAGCAGTAGCCGCTGCCGGCCATATGGTACACGCCGGGGGCGAGGCCGCTTCGCAGAGCTTCGTCCACCGCCGCGGCCAGGTGACCCGCGTACGTCGGCGAGCCCACCTGGTCGTCCACGACCCGCAGGGGATCGCCCGCCGCCGCCTTCTCGCGGCCCGCGGCGAGGATGCTCCTCACGAAGTTCCGGCCCGTCTCGCTGAACAGCCAGGAAGTGCGGATCACGGTGCCGTGCACCCAGGTCAGCACTTCGGCTTCGCCGGCTAGTTTGGTGCGGCCGTACACCCCCAGAGGGCGCGGCGCGTCGCTCTCCACGTACGGTCTGCCTTTGCTGCCGTCGAAGACGTAATCGGAGCTGAAGTAGACCAAGGAGGTGTGCGTGCCGCGCAGCGCGGCCACGAGGTTACGCGTGCCGTCCACGTTGACCGCTTCCGCCGTGGCGGGGTCCGCCTCGGCGCCGTCGACATCGGTGTAGGCGGCGGTGTGCAGCACCACGTCGGGGGCGAAAGCGTGGACGGCAGCCCGCACCGCCTCGGCGTCGCGGATGTCGAGGGCGGCCTCGCGGCTGAGGAACACCTCTCCCTCGAGCACGCGGGTGAACGCGGTGGCCAGCTGGCCGCCGGCGCCTGTGACGAACCAGCGCAGCAT
This sequence comes from uncultured Thermoleophilia bacterium, assembly GCA_963709845.1. Classification (GTDB taxonomy): domain Bacteria; phylum Actinomycetota; class Thermoleophilia; order UBA2241; family UBA2241; genus CAIXSE01. The sequence goes on from CAVPXV010000004.1 coordinate 700,082, forward strand.
CGCTTCGCCGGCTGCGCCTAGCGCAGCTTCACGCCCCAGTCGTAGGGGATCTCTGGCGAGTCGTGCGGCAGCTCGCGCTGGTCCGGGGCGTCGTACTTGTACACCTCGGTGGGCGCGTTCACGATGTACGACTCCTCGCAACTCACGCACTTCCACCCGTGCCAGACGCCCGGCGGGACGCGCACCAGCATCGGGTTGTGCTCGCCGAGGAAGAACTCGTCGGTCCGCCCCTTGGTCGGCGATCCGTCGCGCGCGTCGTGCAGCACGAGCTTGATCATGCCTTTGACGCAGACGATGTTGTCGTACTGGACGTCGTGCAGGTGCCAGCCCTTGATGACCCCGGGCAGCGTGGTCGTCATGTAGAGCTGGCCGAAGCGGATGAACAGCTCGTCGTCGCTGCGCAGGCACTCCATGAGCCGCCCGCGCTCGTCCGGGATCACCCTGAGGTTCTTGGTCATTACGCCCTCGATCATGCTTGGCCTCCTCCGCTCTCCCGCGACGGCCTGGCTACAGGATGCCGATCTGGCACGAGTCGCCGACCATGAAGCGGTAGGCGACGGGCAGGGCCTCGCTGTGCGAGATCACGCAGTCGCGCCCGATGAGACTGTCGGCCATGCGCGCGCCCAGGCGGCTTATGCGGCTATTCTCGAGGATGATCGAGTGCTCGATCTCCGCCTGCTCCACCACGACTCCGTCGCTGATGGCGGTGTACGGCCCCACGAAGGTGTCGGTAAGCCGGCAGCCGGCGCCGATGACGACCGGTCCCCTCACGGTACAGCGCTCGAGCCGGCTGCCCTCGCCGATTTGCACGGCGCCTTCGATGGTGCACCCGGCGGCGTCGCCGCGGACGTCACGTTCGATGGTACCGAGGATGAGCCGGTTGGCCTCGAGCATGTCCTCGAGCTTGCCGGTGTCCTTCCACCAGCCGGTGACCGTATGCGCCTCGACGCGCAGGCCGCGGTCGATCATGTGCTGGATTGCGTCGGTGATCTCGAGCTCGCCGCGGGTGGAGGGCGTGATCGCCTTCACGCTCTCGAAGACGGCCGGCGTGAAGAGGTACACGCCCACCAGCGCGAGATCGCTGCGCGGCTCCGCCGGCTTCTCCACGAGCCGCGTGACGCGCCCGTCCCGGAGCTCGGCGATGCCGTATTCGCTCGGGTCCTTGACCTTCTGCAGCAGGATGAGCGCGTCCGGGTCGCTCTTCTCGAAGGCCTGCACGAAGGGAGAGATGCCTTCCTTCAGGAGGTTGTCGCCAAGGTACATCACGAAGGGGCTGTCGCCGAGGAACTCCTCGGCGATGAGGACGGCGTGCGCAAGGCCGAGGGGAGCCTCCTGCGGCAGGTACGTCACCCGGAGACCGAAGCGGCCGCCGTCGCCGACGGCGGCCTCGATCTCGGCGCGCGTGTCGCCGACCACGATCCCGACGTCGTCGATGCCGGCGGCGCGCATGGCCTCGAGGCCGTAGAAAAGGACGGGCTTGTTGGCCACGGGGACGAGCTGTTTTGCCGACGTATGCGTGATGGGACGCAGACGTGTGCCGGCGCCTCCGCTGAGGACGAGTCCTTTCACGGCGTGCCCCTCAGGCGCCGGCCCTAGATGGTCTCGTCGTCGCTGAGCTCGTCGTCGGTCTCGGTCGACAGCAGGTCGAGGACGCTGCTCTCGTCCACCGACCTACCGACGAAGACGACATTGGGCCCCGCCCAGAGCGTGACCTTCTCTCCGACCGGCAGCTTCAGCGGCGCCCCGTCGAGCAGGATGTTGGTGAGGGAGGAGCGCTCGATATCGCGCTGCACCTCGCAGCTGTCGATGGCGAACGGCTCGGCGTCGCCGTACTGCAGCCGGGGCTCTCTGCTGGCGTCAATGATCACGCGGCGGAGTATAGCATCGAGTATCAGGACGCGAAGCTGAGGTAGGGCCGCCAGCTCTCGTGGATGACGTCGACGTGCAGGAAGACGAACGCCGCCGGCTCCGGTGGGCGCGGCTTGTGCCTGAGGCGCAGGCCGGCGACATGGGGCGGACGGTCGCCCTTCTTGCGGTTGCAGGGCGCGCACGACGTCACCAGGTTGTCCCACGTGTCGGGTCCGCCCTTGGAGCGCGGCACGACATGATCCACCGTGAGGTGCCGGTCGCTGCCGCAGTACTGGCAGCGGTGACGGTCGCGTGCGAACACGGCGCGCCTCGAGATGCGCGCCGCGGCCGTGCGGCGAGGGACGTGCACGTAGCTGCGCAGGCGGATGACGTGGGGGAGCTCGTAGGCGGCGCGCTCGCTGCGGAAGGCCGCGCCCGACTGCTCGAGCACCTCTGCCTTGTCCTTCAGCACGAGCACCAGTGCGCGCCGCACGCTGCACACGTTGAGCGGCTCGTAGGTGGTGTTCAGGACAAGCACCTTCCGCATTGCCGCCCGATAGTAGCAGAAAGGTGTGAGCGCGTGGTCAAGGCACTAGACTGAGCCCGTGGACCTCTTCTCCCCGAGCGATGAGCAGGTCGCGGCACAGGCACCGCTGGCCGCGCGCATGCGGCCGCGCACGCTGACCGAGTTCGTCGGCCAGGAGCACATCGTGGGCCCGGGCACGGTGCTCCGCGCCGCGGTCGAGGGCGGCGAGCTCTTCTCGATGATCTTCTTCGGGCCGCCCGGGTGCGGCAAGACGACCCTCGCGCGCGTTATCGCCGCCGAGACCGGCGCCCGTCTGGTGCAGCTCTCGGCGGTCAGCTCGGGCACTGCGGACGTGCGCGCCGCCATTCAGGGCGCGCGCGAGGCGCGCGCCCTCGACGCGGCGCGCACCATCCTCTTCATCGACGAGATCCATCGCTTCAACAAGGCGCAGCAGGACGCGCTCCTCCCGGCCATCGAGGACGCGGTGGTCACGCTCATCGGCGCCACCACCGAGAACCCGTACTTCGAGGTGAACTCAGCGCTCATCTCGCGCTGCCAGCTCTACCGCTTTGAGCCGCTGCCTGCGGACCAGGTCGAACAGGTGGTGAGGGCCGCGCTCGAGGACGCGGAGCGCGGCCTCGGCGGCCGCGCGCTGACGCTCGACGAGGGCGGCCTCGCCTTCCTCGCCGAGATCTCGCGCGGCGACGCGCGCGTGGCGCTCAACGCCCTCGAGACCGCGTGGCGCTCGCGTGCCGCCGCGCAGAGAGACGCGGGCGCCGCGGGTGGTGCGCCGGTGCCCGTCAGGCTGGGCGTCGACGACCTTCGCGACGCGGCGCAGAAGAGCCCGGTGGCCTACGACCGAGAGGACGCCCACTACGACACGATCTCGGCGTTCATCAAGAGCATGCGCGGGAGCGACGCGGACGCCGCCGTCTACTACCTGGCCTCCATGCTCGCGGGCGGCGAAGACCCCAAGTTCGTCGCCCGGCGCATGATCGTGTTCGCCAGCGAGGACGTCGGCAACGCGGACCCGCAGGCGCTGCAGGTGGCGGTGGCCGCCTCGCGCGCCGTCGAGTGGGTGGGCATGCCCGAGTGCCGTATCAGCCTGAGCCAGGCGGCGGCCTACCTGGCGCTCGCGCCCAAAAGCAACGCCGCCTACAAGGCCGTGGATGCGGCCCTCGACGACGTCCGCCGCGAGGGCAACCAGCCGCCTCCCCCGCATCTGCGCGACGCCAGCTACCGCGGCGCCAAGGACCTCGGTCATGGTGTGGGGTACAAGTATCCGCACGCGCACGGAGGCTGGGTCGAGCAGCAGTACCTTCCCGACAAGCTCTCAGGGCGGCGGTACTACCTGCCGATACGCGGGGTGGAGCACGACATGGCCGCCCGCCTCGAGGAGGAGAAGAGACGGGCGGCGACACGCCGGCCTCGCGAAGAGAGGGGTGAAGATGAGTAGGGGCTACCTGGCGGTCATGGCGTTCCTCTTCATCACCCTGATCGTGCTGGTCGTCGTCTGGTGGTACGCGCGCCGCGTGAAGAGCGAGCTCGACGATCCGAAGATCGTCGCCGGTGCTCGCGGCGTGTTCGAGATCGCGCCGAGGAGCGTCGAGGAGCTGCGCCGGCTGAGCCCGGAGCCCGTGCTCCTCAAGCAGTCGGAGGAGGGCATCCGCGTGCAGATCGAACACCGGCCGATGATGCCGCTGATGGCGTTCGTCGGTCACGACGTCACCTCCGCCCTCAGCGAGGCGGCGGGGGCGGTGAGCGAGCGCTACGGCGTCAGCTGGGTGGTGCTCGTGACGCCGCAGGACGACAGCCACGTCGCGGTCCAGCGCCTGGCCTGAGCGGTTCGTGCAGGACTGCCAGGCGAGGGGCCGTATACAGGACTGTACACTGGTAAAGTCGAGGCTCGTTCGTACCGAAGAACATCCCGTCGGTCCCGCGCGCCCGCGAGGCCATGATGACGCTTGGCAGCGGCAGAGGAGGCAGCGATGATGCGGCTCATGAAGTTCCTGCTCGGGATCGGCGTAGGAGCAGCGGTCGCCGTGCTGCTCACCCCGAAGAGCGGCCGTGAGCTGCGCGAGCAGCTGATGGGCGCCACCAGCGGCAGGCTGCTGCCGGCGGCGCCGGACGAGTATCCACAGCCGGAGGGCCAGGCGTCCTGGGAGACGGCGACTGCCGTCGCCGAACCGGTCGTCGCCGAGCCGGTCGCAGAACCGGTCGTCGCCGAGCCGGTCGCCGAGCCGGTCGTCGAAGAGGCGGCCGTCGAGCAGACTCCTGTGGAGGAGCCGGCGGTCGTGGCTGAGGAAGCCGTCGCGACGGACGAGCCGCTCGCTGCGGAAGAGCCTGCGCTGATCGAGGAGACCGTGATCGTCGAGGAGACGGTCTCGGTGCCGGACGAAGGCATCGTCGAGGAGACGGTCATCGTCGCCGAGACCACAGAGTGGGCGGTGCCGCTGGCGGGGGCCGCGGAGGCGGAGCCGGAGGGCGAGGACCTGAGGGAGCGCATCCAGGAGACGCGCGCGGCGCTCGAGAGCGATATCGCCGAGCCCTTCTCGGAGCCGGTCGCCGAAGAGCCGGTCGCCGAAGAGCCGGTGGCAGAAGAGCCGGTCGCCGCGGAGCCCGTGGCGGAAGAGCCGGTCGCCGAGCAGGCGCCCCCCGAAGAGCCTGTCCCGCCGGTCGCGGAGGAAAGCCCGGCCGAGGATGTCGCCGTCGTAGCGACGGCCGAAGGGCTCGCGACGCCGGAGGCCGTGGCCGAGGAGACCGGCGAAGAGCCGGCAGCGGCCGAGACGGTCGAGGAGCCCGTCGCCGAGCCGGCGGCGCCGGAAGCGCCACACGGCTGGGACATCCAGCACGGGCGCGACGAGCGCGCGGGCGCTGCCGGTGCGGCGCTCGCCGCTGGCGCGGCCGCGGAGGTCGCCGCGGAGGAGGCGCCCGCCGAGCTGGAGGCCGAATCCACGCTTACGGGCCCGGCCCGCGAAGAGACTCCGCCGGAGCCCGAGGCCGGCCTCGTGACCGACATCGGCGCCGTGGCCGCGTCGGCCGGCGCTGCGGGAGCGGTGCTCGACGAGCCGGCTGCTGAGGCGCCGGTCGTCGAGGAACCGGTTGCAGAAGCGCAGGTCGAGGAACCAGTCGCTGAGGCGCCGGTCGCCGAGGAACCGGTTGCAGAAGCGCCGGTCGAGGAACCAGTCGCGGAGGCGCCGGTCCCCGAGGAATCGGCGGAGGAAGCGCCCGTCGCCGAGGAGGCGATGTCCCGCGAGGGCGGCGCGATCGATCAGGCGGAGATGCGCCGTCGCATCGAGGAGACGCGGGCGCGCCTCAAGGCGAAGGCATTCGACGCGATGATGAGCGGAGAGGCCGCGCTGCTTTCCCGCGACAGCGGCGACAAGCCCGTGCCCACGGCCGACGACGTCACGCTGGACGACGAGGTCGAGACGACCATCGACGAGTCGCTGTCACAGGAAGATTACTGACCGGCCCGGCGAGCAGATGGCCCTGAACGGCGAGGGGCGGGCGCTACCGGCGCCCGCCCCTCGCCGTTCAGGGCCGCCTCGGCCGCCGCCGGGCCGCCCGCCGCCCGCTGCGCTTCGCCGCCGCGGAGCGCCCGCCATCCGCAGCGGCAGGGTCGGTGGACGCCCATTCCTCGTCGCTCGGACGCCCCAAAGCGCGCCGCTCCACGGCCGGCCACGTGAGCGCCCCCGGCGCCAGCCCGCGCTGGTGCAGGGTGTGCGCCAGCACCCCGGCTGTGGACAGGAACACGAGACCGAGGAGCACGCCGCCGGCGGGGATCGTCCGGTTCTCGAGCAGGAGGAAGAAGTACCACCAGACCTTCCATCCCAGCCCGAGGCGCAGGCCGTAGTAGACGAGCACCACCGGGATCATCGCCAGCCCGAGGTAGGCAGGCAGGATGGAGCGCATCCAGCCGCCCGGCCGGGCCAGGGGCCAGAGGATAGCCGCCGGCACCACCAGCAGGATCGCGAACGGGTTGACCAGAAACGCGAGCAGGGCGATGAGCACGAGGACGGCGTGCGCCACGAAGATGGTGGCCCGAGGATCGGTGGTGACGCGGCGCTCGAGGCGCCGTTCGATTGCCACGGCGTAGGCGTAGGCGAGGACGAGCAGCGTCAGGAGGATGATGACGCGCAGGTAGCGCGGGCTGTCGACGGCGTGGGAGCCCGGCGGGATCACCGCGCCCGGGCTCCTGGGCAACTGGCCGATGAGGTTGGCGAAGTAGACGATGGCCAGCAGGACCAGCCACGGCGCGAGGTGCAGAAGGGAGCGCACCAGCGCCGGGCGCAGGACGATGCGCGCGCGCCTGGCGTGGGCGAACAGGTCGACGGTGACTGCGGCCAGGGGCAGCAGGAGCGCGACGAGGATGGCGGTGAGCGCTCCGCCGGGCAGCGTGCGATCGCGCGTGAGGAAGATCGTCCCGCCGCTCGGCGCCCCCGGCGTGGCAGCGGCGTCGATGGACATGATCATGGACTGTACCGTGTCGCCCATCTTGTTCAGGGTCACCGGGGAGACGGTGTCGATGATGTCTGACTGCGGCGTCTGCCGTGGGCCTGCGGCGGAGACCGTCACGCCCGGGACGCCGGCGGCGACGAAGGGCCCCTGGCTGCCAGAGCTAGTCGGCACGGCGAGGCGCAGTATCTGTGCCGGGATCGTCGGCAGGTGTGTTCCGAGGTTTGCGGAGACCCGGCCCGCCGGGGGAGCGAGCAGCCACAGCCAGGGCGGCGCGACCTTGGGGGCGGTGCTCCATCCATCGAGGCCGACTCCAGTCGCCCTGCGCGTCGCCACCTGGCGGAGGGCGATCACTGCCAGGAGCCCGTCCGGCCGGTGGTCCGTCACGAAACGCCGCGCTCCGACAGTGCCATAGGCGTCTCCGCTCGTACACAGGAAGATGATCGTGTGCTGATGAGTAGCGACGGTGAAGGCCCGCGCCAGCCCGAGCAGCGCCGAGACGCCGGAGGCGTTGTCGTTGGCGCCCTGCGTGGCCAGGCCCGGCACGTCGCGGTTCGCCATGACGAGAAGGGTGCCGGGAGTCGCACCCCTGGAGACCCCCCACACGTTTTGCAGTGCCACGCTCTTGCCGTTGATCGTAGACGCGAAGCCGTCGATGTGCGTCTGCAGCCCGGCCGCCTTGAACTGCTGGACGAGCCAGATGGCCATGCGGTTGTCCGCATCGGCACCGGCGACCCGCTGGGGGAACTCGGTGGTGATCGTGCGCATGTCGGACGCAGCCTGGGCGCCGTCGAACGACACGGGTTCGGTACTGAGCGGAGGAGTGCCCGGTCGCCCGAGCGAGAACAGGGCGATGAGGACGAGGACCAGCGCGGCCACCCAGGCGGCGCGATACACCTTGAGGTTGGGCAGGGTGACCTCCTTGGGCGTGGCCGCATCCTATCAGATGGGCCGCCGACCGGGCCCGGAGGGCGAGGCCGGCGGCCGGAGGAGGGCCGAGGCTCGGGGTAAGATGTCCACATGGCCGGGCAGGGACGCATCGACGCGACGGAACGCGAGGGGCGCGGCGCAGACGACAGCGGACGCGTCTCCAGCGGACGCCGCGCCGGAGGCGCGTCGTGAGGCGTGGGCTGCGCCTGCGGCTGGCGTTCACGCACGCGCTCGTCGCGCTGCTCGCCATCGTCGTCGTGGCCGTGCTGGTGAGCGCCCTGGGCGGGCGGCGCTTTGACACGTACCTCGAACGCGCGCGGGAGCGGCGGAACGTGGCGGTGGTCCAGACACTGGCGAGCGCCTACCGGCCGCCTGACGGCTGGGATGCGTCGGCTGTGTACGCCGTGACCAGGCTGGCGATGCTCGAGGACGTCGACCTCGCGGTCTACTCGACCCAGGGCCAGCTGCTCTTCACGGCTCAGGGCTATCGTCCGGGTGGCGCTGCCGACGGCGGGGCCGCGGGCGGCTCCGCGTCGCCCAGCGCCGCGCCTTTCCGCCTCAAGGACCTCGAGGTGCGGAGCTACCCGGTGAAGGCCGGCGGCCGTGAGGTGGCGACGGTGGAGGTGTACTCGCCGCGCAACGACCGCACGGCCGCCGAGGACGCCTATCTGAGCGGGTTGCAGCGTGACCTCCTCGCCGCTGCGCTGGCCGCCGCCGTGCTCGCCTTCGTGGTCAGCCTGCTCGTGAGCCGGCGCATGACGGCGCCCCTCGAGGAGCTCGCCGATGCCGCCGAGGACGTGACCGCCGGCAACCTCGACGTGCGCGTGGCTCCGCGAGGGGACGACGAGGTCGGGGCGCTGGCGTCGGCGCTCAACGCGATGGCCGACCGCCTCGCGCGCGACGAGCAGTGGCGGCGCGACATGACGGCCGATCTCTCGCAGGCGCTGCGCCGGCCTCTCACCACGATCCAGAACCGCGTGCAGCAGCTCGAAGCCGGTGGGTCACCGGCCACTCCTGAGGACCTGCGCGTCATCGACGCGGAGGTCGGACGGCTGGGCGGGCTCCTCGGCGCCTTGCGCAGCCTCAACGAGCTGGAGAGCGAGGACCTGGACGTGGAGCACGACACCCTTGACCTCGCCGACGTGGGAGGCGAGGCGATCGGCTGCGCGCAGCCCGCATACGCGGCGAAGGGCGTGACGCTCGACGCCGACCTCAGCAGCCAGCTTGTCAGGGGCGACCGCGCGCGGCTTCTGCAGGTGACGGCCAGCCTGCTCGAAAACGCCCTCAAGTTCACGCCCGAGGGCGGTCGCGTGGTCCTTGCCGTCGCCCCCGGCCAGTCGGGCGCGGGCGCCCACCCGAGCGCCTGCCTCGCCGTGAGCGACACCGGCCCGGGCATCGATCCCGTCGACCTGCCGTTCGTGTTCGACCGGTTCTACCGGGGCGACTCGGCGCGCGGCACGCCCGGTGTGGGGCTCGGCCTCGCCATCGTCCGCGGTCTGGTGGAGGCCCAGGGGGGCTCTGTGGAGGCCTCCGAGGCGCCCGGGGGCGGAGCGCGTTTCACGGTCTGCCTCCCGCGGGCACAATGACGCCCGGCCGGGCGCCGAAAGGGGAGGGAGGGGCCTTGAGAGCGACCGCGTGTCGCACGATCAACCGCCAGGGCGAGCGGCGCGTGGTGGTGACGCAGGACCTTCCCGGGCGGCTGTGGATCGACGTGCTCACGCGGGCCGGCTGCCGCATCGACGTGTGCACCGAGGAGCGCCCGCTCGACGGCGAGGGTGTGCGCGAGCTTATCGGGGAGCGCTGCGACGCCGCCATCGGCCAGCTCACGGAGCCGTGGGACGCCGGCCTGCTGCGGGCGCTGCGCGACGCCGGCGGCGTCGCCTACAGCAACTACGCCGTCGGCCACGACAACGTTGACGTGCCCGAGGCCACCGCGCTCGGCATCCCCGTAGGCAACACCCCCGGCGTGCTCACGGAGGCGACGGCCGAACTGGCCGTGGCGCTCACCTTCGTCGCCGCGCGCCGCATCGTCGAGGCCGGCGTCTACCTGGGCGAGGGCCGGTACAACGGCTGGCTGCCGGACCTCTTCCTCGGCAAGCTGCTCTACGGCCGCACGCTCGGCGTCGTCGGCGCCGGCCGCATCGGGAGCGCCTACGCGCGCATGCTCGTCGAGGGCCACAAGATGGACCTCGTGTACTACGGCCGGCACGCCAACCAGGAGCTGGAGGCGTACATGGCCGACTACGCGGCCTTTCTCGTGGCCCGCGGCGAGCGCGCCGTCGCCTGCCGGCGGGCTGCGACGCTCGAGGAACTTCTGCGCGAGGCGGACGTGGTCAGCATCCACGCCGCCCTTAGCGACGAGACGCGGCACCTGATCGACGGCGCGCGCCTCGCCCAGATGAAGGACGACGCCATCCTCATCAACACGAGCCGCGGGCCGCTCGTCGACGAGGCGGCCCTCGTGCGCCACTGCCGGGGGCACCCCGGGTTCCGCGCCGGCCTCGACGTGTTCGAACAGGAACCTGCAACGGCTCCCGGCCTGCTCGAGCTCCCCAATGTCGTCGCCGTGCCTCACTTGGGATCGGCCACCAGCTGGACGCGCGAGGGGATGGCCACGCTGGCGGCGCGCAACGTCGCGGCGATGCTGCAGGGCTGGCCGGCGTGGGACGGCCCGGACGTGGCGGCGTTCCTCGAGCCGGAGGCGCCGCGCGCGGCGCCGAGCATCGTCAACGCCGCCGAGCTGGGCTTGCGACAGCTCGCGCCCAGCTAGGCCAAGCTCGCCCCGTACGCAGAAGCGGCCGGCGGCCCGTGGGGGCCGCCGGCCGCTTCGACGCCGTCGTTTGCCGCCTCAGTCGACCTTGGGCAGCTTGGCGATCGACGCCGCGATCGCCTCTTCGGGATGCTCGTAGTCCTCGAGCTTGCCGCTGAGGTAGGCATCGTAGGCGCCCAGGTCGAGGAAGCCGTGCCCGGTGAGGTTGAACAGGATGGTCCTGCTCACGCCCTCTTCCTTGGCCTTGAGCGCCTCGTCGATGGTGGTGAGGATCGCGTGGCTGCTCTCGGGCGCCGGGACGATGCCCTCGGTCTGCGCGAAGAGCTGCGCCGCCGCGAAGACCTTGGTCTGCGGCACCGCCACCGCCTCCATCAGCCCGAGGTCGTACACGTGGCTGATGAGCGGCGCCATGGCGTGATAGCGCAGGCCGCCGGCGTGGATGCCGGCCGGCATGAAGTCGTGGCCCAGCGAGTACATCTTGAACAGCGGCGTGGTCTGCGCCTCGTCGCCGAAGTCGTAGACGAACTCGCCCTTGGTGAGCGTCGGGCACGCGGTGGGCTCCACCGCCACGAAGCGCGTGTTGGTCTTGCCGGCGAGGTTCTCGCGCAGGAACGGGAAGGCGATGCCGGCGAAGCTCGACCCGCCGCCGACGCAGCCGATGACGACGTCCGGGTAGGCGTCGGCGTCCTGGCACTGCAGGAGCGCCTCCTCGCCGATGATGGTCTGGTGCAGCAGCACGTGGTTGGTGACGCTGCCCAGGGCGTACTTGGAGCCAGGGTGCGTGACGGCGTCCTCCACGGCCTCGCTGATGGCGATGCCGAGGCTGCCGAGCGACTCCGGATCCTCGGCCAGGACGGAGCGCCCCGCGTTGGTCTGGTCGCTCGGGCTGGGGATCACGTTGGCGCCCCAGATCTGCATCATGCTGCGCCGGTACGGTTTCTGGTGGTAGCTCACTTTGACCATGTAGACCATGCACTCGAGGCCGAACATCTGGCAGGCCATGCTGAGCGCGCTGCCCCACTGGCCGGCGCCGGTCTCGGTGGCGAGGCGCTTGGTGCCGTCGAGCTTGTTGTAGTACGCCTGGGCGACGGCGGTGTTGCTCTTGTGCGAGCCGGCCGGGCTCACGCCCTCGTACTTGAAGAAGATCTTGGCCGGCGTGTCGAGCGCCTTCTCGAGGCCGGTGGCGCGTACCAGCGGCGACGGCCTCCAAAGGCGGTAGATCTGGTGGATCTCCTCGGGGATCTCGATGTAGCGCTCGCCCGAGACCTCCTGCGCGATGATGCTTGGCGGGAAGATGGGAGACAGGTCGTCGGGGCCGGCCGGCTGCAGGGTCGCCGGGTTGAGCGGCGGCGCCGGCGGCGTGGGGAGGTCCGCCACGATGTTGTACCAGGCCTTGGGGATCCTCTCCTCGTCAAGGACGAACTTCTTCTTGTACTCGCTCATGACTTACCTCCTCTCGCGTGACGAACGGGATGAATGCACTGGTCCGGTGCTCCGTGTTCGGGGACGGGACGACCACGCGGTGTGGTCCGGGGTGCGGGCGTGGCCCGCGCGGGTGTCGATAGAGGGCGCGCTACGCGCGCCAGAGCCAGCGACGCCGGGGGGCGCGAGCAGAGGTGCTGCGGCTGTGGGCGTCGCGGGTCGTCATCGTGGGCGGGATTCTACCACGCGCGCCGGCCAAACGCGCAAGTGTGGCGATCAGCGGTGCGCCGGCACGGCTTCGCAGGCCGGCGGGCAGACAGTCTGCAGGGGGTACGGCGAGCCGGGGTAGGCGAACAGGAAGCCCTGGCCCACGGTGATGCCGAGCTCGAGGAGGGCCTCGAGCTGCTCCCGTCTTTCGATGCCCTCCGCCACCAGCGTGATGCCGGCCTGCCGGCAGAAGTCGCGCAGCGTGCCGACCAGCTTCTGCTTGACGAGTGAGGTGTCGATGCCGCGCGTGAGACTCATGTCGAGCTTGATGAAGTCGGGCTCGATCTCGACCATGGTCTGCAGGCCCGAGTAGCCGGCGCCGGCGTCGTCGACGGCGATGCGGAAGCCCTGCTCGCGCAGGCGGCGCACCACCTGGCGCATGTGCGTGAAGTCGTCGATGACGCTGTTCTCGGTGATCTCGATCACCGTTCGGGAGCGCAGGTCCTCCGGAGTGGCGTCCACGAACTCCTGCACGAAGACGTCGCTGCGCGGGTGGAAGAAGAGGTTGATCGGCTCCGCGTTGATGAAACGCAGGTACTCCGGCGGCAGGGTGGCGGCGCCGCGCGCCGCCATCATCCGGCAGAGCCGGTCCAGCTCCGGCACGCGCGCCTCGGCGCGCGCCACTTCGAAGAGCGCGTCCGGGCGATGCAGCTCGCTCTGCAGCGGGCCGCGGGCCAGCAGCTCGTAGCCCAGCACGGCGTAGTCGTCGAGCTTGACGATGGGCTGGTAGACGCAGGTGATCCGCCCGGCGCCCACGACGCGCTCGAACTCGCGGGAGAGCCGGTGGCGGGTCTCGTCCCTCTCCCGCTCGATGCCGCGCGTCGCCTGGTCGATGGCGCCCATCAGGGCACGCCGGAACCGCACCTTGGGCGACTGCGTGAGCCGCGCGCAGCCGACGTGCAGCGTCACCTTGGCGAGCAGTGACGCCTCGAGGTCCTCTTCGAGCTGCTCGAAGAGCTTCTCGCGCAGGCGGACCTTGACGAGCTCGAGGTCGTCGCTGCCGAGGAACGGGTGGTCGCGCGCCGGCGACAGGATCAGGAGAAAGGCGTTCCCCAAGCTCGAGATCGAGACGAAGTCGTCCTCGCGGATGAGCAGGCCGCGCGCCTCGTGCAGGCGCCGGCCGACGATGCGGAACATCTCGTCGACGACCTCGAAGCCTTGCGTCTGCTCGAGGGCGTGCACGCCGTCGAGCGTCACATAGAGGACGCCGAGCTGCGCGTGGTCGAGAAGCGTGCGCTGCACCTCGACCTGGACGCGCGCCAAGGTGGGCAGTCCGGTGATCTCGTCGTAGAACACGGATGCGTCGCGCAGCACGTCGCGCACCGTCTGCAGGAGGTGCTCGGTGCGGAACGGCTTGGTGATGTAGGCGGAGGCGCCCGAACGGTTGGCCTCCATCATGTTGGCGAGCTCCGTGCGCGCCGTGAGGAAGATGACGGGGATGTCCTTGGTGTAGCCGAACTGCAGCTCGCGGCACACCTGGTAGCCGTCCATGCCCGGCATCATCACGTCCAGCAGCACGAGGTGCGGGTGCTTGGTGTAGGCGAGCTCGAGTCCCCGCTCGCCGCCGTTGGCGGTGAGCACCCGGTAGCCGGCGGCCTCGAGGTTGGCACCGACCGTGAGCGTCAGCTCCGGGTCGTCGTCGATGACGAGGATCGTGATCCGTTCTTCGCCCATCATCCCTCTCACCATGGCCCCCGCGGCAGGCGCCGCAAGGCTTATATCGGCCGGCATGGAGCAAACGATTACCCGGGTAGACTAGCGGCGACACGCCGAGTGCCGGACGAATGGAGTCACATGAAGGGCTACGGTCCCGCCGACCCTCTGCAATCGCCGCGGTTCGCCGGCATCTCGACCTTCCTGCGGCTTCCGCACACGCTGCACCTCGAGGGCGTGGACGTGGCCTTCGTCGGCCTTCCCTTCGACACCGGCGTCACGTTCCGCGCCGGGGCTCGGTTCGGCCCGAAGGCAATCCGCGAGGGATCGCTCGCCATCCGGCCGGACTACAACCCGGCCCAGCGCGTCGCCGTGTTCGAGCGCGTGTCGGCGGTCGACTACGGCGACGCGCCCGTCGTGCCGGGCTTCACCGCCCGCTCCTACGACAAGATGACCGAGACGCTCAGCACGGTGCACGCCGCCGGCGCCGTGCCCATCGGCTTCGGCGGCGACCACAGCGTGCTGCTGGCGGAGCTGCGCGCCGCGTCCGCCGTTCACGGCCCCCTCGCGCTTGTGCAGTTCGACGCGCACAGCGACGCCTGGGACGAGTACTTCGGCGAGAAGTACACGCACGGGACGGTCGTGCGCCGGGCACTCGAGGAAGGGCTGATCGACCCGGCGCGCTCCACACTGATGGGCATGAGGGGCGGGCTCTACGGCCCCGGCGACCTCGACGAGACGCGCGCCATGGGCTTCACGGTCATCCCCTGGGACGATCTCGCCCAGCTGGGCAACGGCGCGGCGGCGGCCGCGGTGGAGCGCGCCGGCGGCAAGTCGTTCCTCACGTTCGACATCGACTTCGTCGACCCCGCCTACGCGCCCGGTACCGGCGCTCCGGAATGCGGCGGTCCCACCTCGATGCAGGCCCTCTCCCTGCTGCGCGCCTGCCGGGGCCTGCAGATCGTCGGCGCCGACGTGGTCGAGGTGCTGCCCGACCTGGACAGCTCGCACCTCACAGCCACCCTCGCGGCCACCGTGGCCTGGGAGATCCTCAGCCTGATCGCCGCCGAACGTCCGGGGGTGGCCGCGTGAAGCTGCGCGCGGCCTGTATCCAGCTCAACACGCGCCAGGACACGGCGGCGACGATCCGCATCGCGACGGAGCTGGTCAAGCGGGCCGCGGCTGAAGGCGCGCGCCTCGTCGCACTGCCCGAGACCTGGGCCTACAAGGGCGGGCACGCCGGTATCGCAGCCAGCGCCGAGCCCGTCGATGGACCCAGCAACACGGCGCTGTCCGAGCTGGCGGCCGGCCTCGGCGTCTACGTCCTGGCCGGCTCCATCTACGAGCCCTCGCCCGTGCCGGGACGCGTGTTCAATACGTCGGCGCTCTTCGGCCCTGACGGGCGCCTGCTGGCCGCCTATCGGAAGATCCATCTGTTCGATGGGTCCTCCGCCGGCGTCCAATACCAGGAGTCCGACGACGTCGAGGCCGGCTCCGAACTCGTGACCGCAGACGTGGACGGCGTCACCGTCGGTCTCACCGTCTGCTACGACCTGCGGTTCCCCGAGTTGTACCGGGCCCTGGCGCTGCGCGGCGCCCAGGTGCTGCTCGTGCCGTCCGCCTTCACCGCCTACACCGGGGCGGCCCATTGGGAGATACTGCTGCGCGCGCGCGCGATCGAGAACACCTGCTTCGTCGTCGCCCCGGGCCAGGTAGGCGAACATCTGCCCGGCCGCACCTGCTGGGGGCACAGCATGATCGTCGACCCTTGGGGCGTCGTGCTCGCGGAGGATCACGGGGGTCCGGGAGTCTGCATCGCCGACCTCGATATGGGCCGCATCGCCGATGTACGCGGGCAGATTCCATCGCTCGCGAACCGGCGGCCCGCCGCCTACGATCTCTAGTCGGGCTGGTCTAGCTGGTCGGCAGTCCGCGGCAGAGCACGCGGTAGAAGTCGAGCAGACTGCTTTCGGCCGACTCCCACGAGTACCGCGTGCGAACGGCCGCTATGCCGCGCTCGCCCATGCGCCTGACCGCGGCACGGTCTGCCGCCAGCTGCCGCACGCCGTTCGCGTGTCCGTCGACCGTGGGCGGCACGGCGATCCCGCAGTGCTCGCGCGTGAGCAGTTCCCCGCGGCCGGGCAGGTCGCTCGCGAGCGTCGCCAAGCCCACGGCCATCCCCTCGTAGATCTTGGTCTCCACGTTGGGGCGCGCGTACTGGATGCTCGGCAGCGACGGCATCCACACGACCTCGGCCGCGGCGAGGTAGCGGGGCAGTTCGGGTGGCGGGACCCTCCCGAGGAGATGCACGCGGTCGTCCAGGCCTGCCGCCAGCCGCGCACGCACGCTCGCCTCGAGGTCCGCCGAGGCGAACGAGCCGCCAAGGATCAGCACAGCAGTGTCGGGCCCCAGCCGCTCCATCACGTCCATCATCAGGCCGCACCCGCGCGTGGTGGAGAGGCTGCCGACGTAGACGATGCGCAGCCGCGAGTCGGCGGCGAGCTCGGGGATGGGCTCGGCGCCCTCGAAGCGCGAGAAGCGCGGGAAGTTGGGAGCGGTGACTCGCAAACGTGGGCGCGCGCCCAGCGCCGTCAGCATGTCCGGGAAGGCACCGACGGCCCCGTGCCCGCAGGCGGCCAGCGCGCGTTGCGCCATCCTGCTCGCCGCCGCGAGCGCCGGCCGCGCGCGCGGCGGGATGTAGTCCTTCGCCATCACCTGCTCGGGCACGTAGTCGTGCATGTCGTAGACGAGCCGAGGGATGTGGGCACGCAGGACTGGGAACAGCGTGAGGAGCTCGGGGTCGTGGATGTGGAGGACGTGCGGCCGCACCTCGCGCAGGGACGCGACGATCTCGCGCGCGCTCATCCAGCGGCTCCTTCGCGGACGTAGCGGCAACGGCATGAGGCGCACGCCGTGCTCATCCCTGCCGGGCTCCGCTCCCGGCACCAGGTAGGTGACGTCGTAGCCGCCCTCGGACAGCGAGCGGCACTCACGCTCGTAGATGCGCGGCTCGTTCGGCGGATGCACGACCGAGAGATGGACCACGCGGATCATGCTGGCTCCACGCCGTCCAGTGACGCGCCCCGGATGCGGCTGCCGCGAAGGAGCCGCTGGCGTGCGGCACAGGCGTGCAACGTTCTCAGGCAGCGGCCGGCCGGGAGTCGCGGACGCGCCGGCGCACGAACGCGACGATCACGCCGATCACGAGCCCGGCCAGCGCGCCGGCGGCCACGCTGAGCGCGCGCGAAGGCCCGCTCGGCGAGTCCGGCACCTTGGCAGGGTAGAGAAGCTGCGGCTGTTCGACGGTCCTGGCGACCTGGAGCAGCAGCGCCGTGCGCTGTTCGCTGGCCTGCAGGGTGGAGAGCTCGCTCGCGGCGGCCTGGGAGACAGCCACGTAGGGCGCCGCGGCGGCAGCCTTCTGGCTGGGGGTGCCGCTGCCTCGGGCGATGACGGCGATGGCGCTCTGGGAGGCGTTCGCGCGCGCGGTCGCCGCCGCGTCGGCCTTGGTCAAGGCGTCCAGCTCCTGCTGGAGAAGCGCGACCTTGGCGTCGACGTCGGGGCTGAGGCGCTTGAGGAGGGCCGCGGCCAGGGCGTTCGCGGCCGCGGCCGCCCTGACCTTCTTCGTGTCGGTCACCGTGATGACGACGATGTTGACGGCGGAGATGCTGGTCTTGATGGTCTGGGTAGGCGTCTCCACGGTGGTCTCGCGGCGCAGCGTGCCGGGTGTCGTGCCGGCCGCCGCAGCGGCCTGGTCGAGGACGACCTGACTGGTGACGAGCTCAACGGCCGCCTTGGCGTTGGAGTTGAGACCGGCCATGGCGGTCCCGTTTGCGTCCGTGGTCTGGCCGATGTAGACCGCCGCGGAGGCGCTGTACTCCTTGGGGGTGAGCATGGTCACGACTCCGCCGACGACGGCGCCGAGCACGACGAAGGCGAGGATGAGCCACCAGTTGCGCAGCAGGGTGGCGACCCACGCACCTACGTCGATGGTCGTATCGTCGGTCGTCGTCATGTTCTCCTCCGCGGCTCGTCCATCGTCACATCCTAGCGCAGCCGCGCGTGGTGTGCGCTCACGCGCTCGAGCAGCACGAGGTAGTCGTGCGCGAGGCGGCGGCGGTCGAAGTGCTCGAGCACGTAGCGGCGGCCGTTGGCGCCGAGGCGCGCGCCTTCGGCGCGGTCGTCGGCGAGGCTCACGGCCGCGGCGGCAAGCTCGGCCACGTTGCCCGGCTCGAAGGCGATGCCGCAGTCGGCCTCGGCGAGCAGGGCGCGGGCCTCCCCTTCGAAGCCGAGCAGGATGGGCCGCTCCATGGCGGCGTCCTCGAAGAGCTTGCTCGGCAGGATCGTGCCGAACAGCTCCTGCTTGCGGAAGTGGACGAGGCAGGCGTCGCTGCTCGCGAGGTAGGCGGGCAACTCGGGGCGCGGCACCAGGCCGGTGAAGACGACGTTGTCGAGGCCCTGGGCGCGCGCCGTGGCCTCCAGCTCGGCGCGCACGGCGCCGTCTCCTACGAGCAGGAAGGCGATGTCCTCGCGGCCCTGGCGCTTGAGGAGCTGCGCCGCGCCGAGCGCCACCTCGAGGCCGCTGGCCATGCCGATGGTGCCGGCGAACGTGACGACGAACCTGTCGCCGAGCCCGAGTCGCGCGCGCAGCACTTCGTCGGGCGGTCGCGGCGTGAACAGCTCGGCGTCGACGCCGTTGGTGATCACGTCGATCTTGGCCGCGGGGACGCCCTTGGCGACCATGTTCGCCTTGTAGCCCTCGCCGACCGCGACGATGTGGTCGGCCGCGTCGTAGAGGGCACGCTCGAGCTTGCCGAGCGCGCGGATGACGCGGCCCTCGCGAAGCGCGCCGACCGCCGTGATGGAGTCGGGCCAGATGTCGCGGATCTCGAGCACGAACGGCGCCCGGTGCGCGCGCGCGGCCGGTACGCCCGCCCAGCCGGCGAAGAACTGGGGTGAGGTCGCGATGACGACGTCGGCGCGCGGCCGCAGCAGCGGTCCGACCATGCCGGCCGCGGCCAGGTACGAGACGTAGTTGAGGCCGCGGCGCACGCGGCCGCGGTTGGCGGCGAGGTAGGTCCAGACGCGCACCGTGCGGATACCGTCGATCCACTGCACCTGGTACGGCTTGTTGACATAGCCCTCGTAGGCGACGCCGGCCGGCACATTGGGCACGCAGGTGAGGACCGTCACCCGGTGGCCGCGGCGCGTCCACTCGCGCGCCAGCGCGTGCACCCGCGCCGCGGGGGCGTTGTTCTCGGGGACGAAGTAGTGGCTCAGGAAGAGGATGTGCACGGGGCTCCGCTTCGGCTCAGCCGGGACAGGTCAGTGGTCCCGGAAGACCTGGTCGTAGTAGCGGACCGAGCGGCGCGAGAAGCGTAGGCGGGTGGGAAGCCCTCGGGCCCCGATTCGGGGGCCGCGGAGAAGGCGACGTAGGTGACGATGGCGCCGTCCTCGATGAGGCGGGCCATGGTGCCGCCGCAGCCGAACTGCCCGTGGGTGTGGAGCGCCGGGACGACGAAGTTGCTGAGCCTCTCGATGGTCACGTCGCGCTCACCTCAGGCGGTCGCTGCCCACGGCGTCGGCGGCCCCGGCGCCTAGCGGTCGCCGAAGTCTACCAAACGGGCATTCGGTGATCGCTGTCGGCCGCTTCTCTTCCCATGCCCTCGTCCCGCGCCCCGTGCGGCCCAGTCGAGGAGGCCGAGGGACACGGTGCGCGCGGCGGGCCAGGGGTCCGCCGGCGACAACACACCGTCCAGCTTCACGTCGCGGTACTCCGTCAGCCACGGCGCGAGGCCGCGCTCGCCGTGAACGACCTCGACCAGACCTTCGCTGAGGTCGGCGCCGGCCAGCGACCACCGCGGCCCGCTGATCTGCGGCGGCGTCGTGAAGGGCCGCCCCGTGACGTCCGCGTATGCGGTCAGCGACAGGTTCACCCCGCAGCGAGTGGCGAGGGCGTGCCAGGGCCAATGCCGGGCAGTCACGCGCGTCAGCAGTGCGCGGCCATCGCGCGCATCGCGCTTGAACTCGACTCGGCTCACCCCCCAGAAGGCGAGCTGCTGCAGAAGGCGGACGCCGGTCTGCGCCAGCTCCGGGTCCCAGGCGCTGGCCGCGAGACGACACGCGCCGGACCCCGTAGGGTGACGGCGGACCTCGCGGCCCGTGAACACCGCCATCGGCCGCGAATCGACGTCGAGGTAGGAGCCGACCGCCCAGACGGCGCCGTCGTCTCCGGGGATGAGTTCCTGGTAGATCGAGGTCCCCGCCTCCTCGACTCGGGCGGCCGCGGCCTCGAGGTCGCGGCGGTCGCGGATCTCCAGTGCCCGGTAGGTACTCCGACCTCCCGCGGCGGGTGGGCGGGCGGGCCTCAGAAGGGCAGGCAACCCGACTTCGGCGGCAGCGCCGTCCAGCTCACCTGCGGTCTCCACGATCATCGTGCGCGGCACGTCGACGCCGGCTTGATGCGCCGCCTCGATGAGGCGGCGCCGGTCGAAGACCTGCTCCATGACTTCGCTACGGGCGAAGGGCAGCAGGTACCAGGGAGCAAGCCGGTCGGCGTGCTTTGACAGGGTCCAGACGGCGGCATCCGCGGTCGGGAACACGACGGCGGAGCTGGGCAGCCGCGGGCCGAGCCACTCGAGGAAGCCGACGAGCGCCTCCTCGTCGTCGCCGGGGGGCGGGCAGACCATGCCGGCGGCGAACCGCGAGTGCAGCCCCGCGGCGGACGGGTCGGGGTCCAGTGCCAGGACCGGGACCCCGTGGCGGCCGAGGTCGCGGATGATACCCAACGCTGTGGCCTCCGCGGCGGGCAGGACCACTGCCGCCGGTGATCCGGCGGCGCGGGCCAGAAAGCGCTGGACTCTCACTGCCGGCCCGTTTCCTTGCCCTCGGTCGCGGCAACGATTCGAGGCCGACGCGTCGCCCCGCGGGTGACCACGTCTTCGTAGACCTGCAGCATCCGCCTCGCGTTTCGTTCCCACGTGAACGCCATGGCGGCGGCGCGGCCAGCCTCGCCTACGGCGGCCGCGCCCCTGGGGTCGTCGATGACCCTGCGAAGCACCTCCGCGACGGCTTGGGCGTCGCCCGCGGGAACGAGATAGCCGCTCACGCCGTGCACGATGAAGTCGGAGGGACCTTCGTCACGACAGGCGATGACGGGCGTCCCCTGGGCCATCGCTTCGAGGTGGACGAGCCCGAACGCCTCGGGTGCGCTGGGGAGCGCGAAGACTTGAGCGCGCGCCATCAGGGCCAGGAGCTCTGCGCGAGGGAGATGACCCGCGAAGTGCACGCGCTCGCCGACTCCGAGCGTTGCGGCCAGCACAGTGAGACTACGACGTGAAGGGCCGTCACCAGCGATCACGCAGCGCACGTCCTTGTCGCCCAAGGAGGCCAGTGCCTCGATCACCTGCTCGAACCCCTTCCCCGGGACGAGGCGGCCGGCGGCGACGGCCAGGCAGCCGGGCGCGGGTGCCGCAGGTCTTGCGGCGACGTGGGGCGTCGAGCCGTTGTGCACCACGACCACGTCCTCGAGCGCGACATGGCGAGCGAGCTTGCGCGCCAGTACGTTTGAGACCACGACCACCGTAGCGGCGTTGCGGAGGACCGCGGCGATGCGGAGCGCTGTGGCGCCGCCTCGCTCGAGGCCGGTGTGCACATCCGTGCCGTGGAGTGTGACCACGTACGGGACGCCCAGGCGCCGTGCGAGGTGCTCGGCGAGCGCCCCGTCGGGCAGCGCCTGGTGAGCGTGGACCAGATCGAAGCCCTCCTCGTCAAGCCCGGGCAGCCGTCCAGCGCCCCGGTACGCAAGGTCGCCGAGGCGATCGAAGAGGATGCGTTTCGGCGGCTGCAGGTAACGCGGGTAGTCGACAGCGATGCCGTCCAGCGTCGCGCGCCGGGGCGTCTGCCCGCGTCGTCGCAGGCGCACGTCCCACCACAGCACACGGGGCGCGTACGGCGTCGGCGAGATCACCCGTGAGCGCACGCCCAGCCGCTCCAGAGCCAGGACCTGATCGTGGACGAAGAGGTGGCGCTCGACACCGGGCGAGGGGTAGAGGTGGGAGACGACGAGGACCTTCACGCGCCGGTCCGCGGCAATGCCGCGGGATCATGTCCGGCTACGGCCAGGCGGCTCCTGCTCACAACGGCGAGGCCGAGGCCGTAGAGGACCCAGAGCGGCGCGAAGCTCACCGAGCTGCTCGGCCCAAGCGCCCCGACGGTGAATCCGAGCAGCGCCAGGAACGTGCCGCCGGCGAGGTAGCTGAGCAGCGGGTCGGGGTTTCGGCGGGCGATGGGGTAGAGCGCGGCGATCAGCAAGACGAAGAACGCGGCGTGGAGGGCAAAGCCGATGAGGCCCCCGTCCGCATACGTCTCGAGCCACCAGTCGTGCAGATTGGACACGCCGAGCGCGCCGATGCCGCTCGTGACGAGTTGCTCGGCTTGGCCGGCGCCCGCGCCCATCAGAAAGCTGTGGCCGGCGATCTGGAAGGCCATGCTCGTCAGATCGGAGCGGATCGCGCCCGAGCCGGCGCCGCTCTGCGCCTGGCTGAGCAGCGTCTGCAGTCGGAACTGCTGCAGCATGGCGTTCTGCGAGTTGTTGAAGAGCAGGAAACCGCCGGCGGCGACGATGGCGAAGGCAATGACGGCCCCAACCACCTTTCCTCGGCGCGTGCGGAGCCGCGAGCCCAGGCGCGCGTAGAGGACGAACGCCCCGATCGTCGAGATCCCCGCGGCGAGGAGACTGGTCCGCGAGCCCGTGCGGATGAACACCGCGGCCCCCATCAGGATGAAGACGACGTCGAGCGCCAGCCAGCGCACGCGCCGAGTGAAGAAGAAGGCCGCCAGCATGAACGGCCAGCAGAACGCGAGGTAGGTGGCCAGGTCGTTCTGGTTGACGAAGACGCTGGTGGCTATGGTGTAGTTCTGCACAGTCGCGACGGCAGCCTGTCTCGAGAAGGCCAGGTGGAATCCGGTGAGGGACTCGAAGACGGCGAAGCCGGTGATGGCCGCGTAGGCGAGCACGAGGAGGTAGCCGAGGGAGACAAGGCGAGGGCGGGAACCGCCCGAGGCGGCCGTGGCCAGCAGCACCGCCAGCATGGTGAGCACGACCGCGAGATACGCGAGCGCGGCGGACTTGTCGGCCGCCCAGAGGAGTCCGATGCAGAGCCAGGCGAACCAGAGGACTATCGGCAGGGTGAGGTCCTTGGCGGCGAACGTCAGCGGGTCGCGCAGCATGACGAGGTAGGTGACGCCCAGGAAGAGGACCAGAGCCAGGATGAGGCGAAAGGCCGACAGCTGCTGGAGCGAGGGCGGCGCCAGCGCGCCGCCGAGCAGCGCCGCCGGGCCCAGCGCCGCCAGACCCGCCGCGAGAAGCGCGTTGATGCGCAGCCTGGCGACGCGGCGCCGGTTGAGGGCGAACAGCGTGGCGGCGCCGGCGAGGACGAGCAGGGCGAGCCCCTCGATGGGCCGGAGCGTCAGCGCCGCCGCGAGGATGACGGTGCACACGGCTCCGGCAATGATGACGGCCGATTCGAGGAGGACGGCATGCTGCCGGGACAGCGCTGAGGGACCTGGGCCGCTCTCGCTCATCGGCTCATCGTATCACCGGGCCTCGGCCGGCCGCTCCCGCGCGCACACCTCGAGGCGATGTTGGGCGCCACGGTGGGCGGCCGCATCCGCGGCCTCACGGGGTGGCGGCGCGTGGCCGAGCGCGGCCGAGATCTTTGGGCAGCTGGTCGGCGTGGACCTCGGCCGCGGCCAGCTGCTCGGCGGCGAGCGGCGACGAGCCGCGCTGGCGCGCCCGCGCCATCACCTCGGCCACCTTGAGACCCGCGGCGGCGAGTTCGACGAGCGGCTGCGGCAACAGCTCGAACGGCGCGTCGGGACCGCCGGCCGGGGCGCAGCGCAGGCCGGCGGCGGCGATGCTGCGCCCGTCCGCCTGCGCGTCCACGGTGACGACCGCGAGGTGCGGGGCCGCCTCCGCGAGGCGGGCCGCGTCCACGGCAGCGCCGGGACCCACCCAGCGTTCGTCGCCGGACGCGGGGCAGAGGACAAGGCCGTCGCACTCGGCGAGACGCCCGAGGACGGCGTCCTCGCCGAGCTGGTCGCCGGACTTCTCGCCGCCGTACAGGCCGATGCGCCCGGCGCTCTCCGGCGCCGCGACGTAGACGTGGGCGCCGAGCTGGGCGAGGGCGCGCACCACGTAGGGGTAGCCGGGGCCCTCGCCGGCGACGGTGACGCTGGCGCCGACGAGCTCGACGCCCGCCTCGAGGAGGCCGCGCACGACCGCCATCGGCAGGTAGCGATACAGGCCGATGGCGTCCTCGTCCACGCCGGCGACGGCGATGCCGAGCCGCCGGCAGGCGGCGACGTCCACGTCGGCGGGGTGCCAGCGGGCGGCGCCGCGCATCAGCGACACGGCTGCGGTAGAGGAGACGTTGCGCAGGATGGCCTCGTCCACGGGGCGAACGCCGGGCAGGTCGGTGACGAGGTCGACGGCGGCGAGGGGCGCCTGCAGGCGCGTGGTGAACAGCCGGACCCGGTCCTGGACGCCGGCCAGCTCCGCCAGATAGGCGGTCTGCGCCTCGGCGTCGCGGCGCGCCGCCTGCGCGCTGTCGCGGCCCACCGCGTAGACCTCGTCGGCGCCCGCCAGCGCGGCGATCACGGGCGTCACGCGGCGGTAGCCAGTGGCGGCCTCCGTGAGCACGCGCAGCCCGCGCAGGTCGAGGCGATGACGCTCCACGGCGCGGCGCGCGAGGCGCAGCACCTGGAGGCCGGGGAAACGTCTGTCGCAGGCGAACCGGGCGGGCGTGGCGTCGGACATGACCACATCCTATCGCGGCGCTGAGGCGCGCGCCCCGTGCGTCGGCGAAGACCTGCCGGTCCTCGTGGGGGACTCCGCCGCCGGGCCGTCCCGGTCGCACGGCGACGGGGCTCGGCGCGCCCGGCCGGAGCGGCTATAATGAGCGCTCCCGGCAGCGCAAAAAGGACCGCGCTCTTGAGCGTCACGTTCCGGCTCCTCATCTTCAAGACCCGCCCGGCCCGCCGGCTCCGCCGCGTGGCGCTGGCCGCCGCGCTGGCCGCACTCTGCGCCGCCGCCCTGGCCGGCGTGCTCGCGCCGGCCGCCTCCGCGTCCCCGGACTCGGCCCAGATCGACGCGTTCCTCGCGGCGCACGGTTCGCCCATGACCGGCACGGGCGCCACGTTCGTGGCCGCCGGCCAGCAGTACGGCGTCGACCCCGCCTTCCTCGTCGCGATCGCCGGCGCCGAGACGAACTTCGGCCAGTTCCTCTACTCGAGCAACGGCGACCAGTGCCTGTACAACGCCTTCAACTGGTTCTACGGCCCCACGTGGCCGGAGAGCGACTTCGCCTCCTGGGACGAGGGCATCGCGCGGGTCGCCGCCGGCCTCGCCGGCCCCCTCTACTACGGCTCGGGCCTGTACGCGGTGGACACGATCGCCCCCCGGTACTGCCCGGACGGCACCGCCAACTGGTTGAGCAACGTCGGTCTGTTCATGACCGCGCTCGGCGGCAATCCCGCCGACACGCGCCTCTTCGCGCCGACGGCGACGCCGCCGGTCGTGCAGCCCGGCCTCGTGGCGCTGCAGGGCTCGGTCAGCCTCAGCGACGGCAGGCACGAGGTGGGGCAGCACGTCGACGTCACCTTCACGATCACCAACCGCGGGGGCGAGACGGTAGCGCTGCAGGCGCTCCGGCTGGCGGTCCGCGGGCCGGGCCAGGCGAGCGCCGACATGGTGTCGCGGCGGCCACTCTCTCTGGCCCCGGGGGCATCGACCGTGGTCACCGCGGCCGTCCCCCTCAAGCTCGCCGGCCGCTGGCACGGCTGGATAGAAGTCGACCGGGGCGGCTCGGCGAGCCTGGTCGGGCGGTCGCAGGCCTTCGCGTTCAACGTCGTCCTGCCACACCGCGCCGACGTACGCCGCTGGGTCCTCCGAGAGCGCTCACTCGCGGCCACGCCCTGAGCGGTCTGCGTTCGCGGCGGGCACGCCGTGACAGGTCCAGATCGGGCCTCAGCCGCCTCCGCTGAGCGAGGTGGCGATCCTGTCGAGCGAGGCCGCCGGTCTCCAGCTCATCGATGCCGCCGTTGGCGGTCCTCGTCTCGTGGAACGCGTCGATGCCGCGGCCCTCGACGAAGCAGCGCACGAGGCGGATGCTGCCCCCGTGCGTGACGAGCAGCGCCGTGCGGCCGTCGAGGGCGCAGTCGCGCAGGCAGGCGAGCACGCGTCGCTGCTGCTCGGCGAGGCTCTCGCCGCCGGGGAAGCGGAAGCTCTCGGGCTGCTCACGGTAGTGGCGCCAGGCGTCCGCCTCTTCCTCCATGATCTCCAGGAAGAGGCGCGTCTCCCACTCGCCGCGGTGCGTCTCCGCCAGCCGCGGATCGGCGATCACCGGCGGGTCGCCGCCGAGCTCGGCGGCGATGATCTCGGCCGTCTCTCGGGCGCGCAGCAAGTGGCTCGTCACGATCAGCTCGACGCCGCGGCCTCTGAGCGCGCGACCCTGGTCGCGCGCCTGGGCGCGGCCGCGCTCGTTGAGCGCGATCTCGGCCCAGCCCTGGCAGCGCGCCGGCTCGCGGTTCCAGTCGGTCTCGCCGTGGCGGATGAGGAAGAGGGTCACGACGAGGCGCGTTCCGGCGCGGCCTTCAGTGGAAGTGCAGGAGGGTGTCGCCGCGCACGCCCAGACGCAGCGTCTCAACGGGGATGACGCTCGTCGGGCGGGATGGTAGAGGGCGACCTCGTCCTCTTGAAGTTGGGCGTGACCGAGGCGGTGCCCCAGCTGAGCTTGAGGATGCCGACTGGCTCGAGCGCCATGTCGAGGAGCTGCCGTACCTGGTCGAGGCTGAGGCCGGTGTCGAGGACGTGATTGAGGCCACTCTCGCACGGCTTGGCGGTGCGTTCAGGAAGCGCGAGTGAGTCGAACATGCCTCGTCCTCCCGAGGTCGGCGGCCGGCGCTGAACGCATGGTACCAGAGACCGGCTAGGCCTTCCCGAAGAGGGCGACTCCGCTGAGGAAGAGCACGGCGGCCAGGCAGACGCGCAGCACCGTGACCGGCGCGCGCACCGTCAGCTGCGAGCCGAGCAACACGCCGGGGATGGAGCCCATGAGCAGCGCCGCCACCATCCACGGGTTGACGTTGCCGACGCTGATCTGGGCGATGCCCGTGGCCGCGAGCAGGATCATCGCCTGGAAGATGTCCGTGCCGACGATGCGGTCCGTGGCGAGCGGATAGAAGAGGATGAGGAACACCCCGATGAACGTGCCGCTGCCCACGGACGTGAGCCCGATCATGAGGCCGGCGGCCGCGCCAAGCAGGACCGTGAGGAGTTTGGTGCGCGGCGACAGGGTGATGTTCTCGCGCCGGTGCTGCCGGTCGACGCGCATCACGACCTTCACGACCAGCAGGACGCCGACCGTCATGAGCGCCACGCCGATCGCCCGGTAGAGGATGCTGTTGAGGACGTCGCCGTAGTTGTGCTTGAGGTACGTGATCACGCCCACCCCCAACAGGCTCATGGGCACGCTGCCGGCGCACAGCCAGAGCGCCAGAGGGAGGTCGACCGACCCCTGTTTCCAGTGCCGCCATGAGCCGAAGACCTTGGTCACAGCGGCGTAGGTCACGTCCGTGCCGACCGCCATCGTGGGGGAGAAGCCGAAGGCGAAGATGAGGATGGGCGTCATGAGGGCGCCGCCGCCCATCCCCGTGAGCCCGACGAGGAAGCCCACCGCCAGGCCGGTCAGGGTGAGGTAGGCGTTGAGGTGGCCGCCCGCGCTCGCGTACATGGCCGCCACGAACACGCCCCATCCGCCGAGGCCGAGGGCCCAGCGCAGCTGCCAGCGACCGATTCGCGCGGGGCCTGGGCGGAACGGCGGGAAGGCTTCTTCCCCGACGACGATCGCGCTGCTCTCGATCTCGGTCATCTGCTCCCCGCGTAGCTCGGTGTCGGCGCCGGAGTGCGACGCGGGCCTGGCACCCGAATGGGGCAGAGTATGGGCAGGTCCAGCTTATGTGTCAAATAAGCGAACGACATTTCTGGCGACGCCGACGCCTCTGCCGCCACGCTCCTCTCGTCTCAGCTTGCGCGGCATTCGTGCTACTGATGTATGCGTGCAGCTTCATGCGAAATGCTCATGCCTCGCGCGGACCGCCGATTGACGACTGGGGTCGGGGGTCCGCTCCTTGGGAAGAAGGCGACTCGTGTCCCGCCGTCTCGCGGACTCCGGGAGGGTGCGAAGACGCGCGGCGCCCGCGGGCCTGCGGGCGCCGGGCGGCGTGTGGGTCAGCCGGCCGCGGTGTACTGCTCGCGGAAGAACGCGAGCAGCGCCTCGGCGGCTCGCGAGAGGACGCGCGTCTTGGAGCGTATCGTGTAGAAGTCGCGCAGGATGCGGAGGCCCTCGATGGGCACGACCGCGAGCTCGCCGTGCGCGATCTCGGGGCCGATCGCCCAGCGGCTCAGGAAGGTCACACCGCCGCCGGCGATGGCCGCTTGCTTGGCCGACTCCATAAGGCCCATCTCCATCACGACGTTCAGGCGATCGGGACGTACGCCGTGGTCGCGCAGGTGCTGCTCTACGACCGTCCGTGCGCCGGAGCCGGGCTGTTGCACGATCTGCGCTTCGGCGACGACGTCGGCCAGGCTCACGCCGTCGCGTCGCGCCCATGGATGCGACGGGCTGCAGACGAGGACGAGTTCATCGCGCGCGAGCGGCTCTGCGACCAGCTCCGGCCGTGCGGTCACCGCTCCGACCGCACCGACCTCGAACTCGCGCGCCATGACCCGTTCCACCACCGCGTGTGTGTCGTCCACGTGGAGCGCGATGCTCACGCCGGGATAGTCCTTCTTGAAGCGCGTGAGCAGGCTGGGCAGCACGTGCTCGCCGGGGCCGGTCGAGGCCCCGACGTCGACGCGTCCCGCGACGAGGTCTCCGAGGTCGCGGATCTCCGTGCCGGCGCGCTCGTGCAGGTCGAGGATCTCGCGTCCGTAGCGGTACAGGATCTGTCCCGCGTCGGTGGGCACCACGGTGCGGCGCGAGCGATCCAGCAGCCTGGTATCGAGCTCGCGCTCCAGGCTGCGGACCTGCTGGCTCGCGGCGGGCTGCGTGATGTGGAGCTCCTCGGCGGCGAGGGAGAAGCTGCGCCGATCGACGATACGGCAGAAGAGCCGGAGCTGGCGGATATCCATGCCGGCATCTTATCGCGGCGATAATCGCCGCGGAACCCGGCGGTCTTCCGCCAGCTAGACCAGCGGCGGCGCGGCCGCGTCGGCGGCGTCGTTCACGAGCCGGCCCAGGCGAGCGCGGTTGGAGCGGTGGCGACCCAGGTCGAGCAGGGCCTCGACGAAAAGGCCTGGGTCTCGCAGCCTCACGGCGGGGGCGCGCCGGTCCTTCTTCTTGAGCATCACGTCGCCGGCGCCGGCAGCACGTCGCAGCACGCCTTCGGCGATCAGGGCGGCATCCACGGCTCCAAGCGCCCCGCGCCGCACCGTGTAGGCGGGTGTGCCCAGAGCCGCCGCCTCACGCTCCATGGCGCCGCCGGCGCCGACGACGAAGTCGGCTGCGGCGAGAAGGCTCACGCCGTCGACGGGACCGTTGGGTGCGACGAGGTTGGCGGCCCCCAGCGCGAGGAAGCGGGCGCGCTGCTCGCGATCGCGGGCCGTGAGCACGAGGGTCACGCTGCGGTGGCTCGCCAGGTCGCGCACGAGCTCTGCCAACGCGGCTTCACAGGGGCCAGGGCCGTGCCCGGCCGGAGGCACCGGCGGGCGCACCACACCGGTGACGCGCCGCCGGTCAACGCCGAGACGGGCGATCGCCTCCGGGTCGGGGTGCACGTCGTAGAGGTAGTACTCCTCCTTGAATCCCGGGTAGCGCAGCAGCTTGTCGGGCGGCGTGCCGAAGGCGGCGAGCGTCGCCGGCGGCACGGCCTCGGGGACGGCCACCACGTCCACGAGGCGCACGTTCACGGCGTTGCTGCGCCGCAGGCGCTCGTCGTCGAGGAAGGTCATCTGCGGGATGCCCAGCGTCCACGCCGTGAGCGCGAAGTCGCTGGCGTGGCTCCCGGCGGCCACGTCGTAGCGCCCGCTGGAGGCGGAACCGAGCAGCTGCGCGGTACGGTTCACGAGGCCGACGGCGCGCGTCCCGAGACCGCCGCCGCGGTGCGTCGTCGTGAGCACGCCGCCAAGACCGTAGCGGCTGAGGACGGTGTCGGCGCCGGCGAAGCGGCGCGCCGTGAGCGTCACCGTGTGCCCGGCAGCCTCCAGGCGCCGCACGATGGGTGCGAAGAAGACGACATGGGAGGCGTCGGTGATGTCGACCCAGACTCTCACGGTCTCACGCTTCGGCGCGCGGCCTCCTTGGCCTGCCGCGCGCCTGCTCAGCCGAGCCCGGCGGCCACCGCGGCGGCCACTTCCTGCACCTGCTCACGCGTGAGGTTGGGGTGCATCGGCACGGCGAGGTTTTGCAGCGCGGCCTCATCGGTCACGGGGAAGTCGCCGAGCTTGTGACCGTGGCTGGCGAAGGCCGGCTGCAGCTGGAGCGGCGTGGTGTAGTACGCCGCGCAGTCCACCTGGCGCTCCTTGCAGGCCGCGGCGATGGCGTCACGCCGCGCGTGCCTGAGTACGTAGAGGTGGTAGACGTGCGTCACGTTCTCCGGCACGGCCGGGCGCACGACCTCCTCGGGCAGATACTCGTCGTACCACCCGGCCACCCGGGCGCGGCGCGCGTTCCACTCGTCGACGACCTCGAGCTCGAGGCGCAGGATCGCGGCCTGCACTTCGTCGAGCCGCGAGTT
Source organism: uncultured Thermoleophilia bacterium (assembly GCA_963709845.1). GTDB lineage: Bacteria > Actinomycetota > Thermoleophilia > UBA2241 > UBA2241 > CAIXSE01. The sequence goes on from CAVPXV010000004.1 coordinate 730,750, forward strand.
GAAGCCGATCTCGGTGAACGTCTTCTTGTCCTTGCTGCCGTGAAAGCGGAGCTCGCGCGCCCTTTGCACCAGGTCCTCGCGCAGCGCCGTGATGAGGCCGCCGTCGCCGTAGCCGCCGAGGTTCTTGGTGGGGAAGAAGCTGAAGACGGCCATGTCGCCGAGGCTGCCGGCACGACGGCCGAAGTAGGTGGCGCCGAAGGCCTGGCAGGCGTCCTCGACCACAGCCAGGCCGTGCGCGTCGGCGACGGCCTTGATGGCGTCGGCGTCGGCAGGCAGGCCGAACAGGTCGACGGGCATGATCGCCTTCGTCTTCGTGGTGATCGCGGCCTCGATGGCGGCGGGATCCATGCACAGCGTGTGCGGCAGGACGTCCACGAACACCGGCTTGGCGCCGGACTGGGCGATCGCCTCCGCCGTGGCGTAGAAGGTGAAGGGGACGGTGATCACCTCGTCGCCGGGGCCGACATCGAGGGCGCGGAGGGCGATGGTGAGGCCGTCGGTGCCGTTGGCCACGCCCACGGAGCCCGCCGTTCTCATGTACGCGGCGGTCTCCTCCTCGAAGCTCTTGACGTTGGGCCCGAGGATGACGCGGCCGCTGCGCAGCACGTCCAGCACGGCCGCCTCGATGCGGTCCTGCAGCTCGGCGTACTGCCCCTTGATGTCCATGAGTCCGACGGCCATGTGCTGCGCCTCCATGCGGCGGGAGAAGTCGAGCTTGGAACCTACCACAGGGCGTATCCGGCTCGAAACCCGCGACTCGTCGCCGGCGAACCAGTGCGATAGGCTGTCCCGCATGCAGTCCGTCATCAACAGTGTCGTGCAGTGGTGCACGCACCTGATCGGCGTCTGGGGCCTGCCGGCCGTCTTCTTCCTCATGCTCCTGGAGAGCGCCTGCATCCCGGTGCCCAGCGAGGCGATCATGCCTTTCGCCGGCTTCGCCGTGAGCCAGCACACGCTCTCCTTCGCGGGGATCGTCGTCGCCGGCGTGGCGGGCAACCTCGTCGGCTCCTGGATCGCCTACGCCGTGGGCTACTACGGCGGGCGCCCCTTCGTCGACCGCTGGGGCAAGTACGTGCTGCTGCGCCCGCACCACCTCGACACGGCGCAGCGCTGGTTCGATCGCTGGGGCGCGCCGGTGGTCTTCTTCGGGCGCATGATCCCCATCGTGCGCACCTTCATCAGCCTGCCTGCCGGCTTCGGCCGCATGAAGTTCTGGAAGTTCACGCTCTTCACCGTGCTCGGCTGCGTGCCGTGGGTGGCGATGCTCGGCTACGTCGGCGTCAAGCTGGGCAGCAACTGGGAGAAGATCCAGCCCTACCTGCACTACGTCGATTACCTGGTCGTCCTCGCGTTCGTCGTGCTCGTCGTGTACGCCGTCATGAGGTGGCGGCGGCGCGGCGGCGGGCGCTCGCCGGAGGCCGAGACCCGGCCGTGAACGCCGCCGGGTCGTCGTGCCGGGTGCGCGTGCCGGCCACCACGGCGAACCTCGGCCCCGGGTTCGACTGTCTCGGCCTCGCGCTCGACCTCTGGAACGACGTCAAGTTCTCGCTCGAGGGCGACGGCGTGCTCGTGAGCTACGAAGGCGAGCACACGGACGAGCTGCCGCGCGACTCTGGCAACATGGTGGCCGCGGCCTTCGTGCGGCTCTGCGAGGCGGCCGGGACGGCGGCGCCGGCCGGCCTGCGCATCCACTGCCGCGTGAAGGTGCCGCCGTCATCCGGCCTGGGTTCGAGCTCCGCCGCCGTCGTCGCCGGTCTGCTCGGCGCCAACACGCTCCTGGGCCGGCCGTTCGGGCGCGACCGTCTTCTCGATCTGGCCGCCGGCATCGAGGGCCACGCCGACAACGTCGCCGCGGCCCTGCTCGGCGGCCTCACGATCGTCGTGCGCAAGGGCGAGGCGTGGCTCACCAAGAAGATACTCGTGCCCGAGGTGCACGTGGCGCTCGCCGTGCCCGAGCTCGCCTTCAGCACCAGGTCGGCGCGTGCCGGGTTGCCCTTGCAGGTCTCGATGCAGGACGCGGTGTTCAATCTGGGGCGCACGCCGCTGGTGGTCGAGGCCCTGCGCACGGCCGACTTTGAGCTGCTCAGCCACGTGATGGAGGACCGCCTGCATCAGGCCTCGCGCATCAAACTGATCCCGGGCGGGGCCGCCGCCTGGCTCGCGGCACAGCACGCCGGGGCGGCGGCGGTGGCCATCTCGGGCTCGGGCCCGAGCCTCGTCGCCTTCGTGAGCCGCGCCGCCGACGCCTCGCGCGTGGCGCGGGCGATGGCCGAGGCGTTCGCCGGTGAGGGCGTGCCGGCAACGCCGCTCTGGCTGTCCGCCTCCGCGGCCGGCGCGGTCGTCGCCGAGTAGGCGCCCACCGCTCCCTCACGCTTCCATCGCGGGCGCGTGGGTACACTGCCCTCATGAAGCCCGGCTACGAACTCGTGGAGCACGCCGCCGACATCGGCGTGCGCGCCTGGGGCCACACCCGCGAGGAGGTGTTCGCGCACGCCGCGAGCGCGATGTTCTCGCTCATCTGCGACCCTATGACCGTGGAGCGCGAGGAGACGATGGAGGTCGACGTGACGGCGGGCCGGGCGGATCTGCTCCTCGTCGCCTGGCTCAACGAACTGCTGGAGCGCTTCGGGACGACTCGCGTCCTCTTCACGGAGTTCGAGATCACCGACCTGGACGACACGCGCTTGCGCGCGCGCGTGCACGGTGAGCCGCTGGACGCCTCACGCCACGTCATCTGCGGCGGCGTGATGGCGGCGACGCCGGACGAGCTGGCGCTCAGTCGCGGCCCGGACGGCTGGGAGGCCTTCGTCCTGCTCGCGATGTAGCGCGGCCGGCGCCGGCCGCGAGCCAGTCAGTCGCCGGCGCCCAAGCGCCGCGCTTCGTGCTGCGTGACCTCGACGATGTGCCGGTAGATCTCGTGCAGGGCGTCCCTCGAGAGAGGGCCCTTGTTGGCGCGCGAGATGAAGGTGAGCATCCACTCCTCGCGCGCCTGGTTGTACACCTCGACGCCCTGCTCGGCCTTGTAACGCCAGAGCTTGTCCACCAGCCTGAGGCGCTTGTTGATGAGTTCGACGATCTTGAGGTCGTTGTCCGAGATCTGGTCGCGGAACTGCCTGATCACAGGGTCGTCGTTGATGGTCGCCACGGGGGTCGCTCCAATCTGGCACGCCACGACGCGGACGCGTCAGTTGTGGCCGGGCCCTTCCGGTTCGCTGTCGTCGTCCTCGTCGTCGAGGTCCTCGTCGTCCTCGTCGTCGAGGTCGTCCTCTTCGTCCGCGCTCTCCTCGTCGGCGAAGGCGATCTCGTCGGGCGTGCCCTCGGCGCTGGCGAAGTCCTCCGGCGAGACGCTCTCGAGGAAGTCGCGGAAGCTCTCCACGATCTCCTCCGTGTCGTCCACCTCGCGCTCGAACTCGATAGCGTTCTCGTCGATGAGCTCGGTGCTGGCGAAGATGGGCGCGTCGGTGCGCACGGCCAAGGCGAGCGCGTCGCTGGGGCGCGAGTCGATATCGATCTCGTTGCCGTCCTTGTTGAGCGTCAGCGTGGCGTAAAACGTGCTCTCCTTGAGCTCCGTGACGGTGATGCGCGCCACGTCCGCCTCGAAGCTCCCGAGGATGCTGGCGAGAAGGTCGTGCGTCATCGGCCGCGGGAGCTTGGTGCCCTGCAGCTTGATGAGGATGGCGGCCGCCTCGGGGTGCCCGATCCAGATGGGGAGGAACTTGTTGCCCTCCACCGTCTTGAGGAGCACGATCGGCTGCTTGCCGATCACGTCAAAGCTGACGCCGTAGATGACCATCTGCTGTACGTCCATCACGCCTTGAGTATACGTCAGGGGGGTGGAGCCTCACACCGCAGTAGACGCGTCGCGCGGTGGCGTTCGGGGGCGCCGGGCGGCGCTGCGGCGCCGTTTCGGTTGACGGCCCGGCGCCGCCCTCTTAGACTCCAAGGCCCCTGTGGGCGCATAGCTCAGTCGGTTAGAGCGCTTCTCTGATAAGGAAGAGGTCCCTGGTTCGAATCCAGGTGCGCCCACCAGCGATTTGCAGGGATTTCTCCCGCTAGACCCTCCGCGCGGACCTCCGCTCGCAATCCTTTTGCAACCCAAATGCGTGGTCGTGGATGGCCGCATACAGCTCTCCTTGGGACCGGATGGGACTTCGCTCAGCGGCCCGACGACCTACGGCTGCTCAATGCAGCTGCGGGACCGCACGTTACCCGAGGACGGCTGGGTGCATGCGCAGCCTTGCGACTGGAAGTTCTGCCGAGCGCAGCCCTGACGCAGGCAATTGCGCTCGCTCCCATGCCTGGCCGGACCTGATCCACATCACGCGCGTTGGCTGCCGGCGAGCGGCAAGACGCGACCGGACGGGGCGAGGCCGACTGCGGGGCGCCGGTCTAGCCGGCGCCGCTCAGCACGCCTTGGTCACGGAGCGCCTGTCGGCCTCGACCGCTTGACAAGAACAACGACGATGATGGCGGCCGCCACCAGCAGGCTCGCCAGCACGAGGCCTATCGCGCCGATGGTGCGAGTGATGAGGCTCTTGCCGATGTTGTCGCCCACGAGGATGACTGCGCCCGGCTGCGCGGCGCGTGTGGTCGCGATGCTGTATGCTCCCGGAGTCTCGGCGGCGAAGGTCGCTATCGCCTTGCCCACACCGCCGGTGACGTCGACGCGAAGGTCGAGGGCATAGGGTTTGATCGGTACGAGGCCGCCGCTCGGACCTTTGACCGTGAGCCCAAGGGCCCCCGGCTCCGGCCTGTGACCTCCCTGGTAGTAGACCATCTGCTCGCCGGCGCGGCTGACCGAGACGGTCACAGAGCCCGGTACCGTGCCGCTCGGGAACGCGCTGACGTGGCGATTGATCGTACGTACGCTTGTCACGCCCCAGGCGATCGCCGCGGCCACACCGACAAGAGCGATGGCCAATGCCAGCGAGTACCAGGCCCGCGAGGGACTGCGACCTGCGGCCGTCTTTGCCTGCGACGCTTCAATCAGGGTGTTCATCGGTTGGCTCCCATTCGTCTTTGCGAGTGGAGTGGCGGCGAGCAGTCTCCTGCCCGCCCATGACGATGGTCTGCATCCGCACCTCCTTGCCTGCCGCTAGATGCCGACGTGCCATCGCGCGACCGCCGATCGCGAGACATGAGTCAAGGGGTTCAGCCCCAGGGCGGCCGCGAGGAATGCCGTGACGCGGGCTCGGTACTGCGCGGGATGGACGCGCAGCGCCTCGCAGTGGCCGGCGTCGCTGAGCTGCCACAGCGTGGCGCGAGCCCCCATCCGCTCGCAGTAGAGCTCGGTGAGGATGCGCTCCCCGGGGGGGTGTCCCAGCGCCGGGTCGATCGCCGGGTTCGCGGCGATGAACAGCACCGGGACGCGGACCCGACTGACGATGTCGACGAGCGGCGCCGGTTCGGCATCGTCGGAGAAGAGTGTCGTCAGGCGCATGGTGATCCACGTGGCCGAGAGGTCGATGGGCACCTTCCAGCCATGGACGAGCACCGCCTCGTCGCCGAGCGTCAAAGGACCGCAGCCGTCGGCCACGACGGCGCGCAGGCCCACTCCTTCGGCTGCGGCGCGCAGGGCTTCGATCGCGCCGGTCGAGAGGCCGAGGGCGGCGATGCGCGTCGGATCGATGCCGGGCTGCCGGCGCAGGAACTGCGTCGCACCGGCCAGGGTGTCCGCCGCCCGCCAGCCCCACGAGTCGGGCTGGCCTTGGCTTGTGCCGTGACCGCGAGCGTCGATAGCGAGCACCGCGTAGCCGCTCGCCGCCAGCATGCGCAGGTGGGCGCGAGTGTCCAGCCGGCTGCTGCCGGTGCCGTGCAGCAGGATGACTGCGGCGCCGTTGCTGCCCGGCACGTACCAAGCCGCCAGGCGCACCCCGTCGCGGGAGGGGAAGGTCACGTCGGCGGCGCCGGGGATGCCCAGCGTGTTGGCCGCCGGGATGGCTGGCCGCGGCGTGTTGATGTGCATCGCCGCCATGGCCGCGGGATAGAGCAGCCACTGTACGACGATGAAGAGCAAGAGCGGGATCGCCGCGGCTTGGACGAGGCGACGCCGACCGCGGAAGGCGATGCGGAACGCGAAGCCGAGGGAGAGGCTGCCGACGAGCGCGAAGATGAGGCCCGTGAAATCGCTGCCCGCTGCCTGGCCGAGGACGAGGTGCGGGACGTAGACCGCGACGCCGATAGAGAGCGCGCCCACGCCGAGCGCCGCGGCGAGCAACGTACGGACAATCCGGCCACAACCGAGAAAGAGCGCGAAGCACAACGGGAGCATCGCCAGGATGAGGAGCGCCGAGACGCGGCCGTCACCCGCTCCGAACCGTTGCCCCTCAATGGCGACATCCGCCAAGTGGAGCGCCAGGAAGATCAGCGAGAGGCCGAAGAGGCGCTCCTCGAGGCTGGTCTGGCGCAGGCGAGAACTGACTCCGGCCACGGCCAAAGGTGCTGCCGCGGTGCGGTGGTGGAAGTGAACTTGAACGGGGCTCATGATCCCTCCTCCTAGCGGTGTTGCGGAGCCCGCGCTCTCGGGTAGAGCAGCGCGTCGCTTATGACGGCGGCGTTCGCCGTGACTGCTCGCGCCCGCTCAACATCGACTCACGTCTAGGCCACCAGGGATGCCGCATTCTTTGCGAGGTCTCGATGCCCCGCCCCGCCGGCGCCCGAGCGCCGCAGCACGAAGGCGACGACCGCTGCGATCAGTGCGAGCGCCGCAAAGGCGACCCCGATGCTGGCGAGGTCAGTCAGCATGACCCCCGTACTAAGGTCGCCGCCCACCGCGAGCCGCGCCTCCGGCTCAGCCGCTCCGGCGGCGACGAGATACCGCCCGGCTGCGGGCGCCGCAAAGCTCGCCACGGCCGTGCCGACACGGCCGCCGACGTCGTAGCGCAGATCGAGGTCATAGGGCTCGAGCCCCACGACAGCGCCGCCGGGTCCGCGCACACGCAGCCCAAGCTCATTGAGGCTCGCCCCGGCATGACCCTCGTAGTAGACGACCAGCTCGCCGGGTTGGCTGGCACTCACGCTGACCGCGCCGGGGAGCGGTGTGCGCGCGAGATGATCGACTGCACTGAAGAAGCCGAGCGCGCTCCAGGCGAGGAGCACCGCCAGCGCCACGGCCGCGAGGATCCCGGCAGCGAGACCGGTGCGCAGCGATTTGCGCTTCCTTGCCGGATGCGTTCGCCAATCGCGTGAATCCCACCTGGCGCCCAGAACCGCGTCCACCACCGCCTCCCTCCCCCAGGCGCGCCCTCTCGCGCCTGGCCAATCCTGCGGGGTCAGCGTAGGAGGAAATGACCCCAGTAGCGCCCGCCATAGGGGGAGACTTCGCACTAGCGAAGGGAACGGTCCCATGCCTAGCCAGCCGACCAGGTGGTGCTGCAGGGAACATCGGAGGGCTGCGGAGCTTTTCGAACGTCGGAAGGCGAGCCGGTACGTCTCATGCGCCCTCGCGCCCGGCTCGCGCCTCGATGTCGGGCTGTGGGGAGGCGACGCCATGGCTCGCCGTGCGGATTCTGGCGCCTAATGGCGGGCATGGGCCGTTCGGACTTCGTGCCCGGCCGCAGTATGGCGGACTGGCCGGCCGACGTCGCGGCCCTCTCGGATGCGCTCGGCATCGATCGTGTTCCTGTCATCGGATACTCCGGCGGGGTGCCCTACGCGGCAGCCTGCGCCGTGGGCCTAGAGAACCGCGTGAGCAAGGCTGCCCTCGTGGCCTGCGTGAACCACTCGAAACCGGGGCTCGATAGAGGCATCGATGAGAGTGCGATGCGCTTCAAGTCACTCGCCGGGACAGACCGATACTCTCCAGGCTCGCGATACGCGCCGCCATGGGCCTTCTCGCGAGTTTCGCTCCGAGAAGGTTCATCGCAACAATGCTGAAGACCCTCAACCCCCTCACGGAGCGAGGCGGCGAGCAGCTGACGCGGCGGATCTCGTCGACAAGATCGTCGGGAAACGCCGCCGCCGCGCGGCGACCACCCTGCGGCACTACGTGCGGCTCACCACCGCCGCCCGGGCGAAGGCCGTGCCGGGGCTCGACGAGGTAACGCGGGCCGCGCTCGAGAGCGCCGAGGACAAGATCCTCGAGGACGCGCAGCCGCGCCGCGACAACGTCGTCTCGCTCGCGAGCCGGCGCAGCTAGGGTCTCGAGACCAGGATCTGCTGGCGGCTTCGCGGCATGTTCTCTCTCGGCGGGGCCGGAGGTCGTCGCCACATGAGGACGCCCACGTAGAGCCGAGCCGACAGCCACCCTCGCCCCGGTGGCCAACCATCATGGACGTCGTCTGGCGTTGATTTCATTCGCTCTTGACTGCGCCGCCGTCAAGAGAGAGATTGCAGGGGTTTCTTGGGCTCACGTCTTATCGGAGGGGAGAATGAGTCGAGTTGCCCGGCTAACAGCCACAGGACTTGTGCTGCGCAAGTCTCCTGTAGTGCTCTTGCTGGGCGCTATCGTCGCTGTTCTGGCCTTCGTCGCGACCGCGAGTGGTCTCCTGGCCTCGGGTGGACCGGGTGAACGCACTTTCGTGACGACGCGACGTGCTAGTCTGGCGGTGATCTCCGCCGCCTCCTGCTGTATGTTCGGGGCGACGTGCACGAGCCAGGGCGGTCGCCGGCATCGACGAGGTCACGCGGGCGGCGCTCGACTTCCGGCCGCCTCCCGACAACGTCGCCTCGCTCGCCAGCCGTCGCCGCTAGTACTCTCGGGTCTCGACCGTCTCCAAGATACGCGCCTGCGGGTCCAGGACGACCTTGCCCTGGACGTGGCCCCAAACCTCGCGCATCGCCGCGAGCAGCGCTTCGGCCTCGCCTCGCGTGTCGAACTCGAGGTCGATCAGGACGTAGTTGGAATCGTCGACTGGTCGCTGGACCTGGTAGCGGCGCACTCCTGACCCCTTCCGGTCGACGGGGTCACTGTCGAAGGCCCGCTTCCAGGTCTCGAAGTCGGGCACTGCGTGTTCGATCCTCAGGATTGGCAAGTTATCTCTCCTTTGCCGGGCGCCGCTGAGCCTGCAGCATCTGGTCGGCGCAGCGGCACTCGCACTGGCTTGGGAGGAAGCGCGGCGAGGGGCCTTGCCTGGTGCTCCCCCTCGGCGCGCTCCCTGAGGTGGTCGGGAGGTCCGGCCGGGTCAGGCGGCCTTGGGCTTCGCGTAGGAGGAGGTGACGCCCCCTTCAAGCCAGGTGGCGTGCGGCTCGCTCACGACGCCGCCGCGCTCCATGGCCTCTTTGAGCGACGGGTCACGCATGAGCCCCTCGGCCCGCTCGCGCGACTCGAACTGCATCAGGATGGTGAGGTCGTTGGGCTTGTCCGCGTCGCGGTAGATCGTGTGCCCGGTGGCGCCGTACTTCGCGCGCACGCCCTCGTGCTCATCGAAGACCGGCTTCCAGGCGTCGTAGTCGCGGACCGTGTGCTGTAGCAGGAGGATCATGGTCGCCTTTCTCAGAATGCGGAGGCGCCGCTCCTCGTGGGAGACGCGCACCCAACGCAATAGTGGTTCATGACCCACATTTGCTGGCCACTAACCCTGTTGGCGACATGGGTGCCTGGGGACAAGGGAACGATCTTGCCGCCGGACGTGGCCTTTGTCGGTCGCTATGCCGCGTGCTGCCTGGGTGCGGGCATGGCGCCCACCTGCTGGAGCCTGCAACTAAACGCAACAACTGATAGGGGCAGACGCGTTGCCAGATGGGCAGGCTATCTGACCTGCCTTGCACGGAGGAGGTCAGGGGCTCCAGCGAAATCGCGTCCCGCGAGCTGTCCGCGACCCCCCGGCATCTCCCGCCGACAACCGGATGACAGACAAACTGAGCGCGGTGCCGTGCGGTGCGGCGAGGTTGGACGGAGCGCTCCGAGCCTTAGTCGATGGTGCGGACCTAAGGGACCGCTACTGGCGCCGTCAGATATGCCGGCGCAGATCCACGGCGCGGTGGGCGGTGAGTCGCTGATCGAGACAACTAGGCTTCCGCCGCAGCGAGCGCCTCCTCGAGACTGTGAAACTGGCGCATGGAGACGACCTTCTCGTCGCGGAACGTCACTATCGTCGCGGGCCTGAACCCGGCCTCCGGTCCGTTGCGGACGACTTCTACGCGCGAGACCACGAGGACCTGCTCACTGACTTGAGTCAACTCCATCGCGGCGCCATAAGCGCCCTGCGAGGCCCGCTGTTTCAGCAACCTGACGACCGCCCTTCGACCATGGCAGTCCCAGTCGCCCGCTTCCCACCACAGCAGCTCCACATCGGGGGCCAGTAAGGGCTCCAAGGTCGATACGTCACCCCGCTGCCAGGCTTCCAGGCCGGCTCTGGCCTTCTTCATCAGCTCGGCGTCCATGAGTCATCCTCGCCTCTCGCGCCCCCCTCTACGGGTTAGTGCTACCCGCGGCCGCGTCCTGGGACGCCTGGCCCCGCGAACACCAGCCCCGCGATCAGTGCCGCCGCCTCCTGCGATGGTCCGGGTGTGTATGCCGGCCCGATGCCGGAAATCACGTGCTCATGGGCATGACTACCACAGGAGAGTACGAAGTCGCCGTGGTCGGCGCCGGACAGGCCGGCTTGGCGACGAGTCACGAGCTCACGCGAGCCGGCGTCGGGCACGTCGTGCTGGAGCGCGGACGCGTCGGCCAGACTTGGCGCGGCCGCTGGGAGAGCTTCTGCCTGGTCACCCCGAACTGGACGGTTCGACTCCCCGGCTACCCTTACGAAGGCGACGATCCGGACGGCTACATGCTGCGCGACGAGATCGTCGCGTACCTTGAGCGCTACGCCGCCGGTTTCCAGGCGCCGGTGCGCGAGGGGGTCCAGGTCACGTCCCTTGAGTCCGAAGCGGGGGGCTTCCGGCTGCAGACGTCTGCCGGCGACCTCCTGGCGAGGAACGTCGTCGTTGCCACCGGCGCCTACCAGCGGCCGCACCGTCCCCGCGGCGCGTCGACACTGCCGGCGGACCTGCTGAAGATCGACGTGGCAGGCTACGAGAGCCCGGCGCGACTGCCGTCCGGGGCGGTGCTCGTGGTCGGAAGCGGCCAGTCGGGCTGTCAGTTGGCCGAGGAGCTGCGTGCTGCGGGTCGCACGGTGTATCTCGCCTGCGGCCGCGCCCCCTGGGCGCCTCGCCGGATGGGCGGCCACGACGTCTTCTGGTGGGCGATCGAGACGGGCTTCTGGGAGCAGCCGCTTGGCGCCCTGCCCAGCCCGAGGGCCAGGCTCGGGGCCAACCTCACGGCCACCGGACGCGACGGTGGCCACGACCTCACCCTCAGGACGCTACGCCGCGACGGAGTGGTCCTTCTCGGCCACTTCCTCGGCGCCGAGGGGCGTCTGGCGCGCTTCGCGCCCGACCTCGGCGAGAGCGTGGCCTGGGGCGACGATCGGTATCGCGAGCTGCGAGAACAGGTCCACCGGCTGGCCTCCGCTCGCGACCTGCCGCTGCCCGAGATGCCCGAGCCTGAGCCGTTCGACCCCCGCGCACCCGAGGAGCTGGACCTGTCCGGCTTCGGTGCGGTGGTGTTCGCCGGTGGCTTTCGTTCGGAGTACGCTGACTGGTTACACGTCCCCGACGCCTTCGACGAACTCGGCTTCCCCCTGCAGGTCGACGGCGCCAGCACGGCCGCCCCGGGCCTCTACTTCGTCGGTGTCCATTTCCTGCGCAAGCGCAAGTCGTCGCTGCTCCACGGTGTTGGAGAGGACGCGGCTCTGGTCGTAGACCAGCTGGTCGGTGCCACACCTCAGCAATCCGCCTAGTCCGCGAACACCAGCCCCGCGATCTATGCCGCCTCCTCCTGCGGCGCCGGGATGGCGTGCGAGTAGGTGTCGAGCGTGATCGCGATGGTTGCGTGCCCGAGGCGCTCTTGGACCACCTTGCGATGCACGCCTTGACGCAAGAGCATGGTCGCCTGCGTGTGGGCAAGTCATGCCGCGGGCCGCTACCCCCTAACGAACCTGGATCTGCAATCATTCTGCAACCCAAATGCTCGGTCTGCGATGGGCTTCGTTGGGGCTCCTTGGGAACTTGGCCTCTGATTTTCGCTGCAAATCGCAGCAGTTATTGTGGCTCCCTGTGGCGGACCATGTCTCCTTGGGTCTAGACGGGCAGGCTATTCAGCCTGCCTGATAAGGAAGAGGTCCCTGGTTCGAATCCAGGTGCGCCCACCAGTGATTTGCAGGGATTTCTCCCGTTAGACCCTTCGCTCAGACCTCCGTTTGCACGCTTTCTGCAACCCAAATGCTTGGCCATGGATCGCGGCGTACAGCTCTTCTTGGGACCGGATGGAACTCACTCAGCGGCCCGCGGGAGCCGGGGGTCGGGTCAAGGACGCACAGAAGGTCCTCAGGACGCCGAGCGGCCGCGCGACAATGTGGTGTCGCTGGCCGCTCGCCGGTATTGAGTGGCAGTGCAGTCGAAACTGCCTGCTCGGCAGCATCAGAAAGAGCCCGAACGACTTCTCACAAGACGGCAATGCCGTCTCTGGCGCGCAATCGATGTCAAGGAGTGTGAAGTCATGGCCGAGACACCAGCCACAGTCGCCGCCTCGACGAACCTTCGACACGCCGGCCACTTCCTCCGTCACCTGCTCGAGATGATCATCGCCATGGTCATCGACATGGTCGCCGGCGCCGCCGTCTTCCTCACCGCTGCAGGCGGGCTCACGCCGGAAGAGGGCCTGGGCCAGTACCCGGTGCTCTTCGTCGTCGTGATCGCCGTCGCCATGACCGCGCCGATGGTCGCCTGGATGCGCTTTCGGGGTCACACGAGGCGGAGCTGCAACGAGATGGGCGCGGCGATGCTCCTGCCGGCTGTCCCGTTCATCGTGCTCTACTGGCTCGGCGTCATCGCCGCGCCGTTCTGCAGCCTGTACTGCGCCGCCTCTTTTGCCGCCATGATCGCGCTGATGGTCTATCGAGCAGCGAGTACGGGTGGAGGGCCTGACCGCGCTCGCGTCAGGGTGAGCTACCCGCGGCGCCAGTCCTGCAGGTTCCTGCGGATCTAGCAACTCATTAGCAACTCACGGTATTCTTGCCGGGCCGCAGGAACACAAAGTACCTGCAAATCGGCACAATACCCTCGTATCTCAGTGGATAGAGCACAGGTTCCCTAACCTGTGCTCACACCCGAGCGAGGTCAGCAGTCTTCGGCGCGGATGTCGCGTACAGCCAAGTGTCGTGGCACCCTGGGCGCCGTCCGAACCGACCGGTGGGGGTCTCGACCTTGCGGCGGACGACGCTCGGAGTAAGCGCGCAACTTGGCGCCGGTGTGTCTGCATCGTCTTCTTGACGGCCGGCGCGGGCTAACGCGCTAACGCCTTCCCAGTCCCGCGTCGATCTACTCTGCGGACTCGTCAGCCGCGGAGGTGATACGACCGCAGGTGCCCATCGACCCGTGTGCCGTGACGACGCCCCAACGACCGCGTCGCTAGGGTGCGGGGACGCGTGGGGAAGCTCTCCTATGGATCTCGCGCCGGCGCGCGAGGAAAGCGGTGAGTCAGGGAGACGACATGGCGCTTCTCAAGGCATCCCTCGAAGTGGACGTACCGATCCAGTTCGCCGATGAGGTGTGGAGCGAGTTCATCCGGCGCTCCCTGTACGGAAGCTACGCCAAGGGCTTTGCCGACGTGGCCGCGTCGCTGTCCGAGATCGACGCCGATGACGGGACCGTGACCTTCGAGACCGCGGGCGACCGGCTGGTCAAGGTGTCAGTCGAGCTCGAGTACGCACCACGCCCCGGTGGTGACGCCGCCGCGGAGATCGCCCAGGCACAGACGCAACTGCAGCAGGATCTCGAGAAGTACCGCGTCTTCCTCTTGCGACGGCGTGACCAGGAGAGCTCCCGGCCGACCTAGGCCATCACGAACACGCGCCCGCACAAGGATGAATCGCTGCGCCTCCCCGGCGCGAGAGGACCTTGTGCGAGCCGCTCTGGCGCTCCACGGTCCAGCCGATGCGCAGCAGGGCGGCGAGGACGAGCCTGGCGCGCGTGCTGGTCCAGTCGCTCACGCAGCGGCGAAGGAGATGTTCAGGTACTCGCGTCCGGCCTCTTCGTTCTCGAGCCGGTCGGCGACGACGCGCAGAGCCAGTGCCTGCACGCGAGCGATGGCGTCGTCCTGGCTTTCGCCGTAGGCGAGCACGCCGGGCAGCTCGACCACCTCGGCGATCCAGCGCTCGTCGGCCTCGCGCTCAAGCTCGATGCGAAAGACGACCGACATCACTCACCTCCCTGAGACATCACGACAAGGATACTGCCCCGCATCGCCCAGGGAAGACGCTGCGAACCTGCTATGCCCAACGGGATTGCACTTGAGCTGCGAGTGAGGCGATCGCTCTTGGTACCCTCATTCGGCGAGTCTGCTCGAAATGCTTGTTAGGCGTGTCCTGAACATGCTGGATTGGCTGCTCACGGTGCAGTGGGGTAGGCCGTCCCATCAGAGACCTTCACGAAGACGATCGGCTTGGCAGGGGGAGAGCTGCCAGACTGGGCAAAGGTGAGGTGCCCGGAGGTGGGCTCGTACACGATCTCGGTGTGTTGGCTGATGCCGTTGATCTTGAACGTGCCCGTCAGCCTGTTGCTGCTGCGGGTCATTGAGATCGGCAGAATCGGGCGAGGCGACGCCGGCGTGTCCCCCGGTCCCCAGTAGACGATGGTGGCAACGTAACCGTCGCCCTTCTTGGTGATGACGAGAGGCGTCTGTGAGCCCGGGCCGTGGCCCGGCCATTGCCGCCACGTGCCGACGAACGAGTCGGGCATCGACGAGCTGCCGCCGCAGCTCTCTGCAATCGGCGCGAAAACGAACAACGCCGCAGCCAGACCGATGAGGCATGCGGGTCCTCTTCTCATGCCGGCCCCCCGACTACGCCCAACGTTTTGACATGAGGGGCAGCCGCAAGTGGGCGAAGCCCGCTTGCGGACGCCCCCTCGATGGAAGGGTTAGGCCTCGGGTTCGTGGCAAACCACTTCGATGTTGTGCCCGTCCGGACCAATGACGAAAGCTGCATAGTAGTTCGCGTGGTAGTGCGGGCGCAGACCAGGCGCACCATTGTCTTTGCCACCCGCCTCCAGAGCCGCGCGATAGAAAGCTTCGACTTGCTGGCGATTCTCGGCCGTGAACGCTAAGTGAAGATGCGCCGGCTTCTCCTCGGTTTGGAACATGCACAATGAAGCCTTACCGTCTCGGCTAAGCTCGATACCGTACGTCGGCGGCCCCTCCGAGACAACAGCTACGCCGAGCGGTTCGAGTGCCCTGAGGAAGAACGCTTTGCTCGCTGCATAGTCGCTGACTCCGAATTTGACGTGGTCAAACACGAGTTCTCCTGAAGTGCGTGGGCCTGCGCGGGACCTAACGCAACGCGGATAAGCTGCGAGCGCGACGGTTCCTGATGTCAACGTCGGCGCTGCGGCGAGCCAGCTTGTTCGGCGTTCCGCTCCTACAGTGGCAGTGACGCGACTGCATGGGCCTCACGGGCGTGATTCGGCGGCGATGCTGCGCGAAGCTTCGGCCGCGCGGGCAGGACGGACGGCGACCACGGCCGCAAGGACGGAGACCGCAGCCAGGGCGGCCACACCCACGAGACCGGCGACCCAGAACGGGGTGTACTCGAACGTCTGCGCTGCCTGCTGCGCCAAACGGCTGCCCGGTGCGTAGGCCGCCTGCGCGTAGGCGAACCATGCGGCTGCCACGGCTGCCACGACCCTGACCGGCCACGGCCCGGCGACCAGGAGCAAGGCACAGACGGCGCCCACGACCAGCATGGGGATGTGCGAGGGAGGCGCAGCGACCCATTGTGCCCAAAGCGGGATGTGGTCCAAGAGGTCCAACGCAGTGGTGCTGTGACCGGTCTGCACTATGGTGCCGAGCAACATCGAGACGGCGCACAGCAGGCCGAGCACGCCGCTGACGAGCAGCCCCCACTTCATCGGCCCCCGGGATCTTGCCTCCGCCATGCGCCTCCTAGACCGGGCCCTTGGACGCTGGATACGTCGAACAAGGATTAGACAGTCTGCATGAGAACCCAGACACAGCTGCCCCTTCTGCGTAAGACCCTAGCACTCAGCTTGGACGACGGGTATAGGCAGACTCCTCCGGCGTCACGCAGCCCGTGCAGGGCCGCAAGCGCCGAGACGGGGAGGGCGGCCGCCTCCTCGAAGGAGAGGTTGGCCGGCTTCATGGCAAGCTTGTCTTCGGAAGCGCGCACGTACTCGGCGCAGGTGCCGTTGCCCACGCCATACACCTCGTCGCCAGGGCGGAAGTTTGTCACGCCGGTCCCGAACTCCTCGACCTGCCCCGCGAAGTCGTAGCCCGGCACGCCGTATTTGGGTCGCAGTAGGCCGCTCTCTAGACGCATGAGGAGCGGCGTCCCCTTCACGCCAAAGACCACGCCGATGCTGAGACCCGCGGCGCGCACTCGCACCAGCGCTTCGTTGTCGCCGATCTCGGGCTTGGCGATGTCTCTGCTTTCCAGGGCCTCGATCGACCCGTACCTGTCTTGCACGATCGCCTTCATGGCGCTCACCTCTTCGTGCATCGGCTCACCATCGAGCCGCCGCGGCAGCTTCCCAGTGGTCGCGCCTCGATGAACACGCGAGTGTCCGCGCGGGGGCCGACGATGTAGTTCGCCCCCCGCACCGAACTGTAGAGAAACAGGGTCGGGATCGAGACGAAGGTGAGCAGGTAGAGCAAGCCCGCTGTCAACGAGATCTTTCTCGTCGAAGTCAGTTGATCGCCCGAGGTCATGCAGAGCTGCGTCTGAGCCACTGCTCCTTGAGCATCGCCATGTAGTAGACGTTCCAGTACTTGCCGCCCGCCCGGCGTGCCTCGACGAAGTGACCCTCGGTCTTGAAGCCGAGACCTTCGTACATGCGAAGCGCAGCGACGTGGAAGTCAAGAACGTAGATGTCGACGCGGTGCAACGCCATCTCAACGAAGACCTCGTCGAGCAGGCAGGTGACGATCTGTGCGCCAATGCCCTTGCCGCGAAACGCCGGCTCGCCGACGAGGAGCCTCGAGATCGTCGCCGATCGGTTCGCGCGGTCGAGGCGGCTCAGCTCCACGTGCCCCACGACATAGCCGCTGAGCTCGTCCACGGCGGCGAAGACCCGCCTTGTCGACTCCGGCCCCTCAGCCTCGCTGAGGTGCGTTTCCAGCTGTGCCTCGGTCAGAGGGAACTCGAACGCGGTGCCCGCCCACTGCACGAAGAGCTCGGGTCCGCCGTCGTTGATCCACGTGATGAGACGGGCGAAGTCGTCGCGGGTGAATGGCCTCAAGCTGATGTTCATCTCGGGATTGTAACGCCGGATCTGAGGCCGACGGAATGCCCTTTACGCGGTCTTTACGGGCGCCCTGCCGTCGTTCACGGGCGCCTAACGCCGAGCCGGCTGCCGTCCGCGTGTCATGGACACCTCCGACTTCCCTGCGGCCGCAGGCGTACCGCGACCCGGCCCCCCGTGAACATCCTGCCGGTCGCGTTTCTCGTCTCTGTCGCTGGCCGCGCGTTGCCGGGCGGCAGCCGGGCGTTGGCGCTGCGGGTGGGTGCGGTGCTGGTCGTGGCCGTAGCCGTCTCCACTGGGCTGGTCGGGAGGATTGCGCTATCCTTCGACGAGTCGCGGACGGAGAGTTGCTCAGGTCAAGCGGGTATAGACCAGAGGAACTCGACAGATAGCTGATGCGTCCGACGGTCAGTCGGGTCGCACTCAGCACCATTTGAGCGAAGCGTGTAGGGAGCGCCGGGAAGTCTGGTCGGCACCGGCGCTCTGACGCGCGAAGGGCGCCGGATCAGGAAGGCATGCGGCGCCTCTCGTCGTTGATGGCCCGGAAGATGGGCCGCCGGCGATCGGGCGTGCGCACGAGAGGAAGGCTATGTGCGCTGAGCGGGGGCGTAGCGAGGCACCCAGCGGCGAGGGCAGGCTGACCGCAGACGTGCCGACGACGGCGCAGCTGGTCGGCCGCAGCCGGCGCTTCCTGCTCTTGCGCCTCAGCGAGCACTTCCACAACAGCTTCTGGCTGCTGCCCGCCGTCTTCCTCGTCGGTGCGCTGCTGCTGGCCGTGGTCACGCGCGCCATCGACGAGTCACTTTCGCCCATCGTCACGCGCGCCGCTCCCTTCGTCGTGAGCGCCGCCAGCGCCAATGTCGTCCTCGCAACGCTGGCAACCGCGATGCTGACCTTCCTCGGCGTCGTCTTCTCGATCGGCCTCGTGGCGCTGCAACTGGCGAGCCAGCAGTTCTCGCCACGGGTGCTACGCACCTACGTCCGCACGCCCACGACCAAGCTCGCTCTCGGCACCTTCATCGCGACGTTCATCTATCCGCTCTCCAGCCTCGCCTACCTGGACGAGCTGACGCGCGGCGGCCACCCCGTCGCGACCGTCTCGGTGGCCGTGGCGATGCTGCTGGCGATCGCCAGTATCGCCGTGTTCATCGCCTACGTGACGCTGACGATCCGTGGCATGCGCATCGCCTACGCGATCAGTACGGTGGCAAACGAGACGCGCCGCGCCCTGCACCGGATGTTCCCGGGCGAGGAGAGCTACATCGCGGCCCAGCCTCCTGCCTTCGCCGGGGTCCCACAGTGCGTATACCTGAGCAAAGGCCCGGCGTCGTTGGCTGAACACGCGGCCTCAGGGCGTGCTGCAGGCGGTCGATGTGGTCGCGTGCGTGCGTCGCGCGCGCGAGCACGACATGGTGCTGCGCCTGATCCCCCAGGTGGGTCAGTACGTCGCCCAGGGGGAGCCGCTCTTTGAGGTCTTCCAGGCACGGCCGCCCGCGGCCGCTGGTCCCAGCGAGTCGCAACTCCTGAGAACCGTCGACATTGGACCCGAGCGCGCAGTCTACCAGGACCCTTTCTACGGGGTGCGCGTCCTCGTCGACATCGCCGCGCAGGCGCTCTCGCCGGCAGTGAACGCCCCGACCACGGCCGTGCAGGTGCTCGACCGCCTGCAGGACTTCCTGCGCTTCATGGCCCAGCGCCCTTGGCCCAGCGGCCTCTAGGAAACGACGCGGCTGCGACCCGGCCGGCCGACTCCCCGGCGACTCGGCCGGCGCAACGGCAGCGCGCGGCACGTTCAGGGGAAACCTCTGACCAGTGTCTCCGCGTCCCGCCCTAAGGCACGGACGGGCGTCGGTCACAAGGGTCACGGAACCGAGGAGTAACGATGAGCGACATCACTCTCGACCAGCTGCGCGAGCGCGTGCGCGGCGAGATCATCACCCCAGACGACGATCAATACGAGGAGGCGCGGCAGGTCTACAACGCGATGATCGACCGGCGGCCGGCGCTCGTGGTGCGCGCGGCCGACGCCGGCGACGTCATGGCCGGCGTCGACTACGCGCGCGAGAACGGACTCGACCTGGCCGTGCGCGGCGGCAGTCACAGCGTGCCCGGCTTCGGCACCTGCGACGACGGCCTCGTCATCGACCTCGGCCGCATGCGCGGCGTGCGCGTGGACGCCGCCAAGCGCACGGCGCGCGCCGAAGGCGGCGCCACCTGGGGCGACTTCAACCACGCTACCCACGCCTTCGGGCTGGCCACCACCGGCGGCATCATCTCGACGACCGGCATCGGCGGCCTCACCCTGGGCGGCGGCATCGGCCACACGCGCTCGCGGCTTCGGCCTCTCGATCGACAACCTCCTCGCCGCGGACGTGGTCACGGCGGACGGCCGCCTCGTCGTGGCCAGCGAGACCGAGAACGAGGACCTCTTCTGGGCGCTGCGCGGCGGCGGCGGCAACTTCGGCGTCGTCACCTCGTTCGAGTACAGGCTGCATCCCTTGGAGCAGGTCTACGGCGGGCCCATGTTCTTCGAGCTCAGCGAGGCCGAGACGATACTGCGCTTCTACCGCGACTTCATCGCCTCGGCGCCCGAGCAGCTCGGCGCCTTCCCCGCCTTCCAGATCGCGCCGCCGCTGCCCTTCATCCCGGATGACCGGGTCGGCGACACCTTCATCATCATCGTGGCCGCCTGGGCCGGGCCGCTGGCCGAAGGCGAGAAGGCCCTCAAGCCCTTCCACGACGTGGCGCCGGTGGTGGCCGAGTTCGTCGGGCCGATGCCCTATCCGGCCCTCAACTCGGCCTTCGACGCGCTGGTCCCGCCTGGCCTGCAGCACTACTGGAAGGCCAGCTTCGGCGAGCTCAACGACGGTGCCATCGGCGCGCACCTGGAGTACGGGCCGAAGGTCCCGACCATGAACTCCGCGATGCACATCTACCCGATCAACGGGGCCGTTCACCGCGTGGCCTCGGACGCGACGGCGTTCGCGTACAGGGACACCAGCTTCGCCACGGTCCTCGCCGGCATGTGGCCCGACCCGGCCGACAACGAGGCGAACACCGCCTGGGTGCGCGACTACTACGCGGCCCTGGCGCCGAACTCGGAGAAGGGCGCCTACGTGAACTTCCTCTCGGGCGACGACCAGAGCAAGATCCGCGCCAACTACGGCGGCAACTACGACCGGCTGGTCGAGCCTCAAGAAGAAGTATGACCCGGACAACCTCTTCCACCTGAACCAGAACATCAGCCCCGAAGGCTAGTCCCGAGGCCTGGGTCTGCCCGCGGCAGTCGTCGAGCCGCAGGGCAGAGCTGTAGGCATGGATGGTAGCAGGCAGGGGCCGGTGGTAGCGTGAGAGCGCTCCCAGGCATCAGCTGTACTGACGGGTGGAACTTGGCTGAGTTCGCCATCGTTCGTGAGCGAGCGGCGCTGATCGTCGTCGACCTGCAGAACTGCTTCGTCGCGGGCTCTCCCATCTCTGCTCCGGAAGGCCCGGCGATCCTCGACCGCGTCAATCGCCTCGCCGCCGTATGCCGTGAGGCGGGCATCTTGGTCGTCCACACACGTTTCGTCTTGCGCCCCGATGGCTCGAACGCGGGCATTCTGGCCGAGACCGCCCCGCCCGTGAAGGCGGGCATCCTCGACGACGGCCGCGAGTCGGCCGCTCTCCATCCCGACCTCGTTGTCGATGCTGCCGACCTGGTCCTGGACAAGCCCCGCTTTGGCGCCTTCCACGGCACTGATCTCGAGTCGATGCTTCGCGCGCGCGGCAGAGACACCGTCATCATCTCGGGCCTCATGACGAACGTCTGCTGCGAGACGACTGCGCGCGAAGCGATGATGCGCGACTTCCGCGTCTTCTTCCTCAGCGACGCCACCGCGACAGCCGAGATGGACGATGTCCCGGCGGCGGTGCTCCAGAGGGCGACTCTTGCGACCCTCGGCTTTCTCTTTGCCCAGGTGCTCACAGTGGACGAGATGATCGGCAAGATCAGCGGCGGAGCGGAGGCCACAGGCAGGTGACTTGCGCCCTGCCCGACAAGGAGCAGTCCGGGGTACGGATCCACGTGCGCTCACCGGCGATCTGCAGGGATGTCTCACGCCAACTGGCTCTCGGACCCTGTTGTCCCGCGTTGCAGCTGCGGTCGCGCGGCAGAGCTACAATCGTAGATCCGTGATCCGTCCGCGCGGTCTTCTCCCAGCAGCGCTCACCTGAGGGCAGGATGATCTCCTACATCATCAGACGCCTCTTCCAGCTGGTCATCGTGCTCATCGGGGTGACCCTGATCACGTTCATCGTGCTCAAGCTGGTACCGGGCGACCCGGCCCGCACTCTGGCCGGGAAGTACGCCACGCCTGCGCGCATCGAGTACATCCGCCATCAGCGCGGCCTCGACCGGCCCTTCTACGTCCAGTACTTCAAGTACGTTGAACGGCTGCTTCACGGAGACCTCGGGGAGTCGCTCTACACAGGGCTGCCGGTGGCCGACATGATCAAGCAGGCGGCGCCGGTGACCATCCAGCTCGCCGTCGCGGCGGTGCTCATCGAACTTCTCGGGATCCCCTCGGGGTGTACTCGGCGCTCAGGCAGTACAGCTTCTGGGACACCACGCTCACGACGCTCGCGCTGATCATCTGGGGCATCCCCGCGTTCGTGCTCGGCTACTTCATGATGTACGTCTTCGGCCTCAAGCTGAACTGGCTCCCCATCGGCGGCGTCGGGCCCACGGTGCTCGGCATCGTCCCGTCGAGCTGGGAGAGTCTCAAGACGCTCATCCTGCCGGCGCTCACGCTGGGGCTGCTCGAGGTCGCCTTCATCTCGTACATGCAGCGCGCCTCCATGCTCGAGGTCTCGCGCTCGGACTTCATCCGCACTGCCCGCGCCAAGGGCCTGAGCGAGCGCCGCGTCGTCTGGGGTCACGGCTTCAAGAACGCCGTGACCCCGGTGATGACCATCGCCGGCATCGACCTCGGCGCCCTCATCGGCGGCGCCATCATCATCGAGACGGTGTTCAGCCGTCCCGGCATCGGTCTCATGATCTACCAGGCCATCCGCCAGCGCGACGTCGCGGTCATCGCCGGAGGCGTACTCTTCGCGACCTTCTTCTTCGTCTTCGCCAACCTGCTCGTCGACCTCGGCTACGCCTGGCTCGACCCGCGCGTGCGGTTGGGTGACTAGGGGTGGGTCGGCCATCGGCCAGACCCCCGGAGTCGCGAGCCTCGCAGTAGAATCGAGGGCGAGCAGCTCCGAGGGGGTCGATCGGATGCGGTGCCAGGGGTCGGGGGTCAGTCGGTTCAGAGGGCGTCGGCTACTACCAGCGTCTCGACATCTCCGACCTCCTCGCCTGAATCGACGGCGTCGCCGGCTGAGGCGTCGGGAGAAGCCAGCGCCAAGCTCGCCCGTTGAGTGAAGACGACGGAGGGGCGGCCCTGTTCCGGGCCGTCCCTCCGTCGTCGTGATGAAGAGGCACGTGATTCGAATGCACGTGCGCCCTCGGGCGATTTGCAGGGACTCCTCGCGCTAGACCCTCCGACCGGACGGCCGCGCCGCGTCTTGTCCCGAGGCCACGCCGGTCGCTCAATCGATGACCGGCGGCAGGGCGAGCTCCTCGCCGACCGGGCCTCCGCCATGGCGGCCGGCGCTCACTCCGTACGCCGCGAGCGTGGCGAGTGCGGCGATGATGAGGGCATGCCGGCGGCCTCTGCCGCGCCTGGCCGCTCTCCCAGCTGGATCCAGGAGGCCACTGCTCCGACCACGGGGACGGGCACGTTTCCCATCCGGGCGGCACCGGCGGGCAGCTAGCGCAGGGCGAAGACCCAGAGGCCCCAGCAGAGGGCGTTCGAGAGGAACGCCAAGTACGCGATGCACAAGATGAAGGTGCCCGTCCACTGGGGCCAGCCACTCTGCGTGACCAACGCAATGGTGATCAACGTCAGGGTGCCGACGGCCATCTGCCAGGCGGTCAGTGAGAGCGTCGAGCGGCTCTCATCCCGGCACGAGGTCGCGGCGGCGGAACGCTGCAAGGCCCGCCGCGACGAGGCCTGCGGTGACGGCCAACAGGACGACGATCGCGACGCCGCTGATCTGGAGCGCGGGCGCCTTCTGGTGGGCGAAGGGCGAGACGTCCATCGTCCACTGCGGCAGGCGGAGGCTGGAGCCGAACACGGGGCTGAAGAGGATGGCCGCCCCGAGCAGCAGCCACGAGGCCACGACCGCCACGCGCGGCAGCAGGGCGAAGATGGCGAGGACCGCGGCGGCGACGACCAGGACGGCGGGCAGCTCGGCAAGCGCCGCGGCGGTCAGATCGCGAAGCAGGCCGGGCGTGCCGCCTACGACCAGCCCGGCCGAGAGCCCCATCGCCACGGCGAAGACCGCGAGGAGCGCGACCGCGCCGAGCCCGGCGACCAGGAGCTGGCTCATGGCCCAGCGCGGTCTGCTCACGGCACCGGCGAGGACGGGTTCGAGCCGGCCGCGCGTCTCCTCCTCGCGCATCCGCAGCAGCACCTGGACGGCGCAGATGGCGACCATCATCGCGGCGAGCTCGATCATCGAGGTGAACCAGGCCGTGAGCATGTCGTTCGAGCCGCCCATGTTCTGGTACCACTCGCGGGCGCGGCCCGTCATGGCGCGCGCGCTGCCGCTGACCGACCCGAAGATCAGGCCGAACGCGAGCAGGGCGACCAGCCACGAGACGAAGGTGTTGCGCTGCAGGAGCCAGGCGAGCCCGAACGGCCCGCGGAGGCGCGGTGTCGCCTGGGCGCGGCCGGTCTGGACGGGCAGCACGCCGCGGCCGAGGTCGCGCCGGGCGGCGTACCGGGCCGCTACCACAGTCAGGCCAGCGGCGAGGATGACGGAGAGGGCGAGGGGCCACCAGTGGTCGCCGCCGAACGGGCGCATCTCGAAGCCCCAGCCGATCGGCGACAGCCAGGTCGGCCAGGCACTGTAGGCGACCAGCCCGCTGGCGTCGGCACGGCCGAGCACGTTGCCGACCCCGCTGAGGACGAAGGCGACCGCCAGCGCGGCCATGGCGAGTCCATTAGCCCCGCGCGCAGTCGAGGAGAGCTGCGCCGTCAGCGCCGCGACGCCGGTGAAGGCCACGCCCACCGCTGCGACGGCCGCGCCGGCGGCGAACGAACCGGCGATGGGCTGCCCGTTGATGATCATCGCGAGACCGAGCAGGGGCGCCAGCACCGCGTTCGCGCCCAGGGCGAGGATGGCGGCGGCGGCGATGCCGGCCGAGGGGCCGACGTCCCCGGCGCGCAGCAGCTCCTCGCGGCCCGTCTCCTCGTTCTGGCGCGTGTGCCGCACGACGCAGAGCACGCTCATCACGGCGGCGAGGATCGCGACCGTGAGGAAGCTCCGGCTCATCGCGTAGGCGCCGACGCTCGCCCCCGACGACAGGCTGAGCAGGCGCATGCCCGGATTGGCGGCCATGAACTGCGTCTCGGTCACCACGTCGCGCTGCGTCGGCAGGCCCACGACGGACATGTGCGTGGTCGCCGCCAGAAAGACGGTCAACCCGAGGATCCAGGTGATGAGCACGACCCGGTCGCGCCGCAGAGCGAGGCGCAGCAGCCTTCCCGTCCCGGTCAGCGCGCTCATCGCACGGCCTCCAGCGGGGCGGGCGACTCTTCGACGGAGGCGCCCTCGTAGTGGCGCAGGAAAAGCTCTTCGAGGGTGGGCGGCGAGGTCGTCAGGGCGCGCACGTCGAGCTCGACGAGGTGCTCCAGCACCGCGTTCAGGTCGTCGTGGTCGACCGAGAACTCGGCCCGGGTCCCGTCGATGCGCGCGTCGTGCACCCCGGGCAGCAGAGCCAGACTGTCCAGCGGGTCTGCCGTCTCGACGACGACGGTCGTGCGCGTCAGGTGGCGCAGCTCATCGAAGCTGCCGGTGTCGGCGGTCCGGCCGGCGCGGATGATCGTCAGGTGATCGCACAGCGCCTCGACCTCGGAAAGGATGTGGCTCGACAGCAGGACCGTGCGGCCGGCAGCGTGGGCCTCGCGGACCACGTCCTGGAAGACGGCCATCATCAGCGGGTCGAGGCCGGACGTGGGCTCGTCCAGGAGGTACAGCTCGACGTCGGACGAGAACGCGGCCACGAGGGCGACCTTCTGGCGGTTCCCCTTGGAGTAGGCGCGGCACTTCTTCGTCGGGTCGAGCTGGAAGCGCTCGATCAGGTCGGCGCGGCGCGATGGGTCCAGGCCGCCGCGCAAGGCGCCGAGCAGGTCGATCACCTCACCGCCCGTGAGGTTGGGCCAGAGGCTCACGTCGCCCGGCACGAAGGCCAGACGACGATGTAGCGTGGCGGCGTCGCGCCAGGGGTCGAGCCCGAGGACCGACGCCGCGCCGGAGTCCTTGTGCAGCAGTCCCAGCAGAACGCGGAGCGTGGTCGTCTTGCCGGCGCCGTTTGGTCCCGAGAAAGCCGTGGACCTCGCCCGCCTCCACCGTGAGATCGAGATGGTCGAGAGCCAGGGTGGAGGGCGAAGCTTTTGACGAGGCCTGTTGCGCAGATCGCTGCCGTCACTGTCCTCACTCCTCCAAGACTGTGTATTGTATACACTAGGAGTATGGCATATACGTTGGTCAAAAGGCAAGCGTTTGGTCGCGGTCAGGAGGAACATGAGCGAGAAACCCGGATCCGCCTTGGAAAGGCTCTGGAGGCGTGAGGAGTTCGACCGGCGGCCCAGGTTGGGCCTCAGCCTCGAGCGCGTCGTCCATAGCGGCATCGAGCTGGCCGATGGCGAGGGCCTGGGGGCGGTGTCGATGAAGCGCGTCGCCGAACGCCTCGGCTTCACGACGATGTCCCTCTACCGCTACGTGACGAGCAAGGACGAGCTGCTGCTCCTCATGCATGACGCCGTCTGGCAGCCGCCGCAGGGGCTGGAGGCGCCTCGCGACGGATGGCGCGCCGGCCTGGAGCGGTGGACCCGGGAGCAGCACGTGATCATGGAGCACCATCCGTGGCTCGACCAGATCCGGTTCATCGACAGGGCCGGCACGCCCAGCCAGATCGCCTGGATAGACCTCGGCCTGCGCGCGCTGGCGCGACACTCCCGCTGACCGAATACCAGAAGACGGCGATCCTGCTGCTGCTCAGCGGCTACGTATCCTCGCAAGCCCGGCTGGCGGCGACCGTCGTCGACGGCGCGCGGCAGGAGCTCTTCTCCCTGATCAGGCGACCGAGGCCTTTGGCGAGCTACTGCGCACGGTCGTCGATGCCGAGCGATTCCCGGCGCTTCACCGTGCCGTCGAGGGGGGGGCATTCGCCCCCGTGGACGACCCCACGTACGCGCCGTTCGATTTCGGGCTGGAGCTCATGCTCGACGGGATCGACGGCCTGATCAAGCGACAGCCCGCGACGCCGCCGTCGGGGCTGCCGGACTGACGCCGCGGTTCCTCGCGAGACGCGCCCCGCCGTTCATCGACGAGGTCGCGCCCGAGTGAGCTGGGGTCCTTCTGCGGAGTCAGTCGCCCGTCGGCACGTTCCCGCCGTGGCACGAGCAGTACACCTTGGCGAAGTTGTTGTTCGGGTGGCACTTCGTGCAGGCCATGCGCTGCCAGCCCTCCATGCCCGTGCTCCCGTGACGGAAGGTCGTCGGGGTCCAGCCGGCCTGGGTGTGGCACGAGGCGCAGTTGGTCAGGCCACCATGCTTGCTGCCGTGACAGCTGGTGCAGGCCACGCCGGGCGAGCCGATGCCGTTCACGTGGCAACGCGAGCAGGCGAAGCTGGTGTGCACCCCCGCCAGTCTGAACGGGTGCGAGAAGTGCGACGCGAACGACGTCATCGTGTGGCACGTGAGGCACGACCCGTAGTTCGGATGGGGGCGCTGGTGACAGCTGTTGCAGCTCAGACCCGGCGCGCTGATGCCCCGGGTGTGGCACTTCTCGCAGGCGAAGCTCGTGTGACGCCCGGCCAGCGGGAACGGGTGCGCGAAGTGCGAGGCGAACGACGTCATCGTGTGGCACTTGAGGCACGTCCCGTAGTTGGAGTGAGGCCGGTGATGGCAGCTGTCGCAGCTCAGGCCGGGTGCGCCGAGACCCCTGGTGTGGCACTTCTCGCAGGCGAACGACTTGTGCGGTCCGGCCAGCGGGAACGGGTGAGCCAGGTGATTGGCCCACGACTTGACGGTGTGGCAGCGGAGGCAGGCGCCGCGGTCCGGGTGCGGCGGCTGGTGACAGCTCCGGCAGCCGGAACTCGGGTGTTTGAACGTGGACGGGGCGAAGTGCGTGGGCACGTGGCACTTGGCGCAGAGCACGATGGACACAGACTTGTGGCGCTTGGCGTGGCATGTCACGCACCCCGAGGCGAAGCCCATCGCCTTCGGCGTGGACTGAGCGTGGCACTTCTCGCAGACGAGCGCCTGATGCTGCGCCCCGAGCGCGACGGGGTGCTTGAAATCGCTCGCCCAGGTAGTGGTGCTGTGGCAGTCGGTGCACGTGCCCCTGGCTTCATGGGGGAGCGTATGGCAGGTCTCGCACGTGGCCGGCGCCCGCTTGCCGTCGTGGCAGCGCAGGCAGAACGCCATCGATCCAGGGTCGACAAAGGTCTTGCCGGGGACGGACCGGTGGACGACGCGGTCGTGACACTCGATGCAGAGTTGCACCTTGGTGTGCTGGGCGTGCGAGAAGACGACCGGCGGTGCGGGGGACGCGGGCTGAGCCGGTGCGGCGCTCGCACCGGCCGAACCGGCCGCAGCAGCGGTGGGACCCGTGGCCACCATCAGCGCCGTCGCCGCCGTCGTCGACGTGGCGCCAGCGGCGGAGGCGATGCCGGCGGCAGGGGCCGCCGCGCCGCGGATCACGACCCGATCGTAGGTGGCGCCGCGCACGTGGCAGCCACCTTGGCTGCAGGCGGAGTCGGGCACGTGCTCGGTGACGGCGATGGGGGCCTTCACCTCGCCGGCGAAGTGCACGTAGACCTCCCGGAGCGCCGAGCCCTTGGCCTTCACGAGATTGACCATGCCGGGTTTGATGTGGCACTTCACGCATGCCACGTTTCGGTGGACCGACGCCTTCCAGGTCACGCCGTAAGGGTTCATCTCATGGCAGGCGCTGACGCAGAAGCTGGAACGCTCCGTGTAGGACGCCGCGGCCAGGGACGCCACGATGAAGACCACGAGAACGAGCGGAAGGATGACCACCAGCTTGCCGTACCAGTGCTGCCAGAGCTTGCCCATCTGCGCTCCCTCTGAAGGATTCGAGCACGCTAACACGCGAAACGTATGGGTCAACCTCGGCTTGGCAGGCTCACGAGCCTGCCCAAGGCCGCCGGTGGGGAGCCTGGCGATGGCCGGCTGAACGGGCGGCGGTCGGCCCGGAAAGCAGGGCGGGCGGCTGAATACCGGCAGCGGGCGGTCCCCGGATGACGGCACCTTGCGGACCGCCCGTGGCCCCGCGCAGAGGCCGCCCGGGTCCTGGCTCCCGCGGCTGCCCCGTCTTGAAGGACGCGCCCGCATATCAGCGCTGTTTGCAGGGAGATCCTGGCGGGCTGCGAGCTGGGGCGGGCATCGGTCCTGGCGCTCGCACCGACTCCTTGTCTCCGACCGGGCGTAGGATCACCACCTCGTGAGAGCGTCGCGACGGTTGCCGAACAGGGCGCCGCCCGACCGTCGCCGCGGCCGACCTCGGCTCCGCCGCAGAAGCCGCGAGCCGTGGCCCGAGTCCCATGCTTGGCCGCGGTGGCCCGTTTCGCACGTGTTAATCTCGCTGCGATGTTCTTCGTTTTGCCTGGGGAACTGTTTACGGATTCTTTGCCAAACGCTTACGTTCGACGACGCTGCCGACTTTCGCTCACGGGCCGCCCTGGGCGCCGCAGGCCGTCTTATGCCGTCCTTAACCGGCGGTGGCCCAGACTGGCCCCTCCGGTGATCAGCCGTTCCGGCAAACGAGGCTTCTACGAGGTGTGCGATGCGCGGGAGAACGTGGCGCAAGCTCCGTCCATCCGTCAAGAGTACGTGGTCTTCATGAGATGGCGGCTTGGCGATCGTGGCGGGTGCGCCCCGCTGCGCTAGAGTGGGCGCATCACCCATGGGCATCCTGGTCGTGGAAGACAACGAGAAGCTCGCCGCCAACCTGCAGCGCATTCTTGAGCTGGAGGGCTATGAAGCGGCGGTCGCTCACGACGGCGAGCTGGGCCTGCACATGGCCCTGGCGGAGGCTCGCGACTGCATCGTCCTGGATCTCAACCTGCCGAAGCTCGACGGCGTCGAGGTCTGCCGCCGTCTGCGCGAGAGCGGGGACCCGACTCCCATCCTCATGCTGACGGCGCGCGGCGCCAAGCGTGACATCGTGGCCGGGCTCGACGCGGGGGCCGACGACTACCTGGTCAAGCCGTTCGACCTCGACGAGCTTCTCGCCCGCGTGCGCACGCTGCTCCGACGCTGCGGGCCCGAGCGCGGGCCGGTCCTGCGTGCGGCGGACGTGACGCTCGACACGAGCTCCTGCGAGGTGCGCCGGGGCGCCGAGGTGGTGCGTCTGGCGCCCCGCGAGTACGCGCTCCTCGAGTTCCTCCTGCGCAACAGGGGCGTCGTACAGGATCGGCTCACACTCATCGAACAGGTGTGGGGAGAGTACGACGAGCTGATGTTCTCGCAGACCGTCGATGTGCACGTGTCGTACCTGCGGCGCAAGCTGGGCAAGGACCTCATCACGACGGTGCCCGGCAAGGGGTACCTCGTCGCTGGCTGAGCGCGATGTTCACGCGCCTCCGGATCAAGCTCGCCCTCCAGTTCGCCGCCCTTGTCTTCTGCCTCATGCTGGTGCTCGGGGCGGTCTTCCTGGCGATCGAGTACACCGACGTCAATCGCCAGCTGGACAGGCGGCTCAAGGATCAGACCGCGTTCGTGCAGCGTCAGATCCGCCTGCCGATGACCGCCGCACAGGCGACGCGACTGCACGCGGCGGGCATCAACGCGCGGATCGTGGCCGCCGACGGCCGAGTGCTCTACACGAGCGACATCTTCGCGCGGGTCCACGCCCCGACGCGGCCGGCCGGCTTCACGACCCTTCGCGTTGACGGCAGTTCGTTTCGCGTGTTGACGTCCGTCCTCGACCCCGCCAAAGGCACGACCGCCCTCCAACTTGCCGCTCAGGACATCCTCGGACCAGCGGAGCTGCCGGGGGAGATCGCCGTCTTCTTCGCCGTCGCCCTGTCCATGTCGCTGCTCGCCGCGTTGCTCGGCTTCTATTTCGCGAAGCGCAGCCTGGCGCCGGCGCAGGAGATGTTTTTGCGGCTGGAGCGGTTCACGCACGACGCCAGTCACGAGCTGCGCACACCTCTCGCGGTCGTGGGCTCCGAGCTGGACCTCGCGCTCAGGACCGGCGACTACGAGGACGGGATCCGCGCCGCCAAGGAGGAGCTGCGCCACGGGAGCGAGCTCGTGGAGAGCCTTCTCGATCTCGCCTCCCTGGAAACGGCGGCGCTCGAGGCCCACGTCTTCGACATGTCCGCGCTGGTCCGGCGCGAAGTCGAGCGCTACGCCGCCGCGGCAGAGGCGGCCGCCGTGACGATCCGGCCCGCGATCGGGCCCGCGGTGAGGGTGCGCGGCAGTGAGCGCCTGGTCGCCCAGATGCTCGACAACCTCCTGGGCAACGCCGTGAAGTTCGACCCCGGCGGTGAGGTCACGGTGTCGCTGACGCGCGGCGAGCTCCGCGTCAGCGACAACGGCCCTGGTATCGCGGCCGGCGATCTGGAGCGCGTCTTCGAGCGCTTCTACCAAGCGGACGAGTCGCGCTCGCAGCAGGGTCACGGGCTCGGCCTGGCGATCGCCAAACACATCGCCGAGGCCCATGGGTGGCGCATCTGGGCCGAGAGCCGGCCCAGCGCGGGGGCGACGTTCGTCGTCGCGTGGCGTGGCTACCACCTGGCTCCGCGAGAACGACGCACCCTCTAATCCGCTCTTAAGGCGGCGACGCCTACCGTCCTACCTGAGGACCCTGTGGAGGGGCCCATCGACCGGTGGGTGACGAAAGGGAGGAGCGATGACGCGGCATCTGATGCTGGCGGTATGCCTCGCCGCTGTCGCGCTGCCTGTCGGCGTCGCCTACGCCGCGACGAACGTGCCAGACTCTGGACCCTCTTTGCCGGCCGGCGGCCCAGTGGTCGTGGGCATCACGACGTCGCCGGGAGCGCCGGCCGAGCTGAGGCCGAGGACGACACCGTCCGTGACGCTGCCTGCTCGCGCCAACGCCGCCGAGCCTCGGCAGACGGCCGTAGTACGGACGTCGCCCGCCCTGGACGACGAACCTTGCTGGGGCGACCGCAACCCGGACGCTGCCGCCACTGCCGGTGGCCGCTCCGCGGACGATCGGGCGACCGTCACCCCCTGCGACGAACGTGACGCCGCGGCAGTGGAGCCGGCTGCGTCGACGAGGAGTTCACTGACTGACTGAGCGGAGGAGTCTGACAGAGGAAGCGATCGGCAGGCCCGCGCAGCCGGTCGCGACGTGAAGAGAAAAGGCCGGGGGACGCCGCATGGCGTCCCCCGGCCCGTTCCCGATGCAAGAGGGCCCCGGTAGGGTCAAAGCGCGGCCCCTGTGAAAAGGAGCCACGATGACACTTCTCTCCAGAGCCAGACGGAACAGGCTCACGCCCATGGCGATCGCCGGAGCCGCGACGCTCCCCGGCGTGGCCGCAAGGCTGCTCGGCCTCCAGCTCACGGCTCCGGCCCAGGCGGTCGCGGCCGGGGCCGCGATCTTCGGCGCCGCCTTCTTGCTGGTCTGGGCCTGCGACGCTGCCCAGGCCGACATCTCGCAGGCGCTCTCGTTGGCCGTCGTGGCGCTGATCGCCGTCCTTCCCGAATACGCCGTCGACATGTACTTCACGTGGCAGGCGGGGGTGAACCCCGGCGGCGGCTACGCCAGCTTTGCGATCGCGAACATGACCGGAGCCAACCGGCTGCTCATCGGAGTGGCGTGGGCGGCGGTCGCGGCCGTGTGCTGGGCGAGGACGCGCGGCCCGGTGCGGCTCGACGGCGACCGGCGCACCGAGCTGTTCTTTCTCGCCCTGGCCACAGGGTACGCCTTCGTCGTCCCGCTCAAAGGGTCTCTGGCGTGGTACGACGGAGCTGGTCTTCATCGGCATCTACGTGTGGTACATGGTGCGGGTCGCCCGCCGACCGCAGCAGGAGAGTCAGGCCCATGGCCCGGCGGCGGTGCTCGTCGCGCTCCCCAAGCGCACGCGCCGCGCCGTGACCTTGGCGCTGTTCGGCGTCGCCGCCGGCGTGATCGTCCTCAACGCCGCGCCGTTCAGCGAGGGGCTGATCCAATCGGGCGAGCTGTTCGGCGTCAACCAGTTCCTGCTTGTCCAGTGGCTGGCGCCGATCGCTTCGGAGGCTCCTGAGTTCATCGTCGCCCTGATGCTGGCCTTCACCGGGCGCGCCGCCCTCGGACTGGGCAGCTTGCTCTCGGCCAAGGTCAACCAGTGGACGCTGCTGGTGGGCATGATCCCGTGGGTCTACGCCGTCGCGCATCGTACCCTGGCGCATCCGATCCCGATGGGGCACTTCCAGATGGACGAGATCCTCCTCACGGCCGCGCAGTCCCTGCTCGCCGTGGTCATCCTCGGCGGGCTTCGGCTGTCGCTGGGCCATGGGATCCTGCTGTTCGGGCTGTTCGCCGCCCAGCTCGTCGCCCCCGTCGCCGTGGGGCTGCTTCCCGCTGCCGCGTTTTCCGGCGTGGCGCCCGATGACGTGCGCCAGTTCTTCGCCACTCTCTACTTCGTCGCTACCGCCGCGCTGATCCTCGACTCACCGGGGCGACTGCGGGCCATCTGGACCGGCTACAGATGCGGTGCGGAGCCGTTCCGGCTCGGGCGCACCGGCGGCGCGCTCTGAGAACGAGGAAAGGTCGCCGGCCGCATGGTGCGGCCGGCGGCCTCAGGCAGGCGAGCGGCATGGATCGCAACGGGTGCGGCCGCTAGTTGTAGTCCGGCACGAACCAGGTGGCGGCGTTCATGCCGGCGCCCGCGTGCCGCGCCTTCGCATGGCTCCTCCCGGAGGATCGTAGTGGCACTCGTCCTGGCCGCCGGTTCGACGTTCGCCCCGGCTCTGCAGGAACGGGCCTTGAGAGCCATATAAGCGGCGCGGAAAAGCTGGCGTACACGCCGCTGATGTCCGCAGGGGCCCGTCTCGACGGAGGGTGACTGTCCGCGGCCGCACGCTCGGCCTGAAGCGGCCCGCACAGGCGTCCACCCGCCAACCGTCGCTTTGAGCTGAGGCAGTCGTTGCGTACACTGCTGTGCGATGTCTGGTGCAAGCCCCCGTGACCCGGCGGTGCACGTCTACGTGACCGCGCGCGAGGCGAGGCGGCGGCGCCTCCGGAGCCGCCTCGTCGTACTGGGCATCGTCTGCGCCGTGGTTCTGCTCGCCGCCGCCGCCGGCGCTTGGGTCCTGGCGAGGGGCGGCGACTCGCCGTCGTCCCGGCAGAGCGTGGCCTCCGGCGCGGCCTCCACGTCCTCCCGCGCCGCCGGCCCGTCGGGCTCTCCCTCGCCCTCGCCGACATCTTCTCCGTCCGCCCCCCCGATCACCGTGGGCTGGGTGGGCGACACGACGCCGGGCTCCAAGTACGGCATGCCACCCAACGGCGGCCGTGCGCTGTTCGGCTCCATGCGACCGCTGCTGAGCAAGCCGGACCTCATGATCGCCAACCTCGAGGGTACCTACTCCACGCCCGGACCGTCCAAGTGCGACGCGGCGTCGGCGAAGCTGTGTTTCGCGTTCCAGGCTCCGCCGTCGTATGCGCCGGCGCTGGCGTGGTCCGGCATCGATCTCGTCAACGTCGCCAACAACCACAGCAACGACTACCTCACGCGTGGATTCGTGCAGACGCAGCAGGCGCTGAGGAGAGTCGGCGTCGCCTACGCGGGACTGCCCGCCAAGGTGACGTTCGTGAACGTGCGCGGCACGCGCGTCGCCGTGATGGGCTTCTCACCCTACGCCTGGAGCGCCTCCGTCAACGACATCCCGGCCGCGACCGCGCTGGTGCGCCGCGCGGCCGCCAGGGCCGACGTCGTCATCGTGCTCATGCATGCGGGCGCCGAGGGAGCGGACAAGACCCACACCCCGACTGGTCCCGAGTACGCCTTCGGCGAGCTCCGGGGCAGCGTCCGCGCCTTCGCCCACGCGGTCGTCGGGGCCGGCGCCGACCTTGTACTTGGCTCCGGCCCTCACGTCGTCCGCGGCATCGAGCGCTACAAGAACCGCCTCATCGCCTACTCGCTGGGCGACTTCGCGGGCTGGAACAACTTCGGCCTCGGCGGCAACCTCAGCCTCTCGGGACTGCTGACCGTCAAGATCGACCAGACGGGTCGGATCCGTGGCGGCCGCTGGTCGTCGCTTTACCTCGCGCCGCCCGGGGTGCCGACCGTCGACCGCGCGAACACGTCCCTCAAGTTGGTGCGCAGCCTCTCGGCCGCCGACTTCGCGCGCACCTACCAGTTCGACGCCAAGGGGTTCTTCACGGCGCCGTGAGTCATCGTGAGCTACGTGGGCCGGGGCGTGAGCGGCGGCGTCGCCGGGCCGCATCTCGCCGCAAGCCGAGCGGCCCCATCGAGGGGGGCCGCTCGGCTGGCCTGGAACTTGTGTGGCCGTCGCCCGGGGTAGCGGGCGTCTCAATGCTGCCCGCCCGCTACGACGGATTGCGCCTCAGGCCGCCTGCAGCCGCCTGAGGATCCCTACCATCGCCGGAGAGATGTCCGTGTGGTGATGGACCATTCGCCACTGGCCCTGCTCGCGGCGGTAGACGTTGGTGACGCGATGCTCGATCTGGATCGACTCCCCGGCGAGCGTGACCTGGCCTCGCTCGACGCCGACCTCGTAGGCCAGCTCTCCGCCGACCTCGACTCTCTGATCGGCCAGCTCGACGCGACCCGCCGAGGCTACCCCGGCGACCTGCTCGAACGACTCGCGGACTTCGGTCCAGCCGACCTGCTCTCCGCCGATGGGGTGCATCGTCGTCACCGTGTCGCTGTGTGACCAGACGTCCGCCAGTCGACTGGCGTCCCCATCGACCATGCGGTTCATGGCCGCGTAGAACTTGGCTGACGTGTTTCGTACTTCGTCCTCTGCCGACATCGCCTGCACTCCTCACGTCAGCAGCCCTCTGAAGGCTGCGAATAGTCCTTGCGGGCTCCCGCCCTCTTCATCAGGTCAGGATGGGCGGCCTGATGTATGGGCTCTCTTTGCCCATGGGGCCTGCGGCTCACGCCGTCGATGTGTTACGGGTTGTTGAACGAAGGACGCGCAACGCTTGTGCGCTGCGCAAGGCTCTACTTCGATGCCTTGGCGCCGGTCGCCTTGACCCTGAACTCGACGATCCGGCGGATCAGCCCCGCAGGCAGCGGCTCGCCGAGGGGGAACTGCACGGAGCCCTTGCCGCTCTTGAAGGGCTTGAGTTCCTCCTGGAACGCGGCGACCCCGCTTCCCGTCGGGTAGAACCCGACGTGCTTCTCAAAGCCGGCGAAGTGCACCAGATGGCGCCCGTTCAGGTCGAAGGTGGGGATCGCGTAGCTGATCGTCTCGGTCGCGGCGGGCGCGCACGCCTTGATCAGCGCCCGCATCTCCTCCAGCACCGTTTGGGTCTCGGGAGGGAATCCGCCGATGTACTCGTCGATGGACGTGGCGGTGGACCTGTTCGCCATGATGTGCACCTGCCGTCGGTCGCGTCCCGGGGTCCGCGCGGCGCCAGTCGCGGGCGCCGTCGCGTGACTCCTTCCCTGAAACGCCGTCCGCGACTCTCCCGCGACGCAGAGGCGCCCCCGCCGCGCGTGCGGCGGGGGCGCCTCTGTTCGCGCGTCGTGAACCGTGGTCCGGGTCAGGCGGCCGGGCCGGTGGCGAGCTGCACGCTGCTCGTATGCTGGGCGCCGGACTGGTCGACCCAGCCGATCTGCACCTGGTCGCCGGGGTGATGGCTGCCGAGCAGGGTGCTCAGTCCCGTCGGCGAATCGACGGACTGGCCGTCGACCGAGACGATCACGTCGCCGGCGGCGAGGCCGGCCTTCTCGGCCGGGGAGCCGGAGAGGACGCCGGCCACCG
Organism: uncultured Thermoleophilia bacterium; assembly: GCA_963709845.1. Lineage (GTDB taxonomy): Bacteria > Actinomycetota > Thermoleophilia > UBA2241 > UBA2241 > CAIXSE01. Next base: position 767,019 of record CAVPXV010000004.1, read on the forward strand.
TCGCGCCAGAGCTCGTCGAGCCAGACTGGCCGCCGAAGGCGCCCTGGCTGGCGCTGGGATCGATCTCGACGCCGAGGAACCCCGTGGCGCCGATGTGCACGGTGGCCGAGGCCTGGTGGTTCACGATCTGCGTGGCGACCGCGATCGCCGTGTTCACGGGGACCGCGAAGCCCTGGCCTTGCTGCGAGTCGATCGAGTAGCCGCCGGATGCGGCGGTGTCGACGCCGATCACCTGACCGGCCGTGTTGACGAGCGGGCCGCCGGAGTCCCCCGGCTGGATGGCCGCGTCGGTCTGCATCAGGCCGCTGAGCTGCTCGGAGACGCCGGAGCTGGCGTCGCCCGCAGTGATCTGCTGGTCGAGTGCCACCAGCGACCCTGCGGCGGCGCTGGGCGTGCCGCCGACGCCGCCGGCGTTGCCGATGGCGACTACGCGCTGGCCGACCGTGGCCTTGGAGGAGTCGCCGATCTGCGCCGTCTTGAGGCCCGAGGCGCCGTTCAGCTGGATGACTGCGATGTCGTGGCTGCGGTCGTAACCGACCACGGTCGCCGAGTAGGTCTGCCCGTTGCCCACGTCGGTGGCGCTGATACTGGTCGCGCCGTCGATCACGTGGTTGTTGGTGAGCACGAGACCGTTGGACGTGAGGACGATCCCCGTGGCGGCACCTTGGCCGGACTGATACCCCTGCGTGACGTTGATGTCCACGAGGCCCGGGGACACCGCCGCCGCGATCGCGTCCACGCTACCCAGGGAGCCGGTGGCGCCGGAACCGGACCCGCCGATGGTGCCGAAGGGGAGGCTGCCCGAACCGGTCGAGGCGGAACCGCCCGCGGGCCGCACCTGGGCCGCCGTGGAGGTGTGCGCCTGCCAGAAGTCGTGGCTGATGGCGACGCCGAGGAACACGCCCGCGGCCAGGAGCAGGCCGCTCGCCGCGATGCGTACGAAGTGGCGGCGACGACGCGGCGGGCGCTGCATGGTCACGTAGGGGGTCTGATAGCCCGCTTCTGGCTGGACGCGCGTGACCTGCGTCGAGTCCGGCCCGGAGGGCTCCAGGTGACTGTTGAGCGTAGGTGCGTTGCCGGGGTCCGGATCCACGTGGGGCCCACCCGGCAGCGAAGGATCTGACATCGTCTCTCCTACTTTCTCACGACGTGCACCGAGTTGTTCCCCGCCTCACCGAAAAGCAATGCCGCGGAGGGCTCGATGCCATTTTTCCTACCACAATAGTCATAGCCGGCCGGCCTGAGGAGCGCCTGAGGGCCGCCTGTGGGCCGCCTGAGGGGCGCGAGATGATTTGTGAAGCGCCCGTCTCCGGACACCCCCCACGATGCGTAGGCTTACGGCTCGCGGGTACTATCGTCGCAGCGCGTCTCGCCGCCGCCCCGGCAGCGGTAGCGTCCGTTTGCCGCGCTCGTCCCGGCAGCCCGTGTCAAGTCGCGAGGAGAAGACCGTGGCCTCATTCGCCCGCTGGTGCTACCGGCACCGCGTCATCGTCGTCATCGCCTGGCTCGCGGTGCTGTTCTCCGTGGCCGGGATCGAGCGCACCGTCGGCAGCGCCTACTCGAACACGTTCTCGCTGCCCGGCACGGAGTCGGCGCGGGCGCAGAGCCTGCTCGCCTCGGCGCTGCCCAAGCAGGCAGGCGACGCGGACACCATCGTCTGGCACGTGCGCAGCGGCTCGGTCAGTGACCCGGCCGTGCGGGCGCGCATCGAGGCGCTGCTGCAGAAGGTGGCCGCGTCGCCGTCCGTGGCGGCTGTGCGCAGCCCCTACGGCCCGGGCGGCGCTGCGCAGATCAGCCGCGACGGCAGGACGGCCTTCGCGACTGTCGACTTCACGAAGCTGGCGCAGTCGCTCCCCAAGGCGGACGTCCGCCGCGTGATCGCCCTCGTGAAGGGCGCCGACACCTCGTCCCTGCAGGTCGAGATCGGCGGGCAGGCGATCCAGCAGGTCAGCCAGACGCCGCCGTCCAACAGCGAGGCCATCGGCCTCGCCGCGGCGGCGATCATCATCCTGATCGCCTTCGGCTCGCTCCTCGGCATGGCGCTCCCGCTGATCGCCGCCGCGGTGGCGCTCGGCACGGCGACGTTCGCCATCGATCTCTTCTCGCACGTCATGAGCGTCGCCGTCATCGCTCCCACGCTGGCGGCCCTGATCGGTCTGGGCGTCGGCATCGACTACGCCCTGTTCATCATCACCCGGCACCGCGACGGGTTGAAGGCCGGGCTGACCGCCGGAGGAAGCGGCGGTGCGCTCGCTGAACACGGCGGGTCGTGCCGTGCTCTTCGCCGGCGGCACCGTGTGCATCGCCTTGCTCGGTCTTCTCGTGCTGCGGCTGAGCTTCCTCACCGGCCTGGCCTTCGCGTCGGTCATCACCGTGGTCCTGACGATGGCGACGGCGCATGACGCTGCTGCCGGCCCTGCTCGGCTTCATGGGGCAGCGGGTCCTCAGCCGGCGTGAGCGCCGCCGGCTCGCCGCGAGCGGCCCCCAGGACGGCCACACCACGGGCTTCTGGGCGCGCTGGGCGAGGTTCGTCTCGCGCCGGCCGGTCATCCTTGCGGTCGGCCGCCATCATCGTGATGCTCACGCTGGCGAGCCCGGTGCTCAGCCTGCGCCTCGGCCTCTCGGACGCCGGCAACGATCCCGCCTCCAGCACCACCCGCAAGGCCTACGACCTGCTGGCGGCCGGCTTCGGCCCGGGGTCCAACGGCCCCCTGCTCCTGGTCGCACAGACCGGCTCCCCGGCGGATGCGGCGGCGCTCGGCAAGCTGACGCAGGCGCTCCAGCGGACGCCGGGGGTGGCCGCGGTCGTGCCGTTCCCGTCCAAGCCGGGGGCCAAGGTGACGGTCGTCGAGGTGATACCGACGACGAACCCGCAGGACGTGCGCACCAGCGACCTCATCAAGCACCTGCGCAGCACCGTGATCCCGGCCGCGGAGCAGGGCAGCGGCCTGCGCGTCTTCGTCGGCGGCGCCACGGCGATCTTCGACGACTTCGCCGCCATCATCAGTGCCAAGCTGCCGCTCTTCATCGGCGTCATCGTCGGCCTGGGCTTCATCCTGCTGCTCATCGCCTTCCGCAGCTTCCTCGTTCCGGCAACGGCTGCGGTGATGAACCTGCTCGCCGCCGCCGCCGCGTTCGGCGTCGTCGTCGCCTTCTTCCAGTGGGGCTGGGGCTCCGAACGCCTCGGGCTGGGGCGGCCGGGGCCGGTGGAGGCCTTCCTGCCGGTGATCATGCTCGCCGTGCTCTTCGGCCTCTCCATGGACTACCAGGTCTTCCTCGTCAGCCGCATGCACGAGGAGTGGGTGCACACACACGACAACCGCCACTCGGTGATCCTCGGGCAGGCGACCACGGGGCGCGTGATCACCGCCGCGGCCGCGATCATGATCAGCGTGTTCGCCGCCTTCGTCTTCGGCGGCCAGCGGGTGATCGCCGAGTTCGGCATCGGCCTGGCGGTGGCGGTCTTCCTCGACGCCTTCATCCTGCGCACCGTGCTGGTGCCCTCCCTGATGCACCTCTTCGGGCGGGCCAACTGGTGGCTGCCGCGCGCCGTGGACCGGCGCATGCCGCACCTGTCGGTGGAGCCGACTGGGGACGAGGAGCAGACGACGCCGTAGCTACGACGCGAATGTGGTCAGCCTGCAGTCGTGAGTGCGGGTCGCGGGCCTTGATAGGGGCGCGCTGTCGACTGGGCGGCCCGGCGACATCGGCCGCCGCGGCCCAGGTCAGCCGACGGGCATGTCGGCGGACGTCTCCTCGGGGGTGCCGACGAGCACCCGCTCATCCGGCGTCCGCCGCGCGGCGAAGGCGAACACCGCGAGTGCGGCGATCCCCGAGCCGGCGATCACGAGCGCCATCGGGAGGCCGCTCACCATGCCGCCGATGCCCACGAGCGGGGTGGCCAGCGCACCGAGGCCCAGGCGGAGGCTGCCGTAGTAGGCCGAGGCCGAGCCGGCGACCTCGGGGTGCAGCGACAGCGCCAGCGCCGTCGCGTTGGGGAACACGAGGCTGACGCTGGCGACGAGCAGGAACAGCGCGATCGCCAGCGCCGCGAGGCCCAGCCCGCCGATCAGCGTGACGACGAGGACGGCGATGCCCGACACGGTCGAGCTCACGAGGCCCGCCGCCAGCAGCTGCCTGGGGGTGTAGCGGGCCAGCAGGCGGTGGTTGAGCTGGCTCGCGACCAGCATGCCCAGCGCGTTCATGGCGAAGAGCACGCTGTACAGGACCGGCGAGGCTCCGTAGAGGTCCTGGTAGACGAACGAGGAGCCCGCGAGATAGGCGAAGAACGCCATGAACGACAGGGAGCTTGTGAGCGTGTATCCCATGAAGCCGGGGTCGCGCGTGAGCATGGCCATGGTCCCCAGCGTCGCCCCCGGGCCGCTCGCCGAGCGGGCTTCGCGCGGCAAGCTCTCGCGAAGTCCGAAGGCGACGCTCGCGACCAGCACGAGGCCGATCCCGGTGAGCACGACGAAGATCCCGCGCCAGGACGTGAGCCGCAGGAGCTGGGCGCCGACGAGCGGAGCCACGATCGGCGCGAGGCCGCTGACGAGGGCCAGGCGCGAGAGCAGGCGCGCCGCCTGGCGCCCGCGCGCGTAGTCGGTGACGACGGCGTTGGCGATCACCATCCCCGCAGCCCCGGCCAGGCCCTGGACCAGGCGCACCGCCACGAGCACTTCGACCGACGGCGCCAGCGCGCAGACCAAGGCCGAGGCCGTGAACACGCCGAGGCCGACCAGCAACGGGATCCGCCTCCCGAAGGCGTCGCTGAGCGGGCCCGCGATGAGCTGGCCAAGCGCGAGCCCGACGAGGAAGGTGGTCACGGTGAGCGCGATCGACTGCGGGGTCGCGCCGAGGTCCTTCGCCACGGTGGGAAGCGCCGGCAGGTACAGATCGGTCGCGAACGGTCCGATCGTGCACAGCCCGCCGAGGATGACGATGAGCGCGGCGCGCTGCCGGGGGCTGAAGCGACTCAGGCGGGAGGTTGGATCCACAGCCGGGAGACTATCGCCCGTCCTGCTCCGCCGCTACTCGCGACTGCGGCTCGGGGGCGGCCGGCCCGCCTGGCCACCGATTGGGCGCTCATCGCCGCCGGCGTCTGAGCACTGGTAGCCGCCTCTCAGCAGCGCGCCACGAGCAACTGCCCGCGCACGCCGGCCGGGCCGCAGCGCGCATCGCGGTAGCCCGCCGCCTCGATCAGCTGCGTCAGCTCGCGGGCTGTGTAGATGCGCACGTCGCCTTCGGGCATCCGCGGCAGCAGCAGGTTCATCAGCTGCCGCAGCGGCGCCGCCACGCGCCATTCGCCGAGCACGAGGCCGCCCCCGGGCCGGGTGACGCGCCGCATCTCCGCCAGGGCGGCGTCGGGATGCGGGTAGTGGTGGAGCGAGTCGACGCAGACGACGACATCGACGGAGCCGTCGCGGAACGGCAGGCGTTCGGCATCCGCCACCTGCACCTCGGCCCGGCTCTCGAGCCGCTCACGTGCCACCGCGATCATCTCGGGCGAGAGGTCGACGCCCCAGGCGCGCGCCCTGGCGTGGGCCGCGACGACGGCGGCGAGCGTGGCTCCCGTGCCGCAGCCCACGTCGAGCACGTCCGCGAACGAGAACGTCCCGACGGCCGCCATCACCGCGGCGTGCAGGCGGCGTGCGTGGCGGCCATGCACGGCCGTGTCGTACTCGCGCGCCTGACGGTCGAACGCCGCGCGCGACTTCTGCTTGTGGTCGGACGACATGACGTCCCGCCTCGTTCGCACTGCCGACGGCAGGAGTGTACACGCTCGCGATGGCGACGCGGTCGTCCTGCTGAACTCGAGCGGGGGACCGCCGACGCCGCCCTCCTAGTCGAAGAAGACGATGCGCGCCTCGGGCTCTCCGTCGCGCACGACCACGAGCGCCATGCTGGGGCGGGGGTCGTGCGCCAGCGGCGCGCTGGCGCTGCCAGGGTTGAGCCAGATCGCCGGCAGCCGGCCGGGCTGGTGCCCGCGGTAGCGCAGTTCAGGCTGGTGCGTGTGCCCGTACACCAGCAGTCCCAGGCCCTCGGCGAGTGGATCGGGGTGGCCGGCCTTGAGGTCGCGGCGCTTGTGGGCCACGACGAAGCGCAGGCCCGCGACCTCCCCGACCACCTCGGCGGGCAGACCGGCGCCAAAAGCGTCGCGGTCGCGGTTGCCGCGCACCACCGTCAACGGCGCCAGGCTCGCCAGCTCGGTGAGCACCTCAGGCGCGCCCACGTCGCCGGCGTGGATGATGTGGTCGGCGCCGGCGCAGGACTCGAGCGTGCGCCGGTCGAGCCGGCCGTGAGTGTCCGAGATCACCGCGATACGAGCTTCCGTCGTCCCGACCTCCTCCTGCTTCGGCGGCCGTTGCCGGCCGCCCGTTGCGCTTCCGCCTCATGCATACCCGCGAGGAGGTGGTCGCGCACACGCCGGCGCGGCGCGCGCGGGCGGCGCTGGCGTCTCCGGGCGGCGCCGCGGATGCCGCCGCGGTGTGGCCCGCGCTCAGCGCCCGAAGGCGACGTGCAGGAGGTAGGCGAGCGTGCGCCGCGACAGCCACGGCGGCGCGGCCGCGGGAGACGCTCCCGGGTGCTGCGCAGCGACGCGCACGCGCAGTACGCCCGGCTCGACCGAGAAGAGCAGAGGCGGATCGAGTTCCCTCGCCTCCCCGTCGATGCCCGCGTAGACCTTCCCTCCGGACTCGATGCGCAGCGTCGGCGCGGCCCATTCTCGCCAGCCACGGAAGCGGCGCGGGCGTCTCGCCACCTCGAGGGCGACGAACTCGGTGGCCTCCGCCGGTCCGGCGATGCGCGCCGCGGCGACACCGATCTGGCCCCCGTCCAGGCGCGGTCGTGAGCCGATCTCCCCGAAGTGCTCGAAGAGGTAGGGGTTGTTCGAGACGAGGACCATCTGGCTCCCGTCGCACACGTCGCCCGCGGGAGATGCGAACTGCAGATCGAAAGGCTCGGCTTTGGGCCCGAGGAGCTCGGGCAGCATGCGCGCGGCGGTGCCGGCCTTCGCGTCGCGGTACTCGGGCGACTGGACGATCGTCGCGTACAGGCCGAGCGAGACGTTGTTGAGGAAGGTCTGGCCGTTGACTTTGCCGAGGTCGATGCGCCGCTCGAGCCCGGAGAAGGCGTCAAGGGCGCCGACGACGTCGTCGCGGTCGACGCCGAGGTCGAGCGCGAAGTGGTTGCGCGTCCCGGCGGGGATGGCGACGAAGGCGAGGTCATGCTCGGCGGCGATGGTGGCGACGATGGCGAGCGAGCCGTCGCCGCCCGCCATCCCGAGGACGTCCGCCCCGCGCGCGACGGCCCCGCGGGCCAGCTCGACGAGGTCGTCGCCCTTCTGCATCACCACCGCCTCGATGCCGCGGCTCTCAGCCTCGCGTGCGAGGTCGAAGCGCGCGACCTTGCCGCCTCCGGACCAGGGGTTCATCAGGAGCACGGGGTGTGAGGGAGGGGGCGCCGGGCGCCAGCCGACCGTGTCCGCCGCGACGCGGCGAAGGTCGCTCCCCACCGCCACACTGGCGGCGGCCACGGCCACCGCCAAGAGGACGATGACGATGAGCAGGCCGCCGATGGCTCCTGCCGTGCCCAGCACGATCAATGCGAGGACGAGCGCGACCGCCGCCACGGCGAGGCCGGCCACCCGCGCGGCGCCGGTGCGCGTGATGGCGTACCAGACCGCCGCCACGGCGGCGGCGGCGCAGAGGGCCGCCAACAGGAGCTCAAGTGGATGGCTGAGGAGGTAGACGATGCCGACGATGGGAGCGAGGACCATGGCGGCGAAGGCCGCCAGGGCCGTCGGACGGCGCCACCACCTGGCGTGCGGCTTGGTCATGTCGAGTCCCCCTCCTGCGTTCGACTGCGGCGTGGCCCGGAGAAGCCGTCTGGTAGAGTGACGGCACTGTGCGCGCCGACACCATTATCGCGTCTGGTACTTCATCCGAACAGTCCTGGCCCCGCCGGGTCATCGGCGAGATCGATGCCCTCGACCGTGCCGTGTTCGCGGCCATCGTGGAGACGCCGACGCCCAGCCTGGACGGGCCGCTCCAGTCGCTGAGTCGCGCCGCCAACAAGTCGAAGGTGTGGGCCGGCACGGCGCTCGTCATGGCTGTGGTCGGCGGCCGGCGCGGCCGGCGTGCCGCGGTCAGCGGGCTGGCGTCGGTCGGCGTCGCGTCGGCGGCGGTGAATCTCGCCCTCAAGTACGCCGCCGAACGGCCGCGGCCAGAGCGCGGCCGGCCCAACGAGGACCGCTATGTGCCGATGCCGGCCTCGACGTCCTTCCCCTCTGGTCACTCGGCCTCGGCCTTCGCCTTCGCCGTCGGCGCCGGCAACCAGCTGCCACTCCTCGCCCTGCCGCTGAACGTCGCCGCCACTCTGGTCGCCTACTCGCGCGTGCACACTGCCGTGCACTACCCGTCTGACGTCATGGCCGGCGCCGCCCTCGGCGGCGCCGCGGGCGCCCTCATGTCCCGCCTGCTTCGCCGCCGCCGCGCCAAGGCCTGACACCGGCTCCGGGCCGGGATCCGTCTGGGACCCGGGTGTCGGGCGCCCGCTGACGACGGGGCGTCGAGGCGAGTCTCCCCGGTCGCCGCCGCGGCGCTGCGCCATCCGATGAAGAGGGCGCGCCACACGATCGACGTGCGATTGCGCGGCGTCGCCTACTCCGGCTACATCGCTCACATCGTCGTCGAGCCCGACCACTGGCCGCACCTGTGGGTGCGCAAGGAGCCGTACGTGGCAACTGGGTCGGGCGACCTCACGCCGGCTCAGATGGTGCGCATCGCCGAGTCGCTCCAGCCGGGGAACGCCGGCATGCACCTGCCTTGACGGGCGTTGCGCCGGAGTCGGGGTAGACTGCTCGACAGGTGACCGCGCGTCTCACCGCGAGGCGCGGTCCGTCGGCGGAGCCAGGGAGGGCACGTGAGAGACGCACCGCCTCACCGGCCGCAGAAGCCTGTGCGTGCCGCCGCGGTGACGTTGGCGCTCGCGCTCGGGCTCCTGGCGATGGCAGGACCCGCGCAAGCCCAAAGCCTCGGCGCCACTGATCCGCGGGCGGCCAGCACGCTTTCGCTGGCCGCGACGCCTGAGGTCGTGGACTACGGCGGGTCGGCCGTCCTCACCGGCCACCTCTCGAGCGACGGCGCCGCCGTCGCCGGCACGGCACTCTCCGTGACGTGCTCGGCGGGCGGCCTGATCTGGAGCGACGTGTCGGAGCTGAGCACCGACGCGAATGGCGACTTCTCAGCGACGGTCACGCCCGTGGCCAGCTTCGGCCGCACGACGTTTCGCGCCACGTTCGCGGGCAGCGAGGCCCTGCAGCCGGCCGAGGCGCAGCTCGCGGTGGGGTCGCGCGCGGCGCTCGGGACCCCGTCGGTGCCGGTCTCGGTGGGCCGCGGCAGCGCGTTCTCCGTCGCAGGCACGCTCGCTCCCGCGCACGCCGCCGGGTCTGCGGCGGTGACGGTGTACTGCTATCGCTTCGAGCCCGCGGGCTGGACCCTGCGCGATACCGTGACCGCGCTCGTGCGCGATGGAGGCGCCGCCTCGGTGTACTCCGCGACCCTCAGCCTGCCCTCGGCGGGGACCTGGCGCTTGAGCGCCTACCACGCCGACGAGGCGCACGTAGCCTCATGGTCCCAGCCGAGCGCTCCCTTCACGGTCGGGGCCGGGCCGGACGAGCCCATCTGGAACCGTGACGGAGTCACCACCTTGCCGGAACGCATGGCCCGCCGCGGCGGCGCGCGGCAGCTCGTGGTGGTCACGGGCACGAGGCTGGGATCGCGCTCCGGAACCCTGCGCCTGTTCGAGTACAAGGGCGGCGACTGGGTCGCGGGCATGTCGGTACCGGCCCGATTCGGCTCCAACGGCCTCACCGACGGGCTCACGCGGCACGCCGGCACACGGACCACGCCGACGGGCATCTGGAGGATGCCGGCCTACGTCTTCGGTACGCACGCCGCGCCGCCGAGCGGGAGCCGGATGCGGTATCGCCACATCACCCGGCGTTCCTGGTGGAGCTCCGAGGACAACGCGACCTACAACACCTGGGTCGAGACCAGCCGCCGCGTGTACGGGGAGCACCTCATCGACTTCCCGGTGGTGTACGAGTTCGCTGTGTCCAGCGGCTTCAACGCCTTGCCCAACCAGTGCGTGCATGGCCGGGGTTCCGGCATCTTCCTCCACGTCCGCGGCACGGGCTACACGGCCGGATGCGTCTCGGTCGCGCGGGCCGACATGATCCGCGTGCTGCGGTGGCTCGACCCAGCCAAGCGGCCGGGCTTCGCCGTGGGCACGACGCGCACCGGCACTGCGACGAGCATCTTCGCGTACTGAGGGCGCGGCCGGCGCCCGGCGTCATCCTAGGGCACGTAGCGCCGGCCGCCGGCGAACTCGCGGTAGTACGTCGCGCCGTAGATCGATGAGAGCTGGACCGCCTGGCCTGTGGCGGGCGCGTGGACCATCATGCCGCCGCCCACGTACATCCCCACGTGATGGATCGCGCCGGCGGCGTTGCGGAAGAACACGAGGTCGCCCGGGCGGAGCGAGGACCGGGCGGCGACCTTCGTCCCCTTCGCGAACTGCGCGCCGGCGTCCCGCGGCAGCGTCGTGCCGAGCGCCGCGTACACGGACGAGACCAGGCCGGAGCAGTCGTAGCCGAAGCCGGACGTGCCCGCCCAGAGATACTGCCGGCCGAGGAAGCGCTTGGCCTCGGTCACCAGCCGCGCGCCGCTCGGCGCCGGCCAGGGCGCTCCAGACTCGTGAGGCGCCACGGCCGAGCGCGGCACGAACTGGTGCCTCCCGCTGAGCATGACGACCTCGACCCAGGAGCTCGACCAGCCGACGGCGGCGAGCCGGGTCCCGTAGGAGAGCTCCAGGCAGCGGGCGCTGGTCGCCGACGCCGCGCGGCGCGTCCACGCCGTCACGCTTCTGACGACGGCGACGCTCCCCGTATGCGGCGGGGCGGCGCCGGTGAGCTGCACGGTCGGCACCCAGCCCGGGTAGCCCCAGGCGTTCCTCGGCGTCGGCTGGCTCGGCACGGCGATCTTCGACCACTGGCCGGAGGTGGCGAGGAGGTAGACGCGCGTCCGGTAGAGGGCCTGCGTCTCGAGCCTGCCGACGAGCCAGCGCTTCTGGCTCGTGGTCATGCGGCCGACCCAGGCGCGCGGCTGCGCGGGGTTCGCGCAGGCCGGCGCGTCGACCGGCCGGGCCAGCCTCGGCCCCACCCAGAGCGTCGCGACGGAGACCGCGATCCAGCGGGAAGGCGGGGCGGCGGCGGCCGCGGAGCTCGCGCTGGCGAAGTACGCCGCCGCCAGCGCGAGAAGCAAGGCGGCGACAACCCAGAGTGGCATTCGAGCGCCAGGACACCGGTACCCTCTGGGGCGCAGCGACACGACCCTACCTCCTGCGAGACTGCGATCCGCCTCTTGGCGTCCATCTTCTCCTCGAACGCCGCCGGGCTCAAGCGATGGCGCGCCGCTTCGCCGGCGGCCGGCTCCGGCGGCGCTCGAGTCGCGGCCCGCGGGCGCCCCGGGAACGACGGCTGCGTGCCACCCCGTCGCGCCTGATAGAATAGGGACCTCGCGTGCCCCGTAGCGCCCGGCGTTTCCGGCGCCCCGGTCCCACCACCGCACTGGCCATCCCCGTGGCCCAAGCTCACGACGAAGGGCAGGAGAAGCCGCGTGCGTGAACCCTCCCCCGCAGACGACGCCGGCGCCGCAAGCCTCGCGCTGCTGTGCAGTGAGGAGGTGCACGGGCTGATCGAGGAGGGCAACGAGCAGGGCTACCTGAGCGGTGCCCAGATCGCGGCCGCCCTGCAGGATGTCGACGTCACGCCGGAACAGCTGGACGAGCTGCTCCTGGCGTTCGCCGATCTGGGCATCGAGATCATAGATAGTGACGCCCCGGCGGCGGTCGAACCCGGCGAGGACGACGACTCCGCCGTCAAGCTGGACCTCTCGATGAAGTCGTCGAGCAGCGACCCCGTGCGCGTCTACTTCCAGGAGATGGGCAGGGTGCCCCTCCTCACCGCCGTGGAGGAGGTGTCGCTGGCCAAGCGCATCGAGCGCCGCGACATGGCCGCCAAGCGCAAGCTCATCGAGTCCAACCTGCGCCTCGTGGTGAGCATCGCCAAGCGGCATGTCGGCAGGGGGATGCCGCTGCTCGACCTCATCCAGGAGGGCAACCTCGGTCTCATCCGCGCCGTCGACAAGTTCGACTACCGCAGGGGCTTCAAGTTCAGCACGTATGCCACGTGGTGGATCCGCCAGGCCATCACCCGCGCCCTGGCCGATCAAGCGCGGACGATCCGCGTGCCCGTGCACATGGTGGAGAACATCAACCGCCTGGTGCGCGTCCAGCGGCAGCTCATCCAGGAGATCGGCCGCGAGCCGACCCCGGAGGAGATCGCCGCCGAGATGGGCGTCTCTCCGGCCAAAGTGCGCGAGATCCAGAAGATCGGCCAGGAGCCGGCGAGCCTGCACCAGCAGGTCGGCGAAGAGGGCGACGCCCAGCTCGGCGACTTCGTCGAGGATCGGGACTCGGCCTCGCCCGTCGACGAGGTCGCGGACATCGTCCAGCGCGAGGAGATCGTCGCCGTGCTGGGCCTCCTCACCCACCGCGAACGCAGCGTGCTCGTGCTGCGCTTCGGCCTCGGCGATTGTCATCCGTGCACGCTCGAGGAGGTCGGCCAGAAGTTCGGCGTCACGCGCGAGCGCATCCGCCAGATCGAGGCCAAGACGCTGGCCAAGCTCAAGGCCTACCGCGAAGCGCAGTGCCTGCAGGACTTCCTCGACTAGGACCTGCGCCGGCGGGTACACCTCCAAGGTGACCTCTTCCCGGGAGCAGCCGTGATCTTCAGGCGCAGGATCGCCCCAGAGGACCCGGGGCCGGTGGTGTTCGACCGTCAGGGCCGGCCGGTCGGCGTGCGTCTCCTCGGGGCGCGGGCCGCCGCCAGCGAGACCCGCGCGGCGCGGCAGGCGCGGCGGCTCGAGTCGCTGCGCAAGACGCGCGAACTCGACGCCCAGTACCGGCTGCGGTGCAGCTTCTCCCTGTTCTGTTCCGATCCGCCGGCGTGACGCGGGTGCGTGCTCGGCGGGCACCCAGCCTGAGCCCTGTGGCTTGGGTTGCGCCGGCCTTGGAGCGAGTGAGACCTACTGGGCGGTCATCGCGCCGTCGGCCACGAGCAGCGTGCCGGTGACGAACGACGATTCGTCGGAGGCGAGGAACAGGGCGCAGTTGGCGATCTCGCGCGGCTCGCCCGGGCGGCCGATAGGCTGGAACGAGTCGATAGTGTCGTACACGTGCTGCAGGCCGCCCAGCATCTCCGCGTGCGCGTAGTTGACCGGCGTGTCCACCCACCCGGGGGCGATGGCGTTGCAGCGGATGCCCTTCTTCGCGTAGTCGAGCGCGATGCCCTTGGAGAGCATGACGATGGCGCCCTTCGAGGCGGCGTAGACGGTGAGGAAGGGCTCGGCGACGATGCCGTTCACCGAGCTCGTGTTGATCAGCGAGCCGCCGCCCTGGCGCAGCATGTGCGGGATGGCGTAGCGGCACCCGTACATCGTGCCTTTGACGTTGACGTCCAGCGTGCGGTCGATGACCTCGTCGGGCACCTCGTGGAACACACCGGGCAGGTTCACGCCGGCGTTGTTGAAGACGACGTCGAGCCGGCCCCAGCGAGCCACCGTCTCCTCGGTGTAGGCGCGTACCTGCTCGGGGTCCGCGATGTCGGCCTGCACCGCGACGGCGGCGTCGCCGATCTCGCGGGCCGTCGCCGTGACCGTGTCGCCGTCGATGTCGACACAGGTGACGCGAGCCCCCTCTTCCGCGAAGCGGATCGCCGTGGCCTTGCCTATGCCCGAGCCGGCGCCCGTGACGATCGTGATCTTGCCGTCCAGCCGTCCGCTCATGCTGACTCCTTCGTCCGTCGTCTGTGCGGCGGCGTCCCGCGGCCGCCCCGGGCCCGCGGTGGCATCCTACTGCAGCGTCATGGACATACTGTGCGCAGACGTCGCCGGCCAAACCGCAGGCGTCCGTCGCGCGCGGGTGCCGGCGCAAGGGCGGTGCGAGGAAGATGATCGAGTGAGGCGATGAGGCTCATGGAGTTCGACGCGGCGATCTTCGATCTCGACGGTACGCTGGTGGACACCCTCGAGGACCTCGGAGACTCGCTCAACCGGGTGCTCGGCGCCCACCGGTACCCTGTGCACGACTACGAGGCGTACAGACTGCTCATCGGCCACGGGATCCGGCGGCTCGTCCGTGACGCGCTGCCGCCGCAGGCACGCGACGACGCCACCATCGACTCCTGCTACGAGGAGATGCTCAGCGACTACGGCGAGAACAGCCTCGTGAAGACGCATCTCTACCCCGGCGTGGAGGAGCTCCTCAGGGGACTGCGCGCGGCCGGCGTCAAGCTCGGCGTGCTCTCCAACAAGGCGGACGATCTGAGCCGGCGCATCGTCGACGCGCTCGTCGCCCCCGGCACCTTCGCCGTGGTGCTCGGCGCCCGCCCTGGCGTCCCGCTCAAGCCCGACCCGGAGGGCGCCCTGCGCGTCAGCCGTGAGCTGGGCGTCGCGCCGGTCAGGACGGTGTACCTGGGCGACTCCGACGTGGACATGCGCACCGCAACGCGCGCCGGCATGCTGGCCGTAGGCGTCTCCTGGGGCTTTCGCAGCAGGGAAGAACTGGTGCAGAGCGGAGCTCGCGCCGTGCTCGACAGCCCGCTGGAACTGCTCGACCTCAGTCTCTGACGCCGGTCGCCGCGGCGACGGGCGACACCGCGACTGGCTAGGCCAGCGCCCCCGCCTCGCGCAGCAGCTCCCGGAAGGCGGGCATCAGCGTGGGGTGCGCGGCCACGACGGCCGGCCCGCGCCCGTGCGCCGCGCGGGCCAGCACGACCTCGGCGCCCGCCTCGCGCGCGATGACGGCGCCGGCGGCGTAGTCCCACGGCGACAGGTCGAGCTCCCAGTAGGCGTCCACGTGGCCGGCGGCGATGTGGCAGAGGTCGAGCGCAGCCGACCCGCCGCGACGGATGTCGCGCACGCGGCCCAGTACGCGCGCGGCGGCGGCGCCCTGGCGCTCGCGCTGCGCCGCCTGGTAGGAGAAGCCCGTGGCGACGAGCGCCCGGGACAGGTCCGGCTGCTCGCGTGCCCCGATGGGGCGGCCGTCGCAGCGCGCGCCGTGCCCGTCGAGCGCCTGGTACAAGCGGCCGGCGCTCGACTCGTAGACGACGCCGATCGCCGGCCGCCCGTCGATCTCCACGCCGATGGACGCGGCGAAGGCGGGGTACCCGTAGATGAAGTTGGTCGTGCCGTCGAGCGGGTCGACGATCCAGCGCACCCCACTCGCCCCGTCCATCAGGCTCCCCTCCTCGGCGAGCAGGGCGTCGTCCGGGCGGAGGTCGCGGAGCCGCTCGACGATGAGCCGTTCCGCCTGCTTGTCCACCTGGCTGACCAGGTCGGTGGGCGACGACTTGGTCTCGATGCGCAGGGTGCCGCGCAGGCCGTCGGCATGGACGCGCCCCGCTTCGCGCGCGAGATCGCTCGCCAGCGCGAGCAGTTCACGCAGGTCGCGCGGGGCGCTGGGCCACGGGCTGTCGGCGGTCATCGGCGGGACCTCTCTGGACGGCGCACGTCGGGGCGGCGACCGGCCGGCGTCGGGTATTCGGCTCCCCGTCCGCCCACGCACGGTAGCAAAAGCCCCGCGCGCCCACAACGCTCCCGGCCCACAACGCCCCCGGCCCGCTTCACGTTGTCCCGCTTGCGGCGACGCGGTACTGTCTCGACGGATACGTGCGCCGACGGGAACGGGGGATGCCGATGTACCACTTTCTTCAAGGGCAGGGGTTCTTCGGCAATCACGCGCCCCGGGGCTCGGACATCTCGCTCATCGTCATGCTCGCCGCGGCCGTGATGTTCACGATCGGGTGGGGGCTCGTCCGTCGGGGGCGTGTCCAGGCACACCGCTGGGTGCAGACCGCGGCGGTGTGCCTCAACGCCTCGCTCGTCATCCTGTGGATGATCCGGTTCTTCTACCTCTACGTGGCGCCGGCGCTCCCGGGCGACCTCACGAAGAAGACCTACGCGGTGACCACCGTGCACGCGGCCGTGGGCGCCGTCGGTCTCGTCCTCGGCGTGTTCGTCGCTCTGCGCGGCAACGAGCTGGTCCCGCGGGCGCTGAAGTTTCGCGACTACAAGCCGTGGATGCGCACTTCGTACGCCGTCTACATGCTGGCGACGGCGCTGGGCGTGGCCGTGTACTTCATCGTCTACGGGGTCGGCCGCTGAGGGAATCCGCATCCCGCAGGCGAGCGCGCGAATGACCGAGCCCGTCCACAGGGCGGCTCCCGGCGCTCCGCTCTGGGCCGCCGGCAGCTGGCGGTGGGTGGCCACGCCGGACCGCCGTCTGCTCCTCCTCAGCGTCGTCCTGCAGCTGGCGCTCGCCGTCGTGTTCGGTCATTCCTACGATACGCGCGTCTTCATGGCCGCCGGCTACCTCGCGGGCACCGGCCAGAACCCCTACGTCGCCCCGGACCTCATGCACGTCTTCCACCACCTCTATTTCAACGTGCGGACCTCCGTCGGCTATCCGCCGCCCTGGCCGCTCCTGGCGGGGCTCATCTACCGCGCCACCTACGCCGTGGTCCCCAACCTCTATCTGTACAACCTGGTCCTGAAGCTGCCGGTCATCGCCGCCGACCTCGGGCTCGCGTACCTCGTCGCCGCCGTCCTCAGGAGTTCTGGCGCGGACCTGGCGGTGGCGCGCAGGGCCTGGGTCTTCCTGCTCTTCAACCCGTTGCTGCTCTACATGGGTGCCGCCTGGGGCCAGATCGACGCCATCGTCGCCCTCATGACCCTGGCAGCGCTCGTGCTCGTCTACGCCGGGCGAGCGGACGGCTCCGCCCTGCTTCTCGCCCTCGCCGTCTGCGTCAAACCCATCGGCCTCCCGGTGGTGGTCGTCATCCTCGTCTACCTCCTCGGCCGGTCCGCCTGGAGGGCAGTCCGCTACGCCGTGCTGTTCGTGGCGGGCGCGCTGGTGTTCTACGTCCTGCCGTTCCCGCTGTTCGGCTGGCAGGCGAAGACGGTGCTCGAACACGTCAACGCACACTTCAGGCTATACGGCGCCATGTCGTTCATGACGGTCGTAAGGCTGTGGCGGGAGCCGCAGCTGATGCAGGGACACTGGTGGCTTCTCGGCCTCGTCTGGGCCCCCGCGCTGGCCGTTGCCATCCTCGCGCTGCGCCGCGGCGTCGACGGGTTCGACGACCTGCTCAGGAAGAGCACGGCCTTGGTGCTGGTGTTCTTCCTCACGCGCACCTGGCTGGCCGAGCCCAACGTCGTCCTGCTGCTGCCCCTGGCGCTGATCCTGACCTCGCGCGCCGAGCTGGACCGCCGCCTGCTCACGGCCCTCTGGGCGCTGCCCCTGCTGTTCACGGTCTTCAACGCGTCGCCGCTCCATCTGCTCTACATCGCCGCGCCCGGCACCATGATGCGCTGGCTGGCCACGTACGCGAGGCACGAGGACGCGACGCTGATCGCCCGGGCAGCGGCCGTCGTCGCCTGGCAGATCGCCGGCTGGTGGACCGTCGTCGCCTGCCTGCGGCGCAGGCCGGCGCCGGTCCTGGGTGGCGGCGCCTCGCTCGAGGAGGCGGTGACGTGAGCATCAGCGTGTCTCTCCCGGGGGGGCTCTCGCTGCATATCGGCGAGGCTGAGGCCGATGCGGTCACCGACGGTAACCTTGGCGCGGCGGGTCGCGGCGGGCGCTACCCGACGGCATCCATGCGAAAGGGCCTGCGGCTTCGCTGCGACGGGCGTGACCTGGCGGAGGAGGGGGTGGGGTTCGGCGTTCCCATCCTCAAACGGGGGGTGCAGACGATCTTCCCCGGGACCCTGGAGCTGGCGACGCGCCGGACCCCCGATGGGACTGAGGTGACGGCCACGTTCGGGATGGACCTCGTGGAGCGCCTGGCCGGCGGCGGCGGAACCGTGGAGCCGCGGCTCCTCTACGCCGCCAAGGACGCGCTGGCCGCGCTGCACCGGCGTGCGCCGGTCCTGCGCGGCCCGCTCACCGTCACGTCCGGCGTGCTGCGCAGGGGCTTCGGCCTGCGGACGACCTACGAGCCCGCCCGGCCCGTGGGCACCCTGCGCATGACCTACGGCATCGACGGCGCTGGCGGCCGGCTCCGCGTCGCCCTCGAGGTGCCGGACCTGCGCCGTGAGGGCGTGACCGAGGTGATCGTGATGAACGAGCAAGGCGCGCGCAGCTTCGACCTCTACGCCGACTCCGGCGGCGTCGAGCTGAGCGGCGATGAGGTCGGCACGTGGGACGCGGTGACGGCGGCGCGCGCCGGCCTGGCCAGCAGCACCTGCGGCGCTATGTTCTCCCTCGGGCGGGTGGGGGGCACGCGGCTCTTCCGCGGACGGGAGCTCATCGGCTCGCGTCTCTCCTGGGTGGGCTTCGGCTACTCGCTGCCGCCGGTCCCGGGCCCCTTCACCTACGACGTGCGCTTCGCGAGGCGGCCGTGACCTCGGTGCTGCTCGTCTACCCCTACTTCCGGCGCCCGCTGGACAGGTCGCGCTTCCGCTTTCCGCCGCTTGGGGTGGCCTACGTCGCCGCCGCCGTGCGCGAGGCGGGGCACGACGTGCGCGTGCTGGACTGCACGTTCCTGCGCCGCGAGGAGGCGCTGACGAGGGCGCTCGCGGCCGAGGCCGACGTGGTGGGCATCTCCTGCCTGGCCACGCTCACCGACGACTGCCTGTGGCTGGCGCGCGAGCTGCGCGGCCGCTGTGACCTGCTCGTCGCCGGCGGTCCACTGCCCACCTGCGAGCCGGAGGCGTTCCTCGGCGACTTCGACGTGGTCGTGCGCGGGGAGGGCGAGCGCACCATGGTCGAGCTGCTCGCCGCCCGCGACGCCGGCGCAGCCCTGAACGCTGTGCCCGGCGTTGTCTGCGGACCCCGCGCGGCTCAGGCGCCGCCGCGGCCGTTCGCCGAGGACCTCGACGCCCTCGTCTTCCCGGCGCGGGACCTCCTGCCCAACGCCGAGTACATCCGCGACGGCGGGCGCCGCTACGGCTTCTCGGTGACGACGCTGATGAGCACCCGCGGCTGCCCCTACGCCTGCGAGTTCTGCAGCAATGTGGTGTTCGGGTCCTCCTACCGGGCGCGCTCGCCGGTGAGCGTGGTCGACGAGATCGAGGACGCGCTCGCGCTCGGCTACGAGCGCATCTCGTTCGCCGACGACGTGTTCACTCAGGAGCGTGAGCGCGTGCTCGCCATCTGCGCCGAGATCGCCGCCCGGGAGATCCGCTTCTCCTGGGAGTGCCTGGGCCGGGTCGACGGGTTCGACCTCGAGATGGCCGCGGCGATGAGGGCCGCCGGCTGCCGCCGCGTCTTCTTCGGCATCGAGTCCGGGGTCGACGAGGTGTTGCGACTGATGAACAAGAAGACGACGGCCGCCCGGTCTCGGGTGGCCGTGGAGACCGCCCGCCGAGCGGGGCTGGAAGCGGGGGCGTTCTTCATCCTGTGCTACCCCGGCGAGAGCGACGACTCCGTGCTCGAGACGCTGCGCTTCGCCACCTCGCTGCCGCTGGACTACCTGGGCCTGTCGATGCCGTATCCGCTGCCCGGCACGGCCCTCTACGCGCGCGTCGGCGACCTCGTCGACCGCGAGTGGCGGCAGCAGGAGGGCCTGCTGCTCGACCATGTGGTCACATACCGGGGGGACTTCTCGGCGGCCAAGATGCACGTCGCCATCCTCAAGGGGAGGGCGCAGTTCGAGATCCGGCGGCGCCTGGGGCGCTTCGCGCCGCTCGCGCTGAAGTGCGTCGAGGGTCCTACGGACCTCCTGTTCCGGCTGCTGCCCTAGGTCTCGTCGGGCGCCGGGACGGCGGCGGCGGAGCGCCGCCGCCCCGCCGCCGCCCCTCGCCGCTTGAGGGCGAACGCGGCCATCGTCTCCTCGACGCGGCGCCGCAGCCAGCGATCGTCGATGTCCGTCGTGTAGACGAAGGTGAGCTCGTTCTCGCGCGTCCAGTCCTTGCCCTCGTCCGGGCGGCCCAGGCGTTCGAACAACGCCGAACCAGGCAGCGGCATGGGCACGTTGAACGAGATCTCATCGAGTGGCAGCGTGAGCGCCAGGCGGAAGGTCGCCTCGATCGCCGCCTCGTCCTCACCCGGGTAGCCGACGATGAAGAACGCGGCCACCTCGATGCCCGCCGCCCGGTAGACCTCGGCGGCGCGGGCCCCGGCCTCCACGGTGGTCTGCTTCTTCATGAGATCGAGCGTGTGCTGGCTGCCGGACTCGAGCCCGAGGTAGACCCTCCGGCAGCCCGCCTCCCTCATCAGCCGCGCCGTCTCAGGGGTGATGCCGTTGGCGCGCGAGAGGCAGCTCCAGCTCATCCCGCGGCCGGCCATACGCCGGCAGAACTCCTCCAGGTGGCGGAGGTCCAAGGTGAAGGTGTCGTCGGCGATCCAGAGCGCGTCGTAGCCGAGGGCGCGCACCTGCTCGACCTCCTCGAACACGGCGTCGAGGCTGCGCCGCCGCACCGCGTTGCCGAAGATCGGCTTGGAGCAGAAGTCGCAGCCGTAGGGGCAGCCCAGCGTGACGATCAGGGAGGTGGACCGTGACCCCGTCTTGCGCAGCCACTCGCGCTGGTAGGCGGCGTGGTCGAAATCGCTCCTGTCGGGGAGCGGGAACGCGGCCAGCTCACTCTCGGGATGGTGGACCGTGGGGTTGTCGACGCCGAGCGCCGGGTCCTCGACGAAGAGGCCGTCGTAGGTGGCCAGTGGCAGCGCGGCCATGCCGGCGCGGCCCCCGCCCTGCGCGAAGTAGTCGCGGCAGAATCCCGGGAAGCTCACGTCGGCCTCGCCGCGGAACACGGCGTCGACGTGCGGCGCGTAACGGCGCGGGAACACGGTGGGCAAGGGGCCGCCGGCGACGAGCAGGCTCTGAGGCAGCCTCGTGCGCACCATCGCCGCGACCTCCAGCGCGTTGCGCGTGAGGCTGATCATGGAGTAGATGCCGACGATGTCCGGCTCGTAGGCGCGCAGGTCGGCGCTGAGGCGCGTGAAGCTGGAGAAGGTGCCGTCGAAGACCTTCGTCTCGATGCCAAGCCGGTGCAGCTGGGCGGCGAGGGCGGCCTCTCCCAGAGGCGGGAACAGCAACTCGGTGTGCGCGTGCGTGCGGAAGTACGGGAACACCAGCGCGACTTTGGGTGACGCCTCTGGGACCACGGCCCGCCTTCCTCGCCGGATGGCTTCGTGTGGTCATTGTGCCACACGGGGTGGCGTTCCCCGCCATCCGCACGCTCGCGTGGGCGTCGTTCTGCCGGCGTTTGATGCGTGGAACAACCCATCCAGGTGACCCGTGGGTACGGCGGGCGTGACGGTGCAGGCACGGGAGGCCGGCATGGACGAGGAGGTGAGCGTGGGCGAGACGACGGCCGGCGCGGCGGGGGTGAGCGTGCTGGCGCCTCCCGAGGTGCGCGCCCTCATCGCCAGGCTCGGCGGCACGTTGTACGTGTGGAAGTCCGTGCACGGCTGCTGCACCGGCAAAGTCGCACTCCTCGAGACCGGGGCGGGGCCGCCGCCGGTGGGGCTGCGCTTCAGGCGCATCGACGCCGGCGGCTTCGGCGTGGAGATGGACGTCCGCGCACTCGCCTCGCTGCACACGCTGGAGCTCGAGGCGGGCCGGCGCGGCTCGGTCAAGGCCTTCTGGAACGGACAAGGCTGGGTGGGCTGACCCCGTCCGGGCGCGGCTGACCGGCGCGAAGGGCGACCCGTTCGTCAGCGGCGCGTGACGCTCCGATGCCCGGCTTGTGGCTGCCGGTGTTGTCCGTGTACCCGGCGCGGTGCTACAGTGTCACGGCTGAGCCAAGGCGAGGCAGCCCGGGCGAAAGTCGCGCGAGAGTCCGTCTTCGAGACGGGCGCCGAAGGGGCAAGGCGCCGCAGGCGCCGAAACTCTCAGGCCAACGGAGCGCGGCCGGACGGGCCCCCGGATGACGTAGCGCCCTGGCGGCGCCGGCGGTCAGACAGGGTGGGGTGACCACCCTGTCTTTTTTGTGGCCGGCGCCGGGAATGAGACCCGGGCCCGCGGGCGTTTCTGCCGCGCATCGCGCGGGCACGTTGCACAGCGACCAACGGCAGCGTCGCGAGGAGGCACGATGGCCGACGAGAGCTATCCCGAGGATCTGAGGTACCACAAGGAGCACGACTGGGTGCGCGTCGACGGCGAGGACGCCGTCTTCGGCATCACCTGGTTCGCCCAGGATGCGCTCGGCGAGATCGTGTACGCGGACCTGCCCGCCGTGGGCGACGCGATCACCGGCGGCACCCCCTACGGTGAGCTCGAGTCGGTCAAGGCGGTCACCGACGTGTTCGCGCCGCTCACGGGCGAGGTCGTCGAGGTCAACGAGACTCTGCAGGACGAGCCTCAGCGTGTCAACGAGGACTGCTACGGGGAGGGCTGGCTCATCCGCGTGCGCATGACCGCGCCGGGCGAGCTCGGCGACCTGATGGACGCCGACTCCTACAGGGCCTTCCTCGACGAGGCCTGAGCCGGGGACGGCGTCACGGACTACGTGCCGCATAGCGAGGGCGACGTACGCGTCATGCTCGACGCCGTCGGGGCGTCGAGCGTAGAGGAACTGTTCGCCGACGTCCCCGAGGGCGTGCGCCGGCGCGAGCCGCTGGCGCTGCCCGCCGGCCTCTCCGAGGCCGACCTGCTGGCCGAGATGCGGCGCCTCGCCGCGGCCGACACGCCGGCGACGCAGCTGGTGTCCTTCCTCGGGGCCGGCATCTACGACCACTACGTGCCGGCCATCGTGGACGCCGTCGTGAGCCGCGGCGAGTTCCTGACCGCCTACACGCCCTACCAGCCGGAGCGCAGCCAGGGCGTGCTGCAGAGCATCTTCGAGTACCAGACGGCGATCTGCGAGCTCACCGGCATGGACGTGAGCAACGCCTCCATGTACGACGCCGGCACGGCCCTGGCCGAGGCGTCCCTGCTGGCCGGCGGCCAGACCAGGCGCGGCCGGATCGTGCTGAGCGCCGGCGTGCACCCCGAGTACCGGCAGGTGCTCGCGACCGAGACGGCGGGGTACGGGCCGCGCCCGCAGGTCGTCGACCTGCCGGCAGGCGCGGTCACCGACCTGCAAGCCGTCGCGGCGGCCGTCGACGACGACACGGCCGCCGTCGTCATGCAGCAGCCCAACTTCTTCGGCGCGCTCGAGGACGTTGCCGCCGCGGCCGACCTTGCGCACGCGGCGGGCGCGCTCCTTGTCGTCGTCGCCGACCCGGTGGCGCTGGGCGTCCTCGAGGCCCCCGGGCGGCTGGGCGCCGATATCGTCGTCGGCGAGGGCCAGGCTCTGGGCGGCGCCATGAACTTCGGCGCCCCCGGGTTCGGCTTCATGGCGGTCACGCGGCCGCTCATGCGCCGCATCCCCGGGCGCCTCGTGGGCGAGACCCTGGACGCGGACGGCAGGCGCGGCTTCGTGCTCACCCTGCAGACGCGCGAGCAGCACATCCGCCGCGAGCGCGCGACGAGCAACATCTGCTCAAACCACGCGCTCAACGCGCTCGCGGGGCTCGTGCACCTCTCCTGGCTCGGGCCGGACGGACTGGGCGAGCTGGCGGCGCTGTGCGCGCGCAAGGCCGCCTACCTGCGGCAGCGCCTGCTGGCGCTGCCGGGCGTGGCGGCCTTCACCGAGGGGCCGGTGTTCCGCGAGTTCGCCGTGCGCCTGCCGGTGCCGGCCGCGGAGCTCGTGGAGGCGCTGGTGCCCGAGGGCTTCCTCGCCGGCGTGCCCGCGGGGCGGTTCGCCGGCGCCTTCTCCGGCGTCGAAGGCCTGGACCGCGTCCTGTTGCTGGCCGTCACGGAGAAGCGCAGCCGGGCCCAGATCGACGCGTTCGTCGCAGCCGTCGCCGGCCGCCTCGGCGCGCAGGAGGCCGACCGTGGCTGATCCGGACCGCCGCACCATCTACGAGAAGTCGTGCGGCGGCCGGCGGGCCTACAGCCTGCCGGCGGCCGACGTTCCCGAGACGCCGCTCGAGGAGTTGATCCCGGCGGGGGCGCGCCGCACGGCGCCGCCGCGCCTGCCGGAGATGAGCGAGGTCGACCTCATGCGCCACTTCACCGGGCTGTCGAGCCTCAACTTCGGCGTGGACAGCGGCAGCTACCCGCTCGGCTCCTGCACGATGAAGTACAACCCGCGGATCAACGAGACGACCGCGCGCCTCGAGGGCTTCGCCGGCCTCCACCCGTATCAGCCGGAGTCGCTGGCCCAGGGCGCGCTCGAGCTGATGTACGAGCTCGAGCGCTGGCTGGCCGAGATCGCCGGCCTCGCGCGCGCGACGCTGCAGCCCGCGGCCGGCGCCCACGGAGAGCTCACCGGCCTGCTCATCATCCGTGCCCATCACCTGGCGCACGGGCGCGACCCCCGGCGCATCCTCATCCCCGACACGGCGCACGGCACCAATCCCGCAAGCGTTGTCATGGCGGGCTACGCACCGGTCCTGGTGAGAAGCGACGCGCGCGGCGGCGTTGACCTCGAGATGCTCAAAGAGCTCCTGGACGAAGACGTCGCCGGGCTGATGCTCACCAACCCCAACACCCTGGGGGTGTTCGACGAGAACATCGTCGAGATCGCCCGCCTCGTGCATCGAGGCCGGCGGGCGCCTCTACTACGACGGCGCCAACAGCAACGCCGTGCTCGGCATCAGCCGGCCCGGCGACATGGGCTTCGACGTCGTGCATTTCAACACGCACAAGACCTTCAGCACGCCGCACGGCGGCGGCGGCCCGGGCGCCGGGCCGATCGTGGTGAGCGAGGAGCTCGCGCCGTATCTTCCGGTACCGCTCGTGGAGCGCGGCGAGGACGGTCGCTACTTCCTCGACGACGACCGTCCTCAGTCGATCGGCAAGATGCGTACCTTCTACGGCAACTTCGGCGTGCTGGTACGCGCCTACACCTACATCCGGGGGCTCGGGCCGGACGGCCTGCGCCGCGTCAGCGAGATGGCCGTCCTCAACGCCAACTACGTCATGGAGGGCATCCGCGACGTCCTCGACGTGCCGTTCGAGCGGCGCTGCATGCACGAGTTCGTCGCCTCGGCGACGCGCCTCAAGGAGGAGACCGGCATCCGCGCCCTCGACGTGGCCAAGCGCCTGCTCGACTACGGCGTCCACCCGCCCACCACCTACTTCCCGCAGATCGTCGACGAAGCGCTCATGATCGAGCCCACCGAGACCGAGTCGCGCGAGGACCTGGACCGCGTGATCGAGGCGTTCCGGGCCATCGCCCGGGAGGCGAGGGACGATCCCGAGGCGCTGCGCGAGGCTCCGCGGACGATGCCGGTGCGACGGCTGGACGAGGCGGAGGCGGCGCGGCGACCGGTGCTGCGCCAGCGCTTCCCCGAGGACGCCGAAGGCGGCGCCTGCTGAGGCGCCGCCCGGGAGCCGCGCAGGTGAGCATCGTCAAAGTCCTGCCGGAGCTGCGCGCCGGCGGCGGCGCGCAGATGGCCCTCGACGCCGGGCTGCTGCTCACGGCCGAGAGCGTCGTGGCGCGCCGCTACGTATGGGCGCCGCCCGCCCTTTCGCTCGGCAAGTTCCAGACGTTCGAGCCGGTGCCGGGCGTGCCGATCGACGTGGTGCGGCGGCCCTCCGGCGGCCGCGCCGTGCTGCACGGCGAGGGCTTCGAGTGGTCGTTCGCGGTCGCCTTCCCGCCTGGCGCGCTGGGCTCCGGCGCCCGCGCCGGACTCGACGTGGCGAGGCCCTACGAGGTCGTGGCCGGCGCCTTCGCCGGCGCCTTTCGCGAGCTCGACGTGCCCCTCGACGACGGGCGCGACGAGGCCTACCAGCGCTCGGCGCTGTGCTTCGCCAGCGCCTTGCGCTGCGACCTGCTCTCGCGCGGAGAGAAGATCGTCGCCATCGCTCAGGCCCGGAGCGGCGGCCGCACCCTGGTGCACGGCTCGGTGCTCGAGCGCCGCCCCCCCGACGATCTCGTGCAGGTCGCCGAGACCCTGCTCGGGGAACCGTGGCAGGGAGAAGGGCTCGCCGGCGCCGGTCAGGTGGTGGCGGAACTGATGATCTGGAACCGCGTGCTCGCGAGGCTCGAGCTCTCGCTGCGGCGGCTTGCGGCCACGTGAGGAGGCGGAGATGACCAGGATCCTGGTGCTCGGCGGCGGCCCCGCGGGCTACGTCGCCGCCGGCCGCGCGGCCCAGCTCGGGGCGCAGGTGACGCTCGTCGAGGCGCGCGAGATCGGCGGCACCTGTCTCAACCGCGGCTGCATCCCGACCAAGGCGATGGTCGCCGGAGCTGCGCGCCTGCACGAGGCGCGAGCGGCCGCCCCCTTCGGCGTCCGTGCCGGCGCCGTGGACCTCGACTTCCCCGCCTTCATGGCCCGCAAGGACGCGGTCACCGCGCAGCTGCGCGACGGCGTCGCCCGACTGCTCAAGGCGCGCAAGGTCGAGGTGGTGGCCGGGCGGGCTGCGCTCGCCGGCCCCGGCCGCCTGCGTCTCGAGGACGGCTCGGAGCTGACGGGCGACGCGGTGATCCTGGCGAGCGGCTCCGAACCGGTGCGCATGGGGCTGTTCGACTGGAGCGATCCGCGCGTCATGACCAGCGACGAGCTGCTGCGCATCGATCGCGTCCCGAAGACGCTGCTGATCGTCGGCGGCGGCGTGATCGGCTGCGAGTTCGCCAGCGTGTTCGCGCGCCTCGGCACCAGGGTCAGCGTGGTCGAGATGCTCGACCAGCTGCTGCCGGGCGAGGACCGGCGCATCGGCCGCACGCTGCAGCAGGCGTTCAAGAAGGCCGGGATCGACGTGCACGTCAAGAGCGCCGCGGAGGCGGCGCAGACGTCGGCCGCCGGCGTCGCGCTGCGCCTGGCCGGCGGCGCCGAGATCGTCGCCGAGCAGGTGCTCGTCGCGGTCGGCCGCCGCCCCGTGAGCGCCGGCCTCGGCTACGAGGAAGCCGGCGTGCGCCTGGACGCGCAGGGGTTCGTGACCACCGACGAGACCCTGCGCACCACGCGCGAGGGCGTGTTCGCGGCGGGCGACGTGGCGGGCCCGCCGCTGCTTGCGCACTGGGCCTACCACCAGGGCGCCATCGCCGCCGAGAACGCCGTCACCGGCTCGCGCCTCGCCTGCGATCGCCGTGTCGTGCCGAATTGCGTGTTCAGCTCCCCGGAGGTGGCGAGCTGCGGACTCACCGAGGACCAGGCCGCGGCCGAGGGGCGAGATGTGGAGGTGGCGTCGGTGCGCTTCAACGGCAACTCCAAAGCGGTCGTCGAGGGCGACGCGGACGGGTTCGTGCGCGTCGTCTGCGAGCCCGGCGGGGGCGCCGTGCTCGGCGCCAGCCTCATCGGGCCGCACGTCACGGAGCTCGTCCACGAGCTCGCGCTCGCGGTGCACGCGCGCCTCACGCTGGCAGACCTGGCCGACACCATCCACGCCCACCCCACCTTGTCAGAGGCCGTGGCCGAGGCGGCGCTCGGCGGCCTGGGCCGCGGCGCGCACAGCCTCTGAGGCGGGCATGAGCACCGCGCACCCGCGCGAGCCGCGTCCGACTCGCCGAGACCGCAAGCCGGACTGGCTCAAGGTGAAGGCGCCGGCCCCGCGGCAGTACCGCGCCACCGGCGCCCTGCTCGACGAGCTGCAGCTGCACACAGTCTGCCGCGAGGCGCGCTGCCCCAACAAGGGCGAGTGCTTCGCCGCGGGCACCGCGACCTTTCTCATCCTCGGGGACGTCTGCACGCGCCGCTGCGCCTTCTGCTCCGTGGAGCACGCCGCGCACGCGGCGCGGACCGCGGGGTGCGCGCTGGATCCGGACGAGCCGCGCCGGGTCGCGGAGGCGGCGCGGCGGCTCGGGCTGCGGCACGTCGTGGTCACGAGCGTCACGCGCGACGACCTGCCGGATGGCGGCGCCGGCCAGTTCGCGGCCGCGATCGACGCTGTGCGGGCGAGCGTGGCGGGCGCGACGGTGGAGGTGCTCGTGCCGGATCTGGGCGGCGACGAAGCGGCTCTGGACACCGTGCTCGCCGCCCGCCCCGACGTCCTGGACCACAATCTGGAGACGGTCCCTCGGCTGTACCGGCGCGTGCGGCCGCAGGCCGACTACGCGCGCTCGCTGGAGCTGCTGGCGCGGGCGGCCGCGTGGGCGTGCGGCCGGGTCCCAGGGGCCGGCGACGTTGCCGTCGCGGGCGACTCGCGGCAACTGCCCTCGGACGTGATCGCGAGCGTCCCGTCGCGCCCGCTCGTGAAGACGGGCCTGATGGTCGGTCTCGGCGAGACGGCGTCAGAAGTGAGGGCGGTGCTCGCCGACGCCGCGCGCGCCGGCGTGGACGCCGCGACCGTTGGCCAGTATCTGCAGCCGGACCGTGGCTGCCTGCCGGTGGCGCGGTACGTGGCGCCGCGTGAGTTCCGCGCCTGCGTGCGCGAGGGCGAGCGGCTTGGTCTGAGGGTGAGCGCCGCACCCTTCGTGCGCTCCTCGTACCGGGCCGCCGAGCTTCTGCCGGCGCGGCGGGCCGGCGCGTGAGCCGCTCGCGGTTGCCGCTGCCAACGCCGCGGCTCGTGATGTTCGACGTGGACTACACGCTGCTACGCCCCAGCGACCAGTTCGAGGCGCCGGGCTACGTGCGCACGGCCGCCCGCTTCGGCCTCGCCCTCGACGCGGCGCGCTGGCCGCAGGCGGAGCGCGCTGCGTACAAGGCCGTCAAAGAGCGGCGCACGCGCACGGGCCCCGTGCACGACGACGGCCTCCTCGCCGTGATCGCCACGGCCGTCATCCGCGGGCTGGGCGGCGAAGACCCGGATGGCGTCGCCGCCACGGCGGCAGCCATCATCGACGCCTGGCGGCGCACCGAGAACTTCGGCCTGTACGACGATGTGCTGCCCTGCCTCGAGACGCTGCGCGCGGCCGGCGTGCGCATGGCGCTGCTGAGCAACGCCATCGGCCACAGCCTCGAGGAGGTCGTCGCGGAGTTCGCCCTCGACCGGTACGCGGAGGCGGCGGTGTCGAGTGCGCACACCGGCGCCGCGAAGCCCGCGCCCGCCATGTTCGCGACCCTGCTCGATCGCCTCGGGGTGCCGGCCGCGGAGGCGGTGATGGTCGGCGACAGTATCGAGGACGACGTCGAGGGCGCCATCGCCTGCGGCTGCGGCGCCATCCTTCTCGACCGTTCGGGACGCGCTGTGGGCGCGCCGCTGCCGCGCATCGGGTCGCTGGCCGAGTTACCTGCGGCGCTCGGCCTCTAGCGCGCTTACGCCAGCGTCGCCTCGACGCTCAACTCGACGTTGCCCTTGAGAGCGCCGGAGATCGGGCAGCCGTCCTTGGCCGCCGCGGCCGCCGCCTCGAACGTCGCGGCGTCGATGCCCGGCACCGTCCCCTTGACCGTGAGCGCGGAGCTCGCCGTCTTGTGGCCGCCCCGTACCTCCGCGAACGTCACGGTGGCGCTCACCTCGAGCCGCTCGGGCGGCGTGCCCGCGTCGTCGAGCATGCCCGACAGCGCCATGCAGTAGCAGCTGGCGTGCGCGGCGGCCAACAGCTCCTCGGGGCTGGTCTTGCCCTCCGGGCGAGCCGTGCGCGAGGCCCAGGTGACGGGCAGCGGGCCGGCGGCTCCGCTGGCGACAGTGACCTCGCCCGAACCCTTCGTGAGTGAACCCTGCCACACCGCATCGGCGCGGCGTTGTGCGTCGGCCATGGACCTTCCTCCAGTGCTCGTGGGCGGGCCGGCCCAGCCATGCCCGCCGCGGCTTGCGCGTATCGCTGCTGACATGCCCGCGCCTGGCGCGTGGCCAAACTTGACGCCCGCGCGTCCTCGAACCGGTCCGCGCGCGACCGCTGAGGCCATGGACGTCGCCCCATCCGTGTACGCGAGGGAGCGACTCGGCCTAAGGCGCCGGCGGCCTGCATCCGATGAACCACACAGTGGCGGACCGACGCAAGGAGACGCCCTCGTGCGAGCGCGTGACCGGGTACTCGTTCTTCTGATCGTCCTCGCCTCCGCGGCGACGCTCGCGGGTGGCGTCGTGGCGGGCTCGTCGCGGGCGGACGCACACGTGTTGGCGGCGACTCCGGCGATGCGGACCACGACCGGCCCCGTCCCGCCGCCCAACGTGACCGCCCCGCAGTCCACTTCGTCGCGGCGGGCGATCCAGGGCGAGGACGTCATCGCCGGCGTCCCCGCCTACCTGTGGCGTGACGGGTGCGGTCCTACGTCGCTGGGCATGATCGTGGGCTACTATGACGGCCACGGCTTCGACGCGCTCATCCCGGGTGACGCGAGCACGCAGACGACCGAGGCCCTGCAGGCGATCGCGTCTCACCAGGTCGCCGGTGGCGGCCCGCGTCACTACGAGGACTACTCCCAGCCCATCGACAGCGGCGGCAACGTGCTCGCCGACAGGAGCGGCCCCCCGGCCGGCGACGAGCACGCCGACGACTGCATCGCCGACTTCATGCACACGTCGCGCAGTGCCGAGGGCCTCGCCTACGGCTACAGCTGGACCAACGCCGTTGGCCCGGCGTTCAGGGACTACGTGCACGCCAGGATCCCCGGCGCGACCGTCACCACCACAGACCTGTACTGGGGCTCGACGCTGACGTGGAGCGCCTACACGCAGGAGATCGACGCTGGACGGCCCATGGTCCTTCTCGTCGACAGCTCCGGCGACGGCCAGATCGACCACGCCGTCGCGGCGATCGGCTACCGCCTCGCGGACGGCGTGCAGGAGTACGCTTGCTGGGACACGTGGTACACGCCGATCCGCTGGACGCCGTTCCGCGGCGTGTCGAGCAGCTACGCCTTCGGCGTCTGGGGGGCGACCGAGTTGAGCATCAGCGTGCCGTCTCCCGGCCCTTCGCCCTCCGCGAGCCCATCGCCGAGCTCCAGCCCGTCGCCCACCTCCAGCCCCAGCCCGTCGTCCACGCCGAGCCCATCGCCGTCGCCGGACACGACGCCGCCGGTGACGCAGGTCTCCGGGGTGGACGCGGCATGGCACGCGCTCCCCGTGGCCCTGATCTTCGCAGCGACGGACCTCGAGTCCGGCGTGGCGCGCACCGAGACCCGTCTCGACGGTGCCACCTCTTGGGACCCCGGGACTTCTCTGCACGTGAGCAACCAGGGCAGCCACACGGTGGCCTATCGCTCGGTCGACGTGGCCGGCAACGTCGAGACGGCGCGCAGCTGCACGGTGCGCATCGACGCTCTGGGGCCGCGCGTGTTCGCGGCGCCGACGACGGTGACGCGCGGCCGGACGGCGACGATCGCCTATCGCGCCTACGACCTGACGCCGCGGGTGACGGTCCGGCTCGTTCTGACCAGGCAGGGTGGGACGTGGCGCAAGGCGTTCGGTCCGGTCCTCAGATCGGCGGGGGCGCGGCACACGTTCCGCTTCGTGTGCACGTTGCCGCGCGGCGTCTACACGATCAGCGTGCGCGCCACCGACCTCGCCGGCAATGCGCAGTCGCGGCAGGGCGTGGCGCGTCTCGTCGTGCGCTGACCGCGGCCGCGCCGACGCGTCCGCCGTTCGTCATCCGGGGCCGTGCGGTAAGCTTGCCGCATGACCGACAAGATCCGCCTCACGCAGTACGCGGCCAAGAGCGGTTGAGCGTCCAAGCTGGGTCCGTGCGACCTGCAAGCCGTACTTGACGCGCTGCCGCGCAGCTCGCCCGAGTTCACGCGGCTGCTGGAGACGCGCGACGACGCCGCCGTCACGCGCCTCTCGGACGACCTCTGCCTGGTGCAGACGGTCGACTTCTTCACGCCCATCGTCGACTCGCCGCACTGGTTCGGCCGTATCGCCGCCGCCAACGCGCTCAGCGACGTGTACGCCATGGGCGCCCGTCCGCTGACGGCGATGAACCTCGCCGCCTGGCCGGCGAGTCTCGGCATGGAGCTGCTGGCCGAGGTCCTCATCGGCGGCGCCGAGAAGGTGGCCGAGGCCGGCGCCGAACTGGCCGGCGGCCACTCGATCGACGACGAGGAGCCCAAGTACGGGCTCGCTGTCACCGGCGTCGCGCGCCCCGACGAGATCGTCTACAACGCCGGCGCCGAGCCCGGCGACAAGCTCGTCCTCACCAAGCGTCTCGGCATCGGCGTCCTCGCCAGCGCCCTGAAGAAGGGCATCCTCAGCGAGGAGGAGATGATGCCGGCGATCGAGGAGGCAGCCGCCCTCAACGCCAGAGCGGCGGCGGTGATGGTCGCCGTCGGCGTGCACGCCGCCACCGACGTCTCCGGCTTCGGCCTCCTCGGGCATCTCGGCGAGATGCTCGACGCCAGTGCCGCCGCCGCCAGCGTGCGGGTCGGCGACGTGCCGGTCCACCCCGGCGTGCGCGAGCTCATCGCCGAGCGCGTGTATGCCGGTGGGCTGCGCAACAACCGCGAGTTCCTGAAGCCGCGCCTGGCCGGGAGCGCGGGCCTCGACGACCCCGGCACGCTCGCCCTGTTCGATCCGCAGACGTCCGGCGGCCTGCTCATCGCCGTGGCCGCCGGAAAGCACGCGTCCCTCGTCGCCGGGCTGGAGGAGAACGGCGTCACCGCCTGGACCGTGGGCGAGGTCATCGCCGGCAGGCCCGGGTCCATCACCCTGGAGGGCTGAGCGCTGGGCGGGGGCGAAGCGGGCAAGATCCCCCGCTACTCGTACCAGGGCCCGCCCGAGATCCGCGGTCGGGGTGACGACGCGGAAGGTCCACTGGGACCGTCGCGAGGCTCGGCGCTGCGTGCCCTGTCGGTGATCCCCTTCCTCCTGATCGCGGCGCTGGGACTCATCGCGGTGATCAGCTGGGCGCTCGTCCTGGTCTTCGGCCTCGGGGGCGGGCAGCCCATCTGGGATTGGGCCAAGGGGAAGTCACCGGGCACCTTGGCGCCGCAGATCCTGCTGGCGGTCGCTATCGGGCTCATCCCCGTGGGCGTGACGCTGGTCGCCTCCTGGGCGGTGAGCTACGGGTACCGCGAGCGCCCCAACCGCTACTTCTGGCCCGCGGCGCAGCTCTTCTGGAGCCTCCTCGCCGTGGGCCTCGTGATCGTAGCGAGGACGCGGCACGCGTGGCTGGACACGATCGGCCTGAGCGCCACCGACTGGTGGTTCGCGTTCGCCGTGGTAGCGTTCGCGATGGTGACGGCGGGGTTGCGCATCCGGGCGCAGCGCCGGGCGGCGTAGAGTGGAACGAAGGGCGCGATGACCGAGCGCAGGAGCAACGCGAACGCCGACGCGGCTGCCGGCCGCCAGGCGGCTCTGCGCTCCTT
Organism: uncultured Thermoleophilia bacterium; assembly: GCA_963709845.1. Classification (GTDB taxonomy): domain Bacteria; phylum Actinomycetota; class Thermoleophilia; order UBA2241; family UBA2241; genus CAIXSE01. The sequence continues at coordinate 800,253 of CAVPXV010000004.1, forward strand.
GGCGGCCGTCGACGAAGTCCTGCGCGAGCCTGCCGCCGAGGAGTTGCTGGCGCGCTACCCGCGCGAGCTGGTGACCGGCGCGGTGCGCACGCTCATCGAGCGCCTCCGCCGCGAGATCCTGGAGGACAGGGAGGCCGGCGCGGCCGGCGCCGCGCGAGCGGCGGATCTCTCGCCGGCCGATCTCGTGCCCTGGGTCGCACGCCTGCTTGAGACGGCGGTGTCGCCGTCGCTGCGGCGGGTGGTCAACGCCACGGGCGTGGTCGTGCACACCAATCTCGGTCGCGCCGTACTGCCGCAGGAAGCGGTCGACGCCGTGGTCATGGCCGCCTCCGGCGCCAGCGATCTCGAGTTCGACCTGGCGCGCGGCGAGCGCGCCTCGCGCCAGGACCACGTCCATGACGTGCTGTGCGCGGTCACCGGCGCGGAGGACGCGCTGGTCGTCAACAACAACGCCGCCGCAGTGCTGCTCGCCCTCGCCGCCACCTGCCGCGGCGGCGAGGTGCTCGTCGCCCGCGGCCAGCTCGTGGAGATCGGCGACGGCTTCCGTATCCCCGACATCCTGCGCGAGAGCGGCGCCGAGCTCGTCGAGGTCGGCACCACCAACCGCACCTACATCAAGGACTTCGAGAAGGCGTGGACGGACCACACGCGCGCCGTGCTGCGCGTGCATACCAGCAACTACCGCATCGTCGGGTTCACCGCCGAGCCCACACTGCAGGCGCTGGCGACGCTCGCCCACGAGCGCGGCGCGGTGCTCGTCGACGACCTCGGCAGCGGCGCTCTCGCGCCGCTGCCGCTGTTCGCCGAGGAGCCCTCGCTGCGCGACAGCGTCGCCGCCGGCGCCGACATCGTCACGTTCAGCGGCGACAAGCTGCTCGGCGGCCCGCAGTCCGGGATCGCCGTCGGGCGGGCCGCCGCGGTGGGGAGCATGCGCCGCCACCCACTGGCGCGGGCGCTGCGTATCGACAAGCTCGACCTGGCCGCTCTCGACGCCTTACTGCGGCTGTACCTCGACCCGGAGCTCGCCGTGCAGCGCGTGCCGACGCTGGCGGCGCTGGCGGCGCCTCTGGAGACGGTGCGCGCGCGCGCCGAGCGCCTGCGCGACCTCCTCATAGGGTCCGGCCCGCGCAAGTTGCACGCCGGCGCCGTCGAACTGGTGGACTCCGTGGCCCGGGCCGGAGCCGGCGCGCTGCCGGTCACGGAGGTGCCCAGCGCGGCCGTCGCCGTCGCAGTGGAGGGCGACGCGGACGGTCTGGCCGCGGCGCTGCGTGCCGGAGCGCCGGCCGTGGTCTGCCGCGTGCACGAGGGCCGGCTGGTCTTCGACCTGCGCGCGGTGCGCGACGAGGAGCTCGAGGAGCTGGCCGGCGCCGTCCGCGCGGCGATCGGCTGAGGCGGCGGCGATGCCCTCCGGCCCCGCCGCCCCTCCGCCCCTCACGCTGGGGACCGCCGGCCACATCGACCACGGCAAGACGGCGCTCGTCACGGCGCTCACCGGCAAGAACACCGACCGGCTGCGCGAGGAGCAGGAGCGCGGCATCTCGATCGAACTCGGCTACGCGGAGCTGAGCCTGCCGGGCGGGGCCCGCCTCAGCGTGGTCGACGTGCCCGGGCACGAGCGCTTCGTGCGCACCATGGTGGCGGGGGCCACCGGAGTGGACCTCTTCCTGCTGGTCATCGCCGCGGACGACGGCGTGATGCCGCAGACCATCGAGCACCTGGCGATCATCGAGCTGCTCGGCGTCGAGCACGGCGTCGTGGCGCTCACGAAGGCCGACGCGGTCGACCCGGAACTGCTGGAACTCGCCGAGGCCGACGTGCGCGAGTTCCTCGCGACCACGCCCTACGCGAGCTGTGACGTCGTGATCGTGAGCGCCAAAGACGGGCGCGGCCTCGAGGCGCTCCGCGAGGCGCTCACACGCGCCGCCGCGCGCGTGACGGCGGGCCGCGGCGAGGGGCCGGCGCGACTGCCGGTGGACCGGGTGTTCCCGCTGAAGGGCATCGGGACGGTGGCCACCGGCACGCTCTGGCGCGGCACCGTCGCCGCCGGCGATGCGCTCGTCGCCGAGCCGGGAGGCGCACGCGGGACGGTGCGCAGCGTCCAGGTGCACGACCACGAGGCCGAGGTCGTGCACGCCGGCAGCCGCGTGGGCGTGAACCTGCGCGGCATCGACCGCGACGAGATCGGCCGCGGCAGCTGGCTCGTGGCCCCGGAACTCGCCGGGCGCGTGGGGCGCAGCTTCGACGCCTGGGTGAGCGTCCTCGCGAGCGCGCGGCCGCTACGCCCCGGCGACCAGCTGCGCCTTCATCACGGGACGGCCCAGTTCGTGGCGCGCGTCACGCCGGTGCAGGGGCGCGCCGTCACCCCGGGAGGCGCCGCCGCCGCGGTGGTCCGGCTGAACGCCGACATCGCGGCGGAGCCGGGCGACCGGTTCATCCTGCGCGCCCTGTCGCCGGTGGCGACCATCGGCGGGGGCGTTGTGCTCGTGACCGGCGCCCGTCGCTGGCACGACCGCGACCGTCATGCCGCCTTCCTCGCCGCGGCGCACGACGGCGACGCCGGCGCGGCGGCGCTGGCGCTGGCCGCCGACCGCGCGCAGGGCGGCGTCGCCGCGGGCGATCTGGCCACCGCCGGGTTCGGCGCCGGCGTCGCCGGCGCCGCGCTGGCCGCGGCCGAGAAGGCCGGGCAGCTCGAGGCCCTGCGCCCCGCCGCAGGCACGTACGGAGGCGGAGGCGAGGCCGAGCCACGCTGGTTCCCCCCCGGCACGATCGCTGAACTGGCCGCGATCCTGCTCGCCGGCGCCGCGGCGCGCGGCGCGGCACGCCCCGAACGCCCGTTCTCGAGCGCGGCGGAGCTGGCGGCGCTGGTCCCCGCGCTGCCGGTCGCCGGCGTCGACGCGCTGCTGCGCCGCATGGCGGCGAGCGGCGAGCTGCTGGCCGGCGAGGGCGGCTATGCCCCCGCCGGCGCGGGCGTCCTCAGCGACGCCCAGGCGGCGCTCGCCCGCGACCTGACGGCGCGCCTGAACGAGCGGCCCTTCGCGCCGCCGACGCTCGCGGGCCTCGCGGAGACCGTGCGCCGGCAGGCGCGCGAGATCGCCCAGGTGCTCGACGCGCTGGCCCGGCGTGGTGATGTCGTGCGCGTGGACAAGGACCTGTGGTTCGCCGCGCTTGCCGTGGACCGGGCGCGAGGAGCGCTGCTGGAGATGCTCGCGGCCGACGGCCGCGTCACGCTCGCGGGGTATCGCGACCGCCTGGACTGTGGCAGGCGCAACGCCCAGGCCCTCCTCGAGCTCTTCGACCGGGAGGGCCTCACCCTGCGGCACGGCGACGAGCGCATCGCGCGCCGCCGCCGCTCCTGAGACGCCCGCGCCCGCGCTCAGTCTTCGGAGAAGGTCGCCACCTGGTCTCGCCCGCGCTGCTTGGCGCGGTACATGGCGCGGTCGGCCCTGTCGAGCAGCTCCTCGCGGCGGCCCGCGTCCTCCGGGTAGCCGGCCACGCCGATGCTCACGGTGAGCGGCGTGCCGTCTGCCTCGAAGCCGGCCTCGCGGATGCGCGCGCGGATGCGCTCGGCCACCGCCAGGGCGTGCTCGCGGCCGGTCTCCACGAGGAGCACGACGAACTCCTCGCCGCCGTAGCGCCCGGCGATGTCGATGTTGCGCACCGACTGCTCGATGACGTGGGCGACCTCGCGTAGCACGACGTCCCCGGCGCTGTGGCCGTTGGCGTCGTTGTAGCGCTTGAAGTGGTCGAGGTCGCAGAACAGCAACGAGAGCGGCCGCTCGAGCTCACGAGAGCGATGCAGCTCTTCGCTCAGGCGCTCCTGCAGGTAGCGGTGGTTGTAGAGCCCGGTGAGCGCATCGGTGATCGAGTCGATCTCGGCGCGGCTCAACCGCACGGCGGCCGACTGGAGCATGGCGGCGAAGGTCTGGCGGCCGTCGCTGCGCAGGGTGTCGCTTTCGCCGCCGTCGAGCGCCGGAAGGTCGGCCGCCACCGCGGCGACGATGTTCCCCGCCGCGTCGGTGATCGGCGCCAGCCCGGAGATCCACACGCCGAACTCGTCGGCGAACACCGTGTTCACCTGCGGGCGTCCGCCGGCGAGCACCACCGGCAGCTCGTCGTCGGCGAAGATCTCATCGCCGAAGTGCGAGCGCTCGTCGGGCAGCTCCTCCGGGTCGACGCCGATGACGTACTTCTTCTCGATCTGCGCATGGGTCGTGAGGAAGCGCGTCGGCGGGTTGGCGTCGCGCACCGAGCGCAGGACCGCGGCGATCTCGAGGTACTCGGGCGCCTCTTCGTCCTCGCGGCCGCGCAGCGCGAGGTGCTTCTCGCCGGGGATGCGCGACGCCGCCTGCGCGGCGATCTCCGCCGCCCTGGCGCGCTTGCGCGCGACGTCTTCGAGCACCTTGAGGAACGCGTCGACCATGGCCGGATCGAACTGCGTGCCCCGGCAGCGCTGCATCTCGGCGAGGCATTCGGCGTAGCTGAGGGCGCTCTTGTACGGGCGCCGGCACGACATCGCGTCATAGGCGTCCACCACGGCCATGGCCCGGGCCAGCGGCGGGATGTCGGCGCCGGCGAGACGGTCGGGATACCCGTTGCCGTCGAAGCGCTCGTGATGGTGGCGGACCGCCTTCACGAACTCGTCCGGGAAGAGAGGGCGGATGATGTCGGCGCTGAACACCGGGTGCGCGCGCATCTGCTCCCACTCCTGCTGGTTGAGCCGCCCGGGTTTAAGCAGCACCCGGTCGGAGATGCTGATCTTGCCGATGTCGTGCAGGTAGGCGGCCTCCTCGAGCGGGCCGAGTTGGTCCTCCGGCCAGCCGAGCGCGCGCGTCAGCATCACCGTGTAGGCGGCCACGCGCGCGGCGTGACCGAGGGTGTAGTAGTCCTTGGCGTTGAGCGCCGAGCTCAGCGCCTTGAGATTGCCGAGGTGCATCTGCTTGATGTCGTCGTAGAGACGGGCGTTCTTGATGGCCAGCGAGAGCTGCGTGGCGACGCGCTCGAGCAAGCGCACGTCCACGTCCGCGAAGGCGTCGGGGGCGGTGCTGACGAGGTTGAAGGCGCCCATCAAGCCGCTGTCCGAGGTGAGGGCGATGGCCACGGCCGAGCGCAGCCCGCGCAGCGCCGGGTGGTCCGGCCGGACGGGCAGGTCTTCGGGGAGGCGCATGACCAGCACGTGCTGCTCGCCGAGCTGCTCGAGGAACCGGGCGGCGAACTCGCGCTGCGTGAGCACGGCGAGCGCCGAGGCGCGGGCGTCGGCGCTGATGACCCGGTCGACGACGCCGTCCTTGGCGAGCAGCAGGCTGTGGCCGTCGAACGGGATGAGCCTCTGCAGCTCGTCGGCGGCGGCGTCCACGATCTCCTCGAGATCGAGGCTGGCCGCCGTCCGGCGCGCGATCTCGTTGAGGAGTGAGGTCTCCTGGTTGGCCGCCTGCTGGCTCTCGAACAGGGCGGCGTTCTCGATGGCCATCGCCGCGGCCTGACAGATGGCGGCCGCGGCGTCCAGCTCGGAGCTCGCGAAGCGGCGCTCGGCGCCGCTCTCCACGAGTTCGACGGTGCCGATCACGCGGTCCTTGACGATCAGCGGCAGCGTCGCCCAGCTCTTGCGCTCGTAGTCCTCGTTGATCTTGCGCACGGCCGCCGTGAGGCGCGGGTCCTGCAGGGACTCGACGACGGCGGGTCGCTTGGTCCTCACGACCTCCCGGGTCACGGCCGCGTCGCTCAGCGCCATGTACCGCCCGATCCACGGCTCGTCCACGCGCCCGCGGACGACCCGCATGAGGGTGCGCAAGCCGGCTCCCTCGATGACGGTGATCTCGCACTCGGGCACGCCGACCGTGGCGCAGAGGCGGCGCGCGGTGGCCAGGAGCGTGTCGCGCAGGTCCAGGCTGCTGGACAGCTCGAGCGCCGACTCGCTCATCAGCGTCATCCAGCGCACACTCTCGTGGAGTTCGCGGTAGAGCCGGGCGTTGCTGATCGCCTGCCCGGCCACCTGAGCGAGCCCGACGATCACCTCCTCGCGCGCGAAGGCGCGCATCGTCGCGTTGTAGATCTCGAGGAATCCGATCAGCTCGCCGCCGGCGACCAGGGGGATCGTCATGATAGAGGTATAGCCCCACTCGCGTGCGTCGCGGCGGTCCGACTCGCTCGCCGACGGATCGTTGTGGACGTCCAGACGGACGGCGGGGCGCCGCGTCGCCGTCGCCTCCGCGAACGTGCCGAAGTCGCGCACCGCGTAGCGGCTCCCGATCTCGTCGATGAGCGACTCCACGCCCACCGAGGCGAGGATCTCGGCCTCCTCGCCGTCTTCCACCAGCCCGTAGACGTCGCAGAGATCGGCGCGGGAGACGTCAAGGATCCGCTGGGCCACGGTGCGAAGGACGGCGTCCACGTCGAGCGTCGCCCCGAACTCGAGACCCGACTCGACGAGCACGCGCAGATCGCGGTTGCCCCCCTCCAGGCGCTCCACGAGCATCGCCTTCTCGAAGGCGCCGGCGAGCAGCCGGCCCACGCTGCGGATGAAGTCGAGGCTACCGGTGTAATCGCGCACCTTGGTGTCGAACACGTCGATGAGTCCGATGGCCCGGCCCTCGGCCACCAGGGGCAGCGACACCATGCTGCGGTAGCCCCAACGGCCGTAGGCAGCCTTCTCGTCGCCGGGCAGCTCCACGGACTCGAGGTCCCCGTACACCTGCGGCGTGTTGGCCGCGAGGGCGCCGAGCGTCTCCGTGTACGCGCGCAGATCCCGCTCGCTGCCGGCCTCCTCCTCGTCCCAGCCTCTCGAATCAAGGCTGGCGAGGCAGCGCATGCGCGCGCCGTCGATGGCCCAGATGTCGCAGTCCTCGGCCTGCAGGATGGCGCGCAGCCGCTGCGCCACGATGCGCGCCAGCTCCCGCAGACCTTCCGCCTCGTTCAGCTGGTCGCCCAGTTCGACCAGTTCGCGCAGCGCCTCGTTGCTCTGCGAGAGACTGGCCATGAGGGTCGCGCTCTGCAGGGAGTCGGCGATCGTGCGCGCGGCGCTCACCGTGAACTCGCGCACCTCGCCGTAGGCGCGTTCGCGCGTGTCGAAGAGGTCGATCATCCCCACGACCTCGTCGCTCGTCACCAACGGCAGCGAGAGCATGCTCCTGTAGCCGTACTCGCCGAGGTCCTGGCGCTCGAACTCAGTGACGCTCGGGTCGTCGAGGGTGGGCACGACCAGCAGCTCGCGGCCGGCGAGCAGCTTCTGGGTGCCGGGGAACTTGGCGATCTCCAGCGTCTTGCCGAGGACGGATTCGTCGACGCCGTGCGCGTCCACGCTCGCCAGGCAGCGGAGGTAGCCTTCTTCGCGCCACCAGATGTCGCAGTCGGCGCAGTCGGCGACTTCGCGCAGCAGCGTCGCGGCCTTGGCGGCCATCGCCTCGCGGGAGCCGGCCGTCGCCAGGGTGCCGGCGAGCCGCACGAGTTGGTGCTGCAGCCGGCCGTGCTCCTCGACCTCCTTCAGCAGCGCGGCGTTGTGGAACACGCCGGCCACGAGCTGCATGACGCCGGTGAGGAACTCCACCTCCGGCGTCCAATCGCGCTCGGCGTCATCGTAGATGTCCACAAGGCCGACGATGCTCCCACCGGCCACGAGCGGCATCGTCAGTGAACTGGAGAAGCCCCAGTCGCGATACTGGGCGACCTCGACGGGCGAGAGCTGCCCGTCCCCGACCGAGTTGATGACGAGGGGCGTGTAGTCGCGCAGGAGCCTCTCGAGGGAGGGGTACTTGGCGGTGTCCAGGAGCCGGTCGGCGTCGCTGCGGTCCACGCCCGATTCGCGCCCGACGTCGAGCAGCAGCCGAACGACCCCGTCGGAGACCCGGTACATGTCCACGCAGTCAGCGTTCAGCACGGTCAGCAGGCGCGTCGCGAAGCGCTCGACGAAGCGGTCGAGGTCATGCGTGTCGGCGACCTCTCTGGAGATCTCCATCAGCTCGCGCAGCGTCCGGTCCCGGCGCGCCAGGTCGCGGTAGGTCGTGTCGATGGCCAGCGCCTCCGCGCAGATGCGCGCCAGTGAGCCGACCAGCTCGAGCTGAGGAGCCAGGTCGCGCGGGCGCGCGTCGCTCACCTCGACGGCGCCGACGAGCTCGCCGCGCACGATCATCGGCGCCCACACGAGAGCCTTGCATCCGCGCCGCTGCAGGGCGCGGAGAGCCTTCCGGCCGAGGCCGTCGTCTCCGACGCGCAGCGCCGTCGCCGGCGCGTCCCCGGGCGGCTCGCCCACCGGCACCCAGTCGTCGATCGGGTACGTGCTCCCGGCCCTGCTGTCGTCGGGGGCGCCCCCGTCGACGGAGACGAGAAGGCGGAGGTGCTCGCCGTCGCGCGCGTACACGTCGCAGCGGGGCGCGTCGAGGAGCTCGCAGAGGCGGACGGCGACGCGCAGCGGCACGTCGTGCGGCGCCTCGACGAGCAGCGCTGTGAGCTCGAGTCCCGCTTCGATCACGGCGCGCAGGTCCTGAGCCTGGCGGCGCAGATCGGCGTAGTCGCCCGGCCGCGCCGCCCCCTTGGCGTCGGCCTGCGCCAGGATGGCGAGGACGTCGTCGGCCAGGTAGCGGCGGTGGCCTCCGGGGCTCCGCAAGGCGGCGATGCGCCCGGCATCGGTCCAACGGCGCACCGTGTTGGCGCTCACGCCGAGCAGGCGCGCGACGTCGTTCACGCGCAGCCGAGTGGAATCCTCTCTCAAGTCAGAGCCCTTCATGGTGCACCGGCTTCATCGGCACCCGCGCCCGCGACCTTTACGAAAACTCCCACCGTGAGAGCTCCCCGTGGGAGGTTAGCGAGAATGGGCGCCGGCGCCTACAGGGCGCGTGGCGCGCCGGCGCCGGGCGGCATAGCATTCCGGTACCGATCGTCGCCGGCCGGCGCACGGCCGTTGCGTGGACAAGGGGGACCGACATGGAGCGCAAGGGAAGGGTCGAAGGCAAGGTCGCCCTCGTCACCGGCGTGGCCAAGACCAACAGCATCGGCTTCAACACGGCGCGCGTCCTCGGCGAGGAGGGGGCGCGGCTCGCCGTCGTCGACATCTCCGAAAAGGTGCACGCGTGCGCCCAGCAGCTGCGCACGGAGGGCTTCGACGCGGCGTCGTACACCGCCGACCTCACGAAGATGGACGAGGTGCAGGCCGCGGTGTCCACGATCGTCGGACGCTACGGACGGATCGACGTGCTGGTCAACAACGCCGGCATGGTCATCGAGGGCATGGAGGAGGACTTCACCGATTTCGCGCATCTCAGCGAGAAGGAGTGGGACTTCGGCATCGCCATCAACCTCAAGACCCAGTTCAACGTCACGCGCTGCGTGATCGGCGGGATGATCGAACGCGGGTACGGACGGATCGTGAACATCTCCTCGGTCACGGGGCCGGTCGTGGCCAACCCGGAAGAAGCGGTGTACTGCGCCGCCAAGGCAGGGGTGCTGGGGATGACTCGCGGCCTGGCTCTGGACGTGGCGAAGCACGGCATCACCGTGAACGCGGTGGGCCCGGGCTGGATCAATACCGGCTCGACCACCGAGGGCGAGCGGGCGGGCGCCGAGAACACGCCGATGGGCCGCGCCGCGACGCCCGCCGAGGTCGGCAAGCTCGTCTGCTTCCTCGGCTCGGACGACGCCAGCTACATCACCGGGCAACTCGTGGTGATCGACGGAGGCAACACCATCCAGGAGTACAAGGGGCCGAGCGAGCTGTACTACTGACGCGCTCGGCTCACCCCTGGTCCGCGGTGGGCCAGGAGCGGTAGAGCTCCTGCAGAGGCGGCAGCAGGCGCTCGTACTCCGCCCAGCGCCGGTCCCACGCGCGGGCGCGACCGGCGTCCGGCTCGAGGCGCAGACCGTGGGCGCCCGGGGCCGGGAGCCGCGCGCCCACGGCCGCGGCCGCGAGCCGCGCGGCGCCGGCGGCCGAAGACGCTTCGGCGGGGTCGCCGACCAGGACGCGGCGCCCACTGGCGTCGGCGAGCCGCTGGCAGAACCACGTGTCCGCGCCGCGCCAGGCGACGCGCACGTCGCCGGGCGGAAGCCCGAGGTCGCGCAGGCGGGCGAGGCAGCGGCGGCTCTCGAGCACGATGCCGTCCAGCATGGCGCGCGCGGCGTCCCCGGGCCCATGCGAGAGGTCCAGCCCGACGAAGGTGCCGCGCACGTCGTTGTCCCACAGGGCGCCCTGCTCGCCGACGCCGACGAAGGGCAGGGCCGCCGGCAGCAGCCCGTCGCGGGCCGACGCGGCGGCCGCGAAGACCTCGGCCTGGCCGCCGGCCCCGAACCCGAGGAGTCGCGCCAGCCAGGCCACCGCCGCGCCGGTGCTCACCAGGTCCATCTCGGCGGCCCAGCCGGCGATCGCCAGCGGCGTCACGAGGCAGCGCCGCTGCGGGTCGAGGGTGAGCTCCGCGGCGGCGCCGATGATGACGGTGCTCGTACCCCAGACGTAGGCGACGGAGCCCGGCGCGACGGCGCCGAGCGCCTCCGCCGCGAGGACGGAGTCGGCGGCGCCGACGCATACCGGCAGACCGGGCGGAAGGCCGAGCTCACGCGCGAGCCCGGGCAGCAGCGGCCGGGTCTGCGTCGACGGCGCCACCGCCGGCAGGACGGGAGCATGCGGCCCTGCGCCCGGGACGCCGATCCCGGCGAGGGCGGCGACGTCCGGCAGCCAGACGCCGTCCTCGAGGTCGAAACAGCCGTACCCGGTGGCGGTGCTCGGGTCGGTGAGCAGCTCGCCGGTGAGCCACGCGAAGAGGTAGTCCTTGGCGCCGGCCAGCGCCGCTGCGCGCGCCGCCCGTCCGCGGTCGTGGCGGCGGATCCAGGCGTACATGGGCAGCAGGTAGCGGCCGTCCAGCGGCTGGCCGGTGCGCGCGTAGAGCTCGGCCTCACCGGCGCGCGCCACGATCTCGGCGGCCTCGGTTTGGGCACGGCAGTCTTCCCAGGTGAAGGCCGCGCCGACCGGCCGCAGGCGCTCGTCGAGCGTGGCCAGCGTGGGGATCATCCCCGACAGGCCGATGCCGCGCCACAGGGCGGCGGGGGCGGCGGCGGCCAGAGCCGCGAGCGCCGAGCGCGCCGCCGCCGCCCAGTCCGCCGGGTCCTGTTCCGCCCGGCCCGGCCCGGGCCGGGCGGTGTCGTAGGTCTCCCGCACCTCGGCGACGGCTCGGCCGTCGCCGCCGAGCGCAACGGCCTTGAGGCTCGAGGTACCGAGGTCGAGGCCGATGAACAGACCCGCGGCGCTCATCGGCCATCTCCTCTGCGCGCGCTCACGCCGCCGGCCTCCGCCATCCCTGCCTCACAGCCCGGAGCCCTGACTCGGCGGCTCTGGGCCGTCCAGAGCCGCGTCGACCTGGTCGCCGAAGCTCGTGCTCGGGTCGGAGTAGAACCGGGCGTGGTTGACGCCCTTGGAGACGAACGACAGCACGAGGCCGAGGAGCGCGAGGCCGAACCCGAAGACGAGGTTGGTGGTCGTCAGCTGTCCGGTCGCCAGCGAGTAGACGATGACGAAGGCCATGAACGCGGCGCCGAACCCCGGCAGGATGCCGCCGAAGATGATATTGCCGGCGCTCTTGGCGATCACGCTGCGGTAGTACCAGATGGCCGTGAACGCCGTCATCATGTAGAAGATCGCCGCCATCAGACCGAGCGTGCTGACGATGTTGTCGAGGGCGGTGCCGATGCTCGAGAAGAGCGTCGTCCCCCAGAGGAAGACGATGTTGAGCAGGCCGAGGAGGATGGTCGCGTTCCACGGGGTGCGGTAGCGCGGGTGGACCTTGTCGAAGAACCTGGGGAACACGTGGTCGCGACCCATGGCGAAGGAGATGCGGCCGGAGCTCACGATGGCTGCCTGCAGTGAGGCGAGCGTGCCGCCGAGCACCGCCACGATCATCACGTTCTTCCAGAAGCTGCCACCGATCTTGTCGCCGACGAACGCGAGGATGTTGGCTTCGTTGGCCTGCATGGTGTGGAACGGAGCGATCCCCTGGAAGGCGAAGATCACGAACGAGTAGATGAAGAACAGGATCACGACGCTGAGGATGGCGGCGCTGCCCGCCTGCTTGCCTCTGGCCTCCTCGCCGACGTAGGCGGCGGTGTCCCAGCCGGAGTAGAGGAAGATCGCGATCAGGAGGCCGGTGATCAGGCCGCCTTTGGGCAGCGTGAACAGCGAGCTGAACGTGTGCACGGCGCCGGAGAGGCCCGTGACGTAGATCATCCAGAGGGCGGCGATGGCGAAGCCGACCATCAGTACGTACTCGAAGACCGCCCAGCCCCAGTTGAAGCGCGCCGAGAGCTTGATGCCGAGGGCGGCGACGACGAGCACGAGGATGTCGAACAGCGACCCGACGATGGCGACGTCGTACTTGTTGTTGGCGGCGGCGTTGCTGAAGAAGCTGAGGAAGTAGGTGCCGAGCGGGACCGTCAGGCTGGTCGTGCCCACCGTGTAGTACATGAGCATGATCCAGCCCACGAAGAAGCCGGCGTGCGGATTGAGTGCGCGCCCGACCCACGAGTATGTCGCGCCGGCGCTCGGCTGCCAGGCGTTCAGGCGCTGGTAGCCCCAGGCGATGCCGATCATAGGGATGAAACAGATCAGGATCGGCAGGAACGTGTGGTACATCACCGCGACCATGAGGCCGACGATGCCGACGGCGATGCTCTGCGTCGGACCCGAGCTGGCGAGCGCCATGATGACGACGTCGCCGATGTTGAGGGCGCCGGCCTTGAGGCCTTTCTCGCTGCCGGCGCCTTCGCGTGTCGGGGCTGCAGTGCTCATTGCTGACTTCCTCTCCCCGCGTTCACGCGCGGATTGCAGTGACGCTCGGGTCAGCGTCCCTTGGCCGGAGCGATGCCCCAGTCGCGGAGGTCGGCTGGCCGGAACAGCCGGCGGGCGGTCTGGCCCGAGATATAGAACACGAACTCGTCGGCCGGGTAGACCTGCTCGAAGCAGTCGAAGGGTAGGTCGCCGGCGGTGAAGCTCACGCCGCGCAGGCGCACGACGCGCGCCCGCGCGCTCAGCTTGAGCAGGCGCCGCTCGCGGGCGCCGGCCTCGAGGACCTCGAGGTACTGCTCCTCGTGGTCGTCGACGATGCCGTGCGCGGCGGCGAGCAGGTCGTAGAGCGAGCCGCTCAGCTCGGCGCGGCGCCGGCCGAGGTCGGGCGCCAGCGCTTGCGGGATGAGCGCCTGCTCGACGACGAGCGGCTGTCCGTCGAGCAGCCGCAGGCGCACGATCCGCCACACCAGGTCGCCGGGGGCGAGGCCGAGGGCGTGCGCCACCGTCGGCCGCGGTCGGGCCGGCCGCACGTCGAGCACTCTGGTCGTCACCTCGCCGGCCGCGTCCTGTTGGGCGAGGGTCGCCAGGAGGCTGCCTGTGCGCGTGGGCTCGCTCACGATGCGTGGCCGCGCCACGAAGGTGCCGACGCCCTGATGCCCGGCGACGCGTCCGGCGCGCTCGAGCTCGTCGAGGGCGCGCCTGACCGTGATGAGGCTCACGCCGGCGCGCGCCGCCAGCTCCTTCTGCGTCGGCAGGAGGTCGCCCGGGCGCAGGCCGCGCTCGGCGATCAGTGCGTCGATCAGGTCGATGACCTGGAGGTAGCGGAGTCTGGGTCGCGCGCCGCCGGGCCGCCCGCCCGGCCGTGCCGGGGTCCCGTCGGCGTCGAGAAGGCTCATGCCCGCCTCCTCGTCAGCCGGCGCGGCGCTCCGCGGCGAGCACCGCGAACGCCTCGCGTGCCTTCTCCAACGTCTCGTCGACGTCGGCGTCCGTGTGCACCAGCGAGACGAAGAGGTTCTCGTACTGGCTGGGGTGGAACAGGACGCCGCGCAGGAGCATCTCCTGCCACCAGCGCGTGAACGCGGCCTCGTCGGCATACCTGTCGGCCTCGCGCCAGTTGCGGATGGGATGCTCCGTGAACCAGAGCTGGAAGACGGTGCCGAGGCCCTCGACGCGTACCGGGATGCCCGCCTCGGCCGCCAGCCGCCGCAGGCCTTCGGCGAGCCGGTCGCCGACGGCGCGCTGGCGCTCGTAGAGCCCCGGTTCGGTGAGCAGGTCCATGGTCGCGTCCACCGCGGCGCACTGCACCACGTTGGCGTTGTAGGTGCCGCTGTGCGAGTAGCGGCCCTCGGCGATCATGCCCATCACGTCCCGGGAGCCGCCGACGGCCGCCACCGGGAAGCCGCCGCCCAGGCCCTTGGCCAGCGTCGTGAGGTCGGGCATCACGTTGAACCATTCCTGCCCGCCGCCGCGGCAGAAGCGGAAGCCGGTGATGACCTCGTCGAAGATGAGCAGGGCCCCGCGCCTGCGAGTCTCGGCGCGCAGCAGCTCGAGGTAGCCGGGCTCGGGAAGGATGCAGCCGGTGTTGAACACCGCCGGCTCGGTGATCACCGCCGCCACCTCGTCGCCGCGCTCGTCCATGAGCCGCGTGAAGCTCTCGGGGTCGTTCCAGGTGAGCACCTCGAGGGTGTCCGCAAGCTCGAGCGGAACGCCGGGGCCGGCCGCGACCGGACGCGGGTGCTCGGCCGGCCCGGCGGCGGCGGGGTCGACGTGGTTGCTCCAGTACACCACGTCCTGCCAGCCGTGGTAGTGGCCCTCGAAGCGGACCAGGATGCGGCGTCCGGTGTAGGCGCGCGCGAGGCGCACCGCCGTGCCTACCGCCTCGCTGCCCGAGTTGGTGAAGCGCACCATCTCGAGGCTGGGCACGGCGTCGATGACCTTGCGCGCCGCGCGCATCTCGAGTTCGTAGGGGAGGCCGAACGACGTGCCGTACTCGGCGACGGCGTCGGCCACCGCCTTCGTGACCACGGGGTGGCGGTGGCCGAGGATGTCGGGCCCGAGTCCGAGCAGGTAGTCGATGTACTCGTGGCCGTCGACGTCGGTCATGCGCGCGCCGGTGCCCTGGGCGATGAACGGCGGGTACGGTCTCCAGCCGAACTTGACGGTGCGGGCGCTGCTGCCGGCGCCGCCGGGGACGATCTCGCTGGCGGCGCGGAACAGCTCGCCGGAGCGTGCGGCCCGACTCCTGTACTCGGTCTCGAAATCCATTGACACCTCGTGACGCGACGGAGCATTTCGCATGCTCAGCTTACTTGGTATGCTTACCATGTTTCGACGATGCTATGCGCACCTTCAGGCGCGCGCAAGAGAGCGGGCCGTGACGACCATCATGCGCGACGAGATCCTCGAGCAGGCCGGCATCGTCGCCCGTCTCGCCGCCGACCCGGAGCCCTACCGGGCGGCGGCCGCCGCGGCGCGCGCCGCCGGCGCGCGCTTCGTGCTCTACGCCGCCCGCGGCACCAGCGACAACGCCGCCGTCTACGGCAAGTACCTGGCCACCATCCTCGCCGGCCTGCCTGCCGGGCTGGCGGTGCCGAGCGCCGCCACGGTGTACGGCGCCGCCATCGACTTCCATGCCTGCCTTGTGATCGGCATCAGCCAGAGCGGTGAGACGCCGGACGTGGCCGAGTACGTGGCGCAGGCGCGGGCCGCCGGCGCCCATACGCTGGCCATCACCAACGACGCCGGCAGCCTTCTGGCGCGCGCCGCCCACGGCACACTCGCCACCGGCGCCGGGAGAGAGCGCGCCGTGGCCGCCACCAAGACGTACACGAGCCAGCTCGCGGCCCTGGCGCTGTTCTGGGCGGCGTGGACCGGCGCCGGCGTTCTGACGGAGGCCCTGGCGGCCGCCGTCCCGGCGGCGATGACCGCCGCCCTGGCCGTGGAGGACGAGGTCAGGGAGGTCGCGGCCCGCCTCAGCCACGCCGACCGCCTGCTCGTCACCGGGCGCGGCTACAACTACGCCACCGCGCTCGAGACCGCGCTCAAGGTCAAGGAGACCTGCTACCTGGCGGCCATGCCGTTCTCCGCCTCCGACCTCATGCACGGCCCCATCGCCGTGGTGGAGCCGCGCTACCCCGTGCTCATCTATGCGGCGCCGGGCAAGACGCTCCCGGGGATGCTCGCGCTCGAGGAGGAGCTGCGCCGGCGCGGCGCCGAGACGTTCGTGGTCGCCGCCGCGGGCACCGTCGTGCCCGGACCGGCGACCACGCTGCGCCTGCCGCTCGATCTGCCGGAGGAGCTCAGCCCGCTCGTGGCCGTGCTCCCCGGCCAGCTGCTCGCCCTGCACCTCTCGCTGGCTCGCGGGCTCGATCCCGACTCGCCGCGCGGGCTGAGCAAGGTCACGCGCACGTACTGACGGGTCGCCTCCGCCGGGCCACGCGAAAGGGCCGGGGGGGCGTGCGCCCGTCCGGCCCTTTCGCGTGGCGCCTCTTCCCGGCTACTGCTTCAGGTAGTAGTCGAGGAAGTCGAAGATCCACACCGGGTGCAGGTAGAAGCCCCCGACGCGCTTGGAGTAGACGGTGTTGACGTTGGGCTGATACAGCGGCACCGCCGGCGCCTGGTCCATGATGATCTGCTGCATCTGGTCGAACATCTGCAGGCGCTGCGTCTGGTCGGTCACGCTCCAGCTCTTCGCCAGGAGCGCCTCCACGCGCGGGCTCCACCAGAAGCTCGGATTGGCGCCGCCGGGCACGGCGTTGCTCTTGCTGAACAGCGGCACCACGAAGTCCGAAGGGTCGGGGAAGTCCTGCCACCAGTCCTGCAGGCCCATGGGCACCTTCTTGGGCTCGCCGATGAGCGTCCAGTAGGTGGCGCGGTCCAGGAACTTGACGTTGGCCTTGATGCCCACTTGCGCGAGGTCGTTCTGGATCGACTGCGTGACCTTGGGCCATGGGTCGACGTTGTGCGAGTAGATCGTCGTCGAGAAGCCGTTGGGGTAGCCGGCGGCGGCGAGCAGCTGCTTGGCCTTCGCCGGGTCGTACCCGTAGAACACGGCGCCGCTGCCTTCCACGTGGCCGGGGAGTCCGGCCGGGTAGATCTGCGTCAAGCTGCTGCCGGCGCCGGAGATGAGCTTGAGAGTCTTGGTCGTGTCGATCGCCCAGCTGACGGCCTGGCGGACCTGGAGATTGTCGAAGGGCTTCATCTGCACGTTCATGAAGAGGTAGTCGATGGCGATCGCCGGCTCCTCCGCCACCTGTGACTTCCACACCGGGTCGTGGGTGACGGCGGCGTAGTCGGAGGGCGCGATGTAGTCGCCGAGAAGGTCGTTGTCGCCGCGTTTGAGGCGCAGAAGGGCAGTCTGCGGGTTCACCGACAGCGTCACCTTGACGCTGTCGACCCACGCCTGGCCGACGCCGCGCCAATCCGTCCAGTTGGGGTTGCGGACGAGCACGATCTCCTGCGCCGGCGTCCAGTGGTCGAGCATGTAGGGCCCCGTGCCCAAGGGATGGCGCACGAAGTCCTTGCCCCACTTCTTGACCCACTCTTTGGGCACCACGTCGGTGAACGACATCGTCAGCGCGCTGAGGATCGTGACGTCCGGCTTCACCAGGTCGATCTGCAACGTGTACGGGTCCACGACCTTGACGCCCGTGATGCTGGACGCCTTGCCGGCGTTGAAGGCGGTGGCGCCGACGATGCTCGTGTAGAAGCCGGTGCCGGGCGGTGTGGGCGTGGTCTTGGGGTTCATCATGCGCTCGAACGACCACTTCCAGTCGGCCGCCGTGACCTCGCGGTTCACCGGCGGCGCGAACTTGATGCCCTTGCGCAGGTGGAACGTGTAGGTCTTGCCCCCGTTCGTGACCGTCGGCATCGCCGTGGCGAGGTCGGGTACCAGCTTGGTGCCGGCGGACTGGACGCCGCTCGAGTAGGTGAGCAGCGTGTTGAACATGCAGTGCTCGATGGACCAGCCGTTGCCCTCCCAGTCGATGGCGGGGTCGAGGTACTGCGGCTCACCCATGTAGGTGACCTGGAGCGTGCCGCCCTTCACCGGCGTCCCCCCTGCTGCGGAGGGTGTGGCTCCCGACGACGTGCCGGAACCTCCGCCGCACGCGGCCAGCGCGGCCGCGAGTACGAGGGCCAAGCCGACGAGCAACGCGGCCGCGAAGTACCTGGGGCGCTGGTGCATGCGGGCTCCTTTCGTGCGGCGCGGTGCGCCGGTGGGACGAGGCGGGGCCGAACATATCACAGAAAAGGCCTGCTATCATGGCAAAACCGGCGGCGGCGGGCCGCGATGAGCACATCCGCGGAGGAAGACATGTCTGCACTGCACGCACTCCTCGCCGCCATGGTCGCGATCGACACGACCAATCCGGCGCTGCAGCCGGGGGCGCCGGGCGAGGCGGAGCTGGCGCGCTTCCTCGCCCGGCGACTCGAGGCCGCCGGCCTCGAGGTCGACCTCTGGGACGTGCTGCCCGGCCGGCCCAACGTGGTCGCCCGGCTGCGCGGCGCCGGCCGGCCGCCGGGCGATGCGCGGCCGGCGCGCTCGCTGATGCTGTGCGGCCACACGGACGTGGTGGCCGCGCCCGGCCCCGCGCACTTCGCGCCGGCCGTGCGCGACGGCCGCATGTACGGGCGCGGCGCGGCCGACATGAAGTCTGGCCTGGCCGCGGCCGTCGCCGCAGTGGAGGCGATCGCCGCCTCCGGCGCGCCGCTCGCCGGCGACCTCTGCCTGGCGGGCCTCGCCGACGAGGAGTGGAAGAGCGCGGGCGCCGAGGCCCTGGCGGCGCGCCATCGCCCGGACGCGGCGGTCATGACCGAGTGCACCGGGCTCGACGTCGTCACCGAGCACGGGGGGTTCGCCTGGTTCGACGTGGAGAGCCGCGGCGTCGAGGCCGCCGGCGACGACACCGAGCGCGGCGTCGACGGCATCGCCTTGATGGCGCCCGTGCTCGCCGGCATCGCGTCGCTCGACGCCGAGCTGGCGGCGCATCCGGCGGTTGCCTACGGCCGCGGCAGCGTCCACGCCTCCACGATCGCCGGCGGCGACCAGTACCCCGTGTACCCGGCGCGCTGCACCCTCGGCGTGGAGCGCTGCCTCATCGCCGGGGAGACCGTCGCCCAGGCGGAGTCGGAGATGCGGGCGCTGGTCGCCGCCGCCTCACGGGCGGACGCTCGCTTCGCGGGGGAGGTGACCACGGTCGTGGGGCGCGACCCGGTGCGGCTGGACGCGGCCGAGCCGGTGGTGGCGGCGCTCGCGGGCGCCGCCACCGCGATCCTCGGCCGTCCCGCGGTGCTGCGCGGCGACATGGGCTGGATGGATTCCGGCGTCCTCGTGGAGGCCGGCATCCCCTGCGTCGTCTTCGGGCCGCGGGGTCACGGCGAGCACACGGCGGACGAATGGGTCGATCTGGCCTCGGTCGAGACGTGCGCGCGGACGCTCGAGGCGCTCGCCCGCGCGTTCTGCTCCTGACGTCGCGGAAAGACCCGTCCCCGCGGGAAAGCGGCGTGGTCAGGGGCGGGACGCCGCGATAAGCTACTTCGGCTGAAGGACCGTTCAACGTGCCGACTGGGGGGCCGGATGACCTACGACTCGGACGGGCGCACGGTGGTCGTGACGGGGGCCGCCGGCGGCATCGGCGCCGCGGTGGCGCGGCGCTTCGCGGCCGCCGGCGCCGCGCTCGTGCTCGGCGACCTCGACGCGGTCGCCCTCGAGGAGTTGGCCGGTGAGCTGGCCGCACTGACCACGGTGCACGCGGCCACCTGCGACGTCAGCGTGCCCGGCGAGTGCGAGAGCCTCATGTTGACGGCGGTGGGCGACTCCGGCCGCATCGACGTCCTCGTCAACGCGGCCGGCGTGTGGACCGAGGGGCCGACCGAGGAGACCGGCGAGGCCGACTGGGACCGCGTGCTCGGCGTGAACCTCAAGGGCACGTTCTTCTGCTGCCGCTACGCCATCCCCCATCTCAAGAAGACGGAGGGGTGCATCATCAACCTCAGTTCCGACGCCGGCGTGGTGGGCACGCCGGAGACGGCCGTCTACAGCGCCTCGAAGGGAGGCGTCAGCCTCCTCACCAAGTCCCTGGCCCTCGAGCTGGCGCCGGACCTCGTGCGCTGCGTCGCCGTCTGCCCGGCGGACGTGATGACGCCGATGCTCGAGGGACAGGCGCGTGACTTCGGCGGCGGCGATCCGGAGGGCTACTTCAGGCGCCTGCTCGCCAGCTATCCCCAGCGCGACAAGGCGCGCTTCATCACGCCGGAGCAGGTGGCGGAGCTCATCTTCTTCCTCGCGAGCCCGGCGGCCGCGCCCATCACGGGCGCGCTCATCAGCATCGATTACGGCACGGCGGCGGGATACAGCTACGAATGACTCGGCGCCTCGCGCCTGAGCACGCCGACGCCGAGCACTCACACGCCGGCGCGAAAGGAGAGACGACCCTCACATGGCAGACAGACCGTTCATACACCCCTACATCCCCAACGCGGTTCCCGAGACCAAAGCGGCCATGCTCCGCGAACTGGGGCTGAGCAGCGTCGAGGAGATCTACGCCGAGATCCCCGACCGGCTGCGCTTCACGGGGACGCTGGACATCCCTCCGGCGATCCTCTCGGAGCGTGAGCTGCGCAAGCACGTGCAGGGCCTCCTCGACAGGAACAGCTCGAGTGTCGACTACCTCAACTTCTGCGGCGCCGGCTGCTGGCAGCACCACGTTCCGGCGATCGTCGACGAGGTCATCAACCGCGCCGAGTTCGTGAGCGCCTACTGCGGCGGCGACTACAGCGACCTCGGCAAGTACCTCACGCGCTTCGAGTTCAACAGCATGCTCGGCGAGCTGCTCGACCTCGACGGCGTGGCCAACCCCATCTACGACTGGGGCGACGTCGCCGGGCGTTCGTTCCGCATGGCCCGGCGCATCACCGGCCGCGACAAGGTGCTGGTGCCGGCGCACATGAGCCCGATGCGCCTCATGGAGGCGCGCACGCTCTGCCAGCCCGAGTCGATGGCCACCAGCACCAAGATCCGCTTCTACGAGTGGGACCGCGACACCGGCATGGCCGACCTCGACGATCTCAGCGCCAAGCTCGACGACGGCTTCGCGGCCGTCTACTGGGAGAGCCCCGGGTACCTGGGGACGATCGAGGCCGGCGGCGCCGCGATCGCGGGCCTGGCCCACGAGCACGGCGCCCTCGCGATCGCCGGCGTCGACCCGATCACGCTCGGCGTGCTCGCCCCGCCCGGCGCCCTTGGCGCCGACATCGCCTGCGGCGACATCCAGGCGCTCGGCATCCACATGCACGCCGGCGGCGGCTGCTCTGGCTTCATCGGGTTCCGCGACGACGACCCGGTCTTCGCCCAGGAGTGCCCGCTCGAGCTCTACACGGTCATGGAGACCGCGACCCCGGGGCAGTACTCCGTGGGCGAGGCCATGGCCGAGCGCACCAGCTACGGCGCCCGCGACCAGGGCAAGGACTGGGTCGGGACGGCTTCGGGACTGTGGACGATCGCCGCCGCCGTCTACATGTCGGTCATGGGCCCGCAGGGCTTCAGGGAGCTCGGCGAGACCTGCATCGCCCGGGCGCACTACGCGGCCGCGAAGCTCGGCGAGATCCCCGGCGTGGAGATCAAGCTCTCGCCGAGCTTCTTCAAGGAGTTCGTCGTGAGCTTCGACGGCGCCGGCAAGACGGTGGCCGAGGTCAACAAGGCGCTGCTCGGCCACCGCATCTTCGGCGGCAAGGACCTCTCGGCCGAGTTCCCCGAGCTCGGCCAGAGCGCGCTCTACTGCGTCACCGAGTACTACGGCCAGGCCGACATCGACGCCTTGGCCGCGGCCGTCCGGGAGGTGACGGCATGAGCAGCCACCGTAGGCAAGCTGTCGAGCGGGGCGCCGGAGGGGCACCGCTCCGCGAGACGCCGCAGGAGAAGGTCGCCCGCCTCGCCCGGCTGCGCCGCGACGGCGGCGTGCTGCGCGACTACCGCGCCCCGCGCTGGGACGAGCCGTTCATCATGGAGCAGAGCGTCGCCGGCGAGCGCGGCATCCTCGTGCCGCTCGCCGAAGACGACGTGAAGGCGACCGTCGGTGAGGCCGCGGACTACATCCCCGAGGGGATGAGGCGCGCGGCCGCCCCCGACCTGCCCGAGCTGTCCCAGTACCAGGTGCTGCGCCACTACTTGCGCTACGCGCAGATGACCCTCGGCATGGACCTCGGCAGCGACATCAGCGAGGGCACCTGCACGATGAAGTACAGCCCCAAGATGCACGAGGAGCTGATCCGCGGCCACAAGGCCGCGGATCTGCACCCGTGGCAGGACGAGGACACGCTGCAGGGGCTGCTCGAGATCGTCTACGCCACCGGCCAGTACCTCAAGTCGATCAGCGGCATGGACGCGTTCACGCTGCAGCCGGGCGGCGGCTCGCACGCCGTCTACACGAACGCCTGCGTGATGCGCCGCTTCTTCGAGGCCAGGGGCGAGCTCGACCAGCGCAACGAGATGATCACGACCATCTTCTCGCACCCGTGCGACGCCGCCACGCCGATGGTCGCCGGCTTCAAGGTCATCACCGTGATGCCCGACGAGAACGGCTACCCGGACCTCGAGGCCTTCAAGGCGGCCGTGTCCGAGAGGACCGTGGGCTGCATGATCACGAACCCCGAGGACACCGGCATCTACAACCCGCAGATCGACAAGTACGTCGAGGTCCTGCACGACGCCGGCGCTTTGGCGTTCACCGATCAGGCCAACGCCAACGGCATCCTCGGGTTCGCGCGGGCGCGCGACGCCGGCTTCGACGCCTGCCACTTCAACCTGCACAAGACGTTCTCCAGCCCGCACGGCTGCGAGGGTCCCGCCACGGGCGCCTACATGTGCACCGACGAGCTGGCCCAGTACCTGCCGGTGCCGGTCGTGACCAAGGTCGGCGAGCGCTATCACCTCGACTACGACCGCCCCGAGAGCATCGGCCGCGTGCGCGGCTTCCTCGGCAACTGGATGGGCGTCATCCGCGCCTACGCCTGGATCCGCACCATGGGGCCGGAGGGTCTCCGGGAGGTCGCCGAGATCAGCGTCCTCAACAACAACTACCTCGACAACCTGCTGATGGCCGTGAGGGGCGTGAGCCGGCCCTACGCCGAAGGCCACCGCCGGCTCGACCAGGTGCGCTACAGCCTCGAGCAGCTCAAGGAGGACACCGGCGTCGGCACCGAGGCCCTGCGCGACCGCATGGTCGACTTCGGCATCCAGAGCTACTGGATGAGCCATCACCCGTGGGTGGTGCCCGAGCCGTTCACGCCCGAGCCCTGCGAGACCTACAGCAAGGCGGACCTCGACGAGTGGGCCGCCGTCATCAAGAAGGGCAGCGACGAGGCCTACGCCGACGCGCAGTTCGTGCTCGACTCGCCGCACGCCCAGCCCATCGACCAGATGCGCCGCACCGAAGCGATGGAGGACCCGGAGCAGTGGGCCTTCACCTGGCGCACGTACAAGAGGAAGTTCAAGAAGCAGGCGTGAAGCAAGCTCGGCCTCATCGTCAACCCGGTCGCCGGAGTCGGCGGCCGGGTCGGGCTCAAGGGCAGCGACGGCGCCGAGATCCTGCGCAAGGCGCTCGAGCTGGGCGCCGCGCGCGACGCTCCGCGACGCGCGCGGCTCGCCCTCGAGCGCCTCGCCCGCCTGCGGGACCACATCGAGCTCGTCACGTGGCCCGGCGAGATGGGCGAGGACGAGGCCCGGGCGGCCGGTTTCGAGCCGCGCGTGCTCGGCTCGTTCGCCGGCCGCCGCACCTACGTGGCCTGCGAGCGCGAGCGCGGCGCGCCGGTGCACATCTCCTGCGCCGACTTCGTGCTGACCACCACGGCCGACACTGAGGCGGCGGCCCGAGAGCTGGTCGCCGCCGGCGTCGAGCTCATCCTGTTCGCCGGCGGCGACGGCACGGCGCGCGCCATCTGCGGCGCCATCGGCGACGCGGTGCCGGTGATCGGCATTCCCGCCGGCGTCAAGATCCATTCGGCGGTGTACGCCACCTCGCCGGCCGCCGCCGGCGACGTGGCGGCGCTCTTCCTGCACGATCGGCCCGCCGCCGTGAAACTGCGCGAGGGCGAGGTCATGGACATCGACGAGGACGCCTTTCGCGAGGACCGCGTCTCGGCTCAGCTCTACGGCTACATGCGCGTGCCCTATGCGCGCGGCCTCACGCAGAGCGCCAAAGCCGGTGGCGTCGCCGGTGAGGAGCGCGCCCTCAACGACGTGGCCACCGAGGTGATCGCCGGCATGGAGCCCGGCGTGCTGTACATCCTGGGGCCGGGGACGACCACGCGCGCGGTCCTGAGCCGCCTCGGCCTGAGCAAGACGCTCCTCGGCGTCGACGCCGTGCTCGATCGCCGGCTCGCCGGCAGCGACCTCAGCGAGCGCGACCTCCTCGGTCTCCTCGACCGGCATCCAAGGGCGCGCGTGGTCGTCACCGTCATCGGCGGCCAGGGGCACGTGTTCGGGCGGGGCAACCAGCAGATCAGCCCCGCCGTCCTGCGTCGCGTGGGCACGGGCGGCGTCGTGGTCATCGCGACGCAGACCAAGCTGCTCTCGCTGGGGGGCGCCCGCTGCTCGTCGACACCGGCGACCCGCAGCTCGACGCCGAGCTGGGCGGGTACGCCAAGGTCGTCACCGGGCTCGGCGAACGCATGATGTACAAGGTCGGCAGCTAGCGGCGCCGGCCGCGCCTGCGGCCGCCGGCGCCCCCAGCCTCAGCCCAGTCCACCGCGACCCGCGCCCTCTCGTCGCGCCATACAGCTGCGCTGGAACCTTCACGACTGCGAACTTGCCGGTGAAGAGTGGCCGGCAATCTTATACAATATGCGTCACTGGTCCCTGTGGAGGGGTTTCCGACGTGAGCGGCTACCTGCCGTCGGCGTGCCTCTCCGAGGGCGAGCAACGACAGCATCGAGGAGAGTGAGAGGCAATGAAGGCATTGATCGTCGGTACCGGTGGCGTGGGCGAGTCGATCGCCCAGATCGCCAAGCGCCGCGACCCCAAGGGTGAGTGGCTCGAGAAGATGGTCTGGCCGACTACGACCTCGCGAAGGCGCAGGCCGCCTCGGACAAGCTCGGCGAGGACCCGCGCTTCCCGGCCGAGAAGGTCGACGCGAGCAAGCCCGACGAGGTCGCCGCGCTCGCCCGCAAGCACGACGTCGACATCGTCTGCAACCTCTGCGCCCCCGAGTTCAACCCGCAGTTGCTGCAGGCCGCCCTCAAGGCCGGGACCCACTACCTCGACACGGCGATGACCGTCTCCGAGCCGCATCCCGAGGGCAAGATCGGCCCCACTCACGTCAAGCTCGGCGACAAGGAGTTCCCGCTCGGCCCCGAGTTCGACAAGATCGGCAAGCTCGCGTTCGCCGGCTTCGGCGTCGAACCCGGCATGGCCGACTACTTCGCCCGCTACGCCGCCGACCACTACTTCGACGAGATCGACGAGGTCGGCATCCGCGACGGCTCCAACCTCGAGATCCCCGGCGCCAAGGGCATCAGCTTCGGCTTCTCCATCTGGACCACCATCGAGGAGTGCACGCAGCCGGCCATCATCTGGGAAGAGGACAAGGGTTGGTACACCGTCGAGCCGTTCGCCGAGAAGGAGATGTTCTACCTGCCGGAGGGCATCGGCTGGGTCGAGATCGCGCACGTCGAGCACGAGGAGGTCATCAACCTCGGCCGCTACGCAGCACCTGCTCAAGGGCAACAAGAAGGCCACCTTCAAGTACGCGCTGGGCGACGAGTTCATGGAGGCCATCGACATCTTCAAGTCGACCAACATGGACAAGAAGACGCCGATCAAGGTGAAGGGCGTGGAGGTCGCGCCGCGCGACGTCATCGCCGCCGCCGCCCCCGACCCCAACGAGATCGGCAAGAAGTACGTCGGCCAGACCGCCGCCGGCACCTGGGTGCGCGGCAAGAAGGACGGCATGGTGCGCGAGGCCTACCTCTACCAGATCGCCGACAACCAGGAGTGCGTGCAGAAGTACGGCACCCAGGTCGTCGTCGCCCAGACCGCCTTCACGCCGGCCATCTGGCTCGAGCTCCTCGGCACCGGCAAGGTGCAGGGCTACAAGGGTAACCCCGAGACCGGTGTGCACATGCCGGAGGAGTTCTCCGCGGACGACTACGTCGGCTCTCATGCCCGAGCTACGAGTTCCCGGGCGGCCTGCTCGAGATGGACTCCGAGTACAAGCGCCACCAGGACCACCAGGGCCTCACGGCGCCGCTCGGCAAGTAGGCGGCGCCGTCACCGGTTGCCGGCTCGCGGCCGGCCGTCCCCTTGCGGGGCGGCCGGCCGCTCCGTTTCCGGCGTCATCGCGCACGCCAGACGCCGGCGTATGATCGCCGCCGCGGTCGGGGCCGCCGCCGTTGTCGTGGCCGTCGTCCTGCTCGTGCTGCGCCGCCGGGGACGCAAGAGGAGGAATGAGCCGAGCGCGCCGCGTGACCGCCGGCAGCGGACGTGGCAAGATAGGCGCCTGCGGAGCGGCTCGTGGTCCGGTGACTGCCGCGGTCTTCAAAACCGTCTGCGGGGCGGTGATCCCGTCCTGGGTGGGTTCGACTCCCATGTCGCTCCGCCACCGCATTTTGCAGGGCTTTGTGCACTGCGAGGAAGGAGCGCTGGGCGTCGTCTTCAGCGACGCCAGCGCTCCATTTGCCCGCGGATTGCCCGCGCAGTCTGTCAGGTGAACAGCGCTGCGATTTTCAGCCCGGCGTCCTCCTGCATCCCTGGCATGACATGGCTGTAGGTGTCGAGAGTGATTGAGACGGTCGAGTGACCAAGTCTTTCGCTCATCACTTTGGCGGGTATGCCCGCCGCCAAGCCAAGGCTCGCGTGTGTATGGCGAAGGTCGTGCAACCGAATGAGCGGCAGGCCGGCAGCAACTACGGCATCGCGGAAGGCGTCGGACACGCGATCTGGATGGAGCGACTCGCCCGTCTCCTGGGTGAAGACGAGGCCGGTATCGACCCAAGCCTCACCGAGTCGTTGCGCGTCGTCTCCCTGTCGCGCGGCCTGCGCCTTCAGAGCCGCGATGGTTACCGGGTCGAACGACACCGTGCGGCGTCCTCTTGCTGTCTTGGGCTCGCTGACGATGATCTCGGTCCCAACAACGATGAGAGCGCGACGGACGGACAGTCGCCCTCCCTCGATATCGACATCCTGCCAACGTAGGCCACACGCCTCGCCGCGACGAAGGCCGGTCGAGGCCATCAGTCGCCACAGCCCGCCCAAGCGATCATTGCCCGTGGAGTCGAGGAACACCTTGACCTGCTTCGCGTCCCACGTCTTCATCTCATGCGCGCCCGCCTTCACCTTCGGCGGATCCACGGCGTCGGCAGGATTGCGTGTGAGCCGCTGGCGCCGGACTGCGTCCTTGAGCGCCTTGTGCAGGATGACGTGGGTGTGACTAACGGTGCGAGGCGACAGCGGCTTTCCCTTCTCACCGCCTGCCCGAAGTAGCTCGCCGTACATCGCACCGATGGCATCAGGTGTCAGCCTTTGCAGCAGAGTCGCACCGAGGTGCGGCCGCAGGTAGAGGTTGACGTGCATCGAGTAGCTCAACCACGTTGAAGGACGAAGGTTCGCCCTAGTGCTCGTGAGCCACTCGTCGAAATAGGCACCCACAGTCACCTTGGAGGGCTCGACGTATTCCCCACTGCAAACGGCCACCTTCGCCCTGTCCAGTGCCTCCTGCGCCTGCTTCTTCGTGCGGAAGCCGCCGCGCGTGCGCTCACGCCGCCGCTGAATGTCATCGAGCAGCCCGCCGCACACGCAGCCGTCCAGGGGTCGCCGCTCCAGCCAGTGGAGCGTGCCGCACTCACGGCATCGTTGCGCCGGCTGCTCGCCCAACTCGAGGCGGTACTCCCAACTGCCGGGGTTCCCGCGCTTCCTCACGCTGCCTCTCATGACTTCCCTCCCCACTCAGGGTGACGCTGGCTCCGCTTCTGGTTGCGCGCCGCACAGGCTGACTTGAGGCCTAGCTGCGTGAAGGTGCCGTTGGCGTTCCAAACGATTTCGGGCGGGCAGAACCTCTGCCGCGCGTCGCTCGCGACGAAGGGCGCGCCGCACTCTTCGCAGTGGCGAACCGGTCGGCTCCACAACGCTGCCCGCTGAACTTGCAGCCACACGGCGCGTAGCAGGGAGCCGCGGGCAGGCCACACGGCGAACTGGTCGCCGGTCCAGCCGAAGGCATAGGACAGGTTCTCCAGGTGAAATCGAACGAGGTCGGCGACGATGAGGCCGGCATGGTCGAAGACGTTCTCGTCATCAGGTCCGAGCAGAGGATAGGAGGCCTCCTTTTGCCAAGACGCGACGTAGTCGGGCAGCGGCCGCTCCTTCGCTGGTACGGAACGGTCGATCTGCTGCTGGGCGCCGCGATAGCTTGCACCCTTAGCGACGGCATACCGGACTGAGGTCCTCCCTGCGGCGTCCCACCTGAGTCTCGGCGGGACGGAGTCGCTGTTGGCGTACAGTGGCCCACTGCCGGTCCGTAGGCGCTCGAGTGCGGCGCCCACTGCTCGTCGGTCGCGCACCTGAAGCCCTGCGATTAGGTCGAGCGCGAAGCCCACCGTGCGCGCCTGCGCGACGATCCAGTCGAGCGGCTCCATGAGCTTGGTCCTGCGGCTCTCGGGCCAGAGGTCCCCATCCAGGCCCGGTGTCTGCCAGAAGCCCAGCCTGCCGTACCTCTGAAGGAAGCGTCCGCCTTCCTTCCGCCGCATCTCCTCCAGCTTCTCTAGACGGCGTCGGCTGAACGCCGCCCTGCTTTCACCTGGTCTTGGTGATGGGGCGACTCTTGGCCCTGATGCGGCGATGCGCGCGAACGCGGTCGCGAGGCCTGGGACCGTCATCGGCTCGTACTCGTACTCCTCGGTGCGGCCCGGCAGGACGCGGAACCACCGCGTGGTCTCGTCGTATCTGACCTCCTTCGCTCGGTACGCGACCCAGCGCGGCGTGTCGGGCGACGCTGTGTGATCTGTACTACGAGTCATGACGCCTCAAATGTCCTCTTATCAGATGTTGTTTTACGGAGACTACCTGGCGATGATAGTGCCAGCACCAGCGAAAGTAAAGGAGGACGGTCTTGAAGCGCATCACCTACGAACGCGAAGCTCAGGACCTCTCGCGCGCTGCACTCGGCTCGCGCTCGAGCGTACATCCCAACAGGGTCGGCCAGATCGAACTGGGCCGCGTCGTGCCGAGGGCCGACAGCGTCGAGCTCCGGCGACTCGCTGACGCACTCAGGTACCCCGGTGCGCCGGCCGACCTCCTCTTGGAAGTGGAGCATGAGTAGCGAGGCCCTGGACCTACTGCGTCCACGCGCGCGTGTGACAGAGGAAGAACTGGCCCAGATGCCACCGACCTTGACGCCCGCAGAGGCCCGGCCGTGGGCGCGCGTCTCCCGCCCCGCCTTCTACCGGGCCCTCAAGGTCGGCCTCGTCCCTCATCTCGCGCTTGGGCGGTCGATCAGAATACCGACCTATGCCTACCTCTCGAGCCTGGGCGTCCTTGAAGGCGAAGCACGGGAATGTGGCATCAGCACTTCGGGCGATCTCGAGACGGTCGAGTGAACGGCAGCACGACGCTATGACCCAGCCACCGGCCGTGCCCCACGTTCGCGTCCCGAAGACGCTGTTCGACGACATCTTGGCCGGCCGCTTCACGGGCAACCAGCAGAACATCGTTTGGTGCGTCCTGCGCTTTACCTTCGGCCATTTGGGACAAGCCGACGGCGCCCGCATCTCGTGCCGCTTCATCGCACAGCGCACCCAAATCCACGAGCGCACGGTGCGCCTCCTCGTCGGCGAACTCGTTGCTGAGGGCGTCATCCTCGAAGCGGAACCGGCCAGAGGTCGCCAGCCGGCAAAGATCGCCCTCCAGGTGGACGCGTTCCGCTGGGGCAAGCACTCGCCCAACGCGCCGCCGCTGCGCCGCGGTGGCAACCTCGGCAACCTGGAGCCCTATCAGTTCGGCAAGGGGAAGTCCGCGCATCCTCACGCGCACAACACCGACGGCTTGTGTGCGTGTAGAAGCGCGGGCCTTGCGGGTGCAGACGCGCGGACAGAGTGCGGGTGCAGACGCGCGGACTCTGAAGAAGAACTGAAAGTTCTTCCTCTGAAGGCGCCTGACAGCGGCTCTTCTTGCGAGCCGCCGCTGTCAGCTACCAGTGAAGAAGGACGACGAGCAAAGAGCGATGAGGGCAGGCGCATGTTCAAGGACTACCTCGACCGGCGCCATGAGGAAGACCGACAGGCCAAACTTGATAGAGCCCTGGGTCGCGAGCGGTGAAGCGCGAAGCCGAGGACTTCGACTATCTGCTGCCCCAGCGGGATCAGCCGCGAACGCTCACCTATGAGCGGTCAAGTCCCGATGTGTGGTGTAAGTCCGTCGTCGGGATGGTCTCGGCCTCAGGCCGCCGGTAGCGCGCTCACCTCCACGACCCCGTCGGCGTCCGCTGCTCTCGCCAGCACGCGCCTGCGAGCGACTCCTCCGAGAGGTAGCGCCGGCCGACGAGCCATTCGTCGTTCTGCTCGATGAGCAGGCTCCGGCGAGGCGGACGAGGGCGGCGTCGTTCGGGTAGATGCCGACGACGTCGCTCTGCGGCCGATCTCGCGGTTGACGCGCTCCAGCGGGTTGGTCGAGCGCAGCTTCGTCCAGTGCTCGCGCGGGAAGGCCATGAAGGCCAGCAGCTCCTCCTCGGCCTCGAGCAGCAGGCGGGCGACCTTGGCTGCGCTCTGTTCCAGCGCCGCCGCCACGTCGGCCAGGCGCTCGCGCGCCTCCTCGCCGCTCTCGGCGGCGAAGATCTGGCGGATGGCGGTGGCGACGAGCGGCTGCTGCGCCTTGCCGCAGTGGCCGAGCATGTCACGCAGGAAGTGCACGGTGCAGCGCTGCCAGGGGCAGCCGAGGACCTTGGCGATCGCGCTCTTGAGGCCCTCGTGGGCGTCGGAGACGCAGAGCTGCACGCCGGCGAGGCCGCGGGCGCGCAGGAGCGCAGGAACTCGCGCCAGAAGGCCTCGGTCTCGGCCTCGCCGACGTCGATGCCGATGACCTCGCGGCGCCCCGTCTCGTGCACGCCGTAGGCGACGACGAGGGCTTTGTGACGCACCCCGCCCGGCTCTCTGACGCGCTCCACCTTGGCGTCCAGCCAGAGGTAGGGGTAGGCGCCCTCCAGGGGACGCTCGCGGAAGAAGCGCACCTGCTCGTCGAGCCCCGAGCAGAGGCGGCTGACGGCGCTCCTGCTCATGCCGGCGAGGCCGAGCTGGGTCACGAGGCGGTCGACCTTGCGCGTACTGACGCCGTTGACGTAGGCCTCCTGGATGACGGCCACGAGCGCCTTCTCCGAGCGGCTGCGCGGCTCGAGGAAGCTGGGGAAGTAGCTGCCGGCGCGCAGCCGCGGGATGGCGAGCTTGATCTCGCCGGCGCGCGTCTGCCAGGTGCGCTCGCGGTAGCCGTTTCTGTGCGTCGTGCGCTCTGGCGCTCTTCTCGTGCAGGCCGGCGCCGATCTGCCCGCGCGACCTCGGCCTCCATCAGCTCGCGGACGAACCAGGCGAGCGTCTCGCGCAGAACGTCGGCGTGGTCATCGCCCATGAGCTTGCGCACGAGCTCGTCCAAGCACAGACTCGTCTCGGCCATCGTGGTGCTCCTCTCGTCGTGTCCCTGCAACGGTTCCGACGATTCTGCAGCCCACGGTGGCCGTTCTCTACCGGGGCTGCCTCCTCAGGACTTACACCACATACGGGACTCAACTCGGCGAAGACCGCCAGCAAGCCGCGCCGCTGCAACGTACCGTGGCATCGGCAAGGCGGCGCGCTCTGCTGCGAGTGTTGCGCGAACCAGGGCTTCTCAGCGACGCAGGTTCGCTGTCTGTCGAGCGACAGTCCGCGCGTGTTTCGGCCGCGATGATGAGCGGCGTGTGAGCAAGCGGCGGCAAAAAGGGAGCTTCACCTTGCAGCCTGCCACAGAGCCAAGCTCCAGACATCGGTTATGGGAACCGATGAGGCCTTCTTCTCGAGCCTAGAAGCGGGCTTTGCCCACGCGATGACCACGGTATCAGCGCCGCTTCGCGCGCTGGGCGGCCGGCTCGTGGGGCCGCCCGCGACCCCATGGCCGGTGTCGAGATTTGCAGCAGAGGGCGCGACGTAGCCGCAGCGCGCAGCCACCGTGCGCGATCTGATGCCGTGCATACGTCGCGCGACTCCCTTGCCGTGGGCTTGTGCGCCAGACCGGTCCAAGAACTCGCCCATAATCGAAGCTGATGCATGAGGAACAGGGAAAAGAGGAGCCGGCCATGCGAAAGACCGTCGATATGCCCGTCGAGCAGGTACGCGAGCTCGCATCGATAGGCTGCACCCAGAGCGAACTCGGCCGCGTCTTCGGCCTCTCGCAGTCGCAGATCTCGCGCCGGCTCGCGAAGGAGCCGTATCGCTCGGCCTGGGAGGGCGGCCGTGCGGAGGGCGACATGAGCCTGCGTCGCAAGCAGCACGAACTGGCGATGAGCGGTGATCGCGTGATGCTGATATGGCTCGGGAAGAATCGGCTGGGTCAGGCGGACAAGGTCGAGTCGAGCGTCGAGGAGAAACCGACGACGCAGGTGACCTACATCGCACGGTGGGGCGGGAGCCACGACGAACTGCTGCCACTCGAGGACCCCGACCAAGCCGTCGCCGAGGGCGGTCGCCGTGGACTAGCTGCCATCGACGCGGGCTAGTGACCGGCTGTGGCGTCCCGCGCCACACCCGGCTTCTGCGGACTGCATATCCAGCTACGTTGAGCTTGGTGGTAGGGTCTTATGCAGAAGCAGACAGCGATGTCAGTGGTCTTACACAGTCTGCAGAATAGTGGTTAGACCGGCAGTCCGGACTCTGGAGGGAAGCGGTGTCGGTGTCTGCGGGGTGTAGCAGATGAGCTGGCTTGGCAAGCTGCTCGGGCGCGAGTCCTACAACCCCGAGCTGTACGAGCAGGTGCCCTGCACGATCTGCGGTGGGCGCGGCGTCATCGCGCCGTGGCGGCGCCGGCCGACCCTCGCATGGGCGCCGTGCGCGTGCGTACCTGCGGGTCGTGCAAGGGCAAGGGGTATGTGATGCGGCGAAAGCCCGAGCCGTGAGGGCCATGCGGTCTAACCAGCGGATCAACCTGACTCGCCAAAGCGTCGCGGCAAAGCGCGGCCGCGGCGCTCGCAGCTTATCCGCGGCGCGTTCGATGGACCTAGCCCAAGGAAGTGGGATCTGTGAGTGAAGCCACCGGCAGTCCGTCCGAAGGCGCCCTGCTTGGCCGCGGCATCTGGCGGTTCGCGCAGCTTCTCGCCGTCGGCCTTGCCTGGGGCGCGCCTCTTCTGCTCGCCGTCTTCGCGGGCTTCGGCCTCGGCACCTATACGCACCCCCGGCTCGCGCGCCTCTTCGCTCACCACGGCTGGCCGCTGCTTGCCGTGATGCTCGCGCTCGCCTGCCTCGGGGTCGCGCTCATCGCCCCGCTGATGCGGCGCCCGACCCGCGTCCGCCTCATCTGGCTGCTCGTGCCGGCCGCCGTCGCTCTGGTCGCCGTGACGCCGTTCGTCGCTCCTGGGCGCTCCTTCCCGGTCTTCCTCGTCCTCTCGCTCGTGACGATGGCTATCCCGCTCGTCGTCGTGTCGCTCGGAGCGGGCGTCACGACGGTCACGCTCTGGCGTCGCTCCCGCTGGCTGGGGATTGCTTGGGTGTCCTGCTGGCTCGGCGGGGTCGCCTTTCTCGTCTATGCCACGGCGGAGACCGCCGACAGCGGCGGCGCCGCTGATGGCTTCGTCATCTTGCCCGTACTCGCTGCCCTCGTTGTCATCGTCATCCTTGCCGCCGCGATTGCCTCGGTGCTGTGCAGCGTCTCCGATTGGACGGACCATGCGCGGCGCATCGAACAAGGCGTTCGAGCAGACTCGCAGAAGCTCACCTCAGGGACGTGAGGTGAGCTCTCGCAGGTCAACGCCCAGACGTTATTGGCGCGATTGGGAACCGGGGAGCCGAAGGAGGGTTGGTGACCAGACTACGCAGTTTCTGGAACCGCCGCCGTCGCGGCCTCCTGCTCGCCCTGCCGGGGCTAGTCGTGCCGGTCGTCCTCCTCGGGGTGTGCGTGCGATTCCTCATCCCCGAGGCCATCTGGTACCACTCGCTTTCGCCAGCAGCCAGGACTGGTGGCGTTGTGGACGCCGGTTTCGGGCTCTTCCTCCTCTCCATCGGCATAGGTGCCTCGGTTCTGCTCTGCGTCCCGCCGCTCCTCATTGCGCTGCCGACCCGCCTGCAGCCCTGGCAGTGCATCATCGCCATGGTGCTGCAAGCATTCGGTCTCTTGTTGGCGGGGGCCACTTGGGGTTGGCTCGGCGTCGCCGTCCTCGTGTACGTTCCTGC
This sequence comes from uncultured Thermoleophilia bacterium, assembly GCA_963709845.1. GTDB lineage: Bacteria > Actinomycetota > Thermoleophilia > UBA2241 > UBA2241 > CAIXSE01. The sequence goes on from CAVPXV010000004.1 coordinate 834,394, forward strand.
GCTCATGGTGTATCGCCTGGTGCGGGCGCGCGAGCGGGTGGCGGAGGTGCACCTAACAAGCACATAAACCTGATGCGCCGAACGGTTCTTGTAGTAACCTCAGACCGCAGCCCGCGCAGGTTATGCGCGGTGCGTTGGGCCGACCACGCGCCGAGTGAAGGCATCGCTTGACAGATCAGAAGGTCACGCTGCTGCGAACCAGAAGCCGTCGAACCGCGGCAGATGCGTGCCGCCTTCTGAATGCGGGCGGCATCGACGCCAACCTCTGGCCGGTCGGCAACTGGCTGCTTCTCGGGCTCTGGGGGCTGCCGTTCGCCCCCTGCGTCGTCACCGTGGACGCACGCGACCTGGCGCCGGCGCGTGCGCTGCTCCGCCAGCATGGCGTGGCGGCCTGAGGCCGGTGTCACCGTGGGCCATGGCGGCGGCCCAGCAAGCGCATCGAGCAGAACGCCAGAAGGTCTGCCGCAAAGTCAGGCAGCATGCCAGAAAAGGCGTTGCTCACCGAACGGCCAACCGCCGCACGACCAGCCACCATGGCCCCCCGTTGGATGCGGACCATACGGCCCAGTTGCCGCCGCCGGAGGGCCCAGCCGACTCCAGGGCCTGAGGATCGCCGGAGAGGAGCGTAATCACCGGCCCGGCAGGCAGGCGGCAGCCGTAGACGGTCGCCGTGCCGCTGTCGTTGGGGCCCGACCAGCGCGCCGAAGAGCCGAGGGGCGAGAGTAGGCCAAGCAGACCGCCGGCGCTATCCAGCTTCCTTAGCTGCCCGGTGTCGAGGTCCTCGCTCCAAATCTCCGAGCCACCCGCGTCGGTCTCCAGCATCTGCAACCAGATGACCGAGCGCCCGACGATGCGCAGTTCTTCGAGTCTGCCGCGCCCTTGCCACCCCACCGTGCCGAAGCGCCACTGGCGTCCACTCTTCAGGTCGTAGACGCGACCCAGCCGGGGATCGGAGAGCACGATGCTCCCGCTCTGCGACGGGCTGCTCGGGAGCCGCTGCCGTTCGAGCCAGCCGACGAGCGGGCCGCCTATGGTGAGCTGACTCGGGTTGATGCCCACGGCCACCTGGCGCGCTGCGCCGCGGGGGAGCGTCGCAACCATGATCGGGTTCTCGTGACCCTGGGCCGTCTTCGTGCCCCAGCCCATCCAGACGACGGTGCTGCCCGAGACCGAGGGACCGTCAGCCTGCTTGGCGACGAGAAGCCGCCGGCCGGTCGCGAGATCCATCGCATAGGTGTTGACCCTCTGCGGAGGGAAGCCCGGTCCCCAGCGCGTCCAGACGACGTACGTCTCCGAGAGGCTGGGCAGCGCCGATGAGCGAGATCGGCTGGTTGCTCGGGTAGGCGCCCGCATCGTCGGCGACGCGGATGGCGCCGCTGTCGAGGTCCATGACGAAGAGGCGAGAGGTCGAGCCCCACGCCATGTAGTGGCCGCCGACTGCGGGCTCGCTCTGGAAATCCTTGGGCAGGCCGGTGACCCGCCAACCGGTGCCGACCCGGTGGGCTCGCGGCTGCCACCTCTCCGTCACGAGGGGTCCGGGGCTGAAGCCGGCGGCCACAGTCGGGTGAACGCCTGTGCCCGACGAACCACTCGCAGCACACCCGGTCGCGACGAGCAGCACGGCTGCGGCGAGGATGGCGAGGGCGGGTCTCATGGGACGCGCCTCATGCGGGTTCGGTCTGCGTCGTGTCTGGCGCGTCCTGCAGCAAGCCTGACGACGAGAGGACGAGCCGCGCCCGCGGCACGTCCCCTTCGCGCACGCGGATGTGGAAGGGACCCTGCGGCTCTCGCCCAAACGACTTGACCGGGCCGACGGAGACGAAGCCGCTGGAGAGCATGTCCTCCGGCCAGAACTCGACGTGGCGGATGCCGTTGTGCTTGAGCAGGTCGTAGAGCTCCTGCGCCTTGTGGAGGTCGGCCACCACCGCGACATCGATTGGCTCACTCACGGCGTCGCTCCCGGGCTTGGCGTCGCAGTCACGGCGGCGAGCATGGCGAGAGTGGCGCTCATGCGAGGAGCATACCAGCCGAACCCGACCGCATCTGACGCCGGACCGCGCCACGGGGCCTTCGGCTGCCCACGCATCTGCCCACGGGACTGGCCTGACTCAACCTCGCGTCTGCGAGACGGGCGACGCCGAGAGCGCACAGTCTCCGCTCATTTGCAGGCGTTCTACGCAACTCATGGGCGGCCACTGAGACAGCAGAACACTGCGGGATGGACCTTCAAAACCGTCTGCGGGGCGGTGATCCCGTCCTGGGTGGGTTCGACTCCCATGTCGCTCCGCCAGTGCTTCTGGTCTGGCCGGCTCCTAGAGCACGGGCGGGCCCTATCCGGGGGGTCAAGCGAGTCGCCGGAAGGCAGCGTCGGCGGCTGCGAAGTCCTTTGGCGAGCGCATAAAGG
>CAVPXV010000005.1:0-2500 GCA_963709845.1 uncultured Thermoleophilia bacterium
ATGCAAGTCGAACGAGAAAGCACCTTCGGGTGTGAGTACAGTGGCGAACGGGTGAGTAACACGTGGGCAACCTGCCCTAGAGACTGGGATAACGTTCCGAAAGGGACGCTAATACCGGATGATGCGCGACCTGCTAAGTGGGTCGCGCCAAATGGTAGCTTCGGCTTCTGCTCTGGGATGGGCCCGCGCCGGATTAGCTTGTTGGTGAGGTAATGGCTCACCAAGGCGACGATCCGTAGCTGGTCTGAGAGGACGATCAGCCACACTGGGACTGAGACACGGCCCAGACTCCTACGGGAGGCAGCAGTGGGGAATCTTGCGCAATGGGCGAAAGCCTGACGCAGCAACGCCGCGTGAGCGAAGACGGCCTTCGGGTTGTAAAGCTCTGTCAGGAGGGACGAAGCCACTCAGGTGAATAGCCGAGAGGGTGACGGTACCTCCAGAGGAAGCCCCGGCTAACTACGTGCCAGCAGCCGCGGTAATACGTAGGGGGCAAGCGTTGTCCGGAATCATTGGGCGTAAAGCGCGTGTAGGCGGCCATCCAAGTCCGATGTGAAAGCTCGGGGCTCAACCCCGAGTCTGCATTGGAAACTGTATGGCTTGAGTCCGGAAGAGGAGACTGGAATTCCTGGTGTAGCGGTGAAATGCGCAGATATCAGGAAGAACACCGGTGGCGAAGGCGGGTCTCTGGGACGGTACTGACGCTGAGACGCGAAAGCGTGGGGAGCAAACAGGATTAGATACCCTGGTAGTCCACGCCGTAAACGATGGGCACTAGGTGTGGGAGGTGTCGACTCCTTCCGTGCCGTAGCTAACGCATTAAGTGCCCCGCCTGGGGAGTACGGCCGCAAGGCTAAAACTCAAAGGAATTGACGGGGGCCCGCACAAGCAGCGGAGCATGTTGTTTAATTCGACGCAACGCGAAGAACCTTACCTGGGTTTGACATGACCGTGTAACTCCTGGAAACAGGAGCCCCTCGCAAGAGGCGCGGCCACAGGTGGTGCATGGCTGTCGTCAGCTCGTGTCGTGAGATGTTGGGTTAAGTCCCGCAACGAGCGCAACCCCTGTCCTATGTTGCCAGCGGGTAATGCCGGGGACTCATAGGATACTGCCGGTGACAAACCGGAGGAAGGTGGGGATGACGTCAAGTCAGCATGCCCCTTATGTCCAGGGCTACAAACGTGCTACAATGGCCGGTACAAAGGGCTGCAATACCGCGAGGTGGAGCGAATCCCAAAAAGCCGGTCCCAGTTCGGATTGGAGGCTGAAACTCGCCTCCATGAAGTCGGAGTTGCTAGTAATCGCAGATCAGCAATGCTGCGGTGAATACGTTCCCGGGCCTTGTACACACCGCCCGTCACACCACGAAAGTCGGTAACACCCGAAGCCGGTGGGCTAACCCGCAAGGGAGGCAGCCGTCGAAGGTGGGATCGGTGATTGGGGTGAAGTCGTAACAAGGTAGCCGTAGCGGAAGCTGCGGCTGGATCACCTCCTTTCTAGGGAGTCGGCGGACTAACCGCCGTGAGCACGGTCCTCCATATGTCGAGATGATGTGGCCTTCGGGCTTTCCCATCTCGTCGGAGGTCCGTCCTCTAGAACTCTACGTCGACCATTGACGTTCCCGTCTCCGCCCGGTTCGCCCGGACGTGAACGGCCTCATTCCTGTTCAGTTTTGAAAGATCCAGTGGTCTCCGTGCCGCTCCCTCCCGGGAGTTGCTGAGGCCGGCGCTGACGCACTAGTGGTGCGGGCACGGTCAGGGCTTCCGGGAGGTTGAGCATGGAAACGAGCAAGCTGTCGCGCTACGACTGGGTCGTGGTCGCGGGCATGATCCTCATGTTCATCGCCCTCTTCCTCACCTGGTACCGCGTCGAGATCGCGCGAGCGCTCCTGCAGGGGCTTCCGGCGGTCTCAACGGCGCAAGCGTCGACATCTCCGGGTTCTCAGTCAACGGCTGGCACTACTTCTCTGCCGTCCTGGCCTGGTTGCTCACCGTCGTCGCGACGGCCGTCGTGTCCTCAAGGCGCTGCCCGCCATGTCGTTCCGGCTGCAGCTGCCCGAGAGCCTCACGGTCATGGCCCTCGGCGCGATCGCCTTCTTGCTGGTCGCTGTATCGCCTCATCGCGATGCCGGCGCCCTCGGAGGCCTTCGGCCGCGGCGCCGGCGTCTTCGTCGCGCTGCTGGCGGCCCTCGTGGTCGCCGCCGGCGGTTCCTCAAGAACGCGGAGCCACGCCGGAGTGTGCCGGTACGCCGGCGCGAACCTTGAAAACTGCAGAGTGGCAAAGAAGTTCTTTTCGGTCAAGATAATAAGAGCCATTGGCGGATGCCTTGGCGCCAGGAGTCGATGAAGGACGTGGACGGCTGCGATAAGCCCCGGTGAGGTGCTGAACAACCTTCGACCCGGGGATTTCCGAATGGGGGAACCCACGTGCGGTAATGCGCACGTACCCGTGCCTGAACACATAGGGCATGAGGAGACAAGCTGGGGAACTGAAACATCT